>NZ_JAMCOJ010000001.1 GCF_023476645.1 Cellulophaga sp. 20_2_10
AAGTTTAGTATATCTTGACCTTCAAAATTATCCATATATCAATGTTTTAAAGCTATAAGATACGGAAACTAAATGACTAACTCAATAAAAGATAATAAAACAGCCTATGAGTTTTTAAAAGGAGAAGGAGGTAGGGTTGTTACTTTAAGCGATGGAAATACAGTCACTTTATTTAATATTGATAAATACGAGAAACATTGTAAACAATATTTTAAAAAAAACAGAACAAAACTAAATAATTTATTATCAGAAGATATTCCTGAAGGGTTTATAAATAGACAATTAAATGATAGTAGATATATCAGTAAAGTTGTTAAAACTCTTTTAAGTAATATTGTTAGAGAAGAAGGAGAAAAAGAAGCTACAACAAAACGTCTTGTGCCAGTTACAGGCTCAATTACTTCTAGATTAAAACAAGATTGGGGTTTAAATGATAAATGGAATGAAATTGTTGCTCCTAGATTTATGAGATTAAATGAATTGACAAGCTCTAACGATTTTGGAGAATGGGATTCAAAAATTAATGCTTTTAGAACAAAGGTACCAGATGAAATTTCAAGAGGATTCAGTAAAAAAAGAATAGATCATAGACACCATGCGTTAGATGCTTTAATAATAGCTTGTTGTACAAAAAAGCATACTAATTATTTAGGCTCTTTAAATTCTGAAAGAGAAAATTACGGTTTAAAAGAGAGTTTGTTAATAAAGAATAAACAAGGAGATTTTACAAAACATTTTCAACTTCCTTGGGCAAATTTCTCTACAGAAGCTAAGGAAGACTTAGAAAAGATAATTATCAGTTTTAAGCAAAATTTAAGAATAATAAATAAAACGAATAATAAAACTTGGCAATGGGAACCATAAAGCGATGGAACTTTTAAAAAAATATTAAAAAAACAAAAAGACGCTACAAACTCAACTAATAAAACAAATTGGGCTATTAGAAAACCAATGCATAAAGAAACAGTATCTGGTGCTGTTAAAATAAAAAAGATAAAAAAAGGGTTTAGTAATATTACTAGTTATTTAGATAAACCTGACTTAATTGTTGATAAATCAATTAAAAGAAAAGTAAAGAGTTTATTAACTCTTTTTGATAATGATTTAAAAAAAGTTAGAAAATATTTAAAGGAATCACCTCTTTTAATTGAAAGAAAAGAAATTACTAAAACAAAAGTATTTGAATGGTCTGAAAATGCAACTGCTACTAGAGTAGCTTTAAATGAAAAGTTTACTAGAAAACAACTTGAATCTATTACTGATGGTGGTATCATAACTATTTTAGAAAGACATTTACAGAATTATATTGAGGATGACCAAAAAGAGCGATTTGATTTAGCTTTTAATACTGATGGTGTTGATGCTTTAAATAAAAATATAAAAGTATTAAATAATGGTAAAAATCATTATCCAATTTATAAAGTACGTTTGTATGAAGAAGGTAGTAAATTTAGTATTGGAGAAAGTGGTGCTAAAGGAACTAAGTTTGTAGAAGCTGCCAAGGGAACAAATTTATTCTTTGCAATTTATTATGATGAAGAAAAGAAAAAAAGAGTATTTGAAACCATTCCTTTAAATGAGGTTATAGCACATCAAAAGCAAACAGCATCACTTCCAAAAGAAAAACGATTACCAATACAGCCAAGTAATATAAAAGGGGGTTTTTTATTTACTCTTTCTCCTAATGATTTGGTCTATGTTCCAACAAATGAAGAATTAGAAAATAAATCTTTAGTCGATTTTAATAATCTATCTAATAAACAAGTTTCTAGAGTTTATAAGATGGTTAGTTCTACTGGTACAGAATGTCATTTTGTTAATAATCATATAGCCAAATTAATTAAAACCTATAATTCAAAAACTAAAACGGGTGAGTTTGGTAGTCTAAATAAGTCTGAATTGTCGATTGATAATATTAGGATAAAGGAAAGGTGTTTAAAATTAAATTTAAGTAGAATTGGTAATGTAAAAATTCTATCATGATAAAAAGAACTATCTATATTGGTAATCCATCCTATTTAAAACTGAAACAAAAGCAATTAGTTGTCCAAGAGCCAGAAACGAAAGAAATTAAAGGAACTGTGTCAATTGAAGATATTGCTTTGTTAATGCTAGATCATTATCAGATAACAATTTCTAATCAATTATTGATAAAGCTACAGGGCAATAATGTTGCCATAATTAGTTGCGATGAACATCATTTGCCTTTCGGTATGATGTTACCATTGTATGGTCATTCAGAATATTCTGAGAGAATTAAACATCAATTAGCAGCTTCAGAACCTTTAAAAAAACAACTTTGGAAACAAACAGTTGAGCAAAAATTAGAAAACCAAAAAGCTCTTTTAGATTTAAATAATAGAGTATCAGAACCATTGGCAGAATATAGATTAAATGTAAAAAGTGGAGATACTTCTAATAGAGAAGGTATTGCTGCTCAATTTTATTGGAAACATTTATTTGAGAATTTTTCTAGAGAACGTTACGGAGAAGAACCTAATAATTTATTGAATTTTGGGTATGCAGTTTTAAGAAGTATTGTAGCTAGAGCTTTAGTAAGTAGCGGACTATTGCCTGTTCTAGGTGTTTTCCATAAAAATAAGTACAATCCCTATTGTTTAGCAGATGATATTATAGACCTTTTGTAGATAAGCTAGTTTACAATTATATAGCTAATAACAATAACTATGAGCTAAATAAAGATGCTAAAGCAACGATTTTAGCAATTGCAACACAAGATGTATTTATTGATGGAGTTGTAAGACCACTATTTATTGCTGTTTCTACAACAACAGCTAGCTTGTATAAATGTTTTACAGGAGAGTTAAGACAGATAAAGTACCCCGAACTAGATTAATTAAAATGTCATCAAAAAGATATAATGCTTATAGAATTATGTGGATTTTAGTGTTTTTTGATTTACCAACAGAAACCAAGAGAGAAAGAAAGGTTGCAGGTCAATTTCGTAAAAAATTAATTGACGATGGGTTTACTATGTTTCAATTTTCTATTTACTTAAGACATTGTCCTAGTAGGGAAAATGCTAAAGTACTTACTAAAAGAGTGAAGTTAAGTTTACCAAAACACGGTAAAGTTTGTATTTTAGAAATTACAGATAAGCAATTTGGTAATATGGAATTGTTTCATGGAATAAAAGAAGTTGATTTACCTAAACCAAGTCAACAATTACAATTATTTTAATTAGGATAAAAAAAATCAAAATAAAATGCCTTTAAGCTTTTCTTGCAATAGTTATTTTTTATCTAAAAAAGGAATCCCAAAGTATTGATTTTACTCAATATTTTGGGATTGACCTTGTGATTGCTCACGTAAAAATACAATTTGAAATCAATTCACAACATTATGGCGTACGATAAGGATAAAATATACCTTGTGATTGCTCACGTAAAAATACAATTTGAAATCAATTCACAACTGCGCTCCTCTATTGATAAAGATGTGTCTTCTTGTGATTGCTCACGTAAAAATACAATTTGAAATCAATTCACAGTAAGTCATGAAGTTTTAAAAAAAAAATAAATTTAAAAAGAGTATGTATATAGAAATAAAGAGGTTATTTTTTTTAAAATAAGAATATTGACACAAAGATGTCTTGTTTTGAATGCTTATTATAGCAATTAATAGCTTTTAAGGTAATTTGTATTGTTCTACTATGATGAGTAAAAAAAATCAATTTGTTGTACCTATGTTGTACCTAAACAAAAAAAGTCAAGATATAAATCTTGACTTTTCGTACTATACTTGTAGCGAGAACGAGAGTTGAACTCGTGACCTCCGGGTTATGAATCCGACGCTCTAACCAACTGAGCTACCTCGCCAGGTGTTTTTTTTAACGGCTGCAAATATATATATCTTTTTCCTGATAATCAAAATAAATTTTCATAAAAATATTATATCATTTTTTGTTTTTTTATCATAGAGAAATATATATATTGCCTTTTCTAAACATTACGAGAATGAGTGATAAAATTAACTATGAGCTAGAGTTTGTGATACAATCATCACCACAAATGCTTTATCAATATATATCTACACCATCTGGATTATCAGAATGGTTTGCAGACAACGTGAATTCTAGAGGAGAGAAATTTACCTTTATTTGGGACGGATCTGAAGAAGTTGCTAATTTACTAAAGAAAAAAAGCGACGAATTTATCCGTTTTACCTGGGAAGAAGAAGAAGATGACAGCTGTTATTTTGAACTACGTATAAAAGTAGACGACATAACATCTGATGTTTCTTTGTTTATATCTGATTTTGCTGATGAAGATGAAGTAGAAGAAGGTAAATTATTATGGACAAACCAGATTTCTAGTTTAAAACAAGTTCTAGGATCTGCCTAGAAATTATGAAATAAACAATATCTTTGGCCTTGAATTTTTTTCAAGGCTTTTTTTATGATCAATTTTAACGGAGAATTACTAGAAAACAACGCATTATTTTTAAATGAAGAAAATAGAGGGTTGCGTTATGGCGATTCATTATTTGAAAGTATACGTGTTGTAAACGGTAAAATTTACTTTTGGGAAGATCACTACCTACGCCTTATGGCATCTATGCGTATTCTACGTATGGAGATACCTATGAATTTTACGATGGAATATCTAGAAGAACAAATTCTAGAAACCATAGAAGCTAGTCAAATGCAAAATAGTGCCGTGCGCATACGTATTACGGTGTATAGAGATAATGGCGGTTTGTACTTACCAGTTACAAATAATATTAGTTATATAATTGAGACTAAAGCACTAGATAACCCTTTTTATATACATAAAGAAGGAGCTTATGAGGTAGAGCTTTTTAAAGATCATTATGTTAATACGGGATTGTTAGCTACATTAAAGTCTAATAATAGAATTATAAACGTCTTAGGAAGCATTTACGCTAACGAAAATGGTTACGACAACTGTTTACTGCTAAACAATGCAAAACAGGTTGTAGAGGCTTTAAATGGCAATTTATTCTTGGTGAAAGGATCCGTTATAAAAACACCTCCTTTAAAAGATGGATGTTTAAATGGTATTACCCGTAAAAAATTAATCGCAAGTTTAGAGAAGCTAGAAAATTATACACTAGAAGAAGCATCTATTTCTCCTTTTGAATTGCAAAAGGCCGATGAACTTTTTGTAACAAATGCAATTACTGGTATACAGTCTATTACAAAGTACAGGAAAAAAGAATTTGATAATAAGGTTGCTAAAGATTTATTAGGTAAATTAAATGCTTTAGCTAGGTTGTCTTAGTTTAATGCAGGGTTTTCTGGAGCGTTAGACCATAGTAAATAATCGCCACCAAGCTCATCCATTTTTTCTTTCCAAAGATCAATGGTACATTTTTCTAAAATAGCACTTTTGTATATGTTGTGCGTTACAATCCAAGATTTAGAACTTAACTCAAAGTCTAACTGAAGAGAATCCCAACCAGAATAACCAAGGAAAAAGCGGATATCTTTATGGGTAATGGTATTGTCATTTATTAAACCTACTATTTTTTGAAAATTACCTCCCCAAAAAATACCGTTAGATATTTCTATACTGTCTTCTATAAGGTGTGGTACTTTGTGTATAAAGTATAGATTGTCTTGTTCTACTGGTCCGCCATTATATACTTTAAAAGAGGCTTTTATATCCTCTACTAAATCATTAATGGTATATTTTAATGGCTTATTAAGAATAAAGCCTACAGAACCTTCTTTGTTATGCTCTGCTAATAATACAATAGATCTGTTAAAAGAAACATCGCCTGTTAAAGACGGTTCTGCAACAAGAAGATTTCCTTTTTGTGGGTGGTTAGTTGGCATATAATCGTGTTTATTCAATTAAAGTAAATAAATTTTACGAGAAATAAAAAATAACCCCATAAAAAAAGCGCTTCTCAAGAGAAGCGCTTTTATATCTTAAAAAACTATTACTTAGTTTACAGAGTTGCTTAACTCAGTACCAGCTTTAAATTTAACAACGTTTTTAGCTGCTATTTTGATAGTTTTACCAGTTTGTGGGTTTCTACCGTCTCTAGCTTCTCTTCTTGTTACAGACCAAGATCCAAAACCTACTAAAGAAACTCTACCACCTTTTTTAAGTGATCCTTCAACGTTTCCTAAAAAAGACTCTAATGCTTTCTTTGCTGCTGCTTTAGTGATGCCAGCGTCAGCTGCCATTGCATCGATTAATTCTGTTTTGTTCATAATTAAATTAAATTAATTGTTGTTTAATAACTTATATTCTCCTAACAAATTTATATGGATTTAACTTTAACGCAAGTAAATTGCAGGGAAATACGCCATTTTGTTAATAACTAGGAGTGTTTGTTAATAAAGTAGGGGTTTTTCTACGCATTTTTGGATCAAAAAACGTGTTAGCTAGCCTAAATATGCAGTTTCTTTTAATTGTAAGCCGTTTAAAACATCGCTAGTTTTCATTCTTCGCTTGCCAGAAAGCTGTATTTCTAACAAATTAATGTAGCCATTTGGAACTGCAACTTTAATTGTTTTCTTATCAAAAACTAATTTACCAGGAGTTAGGTTGTGTTCTATTTCTTCTAATTCTGTTGTGTATACTTTTAGTGGGGTGCTACCATCATCATTATATAAGGTAGTCCAAGCTGCTGGGTATGGACTTAAACCTCTTATTAAATTGTAGGTTTTTGTGGCGTTTGCTGTCCAATCTATTTTACAAGTGTCCTTATGTATCTTGTAGGCTAACTTTAAATCGCTGTGATCTTCTTGTTTTTTGGTGTTTACACTGCCATTTTCAATCTGTTCTAATGTTTCTATCACTAGTTCTGCACCAAGGTTCATTAACCTGTCGTGCAATACACCTGCGTTTTCTGTTGTAGTAATGTTTGTTTTTTTGTGTAGTATGGTTTCACCTGTATCAATTTTATCATCAATAAAAAATGTAGTAACCCCTGTTTCTGTTTCTCCATTTATAATAGCCCAGTTAATTGGCGCGGCCCCACGGTACTGTGGTAATAAAGATGCGTGTAAATTAAATGTACCATACTTAGGCATTTGCCAAACAACTTTAGGTAGCATTCTAAAAGCGACAACAATTTGTAGGTTTGCTTGTAGGTCTTCTAGTTCCTTAATAAAGCTAGGGTCCTTTAAGTTTGTTGGTTGTAGTATGGTAAGGTTATTTTTTTCTGCATATTGCTTTACTGCAGAAGTGTGTATTTTTCTACCACGTCCAGCAGGTTTGTCTGGAGCGGTTATAACACCAACTACTGTATACTTGTTTTGTACTAAACTATCTAAAATGGTAACAGCAAAATCTGGTGTTCCCATAAAAACAATGCGTAAATTGCTCATATTATTGTATTGTATATTGGTTTTGTGTATTAATTGCTATTTTACTGTCTTCTAATAAAGACTGTAAGGTGTTTAAAACGACTTCTTCTTTATAAGGTAGTGCTTGTATGAGTTCTCTAGAGCTTAGGTTCGCAAAATTTAACTTTGTAATAATTTCTGCGGCAACTAGTTCTAAGATTAAATTATTTGTTGGTGGTCCCTGTTTTAAACAAACATCACATTTACCACATCGTTTCTTTTTTTCTCCAAAATAGGCTAGTAGTTGTACATTTCTGCAAATAGTATCAGTTTTAATATACGTTAACATTGCATCTATGTTGTTCACCTTTACCTGTTGTAACTCTTTTACCTTTTTAGAAAATGCATTTATAGTTAAATCATCTTCTCTTGGCACTAAAAAAGTAAGTTCTAAGTCACTGTTTTGTGCAGTGTAGGCTATAATTTCGTCTTTTTGTAATTTTTCTAAAGCTAACGTAATTGTATTTTCTTCTATGTTCAATTTTTTAGAAAGTAATACTGTGTTAATCTTTATTTCATATTCAAAAATACCACCATACGTCCTTAACAATGTTTGTATAATAGTAACCAAACTCTTATGGGTACTTAAATACTGATTAAGTGTGGGTTTTGTAGCTGTAAATTGAATAGTTGCTTGTTTGTTGTAATTCTCTTCTAAGGATATAACAGAATGCTGATCTAATATTTTTAGTGCATTATAAGTTAGCATACCCTTTAGTTTATAGGTGCTACAAAATGCATTAAAGTTTAGTTGAAACTTTTCTGGTCGATCTTCTCCGTAAGAAATCTGAAAATAATTATTTAACTTATTGTATAACAGTTTTAAAAATGTAATGTCTGGTAAAACACTTAAAAACTGTTGTTTTACTTGAGTTTCATCTTCTTTATTTAAAAGTAATACAGCATTAGATTCTTGACCATCTCTGCCAGCTCTACCAGCTTCCTGGTAGTAATTTTCTATACTATCTGGAATTTGGTAATGCACAACCAAACGAACATCTGGTTTGTCTATACCCATACCAAACGCATTGGTAGCTACAATAATTTTACTTTTATTTTTAAGCCAATTTGTAAGTCTATTTTGTTTTTCTTTTCTAGAAATACCGCCGTGAAAAAACGTAGTTGCAAACCCATTGTTATTTAAATACGCGGATATTTGCTCTGTTAAACGCCTAGATCTTACATAAACAATAGCACTGTTTTCAGTTTGCGCGCAAAGTTCTTTTAATTGATGTAACTTATCTTCGTTCCAAACAATTTTATAGGTAATATTATCTCTAGAGAATGAATCTTTAATAATTAAAGAATCTCTAAATTGAAGACTCTGTATAATATCTTCTGCTACTTTTTTTGTAGCTGTGGCAGTAAGCGCTAAAACAGGAACTGCTGGGAACATATCTCTTAATATGCCACAACTTTGATATGCAGGCCTAAAGTCGTTTCCCCATTGCGAAATACAATGTGCCTCATCTATAGCAATAAGGTTTACATTCATCTGTAAAATACGCTCCTTAATAAGATCTTGTTGTAAACGTTCTGGAGATAAATATAGAAATTTATAATTACCAAAAACACAATTGTCTAATAGGTTTATAACTTCATCTATAGAAATGCCGCCAGTAAGAGCAATGGCTTTAATGCCTTTTTTCTTTAGGCTATCTACTTGGTCTTGTATTAGGGCAATTAAGGGCGAGACTACGATGCAAATACCGTCTTGTACTAGAGCCGGAATTTGGTAGCAAATAGATTTTCCGCCACCTGTTGGTAGTAAAGCTAAAGCATCTTTTTGTTCTAAAACGGTCGTTATAATTTTTTCTTGCGAGCCCCTAAAGCTAGCATATCCCCAGTATTGTTGTAAAATATCTTGCGGACTTTTCTGCACTAGCTAATGTTTAAGGTTTCTAATATAAAATTAGTACGTTCTTCTACTGTTCCTGTTGGTACTATAATAGGGGTGTAGCCATAGTCTTTGTAGGTTTGATCTAATAATTGGTGAATGCGTTTTGCTTCTTCAAAATCCTCATACCTTTCATTGTCGTTCGAATGTATTTCTTCCCATGGTGGAAAAATAAAAACGACATCATATTTAGCAGCATTGCAAGTTTCCTTGTAATTTTCGCCATACATAATATCCGTTCCATTTAAATATGCCACAACATCTGGCACCCCGCGGTCTAGAAAAACAATATCTTTTTCTAAGGTATTTGCCGTGTTAAATTGGTCTAAACGGCCAGCTAATAATCTATCGCTAAATAATAAAGGATTGGTTATAAAAAGCTGCGTTATACCTTCTTCTCTGGCAGCCAATGTAACATCTCTAGAAATCTCATGCAGACAGGTGTATCCCAAAGCATCAATTTTATTAATAACTGTTGTTTTTCCGGTACTAGGACCTCCTGTAATAACTATCTTTTTTGGTTTCAATACGCTAATTTAATATAGCAAAGATAACTAAAATAGGAACTACATAAAAAGTGGTGTAAAATACAGTATTGCACTATATTTGTAAAAAAAATGGTATGAATACAGATAATCCAGAAGAATTTTACGCAAGATTAAAAGAGCAGTTAGATTTAAGTAACACTTGGCCAGCTGATTACCTCTATAAATTTATTATCCCAACAGATCCAGAAAAGTTTAAAAAAATAGAGCAAATTTTTGATAATACAGGTGCTGTAATAGTGTCTAAAAAGTCTAAAAATGGTAAATATACAAGTGTATCTATCACTGTAAGTATGAAAGATTCGGATGCTATTATTGCTAAATATATAGAAGTAGGTAAGATAAAAGGAGTTATATCGTTATAAAACCGCCTATAATTGGTGTTTGTTTTATTTATTTTAGTACTTTGCAGAACATAAACGTAGAACTTCACGTTTTAGAATATAAATTAGCATAAATCTTTTTAGTTTGAATTTAGTAGAAAACTTAGAGTATAATACTGAGCGCGATCAGCTCATTATTCCAGAATACGGTCGTCATTTTCAAAAAATGGTAGACTATGCAATATCTATAGATGATGTAGAAGAGCGCAATAAAGTAGCGAAAGCGATTATTAGCGTAATGGGTAATTTGCAGCCTCATTTAAGAGATGTGCCAGATTTTCAGCACAAACTATGGGATCAGTTATTTATAATGGCTGATTTTAAATTAGACGTAGATTCTCCTTTTCCTGTAACTACAAAGGAAATGTTGCAAGAGCGTCCAGAACCACTAGAGTACCCTCAGAATTTTCCAAAATATAGGTTTTATGGCAATAACATAAAACGTATGATTGATGTTGCAGTAGACTGGGAAGAAGGTGATATGAGAGATGGTTTGGAATATGCTATTGCAAATCATATGAAAAAATGCTATCTAAATTGGAATAAAGATGTAGTAGATGATAGCGCTATATTTAAGCATTTATACGATTTAAGCGACGGAAGAATAGATTTAGCTAAAAAAGAAGAAACGTTAACAGAAAGCGGGCAATTCTTAAAGAATAAAATAGCAAAGTCTAATGCTAGATATACCAACGCAAAAAGCAACCAAAGAAGTAACAATAATAACCGTGGTAAAAAACGGTACTAAATAATAAAATCTTAAATGGGGACATTTAAAATTGAGGGCGGTCACCGTCTACAAGGAGATATTACTCCGCAAGGAGCTAAAAATGAAGCTTTACAGATACTTTGTGCAGTGTTATTAACACCTGAAGAAGTACAAATTAATAACATACCAGACATTGTAGATGTTAATAAGCTGATAGCACTACTAGAAGATTTGGGTGTAAAAATTCAAAAAAGAGGTAAAGGGTCTTATACCTTTAAAGCAGATGATGTAAACTTAGATTACTTACAGTCTGACCAATTTAAAGAAGATGGTCGTGGATTACGTGGATCTATAATGCTAGTTGGTCCTTTATTGGCACGTTTTGGTAAAGGTTATATACCAAAACCAGGCGGAGATAAAATTGGCCGTCGTAGATTAGATACACATTTTGAAGGTTTTATTAATCTAGGTGCAAAATTTAGATACAACAAAGAAGAATATTTTTACGGAGTAGAAGCTAAGAAACTAAAAGGCACGTATATGCTTTTAGATGAGGCCTCTGTAACTGGTACGGCAAATATAGTAATGGCCGCTGTTTTAGCAGAAGGCACAACTACTATTTATAATGCTGCTTGTGAGCCATACTTACAACAGTTATGTAAAATGCTAAATCGCATGGGTGCTAAAATTACCGGTGTAGGATCTAATCTTTTAACTATAGAAGGTGTAGATGCTCTTGGTGGTACAGAACACAGAATGCTACCAGATATGATAGAAATTGGTAGTTGGATTGGCTTAGCTGCAATGACAAAAAGTGAACTTACGATTAAAAACGTAAGTTGGGATGATCTAGGGCAGATACCGTCAGTTTTTAGAAAATTGGGTATTACATTAGAACGCAGAGGAGATGATATTTATATACCAGAACATAAAGATGGTTATGAAATTCAAAACTATATTGACGGTTCTATTTTAACGATTTCAGATGCACCTTGGCCGGGCTTAACTCCAGATTTATTGAGTATTATTTTGGTAGTTGCTACGCAGGCAAAAGGAGAGGTTTTAATACATCAAAAAATGTTTGAAAGCCGTTTGTTTTTTGTAGACAAATTATTAGATATGGGAGCTAAAGTTATTCTTTGCGATCCACATAGAGCAACAGTTATAGGCCACGATTTTAAGTCTACTTTAAAGGCTACAACAATGGTGTCTCCAGATATTAGAGCAGGTGTATCTTTATTAATTGCAGCTTTATCTGCAAAAGGAACATCTACCATACATAATATAGAACAAATAGATAGAGGTTACGAAAATATTGATGAACGTCTAAGAGCTATTGGAGCAAAAATAATAAGAATGTAGTTAGTTATTTCCTAACCACATAGTAGTACTTTTTGAAGTATTATAAATTGTCCAACCTAATAAGAATGATACTAATATTATTCTTATTAGGTTTTGTTTTGATATAAACTTTTTGATACTTTCTGACGAATCTAAACCAGCTATTATTTTACCGTGTTTTGGTTCTATAATTGTGATGTGTTGTATCCACATAAACAGAATAACAAGTATGCTTATAATTGTATATGAATTTTGTCTGTCTATCAGTTGTAAAACAGAAGTAATTAAGTGTCCAGGAGCTAAAATAAGTGCAAACAAGAATATTCTGTCTCTTCCTGTGTGGTACCATTTTAGTAATTCTTCTCTGGAATAGTATGTTAGGGAAGGGTATATAATAAACTGTAATAAGCAAAAAACAATTACAGCCGAAAATTCAAACATAAGTCTTAATATATCTATCATTTTGATTGAGGTATTAGTCAATTTCTAATTAAAAAATAGGATAAATAAGATTACATTATAAGAGTTGTCTTAAAACTATATCTTTTATTATGTAACTTATGTTTAAAAATCTATAGTTTGAGCCTATTATTTGTAGACTCCAAATAGTTCATTTAGTTTCTTTTTTCTATGATTGAAAATTTCTTCTAATTTTGGTTTAACTAAAATAGGATGCATAAGCTGACCTAAAATTCCGAAAGGAACTTTATAGTCTATAATGTCTTCCATTTCTACCCCACCATCTATTTCTTTAATAAAATGTTTGTGATGCCAAAGTGCATATGGTCCAAAGCGTTGCTCGTCTACAAAATATTCATTGCGCACCATATGCGTAATTTCTGTAACCCATTTTGTTTTTATACCTAAGACAGGGGTAACTATATATTGTATAATTTGTCCTTGATACATAGGTCTATCTGCACCAGATAAAATAATAAATCCCATATAATCAGGGGTGATTGTTTTTAAATTTTCTGGTTTAGATAAAAATTCCCAAGCAGTTTCCAAACTAATTGGTAATTTTTGCTTCTCGTGTAAGGTATAAATTTTCATACTAGTTATATATTAAAATATAGGCATTTAATGAGGTAGCAATACAGAGCCAAATTATATAAGGCACTAATAGCAGCGATTTTGCTTTGGATTTGTTGTTGTACTTATTAATTATATATATAAGAACAAAAGTTAAAGACGTAATAATAACAAGACCTATTTTAATATTATGTTGATTAAAAAAAGCAAAATTCCAACCTACGTTTAAAAACCACTGTACAGCGTATATAATCATAAACTTAAGGCTATTACTAGCTTTTGCTAAGTAGCCTAAGTAAATGGCAAAACATATCATTATGGTAGTCCAAGCAGCACCAAAAACCCAGCCTGGAGGCGTCCAAGGTGCTTTGTTTAAGTTTAGGTACCAAGTAGATTGTGCTCCGTTATCCATAAGTAAAATTCCTAATGCTAAGGCACTAAAATTTAAAATTAGAAACAGGATGATGTACTTAGCTAGTTTCATTAGTATTTTTCATTAGTTCTACTATTTTGTCTTGTATAGCCTCGGCTTCTGCAAATTTAGCATCACTAGCGCTACGGTTGCTTGTAGAAAGAGCGTGATACTCTTTCATTAGTTGCTCGTATTGTTTTTGTAATTTAGTTATAGGGGATTTTTTTTTAAATAGACCAAACATAATTTACTTGCTTAAGTGTTTTGTTATTTTAGTGCTTAAAGGACTCGTAGTAGAGTAGTAGTAGTCTATAAAACGACCGTCTTCATCTATTAAGTATTTTTGAAAATTCCATTTTACAGATGTTGTTGTACTTCCGTTAAGTTCTTTTTGTGTTAACCATGCGTACAGTGGATGCTGGTCTTCTCCTTTAACGTTTATTTTTTCGGTCATTAAAAAAGTGACACCGTAATTTAGTTGACAAAACGTTTTTATTTCTTCTTCAGATCCAGATTCTTGACTTCCAAATTGATTACAAGGAAGACCAATAATCATTAGATTGTTTTGGTACGTATTATACAATTCTTGTAAACCCTCATATTGTCCTGTAAAGCCACATTTAGAGGCTACATTTACAAATAGTATTTTTTTTCCTTTAAAATCGGCTAAATTAATAGCGTTACCATCTAAACTGTATACTTTTATATCGTAAATACTAGCCTTTGGTTCTGATTTAGATTTGGTAGAACAGGCTGAAAATATAGTAATAAGTGAAAGCATAATTATTTTTTTCATTCTATAGTTTAAAGCTCACAATACCGCAATCTACTTCTAGTATTTGGCCAGACATACTTAATGTCTTATCACCTAGTAAAAAACTAGCCATATGTGCTACATCAGTAGGGTCTAAAAAACGTTTTAGAGGGTGTCTCTCTCTAATGTTTTCTATCATTTTCTCGTTGCGTAAAAGTTTTGCTGCTAGATCGGTATTTGTAACAGTTGGTGCAATTGCATTAATACGTACGTTTGGCGCTAGTTCTGCTCCTAAAGATTTAACAAGTCCTTCTACACCGGCTTTGGCAGTTGCAATACTTGCGTGATAAGGCATTCCTAGTTTTGTGGCTACTGTACTAAATAGAACTATAGATGGGTTAGTGCCTTTTTTTACAGCATTTAAATAATGTTTAATTGTTTTAACTGCACCAATTACATTAATTTCAAAATCTTCTTTAAAATCCTCAATACTGAGTCTTGTAATTGGTTTAAGGTTAATACTACCGGGGCAATATACTAATCCATCTATACAATCTATTTCTGGTAATTCATCTTTAAGCACATCGCATGTATGATGCGTTAGATTTGTATGTTCTAAATCTGGTACTGTTCTACTAATAACAATAACTTTATTTGTTGCTAATAGCTCTTTTGTAATGGCAAAACCAATTCCTTTGCTGCCACCAATAATAACTGTAGTTTTCATTAGTTTTTATTTAAAATTAGGCAAAGAATGTCTAGTTGGACAAGTGTAATTTGCCAATTATATAGGTTATTCTTAAATGTTTTACTGAAATAATGCTATGGTAGCGGCTGCATATTTAATCTTTTCTCAACCTTACGCTTTATTACTGTAAGACGTTTCATTAAATCCATTATCTCTTCGTCTTTGTTTTCTTTGTACAATTGGTTAAGCTCAAGAATAAGAGCTTTAGCCTCACGAGAAATTTCAACTCTCTCACTGTTAGAAAGCGACTTCATTTTTCTTTTCTCAAATTCTAATGCTTTATCTATAATCTCCATACTCTTAGTGTTTTAAATAGTTTTGTATTTCTGTTATTTTTGCGGAACTATTAAATTCTCCGCCGTAAAAAGATGTAATTGTGGTAGAGGCATCATCTTTAATACCTCTAGATGCAACACATAAATGTTTTGCATCTATTATTACAGCAACATCTTCTGTTTTTAATATTTTTTGAAGCTCAACACCAATTTGGTTTGTTAAGCGTTCTTGAACTTGTGGTCTTTTTGCATAGTATTGTACTATTCGGTTAAGTTTAGACAATCCTATTACTTTTCCAGACGATTTATAAGCAACGTGTGCTTTTCCTATAATTGGCACAAAATGATGCTCGCAATTAGAGTAAAATGTAATGTTTTTCTCTACGAGAATCTGATTATATTGGTATTTATTTTCAAATAAAGCAATTTTAGGCTTATTTATGGGATTTAAACCAGAAAAAATTTCATCAATATACATTTTGGCAACACGTTTTGGTGTTCCTTGTAAAGAATCGTCAGTTAGGTCTAAGCCCATAACATCCATTATTTCACCAAATAACACTTCTATTTTTTCCTTTTTTTGCTCATCACTTAGAGCAAAAGCATTTTTTTTAATAGGAGTATTTAATCCTGTGTATAAATGGTCGTCACCAATATCTTCTGCAGATACGCTATTTTTTATGTTTGTTATTTCTACTGTATCTAAACTCATTATAATATATAGTAATTTTAGCAATAAAGCACTATTTTTTTAAAAAAAATAACTTCTTTAATATCTTTTGCTTATAGTGTTATTAGTTATTTGTTTTTGTCTACTACATTTAAATCTTCCGCTTATAAAAGTTCTTAGTTTTGCGTGCTTTGTTTTACGTCCTTGTACACGTTTTCGCCACATTTTAAAACTACTAGGTTTCATTTCTTGTCGCATTACCGTTATTACCTCTTTTTCTGACAATCCAAATTGATGTTCTATAGCATCGAAAGTGGTTCTGTCTTCCCAGGCCATTTCTATTACACGATCTATTTGTTCTATAGTTAAGGTCATATTCTATGTGGCTAATTTGTTAATCATTCCGTTAAAAATAAATATATGAAAAGGCAATACGCTATACCAATATAATCGACCTCCTAAGCCTCTAGGTCTAAAAGTGGCTGTTTGTTTAAGTATATTGTCTTCAATTTTAAACTCAAGCCAAGCCTCTCCGGGTAACTTCATTTCCGCATATAGTAACAATTTTTGTTGTTCTTTATCAGCATAAATAACACGCCAAAAATCTAAGGCATCACCAGCACTTAAATCTGTTGTACTAGTTCTTCCTCTACGCAGACCAATACCACCAAATAACTTGTCTAAATAGCCTCTAAATTTCCATAAAATAGTAGCATAATACCATCCTGTAGATCCACCAATAGCCCAAATCTTATTAATAGTCTTCTTTTTATCTGTAACCTTACGTTCTTTATAGTCTGTAAAGCAACCATATTTAGGCACATTTATGTATTTGTGTAAATTTCCTTTAAGTCGACCACTACTTATAAGAGAATCTTTCCAGCTAGAAACAATACTGTTTTGTTCTATTTTTTCGAAGGCCAATTCTACGGCAGCTTTGTAGCTAATTGGTTCTATGTTTAAAATAGAATTAATAGCACTTGGTTTGCCTATGATTTCTACCCCCATACTTTTTACTAGAGTAGATGCTAGTTTATAAGATGTAGATGTTACAAAGTACAACCAGTATGATGATAATTTAGGTGTCATTACAGGAACCGTAATTATACGTCTCTTTAAGCCTCTTACTTTAGCAAATTGTAATAACATTTGTTTGTATGTAAGTACGTTGGGACCAAAAATATCTATTCCTTTATTGTATAATTCCTCCTTGCCAATTGCTTTGGACAAAAACAATAAAACATCTCTAACTGCTAGAGGTTGTGTTTTTGTATCTAGCCATTTTGGGGCAACCATTATAGGTAGTTTTTCTACCAAATCTCTAATAATTTCAAAAGAAGAACTTCCAGAACCAACAATTATACCTGCTCTAAATGTTGTTAATGCATATACATTAGAAGCTAACGTTTCTTCTACTAATTTTCTAGAAGACAAATGCATAGACAACTTAGGGTCATTTGTAATTCCGCTTAAATATATAACCTGCTTTGTTGCTGTTTCTTCAATATATCTTTTAAAGTTAATAGCGCATTGCTCCTCTAAAGATTTAAAATTAGTAGAGGAGTTAGACATAGAGTGTATTAAATAATATGCTATATCTATATCTTTTGGTATTGTATGCAACGTATTTTCTTGTAAAAAATCTGCCTCTACAACAGTTATAAGAGGTTCTTCTTTATACCATTCTTCTGCTCTTAATTTATCTCTAACCACGCATACAACAGTGTGGCCCTCTTCAATTAAAAGAGGCACTAGTCTTTTGCCAATATAACCTGTTGTACCTGTTACTAGAATTTTCATATTATTTATTTAGGTCTTTGGTATGTAAACCTTTTGTTTTTATTTGCTACAGCATAGGTGTCTAATCCATTAATTGCGGCTACATTTCCTTTAGATAAATCTATTAATCCATCTTTTTGTAATAACTCTTTGTTTACATGTAAGTTAACTATTTCGCCAATAACCATAATGGTTCCGTTAGCTTTAATAGGTATTTCTTCTACAAATTTTAACTCTAGTTGTACTGGTGCACCTTTTAGAAAAGGAGCATAACAATTGTTCTTATATTGGGGCTCTAGATTCGTTTTAGAAAATTCTGATACATCTTCAGGGTACTTAGCAGATGTATGGTGCGCGTCTTCTATAATATCTAAATGTATATGGTTTATAGTATATGTTTTTGTCTCTACTATGTTTTTGTAGGTATGTCTTGGGACTGTCGTAGGTCTGCATATAAAGCCAAACAAGGCAGGACTAGATCCTAAATGAATAACAGAACTAAAAACAGCTATATTCTCTTGTCCGTTAAGAGATTTAGTACCAATTAAATTGGCAGACTTATAGCCCGTAGCGCTGTTTATTAAATTAATTTTAAACAGGTGTTCTAGCTCTTCTATGTTTTGTTTAGAATACGATATCATTCTTTTAAAGGGCTAAATAATTATTAATCTTAATGTCTTTGGATTTTAGGTCAAACATTAAATTATAAAGGCCAAAAAAAGTTCTGTTTATGTATATAAAATGTTTAGAACCCCTGTTGCCATTCATTTTGCGTAATTCTGCGCTTTTACTATATTTTTCTCCTAGTTCTGCTATCTGATTAAAAAATACAGGATCGGAGAAATCAAACGTTTCTTCATGAAAAGGTTTGGTAAACAGACTTAACATTTCGTAAAAAAGAGCTGAGAAAAATTCAGTTTCTTCTTTGGTATCCTCTTCTTTTAAAATTTCTAATTCGTGCATTTTTTGAGAGAATAAAACAGGGTTATTAATAACCTCTGGTTTGGCAAGCTCAAAATAAGGTACATAAAAACTATTAGGAACCTCTTTTATACATCCAAAATCTAGTGCAATTAATTCTGCCTCTTTAGAAATTAGAAAATTTCCAGGATGTGGATCTGCATGTACTTTACGTAACACGTGCATTTGGTACATATAAAAGTCCCATAGTGCTTGCCCTATTTTATCTGCCTTTACTTGGTCTTTATTGTATGCCGTAAATTCACTTAAATGCTCACCTACCATCCAATCCATAGTAATAATACGTTCAGACGATAAATCTTCATAATACTTAGGAAACTTAAGGTTTGGTATGTGTTTACAAGCAGAAACCATAGCCTTACTTTGCTTCATTTCCAATAAATAATTGGTTTCTTCTATTAGCTTGTTTTCTACCTCAGTAAAATATTTATCAGAGTCTTTGCCCTTTATGTTAAACATTTTAATAGCGATAGGTTTTACCATAGCTAAATCTGTAGAAATACTATCTGCAACTCCTGGATATTGTATTTTTACTGCTAGTTTTCTAGAATCTAACTCAGCATAATGTACTTGTCCTATACTAGCAGCATTAACGGAGTTTAAATTAAATGTATCAAAAATCTCGTTAGGAGATTTTCCAAAATATTTTTTAAACGTTTTTTGTACTAATGGAGCAGATAATGGTGGAACAGAAAACTGAGCTAAAGAAAATTTTTCTACATAAGCCTGTGGTAATATACTTTTTTCCATACTAAGCATCTGTGCAACCTTTAAAGCACTTCCTTTTAATTCCTTAAGACTGTCGTATATATCTTCTGCATTATTTTTATTTAAACGATCTTTTGCCTCTGTTTCTGACTTTGTTAATTTATCTCCGTAATATTTAAGATAATTAACACCAACTTTTGCTCCTGTAGTAACTAATTTACTTGCACGTTGTATTTTAGAAGTAGGAATCTTGTCTAGCGTTTTCATAGGCTATATATTCATATTAATTTTTTCTTTGTATATAAACTTCCCTAAATCTATAATACTCTGTAGTGGTTTTGTGTCTAACAAATCAAACGTAGTGTTTACGCTTTTTTCAATAAAAATGTCTGTCTTTTCAAATGAAGATGAAGTGTCATCTAACCAAAATTTTAAAGTTATAATTAGTTGTATCCAACCAGATTCCCTAATTGTCTTATGCTGAATTTTTTCTAGTTTTTCTTGTTTTAGATCTATTGTCTTTATGTCTAGACTAGAAATGTAATGCCCAAAGCTTTCTTTCAGTTTGGCCAACATACTAACAGATTTTAGCTTGTTTTTGTGCCTATTAAGTGCATAAACAACGTAGCTTCTATTTGCCGTTAACATCTCAAAAAAAGTATAGTAAAAACTTAAAAGCTTTGTTCTATTGTCATAAGTAGCATAAGCTTCATCTGCTTCTAGTACTTTTAAAGTATGATTAAAAAAGGCATTAAATATATGCTTCTCTAATGTTTCAAAAGAATTAAA
This sequence comes from Cellulophaga sp. 20_2_10, assembly GCF_023476645.1. Lineage (GTDB taxonomy): Bacteria > Bacteroidota > Bacteroidia > Flavobacteriales > Flavobacteriaceae > Cellulophaga. The sequence continues at coordinate 20,369 of NZ_JAMCOJ010000001.1, forward strand.
ATATTTGTAAAATATAGATTCTTCAAAGTTATTAGTCTTACTAAATTTATAAATAGAAGAGGGTTCTTTTTCGTTTTCTAATACAAAATCCATATAAAAACTAACAATGTCATCTGCTGTTATATTCTTTTTTTTTGCCATAATTGTGGGTGTCTGTTCAACAAAGATATAAAAATGTCTAACTATTTGTGTTAAATATTAGACAAAATAAAATTATAATGGTTGTACTGTGTTTAAAACCCCTATTATGTTAGGGTTTACTTAAAATTTGTGGTTATCTAGGGAATAAGAAGTAATTTTGTAAGTCTTATAATTTTTTATAAAACAATAATGAAATTTAAATTAGTAATTTTATATACTTCAGCGGTTGTTATGGGTGCTATATGTTCGCAACTTACAGGTAAACTTGTAGGGGCTCTGCCTGAGGTTGTATCAGAGTCATCTGGGTTGTTGTATTATAACGGCGAGTTAATTACGCACAATGATTCTGGTAATACACCAACGTTATATTTTTTAGATAAAAATACATTTAAAGTAACTAGAAAAGTTGTTGTTTCCAATGCAAAAAATACTGACTGGGAAGATATTACACAAGATCAACATTTTATCTACGTTGCAGATTTTGGTAATTATAATGGAGACAGAAAAGATCTTTGTATTTATAAAATTTCTAAAAAAGATATAAATGCTTCAGATAAAGTAACGGCAGAGAAGATATATTATACATATCCAGATCAAGGCTCATACGCCAGAAAAAGTAGGAGTAATTTTGATGCAGAAGCATTGTTTAGTAAAGGAGATGATTTATTTGTTTTAACTAAACAATGGCAGGGTAATGGGACCAGTGCCTATAAAATACCAAAAAAAGAAGGCAGTTATACAGCGGTAAGCGTTGGCAATTATAAAACTAACGGTATGGTTACAGGAGCCAATTATAATACTAAAACAGACAAAGTTGTTCTCGTAGGTTATAATATGTTTATGTTGCCTTTTGCTGTGGAAGTTACTGGTTTTACAGATGCTAATTTATTTTCTGGTTCTGTTAAAAAAACACCTTTAGATATTGGATTTGCTCAAATAGAAGGGGTTACCAATTTAGAGAATAATACGTATTACATTTCTTCCGAATCCTTTTTAAAATTAGGTGTTTCTGCAAGTATTTTTAAACTTACCGAAATTAAATAAAATTTTCTTTTACTGTATTTCTTACATCTTAAATTTTAAGTTTTCTTTAACATTTAAAGACTTGGCTGTGCCGTAATTTTGAGGAAACTTAATAAACTATTATATAAAATGAAAAAAATTACATTAGTATTAATTGCTGTGTTTGCCTTAACGGGAGTACAAGCACAAATTGAAACGCCACAACCAAGTCCGTTTACCAAAATGGAACAGAAAGTTGGCTTAACAGACGTAACATTAGAATACTCTAGACCATCTGCTCGAGGTAGAGAAGTTTTTGGAAACTTAGTACCTTTTGATAAATTATGGAGAACAGGAGCTAATAAGAACACAATAATTACATTTAGTGACGCTGTTACTATTGGAGGTAAAGAAGTAAAAGCTGGTTCTTACGCTGTTTTTACAAAGCCGGGAGCTACTTCTTGGGAAGTTGTTTTTTATGCTGATACAAATAACTGGGGAACTCCAGCAGCTTGGGATGAGTCTAAAGTTGCTGCAACCATTAAAGCTGATGTTGTAAAAATGCCAATGAAAATTGAAACGTTTACAATGACTTTTGACGATTTAACTTCTGGTTCTGCTGTGTTGGGTATTTTATGGGAAGATGTTTATGTAGGTGCTAAGTTTGAAGTACCAACAGACAAAAAAGTAACTGCTGCTATTACGAAGTCTATGAATGGCCCGTCTGCACAAGACTACTATGCATCTGCTGTTTACTATTCTGCAGAGGGTAAAGATATTAACCAGGCTAAAACTTGGATGGAAAAAGCAATGAGTATGATGGATAAGCCTGCTTTTTACCAATTAAGACAATTGTCTTTGATCTATGCTAAAGCTGGAGATAAGAAAAAAGCTATAGAGACTGCTAAAAAATCTTTAGCTGGTTCTAAGGAAGCTAAAAATGCAGATTACGTTAAAATGAATGAAGACTCTTTAAAAGAGTGGGGAGCAAAGTAATTTTTGATCTATATAATTTAAAAACCCGTAAAGCTTTTAGTTTTACGGGTTTTTTTATGATTTCTATTGTATTGTTTCAACATTGTTTTCATTGTCGCTTCGCATCATTCTGTCAAAGCTTTCTAATAGTACAGCAATTGCAATTACAAGTATGCAACCAAAAGCATTTAACCATAGGTAAGACATCCAGTCTAACCACCAACCAACAATAACTATAACTTGGGTAATTATAGCAGCTACAAATACTGCATTTCCTTTTACATATTTAAAAAAGAAAGCGAGCAAGAATATACCAAGGACATTACCGTAAAATATAGATCCAATAATATTTACCAATTGTATTAAATTATCAAATAAACTAGCTACACAGGCAATTAGTATGGCAATAATACCCCAAACTAAAGTAAGTACCTTAGATGCTTTTAGATAGTGCTCTTCAGACTTACCTTGTTTAATACTTCTTTTATAGATGTCTAAGGCGGTAATTGTTCCTAAGGCATTTAGTTCTGACGCTGTAGAAGACATGGCTGCAGATAAAATAACTGCTAACAGTAAACCTATAATTCCTTGCGGTAAATAGTTTAGTATAAAATGAATAAATACATAATCCGTATCATTGGTTTCTACCTCTTTATCTGCCTGTTTTATTAAACTTTTTGCAGCATCTCTACCTAGTTTTTCTTGAGCATTTAAAGCAACAATTTCTTTTTTAGCGGCTTCTTGTGAGTTAAAGTCATTTTTGTCCAATGCAATAGATAAATTATTTTGGGCTATAATTTTTTTATCACTAATTACTTTATGCTCTTTTACTAATAAATTATAATCTTCGGCGTAAACAGAGTTTGTTACCTTAGAAGTTGCTGCCGGATTAAAGTTTAAAGGTGATGTGTTGTATTGATAAAAAACAAAAACCATAACACCAACCAATAAAATAAAGAATTGCATTGGTATTTTTAAAATACCATTAAAAATTAAACCAAGTTGACTCTCTCTTACAGATTTACCAGATAGGTAACGCTGAACTTGACTCTGGTCTGTTCCAAAATAAGACATAAATAGGAAAAACCCACCTGTTATACCGCTCCAAACAGTATACCTGCTTTGCGTATTAAAACTAAAATCTAAAATGTTTAATTTATCACTAGCGCTGGCAACTTTTAAAGCTTTGCTAAAAGTAATATCATCTGGTAAGTAATCTAAAATAAAGTAAAATGCAACAAACATCCCCAGCATTATAATAAACATCTGTTGTTTTTGGGTAACACTTACTGCTTTTGTACCTCCAGAAACAGTATAGATAATTACTAGAATACCAATTAAAATATTTAAGATCCTTAAATCCCAGCCAAGTACTGCAGATAGTATAATAGACGGAGCATAAATTGTAATACCAGCAGCTAAACCACGCTGAATTAAGAATAAGAAAGCTGCTAGCGTTCTTGTTTTAACATCAAATCTATTTTCTAGAAATTCGTATGCAGTATATACTTTTAATCTGTGATATAATGGTACAAAAACCATACATATAACTACCATTGCTAGGGGTAGTCCAAAGTAAAACTGAACAAATCCCATACCATCGTGGTATGCTTGTCCTGGTGTAGATAAAAATGTAATAGCACTGGCTTGGGTAGCCATTACAGATAGTCCAATTGTCCACCATTTGGACTGATTACCTCCTAAAACATAATCGTTTACATTTTTACTTCCTTTTGTTTTGTATACGCCAAACCCTACAATAAAAAGTAACGTTCCTATAAGTAAACACCAATCTATTGTAGCCATACTAATTGAAAATTTCCATTAGTACAAAAAATAAAACTCCATACCCTAAATTTAAAAGTAGTACCCAGGAATATTCTTTTTTCCAAATAAATTTATCTTCCATAGTATTTTAGTTGTTTTTAGGTAATGATAATAAATTTGCAAACAATTTATAAGCTCCAGGAACACCTGCTGGTAATTCTCTAAAAAAGCTTATCCCAGTATATACATAGTTTCCTTTTCCATAAGGAGCAATTAAAATACTACCTTCTTTTGCTGTTTCGCCTTTATCTGCCATTGCTAAAATAGGAGTAAACTCTTTTCCCCATTTATTAGGGAAATATAAACCGCGCTCTTGTACCCAGTTGTTAAAGTCTTTAGCTTCTATTTTGTTGGGTGTGTTTAGTACAGAATGCTTTTTTGCTAAAATACTCACGATTGCATTCTCGTCTGTAACTCTATCTCTAGAAAGCTCTAGAGTATAAGGAGAAAGGTTATCTACTCCTAGACTTCCGCGACCAGCTGTGTTGTATTGGATCACTAAATTACCTCCGTTTTTTACGTAATCTAATAGAAAGTGTTGCTTAAATTTTAATTGATTTACTACATTATAAGCCCTGATACCAACAACTATAGCGTCAAAATCTTTTAAAGATTCTGTGTTTATGTTGTCAGGATCTATCGTAGAAACAGAGTAGCCAATTTGTTCTAAACTTTCTGGGATTTTATCACCAGCGCCTGCAATATAACCAATGTTTTTTCCTGTTTTTTTAATGTCTAAGCGTACAACTTTAGCTTCAGAAGGCAATAAAACAGATTGTGTTGGAATATGATCATAAGAAATAACAACTAACTCTTTACTAAGCTCTTTGCCGTTAATTTTTATAAGGGGAGAGATAGAACTTTCCGCCTCGTACGTAGGAGGAGTTACAGTAAACATAAACGTTTTTGTGTCACCTCTTTTGTCAATAGTAAAAGCTTGTTTTGCATTGCTAACTTTCCATCCTTTAGAAAAACACAATTCTAGTTCTCCTGTAATAGTATCTGTTAACGCCTTTATGGTAACAGGTATTTCTTTAGCAGAGCCATCAGAAAAAATAATGACTTTATCTTTTATACTAGCACTGGCCTCTGGCAAAACTTCAAAAGGTCTATATAGCTCCCCTTTATCTGGTTCTGAGTAGTGAAATACAACTGGCTTTGTAATGGTTAAGCTGTAGTTATTTATGCTAAGCTCAAAATCTGCATGAAATGCCCTTGGTGTTTCTGGCTTGCCAATTAATGTTTTGTCATTCACAGTATACATGCCTAAAGTTCCTTTTTCCATTAACCAGTAGGGACTAGTGTAACTTGTATTTTTTGGTACCGTAATGTCTAAAGTTAAATTTTCTTTAGCATTATTTTTTAGTGCAACATTAGGAGATAGGGTAGTAGTGCCAATACGCACAGATTTTAGTGTAATGTCTGCAATACTTCTATTTAACGCCTCTATAGAAACTTTAAATTCACCATTTGGAGTGCTATTTGTTTTATCAGCATTTGCTTCTAAATACAAACCAGCAACAGCAGAAATTATATTTTTAAGCTCTTCAGATTTTATGGTTTTCCAATGTGTATCTGTAGATTTTTGTAATAATTTATATGCTTCTATTAGTTCTGGTAAGTGTGTTGTAGGGTTTTTAAAATTGAAATTTTCTTCAATTTTATTTAAGATTTTCCCAACAGCGACGCCACCATCAATTCTAGACCAAGTTGTATTTATTCCTTCAAAAATATCTTCATTCTTAGGCATATCACCTTTTAGAAGCTCAATATATTCGTCCTGGCTACCTCTAGTAGAAATACGGCCAAAACCTTGGCACAAATGCTGACTACTAGCCAGTGATGCAATTTCGTTGTTAGATACACCTAACATTGGATAAAAAACACCAACATCTAATTTTAATAATTTACTCTTATCTGCTTTGTCAAACGCTTCTTCGCTGCCGTAAAACCACCAAGATGTATTAAAAAATAAACGCTGTGGTTGCCAAGTGTCTGTTGTTTTTAATTGTTCTGGATATGCTTTTGGATCATTAACCAAGTCAAAAGCCTCTACACTTAACATTGCAGAAGTTGTGTGGTGACCGTGTGTAGACCCAGGGTTTTTATGGTCAAACCTGTTTATAATTACATCTGGTTTAAATTGTCTAATTATTTGTACAACGTCTCCTAAAACCTCTTTTTTGTTCCAAATTGCTAAAGTTTCGTCTGGATGTTTAGAGTATCCAAAGTCATTTGCTCTAGAAAAAAATTGTTCGCCGCCATCTTTACTACGGGCACCAAGTAATTCTTGTGTACGTAAAACGCCTAATTGCTCTCTAATTTCTGGTCCAATTAGATTTTGCCCTCCGTCTCCACGAGTTAATGACAAATACGCTGTTTTTGCTTTTACATTGTTAGATAGGTAAGATATTAACCTAGTGTTTTCATCATCTGGATGTGCTGCTATGTATAAAGCAGATCCTAAGAAGTTTAACTTTTCTAAAGAATGATATATTTCTGAAGATGAACTTTTTTTAGGAGCTTGTGAAATTCCTAAATTGATGCATAATGTAAAAATTACGCATGATACCAATAGATGGCGCATAAATGTTAATTTTGGTTGATGCTCAAATATAACAAGTTCTGCGCTTTAGAAAGTTAATTTTAAAGGTTCTTTAACAACGTTTTTAAAAGGGTTATTAACATTTTTTAATTTTGATGAAGAATTATTAAAACCATTTTTTTCTATTGATGAAAAATATTGATACCAAAGAGACTAAAACCATTACACCTAAAAGTATAAAATAACCATCATCTGTATGTAATTCTGGCATATTTTTAAAATTCATACCATAAATACCAGCCAAAAAAGTAAGTGGTATAAAAATTACTGAAAATATAGTTAAGGTTTTCATAACCTCATTTAGTCTGTGGTTTTGTATGCTAAACATTAGGTTTAAAGAACTCTCGAGTTGACTAAGATTAAAGTCAATTTCATCACTCATTAAACCAATTTGTTCTTTTATTTCTATAAAATATTTAATATCAAAATCAAAACAGTCAATATTTTCAAGTTGATTTATAGCGTCTTTAATGCTAATCGTCATTCTCTTAATTTGATTTAACTGTCTTTTATTATTTTCAACTTTTATTGCAAACTCTGGTGTTGGCTTGGTATCATTTAAATTATCTAAACCAATATTTGCCTCCGTAAGCTTGTCATAAGCAATATAGTAGTTGTCTATAATAGCTTCCATTAAAAGGTAAAACAAGTAATCTGCACCTTTTTTTCTAATAATACCTAAGTTTTTTTCTATACGCTCTCTTAAATGCTGAAAATGGTCGCCTTCTACCTCTTGTATGCTCCAAACATAAGTTTCACCAACAACAAAAACCATCTGCTCAAACTTGGTTTCATTGCTTTCTGCCGAGTAATAGGGCGATTTTAAGGTTAGAAAAAAACAGTCATCTAACTCTATAACCTTATTTCTATGATTGTTGTCTATGACTAAGTTAATTAAAAACTCATCCATATTATTATCAGCAATTATTTTACGCACGGCCTGCGAATGCTGAAAACCATAAATGTTTAACCACGATATTACAGAAGTATTTTTTGTAATATCTATTTCTTTTAAATCCTCTCCTTTAAGCAAGTTATAGCTGTCTTTGGAGTAATTTATTAAAGATGAGTTAACTAAAAAATCTTCAATATTAAAAGTGTTCTTATCTGAATACGGATTTACGTTGCGTCTATTTTTCCTTTTCATATAATAACTATTTAGATGTAATCTCCTTCAGTAGTTTCGTCGTTATCTTCTTTATTAATAATTACTACTCCTTTTTGCAATAGTAAATTGTTAGGATAGGTAAGTAACTCACCATTGTCTTTTTTTAGATAAATATGATATGCTTTGATATCTAAAATATCTACTTCTTCCGCAAAATCGCCGTCTAATATTTTTATACGATCTCCTATTTTAAATGGAAAAGAGAAAAATAAAATAACACCAGCAGTAATATTACTTAAAATAGACCAAGAAGCAAATAGGGCAACCCCTAATACAGCAAAAACAGATGAAAATATAATACCTAAATCTTCAAAATTAACTTGCCAAATGTACACTAGGGTTCCAAAACATATAAACATCAATAAAATAGTTACATACCTAATAATTAACTTGGTGCGTACTTTATTTATATCACTTATTCGTCCAATTTTACGAATTGCTTTTGCAATAAGAAAACGTATAATAATAAAGGCGCAAAGGCAAATTAAAGTATTAATAAGCTGATTTTCATGCGTGTCTATAAAATGTTTCATAATCCTAAACTATCTCTAAAATGTAAGTCTTTATTGCCGTTTTGTTGCCAATAGGCAGTATTTATTCTTTTATTTAATGTTGCTTTTGTTGTTAGCATTTTAATAGTAGCTCCAAAACCACTTTTATGTGTCTCTGTAAAGCTTTCTATAGTGTGCGGAAAAGCAGTGGTAAATGTAATACTTAAATTGCGTTGCAACTCTGGATAATCTAGACTATAAATTGTTAAATTTTCTTTGGCAGTTTTGGTAACATTTGCCTTGTATGCCTTTAACTTGTTATGAGAAAATCTAATGTATTGAAAAGAAGGTATAATAGTTAATTCTCCTGTTGGTAGACTAGTAGGATCTATTCTAATTTTTGCCCATAGATCGTTCTCTAAAATGTTTTTATCTAAGCTAAATTTTTTGTCACCTTCACTCTCAAAATAAGAAAAAGAAGAAATTTCAAATTTATCTTTGTTGTTTAACTGAGAAAATACTTGTCCGCACCATTCTTGTACCGAATTTGTAATTTTTATAGCACTAGAGTTGTCTGCTACGGGGTAAAATGTACTAGACATAACAGAATATGGATAAATACCAGTATAAAACTTTTTACTGCTATTTAATTTTAAAACGGGAATATTTGTTTTATCTGGGGTATCTGCTTTTACTTGTTTAGTTGCGCTAAAAGGTTCTGTAACGTACACCAAAACGGCAGAACCACTTCTAAGCTCGCCATATCTTGCTTGTTCTAATTTGTAAGATGTAATTTCTGCTGTACCATTGTACCAGTATTTTTTAAACGCGTTAGACACTGGCTTTGCTTCAACTTTGTTTTCTGTAGGCTCAACTGCTATGCTAGTTGTTTTTTCTTGTTCTTGTACTTTTTCTTTGCATGCATAAGTACATACTAACGCAATAGCAATTATACTTAATCCTAATAATTTTTTCATAACAAATACATTTTAAGTAAAATTACTTAAAATGTTATGCATTTGCGATAGTTAACAAAGTTTTATAAACTAAATGCGTTGGTAAGCCAACAACATTAGGGTAAGAGCCTATTATTTCTTCAATAGCAATTAAACCAATCCATTCTTGTATACCATAAGCACCAGCTTTGTCTAGTGGGCTAAAGTTGTCTACATAATAGGTAATCTCTTCTAAAGTAAGCGCTTTAAATTTTACTTTCGTAATATGGTTTTTTGTAATTTGTTTATTCTTTGATGTAAAACAGACAGATGTTGCTACTTGGTGCCAAGAGTCAGATAATTTGGTAAGCATGGCAATAGCGTCTACAGCATCTTTAGGTTTTCCTAATTGCTCGTTATTGTGCCAAACAATAGTGTCAGATGTAATTAAAATATCATTTTCTTGTAGAGATTCCTTAAAAGGTTCTGCTTTTAAAGCAGCTAAATAATCTGTAATTTCTTCTGCTTTTAAATGAACAGGAAAAACCTCTTCAATAGGTCTAACATCAACCCTAAAATTAATGTCTAATTCTTTAAAAAACTGATGCCTTCTTGGAGATCCAGAAGCCAAAATAATGTTGTAATATTTTAGTTTTTTAGAAAGCATTATTAATCGTTTTTGGCACTGTAATTATCATTCCATTTTCCTTGAGCTTTAAGGACTTGCTCTATAACATCTCTAACACAGCCATTACCTCCATTTTTTTGAGAAATGTACTTGCTTACGGCTTTAATTTCTGGGATAGCGTCTTGCGGACAGGTAGGCATGCCAACTAATTGCATTGGTGGTACATCTGGCATATCATCGCCCATGTACAATACGTTTTTAACATCTATTTTATGAGCCGCTAAATACTCGTTTATAGGTTCTAATTTTAAATGTGCGCCTAAGTAAATATCTTTAACGCCTAAACTTTTAAATCTAACACGTACTCCTTCACTTGTACCGCCAGAAATAATACATACATTAAATCCTTTCTGTATCGCTGTTTTAAGAGCGTAACCGTCTTTAACATTCATTTTACGTAATAATTCGCCTTGTTCTGTAACAAGTACAGAACCGTCTGTAAAAACGCCGTCTACATCAAAAACAAAAGTGGTAACATTGTGTAAATATTCTTTATAACTTTTTTCCATAAGAGTTGGTAATAGATTTGCTTATAACGCTATATATATCTTTATGCGTATTGTTTGTTAATTCTGTTAAATGACGTTGCATTGTGCTAATGTCGTTACGTTTTGCAGGTCCTGTTTGCGCCTCGTAAGGAGATAATTTGTTTAGCTTTGCAGTAGTTTCTTGTATTAAGGGCGATAAAATTGAAAAAGGAACATTGTTTTCTTCGCAGATCTCTTGTCCAATTTGATACATATGATTGCTGAAATTATTGACAAAAACAGCAGCTAAATGAATGGACTTCCTTTGTTCTGATGATATTTTATGTACACTACTAGAAACATTTTCTGCTAATTGAAGAAGTACAGCTTCATCGGCCTTATTTTCTGCTTCAATACAAATAGGAATTTCTTTAAAATTTACGGTAGCTCCTTTGCTAAATGTTTGTAATGGATAAAAAGATCCTTTTCGATTTTTAGCATCTAAAACTCCAATAGAAACACTACCAGAGGTGTGCACAACTAGTTTGTTTTCTAGTGTTAATTGTGCAGATACCAAAGCAATGCTGTCATCCGAGGTTGCTATAATGTATACATCTGCATCGGGTAATTGTTTGCTATCTGTAGTAGTTTTTACGCTACTTTTAAAAGGGAGCAAGGCTTCTTCCGTACGGTTATAAAGCATTGTTATAGCTACATTGTCTAGCTTGCTAAAGGCAGTATATAAATGAGTGCCAATATTTCCTAATCCTATAATTACTACGCTAATCATACCACAAAAGTAAAGCTAATCTGTTTAATTTATTTATTCTGTACAACCAATTGTAATAGCGTGTGCATGTCCCGCATTTGTGCTTGTCGCAATTGTAATTGCATTATTAGTCTTTAGGCTAGTGAAATTCTCAGTAGTAATTGTTAACATATGCATATGCCCAGCAGAACCTTCTAAATTATAGGTTTTTGTTGTTCCGTTAATTATGTCTTGCTTAGTAACATCTAATGCATGTCCGTGATTACCAACAACAGTAGTTAAAGCACCATTTTCTATACAGTTTCCTCTAGGTCCTTCTTCTTCATCTTTAGAGTTGTCATCACTAGAGCAACTTAAAACCACAAACAAAAGAATACATAAAGTTGTTACTAAAACAGACTTTTTAAAAGGGGTAACTATATTCATAATTATACTTTTTTTATCTAATTACTAAGGCTTTGTTGCTTAGTTTTGTAACGAATACCACGTTAAATTGTGCGCTAACGTATTAAAGTCTTTGCAAAAATGGAAAAATTACAACTTACAACTAAGGAAAATGTGTTTTTATTAGTTTCTAGTTTTTATGCTAAAGTAAGAAAAGATGAAACTCTTGGACCTATTTTTAATGGTATAATTACAGATTGGGATCATCATTTAGAGCATTTAACTAAATTTTGGAGCAATCAATTATTTATAGAACGCGGTACCTATAAGGGCAATCCTATTGCTGTGCATCAAAAAGTAGATGCGTATACAGGCAACACTATAAATGAGTTGCACTTTGGTATTTGGATTAACCACTGGTTTGCAACAATAGACGAACTCTTTGAGGGAGAAAATGCAAACATTGCCAAAAACAGAGCCCGTAATATGGGGTCTAACATACATATTCATATTTTTAATGCAAGAAATAACCAAGGTTAATTTATTGCTAAATATTATGGTTTCATTAACACATTTAATGCCTATATACATCTAAAAAGACGTAAAAAGGACGTATTTTTGCAGACCAAATTCACTAAGTATTATCAAGGATGATAGATTTAATAAAGAAGTTCTTTTTCTCTACGCGTTTAATGTCATTTCTATTTATTGCTTTTGCTACAGCAATGGCTCTAGGGACATTTATAGAAAGCTGGTATAGTACAGATACAGCAAGAATTTGGATATACAATACCGTTTGGTTCGAGGCTATAATGGCCTTTTTTGTAATTAACTTTATAGGTAATATTGCAAAATATAAATTATTACGTAAAGAAAAATGGGCTGTATTATTATTGCACCTTTCTTGGATATTTATCATAATTGGAGCCTTGGTAACAAGGTACATTAGTTTTGAAGGAATGATGCCTATACGTGAAGGGGATACCGAAAATGTATTTTATTCTGATAAAACTTATATTTCTACTATAGTTTATGGTGAAAAAGATGGTGTTAAAATGCAGAAGAAACAAGAATATCCTATTCTTGTTACGGCAGAAGGTTTAATGTCTGACTTACCAATTCACACAAATTTTAATAAAACAGAGTATACTATAAATTATGCTGGTTTTATTGATGGTGCTAAAGAAGGTTTAATAATTGGTGATGAAGGTAAAAATTTTCTAAAAATAGTAGAATCTAGTACAGGCGGTCGTCATGATCATTATTTAGAAGAAGGAGTTGTACAAAGCATACATAACATTTTATTTGCGTTAAATAAGCCAACTAAAGGCGCTATTAACATTACAGCAACAGACTCTAGCTATACCATACAATCTCCTTTTGAAGGAACTTTTATGCGTATGGCAGATAGGTTAGAAGGTGGTGTTAAAAAAGATACCGTACAAAAATTACAATTACGTTCTTTATATCAATTGGCAGACATGCAATTTGTAATGCCAGACTCTCTAGTGAAGGGGGAAAACGGAATTATTCGTATACCAGATGAAGAGCGCACCGAAAATATGGCAGATGCTTTAATCTTAGATGTTACTGTAAATGATAAAACGGTGCGTAAGAAATTATTAGGTTCTAAAGGGATGATGCAGTTTGCTGACCCTTTTAAAGTTGGTGATTTAGAATTTAGATTGGCTTATGGTTCTAAAATATACCAATTGCCTTTTGGTATTAAATTAAATGATTTTTTAGCAGAAAAATATCCGGGCACAGAAAAAGGCTATGCATCTTTTATGAGTAAAGTAACCATTGAAGATGAAAAACCATTTGATTATGATATTTTTATGAATCATATTTTAGACCATAAGGGATATCGCTTTTTCCAGGCTGGTTTTGATCCTGATGAGCAAGGAACTAAACTGTCTGTTAATCATGATCAATGGGGAACTTGGATTACTTACATTGGTTATTTTATGTTATATGCAGGTTTAATGGGTATTATGTTTTTTGGTAAAACAAGATTTAAAGACTTAGCGGTTTCTCTAGATAAGATTAAAGCTAAAAAAGCAAAACTTACATCTGTTTTAGTTTTAGGTGCATTATTAAGTTTTACTTCTCAAAATGTAAATGCACAAGAGCATAGTCCTGGAGATGGACATAACCATGCAGCAGTTCCTAGTAAAGAAGCTGTAGATTCTATAATTATTGCAACTGCAGTATCTAAAGATCACGCAGAGGAATTTGGCAAGTTGGTTATACAAGATGAAGGTGGACGGATGAAGCCTATAAACACATTTACATCAGAATTACTGCGTAAATTAAGTTTAAAGGATAGATACTTAGGCTTATCATCAGATCAAGTATTTTTGTCAATGATGATGAATCAGCAATTATGGGCAAATACACACATTATTGCTATAGATAAAAAAGGTCAAAACGATAGTATTCGTAAAATAATTGGGGTTCCAGCCGGTCAGCGTTACGCTACTTTAATGGACTTTTTTGATGAAAAACAAAGTTATAAATTAGATCCTTTTTTAAACGAGGCAACATCTACAAATAATCCAAATAAATTTCAGCAAGATTATAAAGATGCAAATATTAGATTAGGTCTTTTAAATAGAGCTTTAAGTGGAGAAATAGTAAAAATATTTCCATTGCTAAATGAAGATAATAATAAATGGATATCTGCCTTAGAATATAGAAGCAATAGCGAACAATTTCCGGTACAAGATAGCTTGTATGGTAACTTTATACGAAATTCTGTTCCTTATTATATTATGTCTCTTCAAAAAGCAAGACAATCTGGTGATTATACAGAGGCAGATAAAATATTGGCAGCCTTTAAACAAAATCAGCTGAACAATGGTAAAGATGTATTGCCGTCAGAAACAAAAATAAAAACAGAAGTAATTTATAATAAGCTTAATATATTTAATGTATTATACAAGTCTTATGCCGTAGTTGGCTTATTGTTATTCTTTATACTTATTTTTCAAATCTTTAAAGATCGTAGTATTTGGCGAGTAGCTGTTTACTTTTTTAAAGGAACAATTTGGTTATTATTTTTATGGCATACAGCAGGTTTAATATTGCGTTGGTATATATCTGGACATGCACCTTGGAGTGATGCTTACGAGAGTATTATTTATGTAGGTTGGGCTACTTTAGGTATGGGCTTGTTATTTGCGCGTAAAAGTAATTTAACAATTGCAGCTGCTACTTTTGTTACTGCTATGTTATTGTGGATTGCGCACCAAAACTGGGTAGACCCATCTATATCTAACCTAGTGCCCGTTTTAGATAGTTATTGGTTAATGATACACGTTGCTGTAATTGTAGGTAGCTACGGTCCTTTAACTGTTGGGATGATTCTTGGTGTAACATCATTAATATTAATCATGTTAACCAATAAAAAGAATAAAGCCCGTATGGATCTTAACTTAAAAGAGTTAACCATAATTAACGAGCTTGTATTAACCACAGGATTAGTAATGCTTACTATAGGTAACTTTTTAGGAGGTATGTGGGCTAACGAAAGTTGGGGACGTTATTGGGGCTGGGATCCTAAAGAAACTTGGGCATTGGTATCTATTATGATTTATGCCTTTGTTGTGCATATGAGAATAGTACCAGGTTTACGTAGTAGATGGCTTTTTAACTTTGCAAGTATTGTAGCTTTTGGAAGTATTATGATGACGTATTTTGGTGTAAACTTTTACTTAGCAGGTTTGCATAGTTACGCAAGTGGAGCGCAGGTAATTACACCAGTATTTATATGGTATACAGTAGCGGGAGTAGTAGTACTTGGTGCGCTTAGTTTTTGGAGGTATAAAGTAAACTATTCTAAATAGTTTACATACCACCGTTAGCTTTTAAATCCGTAAGACATTGTGCATCTAAAGTTGGTATTTTTCCTCCTGTTATAGAGTTTAAAAGACCTTCACCAGTTTCTGCTGTCCAATACATTAAACAATTGTCTACATCACAATGTTTACCGTGAGCCGTGTCTTGGTGATTGGTTTGCATTGCAGTGCCAACGTTTACCAAGCCCAATAAATGGCCAAATTCGTGATTTAAAACGGTTGTAGATAATACAGTTCTGCTTGGAGATAAAGGTTTGTTGCCAAAGTTTTTTACGGTATTTTCAAAAATTGCAAAAGAGGTATTTTGGTAAGCAATTCCTAAAACGGAGTTGTTTTCTGTATTGCCAGCATACTTAGCATCTAAATAAATACCAAAAACAGCAACTTTATCACTCGTGTTATATTGAGTTCTTAAATTATTTTCCATTGCTTTTATTTCATCAAGCGTGTAGGCAGATTTTGTAGGTACAGTAATTTCTTCAAGTCGAAACTCCCAACCCTTAGATTTGTTTAATCGATCTGTAACAAAAGCCTTAAAATTTTCTATGGTTTCTTCTGTGGGTTTGTAATCTTTTACATAAAAAATTTCGAAAATAGTAGATTTGTAGGTGGCATTGGCAAGTAAGTCGTTAGCGGAATCACCCACGTTTTTCCTGTTTCTATTTTTTATTTCTTCTGTAATAATACCAGTATTGTTTTGGTTAGAGGAGGAGTCAGATTCGCTATCTGTAGAGCAAGCAATACATAAGCTTGTAAGTAAAAGGCTGTAAACAGTTGTTTTAAAGTTCATTTGTTGTTCTTTATTCAATTTTTTGTAGTGTTGTTATATTTATATACGTCTATTAATGCAAAATGGTTTTGTTAGGTGGTTTAGGTTCTAAATTTGTAACTTTGGTTAGAAGACTAAATTTAAAAAAGTAGAATAAGATGAAACACTCTAAAGCAGGATTAAACACAATATGTACGCATACAGGAGAAGTAGAAGATAAACAGTTTAAAGGTGCTGTATCTCCGCTTTTTATGAGTTCTTCTTATGCTTTTGAAGGTGTAGATGTTAAGCGCTACCCTAGATATTTTAATACGCCTAACCAAGAGGCTTTGTGTAAAAAAGTAGCAGCATTAGAGCATACAGAAGCCGGATTAATTTTTGGTAGTGGAATGGCGGCAGTAAGCACATCATTATTGGCTTTTTTACGTGCTGGTGACCATGTTGTATTGCAGAACACATTATATGGCGGTACGTACAATTTAATACAAGAAGAATTTTCAAAATTTGGAATAGAATACTCTTTAACAGACGGTTTAAAGTCAGAAGATTTTGAAGCCAAAATAAAAGATAATACCAAGGTGATTTATATAGAAACGCCATCTAACCCTTTGCTTACTATTACAGACTTAAAGGCGGTTGCTAATTTGGCTAAAAAACACAATTTGGTGTCTATGATAGATAATACTTTTGCCAGTCCTGTAAATCAAAATCCAATAGATTTTGGAATTGATATAGTAATACATAGTGCCACAAAATATATGGGAGGCCATTCTGATATTTGTGCCGGAGCCGTAGCATCTTCTGCGGAAAATATAGATAGGATTTTTCAATTAGCAAAGAATTTTGGTGGTAGTTTAAGTGACTATACAGTTTGGTTGTTAGAACGTAGTATGAAAACTATGGGAATTAGGGTAAAAGCCCAGAATGAAAATGCGCAAAAAATGGCAGAATATTTACACCAAAATAAAGATGTAGAAATGGTGTATTATCCTGGTTTAAAGTCGCATCCAGATCATGAGTTGGCAAAATCGCAAATGAAAGGTTTTGGAGGTATGTTATCTTTTGAACTTAAGAACGACATAGATGCTATGGATTTCCAGAATGCACTTGAACTTATAAAACCATCTATGAGTTTGGCAGGAGTAGAGAGTACTGTGTTATCGCCAACACAAACTTCTCATGCCTTATTAAGTGCAGAAGAAAGAAAAAAACAAGGTATAAAAGATGGTTTAATACGTTTTTCTGTTGGTATAGAAGAAGTAGAAGATTTAATAGCAGATATAGAACAAGCATTGACTAAAGTAAAATAGATTAGAGCAGAAATGAAATTAGATATATTGGTTTTTGGGGCACACCCAGATGATGCAGAATTAGGAGCAGGAGCTACAATAGCAAAAGAAATTGCTAACGGCAAAAAAGTAGGAATTGTAGATTTAACCAGAGGTGAGTTGGGTACTAGAGGTACAGCACAAACAAGAGATGAGGAAGCTACAGAAGCAGCAAAGATTTTAGGTGTTACTGTTAGAGAAAATTTAGCTTTTGAAGATGGTTTTTTTGTGAATGATAGAGCACATCAAATAGAGATAATAAAAATGATACGTAAGTATCAGCCAGAAATTGTGTTATGTAATGCTATTGATGATAGGCATATTGACCATGGAAAAGGAAGCAAATTAGTTAGTGATGCTTGTTTTTTAAGTGGTTTATTAAAAATTGAAACAGAAGTAGAAGGGGAGTCTCAAGAACAATGGAGACCAAAACACGTGTACCATTACATACAATGGAAAAATATAGAGCCAGACTTTGTTGTAGATGTTACTGGTTTTATAGCTATTAAGGTAAAATCTGTTTTGGCATACAAAACGCAATTTTACGATACAAACAGTACAGCTCCAAAAACACCAATAACGAGTCAGAATTTTTTAGACAGTGTAACGTATAGAGCTCAAGATTTAGGACGTTTAATAGGAGTAGACCACGCAGAAGGCTTTACTGTAGAACGTTTTGTAGCGGTAAATAGTTTAGATGATTTAATCTAGCGATTACGCTTCTTTAGGTAGTTCAAAATAAAATGTACTGCCAATACCTAAGGTACTTTCTACCCAGATGGTACCTTGGTTATTGGTAATCATTTCTTTGCACAAAGGTAATCCTAAACCAGTACCTTTTTCATTGTTAGTACCGTATGAAACTGACATTGTACTATCGTTAGAAAATATTTTATCTATTAATTCTGGCTTAATACCAATACCTGTGTCTTTTACACTAATAATCCAGGTTTTTTCAGTTTCTTGGGCGTCTATACTAATAGATCCTTTGGTTTTTGTGAATTTAATAGCATTGCTAAGCAAATTACGTATTACTACACTCATTTGATTCTTATCTGCCCAAATAACAGTATTCTCATTAATATTGTTGCTAATACTTATCTCCTTTTTATCTGCCAGTTCTTTTAATAAACTAATATTGTTCTTCGTTAAACTATAAATTTTAGCTTTGCTAGGAGATGTAGAACCTCCATTCATTTGGGTTCTACTCCAGGAAAGTAAATTGGTTAATGTAAAAAATAATGCATCAACATCACTTTTTAACTTAGGTATAAATCGTAAAAAATCTTCTGCTTCTACATCTTTAGAAACAAACATATCTAAAAGGCTTTGTAGTGCGGCAATAGGGTTTCTTAAATCGTGACCAATAATAGAAAATAGTTTATCTTTTGTTTTGTTGATATTTTCTAACTCAATTTCTCTTTTCTTTAGAGTTTCTGTTTGCGTTATTAATTGGTCGTATAATCTTTTTCTGGTATTTCCCTGTAATTTAATAAGTAGTAATATAAAACTTAGAATAACTAAGGCGGCAATGGCTAAGTATAAATAGTTTTGATGTTTGTCTATCTCTTTTTTTACGCTTTCTTGGGCTTCTCTCTTATCTCTTTCGTACTCCGTTCTTGTTTTTAAGACACCTAGACTATTGGAATTTTCTCTTTTCAATATAGAATCAGAAATGCTTTTAAATTTCTCTAAATTCTCTAGAGCAAGTTCAGGTTTGTTACTTTTTTTATAAATAAGATAAAGTGTGTTGTAAGATTCTTCAGCTTCTTCTAATAATTTTAATCTTTGGGATATTACAATTGCTTTATTTGCGTTTTCTTCTGCTTCTTTTATTTGATTAAGACTAAGATGGGCTTTTGCTCTGGCATTATATAATGACATTACGGTTCGGTCATCTGTTATCTCTTTTAAAATATCTTCGCTATTATTTAGCCATTTAAAAGCTAAGTCGGGACGATTTTGCTTAATTAAAATTCGTGCTTTATTAATATAACAATAGGCCAGCCACTCTTTGTAGTTTTCCTTTTGAAAAGTTTCAATACTACTGTTAATATATTTTGTAGCTAAGTCTAGTTGGTTGGTTCTTATGTAGATATCAGATATATTAGCTTTTGTCTCTGCAATATAGACTGGATTTCCTATTTTTAAATTTAGTTCTTGAACTTCTTTGTATAGTTCAAGGCTTTGTTTGTAATCTTTTTGAGATGCGTATAAGCTCGCTGTGTTATCCTTTATAAAGGAAAGTAGTTTTAAATTTCCATCTTTTTCCGCAATATCAGATCCTTCTAAATATGCTTTAAGGGCATCACTGCTTCTGCCGAGATAGGAATATTCTGCGCCTAATTGATTTAATATGTTTATTTGACCCTTAATGTATTTAGCTTTTTTTGCTAACTTCAATGCCTCTTCTAATTGTTGCATTGCTAAATTTGGATTTCCTTGGTAAGAGCTATGATAGGCAAAACCAGATAAAGCTTTTGCTTTACCTATATCGTAATTAATATTGTTACTTAGTTTGTATACTTTTTCTGAAATAGATTTAAGGCTATCAATGTTCTCGTACTGATAAAAAGTACCAAGAGTATAAAGTATATCTATGTAATCTTGTTTGCCTTTTTTGGAATCTAGGTTTGTTTCAGCTTTTTTAACCAAAGAACGAATACTATCAATTTTAGTCTGTGAGTGACCATAAAACGCACAGAAAAAAAATACAATAAGGGTATATTTTATTTTTCTTTTATTCTCAGATAAACGGTTGGTCATATTATATGTAGAAAAAATTAAATAGCATTACAAGATATTGATAACTAAAGAATTTAACAAGTAAATTTAGTAAAATGAATTGTATGTGCTTTTTAGGATGAAAAACTATTAAAAATGTAATTTTTAGTAGTTTTAATTTAAATTTTCATAATATTCATTATCCTTAGGAATTGTAAAATAAAAACTAGTTCCTTTTTCTAATGTGCTTTCTGCCCAAATTGTTCCTTTGTTATTGGTAATCATTTCTTTGCAAAGCGGTAGCCCTAGGCCTGTTCCTTTTTCGTTGTTTGTGCCGTAAGAAACCGCTATAGAGTTGTCATAAGAAAATAGATTATCTAGTAGACTTGGTTTTATGCCAATTCCGGTATCTTTAATGATAACAATCCAGTTTGTCTTGGTTTCTTTAGAGCTTATAGTAATAGTGCCATTTTGCTTGGTGAATTTAATAGCATTGCTAAGTAAGTTACGTATAACAACGCTCATTTGATTTTCGTCTGCCCAAACAAAAACTTTTGTATCCATATTGTTAATTATGGAAATATTTTTAAATTCGGCTAATTCAGCAAGCAAATTAGTGTTTTCCTTTGCTATTTTAAAAAGGTTGGTTAGGGTAGGCGTGGTAGAACCACCATTCATTTGTGTTTTACTCCAAGATAGTAGGTTTGTTAGTGTAAAAAATAGCGCATCAACATCTCCCTTTAATTTAGGTATAAAACTTAAAAAATCTTCTGCTTCTACATCTTTAGAAACAAACATATCTAATAGACTTTGTAGTGCGGCAATAGGGTTTCTTAAATCGTGTCCAATTATAGAGAATAACTTGTCTTTTGTTTTATTTATAGTTTCTAACTCGGCTTCTCTCTTTTTTAATATATTAGTTTGTTCTATTAATTGTTTGTATAGCTTTTTTCTGGTATTTGCTTGCACCTTAATAAGTAAAAGAATAAAAATTAAGATAGCTGATGCAATTATAGAAGCATATAAATAGTTTTGATGTTTTTCTAGTTCTTTCTTTACTAATGCTTCTGCTTCTTTTTTCTCTCTCTCGTATTCGGTTCGGGTTTTTAAGGCACCAAGGCTATTTGTGTTTTCTTTCTTTAGAATAGAGTCAGATATACTTTTGTATTTTTCTAAATTTTTTAGAGCTAACTCTGTTTCTCCGCTTTTTTTATAGGTAAGGTATAGCGTGTTGTAAGAATCTTCAGTTTCTTCTAATAAGCTTAATCTATTAGATAGTTCTATGGATTTCCAAGCAAAACTCTCTGCTTTGTTAATATTATTTAAACTTAAGTAAGCTTTAGCTTTAGTATTGTATAAAGATATTAGTGTTCTATCATCAGTCAATTCTTTTAAGATGTCTTCACTTATATCTAACCATTTTAGAGCTAGTTTTGGCTCGTTTTGCTTAATTAGAATTCTTGCTTTGTTTATGTAGCAATAAGATAACCAACCCTTGTCATTTACTTTTTCAAAAGCTTTAATGCTAAAGTCTAAGTATTCCGTTGCTATGTCTAATTGATTTGTTTTAATATAAATATCAGATATATTCGCATTTGTTTCTGCAGTAAATAAGGGATGGTTTATTTTCTTATTTAAAGCTTCTACCTCTTTGTATATTTCTAGACTTTGTTTATAGTCTTTTTGTGACGCATAGAGACTCGCTGTATTGTCTTTTATAAGAGATAGTGTTTCTATATTGTTCGATTCTATAGCAAGATCTGTTGCTTTTAAATATGCTTTTAGTGCATCTCCGTTTTGACCTATATAAGAATACTCTGTGCCAATCTGATTAAGAATGTCTATTTGGAGATTTTTTTCCCCCACTTTTTTTGCTTTTTGTAAAGCTTGTTTTAATTGCCGTAAAGCTAAATCTGAATTACCTTGGTAAGAACTATAATAGGATAAGATTGATAGAGCATCCGATATACCCTTATCATAGGATATAGTTTTACTCAATTTTAACGCTTTATCTGCTATTACTTTTAAACTATCAATATTTTCATATTGATAGTGGCTCGCTAAATACACTAATAAATCTATATAATACTCCTTTTGATCTTTTGTTTCTACTTGTTTTTCTGCGGCAACTACTAATTTTCTTATACTATCTACTTTGGCTTGGGAGTAGCTAAGTTGTGTAAATAGAAAAAGAAATACAAGTATAAACGTTATGTTGCTATATGGTTGGTTATTCATAGGTTGGTTGGGACAATGATGGGATACTACAAGGTAGACATAACTTAAGATTTGAGCAAGTTATTTTAATCAAAAAAATATGTCTTGCAATTTATAAAATGTATAGTTTTTAAGATTGATTATCTGCTTTAGGAATAGTAAAGTAAAAAGTAGTTCCTTTTCCTAATTTGCTTTTTGCCCATAAATTACCACCATTGTTTTCTAACATTTCTTTACATAAAGAGATGCCTAAACCAGTTCCTTTTTCGTTATTAGTACCAAATGTAGTATGACTTTGGTTTGTAGCAAGAACTTTACTTAAGTCTTCTTCGCTCATACCAATACCAGTATCTTTAATGGTAACTTCTATAAATTGATATTTCTCTTGGGCGTCAATAGTTATTTTACCTTCTTTTGGGGTAAATTTTAGGGCATTGCTAATAATATTTCTGATAACAATATCTATTTGATTGGGGTCAGAAAAAATTAAAATATTTTCTGGCATATTGTTAATTAGAGCTATAGACTTGGTTTTAGCAGTTTCTGATAACAGATTAATATTGTTTTCTACCAGTTTATTTAGTTCTACTAGTGTAGAATTTGTGGTAGCTCCATTCATTTGTGTTTGTCCCCAAGAAAGTAAATTATTAAGAGTAAATGATATATGATCCACATCTTTAATAAGTTTAGGAACAAAATCTCTAAACTCTGTAACGGCTAGATCTCCAGATTTCATCATTTTTAAAACATCTAATAACGCACCTATGGGCCCTCTAAGGTCATGGGCAATTATAGAAAAAAGCTTATCTTTTGTTTGGTTAATCTCCTCTAATTCCTCTTCTCTATTTTCTAAAACTATTTGTTTTAACTGTAGTTCAGAGTTAAGTCTCTTGTGGGCTTTTCTGCTCTTAGACATCATAAATGTGATAATACCCCAAATTACTAATATGGAAACTCCAATGTAAACTATACTTCTAATTTTTGCACTCTCTAATTTATCTACAACCGCACTTGTTTCTTTTTGTTTGTCACGGTTCATTTTAGTTTTAAGCATAGAAAGACTATGCTTGTTTTCTTTTCTAGATAAAGAGTCTGTTACTTGTTTGTATAATTCATGGAAAAAAAGAGATTTTTCAAATTTATTTTTACGTTTGTTAATTTTATGAAGAATATCGGCAGTGCTAACTATATTGGTTATAGAGTTCATTTTTTGTGCCTCGGTATAAGCTGTTAGCGCATAGAACTCTGCATTATCATCATTTTCTAAACCATAATAAGCATAAGCTAAACCGCTAAGTAAGTATAATTTATCTCTATTGTTTTTAATTTTATTGAAAAGAATATAACTTTGGTCGTACCACCGTATTGCCCAAGAGTATTTTTCTTGTTTTAAATAGATATCTCCTTTTATTCTATAAGCTTGTGCTATCCATCTTATATTGTTATACTCCTCAAAAATGCCAATACTTTTATTAATATGATACATAGCATTATCTATGTTGCCTAACTCGCTTTGTAGCGCAGCATAATTACATAATGTTTTAGCGGTGGTATAATCATCCTTAACAATAAGATTTAGTCGTATAGACTCATCTAAAAACACCAAGGCTTGCTCGTAATCTTTTTGTGCTGTATATAGGTTCGCTATATTTTCGTTTAATACAGAAAGCATTCTGCTATTATTACTTTTTTCTGCTAATTCTACGCCTTCTAAATATATGGCTAGTGAGTTTGCATAATCACCGAAGTAATAGTAAGATTTCGCAAAATTGTTCATTATAGAAAGCTGTAAATGGCTATTGGTAATTAGTCTACTTTCTTTTAAAGCTTTTTTGTAGAGTAAAACGGCCTTTTCACTATTCCCGTTATCAGAATAATAATTAGCTGTTTGTAATAGCGAGTTACTTATTCCGTATTTATAATCTAGCTCTTCACTTAACTTAAGGGCTTCATTTGCTAATATTAATAAACTATCAGAATTATAGAACCTTAATTTAGCGGCTCTATCATTAATAGAATTAATATATATGGTGTCTTTAGTAATTAGATCGCTAAAGTTAGGCTTGTAGCTATTATTGGCAAGCAAAAGACTACTATGCATAAAAACACAAAGTAGCGCTAAGGGTATAAACTTAAGGCTGTAATTATTAAAAGACACTTTGTAGTTTTTTAATGGGGACATTAATATGTATAAAACTTAGTATTCATTAACATAAACGTGAATTTATAAGGATGCTTGTTCATTTGCTAAATAATGTTGTGAAAGGACATTATTTGTGTGTTTTATCTGTTATTGTATGCCTTTTAACGAAACAAATAAAAATAAAAACGAGGATAAAAATACGATAAATATTGATAATTAGTCTTTTACAAGTTTTATTTAATTTTTTTTAAAATATCCTCTAAATTATTTTGATAGATTAGTTAAAAAAAATTATCTTTGCATCCGCTTACAAATGGTGGATGTAGCTCAGCTGGTTAGAGTATCGGTTTGTGGTACCGAGGGTCGCCGGTTCGAACCCGGTCTTCCACCCAAAAAGCAAAGCCTTGTCAATTTTGACAAGGCTTTTTTGTTTTTAATACTTTCTTTACAGTAAAATCTAGGGTAAAAAAAAAGCCTTTGTAAAAAAACAAAGGCCTTATTCTTAATCTAAAATATTATTTATTCTGTAGGCTTATCTACAACTAATCTGTTTGCTCTGTTTGCAATTTCCCAAGCTGTGTAAAAAACTAATCTAGTTCTGTTTTCTAATAAGTCGTAATTAATTTTATCTGGTGTGTCAGACGGTTGGTGGTAGTCATCATGTGTACCATTAAAATAAAAAATAATTGGAATATTATTTTTAGCGAAGTTATAGTGGTCACTTCTGTAGTAAAAACGATTAGGATCGTTTTCATCATTATAAGTATAATCTAAAACAACATTTGTATATTTTTTATTTACTTCTTCAGATAGGTTATGTAATTCAGTGCTTAGTTTATCAGAACCAATAAGGTAAATATAGTTTCTGTCTCCTTCACGCTTAGGGTCTATTCTACCAACCATATCAATATTTAAATCTGCAACAGTATTTGCTAAAGGAAAAATAGGGTCTACATCTGTATAGTGCTGAGAACCTAATAAACCTTTTT
Source organism: Cellulophaga sp. 20_2_10 (assembly GCF_023476645.1). GTDB lineage: Bacteria > Bacteroidota > Bacteroidia > Flavobacteriales > Flavobacteriaceae > Cellulophaga. The sequence continues at coordinate 45,851 of NZ_JAMCOJ010000001.1, forward strand.
CTTCACCAGTAACATGTAAAAATACTACAGAACGTTTTGGTCCATTACCATCTAATTCTGCTTTTCTAAAAGCTTCTGCTATTTCTAATAAAGCAACAGTACCAGAACCATCGTCATCTGCACCATTATTTATTTGTCCGTCTGCAGTTACACCAATATGGTCTAAGTGAGAAGATATTATAAGGTATTCATCTGGTTTTTCAGAACCTTTAATATACGCAACAACATTTTCAGACATTACATCAGTGTTTCCACTTTTTAAATCTAATTTTAAATCTGTAGCAACTGTTTTAGGAGAATCATCTTTAGCAATATCTTTTACCAGAGCATTTGCTAATTTAGCATTTACTAAAATAGTTGCAAACTCGTTAGGGGTAGTAGGTTTTGGAGAAATTCTCTCTCTACCGCTTTTTTGCATTTGAGCAAAGTATTGTTGGTATCTTGGGTAATTTGTTTCGTCATAAAAAACAATTCCAGCAGCACCTTTTTCAGTAGCTAGTTCAACTCGTTTAGCTAAAGCTTCTGAAGGATTACTCCAAGAAGATTTTTCGCTAGAACCAGATAATGTAAATGTACCATCTGCCTTTTTAGGCTCACCTGTTTTTGCTACAACAATTTTTCCTTTTACATCTAAATCGCTATAATCAGAGTAGTCGCCTTCTTCTATACCAAAACCAGCATAAATTACAGAAGTGTAATCTCCTGTAGATGCAGTTGTAGCAACGTAATCTTCACCTAATACATAAGTAGTACCGTTAATACTAAGTGTACCTGTAGGTAGTTTAGAAATTTCTAATGGTACATCCTGGAAATAGTTACCGTCTGCTTTGGCAGGTTTAATCCCTAAATCAATATATTCTTTTTTGATGTAAGCAATAGCTTTCTTTTGACCTGGCTTTCCAGTTTCGCGACCTTCAAACTCATCAGAAGCATAAGTGTATAAGTGAGTTTTTAATTCAGCTTCTGTAATTGTGTTACCGTAAGTCTCTGGATTTACTACTTCGGCTTTTTCAACTTTTTGTTCACCTGTAGTTTTCTGAGTAGAATTACAGCTTACAGCCAAAGCTAAGGCTATAAATGCTAGTTTTTTCATGTTTGGATTTTTAATTGTTCTTGTAATGTGAAAAGTACTAAAAAAAGGGGAGATAAGTAATAGTTGTCTTTCGGATTATTAAAAATGCAATTAAAATAAAAATAGATTAATAAATTGTTTTAATTGCTGGTTTTTGCGTGTGATATTCTTATTTAAATAACAGAAAGCATACTAATGCTTTATTTAATTTGAGTGTTGTACATCTTAGAATCTGACTATTTATTCAAAAATAAAAGTAGTCAATCGGTATTATTAGAGTTTCTTAGTGTTTATGGTATTTTAGGATTAACATCTAGTTAAGAATTTTACCTCGTATGCAATATCTCTTTAATATAAAAGTTATTTTAATCTAAGTATAGTATTGATTTATAGTTAATTATACTTTTTTGTTAAATTTTAGACATTCATAAATTAATTTATTATATGTATTTAATTGATTTTTAGACTTTTATACGTTAATTAAAGTCTGTTTGTTTTTTTTGTAATTTTTGGATGACGATTTACGTAAATTATAACCTATAATATTTTGTAATTATGATTATTTTTGAAACAAGCGGAGTGTGTTGAATAAAAGCGACAAGAAACTTTAATTGCCCACAATGCGAGTTAGATTATGAGTATAGGCTAAAAAAGTTATTCAGTTTTTTTCATTGTGCTTTATACCTCTTATTTCCTTAGATGGTAAAAGAGGGTATGTAGAGTGTAGCCATTGTAAGGGTACATTTATATAGCTGGAGTTTTAGACGGAAAAAACTTCAGATAAAAAAGCCTTTACAGCTATGCATGAACAAGCCATGCGGCACGTAATGGTTAAGGTGATGTTATAGATGCAAATGAGAAAGTAGCAGTTTTGCTTATTATTAATACATGTGGTCATAATGATATGTCTTCTTTTCAGTTAGAAGATTGTATAGAGAAAGTAGAAGTAGATGAAGAGGATATATCTACTTACCTAAAAAATGTTGGTCCATCATTAAATGACCATAGTAAAGAGTTGCTATTTTAAATGAGTGAAATAATGGAAATGTCTTCTGCTCATATAAAAGATCTTATGGCTAAAGCAGTAGAAAAAATAAACTAAGAATATTAATTACCAAATAACCAATTGCCATTTATGAAAAATTCGTTTGCAGATCGCTTAAATTACAAAGCAGAACGCTTTTTAAGCAAGGGAGGCTCATCAATATTTAAAAGCCTTTTAATCATATTTATTGTAGTTTTTGTAGTACTTGTAGGTTTACGTTTAATACTTATAAATATTTTTCCAAGTTTAGATTATACAGGAAATATTTTTAGAGATATCTGGGTTACATTTTTAGAAATGACAGATCCTGGTAATATGAACCAAGATAACGATGCGCCAACCTTTTTAAAGGTGTTAACAGTTTTATCTGGTCTAACAGGTGTTATTTTGTTGTCAATGCTTATTGGTTTTATAACAACAGCTTTAGACACTATGTTGTATGATTTTAGAAAGGGTAGAGGTAAAGTTATAGAAAATAACCATACCATTATATTAGGATGGAACGAGCGTGTTGTAGATGTAATTAGAGAATTAATTTTGGCAAACGAGAGCGAGTCTAAGGCATCTGTGGTTATTTTATCTAATGAAGATAAGGAAGAAATGGATAATCTAATTACCAAGCGTCTGCCAGATATGATGACTACAGAGGTGATTACGACACAGGGAGATTATGCCAATATTAACGAACTTAAACGTATAAATTTAGAGTCAGCCAGGTCTATTATTATACTAGCAGGCTGTTCAGAAAGTGCTACTTTAAGTAAAAAGAAATCTAGTGATGTGCAGTCTGTTAAGTCTATTTTGGCAATTACAGCCTGCCAGAACGGTAAAAATGAATTGCCTATAATTGCAGAAATATTTACTAAAGAAAAAAGAGATATAATAAGCTTTTTTGAAGACGATAATATTATAGCTATTGATAGTTGGAATATTATGGGTAAACTTTTAATACAAACATCTTTAACTAGTGGTTTAGATACAGTGTATAAAGAGATTTTATCTTTTGATGGTTGTGAAATATACTTTTATAAAGACCAGTGGAATAAAGTGCCTTTTGGGGAGTTAAGTTATTATTTAAAAGATGGTATTCCGCTAGGTATTTACTCAGAAGATGATGGCTTGGTACTTAGGCCACCAGTAGATACTGTGCTTAATAATGGTGATTCTGTAGTGATTTTAGCAGAAGATGATTCTACTATTTCTTTTGAGGGCAAGCAGTACTTTTTTCCTAATAGAGATAAGAAAATAATAGATGTTCGTTTGGAGCAAAAGAAAAAACGAATTTTAATTTTAGGATGGCACAAGGTGGCTGAAGTTTTTATAGAAGAAGCTACAGATTATCTATTAGATGGGTCAGATTTTGATATTTTGTTTGATGCGCCTACGGAGGAACTTACAACTGTTATTGCCGAAATTTCAGATACATATCCAGATTTTAATATCAACCTACATGATTCTAACCCCTTAGATTTAGATAATCTAGAGAAAATTAATCCAGAGTCTTATGATACTATTGTAATACTATCGCAAAGTATGGAAGAACAGTCCGCGGATAAGATAGATTCTGATACTTTAATTATTTTATTATTACTACGTAAAGTTGTAAAAAATGCTAACGGATTGCATATTATAACTCAAGTTTTAAATTCTGAAAATCAAGAGATTATAACGCAGACAAATGTTGATGATTTTATAATTAGTAATAAATTAATTACTATGATCTTGGCACAGTTAAGTGAAGAAGCTTTAATGAAAACGTTTTATGATGATATTTTCTCTGAAGATGGTAGTGAAATATATGTGAAGCCTGCAACACTTTATTTTGATACTTTTCCGCAGAAAATAACCTTTGCAGATGCTATTTTTTGTGCACAACAAAGAGATGAAATCTGCTTGGGTATTAGAAAAGGAGATTTAAGTAAGTCTCTTAAAAATAATTTTGGTATTACGTTAAACTTGTCAAAAGACACGGAAATAGAATTATTAGAAAACGACTTTTTAATAGTCTTGTCTGAAGATGAATTGTAATTAGTTACTATTATAAAAAAAAGGTGTTTATTCAACTGAATAAACACCTTTTTTAGTATCATAAATATTTTTAGATAAGACCTGTAAACCAATGAGATATCTGAGATAAACCATTAGAAACCTCATTTATGAATGGGATGTCATAGCTTAGTCCTTTGCCTACGGAATAGACAACAAACAGGACATAAAGTAGTAGTAGTAATTTTGCGTGTATGCCTTTTATTCCTTTTTTAGAAAGAATAAAGATAAAGAATACGATAATAGTTAATATTAGTAATAATACACGTAGCTGTCCTATGTTTTCAATAGTTTCGGGACTCATTTCTATAGGACCGTAGATTAAAGTAAACAAGAACAAAGGGAATCCAAGAGCAAAACAAACGTCAAAAATATTACTACCTAGCGCATTAGCAACAGCATCATCATAATTGCCTTTCATAGCATCTTTATAAGACATAATTGTGTCTGGAACACTTGTAGCAGCAGATGCCAGCACAACAGAAACAAAATAAATTGGCATACCAGTTGCAGCACCAAATTCTTGACAAGCTTCTACTAGCCAAAAACAAGCTAAACCTATAAACAATACAGAAACTATTAATAAACCAATCGCTTTTACTTTGTTTATTTTAGAATCTCCAAGAACTAAAGTTGCTAGATCACCCTTAAACAAAGCAACAGCTCTATTGCCACCATCGGCTTCTTCTTCATAATCATTTTCTACCTCTCCTGGGCCTTGACTTAAGAGCATGTATCCAACGTAGACAAAGTATAATGCCATTAAAATAAGACCGTGTGTCCAATTTAAAGATGTACCGCTAATAACAAATATTAAGGCTAATTCGGCTAATATTAATGCGATACCATCTCGATAGATTACTTTTTTAGAAATCTCTATTTGTGAAGTTATCTTTTTACCTATAACAACTAGTATAACAACAGCAGGGATAATCATAGCATTAAAGACTGCACTACCAGCAGTGGTGCCAATACCTCCAGAAAAACCGTCCTTATCTTTTAAAACAAATAAAAAGAAAAGTGTAGTAAAGAGTTCTGGTAAGCTACTTCCTATGGCATTTATAGTTGCACCTTTTATGCCTTCTTTCATATTTCTACCCAAATAATTAGATGCCATTTCAAAGCCATCGCAGGCCCTCCAAATAATAATACAGGTAATTAAAATAAGTCCTAGAGAAGTAAATATTGCCATATATGGTTTTCTGTTTTGGGTAAATTTAAAGAAATTAAATAGAAAATGTTAAAAAATATTTTCTTCGAGTACATTTGGTTTTCATAGCTTAGCTGTTCTTCTTTTTTAATCGAAGTTAAAAGGGAGTTAATATGTAACCTTTGTTACCTTCTATTTGTTAGAAAATATAGATATTTACGACTCTTATTTATAGTATGACAAAATATTTAGATGCTTTTATCAACGCTTTTTCAGGTTCTTTAAGTTGGACCTGGAAATCTATAGTTTTTGATGTGCCTTGGTACACCAACTATTTTTGGGGATTATTACTTATCTCTCTGGTGGTTTGGAGCTTAGAAATTTTGTTTCCTTGGCGTAAAAATCAATCTATATTTAGAAAAGATTTTTGGTTAGATTTTTTCTATATGTTCTTTAATTTCTTTGTCTTTTCTATAATTATCAGCGGCTTTTACAAAGTGTTAGAATTGTTGTTTAGTTCTAGTGGTATTCCAATAAAAAGCTTGGCGATTATAGACTTATCTAAGCTGCATATGGCTTGGCAATTACTAATTTTCTTTATTGTTTTAGACTTTGTACAGTGGTTTACTCACGTATTGTTACATAAGTTTCCTGCATTATGGAATTTCCACAAAGTGCATCATAGTGTAAAAGAAATGGGGTTTGCTGCCCATTTACGTTACCATTGGATGGAAAATGTATTGTATAAACCGCTAAAAACCTTTGGTGTTTTAATTTTGGGTGGTTTTGAGCCAGAACAAGCGTATATAGTGCACTTTTTTGCAATTACTATAGGTCATTTTAATCATTCTAATATAAAAATTACGTGGGGACCATTAAAATACATATTTAACAACCCGGTAATGCATCTGTATCATCATGCATATACAATACCAGAAGGTTCTTATGGTGTTAATTTTGGAATTAGTTTAAGTCTTTGGGATTACATTTTTAAAACAAACTACATACCAGAAGATAGTGGTAATGTACGTTTGGGTTTTGAGGGAGACGAACATTTTCCCAAAGGATTTGTAAAACAGAATTTATATGGTTTTACAAAAGATAAAAACAATATACATTAATTCCATTCTAAAGCACTGCGTTCTTCCCAGTAATTAGAAGGGTTAGTTTTTAGTTCTTTTAATTTTCCTAAATCCTTCTTGCTCAAAACAAAATCTAAGGCTTTGTGGTTGCTGTCTAGTTGTGTTGTGTTAGATGCGCCGCTTAGTATATAGGTTGGCTCTAATGAATCAATAATAAAACGTAATGCAATGGCGTCTACACTTACGTTGTAATTGTTAGCGAGGACTTCTAGGGTTTTGTAATTATCTTGGTAGTTTGTAAATGTATCATTCTTAAAAACTCTACCGTTGGCCAATGCCTCTTTTACTATTACAGTTTTATTTTCTTTTAATACTTGCTTTAAAATAGGGTAGGTAGCCTGTTCAAAAACATTATACGTTACCTGGAAACTTGTAAATAAATCTTCTCCATTAACTTTTACGTTTAAAGCTTTTTCTATTACACTACGTTGTTGTGCTCCGCTGGTAGAGATTCCAATGGCTACTCCTGTTTCTTTTTTAATAGTGTGTAATTCCTCTAAAACTGTGGTGTTGTCTAAAATACCACTTTCTAAAGTAGTGGAGTGTACTTGGTATATACCTAGTTGGGGCAATAATTGTTTAGAGACTTGCCATTGTTCTAGTAATTTAGATATGGAGTGCTCTTTAATTTCGTGTTTGCCACTGTAGCCTACTTCCCAGTTGGCTACATAAGTATAGCCCCATTTTGTGCCTAAAACAAGGTCTTTGTATTTTCTTTGATTTTTCCATTCCAATAGAAATTCTTCTCCTTTGCCGTAAGATGGTGCTGTATCAAAATAGCGTAAACCTAGGCTATAAGCGTGGTCTAGCATAGTAAAGGCATTTTCTTTAAATGCTGCAATAGACTTGTTTACATTAGCTGTTCTAATGTTTATGTAATCTGGTCTGCCTAAAGCAGCTAGGCCAAGTCCTATTTTAGTGATTTTCAAAATTGATGCTTTATTTAACCCAAAGGCTGTCTGTAAAATAGTGTTTGCAATCTAAAAAGTTAGTAGCAACAGAGTATCCTGTTTTTGTTGCTAAATCTTCAATGTCTGTAAGATTGTATTTTTTAGATAATTCGGTCCAAATAAGTTCATTCTGATTAAAATCTATCATTTTATCTAGTTTTTTTAGATAAACCTGTTGTTTTTTTAAGCTTATAATGTAACTTTTTACTTCTCCGTTTGTTGGATTGTAATGGCAATAAAAATCAAAATCATCAATTTTAAAATCAGCCTCTAATTCCCTGTTAATGCGTAGTAAAAGGTTAAGGTTAAAACGTTTTGTAATTCCGTCTTTATCAAAATAAGCATTGTGTATGGTAATAGGATTCTTTTTTAGATCGATACCAATTAACAGCTTATCTTTAGGCTTCATGTTGTTATTAAAAAGCTGTAGTAATTCTGTTGCTTCATTATAAGAGTAATTGCCAATGTTACTACCCAAAAATAGGAGTAAGCTAGGTGTGGAGTCTTGTTTAAGTTCTTTAAGCATTTTAAAATAGTCACCAATTTTAGGCTTAATAGAAACATTTGGTAAACGCTCTTTAAGTTTTTCGGTTAACATATCTATAGCTTCTTTACTAATATCTATTGGTATATAGTGAAAAGCAATATTGTTTTTCTCTAAATACTCTAGTAGTTTAAAGGTTTTAAACCCATCACCAGCACCAAATTCTATAATGTTAAAAGGCACATTAAACTCTAGTGCATCTACAATTTGTTTTGCTTGAAGCGATAAAATCTCGAATTCACTATCTGTTAAGTAATACGATTGCATGTGCATAATTTCCTGAAAAATTCTGCTTCCAGCATCGTCATAAAAGTACTTAGAAGATAGGTGTTTTTTTGGCGCAGTAAGGCCATCTAATATATCTTTGTCAAAGGTATAGTCCATATTATTGTGCAAGTCTTATTCCAGAAAATAACCAACGCATATCTGGCTGAAAAAAGTTTCTGTATGTTTTTCTACTGTGGTTCTTTGGTGTTGCTATAGAGGCTCCTCTAAGCACGTGTTGGTTAATCATGAATTTACCATTGTATTCGCCTAAAGCACCAGGAGCTTTAGAGAAATTTGGATAAGGTAAATAGGCGCTATTGGTCCATTCCCAAAGCTGCCCGTAATTTAGGTGTTCTGCCGCAACTTCCCACTCAAACTCCGTAGGTAAGCGCATTTGTTTCCATTCTGCATAGGCATAGGCTTCAAACATACTAATGTGTGTAACCGGTTTATTTGGTTCTACAGGTTTAAATCCGTCTAGGGTATAATAATGCCAAACCCCTTTAACCTTGTGCCAATATAGTGGTGCTGCAATCTCATTTTTAGTAATGTAATCCCAGCCTTCTGCATGCCAAAGATTAAAATTGGTATAACCACCGGCTTCTATAAAAGCAATATATTCTGCGTTTGTAGTTAGGTTATTGCTAATTTTAAACTTGTGAATGTACGTTTTATGCATCCCTAGTTCATTATCAAAACTAAAACCATCGGCGTTGTGACCTATTTGGTATACACCTTCATCTATGGTAATAAACTCTTGTTTTTCAGTAATATCTTTTAATGCTATATTATTCTCTAGGGTAGGGAATGTAGGCTGATTGCCAAAAATGTATTTAATATCATAATAAAACAACTCTTGATGTTGCTGCTCGTGGTTTATACCAAGTTCTATAATTTCTAAGGCTTCTTTAGGTGGGTTACGCTCTAAAAAAGCAGTCATTTTAACATCTACATAACTTCTATAAGCATAAATTTCTTTTACGGTTGGGCGTGTCATTAATCCCCTATTAGGACGTAAAACACGTTCGCCTGCGTTGTTGTAATAGCTATTGAAAAGGTATGCAAAATCATCGTTGTAAACGGTGTATTTTGTACTAAATTCTTTTAAAACAAACTGCTCAAAAAACCAAGTGGTATGCGCCAAATGCCACTTAGGAGGCGACACAAAGTCTGTTGGTTGCACAGAATAATCTTCGGTTTCTAAGCCGGAGCATAATGTTATAAAGCGGTTACGAGTGTTTAGGTATGCGTCTTTTAAATTAATCATTTACTACTTCGGTATCTATTATAATGTCACTTTGTAATGTTCTGTGAACAGGGCATTTAGATGCTATCTCTTTAAGTCTTTGTTTCTGTTTTTCATCTAGGTTACCAACAAATTTTAATTTCTTAGAAAGATGATCATACTTGGTAGGTTTGTCTACATCTAGCATTAAATCTGCGCTGTGTTTTTTTGCATACGTAATATAAACAAAAACTTCTTGTAAATCCCATTTTTTGCGTTGCGCGTACATTTTTAAAGTCATTACGGTGCACGCAGCTAAACCAGCACTTAGAAAATCGTAAGGAGAAGGGCCAAAGTCATCTCCTATATCTTCCGGTTCATCTGCAATTAGAGTATGCTTTTTGGTCTGTATGGTTGTGGTAAAATTATCTTCAACTAAATTTAAATGACCAACCAGTTGTTCGCCTTCTGTAGAGAGCATTTTATTCTCTTTAGGCTCAAAGTAACGCTGTACCCAAGTTCCAATTACATTACCAGCATAAATACTGTCTTTGCTGTTTGTAAGTAGGTGATCTGCCTGGTCTAAACTAACAAAGCTTTTAGGGTGGTGTGCGTTTAAATAAAGCTCCTGTGCGTTATCTACGCTAACAGTGGCATCTATAGGTGAGTGCAGTATTAATATTGGCTTACGGAGCTCTTTTGTAATCTTAGGCAAATCGGTTTTGCTAAAATCTTCTGCAAATTCTCTATTTATTTTAAAAGGTCTGCCGCCTATGTTAACCTCTACTGCTCCTTTTTCTGGTATGCTGCTAACATCGTGAGTAAATAAATGTGTTACGTGGCTAGCAGTAGATGGTGCGCCAATAGTGGCAACAGCTTTAATATTATCTAGCTTAGAGGCTGCAACGATAACAGCTGCACCGCCAAGTGAATGACCAACAAGTAGGGAAGGAGCATCATACTGTTCTGTTAAGTAATTATTTACGGCAATAAGATCGTCTACGTTAGCAGAAAAATGACTGTCTGCAAATTCACCTTCACTACGACCAAGCCCTGTAAAATCGAACCTAAGAACACCAAAACCGTGCGTAGTTAAAGATCTACTTATGTTTTTTACAGCTGTTAATGTGCTACTACACGTAAAGCAATGGGCAAAAATGGCAAAGTAATTTGGTTTTTGGTTTGCGGGCAGTTCCAAGTATGCCTGTAACTGTATTCCGTTTTTATTTTCTATATGTAATCTAGTGCTTTTCATAGAGTAGTTTTTCGGTGTTAATTTGCTTAGAAAATGTACGTAATAACATTTGTAGTTTAGGTGTAATGTAGGTTTTGCAAAACGGCTTATTAGGATTGTTGTAATAGTAATTTTTAAACTGTTCTTCAGAAGGTTTAAATGCTGAAAACGGATAAACTTTTGTTATAATTTTATTTTCAAACTCGGGTTGAAAATCGCTTACGATAGCATTAATTTCTTTTGCTTGTTCTGATGAAAACACATAAAATGCCGATCGGTATTTTTTACGAAACGAATGGTTTGATGTGCTTTTATGAGTTAATAAATGGATGTTAACCAGTGTTTTAATGCTTATCTCCTCAATATTAAGTTGAAGTAGTATAGCTTCAGAGAAATTAGTGTTTTCTCCGGTTGAAGAAACAAAACCCTGTTGCAAATTATACACACCAATAAGCGACTTAAAAACAGCTTCTGTACACCAATGACATCCGCCACCTAATGCAATTTTATAAAATTGTTTTTCTATCATTCTAAGCGCTGAAAATATTATTCTACTACCTCAACACCTTTCCAAAATGCAACATAACCTTCTATTGGTTTTGCCATTTTAGATACCTCTGGGTAATGCCACGCGGCATCTTTATTTTCTTTGCCATCTACAGTAACTGTATAGTAATGTGCTTTACCTTTCCAAGGGCAGGTTGTATGTGTTTGTGTCGCATTAAAAAACTCCTGTTTAATGCTCTCTTTAGGAAAATAATGATTGTTTTCTATTACTACAGTGTCATTACTTTCTGCTATTACGGTATTGTTCCAAATTGCTTTCATAAGTTGTATGTTGTCTTGTATTAATTTATAGTGTCTAAATTTTGTCGGTTAAACCTTCTTAAAATTACAATAACTCCTAGTTGCTTAATTCGTAATTGATTAAAGGATAATGTTCTTTGTTTTAGCGGTACTCAGGATTTTCAAAACTCCATTTTTTGCCATTATCCCAGGCTTCTCTGGAGTTACCATAACTAGGATATCCGCCTTGTTCTTTTAGCATCTTAGCTAAATGCATAAGGTTGTAGGTCATAAAAGTTGTATTTCTGTTTGTAAAGTCGGACTGTAAGCCAACAGGCGTATTTAATTTTTCTCCTTTCCACTCGGTGTCACCATAACTTGGTCCTGGTCCAACTTCACCAATCCACCCAGCATCTGCTTGTGGCGGTATAGAATAGCCAATGTGTTGCATAGCGTATAAAATACCCATAGCACAGTGTTTTACGCCGTCTTCATTACCAGTAATAATAGTGCCGCCAACTTTTCCGTAGAACAAATACTGCCCTTTTTCATTGGTCATACCACTCATAGCATAAAGTCTTTCTATAAGTTTTTGAGCTACAGAAGACTTTTCGCCCAACCAAATAGGAGTACCTATTATTAGAATATCTGCATCTATAATTTTCTTAAATAGCTCTGGCCATTCATCTTTTTCCCATCCGTGCGCTGTCATATCCGGATAAACACCACTAGCCACGTCGTGATCTATAAGACGTATTTCTTCTACAGTTACATTCTCTTTTTGCATTATTTGCTTAGAAACATCCATAAGTTTGGAAGTGTGACTTTCCGATGGAGATTTTTTAAGCGTACAATTAATGTACATTGCTTTTAAGGTACTGAAATCTGTTTTTTGCATAGTGTTTGTTTTAGGTTTCACCAGGTTTAAGAGCTGCAAGACAGCATAGAACAACCTACTTTATGTCTTGCCCATTCAGGTCTTTTTGCAAACCATTTGTTGTGGTTTTGTTGTTCGTTATATGGTTGTTTTAGAATAGTATACAATTCATTAATTAAAGTATAATCTCCATTTTCTGCAGCGTCTATAGCTAGCTGGGACATATAGTTTCGCAACACATATTTTGGATTAACTAAGTTCATTTGTTGCTTGCGCTTCTCTGGGGCTGTATGCTCTAACTCTAATCTATTTGCATAAGCAGTAAACCATTTGTTCCATTTACTTTTTACAGCGTTTGTAAGTGCATCAGGATTGTAATAAGCATCTTCTAACAGCTTTAGAGCCTCTTCAGGAGCCTTATTGTTAAAGTTGGCTAACGTTCTATAGAATATGGTCATATCTGTCTCTACAAGCTGTAAATTAGCTTCTAGTTCTTGAATTAGTTTAAAGTCGGAATCAAATTCTGTATACAGACCTATTTTAGAACGCATCATTTTTAAAGAAGCCTTATCATAACCTAGTTTGTAATCGTCTAAAATAGCTTCTAATGGAGCAGCTTCATTAACTAAGGGAAACAAAGCATTTGCCAATTGAAAAAGATTCCATAAACCAACGTTAGGCTGATTGCTGTAACGATAGCGTCTATTTTCTGCGTCTGTTGTGTTAGGAGTCCAATCTACATCATAGTCTTCTAACCAGCCGTATGGCCCATAATCTATAGTTAACCCAAGGATAGACATATTATCTGTATTCATGACACCATGCACAAAACCTACACGCTGCCAATGCACAATCATTTCTAATGTACGCTCTGCAACTTCTTTAAAAAATGCGATATATGTTTCTTTAGATGGATCCCCTAAATGAGAAAAATGATTTTTAATAGTATAATCCACTAGTGTTTTTAGTGTAGCAGTATCTTCTCTTGCTGCTAATAATTGAAAACTTCCAAAACGCAGAAAACTAGGCGCAACTCTAGATACAACAGCGCCTTTTTCATAAGCAGCATTGCCATTGTATAACATATCTCTTAAAACTTGGTCTCCTGTAAGAGCTAAAGATAAGGCTCTTGTTGTTGGTACACCTAAGTGGTACATGGCTTCGCTACACAAATACTCTCGTACAGATGAGCGTAGCACAGCCAAGCCATCTGCAGTTCTAGAATACGGAGTTTCGCCAGCTCCTTTAAGCTGTAACGCCCATATTTTGTTGTTGTGTTCTACCTCTGCAAGGTTAATAGCTCTACCATCTCCTAATTGTCCGGCCCAATTGCCAAATTGGTGTCCGCCATAGCACATAGCATATGGTTTTGTATCTACCATAACACTATTACCTGTAAACACATTTAGGAACTCTTTGGTGGCGCTATCTTTTTTAGTTAATCCAAGAGTTTGCAACATATCATCAGACACGTGTAACAATTGTGGATTAGCTGTTTGTTTAGGTGTAACATAAGAGAAACAAGCATTGGAGACCTGTCTTCTAGAATTTTCTAAAATAGGATCTGCGGGTAATTGCGATGTAAATCTATCTTTTAAATTAAATTTCATTGCTTATGCTTGTTCAATTATAGAATTCCATTTGTCACTTCTTTTGGCAATAGCTTTTACATAACCGCATACAGCCACAGCTTTGTAACCTTCTGTGGTTAATAGCTCAAAAGTTTGTTCTACTAAAACTTTACCAACACCTTTTCCTCTTAGGCTAGTAGGTACTTCAGAATATACCAAGTACATTTTACCATCTTTTAATTTATAATCTACAAATGCAGTTGAACCTTCTACATCCATAGTAAATTTTTGATTTTCTTTATCGTGTATAACTTTCATTCTTTCTAAAATTTAAAATACCTGCAAGTCAAATAGAAATACAGGTATTATATGTTTTTATTAAGCTGTTACGCTTTTTAATTTATCTGCGTGCATTTGTCGTAGTTTGGCCAATTTTGGATCTATAACTACGGTACAGTAGCCCATTGTTTTATTGTTTTCATAAAAACTCTGGTGGTCTTCTTCTGCGTCATAAAAAACACCAATAGGACTAAGTTCTGTTACAATAGGGTCTGCATAGTAAGGAGCCATTTCTGCTAAAACAACCTCAGCAACCTCTTTTTGCATTTGACTATGGTAATAAATTACAGATCTGTATTGTGTACCAGCATCTGCACCTTGTCTGTTAAGCGTAGTAGGGTTGTGGGTGGTCATAAATATAACTAGTAAATCTTGGTAAGATACCTCTGCCGAGTTATATGTAACTTGTACCACCTCTGCGTGACCAGTTAGGCCAGAGCATATTTCTCTGTACGTTGGTCTACCAGGCGCAATACCGCCAGTATACCCAGAAACTACCTTTTCTACACCTTTAACCTCATTAAAAACTGCTTCTGTACACCAAAAGCATCCTCCACCAACAGTTAACGTTTCTAATTTTCTATTCTTCATTCTTGTATTTCCTTTCTATTTTGTAATTGTAAAGCTTCTGAGTTTACACAATAGCGTAAACCACTAGGTTCTGGTCCGTCTGGAAAAATATGACCTAAATGCGCGTTGCACGTATTGCATAAAACCGCTACCCGAACCATTCCAAAACTACTATCTTTTACATATTTAATAGCATTTTCTTTAATGGGTTGTGTAAAACTAGGCCAACCAGAGTTAGACTTAAACTTAATGTCAGAGTTAAACAACGGCGTATTACAGCAAACACAATTATAATCACCGTCTGTAAAAGAACTGCACAATGCACCTGTATGCGCTGGTTCGGTTCCTTTTTTACGCGTAATTCTATATTGTTCTGGCGTTAGCAATTGTTTCCATTCACTATCCGACTTTTCAACTTTAAAATCTGGATCTAGATTGCCCTTTACAGCAAAATGAATTACATTTTTCCAAGTTAGCATAAACCAATTTCCTTTCTACTTTACAATTGTTATGATACTGTTATATTACTTGTGTATTTTGTCGTACTAAAAGTAAATTCCTATCAATTTAAAAGAGATAAGAAATTATATTATAATACGCAAAAAGCAATAGCTTAAAGATAAGAAGAACTCAATAGACTTAAGGTGTATTTAAGCTATCTTTAAGAGTTTTGTACTGTATATTAATTTTTTTGACCCCGTATTCTATAGCCTTTTCTACATCTACACCCATATAAATATCTATACGGTTGCGCCATTTGGAGTGCATTTTGTCTTTTACCAGAAAAGTACCACTAAACCCTTCTAGTTTTACTTCTGTATTTCTGTCTAGGCCTAATTTTAAAAGATCTTTAGAAACAGCAATGTATTTATCTCCAGGAGCAAGACTATCTCCCCATGCAGCAATAGTAGGTTGTAAAGATGTTTGGTATGCTAAAGAGTTGTATGCAGTAGCTCTAACGTTAAGGGTTCTCCAGACATACGGATCCTCTTTCTTTTGTACGCTTGTGTTAGAACAAGAAAAGAGTGTTATACAGCATAAAATGAAGGCAAGGTTCTTTAGCATTAAACTAAATATACTATAAATTTTATAAAATTAGTATAAATGCTGTTGGTTGATAAAAAATAAACCCACAACTAAAGCTGTGGGTTTACTAGGTGCAATAAAAATACCGTTTTTAAAAAGTTACGGAAACTTTAGCTTTTAAAAAGAACGGAGTTCCCGGTGTAAAATGAATTTCATCTACAGAATTAGTTTCATTAAATAATCTTGTTTCTGTAGCAAACTGACTCTCGTTCCACTCTGTATCAAACAGATTCTCTATAATAACTCCGTATGTCCAGTTTTTAGTATTGTAGCTTAGGTTAAAATCTGATAAAAAGTAACCATCTGCAACAATAGAGTTATCTTCATTAGCGGGTCTATCTTTTACGTATCTGTAATTTAACCCACCAGAGAACTTACCAACGTTTTTAAATGTTAAACCACCAGCAGCAGTTAAAGAAGGTGCTAATGGTATGTAATCTTCACCATCTGTTTCTTCTGTACTTCTTGCGTAGGCGTAATTAGCATCACTATAAAAATATAAACTAGGAGTAATATTGTATCTAAAACCAAGATCTACACCATAACGTTGCGTTTTTCCACTAGGTTCTACCACGCCAGCATCACCAACATATACAAATTCTTGTTCTAGGAATAAGCTCCATAAAGCAGCGTTTATAACTAGTTTAGATGATGGTTTTAGAATTACACCCAAGTCATTACCATAAGCTGCAGGTAATATTTCTTTACCATTGTTAGCTGTTACTACACGTGTGTCGTTAGAATGAAAACCAATACCTGATTTTAAAAATAACTGTACACTAGGAGAGGCAGCATATATAAAGTTTAGCTTAGGACTTACAAAGACCTTGTCTTCACTTAAACTAGTATAAGTAGTTTGTAGTTTATCTATATAATCGTTTTTAAAATAGTCTAAACGTAAACCAGGATTAATTGTCCATTTGTTTTTCTTGTACGTAGCGTTTAAAAAACTATACATATTTACTTCATCAACATCACCTAAAGCATACGTTTCTATGGTAGTTTGTCTGTTTGCTGTATGCGATAACTCTACGTCATTTATATCATCATATCTAAAACCAACACCAGCTTCTAATTTTAATTGCGAGTTGTCTTTATCAAAATGGAAATTATGCGCGTAAACAGATTCGGCTCCAAAAATACTACGAGACTCTTTCTGTTTTATTTGATCGCCGTTAACAGGATCATCTAAAAAGAACGTAAAGTTAGAGAATAGCTCAAAATCGTACTTAGATACAAATGCCTTAGAAGTAAGAGACTCGTGCTCATTAAATTGTTTGGTGTGATTAAACCATAGGTTAGACCTACTAGTTTTACCACCTTCTGTATCGTCTATAGCGCCAAACCTACCAATTAATCCTTGGTCTATTGCGCGTTGCGGTATTTGCCCAGAAGCATCCCATTTACTTTGAAAATGACTAGCAGTAATAGTAAACTCTTGATCGTCATAGTTATTAAAGTTATAACGGCCCATTAAGTTAATTCTATTAAAATTTTGAGGAGAATCAAAAACACCATCTGTAAGTACAAGTTCAGAAGCTAAATACATATTACTTTGTTCTTCTTCTAATAACTTAAGCATACTTACAGCGCGTAAACTATTAAATTGTCCGGCTTCTACAGAAAGTAAGTTTTTGTCTAACTTCTTTTTGGTTTTAAGGTTTACATACCCAGCAGTGTTAAAGTTACCAACATTAGCATAGTAAGGACCTTTGCCAAAATCTATATTATCTACTGTTTCTGGTATAATAAAGTGCATATCTGCATATCCTTGTCCGTGTGCATGAGACACCATATTTACAGGTAAGCCATCTACGCTAATGGCTACGTCTGTACCATGGTCAATATCAAAACCACGTAAAAATATTTGTTCTGCTTTACCACCACCTGCGTGCTGACCAATAATTAATCCAGGAACTTTACGTAAAATCTCTTGTGAAGACTTAACGGGGTTTGTTTTTACATCTACATTTAAAAACGTACTAAGTGAGTTTACTTTAGATACTAGAACTACTTGGTCTAAAGAAACAGCGCTTTCTGTTAAGCTAACTTTTATTGTTGTATTTAAATGTTCTTCTGTAATTGTCATTTGTTGCGTAGCGTACCCAAGGTTGTAAAAGAAAATAACATCGTTTAAAGAGACATCATTCAACTTAAAAAAACCAGAAGTGCTAGAGTAGGTGTAGTCACCTGTTGTTTGGTTGTACACACTAACACCTTCTATAGGTGTATTGCTATTAGATACTACAGTACCTTTTAGTTCGTGTGCTTGTATACTTCCAACGGTTGTAAGGAGCAGTACTAATGCTATAAAATATTTCATTTGTTGTAGTTTGTTGTAAGTAGTATCTAGATCTAGAACAATGTTCTGCATCTAAATACTAGAATTGTAAGCGCATAGTTTAGCCATAGGCATAGTTGAGCCTAAAGTAACTTGCAGTTCTTGTATAAATAATTTTGTTTCTGCTAGTACAAGCAGTAGTAAGCCAGTGCGCTTTTTGGAGGTTTTTCTACAGCTGTTATATAACCATTTGTAGTTTTATCTAGGCTAGTATAACTATGATTAACATGTAGTGGAGTGTTATTTTTAAAGATGTAGGTATATGTATCTACAATATGCTTGTCTATTTTTATGTCTAGTACAAGGGTGTCGTTAGAGTCATTATCTGGTGCGCCAAAAAGGTTATTTATAAATGTAATTACTTGGTGCTCGTGATTTACAGTGTGAGAATGACTATGTGCTGTTGCTGAGGTATTGCTGTGCGAGTGTTCTGAAGCTGTAGTATGTGTTTCTATGGCGTGAGAAATAGCGTGTAAACCATCTTTTATTTGATCTTGCAACGGATGAAGTACATACAATAAGCTTATGCTTACTGCTATTAACCGTACTATATGCTGCTTAATGTTTCTCATTTTATGCTTTAAAACACTTTGTTATTATTGTTTATTTAAGTGTTATTTTTGCAGCTACCAAAGCTATAAAAACTTAGACACTCTTACCATACTAACGAGAAAATTTGAAGTAGGGTTTTAAAAAAAGTGAAAAAAATACGTTTTTTTGTTTTTAGGTTGATAGTAGAACGTTTTAAATAAGGTACTTATGGCAAAAAAAGGAAGAGAGAAGAATACATTAAACAAGGCTAAACACACTAAATTGATGGCCCGAAAAATTAATAAAAAGAAAAAAGAAGAAGCTTTACGTAAAGAGCGCCTTAAAGCTATTATTAAAAAAGCGCACGAAACTAGTGAAAGTCCAGAGTAAAGTAAATAGTATAAGTAAAAAAGCCCAAAGCTGAGTGCTAAAGGCTAGTTGTTCATAATTAAGTTATATACCACTTACTGCTGCTTCAGCACATCTTTCGCCATCCATAGCCGCAGAAATAATACCTCCTGCATAACCACCACCTTCTCCGCACGGGAATAAGCCTTTAATTTCTGGATGCTCTAATTTTTCTGTTCTAGGGATATTTACAGGTGATGAGGTTCTAGATTCTACACCAATAATGTTGGCTTCAGAGGTATAATACCCATTCATTTTATCACCAAAAGCTTTAAATCCACCTCGTAAACGACTGCCAATTAGCTTTGGTAAGAGGGAGTGTAGTGGAGCAGATTTTAATCCTGGTTGGTAAGAGGTATCATTTAAATCTGTAGATAATTTTCCTTCTACAAAATCGGTTAGTCTTTGTGCGGGTGCAACTTGACTTCTTCCGCCTGCATTAAAAGCTAACTTCTCTAAGTCTTTCTGGTATTCTAACCCTTTTAAAACACCAAAATGGTTGTATTTAGGAATATCTTCATCAATATTTAATTCTACAACAATACCAGAATTTGCGTATAAATTATTTCGTTTAGAAGGCGACATACCGTTTACAACAATTTCTCCAGGAGCCGTTGCTGCAGGTACTATAAATCCGCCGGGGCACATACAAAAAGAATACACACCTCTTCCTTTTACCTGCTCTACAAGGCTATATGCCGCAGCTGGCAATAACTCATCTCTTTGTCCGCTACAATGGTATTGTATGCTGTCTATAATATGCTGTGGGTGTTCTACACGTACACCCATTGCAAACGATTTTGCTTGTAATGCAATTTCTTTTTTATGCAATAAATAGTAAATGTCTCTAGCCGAGTGTCCTGTTGCAAGAATTACACTATTTACAGCCATTTCATCTCCATTTGCTAAAATAATGGCTTTTAAAGTGTTGTTTTTTATGTCAAAGTCGACCACTTTAGTATCAAAATGAACCTCACCACCGTACTTTATAATATTTTCTCTAATATTTTGTACAAGTTTAGGAAGCTTGTTGGTACCAATATGTGGGTGTGCGTCTATTAAAATTTGTTCTGTAGCTCCGTGGTATACTAAGTTTTCAAAAATTCTACGTACATCTCCACGTTTAAGACTACGGGTGTATAACTTACCATCAGAATAGGTGCCAGCGCCACCTTCACCAAAACAGTAGTTAGAGTCTTCGTTTACAATATGTTCTTGGTTAATGGCTTTTAAATCTCTACGTCTGTCTTGTACATTTTTACCCCGCTCTAAAACAATAGGCTTGTAACCTAGTTCTATGCAACGTAAGGCAGCATACATTCCTGCGGGTCCAAAACCAATAATATGTACTTCTTTAGCATTAGAAACATCTTTATAATCAAACGTATAATTACTACTTTCTGGAGCTGGTTCTTTTATATAAACAGATACTTTATAATTAAAATATATTGTTGCTTTACGTGCATCTATAGACTTACGATCTACTTTTACTGCAGTAATTTCTGATGTGGGAATGCCTAAATATTTTGCAGCTTTTTTAGTTAGAATGCCTTCTATAGGTTCTTCTTTTAATGTAGTTCTAAGCTGAATGTTTCTTACCATACCGCAAAAATAGTGGTTTTAAAAGAATTTATCTTTTTTGTCTTTGATAATTTTAAGATTGATGAGACAATAACCGGGAAGACATGTAGAAAATATTATAATAACACTTTTTTATAGGGCTTAAGAAGTTGTTTTAAAGTGATAAATGCTTGAAAATACTATTATATGTTAAAGAGCATATAATTTAATTTATATGCAAATAGGCATATATTTGTAATTATATGTAAAAAAGCATATATTTGATAAAATTTAAAGAATGATAGCCGTAATAACAGGAGATATTATAAACTCTAGGGCAGAAGATGTATCCCTTTGGATGCCGGTGCTAAAAAAAGAGTTACAAAAGATAGGTGAAAGGCCTATGGATTGGGAAATATACAGAGGAGATAGTTTTCAAGTAAAAACGACTCCTGCTTTGGCTTTAAAAACAGCATTAGAATTAAAAGCAGTTATAAAAGAGTTTAAAACTCTAGATGTTAGAATGGCTATTGGTATAGGAGAAGAAAGCTATTTAGCAGATAAAATAACAGAGTCTAACGGAACAGCTTACGTAAACTCTGGCGAATGTTTTGAAGAATTAAAAAAGCAAACTTTAGCAATAAAAACACCTTGGACAGATTTTAATACAGTACTAAATTTGTTGTTAGATGTACTTGTATTAACCATAGATAACTGGACACCAAACTATGCGTTATTAATAAAAGAAAGCTTAGCAAACACAACTGTAACACAGAAAGAACTAGCAAACAAGCTAGATAAAAAGCAAAGCAATATAAGTACTAGTTTAAAAAAAGCTGGTTTTGACGAAATTATAAAAATACTAGATTACTATAACAATCAAACGGAAAAACTATGTTAGTACTTACTTTAAAGTTGCTTTTGGCACATATTTTAGGAGATTTTGTGTTGCAACCTAATAGCTGGATCAAAGACAAGCAGAAAAAGAAACAAAAATCTATTTACTTGTATTGGCACACACTTATACACTTAGTAGCTTTGGTTTTAATTTTAGAGTTTAATGCTACATACTTCTTAGGAATAGGAGCTATTGTAACTACGCACTACATTATAGACTTAGCAAAGCTTAAACTACAGAATAAGAAAAACGCTAGAGTCTTATTTTTTCTAGATCAGGCGTTGCACTTAATAGTATTACTAGTAGTAGCATATTGCTATACAGATGTTACTTTTAATATGTCGTATTTAACTGCACCAGGTGTAATTCTGTTTCTTATCGCTATTTTTTTACTCACAAATGTATCTGCTATACTAATGAAGGTTATAATCTCTAGATGGAAATTAGAGAACGACACTAAAAAATCGCTTAAAAATGCAGGAGCCTATATTGGCGTATTAGAGCGCTTATTTATTTTTATATTTATTGTTTTAGGACAGTGGAGTGGAATTGGCTTTTTGTTAACAGCAAAATCGGTTTTTAGATTTGGAGATTTATCAAAAGCAAACGACCGTAAGTTAACAGAATACATCTTAATAGGAACATTAATTAGCTTTGGATTGGCTATTTTAATTGCCCTAGGATATACTTATATATTAGAACAATTGCCTTAATACCATTGTTATGGAGTCAGAAAATAAAAAAACATCGACCTCTAAAATGCAGAAAATGTTACATTTAGATTACAAGAGGGATGACGATATTTGGCTAACTAATACTCAGACTTTACGTAAATTAATAGGTATTTTAGGTATAATATTGCCTTTTTTCTTATTTGGCTTCTTGTGGCTTACAGCAGAGCATACAAGCATATTAGAGTCTATTAGTCATTATTACTACACTCGTGCAAATCCTATTTTTATTATAGTCGTAAGTATTATGGCTATATTTTTAATGGTGTATAAAGGCAGAGAACCAATAGATTTTTACGTTTCTTTTATTGCCGGGCTATTTGCAATTCTATTATTGCTGTTTCCTACAGATAATATTGCAATTACGTGTTGTGACGCAGATGCAGCTTATAGCGTAACATATATACAAGACAATGTTTGGCGTGTACGTTTTCATTACATAGCTGCAGCTATATTTTTATTAAGCCTTAACTATATGTCGATTTTTATTTTTACAAGGTCCAATAAACCTAAAGCAGAACGTACTAAAGAAAAAAAACAACGTAATACAATTTATAAAATAAGCGGAATAGTAATGTTAGCGTCATTACTTGTAATAATGCTTGGTTTGTTAAAAGTTATACCAGAAGAACTATACAGCCAAAACCACATTACTTTTTGGATGGAGTCTGTTGCTATAGAGTGTTTTGGAATATCTTGGTTGGTAAAAGGAGAAACCATTTTTACGGATTAAAAATATAAAACCCCTGAAAAAATCAACAATTTCAAGGGTTTTATGGTAAAATATGGACAATCTAAATAAATAGCCTAGACTATTTAAATTTTAGCATAAGCAGAATAGCATAAGTAGGTTTTGTTTGTTTTGCTTTGCTTGCACGCGTTTTTAAGCACAATCTAATTGTCTAAGTCTGTCCAATGCTTCTGACTTAGAATTTACATTAAGTTTTAAATATATATTTTGAATATGAAAGTTTACTGCACTTGCAGTTACAAATAACTTTTCTGCAATTGTTTTGTATGTCTCTCCTTCGAACAAATAATCAATAATTTCATTTTCTCTTTTAGAAAAATCGCTAAGAGATTTACGCTGAAACATAGCTATTACTTGTTTAGCAATATCGTTACTAATTGCAGCACCATCAAACCTAATAGAGTTCAAGGCATCATACAACCTCATTTCTGTAAGTGGTTTAGTTAGGTAGCCATTAGCACCATTTTTAAATGCTTTTTTAATTAAAGTGAAATCATTTTGTTCACTAACAATTATAATTTTAGCATTTTTAGCTTTCTTTTTAAACTTAATTAATACATCTATACCGCCCAATTCTTCTTCTGGAATATCTGTAATAATAATATCTGGAGAAACAGTAGTAGAAGATCTTAAAGCTTCTTTAGCAGAGCTATAAGTCCCAATTAAATTGTAATCTGAATACAGGTTAAAATAGTCATTGTAGGTTTTAATAAAGTTTTTGTCGTTATCTATTACAATAACATTTAAATTTTTTGGTAGCATAAGTAGGGGGTTTTGCATACTGTTACCAGTATACGGGTTAAGTAATATAAGTAAAATTTGGGGTGTATTTGTTCTTAAATAAAAGCAATAGTATACTATTCTTAATTATTTTTTAAGATAATTAAGTGTAATTTGTTAAGTACAATTTGCAACTAAAACTAAAGGGTAGGGGTAATACTTTTTTAGTTTTAGATTGAAAAAAACTTTTACAAATTTAGTTCCTAAGCTTACTAAATAGGATTAAATACTGTGATGTAAAAACTGTTTACAGCGGAGATTATCACTTTCTTTCGGGGAAAAAGGTGAACAAATAATGTAGGTTGTGTAAGATTGTTTTTTGGTACTTTTTAGAGTGTAAAAAAGCTTCATATAATTTGGGTTTTGGGGGTTAAAGAAACCTTTTTATCAGTTTCTAAACTTAACTTTTAGAGCAGAAAAACACTGTAGTTTAATAGTTTTTTACTTTTTTAATTTCTTATTTACGTTCTATTATTAAAACTAAAAAAGAAACTATTAAATAGGTTATACACTATTTCTCTGTATCTCTATACTAAAGATAGAAAATTTGAGTTAGCTACCAAAATTTTTATGTAGGACGATTCGCTGTTAAACAATGTTAAAATGCATTTCATCGATAAAAAATTACATTTGAACGCTTATTTAAAAGGGGCTAATCGATAAAGTGTTAAGAAAATCACGCCTTATTAAGAACGATTCTAAAGTTTAGTTTTTAGATGAACTACACTTTTAAGCAAAAAAAAATAGTCCAAAAGACAAGTATAAGAACGTTATATACTTTGTCTTTTAGGACTACCCGCAACCCCCGATGCGTATTTTTACTTATAAAATAACCCAATTTTTCCTCTTGGAAGAGGTAACTTAATTTGTATTAATCTTCATATATGTTTGATGCCGTTGCAGTTGATGTAGAAAAAGTAGGATTGTCTACTTTTAAGATCCATTTTTCATCCTGGTATTTACCATTTAAGTTAGATGCATATGCTGTTTCAGCTTCTTCTTCATAATTGTAGTCTGCTAAGTATACATAGTAAAGATCATTTTCTTTATTGTAGAACTGCTTAGCATTAATGTTTTGTTCTTTTAGCTTAGTAACAAAAGCATCTAAATATTTTTTAGTCTTGTATACATTTGCAATTACATAATAACCAGATTTTACGCCATCAATATCAGACTCGTTAACCACTTTTAATGGTAACTTTTTAAATTTGTCTGCGTCTTTTTTAGTAGCATCTAATTGGTAAGTAACTTTCTTAGTTGTTGTAGATGCTACTGCTGTAGTAGGCATAGTGTTTACATTTTGTGGTGTAGTATTTATGTTTTGTTTAATGTCGTTTCTTAAAATACGTACAATAGTCTCAAACTTCTTTTCTAATTCTGCACTACGTGCGTTTTCTATAGAATCTTGTCTTAATATAAGTTCGTCTAAAATTAGTCTGTTTTGGTATGCTAGTGAGTTTGTGTCTTCTTGTACTGTCTCTTCTGCAACAACACTATTTTTAGCAGCTCTTTTATTATTTTTATTCTCTTTTCTTTTGTTGCTGTTTAAGGTAACACTTTGCGACTCAAAGTTTTTAACAATTGTATTGTACTTGTCTTGTACTTTACTTTGTGGCACTCTTGAGCTAGATGTACTAGCGTAAGTAGCTTTAGGAGTTACTGTAGTACTCTTAGCTTCTTGTGTATTACTTTGTTTTTTCTTTAAATTATTTTGTTCTGTAATTAAGGCTAAAATTTCTCTTTCTCTTTTTTTACTAGAAATAGCCATTTTAGTTGAGTTTTTACCACCTTCTAAAGCAACTATTCTTTCTTTATCTCTTTTTTGATCTTCCATTAGAGCTAAAATTTGCTCTTCATAGTTTCTAATAATACCATCTACTTTACGGTCTTGAGAATTTTGCTCATCATTTGTAGCAAAAGCAGGTCCGTTATTTTTAAATGTATATGCTAAAGACAATTCGTGGTTCCATCCTAAATCTGTATTGTCTTGCATAATATCTTTTTCAAGTAAATACCCTAAAGACATTTTATTACTTAAGTTAAACCCAAGTCCCATAGAAACTCCGTGCTCATTATCTATTGTAGATTGTAACCATCCGTATTTTGGTAAATCTAAAAGCATAGAACCTACATAAGATAAATTACCATTTTCACTTTTACCCATTTGTACTAAAGGCATAAATCTAGCATCAGCAAACAAACCTCTAGTTGCATTAAATGGTTGTGTGTATTGTAAAGATGCTTTTACACTTCTATCATTAAAATTAGTAGAGAAAGCATTTGTTGTTTGGTTGTATTTTAATAAATCTTTAGCGTAGATACCAACATCAAACCTACCAACAGATAATGTAATAGCTGGTTGTATAGCCAATTTGCTTTCTTTTTTAGAATCTACCAATTGTATATCGTTATCTTCTGCTACAATTCTGTTTTTATCTAAACCTTCGTTAAAATAAGTAACGTTAGCCCCAAAAGTAAGTTTGCTTTTAGCCCCTAATTGTACCGCCGTTGCGTAGTTTGCATTAAAGCCAAACTCTTGTACAACACCTGCCCACTGGCTGTAAATACCGATCCCAAAAGCAGTATTGTCATTAATTTTACTACTAAAACCTACAAAATAGTTTTGTACGTTATCATCAAAAGTAGCATACTGGTTTCTGTGTAATATGTTTAAGTACGATTTGTTTTCTCTTACCAAAGAAAAGGTAGGGTTAATTAAAAATCGATTAAAAAACAATTGGTTGTGATAAGAATTGTTAGAACTATTCTCTGAAACCTTAGCTTCTTGTGCTGTTACTGCTTGCAAGCTTAGTACTACATATACTAACACTAGTAAACAGATTTTGTTAAATGATGAAACGTTACTTTTCATAGTAGTAAAAATTATGGTTATTTTGGGGGGGTAAAATTACAGGTGCTTTTTGCCAAAGCACAGGTATTAGTATTGTAAACTAGGGGGTAATAGATGTTTACAGTACCTGGGTCTTAATCTTCAAAAACAGAAGTAGAATAATTAATAGAAGACTCGTCGTTTGCAGCTTCTAAAGAATTAAAGTCTCTATCATTATTTTTAGGATAGCTAAATGCAACTCTTTGCACATTACCTTGTCCTCTGTTAGACATTACATATCCCGTTCCTTTGTTAGACATAAGATCTATAGAAAAATCATCTTTATCACTATTAATTTTACTACCTAGGTTCGCAGCTATACCAACTTTTCGTTGTCCAACTTCTACCATATAAATATCTAGTCCGCCGTAACCTTTATGACCGTTAGAGGCAAAGAATAATGAGTTTCCGTTTACAATTTTAGGATATAAATCGTTTTTTTCTGTGTTTACCTTTTTACCTAAGTTTTTTGCAACTCCAAAATCTCCTTTAGCATTAATAGATGCTACATAAATATCGAACTTACCAAAAGTGCCTGGCATATTAGAAGCAAAAAATAAACGTTTGCCATCTGCAGATACTGTAGGGTGCATAACAGAGTAGCTTTTTGGAGCTAGGGCAACTTCTTTAACGTTTTTCCATTCTCCGTTTATTTTTTCTGCTTTGTAAATTTTGTGAACCAATTCTTTTTTAGAGAAGAGTCCAGTAGCTGGTTTTTCATAAACACCTTTACTAAAATAAGCTGTTTTACCGTTTGCAGTAACGGCAACAGGAGTTTTGTAAGCGTTTTGCTTGTCTTTAATTTCTTCGGTATAGTTGTTTTGTTGCGTAACCGTTTCTAGTGAAGAGTTTTGTTTTGGGTTAAAACTATACTCGCCATACTTACCTGTATACGTAGCGTTGTTTTTTTGTTTGCTAGTTTTGTAGTCAGATGCTACAGCAGCCATCCAGTCTTTATTATCTGTAGTTGTAGCAATTGCCTTAATACCTAGTTGTTTAAGCGCAAATTGGTAACGCTCTTCGTAGCTCGTATTTAGCATTTGGTTATTGCTAACTTCCTTTAATTTTTTATACCAGAATAAAGATGTTTTGTATTTTTTTACTAAAAAGTTAGCGTTACCTAAATCTTCGTAAATTTCTTTGTCTGTGTAACCTAAACTTTTAAGTTTTTTGTAGTTGTCTACTCTTTTTTGAACTTCTATAGTAGCTGTTTTAGAAGTGTTATAGGCAGTAGTTTTTTGAGCCGATAACGAATAGCATAAAAATGTAGTTAAACATCCTAAAGCAATCTTGTGGGTCATTAAGTTTTTCATAAGATAGGGGTTAAATTATTGTTACCTCAAAGATCTTACAATTGCTCTAATTTGTTATTAGTAAATATTCATAGGTTTTTGCTTTTTTCGGTCATTTCATCGATAAAATTAATAATTTATACGATGAATAACGCTTTTTTACTGTTTAGCACTCAATTTTGCACATATAACTTCGAACTCAGCCTTGAGTTGATTTTCATCAATTGGCTTACGTATAATATGTAATGGGTTTGTTTTTTTTGCGCGTTCTATTGTAGATACATCAGAATTTCCAGTGATAAAAACAAACGGTAATTGATACTCTATATTAATAATTTCTGCCACCTCTATGCCGTCTTTGTCTCCGCTTAAACCAATGTCTAATAAAACTACATCTGGTGCAAAGTTTTTTAGCGTAGCTATTGCCTCATTACTATTACTAGCCGTTCTAACAACACAGTTCATACCTTCTATGATACTTTCTATAAACATTTGGATAATCATGTTGTCTTCTACAATTAATACTTTTCTTGCCATAACTTATGATGTTTGTTCGATTTCTTGAAATGTGATGATGTAATGAGTTCCTTTTTTAGAGTTATCTTTTTCTATATTACCTCTAAGCTGAAGTGCCAGCTTGTGTATTAGTTTTAAACCAAGAGATTTCGTATTTCTAAAATTAATATTCTTAGGGAATCCTGCACCGTCATCACCTATAAGAAGCAAAAAGTTAGGATATACTAGTTTTTTTACTTCTATAGATAATGTTCCTGTATTATTTTCTTTAAACCCGTACTTTAAAGAATTTGTAATAATTTCGTTAATCATTAGCCCTAATGGTACAGATGTATCTATGTTTAAGAAAAGATTGTTTGTCTTAATCTGTAAATTAACAGTATTGTTATTACCTCTCATAGACAATAACAATGTAGATGTAAGTTGCTCTAAATAATTACCATAACTAATTCTGCTTAGATCATTAGACTTGTAGAGCATTTCATGAATTATTGCCATTGAATTAATTCTATACTGACTATATCTAAACAGAGCCTTAGTTTCCTCGTCTTTTATAAAGCTAGATTGTAGACTTAGTAGACTGGTAATTACTTGTAAATTATTTTTTACTCTGTGGTGTATTTCTTTTAAAAGCGTATCTCTTTCATACAAACGGTTTTCTACAGTCTGACTAAGGACTGTTATGTCTTTATTTTTTTTGTACAAACTAAAAACTATAATTAAGAAGAAAAGTCCGCCTATATTTAGTAAAGCGGCATTTTTATATGTTTCAAATTTATAGGCTGCTCGCTTACTTTGTATATCCCGTATATCTGGACTTGTGTAAATAGTCCAAACGTAATTACTTTCCAAGCTAATTTTCTTTGTAAAATAAAGAATATTGCCATTTTCGTCTTTACTTAATAAATCTATTGTATCTGTTTTATATAACTCTTGATTCGCAGCAACAAAAACTTCATTCTTAGAATTTAATAGGTTTATATCTAAGCTTTTTAAGTTGTTAAGCCAATTTTTAGCATTAAGATTTATACCTGCAATACCCTGTAGTTTATTGTTTACATATATAGGACTAAAAAAACGGATTGTTGGTCTATAAGGTTTTTCAATTTTTTTGTTTTCGATGTTTAAATCTAAATAAGAAATAAAAACCTGCCCTTTTTTTAGTTTTATAGCTTCTTTAAAGTAGTATCTTTCTGATTTATCTTGATATTTATGTAAGGGATAAATGGAATCATTGGATGTACGTATAATTTCTAAGCCTTCAGTATTAATTAGTCTAGCCTGAAAATAATTAGAATCGATATCTAGAAAGTTTTTTAATTTATGTTCAATCTTGTTTAAGGCTATATTTTCTTTTAAGTCTAACTCTATTAATTTACTTATATATAATATGTTTTTTTTACTGATATTATATAGTTCAGAAATTCTAGACTCTGCTTCGTCTAACTTATTATTCGTTTTTATGTTTTCAGCAAGAGTAATGTGTTTTGTATACATAACTACCTGTTTATATGAAATGCTCCATATAATTATAGAAACAATTATAAATAAGACAACAGAGATAAGTGTAAGTTTTTTTCCCATGGGGTAAGAAAAAGATTTAAAAAATTAAATAATTAATATTTTTATATAAAATCACATATATCTAAAGTAGTCTTTTTAGTACGTTCAGATATAATTTTTTTGTTATAAAAGTATACTAAGTCGCATTTTAGTTATAGCTAGTACGTTTTTATGTATAGATGAACATTAAAAAATTGTGTACTTGTTTTTTTGAATTGATTTATAATCATCAATATGTCTTTTTTTTATGACATATGTCATATATGCTATTGCTTTTCAGTTAGTTATATTTTTTTTTATGTTTCAAATAAAATACGCAAATCTTTAAATGAGCATCACTTTTGATAATTGGCCATTTTTTAGTAATTATAGGGTATTATAACTAACCGTTGATTCTAAAGGGTTTCTAATGAATTATTCTTTTTAGGTTAAAAAAATGCTTAATTGAGATAAAATACACTTTGTTATCGGTAAGAAAAAACTTACCTTTGCTGTAACCCCCAAAGATTTTTTATTAATTTAATTTTATTAGAATGAAAACATCTTTACTCGAAACCTACTTAATAGCTAAGAACAAGTCAATATCTTGTGATAACCTAACCTCTAATCGGTTAAAATATAATTTACTTCCACTTAAACACATTAACTAATAGTTTTTTTTACTAAAAAAGGCAAGCCAACGTATTTAAATATAAGTTTTGGTTTATGTCATATTAGTAAATTCTAAGTAGTTTACATTCTTCAAATTTTATTCTAAAAGTATATGTTTTAGAGTATAACTTTATTTTATGCAACTACTATTATTGGCTATTATGGAGATCATAAATACACCTTTTTTGTATAAGAAAAACTTTTGTTATTGTATATAAAATAACGAATCTTATAACTCTTTTTTTCATTTTTTTATAAGAATATAGGACGTTAGAAAGTTCTCTCTGCTTGCTTATTTATCATTTTAAGTAGAGGGGCTATAGAACTGTTATGTCTTCATATTTGTCTTAAAGAATTAAAGTCTTAAACTCTTTTTAGTGGTTATAAGAGCTCGTTTATAGTTCATTAATTAATAATTTAAATTTTACTACTATGAAATTTTTTAAACCTTATCTATTTATTGGATTCATACTATTAGGTATGTTTTTAAATGCCCAAACGCCAGACGGAGAATTAAAACGATGGCACAAATTATCCTTAACATTTAATGGGCCAAGTACTACAGAAACCTCTAATCCTAATCCATTTTCAGATTATAGACTAGAGGTAACCTTTACCCATGCGGGAAGTAGCAGAAGTTACACTGTACCAGGTTATTTTGCAGCGTGTGGAGATGCAGAAAATACAGGGTGTGATTCTGGAAACAAATGGAGAGTACATTTTGCTCCGGATGATATTGGAGCTTGGAATTGGACGGCCGTTTTTAAATCTGGATCTAATGTTGCCATTAATGGCGGTGGTTCTAGTGCTGGCTTTATGGATGGTACTACAGGATCTTTTACCATTGCAGAATCTGATAAATCTGGTAGAGATTTTAGAAGTAAAAACCTAGGTAGATTACAGTATGTGGATGAACATTATTTAAAGCACACTGGCACAAACCCTAATACCCCAAACGGGCCTTGGTTTTTAAAAGTGGGAGCAGATTCTCCGGAAAATCGTTTTCATTATGTAGATTTTGATGGTACACCAGCTAATACGGCAGGTGGTAACAAGAGTAAAACTTGGGAAGCACATACTAGAGATTATGTAGCTACAGACGCCAGTGCGTATACTTGGAACGGCGGTAAAGGAAAAGGAATGTTAGGTTCTATTAATTACTTATCTGGACAAGGAGCAAATGTAATCTCTTTTTTAACTTGGGCAGCAGGTGGAGATGATGGTGCTGTTTTTCCTCACATTTTAAAAGGATCTTCTGCAGATTATTCTAGCGCAAGTAAACCAGAACAATGGAACAAATTACATAAAGACAGGTTTGATGTTTCTAAGCTTGCTCAATGGGAAAAAGTAATGGAATATGCAGATAAAAAAGGAATGTACTTGCATTTTAAGACAATGGAAGCAGAGAATTGTAAAGCAATGGATGGACATTCTTTTGGTAGAGAAAGAAAGTTGTATTACCGAGAATTGATCGCAAGATTTGGTCATCATTTAGCTTTAAATTGGAACTTGTCTGAAGAGACAGAAATGAAAGATGAAGTAGTAAAATCAACTATATCTTATATTAAAGATATGGATCCCTATGATCATAATATCGTAATTCATACCTACCCAGGTAAGCAAGATGAAGGATATACTCCATTACTAGGAAATAAGTCAAAATTATCTGGAGCCTCTGTTCAATCAGCTCAAAACAACATTCATAGGGATATAAAAAAATGGGTAGAAAAATCTAGAGATTCAGGAAAAAAATGGGTAGTTGCCAATGATGAACAAGGTAGTGCACCACAGGGTATTATGGTGTCTGACAAACAAGTTAGAGAAAAAGTGCTTTGGGCAACCTTACTTGCAGGTGGTGCTGGTGTGGAATATTATAGTGGTTACACTAGTGATGATGGCGATCTTAACGGTCAGGACCATAGAAAAAGAGGTGTAAAGTATAAAGAAGGTAGCTATGCGCTTAAATTCTTTAATGAAAACCTATTATCTAGCTTAACAAAAATGGTTTCTGATGATGGTATTACTTCAGATAATAAAGATTATGTGTTTACGGAGGAAGGTAAAACGTATGCTATTTACAGACCCAACGGAGGAAACACATCTTTAAGTTTGCCAAGTGGTAACAATAAATATAATGTACAATGGTTTAACCCTAGAGCAGGCGGTAATTTAACAGCTAAAGCTACATTGGGTTCTAATTTAGTAGCTCCAGATACTAATGACTGGGTTGCTTTGGTTACAAGTAAAAATGAAGACGGTAATGCAGGTGGTTGTGATGATACCTTTAGTGGAACAATTACTCATGATGCTTATTTACAGGGAACAACAAGGTTTAATAACGGAGATCTTAGAGTTGAGAGTGGCAAAAGATTAGCTTACCTACAATTTACAGTACCAGCAACAACTAAAACAGTTACAAGCACAAAGCTAGAGTTAACGGTTTCTAGTGATGGCGGTAATGGTTTAATAGAAGTTTTTAAAGGTTCTAGCAATAACTGGTCGGAGTCTAACTTAGCTAATACTAACAAACCATCAGAAGGTGCTAAACTAGGAACTTTAAATACAAATTACAGTGTTGGTACTACTTATACTTGGAACCTGTCTAATGTTACACCAGGACAAACAATTTCTTTAATTGTAAAGCAAACTGGCGGTAATGATGTTTCTTTTTCTTCTAAAGAAGGAGCTGCTTCTCCTAAATTAATTTTAGAGGTTGAGTGTGATGATGCTAGCGGTGCGGTTGATAGTGCTATTTCTTTACCAGGTACTTTAGAGGTAGAAGATTTTACGGATCAGTCGGGTATTGAGGTAGAAAATACATCTGATGTTGGTGGAGGAAAAAACATAGGCTATGTAGAGAATGGTGATTTTACCAATTACAAAGTAACTGTAGCAGAAGCTGGTGACTACCAAGTACAAGCAAAAGTAGCTACAAACACTACAGGCGGTACAATTAAAATTGATGCTGAAGGTGCTAATGTTGGGGAGCTTACGGTTGTAAATACGGGTGGTTGGCAAACTTGGAAAACGGTAACTACAATCGTTAATTTAGAAGCAGGTGAGCAAACACTTCAATTGAACTTCACGGGTGGTTCTGGTTATTTATTTAATGTAAATAAACTAATTTTTGTAAAAGATGTTACAACTGGAGAATCTGGCAATGATTGTATTGCGGTAGAAAAAAATGGAATATTAGCTGTAGAAGCAGAACATTTTGACAGTCAATCTATAGATGGCGATAGAAAATGGTATTCTTTTGACGAGACTACAACGAGTACTCCAACTCCAGATCCAGATCCAAATCATTCTAACGGAGCAAGTGGTAAAGGATATTTAGAAATTCTACCAGATACAAGAGTAACTCACGGTGATCCACTTAACGCTCAAAGTTTTTCTGATCAACCAGGGAAAATAGCAATAGTGAATTACAAAGTTAAGTTTACTAGTCCAGGAAAATATTTTGTTTGGGTAAGAGCACATTCTACAGGATCAGAAGATAACGGTGTACACGTTGGTATTGATGGAACTTGGCCAGCTTCTGGACAAAAAATGCAATGGTGTACTGGTAAACAAAAATGGACTTGGGAGAGCAAACAACGTACAAATGCAAACCATTGTGGAGAACCGCAAAAAATCTTTATTGATGTACCAACCGCAGGAGAGCATACAATTTCTTTTTCAATGAGAGAGGATGGATTTGAGATGGATAAGTTTGTATTATCTAAGACCTATACTAAACCTGTTGGATCTGGACCAGAAGAAATATTAGAGGGTTGTTCTAGTTCTAAAAGCGACATTGTTGCTTTAGCAGTCACTAATAGTAAGGTTGTAGTTTTTCCTAACCCTGCACAAAACTATGTCACTATTTCGGGTATTGCTAGTGGTAAACAAATTGTTGTATTTGATTTTACTGGCAATGTAGTACTTAAAAAAGTAGCTCGTAGTACGGCAGAAACTTTAGATATTTCAGGGTTAAGACCAGGAACATATATAATTAAAGCTGAAGGAGAAAAAAGCATTCATTTTTTAAAAAATTAAGTAATATAGAGCTATTTGGGAGCATATCCCAAATAGCTTTTTTAATTTAAAAACATATGAAAGATAAAATTCTCACACTTTGGAGTGTAACTGTTTTTAGCATTTTTCTACAATTGTTAATGACTTTTACTGCAAATGCACAATTAAAAGTAGGTGACCCCGGAGTAATATTTGATGCTAATAAGTACGATAATCGTTATCCGCAAATGAAACAATGGGAAAAAGCCGGTGTTAGAGGCGGTATTCCCTTTTTAAAGGATGTAAAAGTTGTAAAAACACTTACTAACGGTGCAAATAGTGATGCTATTAATAAAGCAATTAATGATGCAGCTAAGCAAAGTGGGCTAGTAGCTGTTTTACTTAAAAACGGTGCGTATACCATTGACAAACGAATTACTATGAAATCTAATGTCTCTTTAATAGGAGAAAGTAGAGACAAGGTAAAATGCGTTATAAGTATGAGTAGTGGTGATGCTTTTAGTTTTTATAAGGTTCGTAAAAGTGGTATTTATACATTGACTATAGAAGGTAGTTGGGGTACACCTAAGTACAATTGGAACTATAGTTTAGATGCTAATGACGAGCTTAAAAATAACGATAACATCTCCGTAAAGTTTAATGACTCTGAAGATTGTTGGTTAGATAAAGTTAACATTTTAAATTCTGCTAGAGATCCTGTTAGGGTACCAGCAAACCATATAACATTAAGAGATTTAAGAGTAGATGGCGCGCATAAAAAAGCTGGTGGTGCACAAGGATATTTTTTTATTCAAGGTGCGTATAATCTAATTACAGGTTGCGAAATTACGCATTTAAGACATATTTCTCTACAAGGAAGTAATGTGGAGTACAATGTGGTTTATGATAATGATTTTAAACAAGAAGTGAGTTTTCATAGTGGAGATAAAGGCAATAACCTAATAGAAAACAATAGAATTACGTTGCCTTTTGATATGCCTAATTCTAAAGCAGACACACCTAATTCGGTTTATAATAATAGTGATGAACCTAATTATTTTGCTATTATGGGACCTTGGTCAATTCAACATCAGAATTCTAAAAACCCAAACTTTATTTATAAAAATAACTGTTTAGAAAAAAACCATAACAATGCTACCCCTTGGTCTAACCCTAATTTACTATATAAAGGACCTAGGCAAGTAAAACCATCGAACCCAGCTACTAATTTTCCGGCTTTGTCAGCAAGCTTAACTCCAAAAGGAGAAACGTTGTACCCTATTATTTTAGGAGGAGGCACAACCGGCGGAAGCGCTTGTAATGAAGAAGAAATTGTATTATTGTCTGAAGATGCATACTTACAAGGATCACAAAAGTACAATACGAGTGAGCTAAGAGTAGAAAAAGGCAAAAGGGTATCTTATCTTAAATTTAAAATACCTTCTAATATAGCAAGTATAGTTAGTGCTACTTTGCATTTAAGTGTGTCTACAGATAGTGGTGATGGTGGTATAGATATTATTAAGGGTAGGTCTAGTAATTGGACCGAAGATAATTTATCATCTACCAACAAGCCATTGGAGGCATCTAAAATTGGCACTTTAACAGGATCTTATTTGTTAGGAAAAACGTATCAATGGTCATTGTCTAACTTACAAGCAGGAGAAACAGTAACCCTTTTGGTAAAGCAAATTAGTGGTAATGATGTGTCATTTTGGTCTAAAGGAGGTGTAAAACCACCAAAATTAGTATTAAAGCTAAATTGTACACAAGAAAACACGAATAGTATATTTTCTTTAAAGGCTGATAATAGTACAACCGAGGTAAAAGTGTATCCTAATCCTGCACAAAATTATATTACTATTTCGGGTATTGCTAGTGGTAAACAAATTGTTGTATTTGATTTCACAGGCAATGTAGTACTTAAAAAAGTAGCTCGTAGTACGGCAGAAACATTAGATATTTCAGGGTTAAGACCCGGTACATATATAATTAAAGCTGAAGGAGAAAAAAGTATTCATTTTTTTAAAAAATAACAACCAAAAGTCGCTTAGCTATTATAGTTAAGTGGCTT
This sequence comes from Cellulophaga sp. 20_2_10, assembly GCF_023476645.1. Lineage (GTDB taxonomy): Bacteria > Bacteroidota > Bacteroidia > Flavobacteriales > Flavobacteriaceae > Cellulophaga. The sequence goes on from NZ_JAMCOJ010000001.1 coordinate 82,737, forward strand.
TTTATAAAATAACTTACTATGATATTAAATAAACAAAAATTAAAAACATACATGTTGTGTGTTTTTCTATTGTTAAGTGGACTGTCTGTAGTTGCACAAAAAAACTATTATGTTAGTGCCTCTGGTAACGATGCTAATAACGGAACGTCTGCAGCATCTGCTTGGAAAACAATAAATAAAGTAAATAGTGCTAAAAATAGTATTAGTGCTGGTGATGTTATCAATTTTAATAAAGGAGATGTTTTTTATGGCTCTTTAGATTTAAAAGGAAAAAAAGGATCATCTGGTAAATATATAGTTTTAAAAGCGTACGGATCTGGTGTAAAACCTGTAATTAGAGCTGCTAAAAAGATGAATAACTGGACACGCCACAGTGGTAGTATCTGGAAAACCAACTTGGGTAAAGTAGCTAATGGTAGAGTTCCATCTCTGTTTTTAAACAACCAAGCGCAGCAAATAGGTAGAGAGCCAAATGTTAGTGCCGCTAATGGTGGTTACAGAACAATTAAATCTCACGGAGGAAATAATACATCTATTTCTGAAGCATCTAGTTTGCCATATGCTTCAAACAGGTTTAAAGGAGGTGAAATTACCATTAGAACCACAGATGATAATGTTAAGGTAGAAACGGTTACATCTCACGGAGGTACAACGGTAAATTTTGGCTTGTCTGATACTAGCAATTCTTTTGAAAATAATATTGAGAATAATTTTGGATACTTTTTTCAGAATCACGTAAATACATTGGATAAAAACGGAGAATGGGCACACGATACTAACGCCGGTGTTTTGTATTTGTATAGCAATAGTAATCCAAACAATTTAAATGTAGAAATACCAGCAGGAGAAGAAGCTTTGGCTTTAAATAATACCAATTATATTAAAATTCAGGATTTAAGAGTAGAAGGTGGTTTAAAGCAAACGTTGTCTATAAGTGGAGCATCTAACCTAACTATTGCAAACTGTAATTTTTACAACGGTAACAACTATTTGTCTTTAGGGTATACAATTAGTAATATTAAAGTAACCAATAGTGTTTTTGAAGAAAGTAATAATATTGCTATACGATGGGAAGGTGTAAGCGGACTTACTTTTACAAATAATACGGTGCAAAATATAGGGATGCGTACAGGAATGGGAGCGCGCAGCTTTATTGGTTATACAGGAGCAAGATTTATTAGCAAATCTGGCTCATCAGCAAATATTATAGAAAAGAATACCATAAAAGATATTGGTTATCACGCTTTAAACTATTCAGGTGGTAATTTTACAATAAGATATAATAATGTAAGTAATTATTGTTACACAAAAGATGATGGTGGTGGTATATATTCTGTAGGTAATAGAAACGGAGATAACAGTATTTATAAGAATATAGTGCATGATTCTCCTGGTGCAATTAGAGGTATACCAAGTGGTAGAGGTGTTAAAACTGCAGGTATTTATATAGATAATGACTCACAAAACCAGTTAATTTATGAAAATACAGTATATAATGTAGTGGGTTGGGGATTAATGGCAAACCTATCTAGTAAAAATACGATAAGAGACAATACGGTTTACAATTGCGATTTTGGTTTGGTATTATCTACCTATAACAATAGTTTTGGAGTAGGTGGTAGCGTAGCAAAATCTACAAATAACACAGTTAAAAATAATATTCTATTTTCTAAAAAAGCAACTCAGGTTGCTGCTAGGTATACCAATCAAATTACAGATGCAGGTTTTAATACTTTCTTGGGGGACCTTAATAGTAATTACTATTGCATGCCTTTTAATGGGAGTAAAGAGATAAGCATACTTGCAGGAAGGCAATCTGCGGAGTATACTTTAGATGGTTTTAAAACAAAATATCCAAATTACGAGAAAAAAGGAAAGAGTGCTCCGGTTACTTTTGCAGCAACAGCAAACCCTAATACTTTTATTAAATTTGAAATAAATAATACAGGTGTTGCAAAATCTGTAAGTTTAGGGTCTACAGATTATGTAGATGCTAAGCATAAAAATTACACAGGAAATATAACTTTAGCTCCTTACTCTGCTATAGTATTATTAAAAGGTAAGGGTGATGATGCTTCACCAGTAACGTCTCAGTTAATAGACAACGGTATGTATACCATAGAGTCTGTAACGTCTAACCAAAGATTATTGTCTAGAGCCTTAGAGACATTTAACGCTAAAATGGTGAATCCGGGTAATTTTGATGATCAAAAATGGATTTTTACGCATTTAGGAGATAATGTATACACTATAAAAAATAAGGCAAATAATAGGTTTTTAGAAGTGCCTTATGGTAAATGCGAAAACGGAACCCAAGTAGCAACATATACAAACGCAAAAAGTACACACCAACAATGGAAAGTTGTAGAAAACGGAGCTAATGTATATGGCTTACTACCTAACCATTGCCAAACACAAGGTTTAGACCGTAACAACGGGACACTTAATACAAATTCTATAACTTATTTTTATGGTAAGGACAATGGCAACCAGAAATGGAAAATAGTGCCAACAACAGCTAGTTTAAGAAGTAATGCTGTGGCTTTAACAGTATATCCTAACCCAGCAAGTGAATTTATTACGATAGCAGGAGTAAAAGTAGGGGATAAGCTTGTCGTTAGAAATATGAGTGGCGTTGTTGTAAAAGAAATGAATGCAACAGCAGAAGAAGCAGTTATTTCTTTAGATAATTTAAAATCTGGAATGTATATTATTTCTATACCAGGAACAGAAAGCAAACAGTTTTATAAACAGTAATCTTAAAAATTAGTAAAAATGCCACCTAAATGTACCATTTGGGTGGTTTTTTAGTTTTCTGTTAAGCTTTTTACTTATTACGTCACGAGCGTGACGCTCGCGCTAGCGGGGTGTTTTTTTTGTTTTTATATTGATTCTTCTTTCTCAAAAATATATAATGTGTTATCTCCGCTAAGTTGATATAGTTTATTATTGGCTAGTTGAGGAATATCAGTTTTTACCCAATCTCCTTCAAACCTATAGTGCCAATCTATTTTTAGTGTTTTTCTATTAAATGCAACAATACATTGCGGTATATAGTCTAAACCTAACTCTAAACGGTTCATTTCTGCTATAGTATAAATGTGAGTTTTATCTTCTGCATAGCCAGTACTCCATCTAAAACCAGAAAATATGTGCTCTTCTAAAGTGTTTTTTAATGATTGATAATTTGCTTTGCCTGTAACTAAATCTATTGTTACTAAAAAAGCACCAGCTAAATGGTATAGGTACGATTTAGAGATATCTAACTGAAAACCATCAGTAGAAGGTAATTTATGTTGCAAACGCCCTTGAAAAGCAGAACTTCCATAACCAGGCAATGCTTGCCATTTTCTATTTAGTTCACCTGTTTGAATATTAATGTCAAGAATCATTTGACCTGAACAAGCAACTAATATAGAGTTCTGCCAAGCACCTATAAATTTAATAACTTCATAGTTTTGTAAGTTGCCATCTCTGTCTTCAAACTTACCTAGTGTTGATAATTCAAATTTCCATTGCAATTTTGCTATAGGAAGAGTATAGGCGTAGATTTCGTTGTTTATTAAACAACAGTAAATGTTTTTATTTGAAAAATTAATAGAGTTTTTTTTATCTATAATATCCAAGTTAAGAATTACTTCATTTTTATCAATCAATGCTTCTTGAATATTCCCTTCTTTCAGATATTGATACCCTAAATATGAATTGCTTGAATGGAAAAATGCTTTTCCTTCTCCTTTTTCAATAACTTCTCCAGAAGTTTTATAAATTTTATAGTTGCCATTCCAGTCATTTAAATATACCTTATTATTAAATATTTCAAAACCATCAACAGGTGTGTCAAATATCGAAAATGATTTTTCGTTAAAAAATAACTTTTTATTCGAAAAAAAATATAAGTTATTTTTTTTCGAATACTTAATTACTTTCGATATCTCCTTTTTTTTGTAAAAATTCATTTATTCGGATTTTATAAAACTATACAAGTTAGAATTAACATCATCAATTAGTTCAGTGAATTTTGATTGAGCATTTAAACCTGTAAGATTTAAACTTTGTTTTAATTCGTCATTCCCCCGCTAGCGCAAGCATCTTGCTTGTGCCGTTAAACCAACTAAAAGTTTTACTAATAATCATATATCAATATTTAAAATGGTTTGGTCATCTTGGTAATTTCTAGCGCTACTATATTTCCAGTCTACGGGACTAGTTACAAAACCAGATTCTACAGGGTTGTTGTGTATATAATCTATTTTTTGTTGAATAACTTTTGTACTCCATAATTCTATTGGTTTGTTATGTTGTTGCCAAAATTGCATTTTAGATACATTGCTTTTATTTTTTCCAGCTCTTTCTAACATCCAAAGCAACCATTCTTTTCTACTTTCTTGTGGATTATCTTGAATTGTTTTAATTAATTTTCTAGCTGTATAACCTTTAAAATCTCTAAGTAATCCAGAAGGATCTTCTTCGTTTGACCTAAAAATTAAGTGAATATGGCTAGGCATAAAACAATAAGCAAATACCTCCATTCCTTTTTCTTTTCTATAATAATTAATACTTTCTTCTAATACATTAAAATAAGTTTGTCTAGTAAATACATCTATCCAATAAACAGTAGCAAAGCTTACAAAGTAAGCTGCTGTTGGATTATTAAATTTGTATTTTCTGCTCATTTTACTTTTATATTGTTTTGTTGCTCTGCTTACTCTTTACGGCACGAGCGTGACGCTCGCGCTAGCGGGGCACCCTAATTACTTGCTGTCTAAATTATTATACTAAATCCTGTTCTTTTAACCAATCATTAATTACATTATATAAAGAAACTGAATCAACTTCAATTTCACTTTCAAAGTAATCATAATTAATTATAGATTTTTCTTTTTTAAAATCTATAATTGTAGAATCAAATCCAAATTCGTATTCTTCAATTTCAGAAGATAATACTAATTCAATATTCGATACTATTTCTTCCAAATATGTAACACCAGAACCCCCAGCTTCTTTTGACAGAATTAAACTTAATTCACAAAGCATATAATGTTCACCAGACATAGATATATCAAAAGAATACCTTTTTCCTATTTCAGATAAATTAGACATCATTTTAAAATTAATTTATTAGAGGAAAATAGGAGTTTATTGTTCCTAATGTTTCATTATAATAAAAACCTATTTTGATTTTACCATCACTTGAAAAACCATAATACCCTTTGTTAACATCAGTCGGGTCAATATATCCTTTATTATTTTTAATTGCAAATTCTACTTCAGATGTAATTTTAGTTTTAGTCCAATTATTAGGGAAAAATGTAGAGACTCCTCCATTTCCGCTTTTTGTTACTATTACATTTCCTTGTAAATCTTTAATTACAACTTTTCCTGTATAAACCCCATGCAATCCATCATCTATCTTTTGAATATCTACTATATAATCCGTTGTTTTAGTTCTTGACACTATTGTTTTACCTTGTTTTATTACAATATAAATATCAACTTTTGCCAAATCAGAATGGACCCCGATAGCGCAAGCATCTTGCTTGTGCCGTTAGACAAACTAAAAGTTTTACTAATAATCATATATCAATATTTAAAATGGTTTGGTCATCTTGGTAATTTCTAGCGCTACTATATTTCCAGTCTACGGGACTAGTTACAAAACCTGACTCCACAGGGTTGTTGTGGATATACTCTATTTTTTGTTGAATAACTTTTGTACTCTATAATTCTATTGGTTATTACTTTTATATTTTTTATTGCTCTGCTTGCTGGTTACAGCACGAGCGTGACGCTTAAGGTAGCGTTTTAACTTTTTTTTAATTCTTCAGTAAAAATATAAAGAGTATTCTTGTGTAAACCTCTCAAGTATAATTTTTCATTATGATATACAGGCACATCAAATTGTTCGTCGTTTTCTAAAGGAAAATCTTGAATAAAAATTAATTCAGAAGTATGTATGTCAATTGCTCCAAATTTTAAATTCTCCCCTTTGCCTCCCACAAACCAAAGTTTATTATCATAAATAGAATTTTTACTTGGATTAAAGTTACTGTCATCAGATATTACTATATCTTTTTGGAGTACTATTTCCCCTGTTAGAGGATTAAATTTTTGGTATTGATTACCATAATAACCGTAGCAAAGTTCATCTAGAGGATTAATTAATGTTGCTATTATATTTTTATGATATGGTAGCTCAAAATTATGTTCCCAAATAACATTACCTGTTTCTAAATCTAAACCTGTAACTTTTTTAAATTTATTGGTTTGTTTGTACGCTATTATAAGAAGCGTTTTTCTGATTTTTTGAATTTTACTTGTGATATTATACTCTTCATTTAAACAATGTTCCCAAAGGAAGTTTTCATTTAGCATATTATATGCTTTAATTGTTGTTGGTTTATATGAATTATATTCCAATCTGTAATTTTGGTCGAGTATAGTCCCTCTAAACATAGGAATAGTTATGAGTTCTGTGTTTTTAGAGTAAAGCGTATAATACTCATTTTCTTTCTCATCTTCCCATCTAATTAAAATTGATTCTAGGTTGTCAATTATACCGACAGAAATTACACCTCTCTTTTCTATGCTAATTACTTTTTTAAAATTTAAATCATATATATTGACCAGACATTTTTTTATATCAAAAAAATATCCTTTTTCTAATTGATCATATAGTTTCCCTTCAGCCTTAAATGAGGTATTTCCTTTTTTAATAGTTTTATCTATAAACTTTATAACTAAAGAATTATCAGTAAATCCAAAATTTAAGACCTCATTAATTGAATTTATCAGTTTCATTGTTTATTAATATATTATCTAATTTTTATAAAATTAACCACCGCTAGCGCAAGCACTTTGCTTACTCGTTACGGCACGAGCGTGACGCTCTCGCTAGGTGAGAGTTTCTATTTCTTCAAATGCACATCCTTTAATATTATTTAATTCTAAAGCTTGTTTTGCTTTTTCACTTACAAAAGCATACTCCATTGCTTCCTTTATTTTAAATACAGGCTTGAAGCCATCTTTAGGAACTTTCAAAACTAATCTTTTAATCGTACCTACTTTTTCTGGAAAAATTAAACTTTTTGTAAAATCAGAATTTGAGTAATCAAAAACATCTTCACAACTCTTAAACTGTAAGGCTAAATAATTATAGTTACTAGGCACTTCTTCATTTAACTTATCTTTTCTATCAAATTGATTACCTATGAAGGAGTCATCAAGCATACAAACTGGAATGATATCAAAATCAAATTGTTTTACATTTTTTAAAATACTAAACATTCGATTACTAATAATTGGAAATGATACGTCTGTAAATGGAAAGTCTGAATCAGGAATTGATAAAAAATCAGCTGTAAAATATAACATTTTAGGCTTATCAAAATCACGAATTCCCATCATATTAGCCCCAATTACTTCTCTACCATCAAATTCATTGCAATAAGCATCGTGATCAGCATCTACCTTAGGGTTTTTAACTGAACTAATTTTATAAACTTTCTCCATACAATTAATTTATTGAACTTCCCCCCGCTAGCGCAAGCATCTTGCTTGTGCCGTTAAACAAACTAAAAGTTTTATTTTTTTTTACTAAAATCCCTTATTATTTTATAAATATAGTAGGTGCTTAAAACAACTAAAGTTCCTTTACCTAAAAACTCACCAAATTTGTTGTTGTGTAGGTAAGCTAATATAGCTTCAAATAATATAGGTCGCCAACCCGTAGGTTGAGTTTCTCTAGGAGTCCAAGAGTCATAAATATAGTAGAGAAACGCTAAACAGAGTACCACAAATAAGTTATGTAACAGCTCTTGTGTTTTATCTGAGATTTTCATGGTAACCTATTTCTTAATCTGCTTATGGTATAAATCAGCTAAATAATACTCTAAAAAGTTTACAATGTCTACTTCGGTTTTACCATTGGTATACATTAGATATACTTTGTTTATGTGCTTGTCTTTAAAAGCTGTTAAACGTGTACTATTAATCTCTTCCATAATGTCCCAAGTACGCATACCCTCTAACATATCTCTATGGTTGTCAAAACGCTCATTAACAACCTTTAGTTTTTCTTTAGATGCTTTTGTTTTTTTAACTTTAGGATCATTATTCTCTGCATTTAAACGTATAAACTCTTTCTCTAATTTATAATCTATATCTTCTGCATCTTTAACAAGCTTGTTATAAGCACGTAGTACAAAATCGTTGTACTTTTCCTGAAAACCTTTAAAATCTTCTATGGACTTTAAATAGATAATCGCCTGCTCCTTATAAACGGCATCTTTTTTACCAATAGCTTTTATCATATTATCTGCCAAGCCTCTTAACTCAAGGTTTTTATCATCTGGTATTTTTCCAAAATCAGGATCTTTTGTAATTCGTAAAATGGTGTCTGTAATATTATTTGCATAATCTACATACTTGTATTTTTTATAATTAATAGTAATAATACTGTCTCTTGTTTTACGTTTCCTATCTTTTTTCTCCCATTTAATTTTAGGTTTTTTAACATCAAAAGAATAGTTGTAAGATACTGTTGCTGTAAACTCTTTTAAACCAGAAACCGTTGGTGTGGTTCTAAAAAGCTGAATTGCATTTAAACTAAGATTGTGTTTCTCTAGCAACACGTAAGACACACCACCTCTAAGATTGGTAATATTTGTTGTACCACCAGTGTTTTCAGTTTTGTTATAAGATGATGCTAAAACTGACTTTAATTTGTTGTCAAAAAAACCTTTTTTAACGCTTAGGGTAGGTCCCCAAGTTGTAGCATCTTCCCGCCCAATAGTATTGTATGTTCCGTTTAATGACGGTGTAATATTTAGGTTTAATTCTGTAAAGCCAATAGTGTAGGAGGTTGCAATGTTATGAAAAGTAGACGCATCACCAATTCTAACAATTCCGCCTTGCTCATTTGCAATATCACTAACGTTGTAGTTTAAATTTACATTCTCTTTTTTAGTTTTTGAGCTCGATAAAATATAGTTGATATTCAAATTTGCGTTTTGCGATATCTGCTTGTAGTTTAAAGAATCTGTAGCATTGTTTAAAAGATTATCATCGTTAATATCATCAAACTGATTGGTTCTAACGTTTGTATAGGTACTAAAGTTAGAGTAGGAGCCAGTAAATGTTAAACGCTCTGATGCCGTGTACGTTGCATTTGCAGCACCAACAAATCTGCTTGTAGGGTTTGCTTTTTGGTCGTCTAAATCATCTCTCTGAAAACCAACATTAAAGCTTAAATTCACTTTATTGTTAAACAACGGCCTAGATAGGTTTAGTGTGATGTTCTCAAAGTCGTTGTTAAAAAAATAAGCACCTAAAGTCTCATAACCAGGATCTACACGCTCATAATTAACACCAAGATTAGCTTGGTAAAATGAGTAGTTTACACCTAATTTATAAGCACTATAATACTCCGTAGAAGCTCGGTTTTTAAAAAAGCTACCCAACAATCCTTTTTTACCGCTAGAGGTTTCTTGCGCTCTAGTGTCTTGTGTAATTGCTGTTGTGGCATATTCTGCACGCACTTCTAAATTTTTAGACAATTTTACGCTACCCTCAAAGCCTAGAACAAGATTTTCTTTAGGCAACACCCCTTCTTCATCTGGGTTAATGTCAATGGAGTTTTCACGGTCCGATGCATAAAAAGTAGACACGCCTACACTGTATTTATCTTGCTCAAACACCGTTTTAAAACCATAACCCATTCTTTGGTAGGCAACAATAGCACGCTCATCTTCTACAGGCTCTGTAGCCTTTAAAAGTCTGCCATACATAGCACTAAACGTAAAACCTTTGCTAGGTGTTAGTTCTACACCACCACCAGTAAATTGGTGTCCGCTTAACGTATAAGGAGAAAATGTCATATTTACATCTCCAATATGCGCAGTAATCCACTTGTATTTTGGGTGTAAGCTTAGTCTGTTAAAATTAAAAGGCAATTGGTAACCTAACTGTTCCCCTTGGTTAGAGTAGTTGTAGCTAACAGGAATAGAAAAATTATAATAACTAAAATTTAAATTACCTTGTGCGTAATATGTAAAAGGTTCTCTGTTATTTCTTTGGTTGCTGCTGTAAAATACAGAACTAGCAGAAATACCTCCGCCTACTTTAAAAGGCGAAGATTTTCCAAAAGTTTCTAAATCTACACTTTGCGATAAGGCAAGTATAGGTAGTAGTATAAAAAGTGTATGTAATATATTTTTCAAGAAAAAAGTTGGTTGGTGTTTATAATAGTAAAATAAGAATTATAGTTTTTCTCTTAAAATATGGTTTATAGCCATAGCTTTTAAAACCTCTTCTTTTGTTTTTAACTTGTCTAATTTGTCGCTTTCTTCCTTTCTAAAAGGAACGTATGTTTTGTAATTATAGGTTACGTATGACGCCAAAGGCACTCTTTTAGCATTTAATAAGTACGTTTTTTTATACGTAGTATTATTTGCAAATGTTTTAAACTCATACACACCGTAACCAATTAATAATGGCTCACTATCTGGGTTTTCTTCCGTAGCAGTATTTTGGTAAATTTCTAACTCAGTAGCAGTAACCACCATAGTGCTTTTAATACTAGTTGTTTGCTTAGGAGCATAGCTTTTTATAAAAATATCACGATTTTCAAAGTCTCTTTCTACTTTGTAGCCAATGTGTTTTTTAAGCTCTTTTTCGTTGTTTTGTAGTTCTACCAATTTTGTTGGAATTTTGATAGACTTAGCAATTAAATTAGGAATATTAGCTTCATTATAGCCGTTATTATTTAAAAATCCAGCTTCTACCAAGTACTTTACAATTCTTTTTTGCGTAATGTAAAAGCCTTTTTCTACTATAGCAAGTGTGTCTTGTATTTTGTCTCCTGTAACCACGTGGTAGTCTGTAGTTTCATCATCATGAAATAAGATAGACTCGTACGTAATTGTTTTTACTTTAAAAAGCGGATTACCATCTACATCTGATATTTGGTAGTATTTAGGTGTCTCCGTTTTTATCTTTTCTATATTGGCAACTTTTACTTTATCTAAAAATATCTCTCCTTTTTTTTCTTTTATTTTTTGCGCCGTGGCACCAAGAGATACTAGAAATAAAGAGGCAATAAGCAATTGTTTTTTCATAATAGAGTTTACTTTATTTGGGTGTTTTTTTGTTTTTATATTGTTTTTGCTCTGCTTACTTGTTACGGCACTAGCTGGATGATTGTGCTAGCTGGGGGATTTTTCTTCTAATACAGATTCTGCATATTCATAAGCCATAAAGAAACAAGTAAACAATAAATATTCATCAGTAGATTTTTGAACTTCATTTTCATCAGAAAGCCATTCATTAAACTCCACTATTATTTCTTCAGTAAAAATATTTACTAAAGATTTTAATTCTTCAATACTTGAATTCTCAATTTGCTCATCTCTATATCCGTCATCTCCAAGCCCCCATTTCTTGGCCTTAGAGATTAAAGCTCTTAATTTTTTCGGAATGTTTTCTTCGTTATACATATTTATTTAATTAGAGGTTAAAGTTTTTAAATAATCATCCCATAATTTATAATACTCATCTCTAACTAATTGAGGGGTGTCAGCTGCGTCAAACTGTTTTTTTGCTAAATCTAAAATATCATCTTTAGTTACCTTTGAGTAATCAACTTTGGTTACACCTTGTTTTATTCTCATTTCTTTTGCCCAAGTATTGAAAACACCTCTTGTAGCATTATGATTAGGATTATTTAGCATATAAACAGAAGGGGCTTTATTGGCGGAATAATTTGAATACTTAGCTTTCATCCAAACAGAATTAACTCCGTGATGAGATTGAACACCTGTAGGTCTTGGTGTTATATCTGTATGTTTACCGACATAAAATACATTATCTCCTTTAGCAATAGCTGCTTTAAACTCATCAATATTCTTAAATAATCTATTCCCCACCGCATCAACAGCCTCACCAGCCCTTCTAAACTGTATAGTTACGTTCTTCTCTGTGTTTAATATTATTTCAGGTTCCGCATCAAAATTATTTCTTTTAATAGTTTTTCCAGAAGGAGTTAAGAAAGCAGCTTCTTTTGGAGGAACAGGAGGAATTTCGTCTGTTCCTTTTATAAGTTTTTTAAACTCAGTAAGGTTGGCAGGCTCACCACCAATGTAACGTTGAGATGCTATGTACTCTTCTTTTATAATTTTTGTTTCTGGATAACGCGCTAATCCTTGAGCATAAATTTCTGAAGCTATTCCTTGTTTTTGTAAATATGGAGGAACGTTTATATTAAAATCAATAGTTTTTGTTGCTTGCGTATAGGTAATTTCTGCAACACCTATTTCTACGTCATCTAAAAATTTCACTTTACAATATTTACTTGTAATGTCAATATTTGTCCATAACCTATTATTAATACCTGCAGAACTAGTTTTCCAAGTTTTATAACTGCTCCCAATTAAATCAGAAACCTCATCTAAATGACCTAGGTTCATTTTAAGAGCATCATCAACACCCATATCATCCAAAACAAACCAAGCTTCTGCTGATTTTGGTTTATTATTTAGAGCAACGAGTGATTCCGATAATTCTGAAAATTCGTCCGCAAATCTTGCTAATTTATCCTGATCGTTTATATCTAATAATGTTTGCTTTAACTTAGAAAGTCCTTTTTCATCTATCACTTTAAATAGATTTGTGATTTCATTTGTCGCCGCTATTGTTCTAAGTTTTATAATACCAGTGGCAGACTCAAAGACTTCAACAAAATCATCTACATATTTACCATTTAGTTCTTTTAATAGTTTAAGTTCTCCTATTTTAGCATAATCCGATGGTATTGCATCCGAAAAAGATAACATTTTGGAATCTGATATGTTAGTAACCATTGTGTTAAAACCTTCATCTACATATTCAACAGTGCCAACAGGTTTGTTATTTATGTGTAATGAATTATAGTTTTTAACCGTTATAGTTTTATTATCAAATCCTTTAATTATTGAGTTTTGGATTTCTGTTGCTTTAAAACCTTGTTTTAATTGATTATTTAACAACTGTACTTGACCATCTGTAGCTACTTTTTTAAGATTTAAAATAAAATTTGAAAAATCTGATTTAGTTTTATTAATTACTGATAATGATTTGTCTTTTAAATACCCTCGAAGATTATCAATTTCTAAAACTTTTTTACCAGCTTTTACAACTACTATTCCTATAATAGCCGCACCGTATGTTAATGATAATGTATCCCATGCTTTAATGAATTCTTCACCTCCGTCTAGACCTCTTAATTCATCATCTGTTAATACGATAAGTATTTCGCCTGTTCCTAAAGTCACTTCTATGCCAAGGGCCAAAGTACTTGACGCTGATATTGGTGCAGTAATTATAGTTAAAGTTGCCAGAGCAAACTTTAATTCAAGTGCCTCAACTCTTTCTGTGTGTCTGTGAGCAAAATGATGAGCCCAAAGAATTGGCGCAACAATAGAGGTGTTCGCTTTAATTTCTTTCTGGCCTTTTATATAATTAAAATCTTCTAAGAAATTAAATTTAACATAAGATGTTAGAGGATCTCCTTCATAATAATAATGAAAATTAGGCTGAAATTTATTGCCTTGAAAATCATGCACAAAACGTTTTAGAACATATGTAAATCTAACTTTTTGATCATTAGTAGTAACTCCTGGATAATCATATTTTTTTGTTGTGAAGTGTTGACAAGGAGCTAGACCGTCTAATATTCCTCCACAATCAGTAAAAAGACCTGAATTTCTAACTTGAAAATGATTAACGTTTATTGGTATTATTCCATTTACTTCTTTATTCACCAAATTATCTACTGGTTCTGCAGGAAAAATAGGTGGTGTTCCATATTCTTTGGTTAATTCTACAATGAAGTGAATAAACATTTCACGTTCCGTATTATCTAAATCAGTATAAATATCAATTATAGATTTGTTGTTTTTCTCTAGGGTGAATAAATCAAACCATTTTTTTAACTCTGTTGTAGGTGTATTATATAATAAACTTATAAAAGTGCTACCATAATCATCTAATCCAGATTTTATAAGGGTATTAAAAATTTCTATCCTTCTTTCAAAAGGAATTAATTTTAAAGAGCATTGACACTCTTCTAAATTTTCAATAATTGCTTCAATACTTTCAGAGTCTAGATACGTTTCCGTAGTTAATTTTTTAATTAACTTTGGTGCTTTTAAATAAATTTCAAAGTATTTTTTATAATAACCTTCTTGTTTACTTAATTGACTAAATGTGTATTTCATACTACTTTCACTTGAAAAAGTAGTTATGTCATCTAAACTAGCAACAACTGGAAACTTAGTTTTAAATTCTTCAAAAGATGCATCGTTACATACCTGGTGGAGTTCAGGGTTCTCATGAATTAAAGAAGAAAGACCAAATATAAAAGAAACATATTCTGAATCTGATTTAGCGTTTTCTTTATTCGAAAAGATATAACTCTCTACAAAAGAATCATTAAATTCACTTGAAAGACTTACTGGTACATCTAAATATTTTGAATCAACATTAAATAATCTTGAAATATCATTAATTCCCTTGAGTTTTTCTTCTGAAAATAAAGAAAAACTAGATTGGTTTTTATTAAAATTTTCAATATTTGTAACTTGAAATAAATAACCAGATTCTTTATCATTTAAAACTAACCTTCCAATTATTGGTTTAATATTGGTAACACCTAACGCTTCAGTTATAGTATCTTGATACTTACCAATTTCTTCGTTTTTATATCCGAAATCACCTCCTGAATTTTTACCTATGGTGTGATCATATTTTTTTCCGGCAATAGTAAAGTTAAGCAGAGTCCCTAATGGGCTTATTCTACCACTCAAACTATATAAATCTCCTGTGCTAAATGTTATTTGTTCTACTTTTTCAGGTATAGTTATAATTTTTCCAAATGGATCAACAAAAGAATAAGTGTGGTCTTTGTTTTCAAAAGATTTTAGAGCACTAATATCATATATTGTTGCTTGCTCCCCATCCTCTTCATCTTGAAAAATATAGAACTTTAAATTTGGGTTGTGTATTTGTGCCCAGTCCATATGGCTTAAAAGGTCATCGTTGGCATAGTCCATAAGCCAAGGAGTTTTTCCTTTTATATCATTGCCATAAGTTGTAAAAGGGTGTTGTAAGGCAAAAATACCATGAGCAACTTCATGCGCTGTTACTTTTGCTAAATCTCCTTTGCCTTCTTCATCTGAGCTTAACCCACCATTAAATACAAAACCAAACTGGCGTTTTAGTGGCATAAATCCAGCTATAGACTTAGTAGTGTTAAAACCTGAATTAAATGTAAAGACGTAGTACTTATCTTTTTGGTAGTCTATTTTTTGTTTTAAATCGGCAATAATTGCTTTTTGCTCTTGGTTATAGGTGTTTAACCAAGGTTTGTCTCCAATTTCTAATTCATTATCCGCACCTAATAAGCCACTAGTTAAAGAAACACTTTTAGTTTCTATATTAAGTGTAGTTGCAGCTTGGTTAAAAATTGTATTTAACTCTATTGCTGTAGGTAGTTGTGCACCGTCTACAGAAACGAGTACAACGTCTACAGTTTTTCTAGATAAATGCCATAAATTAAACGCACCAGCCGTTTGTTGTTTGGTAGTATCTTGTTTAGATTTTACAACTGCGTAAATAGGTTCGTTCTCAAAAGTATACCTTCCTTCTACACTTAAGTTAATAGTGTTGTTGGTAGCTTTTGTATGTGTTAATAACTCTCCTTGTTTGGTCTTAAAAATAAGATCATCAATGGTATAGTCCGAGTTAGATATACTAACAGTTGCTGTAATAAGTGAAGGTGTATTTTTTTCTGCTACGTGGTTTACAATATCATAATTGGCACCTTGTGCATCTTTTATAGTTTTGTATTCTTCATTTAACTTGGTATTATTTATTCCGCTTGGTAATTTGTCATACCCGTAAGTACCTCTAGAATTAAAAGTTACAGTAATGCCTTTGGCAGTTAAAGACTCTATGTCTCCGTTTTTGGTTACGCCTTCTACATTATCTGCATTTACAGGTCCGCCCTCATCTATTTTACCACCTTTAGTTACATTACCTTCTGCATCTACGTGGTAGGTGTTGCCAGCACTATCTACAATAACTTTATCATCACCTAAAGGAGAAGTTCTAACTTGTGCATCATTAGGATTTCTAATAACAACTTGTCCGTCTTCAACAGTAATGTAATCTTCAAAATAATCTGGTGGAATAACAAAGTTTACATTTATATTATCAATATCATTATCACCTTCAATAAGCTCTGTTAGTTCAGATATATCAGACATACCAGCACCACCTGTTGTCGCAAACTTTTCATCATACTCTGTCTCTACAAGGCCAGTTGTTAATTGCTTGTCTGTATTAATTTGTATGTTGTTAAAACTAACCCTTATTTGTGTGTCTCCTAAATAAGGTACTACTATAAAGCCCCAACCGGTATAACTACCATTACCGCCGTTAACTTCTTTTACAGTTACAGGAAAATCACCTGCGGTAAAAACATCGTTAACACCTAGTTGCTGTAAAGGGTCTTGGTTTGTAATTACAATTTCTGGTGGTATGCCACAATTGTACTCACTAGCATCTTCTTTGCCGGGAGTTGTAAAGGTGTTAACCGCAGAGTAGCTATAGCCACCGTTTTGCACACATTGGCCACCAACTCTATATTCATAGGTAGTTTCTGCTTCTAAAAAGAACAATTTCTTTTTAGTTTCAACAGTTTCAGACTCAAACCACACATTATTACTACCGCCTTCTTTTCTAAATTGTATTTGGTAGTTGATATGGTCTGGGTTTTGCTGCCAGGTAATTTCTTCTGTGGTTGTTCCCTCAGACTTTGCTAAAATATACTGTGGAGCATCACACTGACCAGTATAGGTAAAGTAAAATATTTCACTATAACCACCATTTTTAAATACAGCAGTTTCACTAATACCGTTGCTAACAACAGCACGCACACGCCAACCGTATGTTTTGCCTTCTAACAGGCTAGTTTCTCCAGGACCGTAGAGTAGGGTATTAGCAAAACCTGTAGTTTGGTATAAATTAGGTGAAGCTAAAAAAGCCGTTTGTGGGTCTACTTGAGTATCCCAAAGTTCACGCAGTTCAAACTCATATTCAACACCAGTTGCATTTACGTGTCTTGGCGTCCATTGAAAAATAAGATTTTGAGGATCTCTAGCTGGAACTTGTTCTCCGTTTTGTGGTAAATTTAAAAAAGGTGGGTCGTTTAAGACCAGATATACAGGAAAGCATTTTTTTTCTGATAATGGTCTTCCGGTTGTCCAATCAAAAACCTCAAAACAAAACTGATACAGGCCGTCTGGTAAGGGTTTGTTGTATTCACTAGGTGTAATACCATCTAAGTTTTGTAAATCGAAATACGGTTGTAAATCTAGGTTAGATAAGCGTAAAGGAATACCACCTGTTAATTGTATTGGCGCAGCATTTTGTACAAAGTCTTTGGACTGTATGCGGACACTGTTTCCAGAGATCGAAAATCGTAAACGCACTTGTAAGTCGGACTCATTAACATCTGTTAAAAGTAAGTTTACCAATAGTTTTTCTGCGGTAGTTGTACTGTAGTCAGACAGTTTTAAACTATAAGGAGGAGTCAACTGTGGAGATACTTGTACAGGAAATACTTGTGCCGATGTTACAGAACTCGTAAGTAGTACGAGCATTACTAATGCTATTCCTAAAAACTTGTTTATAGGTGCACTTAATAAGCTTGCTTTAAAAGGTATTAAATTACGTATATTCATCTTACTGTTTCTGTATTTTAATATCGGTTAGTATGTAAGAGGCTTGTCCGTCTTTTACATATTCTTTTATTTTTATAGCACCATTTCTACCGTCTGCAGTAGTAAATAATACAATTCTAGGTACTGTAGCATCTGTAAAATGCTGCGATCCTCCGTTTGTTTCTGTAACGGTTAAACCGTTTAATACACTATCGTCTGTTATGGCATCAAATTGTGCAACAGTTAATAGTGTTGTACAGCCACATTGCTCTTGAGAATTTATAATACGTGTGTTTTGTGCATTTGCTAGTGCAGGAAACGTAGTAGTGCTTAAATCGTCTGGAGAAACAAATTTGTTAAATGAAAAGTCTTCACCCAAGCCAAAAAGGACAATGTCTATTAAACTCCCATCTATAGCGGCTAGTGTTTCTTTATTGTATATTTCTCTTGTTGTAGCAGAATAAAAAGCACCAATAGTATTATTGTTATGCGCTGTATTAATTCCGAATTTTACATCCGTTAAACTTCTAATATTGGTGTCTGCTAATAACTCTATAGTTTTAGAGATCGATTTTGATTCTTTGCCATTAGAAACTGTTAATGTTAGTGTTTGAGTGCCTTCTGCAGTAAAAGTAACAGTTGGGTTTTCATCAGTACTAGTTGATGGTGTAGCATTAGTAAAAGTCCAGTTGTACGTTAAAACACCTGTGCTGTTATTTTGCATTGTAAGGGTTACGGGAATTTGAAGATCATCATCTTGAAAAGCAACTTCCCAATCAAAATCTGCTACTAAACCATCTGCAACTGTTATTGTTTTTTCTAGTTGATGTGTTTCTTTACCATTACCAACAACTAAAGTTATAAGATGATCCCCAGGCTCATTAAAAACGACTGTTCCTGGTTGTTCCTCTGTAGAAGTTTCTGGAGTACCACCTGCAAACGTCCAATTATAAGTTGTAGCTCCTTTTGTGTTATTAGTTATTAAAACTGATGCAGGAGCAAAATTATTAGTTTGTATTTCTGCATCAAAAGCAACTTCTACTGCAGCATCTAAATTAAATGTAACTTCTTTGCTTTCTGCAGATCCATCTTTGTTAGCTGCATCTAAACGTATGGTATACTCTCCTAAAGTAGTATAGACTAATGCACCTGGGTTTCTGTCTGTACTAGATTCACGATCTGCGCCTACAAAAGACCAAGAATAAGAATCTGCACCAACCGTTTTATTTAAAACTTTAACCGTAACAGGTATAGAATAATCTTCATTTACTATTGCAATTTCAAAATCTATAGCAACAGGTACGGCCTGCTCTTGTGTACAGGCCGTACACAAGAGTAGCATTGCTATTGCATTAAGGCAATAAAAAACTATTTTTTTAGGATGTAGCATATTACTTAATAATGATTTTTCTTATTTCGCTTCCTTTAGCAGTTTCTAACAATAAAACATAAGTTCCAGAAGCAAATGCAACTCCGTAATTAAGATTAAAATTAACAGCTGCTTTCTCTTTACGTTGGTGTACCAACCCTTGAGACGCCATACTAAATATTTTAAGTGATATAGAACTAGCTTCAGAAAGTAAAATGTCTACACTAAATTCACCATTAGATGGGTTAGGGTATATTTTAAATTCCTGAATAAATGGAATTACAGCATCGCCTATATCTGGAATGTTTTCTGCTTCGCCAATAATAATAGTTTTCATATAGTCTAAGAAACAAGTCCCTTGGTTAGAGCGCAGTAATATCTCGTAAGAACCAGGTTCATCAAACAAAAGAATAACATTTTCATCTGTTTTAGCAATAACTACAGCTTCCTCTGGTAAAAACCACTCTACTTTATCGCCTATAGGTTCACTAATGTTTACCAAAGCTAATTCTTCACCAGCAAAAGCCTGAGTACTTACAATAAAGTGTGCATCTATTGGCGTATCTGATACCGTAATTACAATACTATCGCCTCCACTACAACCAAGAAGTGTTGTAACTTCTACAGTATAGGTACCAGCTTCGGCAACTTCTATACTTGGTTCTGTACTTGTAAATCCGTTGTCCGATGTCCATAAGTATGTGGTGCCGTTACCTTGGTATGTTGCATCTAAAACAATACTTTGTCCACCACAAAGTAATCTGTCTTCTCCTAAACTAATTAAATCTGGACTAGGATTTTCTAATGTAACTTCAACTGTCTCTGAACATAAATTAGCATCGGAAACTGTAATTGTATATGTACCTGCTGTTAAGTTGTTGGCGTAAAAACCAGTCTGACTAGTTATAACATCACCATCTTTAAGCCAATTGTATGTGTAATCTTCTAATCCGCCACTAATACCTAAAGATATTACACCGTCTGATCCGTTGTTACAAACAGGATCGTTTTCTTCTAAAATAGCAACTTGGAGTGGGTTAGGAGCATCAATTATAACCTGACTCGTAGCCTGACATCCTTTTTCATCAGTTACAAAAAGAAGGTAAGTTCCTTTTTCTAGGTTTTCAATTCTAGATGATGTAGACCCATTAGACCAGTTTAAAGTATACGAACCAGTTCCGCCAGTGATTGTAGCTTCTGCCCAACCTTCAGTACCATCAGAACATAGTAAATCTCCTTTGGTGAAAGTAATAACAAACGGTTCTGGATCTAGCAAGTCGTGAATAACATCAGTCTCATTAACCAAACTATTGTTTACATAGTTACCAATAACAATACCGTTAGCATCTCTAATGTTTACGGAATAACGAGCAGCAGTTAAATTACTTATGGTATTCCCATTTTCTTCTGTAAGTTCTTGAAAAATACCGTTTTCATCTTCTTTTTTCCAAGTATAGTAATACAATAACCCTCCATTATCAGTTGGAGCCAATTGTATACCTCCGTTGGCGTTAGCTACTAATTCTCCATCGCCCACAGGGTTGTTAAAGTCGTTTGTACTATTACAAGAAACGGCATTTGTTTCCTCTATAGTTAATACCAATTTTTCTGGTTGGCCAATTGAAAACTCTCCTTCAGCAAAGCAGGTAGTTTTTTGTATTGCTTGTGTATGGTTTGCATCTGTTACAGTTAAAGTATACGTTTCAGCACCTATGTTCTCTAAAGTAAAGGTTTGACTTATTTCAGTAGTATCAAAATCAGAATTAGAAGCATAACCAATATCAAATACAGTTCCGGCTGAGTTTTTCCAAACAGCTGTATAAGGCCCAGTACCACCAGTAACTACGGCAATAATTCGGCCATCTGTAGAACCAAAAGCTTTAGCGTCGTTACTATCATTATCTCTATCAACTGTTATTGGTAAAAATTCTAGAGCTAGGATGTTAGCAGGTTCTTCAATTGTTTCTGATAATTCTTTATCTACATCTTGAACAGGAACATACTCACCCTCTACTAATATTAAGTTTTTAGCAACACATTGGTTACCGTCTCTAACCTTAATTTTGTTAAGTCCAGCAGATAAATCACTAACCGTATGTGTAAATGTATTATCAAAATTAACCCAATCTTCAACAGTGCCATCTGGTCTTGTTAGTTGGTATTGATAATTACCATCTGTACCACCTTCTGCTGTAATTAAAACGGTACCATCTTGTCCTCCGTTACAGTTTACATCGGTAGGATTTGAAAGAGTGAAGTTTACATAAGCTGGTTCTTCAACATTAAATTCTATTTTATGATTATCACCATCAGCAAATAAGGTTGTTCCCCCAAGAAATTCAACACGAAAACCATCATCAGTACTTCCTGGTAACCCCGTTATGGTTAATCTATCATTAATGATGTCATTAGCTGTAATATTATCAAATTTAGGGTCTATAGTTATTTTAGCATATAATGTCTCTCCAGATGTATCAGTACCTGCCACAACAGATAAGTCTAAAACTTCCAATGCAAAACTTTGACCAGGTTCTAAATTTTCATTAAAAACGAGTGTTATTTCTGCATCATCTGTACCGTTACAGCGTAAGCCGTCATTATTTTCAATAGCAGTGATATGTGGTGCAGATGGGAGGATTTTATAGAAACGAATACTTCCTGGTGACTGATCGTCATAACAAGGTTTAATTCTAAAATAAATGTATTTATTGAAATACCACTCCGGTGGATTAGCTGTTAAAATATCACTAGCTATAAATTCTAAAGAGCTAGGAGTTGCAGGTCTTGTTATATTTGTCCATAAATTAGGATTTGGCATTGCGCTAGTATTATTTACTATTTGGTATTGCCAATTGTAAGAATCATTACTAAATGAAGGATCTGCTTCTATAGTTTTTACATCTTCAAAACCAAGTGAGCCACTACTACTAATTACATCAACCGAAGTGGAAATTTTATAATCAAATCTAATATCGTGTCTAACTTCAAACTCCCCTTCATTTCGATTTGTATAATTAATAGTGTTATTAAAACAAGAATTTGATTCTAATTTTATTTCAGGATCAAATTTTAAATAAGAATCATTACCACCACCGCAACTTCCTCTTTTTTCTGTTACATCTGCAAAAACTTTTAAGGATTTTAACTTTCGACCTGAATATTCTATTAATATATTATCATAATTATAAGTGTGTGTACCTCTACGTTCTTTTCCTTTCCTATGGGAGAAAAATTCTTCAGAACCATCATCGAAAACAGCTGTTAATACAATATTACTACCACAAACTTTTTCATCTCCTTCTACTTCATAGCTGAAATTAGTGATTTCTATTGTCGATTTTTGTGCATTAATAGCACAGCTAATTAATATAAATAATATAAATAGTATTTTTTTCATAGCTTAATAATTTACTTCTATAATCTCTAAAGTTCCAAAACTACCATTTGCAAATACGGTACGTACTTGATAGATGTATATGTTATTAGGAGATATATTGTTGTCTATAATTTTTGTAAGTGTTGCTGGTAATTGCTTCCAAGTCGAAGGTTTCCCTTCTTTTTTAGATTTAAAAATCACTAATTCTTTAATCTCAGATGGTAATTTTCGCCAGTTTAGCGTAATACTGTTTTGCTCTCTGTCTATAGTAGCATTCAATCCCTTTAAAACTTTGTCTTCTGTATTAGAAGCTGTTTCTATGGTTAGCGTAGGTGAGTCGGCAGAGGATAATCCGCTATCATCTACAGCCTGAATTTTATACGTATATTTTGTAGCAGCTGTTACTTTGTTGTCTATAAAATTGGTAATGGAATCTTTTGTTTCAAAAATTAACTCCCACTCGCTCACAGTGCTTTTATTTTTACGATAAAGTTGGTGCTTGTCTACATCTGCACTAACACTTTTAATCCAAGAAAGAGTCACGCCTGTATTTGTAACCTCATACGCTTTAAAAATAGGAGAGGAGGGTGGCACTACATCTGGTTTTTTAATTTCTAGTACTTCTGAGTAGTCGGAGTTGTTATACCTGTTATCTACAGCAACTATGGTATAGTACACTTTATCATTTAAAGATTTAACTTGTACTGTATCTATAAATTTGTTTGTGGTAACCGGGTCTATTGTAATTTGTGCATATTCTTCATTTTTAATATTTCCTCTAAAAACACGGTAGCCTAACATATCTTTTTCAGTATTAGACTCCCAAGTAATAGTGGTTATTCCTAAACTGTCTATAACACCAATTAGTCCATTTGGTTTTGCAGGCGGAATAGAATCTACAAACTGCACCAAAGCAGAAAATGAAGTTGTTTCTGTACTATCTTTACCAATAGCAATTACTTTTATATAATTGGTGGCATATGGCGTAGTAACGTTTGCCGATCTAGTTTGTGGTGTTATTCCTTTTTTTATAATTTCATATTTGCCATTATCCTTTGTGGCAGCTTTTATTTGAAACTCGGCTACCTCTAGTTCTTTTTCTTTTGGAAACTCCCAAAAGATATCCGCATTGGTATCTCCTATCAATTTATGGTTGGTAATAAAAGGCGTTGCAGTTAGTGCTTTTTGTCCTTGACCAACAATAGATTTTGAAGGCTCACCTTGCTCTCCAAAAGGAGAAACACCCAATACTCTATAATGGTATTTTTTATTATTTTGCGCTAATGTATCTACATAATACATACGTTTTGTAGGCGAATCTTCTGTGTTGTTTAGGTTTACCAATGGCAAGTCGTCTAAACGTTTGTAATTGGTACCATCTTCAGAACGTTCTACATAATATGTTGCATAAATACTTTTAAAAAGCTCATATTCCCAAGTAAGTAATACCTCCTTGTCGTTAAAAACTCCTACTAAATCTATAGGAGCGGGTAGTGCTTCTGTATTAGAGGCTTCTATATAGACTATACCTTCTTTTACGTTGGCTGCTAACTCTGTGGGAATAGCTGATTTTATACGGTATAAATAGCCTTCGTTGCTTTTAATATCGGTATCTTCAAAACCTAAACCAGCTAATTTTGCAGCTTCAAAATTCATATCAGCAGCAAATAATGCAAAAGAAAAGCGCTGTTCTAATTGTTGTACTTTATTTACAATTGCCATTAGTTCACCTTCATCTGTACCAACCTCAAAATCTTCACCGTGAATAGCTTGTGCTAGTATAGCTGCATTGTCATTGGCCATAGAAATTTCTTCCCAAGATGCTACAGGAGCAGGTTTTAAAGTGCCTGTTACTATTGTTTTTTGTTCTGGTGATTCTAATCTTTTTCCATCTCTGTATACTGTAAAGCGTTCTAGTGTATAACCGTACGTATTTGCTCTTTGCCATACTACAGCATCTGTTGGCGCCCAACGCACCAATATTTTGCCTTGTTGCGCTCTGGCAATAGCCTGTATAGATGGCGTTGCAATGCTGTCTTGTTGCTGAGCAAAAGAAGATTGGATAGCAAATAAAATAAAAAAGAAAAATATTTTTTTAATCATTAATCTAGGTCTAATGGGTTTTTAAAATTCACAGTTGCAGAACTTCCCAACTTATTACCAGGTAAAACATACTGTACTTTTATTGTATATGTTCCTTTTGGAATAAAAATATATTCTGTATCTAGTATTGCGGCATTTGGATTAGTTAACGTAATTATACCATCTACATAATCATTTAAAACATTAGTTTTAGTGGTAGTGTAGTCTAATTTATAGATTTCAGGTAAATTATACCTGAACGGAAAATGTGTTCTTGTCCACCCTGTATTAATGCCATATGCGATGTTTGTAACATAGTTAGTAAACAACGGTAATGCTCTTTTTGGTGGTAAACCATAAGGGTTTTCTGGTCTTGTTATTTTATAAGCTCCAGTACTATATTTTTGGTATAGAATAGGGTTAATATCTTGCTTAAAATAGTTGTCATTTAAATCTGACTCTGCTAAAATCATTGGTTTATTATCCGTGTAGGCTGTACCAACCAATTCTGCCGTTTCAAAAGCCTCATGGTTATCTATAGCATTGTATAGGTAAACAACGTCATTTGTAATTTTGCCCCAACCATAATTGTCCACTTTTATAGCCTTTATTTTTTTAGCAAATGTATTGTAAGCACTACTTGTAAAATTATAACCAATACGTTCTATACTGCCATCTTTAGAAACAGATTGCGCGTTGTTGTCGGTCACAGTCATTGTATTATCATCTCCTAGATCTGTACTATTTTCTGTTCTAGTAGATGTAGTTTCTGCACTTCCGTTTTTAGGTTTACTAAAAATTGATAAAGCGTAGGTTGTAGATTTGTCTAATGTTGGTAAAGTATAATTAATTGTGTTACTAGCATTATTGTATGAAAATGCAGGTTTTTCTTCTTCTCCAGTTTCATTAATTAATGCCAATTCACTTTTCCATTGCGAATCATCAAACAAGTAATCTTGACCTTGTTTTAATTGTATATACCCATTATTGTATTCTTTTGGGTAGTAATATTCCTGATCTATAACGGGGTAGGAGTATACTATGTTTTTTAATGGAATATATTCTGGAGCACCACCTGTTGTAAACGAACGTTCTTCAGTTTCTTTTGCAGGAGCACCATCTACCATTACTATTTGATAAACACCATTTACTCTTTCTTTAAAGCCAACAGTTACACTAACTTTTAAAGCAGTAGAAGGTGGTAATATATCTTCAGGAACAAAAGTAACATTGTTACTGTTTTCTCCCCATTCTAAAGTACCAGTGATTTCAGTATTACTTTCATCTGTAATTTTAAATTCGTCTAAGGTAATTTTATAAATATGATCGCCATCTGCTTCAGGAATTGTCAAAGCTTTTTCTACAGCCATATTAAATGCTGCTTGTGGTGTAGCAAAAACATCAGCTTCTGTTTCTCCGTCTCTAGGAGTAAGATCACTTACAATTTTTAAGCCTCCAAGTGGAGAGCCATTATCAAACTCGCATTCTTCACCAAGAGTTACTTTAAAGTTAAACTTACCTTTAACCAAACCTCCTAGTAAATCATAATGTCCGCCAACATAACCACGCATCCAAATAGGATTTGGTGCTTTGGCTTGTAATAATACAGCAGCACCAGCCTTTATAATAGGAATACGCTTTTTAACAAAGAATAACTTTAAGTTGATACCTAATTCTCCTTGTAAATATGCATAGGCTTGTCCGTTTGCATACCAACCATTAATTCCAACTTGGTCACCTGTATTAACGCATTGAGCATCACCATAATTTTTTAACATAATATCGTACCCTACACCCGCTTGAAAACGAGCATAGAACATTAGAAAGTTTAACTCTCCGGTGTCAATGGAAAAATCACTTCCATAGGCAAAACCACGGCCGTCTCCCAAGGCATTTTCATCCCTCATATAGTTTAATGTTTCAGCATCTACCCCTAAAATTTCGGCTACAATAGCAGGGGGAGGAGGACTACCAGGAATATTATCACCTAGCATAAAATAATCACCTGTTTTAACAGATAAAGAATTAATACCTAATTTTAAACCAAGTCTATCCGTTGGTGTTCCCATGTATACATACCATTCTTCTTCAGATAGATGAGCAACACCCCAGCCAGCTCTTCCGCCAGAACTTCTACCTTGTAAAGCTCCACCAATAACATTTACATATAAATCCATAGTTGCATGAAAAGATTTATTAGCAAAATCAAATTCGATTCCTATATTGGCACTAATACCTTGTTTACCAACTTTTATGGGTTTGTATTCATCAACTGCTTTATCTAAAAAGGTTTTCCCCATTTTACTATCCATAACACCGTTAAGAGCTTCGGTGTCTACCATTTCATTTAGTTTTTCTGATAAGCTAGCAACTGGATTTTCAATTTCAAAAGCTTGCATCACAATTGCCTCTCCAAAGAAACCTAACCTGTTTACACCGCCACTACTATTAAATTCAATTTCAAAACCAGCACCTATTTTAATAGCTTTTTCATCCGGAATACCACCATAAATCATTGCTTTTACTCCTAAACCAGTATCATCATTAGGGATATAAGAAAGTCCTGAAGGAGAAAAATCTGGACCAGCATTAGCTCGTCTTGTCATTTTGTAAAAAGCACCACCTGCAAAACCGGATAATTGTATAGGTCCGGCTTGTATTTTTAGGCCATGTACTGCAGCATCTACATACCAATACCTAAATTCTTTTTTACCAAAAATTGCTTTACACGTAATTGGTCCAAAAGCACTAAAAGTACCTTCTATATTACCAGAAAAACCATTGCCATAAATAGGGTCGTCATTCATAAGAAGCAATCCTCCTTTTATTTTAACGGCACCCATATTGGCTTCAATATTTATTTCAGAAAGATCTATACGATCGTATTTCCATTTTTGAACAAAATTCTCCTCACTAAACTTACCTATGATGCCTAATCTTGCATCAGCAGCAAATCCTTTATCAGACTTCCCCATAAGATTTATCTTTAAATCAAATGAAATACCGGCTTCTTGGTCATTAGAACTAAAAGCAATATCTGCTATGGAAACAGGGAAATTGGCAAGTTTAACTTCGTCTTTGTACCCAAAATAATCTACTTGTAAAATAGGGGCTTCTGTTTGTAGTACTAAATTCTGGAACTCTATCCCTTTAAAGTTAACCATACTACTATCTTTGGACATAGTACCTTCATCTTCTAAAGATTTTTTTTGGCTAGCGGAGATAGCCATACGACCATTTAATACGGCTTTAGGTTTAAAATTACCATTGGTAACTTTAAGTTCTATAAAAGAGTTAGGTAGTAATTGTGCTTCAGCCTGCCATACATTAAAGTTTAATGTATCTGCAGTAGCAACGCGTACAAGGTATTCTTCTTCACTTATTAAACCCTTATAGGATAAGCCTAGTTTTTTGCCTTCTTCTTTGGTAGTAGGAGTATCTTCTTTTTTAGCCGAAATTGGTAGTACTATTTGCCCATTAAACGCAGCACTAGTTATACGATTAGTAGTAAGTTCTACAGCAATTGAGTCAACAGAAAAGGCCCATGCTTTTTTGTCGTTGGTTCTTCCTTTATCTAAAGGAATAATATTCTCTGCGGAGAATAGACCAGACACACCATTATTATCAATGATCATATTAGTGGCCGTAAACTTAACACGTTCTTGTTTGGCTATACTTTCTGATGTTTTAAAGGTTTTTGGTAATGATACTTCTAAAGATTGTACATAAACACCTCGCCACAATTCAACATTAGGTAATAGTAATCCTTTTTCTTGGTAATGTTGAGGAAAAGGAATATCGGGAGTACGAGTATCACTAAAATCTAATGTAGCCTCGTTTAAATTAAAAACAAACTTGTCTGGGTGTTTTGTAAGTGCAAATGGTTGAAGATCTATGGTGGCTACAATATCATTCCATCCACTGGCAACCATAGAAAATTTACCCGTAACTCTATTGTCAACTTGTGCCGTAGAACCATCTATTCTTTTTACGCTTTTAAACTCTTCTTCCGGTTCGCCAAGGTCTGTAACTGGTATAATTAAATTCCTTGAGAATTGTACCTCAGCTGCTAAACCCATTTCTTTTACACCATTACAGTCTATAGTAACATAGGTAAGGTTATCTGTATTTCCTGTTTTATAGTCAAACCCACCTTTAAGTTCTAATAGCCAGTTACCAGCGTTAAAAGGTATTTGTACATCACCCAAAAGTACAAGGTTGGCATCACCAAAAATTCCACCATCGTGAGAAAGCTTTACATTGTTTGCTCCAAAAAATATTTCTAATGGATCTCCATTATCATCAGTTTGCGGCAATCTAACTCTAGCAAAAACGGTTAATTCTGTATAATCTTTGTGTATGGTAGCTTTTGCAATTCCAATTGCATAATCTACTTCACTAACAGTGGTTTTAATACCAACAGGTAAGGTAACTATATCATTATTAGATAGAGTATTTACCCAGGTATCATTTAAATCTATTTCTTCAAGTACAGCTGCAGCTTCATTTCTATCATTAAGAATAGGTGTAGGAACAGGAAATTCATTTTTGATATTCTGAAAAGAAAATACGTTTTTAGAATTGAACAATTCTAAAGTAGAACCTATAGCGTTTGCACTTTTTAAGATACTATCTATTTTTGCTTTTGGCAAGTCAGGATTAAGCATTCCAAAGCTAAAAAGAGGGTAAACCAATAAGAGTAGTAACAAAAAAACAGATTTAAACTTTTTGTTGTAATTCATGAGTAGGGTTTATCAAAAAAAAATTATTGAAGCGCAATATAGGAATTTACCTTCATTATAAGGTTTTAACTTTTATTTAGTAAGTCATCTAATATATATTTGATGTATTACAATACATATACGTGTAGTATGCATCTTTTGGTTTTTAAAAAATTAACATTGCTTTAACTATAATAGTATACTGTAGGGTTCTATTATATTTTCTAGATAAAATGTACATTTTTCACGTTTAAAAACCTTTTATATGTAAGATTAATAGTACTATTTGAGAGGCGGAGTTGTACTAGTATCTTGATCTTTATTATTCATTGTATTTTCAAGTAATTAGGCTATTCATCGGTCTTTTTTGCATAAAAAAAAATAACAATTCTTCTTTTATTTTTTGTGATGTTAATTTTTTTAAGTGTTGCAACACTCTACAGGCTTTTTACAACAAAATATTGCTTTACTGCCTACTTAATGTTCTTTTTGATAGTAATAACACGCGTAGTGAGAACCAAAAAATACCCAATGATCAAAAGAATTCTTATTTTTATTTTAGTAGCGTTAGGCTTTAGTTTATCAATGAAGGCTCAGTTAAGTGATCTTCATTACTTGCCGCCGCTAAAGCAAGGACAAAACAACCAAGCCATACAACAACAGGCTGTTTACTTGTCTACTCCAGAGCCAACAACATTTACGGTTAATGCCTATAGAGGAACAAGTACAACACCAATAGCAACATTTAATATATCAAATGTTAGTCCGGCTGTGTATACACTTGGCAATGGAGATAATAACATAACACTTGTAGACAATAGCAATACGGGTGTTGTTTTAAATAATAGTGGATTACGATTTGAATCTCCTAGTGGAAATAAGTTCTATGTAAATTATAGAGGGTATTCGGCAGCACAAGCAGCATCTTTAACATCTAAAGGTAGGGTTGCAATGGGTACTCGTTTTAAATGGGGAGGTATTCCTAATTTAGGACAGCACTCATCTAAGTCTAATACATTGGGTATTATGGCTACAGAAGATAATACGGTGGTTACTGTTTCTGGCTACGATCCTAATTGTGAGTTTAGATTGGGTTCTGATGTAGCAGGAATAACAGATAATACATACCAAATAACATTAAATGCAAACGAATCTTTTGTTTTTGAAGCATACGTAGGTAACTCGCCAACACAAGCACAAAGAGATGGTTGGATTGGTGCTTCTGTTACTTCTACAAAGGATATCGTTATTAGTAATGGTGGTATGAATTTTGGTCGTCAGGCTGGTTCATCAAATCGCGATGCAGGTATAGATCAACCTGTACCAGAAAATAGATTAGGAAAAGATTATGTATTTGTTAGAGGTAATGGTGGTACAAGTGGTGCTACAGAATTTCCTTTAATAATAGGAACAGCAGATAATACAAATATATATGTTAATGGTGGTACAACACCAGTTGCAACTATAGATAATGGCGATTATTTTGAAATACCAAGTAGTTACTATTCATCTAATACAGTCGGTGCAAATATGTTTGTGCAAACTTCTAAAGATGCTTACGCATACCAATGTCTTGCTGGTGCGGCAGAAGTATATACACAGGGTTTAAACTTTGTTGCTCCTGTAAACTGTTTGCTGCCAGATGTTATGGACAATATTCCGAACATTAGAAATATGGCCGGAGCTACCGTAACTGGTGGTGTAACCATTATAGCAGCTACAAATACACCAGACGCCAATGTAAAGGTATATCAAAACGGAACAGAGATTACTACTATGCCGGCTTCTGTACCAGTTGCAGGAACATCTGATTGGAAAACATTTTTTATACCAAACTTAGATGGTAATATTAGCGTACAATCTACAGGCCCAGTAGCCGTAGGTTTTTTTGGTTATAATGGAGCCAGAGGTGTTGCCGGATATTTTTCTGGATTTGATACCGTACCTGAAGTTACTTTAGAGATTAGAGGCCCTAGCGGATGTTTTGTTGGTTCTGAAATATTTGAAGCCACAGGGAATTTTGATGCTTACCAATGGTATGAAGATGGCGTACTTATTCCTGGAGCAAATAGCCCAAGTTATGCTCCTTCTGGAGCAGGAGAATTTTTTGTAAGAGGTACTAAAGGTCCTTGTACGTATGATTCTCAGCCAATTAAAGCACTATATTGTGATCCAGATGTTGTTTTAGATAAAACAGTAGATAAGGCAGAAATAGTAGAAGGAGAAACAGCTACGTTTACAATTAAGGTGCGTAATTTAGGCTTAGGTCCATTAACAAACCTTCAAATTACAGATAATATTCCTGCTGGTTTAACACTAGTTTCAAGTTTTACAATTACAGGTAGCTTTAGTGGTACTATTTGGAATATAGGGACACTTGATGGTGGAGAAACAGCTGAATTAGAATTAGTGGTGCGTGGAGATGAAATAGATATACTTCCTTTGTTAAGTTTAGTAAATACAGTTACTAATACACAAGACCAAGTAGATAAAAATATTACTACTGATAGTCCTACAGCAAGAATTATTGTGCATAATGATTATGATAATGATGGTGTAATAGATTCTATAGATTTAGATGATGATAATGATGGTATCTACGATTCTGTAGAACAACTTTGTACTATTTCTGGCGATGTAACTTTTGGTACTCCTGCTTCAACAGTGCAAGGAGGAACACCAATAACAGAAATTTTTACAAATTTTAATGATTTATGGAGAAGCTCTTCTACGAGTATAAGTAGTACAAGACCAAATCTTTCTCATGAATTATTAGCTTTTACATCTGGTGGGACTACTTTTTCTACTGGTGTTATAGATGACGATATTTTTGATGCCAACAGCAATGGTTTGATGGATGGTATTGATACTAATAACGATGGCTTGGTTGATTTAAATATTTCTGAATCTAACTGGTTGGGATTAACACCTTCTAATAATATCTTTGGCGAAATGACTATAGAAGCTAGCCTTAATGATGGTGATGCAAATAACGCTTTAGGTTTAACTGTAGTAGGCGATCCTACCTCGGACCCATTAAATCCATTATTAACCAATGGTCAAAATGGTTTAGATTTAGGTACTGCAATAGCTAATATTGGAAATAATTGGGTATATGAAATAGACCCAATTGTAGCATCTACAATTGGTGATGGTGTTCCGGATATTTTATTAACACAGGTTGCTCAACCTGGAGGTTCCGGTCATATTATTAGCTTATACGATGCTAGTGGTGCCCCTTTAGGTAATGCGGTACAGGTAAAAGATTCTGGAAGTGGAGCTCTATCTACCGTAGTGGGTTCTTACAATTTAGATGTTTACAACTCTAATGGGAGTGTTTTCGCTTCAAATACATTCAGAGATTATCGTTTAGCAACTATTGAATTATCAGAATTTGGCATACCTGCTAGCAGTATAAATGATGTTGCATTTTTACGTTTAGAATTATCTAGTAATGCAGATATTGCTTTTCTAGCCTACAATACAGATTCATTCACTGGGTTTTGTGCTAATTTAGATACCGATAACGATGGTATCCCAGATCATTTAGACTTAGATAGTGATGGTGATGGATGTAGTGATGCTAATGAATATTATAAAGATGATAATGCAGATGGCGGAGACGACGGTGTTTTCGGATCAGGAACGCCAGCTGTAGACCCAACAGATGGTACTGTAATTGCAGCACCTTATGTAGAAGTTTTAGCTCCTGAAATTTTATTAGGAAATACGGTTGAAGATTTATCTGCTAATGATATTAATGGTGATGCAGTTAGTTTAGGACAAACTATGCAGTACGTACTACGTTTTCAGAATACAGGAGATGATGATGCTACAAATTATACTATTAGAAATATACTACCAGAGAATGTTATATTAGAAGGAGTAGATTTTTCAGGTGCGCCAGGATCATCTTACACAGAGGATGTTGCTAATCATACCTTAAACTTTACTATTCCAAATAATTTAGTAGAAGTAGGAGATACAGAATATGTTATAAGAATAAAAGTTTCAATTACTGCAAATTGTTCAGAGTTTGTAGCTGCTTGTTCTTCTACACTAGAAAACATAGCATACTCTACCTACCAAGGTACGGTTAATACAAATACTTTTTCAGATGAAGGAGGAGCAACTTCTATTGGAGCTTGTACAAGAGATCCAGAAGTGGCTAGTAATTCAATTTTAGATGATTTAGCAGCTTGTAACCAAGCAAGAACAGTACAATTATGTGGAGACGATGTTGTGTTGTCTGCTGGTGCTGGTTTTACAGCTTACAATTGGGTGTTAGACAATAACGATAACGGCGTTGTAGATGCTGGCGATACTGTGTTAAATGATGGTGATCCAGATTCAGATCCTAGTACATACCTAACAACTGTTATTGGTAACTTTATTGTAGAAAAAACAGGAGATGGGACTTGTCCTAATTTAATAGAGCGTATTAAAGTAGAACGTTTTGGTACTACACAAACAAACCCTGTATTAGACTATTTTAATTATGTAAATAGTGATGCTAATCCAGATAATGATATGCAAGGTGAAGTAGCTACTTGTCCTATAGACGGTAGTTTATTACCTAAAATATATTTATGTGGTGCTTCAGATGAAGCAACTATACAATTGGGTATTACAGACGCAGAAAGTATTACTTGGGAAAAGTTAGATGACACTAGTTGTTCTGATGCGGGTGAAGATTGTGCAAACAAAAACGGAACCTGTACTTGGAATGCAGTATCTAACGTAGATAATTATACAGCTAATGAAAGCGGAGAATACAGAGTTGTTGTTCGTTATTCTGGAGGTTGTTTTAGTCGTTTTTACTTTACAGTTTACAAAAACGAATTGGAGATAGAGTTTACATCTAAAAACATTTTATGTGATACAGATGGTAACATAAGAGTTACTAACGTAGGTGCTGGTTATGGTTTTCAGTTGGTAGACGGAATTAGTGGAGCAGTAGTTGTTCCTTTTTCAGCCAACAACGGACCAAATTTTGATATCGCAACAAGTGGTACATATAGAGTACAAGCAACACAATTAAACCCAGCAGATAACACTCCTATAGCT
This sequence comes from Cellulophaga sp. 20_2_10, assembly GCF_023476645.1. GTDB lineage: Bacteria > Bacteroidota > Bacteroidia > Flavobacteriales > Flavobacteriaceae > Cellulophaga. The sequence goes on from NZ_JAMCOJ010000001.1 coordinate 117,111, forward strand.
GGTGCTTGTATTTTTGAAACAGAAGATATAGGTATTAGAAGAGATATTTTTACAGTAAGTGTTACAACAACTCCAGAAGATTGTAATACTGGTGGTACAATAAAAGTACAAGTATCTAATGCATTACCAAATTATGGATATGAACTTCGTTTAGATGACGGTTCTAACGGAGGTGATGGTTCTCCAGTACGTAACCACCCAACGGTTAAAGATAATACATATGAGTTTACAGGTGTTACACCTGGTGACTATATTGTAATAACGAGTACACAAGATGGTTGTTTAGATACTAAAACAATTACAGTAGGTGAAATAGAAGAACTTAAATTAGGTGCTGTTACTACGGCAAATATTACGTGTAATTCAGGTATTATTAATCTAACTCCATCTGGTGGCTTGCCAAGCCCTATTTATGAAATGGCGATTTATAGTAAAAATGGTGTGTTATTGTATGCTGATGAGGCTTCTGTACCAGATTCGGCCTTTACTGAAAATACTAGTTTCTTATTTGGATATCGTGGAACTCCATTAACTTATTATCCTAATGAAGAAGGTGAATATACTTTTATAGTAAGAGATGGTAATGGTTGTTTTGCTATTTCATCCCCAGTTACTATTGAAGATTTAGGAGCGCCAGAAATAACAGCAACACACAGTAAAATTACATGTGCAGATTCTGCTACATCAACCTTAACAATAAATGTAACAGGTGGCACAGCTCCTTATAGATATAGTTTAGATGGTGGTACAAATTACCAAACTCCAAATACGTTTGATAATTTAGCTGCAGGTATATACACTATTACCGTAATGGATTCTAGTGGAGCAACTATAGATACAGGTTGTAAGGTAAATGAAGACTACGAAATAGATCAGCCTTTTAGGTTATCTGCTTCTGCTTCAATTATAGAAGATGCTTCTTGTAACCCATTAGGAGCTTTGGTAAAAATATTAAATCCTAACGGAGGAGATGGTACGTACGAGTATAGCTTTAACGGAGGTACAAGTTTTAGCGCTACAGATACAGCTAATTTAGCTCCAGGAAATTATGAGTTAGTATTACGTGATGGTTTAGGTTGTACGTACGAAATGGAAATTACAGTTCCTGATCCAATTACGGCACCAACATTTTCTAGTGCTATAGGTTATGATTGTTTAGGTGATGGTACAATAACAATGACACCATCTAACACAACAGACTTTAGTTATATTTATAAGTTAAATACAGTAGCCAATACACTACCAAGCAATAATGTATTTGCAGGTGTAGGTAATGGTACATATACAGTTACGGTAGATTATGCAAGTGTTTTAACTGCTGGTCAGTCTACTTTATTCTACGAGAGTTTTGGTGCAGGTGCTACTACACAAATAGCAGAAATAGGATCAGATTATTGTTACGAGCCACAAAGTGGTGCAGCAACAGCTTGTAATCGTGGTCCGGCTGGTATTCTGGTAAATGGTGAATATACAGTTACCAATCTTGTAACAAATCCTATTACTTCATTAAGAAGTCCTAACGACCATACTGGTGTTACAGACGGAAGATTCTTAGCAATAGATGTTAGTACATTTTCAGATGTATATGCTGCGCCAGTTTTAAACGGTGTTTTATGGTCTAGAAACGGAATTGAGGTATTGGCTAATCAAGATATTACTTTCTCTTTATGGGCATACAACTTAATGCAAGTTGGTGGTAGTGGTAACAATCCAGAAATGACAATAGAATTAGTAGATGGTTCTGGTACTGTTATTTCTAGTGTTGCAACTGCAGAGATTCCTAAAAACACAAACGCAGATGATTGGCATAACCGTACGGTTACTTTTAACCCAGGTGCTAATACAACTGTAGGTATTGTTATACGTAACAATGTTAATAGTAATGACGGTAACGATTTAATAATAGATGATTTACAAGCAACACAATCACCAGAAGCATGTGCTCAATCGGCAGATGTAACTGTTATTGTAGAAGAAAATAAAGCATTTACAGCAAAATTATTAGGAACAACAGATCCAAGTTGTAATGGCGGTTCAGACGGTAATATCCGTTTTGAGGTTACTAATTTTGATGCCGTTACAGGATTTGAGTATTCTGTAGATGGTGGTGCAAATTGGGTTACCTCTTTAACATCACCAGTAACAACAGCTTCTAATTTAGCAGATGGTGCGTACAATGTACTTATTCGTAAAGTAAGTGATAACGCTTGTATTACAGATATTGATGCAACATTAACAGATCCAGCGGCAATAGTGCCTAGTTTAGGAGAAACTGCAACGTATACTTGTTTTAATACTGGAGCAACATTAACAGCTTCTGCAACAGGTGGTTCTCCTGGTTACGAGTATCAGTTAGAAAGGGCTGCAGATAACTCTATTGTTAGAGCATACCAAACAGATGTTAATTTTGCAAATGTAACAGAGGGAGATTATGTGGTACGTGTAAAAGATGATAAAGGTTGCGAAGTTGCATCAACAATAGCAATTACAGTAGATAAGTTTGATGATATAGATTTTGATTTAACAGCTACATCTTGTTATGATGGTGCTAATAACGCTACAGTAACTGTTACAGTTACAAGTGGTAATGGCGATTATACGTTTAGGTTAAATGGTGGAGCTTGGATTACTCCAACACCATCAACTTCTAATACGTATACATTTACAGATTTGCCAAATGGCAGTTATGATATAGATGTGAATGATTCTTACGGGTGTGGACCTGTTCAAAAATCAATTACAATTAATCCATCATTAAGAGGTGACGCAACATTACAATCTGACTTAACTTGTTCGGCTGATGCTGTTATTAATTTAAACATTGTTGGTGGTTCTGTTACTTATACTTATGAATGGTCTACAACAAATTCTGGCCCATGGAGCGTAACAGGATTTACAGGAGATACATTTTCTACAAATACGGCAGGTACATACTTTTTTAGGGCAACAGATTCATCTACACCAACGCCATGTGTTTTTGTAACAAACTCTGTTGAAGTTTCTGCTGCAGATACTCCGGTAATAACAAGTATTACTGCGACAGATTTAACATGTAATGGTAATAATACAGGATCTTTAGATATTGTAATTGATACTAATGTAGGACTAGCTCCGTATACTATTAATGTTTTAAACACAACTACATCAAATGATTACGGTAAGCAAACAACAAATTTAGAGGCAGGTGACTATATAATTACGGTTACAGATAGTAAAAATTGTTTTGTAACAGGAACAACTACCGTAAATGAACCAACTGTTATTACTCCTAATATTTCATCTACAGATATACAATGTACTGCAACAGGTACAGATTTAGGTACAATTACTGTTGATGCAAGCGGAGGTACAGCTACTTATATATATAGAGTTAATAATGCAGACTTTAGTGTTTCTGAAACATATAATACATTATCAGGAACTAATGATCATACATTTTCTAATTTAGATTTTGGAGATTATACAGTTACTGTTACAGATATTAATGGATGTGAGACATCTACGTCAGTTACAATTGCTACAGGACCAGATGTATTAGTTACTACGGTAGGAGCTTCTGGTTGTACGCCAGGAAGTGGAGAAATGTTGGTAGAGGCTCAAGCTACAAATGGAACATTAGGAGCTGGTTCTTTTTACTTTGCAGTATTTCCTGCTCCTCCATTTGATCCAATGGATCCATCATGGCATGCAGAAGATGTTTTGCCAGCACCAGACAATACACACTTATTTACAGGGTTAACACCTGGTGTTATATATACATTTATTGTACATGATACAGATACTAATTGTGAATATATGCAAGAAGCTACCGTTCCTGTTTCTAGCAATTCTACATTAATTTCTACTATAGACGACATTGCACCTATAACTTGTTTTGGTAGCTCTGATGGAGTGGTTGAATTTACAATATCTGGTTATGATGCAACTAATGTTAATTATGAAATTTTCTCTTATGCAACTAATGTTAGTACGGGTATAACAGGAATTATTTCAGGTGCAGCTGGTGGTCCAGAGACAGAAATAGCTAACAGTCTTCCTCCTGGTGAATTTTATATATTATTTACAGAAGTAGATGGTATAAACCCGGGGTGTGTAAATACATCTGATGTATTTACTGTAGAGCAAGCTCCAACTTTATTAGAGATTTCTGCAAGTACTACTAAGAATGCAAATTGTAATGAGTTAGGTACTGTAACTGTTCAGGGGCGTTATGGTGTAGGTCCTTACCAATACCAATATTTATTAGATACAGATGCAGCGCCAACAGCAACATCTAGCGGTTGGGAAAGTAACACTATTAAAAACCTTGCTGTAGGTGATTATACAATTTATATAAAAGATGCAAGCAATTGTATACAAGAAACAGATGTAACGGTAGCTTTAGATGTGGCACCAGTAATAAACTCAATAACAGTAGTAGATTATTGTGTTGCAGAAGGTAGTTATGAGGTAGAGGTAAGTTTATCAACACCAGATACGGCATCATATAACCTTAGTATTAATGGAGGTGCATTACAATCTACGAATTTTGTTAATGGCAATTATACGGTATCAGGATTAAGATCTTCAACAGCTTTACAAACAATTAGTATACAAGATGTAAACGGTTGTGGTAATACAGTAAATTTTGAAATTTATCCAAAGTTTCAGGCTAAAGCAGAAATTACAAAGTTGTTAGATTGTAGGGTTAGTCCCGAAAGTCCTAATGCTTCAATAACAATTTCTGGTTTTGATGGTTCAGGGTCGTTTTCTTATGAGGTATCTGGTCCAATAACACAACCTAGAACAGTTATTTCAGACCCTTCAAATATAGAAGTTTGGACAGGAGCTGCAACAGTAGGTAGTTATCTAGTATCTGTGTATGATGATAACACTCCATTATGTAGTCCAAAAACTTTTACTATAGAAGTATTGGATAGGGTAACACCAAACTTTACAGCTACGCCAACAGACGTAACTTGTAACGGAGGAACTGATGGTGTTATTAAAATTGCAGAAGTAAACAATGGGAATAACCCATTAACATATACAATTGCACCTGCTGCAACTTATGATGCAGTTACAAACTCGTTCTCTGGTTTATCTGCAGGATCTTATGATGTTACAGGTACAGGACCAAACGGTTGTGTAACTACTAGAACATCTATAGTAGTGGGAGAGCCAAATGTAATAGCATTTGCTATGCCAACTGTTAACCAATTTGGTTGTACAGCAGATAATTCTACTAATAATGCAACTATTGTTTTAGATGCGGCAAGTATCTCAGGCGGTAGTACTGTTTACTCTCGTTATGAGTTTGAGGATGTTGCAACAGGTACTATCTTACAAAACGGAACAGCTTTAACATACACGTATACAGATTATGCTGGTGCAGATGTTATAGTACGTGTTTTTGATAATAAAGGTTGTAGTGCAGAGCAAACAGTAACCGTTAATGCTTATGATCAGTTAGTTTCTGCTTCAGTAACTGTAGACGATGCTATTAGTTGTGCAAATCTAGGAGAAGATATTAGTGTAAATGTTGTTGGTAGTATCTCTACTTATGCAACTAATCCAGGAGATTATCAATTTACATTATTGCCAAGTGGAACACCGCAGGCTTCAAATGTATTTGCAGATTTACAACCAGGCACACATACTATTTTAATAGAAAATACGGTTACAGGTTGTCAAATAACAACAGAGCATACAGTATCAGAACCTAATACGTTCGATGTAAACGTAGAGGTGTTATCTAATGTAGTTTGTTTTGGAGATGAAGGTGAAATTAGACTTACAATGAGCGACCTTACGTATACTGGTAATTTCACTTTTAGAGTTTACCAAACAAATGGTACGCCAGCAGATCCTTCAGATGACGTAAGTTATACAGGATCGATTAACTCTATAGATATGGGGCCAACAGCTCCTATTAATTTACCTGCCGGTAACTACAGAGTAGAGGTAGTGCAAGATGGTTTTCCAAGTTGTGCTCAAAACAGAATATTTAGTATCACTACGCCAAGTGCAGTATTAGGTTTAGAGCCAGTTGTATATCAAGAAGCAGGTTGTACTAACGATATGGGAACAGCTAGTATTAATCCAACCGGAGGTGTTGCTCCATATACGATTACTATTGTTAATAATATGACAATGGTAAGCACTACAGAGACTAATGTTAACTCGTTCTTATTTCAGAATTTAGATGCGGGCGAATATTCAGTAACTATAGAAGATACTTTAGGTTGTGTAGACACATTCTCTAATGCTTTTGAGCTGTTAGTACCAGATGCAATATCAGGTACCATAGCTGCAACTAATTTAGTTTGTGCAGGAGATAATGATGCTTCTATATCTATAAGTTTAAATACAAGAAATGTAACACCTAATTACAGGTATATTTTAAATACGTATTCTGATATTTCTGGTAGTACTTTAGTATCAAGTACCGTTAGTCAGACTACAGCAGCCTTTTCTAACATAGGGCCAGGTTTTTATAATATTAGTGTTTTTGATGATATTAACTGTTCTTTTGAATCTTCAATATTAGAAATTGTTGATCCATTAAAGCCAGCAGGAAGATTAATTACAACAACTGCTTTAGGTTGTACAACTGGTGCAGAATTACAATTATCTGCAACTGGTGGTACTGCTCCTTATACTTGGAGCGTAGATGGTACTACGTTTTCAGCTATGAACAATGCAAATGGTCCAGGAACGCATTTGTTTACAGGACTTTCAGATGGTACCTATCAATATTACATAAGAGATAACTTTAACTGTATCTCTACACTATCTAATGTTGTAGTTATAGATCCTATTGAGGCTTTAACACTTGCAATAGATGAAAGCGCTGCAGTAATTAACTGTAATGGAGAAAGTACTGCCGTAATCACAGCTAAAGCAGATGGCGGTTTAGGTAATTATCAATATGGTTTATTTACAGATGCTACATTAACAAATCAAATTAGAGCATACCAAGCATCAGAAATATTTGCAGATTTACCAATGGGTACCTATTATGTAAACGTACAGAGTAATGATTGTGAAACAATATCTACAGTAATAAACATAACAGAACCTACGGCATTAAATGTAATACCAGATATTACAAATGTGAGTTGTAATGGTGATGATGATGGTAGTATTGTTTTAAATGTAACAGGTGGTACAGGCAACTATCAATATGCAATATCTCCAAACTTAAATCAGTTTGATGATGAAAATGTATTTGATGAATTAATAGCTGGTGATTATAGTGTTATAGTACAGGATGCTAATGGTTGTTTTGAGCTTATTGAGTTTACAATTACAGAACCAGTAGTATTAGGTATGAGTTTAACATCTACACCAGAAATTTGTGCTGGTGAAGAAGATGGTACTATAACAGTTACAGCAACGGGCGGTACATCTGCATACAGTACAAGTATAAATAGTAACGATGATGCCGACTTTGTAGAAGGTAGAATGTTGTTTACAGATTTAGCAAGCGGTAGTTATGTAATATTTGTAAAAGATGCAATGGGTTGTATAACTAACCAGGTTATAGAAATAGAAGCTGGTGCAAACTTAACTGTTACACCAGAGGTTATTTACGAGTGTACTGGCGATACTCCAAACAATAGCATTTCGCTTATTTTTGAAGATCCAACAGTAACATCAGATGTGTTATACGGTTTAGATACTGCAGACCCAGCACTTATGGTGTTAAGTCCAGACTTTACTAATATGGCTCCTGGTATGCACTTTATAACAATTGCACACGCAAATGGTTGTACAAATACAATTAATTTTGAAATTGAAGATTTTGAACCATTAGCATTATTTGTAGAGCAACAAAGTATAAACGAGATTACTGCTTTAGCTACAGGCGGTAAACCAGGGTATACATATTACTTTAACGATGTTAACAACGGAGAAGATAATACGTTTTATATTAAGAAAACCGATACATATACTGTAAGAGTTGTAGATGAAAACGGATGTGAATCTATACAAACCATTTTTATGGAGTTTATAGATATAGAAATTCCTAATTTCTTTACACCAGATGGTGACGGACAAAACGATTTATGGATACCTAAAAACATAGATCAGTTTCCAGATATTTATATTACAATTTTTGACCGTTACGGTAGAGAAGTGTATAAGTTAAAAGATAACGAACAAGGCTGGGATGGTTTATACCAAAAAACAGATTTACCTACCGGAGATTACTGGTATGTAATTAAGTTAAATGGTGAGAACGATACTAGAGAGTTTGTTGGACACTTTACATTATACAGATAATATCAATTTTTTAGATTGATGTAAAAGCCCTTCTATTTTTATAGAAGGGCTTTTTATTTTATAAGTTTAATATGGTTTTATTACATTTGAAAAATCTTAGACAAACAAACTGAACAGGTTGAATACAACTAAATTTGTACTTTTTACAGCAGAAAATAAATACGTAGTAGAGTATTTGTTGCAACAACTAATATTGAGCGATAGTATTACTGAAGCTCTTATTTTTGATAATTATGACCTAGCTATAGGTTTTAGAAAAATGCTGGTAAAAAATTGCAATCTAGACTGCTCTATAAATACTTATATAGAATAATTTTTGCTTCATTAAAAAACAATTTCTAAATTACTCACTGTAAGAACTATCTTTTGTGTTTGAGAGTAATAACTTTTGTTTAATACGAAGATCTGGTAAAAGAAGTTCATAAATAACTTAAAATATACCCAAATTTGAAAGATTATTTTTATGAGGTTGAGAAACCAAGAATTTTAAAAATTTTAATGTTTTTAAAGGAGTCTTTACCTAAAAAATGTACTAAAACTAATTATCAACTTACTCAAAATTTATTGCAAAAGCCATTTAGTTCCGAACTAAATCTTCAGGAAAAATTGCAAATAATTGCAGACGAAATGCGTGTGCACTTATTAATTAAAGAACCAATAAAGATCTTAACTCTTCAAAATGTTGAAGCCGGAAAATTTGAAATGATAAATGATTTAAATTGTATTTATATAAATGCAAATACAGGTACTCAAAATTTTCATCAAAAAATTGCAATTCTAGCGCATGAAATGTCACATTATTATTTAATGAGAAAACACAATATAAAAAAAGAGTTTGTTAAAGAGAATGAACTGTTAACAGAATTGAATGCCGTGTATTGTGGATTTGGTTTTTTATTATATAATGGATATCAAGAAGAAAAAATAGAATTAGGAAATAAGACTCACAAGCACAAAGTTGGTTATATTAGTACTAAAGTTGTTCAGGAAACAATAATACAAACAGCTTATGTTAGAAAGCAAAACCCTAATCATATTATGAAAAACTTAGATTTAGGATTTAAAGACACAATTACTTTAAAATTTAAACTAAAAAAATTAGTTAAGGAATACAATTTAGCAATGGCTACTAAAAATTAATTAAAATAAAAAATGGGACTATTTAATTTTTTTAAAAAGAAAGATAGCAATACAAATAAAAGTGAAACGTCTAAAGATGAGCAACAAAACAAATTTATAAGTGATATGACTAAGTCTGCTGAATTCTTTGTAAACAGCAGTTCTGAAAATTTTAAAGGATTAGATTATACTGTTAAGAGTTTAGAAGTTGTTGATGATATGTTAGATGAGGCATCTGATTTTTATACGCAAATGGATAAGGAACAACAGCAAAATTTAATTACGACAGTTGGCTCCTATATTTTTGAAGTAGCGCGACAAAATTTTGGAGGAAAATATTTTTGGTATGATAAATTAAATCAACCAATTCTTGTTACTGGTCAGCCTAATTTTGAAGCTTCAATTATAGCCAATGACAAAGTTGAAAAGAGGCTAGTAAATGGTGCAGAAGATAATATCCCTTTTTATTTTATTGGTTATGTGCAGCTTGTAAATAACAAGAAATCAGGAATGATTGTTTAAATCTTAACATCAATACATAAAAATTAAAAAACTATAAATTCTTAATAGTAAATAACATATGATTTGTACTGTATATACACATAAACTAGGTGTAGATAAAATTGTAGAAGTACTAGAAAAAGGTATTTCTAATGTAAATGTAAGCGTAAATACTACAGATAATTCTAGCTTAATAACAGTAGAAACTAAAGGTGGTTTATTTGGTAAAGACAGTAAATTGGTAATTCGTAAAAGAGAAAGGTTACAACCAGATTACCAAATTCACGAAAGCAAAGAGTGCCCTTTAAACGAGAATCTAAAAGGTTTGTATGGGTATATAAACTCTCTACCAACAACTAACGAAAAGGTAAAAGGTTTGTTCTTGGCTAAAGTACAAACAATAAACTCAGAGTTTTCTATACAACAAGAAAAAGGTACAACCAATAACCTAAAAGAGGTAATACAAAACTTGGCTCAGGAATTAGATGCTATCCTTTTTGTACAACCAGATGCTATAATATCAAAATCTAACGGGCAGCATTTTTTAGATAAAAACTTAGATTTAATTATAGACGCTACTGGTACGTGCGAAATAGAAGATTTAACGGTAAACATAGACTCTAAGTATTATGACAAACCACAAGTAGAAATTACAGAGGACCAGAAAATAAGAAAAGAAAAAAACGATGCATTTATAGCATCAAAAAATATAAAAGCAAATAAGAATTTACCATATATAGATAGTGAAAATAGCGCCATAATACGCACTGCTAAAGAAGTAGCAGAACGTTTAACTATTTTAGCCATTACCAATCAGGTTGCATTTAACACAATGGCTGCTCCAGAGGCAATTAACTATATTTTAGAACATAATTTGTCTAATTTGGTAACAGCCAAAGAAAAAGCATTTTTAGAAAACTCTACAGACGAGCAAAAAAATCACGAAACTTGGAAGTGTGAGTGTATTTGGACGCTTTATTGGGCATTAAAAAAGGTAGACGATTTAGGGTTTCCAAATCAGTTAGCAGATTTAAACAATGTACCAATAGAAGATTATCCAATAGGGAAAAATAAAAATCCGTGGGACTTTATTAATGCACAAACCCAATTAAGAAGTACATCAGAACTATTAGATGCAAACGATTTGTATTATCGTTTAGACTGGGCCTGTGTAGATGCTCGAATAAACGAACAACAGTTAGAAGAAGTTCACGGTGGCGTTGTGTACGAAAGGCATTATGCGCTAAACTGGCTTGTAAATCATATGGATGCCGAATGGGATGATGTTTCTTGTGACACTTAAAATTTATTATTCATAAAAATCTAAAATATGCCTAGAGCTATTGTTTTAACAATTATTGTATTTGCTGCAATTGTAATTTTCTCTGTATTTATTATTCCTAAAAAGAAAAATAATAATGTAACAGCGATTAAAAACACTAAAAATTTAAAGCCTAAAAGTGCTGCCGTTGTTGTAAATAATAAAGGCGGCAACTATGCAGAAAAGTTAGAAAAAGCCAAAGAGTTTTATCCTTTTGTTAAATGGAGAACAAACTTTACAGCGTATGATATGGAGCAGTACACAGAGGAAAACTGTAATTCTGCAAAACATATTTTTGATACCTTAATAGCGGATTTAATTACTGTAGGAGAGCGTAGTGAAGAAAAGAACAAAGTAGCGCTATTTGAAACCGCTATAAACGCATTAAATAATTTAGACAGTAAGGCAGAAGGTTTAATTGAAACTGGAGAAAGAGAAGATTTATGCGAGCTCATAGATTACATTACAATAGCAGCTGGTTTAAATCCAGATGATTATGCAGATGGCGAAGGCTTAGCAGATTTATGGAGAGATTGGTAGTTTTTTAGTAGGAATAGGATAGAATCAAAGATAAAAACAGTGGATTTAACAAACAATAATGAATGAAGATTTAAGAGATACCGCAGCGCATAAATCTAAGTTAAAAAGGATAGACAAGGACTATCTGTACAATGAAATTAAAGGGGTATTTAACTTAGAAAAAGGACTTTTCTTAACAATAAAGAATTTGTTGGTTAGGCCAGGTAAATCAGTTAGAGAATTTCTTTTTGAAAACAGGAAAAAATATGTAAAACCAATTATATTTTTGATTCTTACGTCCTTATTTTTCTCTTTAATAATAAGTTTATTAGATATTAATCTTAGCTTTTTTAATATTGATAAGATTGAAGGATTAAAAGGGAAACTAAGATCTAAGGAAATTGGAGATTGGTCACAAAATAATCTTGGATACTCTCAGTTAATAATGGGAGTTTTTATTGCCTTTTGGTTAAAGGTGTTTTATAGAAAAATGAATTATAATCTTTACGAAATTTTAATTCTTTTATCATTTGTATTGGGCGAATCTTTTATAATATTTGGGATTTTTGTTTTTTTAGCTGCCATTTTAAATAGTGCGGTAATAGGGCTTATTGGTACTTTAATTTACTTTATCTATATCATTTGGGCTATTGGTCAATTTTTTGGAGAACATAAGTTTATAAATTATTTAAAGTCCTTTTTTGCATACGCTTTAGGCAATATTACGTATTTAATGATCATGACATTAATAGCTTTTCTTTTAAAGTTCCTTTAAATAAAAACCAACCAAAAAAAAATGAAAACACAAGATTTAAAAGGTAAACCAACAGATCAATTAAAAGGAGAATTAAATATGCTTAAAGTACTAACCATAGCGCTTAGTGTGGTTGTGTTTTTGCTATTTGCAATCTGTATGTACGGTTTAATACTAAAAGACAATAACGGTGTATTTATACCATTAATGGTGGTTGCTTTTTCAACAGGAAGTATGATTCCTATGAACTATATGAATATGAAAAAAATCAAGGAAGAGTTGAAAACCAGAGATTAATTTTCAACATAAAATAGAGTGGTGCTAACACTAAATAATAATTATGAAACAGCTTGTATTTATTCTAATAATAATTCTGTCTTATTTGGGCAACGCGCAAGAATGTAATTACCTTGGGGTGGATAAAAAATTTGAAAATGGTGATACTACTTATTTGTTTGGAGATAATGTAAGATTAAGATCATTACCGTCATCAGATTCAGAAATTATAGCAACCCTTAAAATAGGAACACCGCTGCAAATTGTTGCGTTAACAGATATAACAGAGACATTTAATGGTATACGATCTCCCTGGTATAAAGTACGCTATAACAATGAAACGGGCTATGTGCTTGGTGGCTTAATTTCTATGACTAAAGTAGAAGAAGAAAACGTAAACTGTTTTGTTAATCTAGAACAAAAAGAATCCATAATGTACATTGTAATTAGGGTTGTTTCGACCTTAAAGCCTAATTATATAGAGCATAAATCGTTGTTTTTAGGTGATAATAATGGTTTTTGTATCAAATTATACAATAACAGAGGTGTAGAAGGTATTCGCAATATAATTCAGGTGAACTATTTGCCAGAGTCGTGTGGTGCTAATTCTGGAGGGTATTATCTTTTTTATAATGATACTGAATTACACAAAGTAATAGACCTTACGAGTAGAGGAGAAATAGGGTATTGGGAATCAGAAAACATTTACTTTCCCAGTGATGAATTAGGAGAAAAAAATAAGATTATTTACATAAAAGAAAACGGTCAAGATTCTGAAGATAGAGATAGTGAGTTTAATTGGGAGAAATCATCTAAAATGAAAATAAAATTAGAATGGAAGAACAATAGCCTTACTCCAAATCCTAAAAAAATTAAACGCGAAGATTTAAATTAATTCTACAAGCATCAAATATAAAACCGTTGGCTGCACTTATAAAAAGGGTTTTATTACTTAAAGTATTTACTATAATTTTATTATAAGTTTAAGTAATTTAATGCAAGTACTATGAGTAAAACAATTAGCGGTAAAGAAAAATCAGAAGAAGAAATAGCAAAATTAGCAGAACAAGCAGAAAGCGGAGATTATAAAATTTATCCAATTTTAAAACCTGCAAATTGGGTTGGTATTAAGGCAGGAGCTTTAAAATCTAATTTAATTGGTAGTGATGAAGATGGCGATTTAGAAGTTGTTGTAGGCTATGGATACGATACTCCTGATAATTTTATATTTCTTACAAAAAAGGATTTAGAAAAAAAAGATGGTCCGGAAATCTTAAAAGAAGCATTTGCTAACTTAGAAAACTATGACACTGAATTCGAATTTTGTGAATCATTAGAAAACAAAGCTTTAGCATCTAGCGGAACAGATTTTGCTAGTGAACGAATATTGTCTGTAAAACACATGCTAAAAGCTCATAAAATGCTAGAAGCAGAAGAATTATTAGTATCTGTACCAAGAAGAACTTGTATGATGGTGATTTCTAAAGAGGCAGATAATAAATTAATAAATACATTTCTGTTTTTACACAAACACACGTGGGAAGACGATAGTTTTGGTAATGCACCAATAGCAAACATGCTTTTTGTAGTTAAAAATGGTAGTATTGTTGGTCACGTGCCCTTAGAAGAATAAACAGTAACAAGTAAATAGGTTACTAGTAATTAGTAAAATATAAAAATGATTCACTTAATAGTAGGAAATACTGGTTCCGGAAAAACAACTTATGCTAACGAGTTGAAAAGGAAAACAAACGGAATTATTTTCTCTATTGATACATGGAACAACACATTATTTATTGCTGATAAAAAACCAGAAGACGGTTTAGAGTGGTTTTTAGAGAGAATTGATAGGGCAGAAGTGCTAATTATGAATTTGGTACAACAGTTAGAAGCATCTAAAATAGATGCGATATTAGACCTTGGCCTTTCTAAATTTCAGCACAGAGAAAAGTTTAGAAAATTTGCAGAAACCAATGGGTACCAGCATAAAACTCATTTTTTAGATGTTTCTAAAGAAACTAGGCTAAACCGAGTAATGAAACGAAATGCTGAAAAGGGAGATACGTTTGAGTTTGAAGTAAGTAAGGAGAATTTTGATTTTATGGAAACTTGGTTTCAAAAACCAGGCAAAGAAGAAATGAAAAACGGAATTGTTAGTAGTGAATAGTTACAAGTTTAAAAAATAAATAGTTGATGAGCGAATTACGTTTAGAAGAAAATATAGACCCCCAAGTACAAAACTTAATGATAGATACTTTTGAGCTTGTGGGAGCAAACAAAGGCAATTTAACGGTAGTGGATTTGCTAAAAGGAGAAGCTACTCTAGAAAAAGTGTTTTTTATGGTAAAAGAATCGGGTTTTTATGAAACTAATGATGCTTTACCCCTTTTAAAAGCTTTAAATATAGAGTTTTCAGAAAATAACACTACAGAAGATGCATTGTATAAGTCCTGGTCTACAATGGTAGCAACTATGAACAAGGCAACATCTCAAGAAGATTTTAATGCTAAATTTGCATTGTTTGTGCCTTTATTATTAAAAAAAATGAAAGAGTTAGATAGTTAATTTTTTTAATAAATAAAATCTATCTTTAATTCTTAGAACTATACCACTATGTTTGACTTTTTGCTAGGTAAAAAAAAGACTATTACGCACCCTATATTAGGTAAACTTACAAGTGACCGCATTAGAGGAAAAGATAAGACTAAGATTTATTCTTGGTCTACAACGGTAGTATTAGAACCTAAAGCAGAAAAAACTTCTATTTTTTTAGAAGGAAATGAATCTGGCCCGTTTGCAAACCATTTAAATTTTGCGAGTCAGTTAGTAGAGAATTGGAAAAGCGAATTTATTTCAAAGTTGGCGTTGGAGCTGGCCAAAGGTGATTGCGGAAAAATTGAGAAAAATCTAAATTGGAAGGAAGACTTTTACTTAGCTGCAATATACCCAATGAATGGTAAAAGTCTAGATTTTGAAGTATCACTAGAGTCCATAGATTCAAGTACAAGTAATGTTATAGGAATTTTTTATAAAAATGATATAATTACCAGTATTGAAGAATATTAGTACTTAAACTAAAATTGTTTTTTATGAATAACTTACTTTATGAAGTAAAATACGCAGTAGAAACACATTTTAAATTTCTTCAAAACGATTTTAAATTTAAGCCTTTTAAAGAAGTTCCGTTAGCGTACGAGTACCATTTTAAAGCATTTGATGAAGCAAAAAACCATATAAATATTCATATAGAATTAATTGCATCTACACCTATTTGGATAACTTTTAATGGTGTTTATATTGAAGAATTAATTAAAGATGATCTTTTAGATAAATATAACAAGGAGTTACATTATTTATACGATAAAAACTTTAAGAGCTACTTAAAAACAAAAGATGTAAAATACATAAGCGCCAATATAGACAACTACAATTTATACGGTAATAGCATAAATAACAAACGACTACAAAGAATAGGGGGAATTGTAGCTGAGAAATTTTATTCCTTAGTAAAAGCGAGTCACGACCATACAGATGCTAAGAAGAAAGAATATCTAAAAGAAACAGAACATATAAATTCTTGTAATTTAGAAGCGCTAAAAGAACTTACTAAAAATGAAGAATTTAAAGAGCAATTTAAGCAAAGTAAAAAACTTGTGTTAGATACAGATAAGTGCGAAATAGATGTAGCGTCTATAGAAGAGCTTACAAAGCTCATAACTACCTTTTCTAGTCAAAATTTCAATAATTTTGAGTGGCATTTTATAAAATAGTTTAAAGTCTTATGATCTATAAAAGACGTGCCTAAACTAAATTAACCCCAATTTGTTTTCTGATATTCGTTTATCCATTCTTTAGGGTATTTGCTATACAAATCTTTTAAAAGTTGTTTGTTTGCTTCTGTTTTCTTAAAATCCATATAAAAGCTACCTAAAAACCAAACATTGGTGTTTGTTAAGTTGCTCTTATGTAAGTCCAATAAAACAGTCTTAGACTCCGCATTAGTGTCTAGCAATAGTAATACTAGAGAGCCAGCTGTTAAAAAACTACTTTTAAAATAATAGTCAAACCCATTTTTTATGCGATTTACTAGAACTCTGTTGTTTAAAAAAGGGGAGAAACGTGCGTGCTTTTTTCTAAGGTTGGGGTAGGTGGTATAACTATTGCAAAGCCCTGTAAACTTTAAAAGATCTAGATAATCATTGTAGAGCACATCATAAATAGAATCAGAGTTTTCATTGTTTTTTATGCCAAATAATAGATATAAAATGTCAGCGCTTAAAAATGTATTTTCTAAATCGTTATCTTCAATATTATGTGCCACAGCTTTTAAAAATAAGCTGTAATGCTTTTCTAAAGGCTTGTATATATTTCCTAATTTAAGTTGATAATAATAGGCCAGGTACATATCTTCCTCAGAAATTTTAAGCATTTTAGTACTCATTACTCTGTTAATCTCGTAATGATATGAAGGATAGAATTGCCCTTGAAAATTATTTTCGTACGCTTCCTTTTCACTCGCTATAAAATGCTTTATAATTCCAATATTATCCTTTTTTATCTCTGCAGCAAAATTTAAATTTCCATATAAAGTTTCTTGGTTTTTTAGTAAATCGTTTTTCATTTTTTTACGGTAATTTAATTTTTACTTCGCTTCTAAATTGGTAGTGTTCGTTGTTTAAACAGTATCTATTAAGCAGCCTTTTAATGCTTTGTTAGCTAGTCTTTTTGCTTTGGTTTCCTGTGTATCAAAAGGAGCTGTATTAGTTAAAGAAACCCCAAATTCTTCTTCTAATTTTTCTTTAGAAATTTCTAATGCTCTTTTAACAATTAAGGGGTACACATCGTTAGTAAACCAATTTTTTAAACTGTGTTGGTAACTAGAAACATTATAATCATAAAAAGTGTTTTTAGTGCCTATTTCATACTTTTTATCGTCTAATATAAAAAAGTACGTTAAGCTTATGGTAATTGTTGTATTGGCACCTTCCTTATCATCTGGCCAGTCATAGATTAAAAAATAGGCATCATCTATACTTATTTTAGGCGTAATTTTTTTGGTTACTTCTTTTTTGTGCGTTATTTGAAAACCACCACCTTTACATATATTATCTACTGTTTTTGTATAATCCATTCTATTTCTTTTGAAGAACTAATGTAGTGTTGAATTTCTATAACTTTAATTGCCTTTTATAAGTGCTATCAATTGTTTTGTATTTGCTATTTTAGATGTTAAAATAATTTCTCTTTTAAAAGGAATACAGTAGTTTCGTTCTTCTAAGAACAGCATAACATATTTATGAAATATTGCTTTTTAAGTAACGTTTTAGTTTACACAGGTTTATTCTTTTTACTAAACAGTTGTACCCATTCTAATAGTAATGAAAAAGAGTTTACGGCTAGTATAGAAACTGCAGACAGCCTAGCGCAACATAATGCAATAAAAGGCATACAAACTTTAGATAGTTTAAAACTTAATTTTTCTGGAATAACCCAAGAACAAGAAGCACTTTTATTATTTAAAAAAGGAGAGATTTATTACATAAACGATTTGTATGTAGAATCTATTTTAGAGCATCAAAAAGCCGCTGCATTATTTACAAAACAAAAAGATACTTACAATAAAACTAGGAGTTTAATAACTTTAAGTGCAGCAAATTTAAGGTTAAAAAACATAGAAAAAGCACAAGAATTTGCTTTAGAAGCTTTACAGAATGCAGATTTATTAGAAGATAAAAGGTTGCTAGCAAAGGCAAACAATCAATTGTTTCAGTTGCATTTTAGTTTAGAAGATTATCCCAAAGCAATGGAATACATAAAAAATGCAGATCGTATTTTTGTAGACCAGAAAGACACCACTTCTAGTATAGCTATTAAAGGAAATATTGCAAGTATTTACTTAAAACAGAAACAATATAATAAGGCATTACAAGCGTACCAAGAAGCATTGAAATTGGGCCAAAATTCCAAGTCGCCACAGACCATTGTTAGCATTCTTAACAACATAGGTTACACGTATATAGAAACAGAAAAATATGCAACCGCCGCAACCTTTTTAGAAGGAGCTATAAAATTAAATAAAAATATAGGAGCAATTAACGGTGCGCCATACAAAGGTTTAGGTTATGCTTACTTTGTAAATAACGATTTTGAAACAGCTAAACTTTATTACAGCGAAGCTTTTACAATATACCAACAGAATAAAAATATACCAGAGCAAATTCAAATTTTAGATAAGCTAATAACAATTGCTATTCGTGGTAATAATTCTGAACAAGCTTTAAGTTATCAATCGCAAAGAGATCAGCTTCAGATAGATAATCAAGCAAAAGAAACAGAGAGTTTATTGCATTTTGCTACAGTGAAGTATGAAGCAAAAGAAAAAGAGGCAGATCTATTATATCAAAAACAACTAAATAAGAAAAACAGATTGCTTTATGGTAGTAGTTTAGTGGCTTTGGTATTGCTGCTAATTCTAGTTGGTTCTTATTTATATATAGCAAAACTTAAGGCGGCAAATAAGGCATCTAAATTAGAACAAAGTTTACTGCGAGTACAGATGAATCCACACTTTATTTTTAACACGCTTGCAGCAATACAAAATGTAACATTAGATCAGGACCCTATAAAATCATCAAACTACATAGCAAAATTCTCTAAGCTTATTCGTCAAAATTTTGATTACGTGCGTAAAGAAGAAATTACGTTAGAGCAAGAAATTAGTATGATAGGGAACTACATAGAAACACAACAATTGCGTTTTCATAACTCTTTTGTGTATCAATTAGACCTCGCCACCGATCAAGATATAAAAAGCTTAAAGGTACCACCAATGCTTTTACAACCGTTTTTAGAAAACGCAATAGAGTATGGGTTAAAAGATAAAAAATCTGGAGGTGTTTTAACATTGCAAATTTTTAAGGAAAACAATGCTCTTTGTTTTGTTGTAACAGATAATGGTATAGGTAGATCACATCAAGCTAAAGAACAGAAAAAGTCTACAGAGCTACACGCTACAGATATTTTTATAGAGCGATTAAAGTTGCGTAAAAAAGGAGAAGAAAAGACGTTTAAAATAGAAGATTTATACAATTTAGAACGCCAAGCAGTTGGAACTAAAGTATCTTTTAAAATTTATTTTGTATGATAAAAATTGCGATTATTGAAGATGAATTTAATGCGTTAAACACCTTATCTAAACTACTGCAATACACTCAAAAAGGAATAGAAATTGTAGCTAAAATAGATACTGTTAACGATGCTATCACATTTTTAAAAAACAACACTGTAGATTTAGTTTTTTTAGATATAGAACTAATTGGTGGCAATGCTTTTTCCATATTAGATGCCTTAGACAACATAAACTTTAAAATTATATTTACTACTGCCTATAGCGATTTTGCCATAAAAGCAATACGTGTAGATGCTATAGATTATTTGCTAAAACCAATAGATTCTGACGAGTTAACAGCTTCTATGGACCGTTTTAGAACCTCTTATAAAAAAGAAGAACAATACAACACCCTGCTTACTACAACGACCAGTGCAGAAAAAGATAACGAAGCAAAAAACACATTGCTAATTAAAACAACACAGGAGCAACACGTTTTGGTAATGGATGATATTATTAGGTGCCAGTCTGATGGGAGTTACACTATTTTTTATACAAAGAATAAAAAAATTATGAGCGCCAGAAACTTAAAGTATTACGAGAGTATGTTAAACGATTCTGCCTTTGTAAGAGTGCATCAATCGCACTTAATTAATATAAAATACATAGATTCTATTGTAGTAAACGATATTGTTTTAAAAGACGGTGATAAGGTGCCTGTATCTTCCAGAAAAAAGAGTTATTTAAAACAATTTTTAGCGAATCTAAAGTAAGATTGTAACGAATTTAAAACAAAAAACTACGCTTGTAAAACCGTTTGCAAGCCTTGCCATTTTTAGTCTAGTTTTAGGGTTGTAAATAAAAATATAAACTTAAAATATACTATTATGGGACTTAAAGAGAAGAAAATTACAAAGCAATTTCAAGACGAAAAACTTCCTGCGTTAAAAGAGCAAATCGTTAAAGCTGCTGGTTTTGATGTTCCTTTAGAAGTAGAATGGGATACTTTATTTGAAGATCGTTTTACTCATTTATATATGGACACGTATTCACAAATTTATTTTGAGCCATTAATTGAAGCTTTTACAGCAATTACTGCAGACGATCTAGGTAAAGAGGCATTACAAGAAAGTCTTAAAAAAGTTGTTATTGTAAATAGAGACAACCATCACAACCCAACACATGCTTATACTTTTAAAGATGGTGTTTTAGAAGTAAACCACTGTCCGGTTAGTAATGCACCAGATGTAGCTAGAAGAACAAAAGTACTTACAGAGTTATTAGAAAATAACCTTTAATACTAGTTTATATGCAATCTACTCTTAGAAATTTAACAGAGGATGAATATAATGTACTAGAGCTAAATTTAGATTTAGGATATTCAATTTGTAAAAAATATGTACCAGATTTTGATGGCACATTTACAGCTAAATTACTAACTAACGTTTTTGGACTTTGGTTGGCAGATACAACAGCATATATTGCAAATGAAAATATCAATGATTTTAACTCTAGCTGTGCAGAAAAGCCAAATGATAGAATGATTGAGTTTGGTCTGGGTAGTGCATATGGTGAGATATTAAATACGGAGTTTAATACAAACTGGAAACATATTACAGACGAGTATGGTGCTGAGATTTGTATACGACATGAAAATCCAGAATATACTACGTTCCCTTATTCTATAGTACAAAAAAGAACGGTGTCTAAAGAGACTAGTTTTTTTGAGCCTATAATGGCAACAATGAAGTACAATATATCTAAATAGATCAGATTGTTTATACTGTTTTTATATAAAAAGAAAAACCCTTGTGAAGATGAGTTATGAAGATGAATTAAAGATATCTGAAGCGGCAACCAAAGATACCTACGTGGGTTTGTTATTGTATTATAGAGATTGTGATTTGTATGCAGGTTTAATAGCCAAGTATGCAGTAAATCAGATTATTAAAGAAAAAGGTTTAACAGACGTATCTTCTTTTGCAGAAGGTTTGGGCAAAAATTTAAGGTTTGCAATAGCAAGTAATAAGGCTGTTGATATGTCAAAAATTAATCCGGATGTTGCTAAGTATGGTTTTAATCTTATTAAGCAACCTTCTTATTATAAAGTATTAGATGTCTATACCGTTGGAGATAAAACACAAATTACGTTATTAAATTTTAATGTCGAATTTGTGAATTACATAAAAGATACAACGCATAGTATAGACAAGGAAATAATAAAATTAGCAAGAAATAGGTTCGACCGTTATTTAAAGATAGAGCCTAATGGGTTTTTATACGACGATAACTGGTTAGCTAGAACTAAATTTCCAGTAGGAATGTCAGATTATGGTTTGTTTTTTAATCTTGAAAACGAATAGTAAGACTCTAAAAACTAATTTATTTAAAAAATAAGAATGGAAAAAAATACAGACAATACAGAAATTGATATACATAAGTTTGAAACCTTGACTAAGGTAGATTTTAATTCGCTAGAAGATGCTTTTGAAGCCCATGCAGGTTTATCATTTGAAAAACAATTAATATTTGGGGATATTATTGGGGATAATGGTTGGCAACTAGATTTGGGAAAAGAAAGTATTCTTTTTGGTGAGTTAGAATTTCCTATACAGGTTATAGGTTCGTTATCTTTTAATTCTAATTCTTGGATGTGGGGCTGGGCAAATACGCAAAGCGGAATTCCAGAAAGTTTATTAGTACAATCTAATAAGTTAAAAGAAATAGGAGAAGAGAAGAACATTAAAGAACTAATAGATGGTCATTTTAATGTAGAAGAAGGTTTTGAGCATAAAATGGGTATGCTAGCTAGCGGGGTATTTAACTCTAAAAGTTATTATAGTGCTAATTACGGACAAGGAACACTTATTGTTACAATAGACGATAATAAAGTACCGGCAATAAATAAGACAGAACTAGAGAAGGTTTTAACTTGTTTTCCGCAATTAATTAGTGCTATTACAGTAGACCATAAAAAGGCATTTAAAAACTATTTAATAGATCGCGATTTTAAACTGTATACAACTGATACTAAAATTAAAGGATTAAAAGATGGTAAAATTATAACCGCTGAGTTTGATGATTTGGGAAGATTAGAATCCTTAAGTGCCAAATTATAGTAGGTTTGCAATTGTTTTATACATTTTTAAGACCCTGTAACAGCAATGTTATAGGGTTTTTTATTTTAAATTCGTTTTTACTGTAGAATTATTCTTAGTTTAAATTGTAGGTGTTATTTAATTAGTTATGCCTGTTAAACAATTCTAAAATTGTATTTTAGCTTAACACATTGACCTTTTTTAACTATAGTTTAATAATATAAATCAGATGCGTTTTTTTACATATATAATTTTCTTTTTTTTTACAACTGTACTAATTGCCCAAGTTACACCTGCCGAGAAAGCTGCATTGTTAGCTTTTTATAATGCAACTGGTGGGCCAAATTGGAAAAGTGAAACTGATGCAGATCCAACCAATGATTGGGATTTTAGTGGTAATGTTACTAGCGACTGGTATGGAGTTACAGTTACAAGCGGAAATGTTGTTTCTATTGATATGAATCCTACAAGAAATTCTAATGCCGCAAATAACTTAATAGGTTTTATACCTCCGGAAATAGAAGATTTAAGTTTCCTAAGGACACTAAGATTACCAGCGGAAGAGGATCTAATAGGTACAATACCATTAGGTTTATATAACATAACATCTTTAGTTACTTTAGACTTAGCAAGAAATGGTTTTTCAGGAACAATGCCAACAGAAATTGCGCAACTAACAAATCTAAGAACTCTTTATTTAACTGCAAATGAATTTAGTGGTGAACTTCCAATAGAATTTACTACGTTGAATCAATTACAAGTATTTAATATTAGCAATAATGACTTTAGTGGCGAAATTCCTATAGCGATTACTAATATGTTAAATTTGAAAGAGTTGAATTTATCTAACAACCCTTTTACGGGATATCTGTATCCTGAATATGGAAATTTAATAAATTTAAATCTATTCCACTTTTCCGGAAATTTAATAACTGGATCTATACCAACAGAATTTGGAAATTTAACGAGTTTAAGATCGCTCGTCCTTGGAAATAATGATTTAAGTGGAGTATTACCACCAAGTTTAGGTAATTTAAGCAACTTACAATACATGAATATATTTGGCACAGGTATTTCTGGTTCTATACCTCCAGAATTTGGTAATTTAACTAGCGTTAATACGATGTACTTAAGTAGTAATTCACTTTCAGGAGCAATACCATCCTCATTAGGTAATTTAATACAAATGAATAGGTTTAGTATTAGCGAAAATCAAATTTCTGGCGAGTTACCTGCTACTCTTGGAGCCTGGAGCAATGTAGGTAGTTTTGAGGCATCTGGAAACGAACTTACAGGGAATATACCAGAGAGTTTCCAAAGTTTTACAAATATTAAAAAATTGGGTCTGGCATCAAACCAAATGTCAGGAGCACTATCTCCGTTGTTTTCTAGTTGGACAACTATTGAAACTCTAGATTTACAAAAAAATTCTTTTTCCGGAGAAATTCCAGATAGCTATTCAAGTTTTACCAATTTAGTAGTATTAAATTTAGGAGAAAATGAGTTTAGTGGCGAGTTATCACCATCTTTTGTGAACTGGACCAATATAACGTCCATTGATATTAGAGATAATGAGTTAGAAGGTGTAATACCAGATTTTACATCTATTCTTACTGCAGATCCATCAGGTTCTAATGGGGAAACTTTAGAAATTGATGGTAATAAATTTGAGTTTGGTGATTTTGAAGATCAGTTTACTCATTATAATGAACAACTTTTTGGTTTTATTTATAGTCCACAAGCAAATGTAAATGATGTAGAAAATTTAACCAGCTGTTCAGGATCTTCTATTACTCTTTCTACCGTAGTTAGTGGTAGAGCTAACGTATACCAATGGCTTAAAAATGGTACTGCTATTTCTGGAGCAACTAGCGCAGATTTGGTTTTAAATTCCTTAGGGACCGCAGATTCTGGCACCTATACTTGTATAATAACTAGTACAATTGTAACAGGTTTAAGTTTAGAGCGTAATCCTATTGCATTAACAGTAAATTTAACAGGTCCAACAGCTAATACAATAAGTGATATACTTGCTTGTGACTTAGATGCAGATGGTTTTACTAATTTTACGATAGACTTAGCAAGTATAGAATCTCAAGTAGTAGGTTTGCAAAGCGGTGTTGTTGTTTCTTACCTGAACCCCAACGGAACCCCCTTAACGTTAAGCAATAATTATACAAATACAATTCCTAATAGCCAAACCATAACAGTTAGAGTAACAGATATGGGAGGTTGTTATAATGATACTAATTTTAATCTTGTAGCTACACAACCAATAACGGCAGATAGTAAGAGTGCTGTCATTGCTTGTGATAGTTATATTTTGCCAAAGCTAAATGTTGGTAACAACTATTACACAGAAACCAATACCAATGGTACGCAATTGCAAGCAGAAGATATTATAACTACAACGCAGACTATTTATATACATACAGGAATTGGCTCTTGCTCAGACGAAACTAATTTTAGAGTAACAATAGAACCTGCATTATTGGTAGATGACTTGGAAGATGTAACAGAATGTGGTGTATTTTCATTGCCAAATATTATTAATGGTAATTATTTTACCGAATCTAACGGGCAAGGTTTAAGATTAAGCGCAGGCGATAGTATAACAGAAACACAAACAATTTATATTTTTAATCAGAGAGGTTCCTGTGCATTAGAGACTAGTTTTGTGGTAAGAATAGATTTGTTAGCTTGTGAAGATTCTGAAGAAGCTATAAAATCTAAATTCCCTAATTTCTTCACACCAAATCAAGATGGTATTAATGACGTTTGGAAAGTAGATCAAGAACTTTTCACCCTAGAAGGTATAGTTACAATTCACGATCGCTATGGTAAGCTTTTAAAACAATTTAATGCAGTAAATGGGAGCTGGAATGGAACTTTTAATGGACAAAGATTACCATCGGCAGACTATTGGTACAAATTTACAAGCTTAGATGGTGCCATTGTTTTAACAGGTCACTTTACATTAAAAAGATAATAGATAAAGATCTAGACCAAAATAATGAACCCACATCTAAACCTCATAAAAACAAAAATTTACGATAGTTGTAAACTAAGTATAACCAACTTTGTATTAGAAGAAGAAAGTAAAGAATATGATGCTTGTAGATTTCTGTTAAATGGACGTACTATTATTAGCAGAAACGCTAAAATTACACCTAAAAAAGCAGGTCAGTTTGTAACCTTCTGGAAACGTAGCAATGCAGGGCCAATAGAGCCATTTAATCATACAGATACCATAGATTTTTTTATAGTGAATGTTGTGTATAAAGATAAAATGGGGCAATTTGTATTTCCTAGATCTATTCTATTAAAAAAAGGAATACTATCTACAGATAAGAAAGAAGGGAAAAGAGCATTTAGAGTGTATCCTAGTTGGGATGTAACAACGAGTAAACAAGCATTAAAAACCCAAGAATGGCAATTAAATTACTTTTATAATATTAACGATAAGTACAACTTAGAGCGTGTTACAGCGCTTTATAGCTAGTTTAGCACAATCCCCTAATACAGTGATATTTTAATTAATTAGATGTGCTAATTTGCAGTGTCTAATAAAACAATTTAAAAAGGCATAAAACCAGTACTTATGAAATTACCAAGTATACTATTGTTGTTGCTTTTTTTAAGTTTTAACAGTTATGGACAAGAGCAATACCTAATTAACGCAGAAAGCGGACTAAATGTTAGGGAAAAACCAAATGTAAGTTCTGCCAAAGTAGCTAAAATACCTTACGGAGTTTTAGTAGATAAAATTGAAGACACTGCTATTCCATTAACCGTTTACGATAATGGCACACCTGTAATGGGCAAATGGGTTAAAATTAGATATGATAATTATTTGTATTTGGTTTCTAAAGAAAAGCAACAAATAAGAAAAGAAGGCTATGTTTTTGATGGTTATTTAAAACAATACAACAATTCTAATTTAAAAATTACAACTCAGAAAATAAGCGAATTAGCGTATACTAAAATAGTTTCTACACTACCTAAAGCAACACAAGCGTATAAAAAAATAGGTAGTCTAGACTCAGTAAAAACCGTATTAAAAGATAGGGTTACTTGGAAAAATAGTGATGATAAAGAAAGATATTCAAGAGATGATGTCATTGAGAGCATTACATTAGTTAACGGACAAAAGCTTTTGCTAAATCAAGATTCTAATGACTATGGTTTCTCTAAAGGATGGTCTGGTTATTATCCCGATCTAGATATTTTAGTTTTAGAAGGCGGACATTCTTCAGATATGGTATTAAATATAAAAACGGGAGAATCTAATAATTCTGTTGGCAATCCAGAGTATTTAATTCCGTCTCCTACAAACAAGTACCGTCTAAACGGTTACCATAGTGGTCAGGAATGTGTTATATATTCTCTTCAAAAAAAAATAGATGGTAAATTTATTTATTTGGGTAAGGTTAACCCAGATTATGATATTTGTATATTTCATAATTTTAAATGGGTTAGTGATACTCAGTTTGTTTACACACTAATATATCCTGATGATTATGCAGAAAAGAACCCGAGACTAACGTATTATTCAGGTGAAATAGAGGATAAGACACCAACCACACAGCAAGCAAGTAATTTAAAAACTATTGCTAGTTTAATAAAAACAAGAACATTACCAGCTGTAGATTCTACTAATTTTGATAATTTTAGCAAAGACAATTTTTATAAAAAAGAAGCAATTGCTACACTTCAGTTACAAAAAATATTTCCCTATTATTTTAAAGAAGGATATGACAGCAAATCTATTGCATCATATAAATTAGAATTTTCTAAAGATTTTTATTCCCTAGTAATAGTTACATACAAAGGAGATCACGAAATGGTATCTACTTTAATTAACTACAGTTTAAATGGCGAGTTACTAGATTATAAAACAATTTCTTATGATGAAATAGCAGAAGGCTGGTCTAGAATAGAATCTAAAATTGAAAAAGATAAACTTACAATTACAGATATTCTTTGGACTGATGACAAGCAAGAAGAAACAACATATTTTAAAATAGAAACAAGCGGAAAAATAACACCAATAAAAAAGTAAATTTAATAACTAAAAATAATTTAAATAGATAACTATTATGCATAAAAAACCATTAAAATTAACTCTTGTAATTTTATCTTTAATTATAGTTTCTTGCTCATCTAAAAAGGAATATGATCTGTCTGAAGTACGTATGCCTTATAGCATTGATAATTTAGTAAATGATAAGTTTGAAACACGCTTTAAAGAAAATCTAGATAATGTAATAGCAAGATATACTTCTGAAGATCCTAAACTATTAGTTTTTGATGATATTAGTTTTGAAAAAGAATTTTCTGCTAAATATTTTAGTCCAACAACCTTAGAGTTTTATGCAGACAGTACTAGTACTCACATAAATTATATAGCTTTAAAAACTAGCGTAGTAGAAGATAGCAATGATTTATATACGGCTTTATTAGAAAAATTTGGTAAGCCAAAATATTATAATAAGGATACTGCTTTTTTTAATGGTTTGTGGCAAGTAGATAATACATATTTTGTATTTAAACAATCTTTTAACAGTGCGGTTGGTGGAGAAAAATCTATTAGAACTAAACTTATGATAATAGACGTAACTAAAGATGAACTGGTAAATCGTTTCTTATCAATAGATTTTGATAAATATAAAAAGTATTTAAAAGAATTAGCAAAGCAATCTGACAAGAGTAATTTTTCATACGAAAATTTTGTGAAAAGCCAAGAAGAGGAAGGCTATAAAAATAAATATCAAGAAGAAATAGATAATAATCTTCCATTATAAATAACCCTTATTACAGACTTATTAATAGTTTGAAAAGCAGATAAATAAATTGAAAATAATAATAATTAAAGTATTGTTCTTTTGCCTTATCCCCCTAGGATCAGTAGCATTGTATTTTAGCATTAAGCTTTTAAGAAAAAAGTTTAGAGGCGATCTAATAACAGAGTTTTCTTTTCTTCGAAATGAGACTAATTTTATAGTAGATCAACCCGGGAACTATGCTGTTTGGTATAAAGCTGTAGCATTTAAAAAAAATATTCTTTACACTAAAAAGCCTCGTGTAATTAATTTAAAAACAAAAGAACCACTAAAAATAAGAATTTCTTTGTTTGGACCTCGTGTAAATAATTTTGATACAGGAGTAAAAGAAATGTATCATTTTTATGCTGAAAAAGGAGAATATACGATTAGTTTAGAAGATGCTTTAAAATTTAAACGAGCCCTATATAACGCTATTCCCAATTTAGACAAAGGCATTTCGGACTCTAGGGCTATAGTTCAAGTGAATAAAAAACATTCTGGTTTTTTTATGATTTTTTCAATTTTAGCTATTGTTTTTTCTGTTCTTTTAATAATTGGAGGATTTCTTATAGGTCTTCTGGCTGATCAAATATTTATATAAAATAATTATAGTTTAAATGGTGACGATACCCTGTAAAACGGGTATCGTTTTCACTATATATAGGTTTACAGGATTACTAAAATAACTACATCTTTGAAGTATCTAAATATTGTTAACCGCAGTATTGTAGTGCAACTTTAAAAAGATGGTATGAAACTAAAACACACTTTATCTCTAATACTACTAACTACTCTATTTTTTACTTCTTGTAAAGACCAGGAATATGCGTCTAATTTACATACAGAAGAAAGCAATAAAACAAAGAGCGATATTTTTATGAGTAGTAGAATAGCACGACTAGAAGATACCATAAAAGGTTTAAAAAAAGAGGTAGATTATTTAACCGCATATAAAACAGAGACCGTTAGCGGAAAATTAATCTTTGGAGTAGAAGTTGCTAGTTTTCAGCCTTGTGGTAGCGATAAGGTATTTTGGATTACTGATAACTCTAAAGAAACAGGTAAATTAGAGAAACTTTACTATGCTTTAGTTCTGGGTAAGGAACCATACACACAAATTTATACTACTATTGAAATTATAGATAGAGGTAAGGAAAAGTATGGCTTTGCCGCAGATTATGCCAGTACTTACGCGGTTACTAATGTCTTAGAATTAAGACAATTAAAGTCTTCAGATTGTAAATGAAAATTATAGTTTTATAAAAAAAAATACGTTTACTTTTAGTTTTACAATTTGGTTTTGCCCAAACAGAAGCTAAACAAATTAGCTTGTTAGACGATGCATTATAGGTAATCAAGGATAATGTAACCTATAATTATACGTACCCAAAACTATGGAGTTTAAAAATTACAGAAATAATATAGACCATCATAGGAATCCCAATTTAAGGCCATTTTTTTAACGTAAATAAGCCGGTAAACCAATTATAACACTGCAAAAGATTATGAGTATGGAGATGGTGTTTATCGGAATTTAAGTGGTGCCATAACACATATTAGAATTGTAGTTGATAAAAAATCAACGAACGGAAAAAGGCGGGCAAGTTTTATAAAAACTCACTTTTCATCTTTAAAATTATTAGTTATAATAGATGTAAACTAGAGACTTTAATACCCTATAAACAGCTAGTTTATTTTTACCACAAGTAGGCTATGTTATGCTATTAAATAGTTGCAAATTTGTTAGGTTACTATTTATAAAGAAACTTTAAATTGTTTATTATGCGCATCTATAAAATTACTACCTACATCTTTGTTTTCTTGGCAATGTGCTCTTGTGCAACACTTAAAAAAGCACCAGAGGTAAAAAATAGGATAGAGTTAACGGAAAACAACTTACATTTAATAAACGGTACCTATCAAAATAACAATAAAAACCCGGCAAATGCCTCAGAATTTTTTTGGGGATCTTTTTTTAGAAGAAAAGAGAGCGATGCTATATATCATAAAGACTCCAAAGATGATCCTATCTTTTTAATTACACTAGAAGCAGTACATAAAAAAAGAATTAATGCAACCGTTACTGTCAACGATAGTGTATTAAAAACAATTAAGATTAGAGGTAGAATTAAAAACGGATATTTTGAACAAAACAGAAAAATGTATGTTATACCTATGGCCGTCTTAAATGTTGCTTATACATCAAAATTTAGAATAGGACTTCAGAGTAATAACAATGTTATAACAGATTTTAGAAAGGTAGAAGCAGGGACAGTATACTTTTTTCATCCATTTAATAACAGTGGTAATCTTTATAATTTAGAGCATAAAAAAGTAACTAATTAACTGCAGGTGAAGAACTAGAAGCGACTGTTATTTCTAATCACTTTTTGTTGTTTACAAAAACTAGTGCTTCGTAATTAAATAAAAATATTTTCAATCCTATAAAATTGGTTCAAACAAATACAACGGAGTATAGTACCAATGGATATGTACTTGTAAATAAACAAGGGATTTTAAATTGTGCTGTTCTTACAGGAAGTGTAGTCAAATGTTTTAAGTATAGCTACTAAAAATAGTATTCCTAAGTTACCCATAGAAGAGACACTATTATGCTTCAAAATTTGAACCTGGTTTATATAGTTTATTACTAACTTAGGTTAAGACATAAGGCCTCTAAGGCTATGGTTAAAGTCAATAAAAAACATTCTAGCTTTTTTATGGTTTTTTCAATTTTATCCAGTATTTTCTCTGCTCTTTTAATAATTAAAGGATTCGTTATAGGTCTTTTGGTTGATTAAATATTCAATTAAAAACAATATAAGATGTTAAAAAATAAAGCAAGCCTACTACTAATTTGTTTATTCATTGCTTTCACAAGCTGCATAGAATTAGATAAAGATGTAAAAATTGAAAATATAGTAAAAGAACTTAAGCAAGGTAAAAGTACATTGGAGCAAGAAAAATTAGATCATAATTTAATGGTAATTAAGACCATATCTAGAAGAGAGAAGATAAATAAAGCAGCGCTATACGATGGTACATCTATCAATGAAATTTATGTAAAAACAATAGAAGATAAATCCTTTGAAGCTATAGAGAAGATTGCTAGTGATTATTTGGCAGAAAAAAAGGATAGAATAACGTATTTAGAAAAAGAAATTAAAGACAGAAGAGCTATTTTAAAAAGTAAATCTGGAAAGGAAAACGTAGAAATGACTGGTTATACAATCTATGATGACGCCCCTTTACAGATAAAAATGAACTTTATAAGTAATGCTGAAGAAGGTAAAGAAACTGGCTATATTTACATCATAGAACTCTACAACTTAGAAAGTGGAGAAGTGCTGCAAACATTAGGTTCTAATTCGGATAACTCTAGTGAACTGGTATTTTATAACACAACAAATTTTACTATAGAAAAAAGATTGTCTAAAGAATTATCAAACAGTATAAAAAAAGCTGGTGACATAAGTTATCCAATAACAGACCTTGCAACGTATAACATAGGGCTTAATTACTATATAGTTGAGCTTAAAAGAGACCCTAAAGCTGCTTTTAAACCAAGAGAAGAAGATAATTATACCGCTAAAAAAACGTTAGATGAGTTAAAGAAAGACGTAATGGCACTTAGGGATTTAGTAATTCAATTAAAATCTAATTAATTTTTTTAAAAATCACTATAAGTAGTACCATGATAACTACGTTGCTACAACACTTAGATGTATACATTAAACTGTCTAAAGAAGATATAGAACTACTAGTAGAAAACACAGAAGAGAAACATTACAAAGCTTCAGAGTTTCTTGTAGAAAGCGGAGAAAAATGCAGTAAAATAGCATTCTTAATTACTGGAGTATTTCGGTTTTATTTTATTGATACTAAAGAAACGAAGTAACATCTTATTTTATGAAAGAAAAAGATTTTGTAACTAACATAACAAGCTTCTTTGAGTTTTCTGTAAGTTCTGGTTCTATACAAGCAGAAACAGATTGTACAGTAATAGAGTTTTCTAGAGCGTCTTGGGACTTATTTTGTACTACTATTCCGGAGTGGGAGAGTTCTTTTCAAAAAATAGTAAATGACACATTAGTTGCCAAAATTAACTTTCAACGAAGTTTAATAAGCTTAGATGCTAAAGAATCGTATTTAAAGTTTTTAAAAACTCATCCAACAGTTTTACAAAGAGTACCGTTAAACCACATTGCTTCATTTTTAGGAATAACACCATTTTCATTAAGTAGGGTACGTAAATCAATTTCATTTTTCTAGTATTACTTGCCAAATGGCAAGTTGTACATGTAAAGAAAAACGGACCTTTGCTTCTAAATAAATTTACATATGGATACTAAAGAATTAGAAAGAGTATATAGAGTTAAGGCCATGATGCATCGTTTTTTTTCGTTGTATGAAAGTAAAAATACCAATTTTTCATTGGTAAAAGAATTACTTTATAAAGATGGTTTTGAATGGTTAAGTCCAAGTGGTAACTTAGTAGGTATAGCTGCTTTTGAAGATAGTTTTAATCAACTTAACAAAGAATGGGGACACTCTCACAGACCGTTTGAGATGGATGTGAAATTGATAGATAATACTAAGGCGATCTTAAGTTTTAACTACATTTATCAGCACGTACAAGATGGAGCTATTGTATTACATGCAAAGGGCCATTATGAAATTGAATGTATTGATAATGGAGGCGAATTTCCACAAATTAAGAAATGCAACCTTACTTTATTAGAGATGATAGAGGTTGGTGAATTCATAGATATGTTAGCTATGAACACCACATTATATCAAGACTATAAACTTAAAGTTGAGCAAATTTCTAAAAAGTAATGCTTCTTTAAGAGTCTAATTTTTCAAATAAAACCCAATAGTTGTATTTAATTATTGGGTTTTTATCAGTCTAAATCATAGATTCTAATAGGCTTTAAAGGGCTAATTATCTAAAATAAAAATAAAATTTTTAAATCTTACATTTGGTTACCGAACGATTGGTAAAGCAAAATATTTATACTATTTTTGCGGTATGAGACCACAGAAAGTATTAGATAAAGATTTGTTAACTGCCTTAGGTAAAGTATTTAGATCTAAAGGGTATGAGGGGACAAGTATTAAAGATTTATCTGAGGCAACAGGTTTAAAAAAAGCGAGTTTGTATCATAGATTTCCTGATGGAAAAGAAGAAATGGCAAATTCTGTTTTTAGCCATATCGACGAATGGGTAAAAGAGACAATTTTTTTTGCTTTAAATGATGAATCTATTGTACCCCAGGCCCGATTAAAACAAGCAATAGATCATATAAGTACCCTTTACAACGGAGGTAGTTATAGCTGCTTATTTAGAGCTTTTTCTATGGAAAACGGCTTGCAATTGTTTGAGAAGCATATTAGCAATGGTATTACCGCATATATAAAGGCTTTTAATACTGTTGGTTTGGCTTTAAAATTTAATAAAAAAGAAGCTACAGAACACGCAGTACAAACCTTAATAGAAATTCAAGGAAGTCTAATTTTGACTAAAGCGTTAAATGATACTTCAATTTTTGAAAATACGTTAAAAAATATTGAAAATAGATATTTAAAACAGTAAAAGTTTTACCTCATTTAATTACCGAACGTTCGGTAAAAAACATTGACTACTAAAATAAGAATACGCGTTACGGCCTTTTACGAAACAAACGGCAAATGAGAAAATTAAAAAAGTAGAAGGTGCATGGACTACCGAAGACCCAATACACAGATCTAAAGCATACACTGTAGATACAGGATTGCAACAGTGGTAAGTTTAGTAACGGTAGGGAAGAAGTAGAAGCTTTTTTAACTGATAAACGGAACAACGAACTTGAGTACAAAAACTAACAAGGACAATGGTTTAAATCTTATGACAACGAGAATTGGGATTTTAATGCAAAAAAGATATGCCAGCATTAACGATATAACTACTAAAGAATTTAATCGAAAATTAGAACACTAATAAAACAAGTAACATGAAAAAACTAATTCCGCTTTGCGCAGCATCAATACTATTATTTGGCTGTAACGATATAAAAAAGGATACAGCCCAAAGCACAAGAGTACTACAAACAACAAAAACCAAAACAAAAATGCACAACACAACATTTAAAAAAATGGCGATTAAGGGTGTAAACATCGCATATCGCGAGGCTGGTAATCCAGAAAACCCAACTATAGTTTTATTACACGGGTTTCCATCCTCATCTCATCAATATAGAAAAGTATTAAACCAATTGGCAGATAGTTACCATTTAGTTGCTCCAGATTATCCAGGGTTTGGCGCTAGTGATTTTCCTTTATCAAAAGATTACGAGTATACTTTTGACAATATAGCAGTTACTATAGATGCTTTTTTAGAAAAAAAAGAAATAAGCTCCTATGCACTTATGATCCAAGATTATGGCGCACCAATTGGGTTTAGAATTGCAACGGCACATCCAGAGCGTGTTACAGCTATTATAAACCAGAATGGTAACGCGTATGAGGCTGGTTTAGGAGATGCTTGGGCAACTACAAGACAACTTTGGGCAAACAGAACTACAGCTACCGAGAATGCTCTATTACATGCATTTACTTTAGAAGGTTTAGAGTGGCAATACACTCACGGTACAAGAAATCCAGAAAATGTAAATCCAGATACTTGGCATTTAGATTTTTTAAGATTGTCTAGACCAAACGCACATAAGGTTAATATAGATTTGTTTTACGATTACCAAAACAATGTAAAGTTGTACCCAAAATGGCAACAATATTTAAGAGACAACCAACCGCCACTTTTAATTGTTTGGGGCAAAAACGATGCCTTTTTCCCAGAAAGTGGGGCAGAAGCATTTAAAAAAGATGTAAAAGAGATCGATTATACTATTCTAAATACGGGACATTTTGCATTGGAAGAAGATGCAGACATCATTATTGAAAAAATGAGGAATTTTATGGGGAAAATAGAGAAATAAGCTTCAATTACAGCTATTACACGTAAAAAGGCGCAAGTTTATACAATTTGCGCCTTTTTTATTTTTTTATTTTTTTATAAATTGCTAAAAGCTATACTTTATCAAAAGTCCATTGGGCGTTTTTGGGTAAAGGCGCTTCAAATGTAATTTGTTCGTTAGTATCTGGTTTATGGTACGTTAATTTCCAAGCGTGTAAACAAACAGATAGCGGTGCATATACCTCCTTAGATCCATATTTATCGTCTCCAAGAATAGGCGATCCCAAATGTGCTAATTGCGCTCTTATTTGGTGAAAACGACCTGTTTTAGGCTTTACTTCTATTAAATAACCATAATTGTTTTGGTCTATAACTTCGTAAGAAAGACTGCATTGTAAAGCTTCCTTAGATTTAGACGCTACTATATCTGCTCTTTTTTCTTTGTAATTCTTAATCAAAAAGTTTTGCAAGATACCTTTGTCTTCTGCTGGTTTATTTTTAACCACAGCCAAGTACGTTTTTTGTACTTTACGACTACTAAACAACTCGTTAAAAGCGACTAATACACTTTTCTTTTTGGCAAAAACCAATACACCACTTGTTACACGGTCTAGCCTGTGTATAACACCAATATAGGGCTTTTTCTTGCTTTTTAAAATATGGGTATGAACTAAACTTTCTATAGTTATATCTTCAAAAGGGCTTTTCTCACTTATAAGTCCGGCTGTTTTGTTTACAACTATAAAATCGTTGTTTTCATGTATTATATCCAGATTAGGCATTCGCTGGTATCTTTAGGAAACTCTGTTATTTATGATTTAAGACCCACAGTTGTACTTCTTCTAAAGCACGCCAATGTTGATCTCTTTTTGTTTTATCTGATGCAGTTTTTACTGTTTTTTTAATACATTTTTCTAATGTAAATCTGTTTCCTTTGGCCAATTCTATTTCAATAGGGTGGTCTTTGGTAACAGAAGTAATCTCTGCTAAATTAGAGAACAAAATTACGAGTTTTCCATCAGGTAATAACCTTTTTTTTGCTTCAGTAAAGAAATCAGGAAATAAGGTTTCATTATAATAAATAGCTTCATCATTTTTATCGTTCTCACTAGTTTTAGGCAACCAAGGCGGATTAAATACTAGTAACTCGGTTTGTTTTTCCCAAGATCCAAATAAATGTCCGTAGTCTAATTCTATTTTTCTAGATAGTTTAGTATCACCCAAAAACTCTTTTAAACCAGCAATAGCATTAGGGTTTGTATCTGTACCAAATACTTTCTGAAAACCGTGCTTTACCATTTGGAAAGACAATATGCCACTACCTATACCAACATCTATAGCCGTTTTTTTAGGTCCAGAATATCGTTTTAACCAATTATCAAAAAGGATTAAATGGT
This sequence comes from Cellulophaga sp. 20_2_10, assembly GCF_023476645.1. Lineage (GTDB taxonomy): Bacteria > Bacteroidota > Bacteroidia > Flavobacteriales > Flavobacteriaceae > Cellulophaga. The sequence goes on from NZ_JAMCOJ010000001.1 coordinate 154,249, forward strand.
CAAATCTAGTAGGGAAATAGGTACCGTAGTACGGGTGTATTTTGTTACGCAAAACAGGAATAACAATTCCGTTTTTATACCATTGCCAAGAACTATTTAATCCCTGTACTTGCGGAAAAGGTAGTAAAAAACTACTTTTTTCTTCTGCGTAAAATTTTTGCAACCAACCAATAGAAGGTGCTTTGCCAACCGTTAGTTTTTGGCCTGCAATTTCTATTAAAATAAGATTAGATAATCTACGGTATGCAGCTCTAAACGCACGTTGTTCGTTAAACGTTTTGTTAGGCATTCTTCTTTTAAGGTACAATTGTACCTCTTTAAGTAAGGTTAAACCATTACTATAAAAGTCGGTAATTAATACAGGTTTACCCGCATCTAAGGTCTGCATTGTATTTTTTACATCTGCAGCTCTATTAAATAAGTGCAACCCTTTTCTTTGTGGTATAGGTTCAGGTTTGTTTATAGTTACATCTTTGTTTAAAAATGTCATATTTCTATTAAATTGAAACGAATTGCAGGTTAATGATATATGCAAAGCGTAAGATTAAAAACTATTATTAAATACTTACTAGCAATCAGCCATTAAGTTGGCTACTAAAATTTTATTAATTATAACCAAAACGTAAAAAAATAGCCTTTATAATGCGCTAGAAAAATACCAAGCAATAATTAATATAAGCATATAAATAATATATGGTACAAAGGTAACTTTTAAAAAACTAGTACACAGGTATTTCTAAAGCAATATATACGGGCATATTTGGGCGTTTTATTTTATAATTTGTCCTTTTTGGAATACCTTTGTTGCGACTATTATTTTTAAAATAGATCGTTTACACACCTGATTTTTTACTATGAAAAAGATACTACATATAAGCGCCGTGCTTGTGTTTGCATGCTTGCTATGTACAGCTTGTAAAAACACTGAAAAGCAAGAGCAACATATAGAGGAACAAAGTATAAAAAAACAAGAAGAGAGTTTAGAAAAGGATGCTACTGTACCAGAAGAGAATAAGCCGGTTGTTACAAGTGCTACGCTTTGTTTTAGGAACGAGTTGGTACATAAAATCGATACCACTAAAAAAGATGTGGTAGAGCTCCTACTTACAATTAAAGGCGAGACTGTGATAGGGAGTTATGTTTTTGCCCCAGCCGACAAAGATAGGCGAAATGGTATGCTAATGGGGACTATAAAAGATGATGTTATAGATGCTAGGTATGACTATTTCTTTAAAGAAAAACAAAGTAAGACCACGCTTAAAATTTATTTAAAAGACACTACTGCAGTAATAGAAGGTGGCGCACCAGAATTAGGTCTAGAAACCACTATTACTAAAATAGATTGTGACGATTTTAGAGAATAAAATTTTTAATAGAAATTACACTTATTTTAATTGGCTATATACACTAAGCTACTCATACTTTAGGTCTATAGTATTGGCATTTGTTTGACGATTAAGCTAATTATAATTATTTTTGCACTTTAATATACGATGTATAAACCCTGAAATTTGTTAGAAAAAAGACAACAATTACCCCAAGAACAATTAATAGATCCAGATTATTTTATTTACTGCTTAGAAGCAGTAGAAGATATAGAAATAGATACCGTTACAGAGGCTCAAAAAAAATTAGATCTGTTAACTACAAAATATGGTGTAGCTAGTATTTATAAAACGTGTGATACCATTGAAGGATTAGAAACGAGCTTAAATACATTGATCTTAGATGATCATAATTTTAAGAATTATGAAATAATCTACTTGGTTATAACAGGGGAAGCAAATAGTATTTGTTTAAACGATTATTACTATAGCCTACAAGAAATTGCAGAGATTTTTGAAGGAAGATTAGAAGGTAAGATTCTACATTTCTCAAATGCTAAAATCTTAGATTTAGACGAGGAAGAAGCACAGTATTTTATAGATATCACTGGGGCAAGAGGCGTATCTGGCTACGGTAATGAGCATAATGGCATAACTAGTTCGGATTTAGATATCGCATTCTTTAACTTATTTAAAGAAGATGATAATATGTTAGATGTTGTAGAAGAGTTGCATCAAAGACATTATAAAATGTGTAAATTATTAGATTTTAGAATGTATTACTAAATACACTCACAATCTTTTAAATAAGGTTATTTTTTTACTCTAAAAACCTTGTGTTAAACAACACTTTTTTCACTTAAATATTTCCAGTATCGTTTGGGAACATGTTGTATGTGTAGTTTCATATTTTTTCTAGAAGCAATATTTGTACTCTTAAAATAATTGTTCCATAATTGTTGAAACTCTAATTCTACTTCAGCAAAAATAGCTGCAGACGTTTTGGTAGGATCAAAATCTGCCCCCAACTCTAACGTAATGATAGCTACCTTTTCTAAATCATAATAAATACCATACTTACGTTTTAAATCGTAAATAAGCCATTTTTGATCTGCATAACGCTTTTCAAAATGCCTTTTTATAAGTGGTAACACATTAAAGTCGGGCTCTATATTTGCAAAGTAAATACCGTCTTTGGTAAGTTTAAACCGTACAAAAGCTTCCATTCTGTGTTTTTCTCGTCCTACGTTTTTAGTAAGTTTGGCTATTTCTAATATGTATTTGTTGGTATAATTAGATCCCACATTGGTTGTAGCTGCAAACACATAGACTATGGCATTGTATAAGGTATCTTCTACACTAGTTTTTTCACTCAAAAAAGCATAATAAAAACGACGTGCTTCGTCTGTAGAAAGCTTCTTTTTTAAACCAGCCCAAACACGGTTTGCTTTTTCTTGGTTGGTATACACTGTTTCAGAATCCCCAAACAAAGGTTGTTGAAATCGTTGTTTGGGAACAATTTTTACTGTTTTTAATTTCATCTCAAAAGCAGTAAAAACCGCAGTTAAAAATCCATCAAAAGAGGCATCATAAACTAAAGTGGTTTCCATAACAAAAGACTATCCAAAAAGATTTAATTGGTTGCTAAGCATGCTCGTATATTTACTTGTTGAATTTTGTAGGATTAAGCCTTTAATTTTTTCGGCGGTTAAATCTCTACTTTCAAATTTATTAGACGCACAAATTAAAAAGTATTGTGCACGATTTAAGGATACGCCAATAGCTTTTAAATGGTCCCAATTAAGTTCTCTGTAACGCCTAGCTTTTAGTATCTTATAAACAGATTTCATACCCAAACCAGGTATTCTTGCCAGCATATGCTTATCGGCCTTATTTACATCTATAGGATACTCGTGTAAATTACGTAAAGCCCATCCTAATTTAGGATCAATATCTAAATCTAAATGCTGGTGCTTTTCGTTTAAAATTTCCTCAATATTAAACCCATAAAATCGCAATAACCAATCGGTTTGGTACAATCTATTCTCGCGTAGCATAGGAACAGGAGTACCAATTTGTGGCAAGCGCGTATCATAACTAATAGGCACATAACCAGAGTAGTACACCCGTTTTAAATTAAAATTTTTGTAAAAGTAATTAGAGGTGTACATAATTTGCATATCATTTTCACCACTAGCGCCTACTATCATTTGTGTACTTTGCCCACCAGGTGCGTATTTTGGCGTACTTTTAATAAGCTTCTTTTCTTTTTTATACTGTATAATTTCATTTTTAACCTTTATCATAGGTTTAATAAAATCGGCTCTATTTTTGTCTGGAGCCAAAAGTTTTAGGCCTTTTTCAGTCGGAATTTCAATATTTACACTTAGCCTATCTGCATACAAACCAGCCTCACGCATTAACTCATCACTAGCACCAGGAATAGATTTTAAATGTATATATCCATTAAAGTTTTCTTCTAAACGTAATTTTTTAGCCACAGCAACCAAGCGTTCCATAGTATAGTCGGCACTTTTAAAAATTCCAGAGCTTAAAAAAAGACCTTCAATATAATTACGTCTGTAAAAGTTTATAGTTAAATCTACTACCTCTTGTACTTTAAAAGCAGCTCGTTTAATATCATTACTTTTTCGTGTTACACAATAGGCACAATCAAATATACAATGGTTGGTAAGTAGTATTTTTAATAAAGAAACACAACGGCCATCCTCTGTATATGTATGGCAAATACCAGAAGCAGATGCATTACCTAATCCCTTATTGGTGTTGGTTCTATTGCTGCCACTAGAGGAGCAAGACACATCGTACTTTGCAGCATCTGCTAGGATGTTTAATTTTTCTTGAACACGTTCAAAAGACATATGGAAGTATTTAGGTTTAGGGTGTAAAGATACAATGTAAACAAATAAAAAACACATTTAGTAATTAATAAATATATCATATTATGATATATTAATGTGTAATTGATTATATTTGACACTGAAAATCACTGCATTTATGAACCGTATTAAAGACGTACTAGAGGGCAAAGGAATTAAGCAAACTTGGTTAGCAGAGAAGCTAGGTAAGAGTTACAATATGGTAAATTCTTATGTGCAGAATAGGAGGCAACCCAGTTTAGAATTGCTGTATGAAATTGCTCATATTTTACAAGTAGAAGCAAGAGATTTATTAGATGGCAACCAAACCGTTTTTAATGCTAACACTACAGTTAAGACAGCTACTGTAAGCATACCATTAGTTGGAGCAGTAGCTTGCGGATTACCTATTTTTGCAGAAGAACATATTGAAGCCCAAATTGAAATTTCTGCAAAACTTGTTAAAACACCTACAGATTATTTTTTGTTAAGAGCTACCGGAGATTCTATGAATAAGAAAGGTATAGATAGTGGCGACTTACTGCTAATTAAACGCCAGAATACTGCAGAAACAGGAGATTTGGTGCTTGCTTTACTAAATGACGAGGCTACGGTTAAAGAATTTAGACATAACGGCAGCAACCTTGTTTTAAAACCACATTCTACAAACCCTAAACACCAACCTATTATTTTAACTGCAGATTTTAAAGTACAGGGCATTGTAGCAGATGTTATTAAAATGTAGTTTAAACAGTACTTAAATACCTTGTAAAATTCATTAGAACATACATAGTAAGTAGCTACATAGTAGCTAACTAGCTATTTCGTAAGTCTAGATTTTCTTTGGTTGTTTTTTTTACCAATAAAACCCCAAAGTATTGGGGCTGTCTGTAATTTCCTGAATTCAAAAAAATAATTCTGCTATACACGAACAACAACATTTAGTTCTTTATCAATTTTAAAAAATTAGTAAATAGTATATACTAGCTTGCAAAGTATTGTTTTGCAAGAGAATTTAATAATGTTAATAACAACAGTGTTAAAAATGATTTTTGAGCTACTTTAATATGTAATTTTGGAAAAAATCCATTTACGAAAATGGAATATATCCAAATATGAAGCCAGAATCAATATTACATTTAGATTTAGACACCTTTTTTGTGTCTTGTGAACGCTTAATTGACTCAAAGTTAGCAAAGCGACCTCTTTTAGTTGGAGGCACGGGAGACAGAGGTGTTGTGGCTGCGTGTAGTTATGAAACTAGAAGGTTTGGAGTACACTCTGGTATGGCTATGAAATTAGCAAAACAACTTTGCCCAGAAGCAACAGTAATTAGAGGAGACTCTAGTATTTATACAAAACACTCGCAAACTGTTACTCAGATTATAAAAGAACGTGTGCCCTTGTTTGAAAAAGCAAGTATAGACGAGTTTTATGCAGATTTAACGGGTATGGACAAGTTTTTTGGTACGTATAAATTTGCAACAGAATTACGCAATACCATCATAAAAGAAACGGGTTTGCCCATCTCTTTTGGGTTATCATCCAATAAAATTGTTTCTAAAGTTGCAACTGGTGAGGCTAAGCCTAATAACCAAATGCGGGTAGATAATGGTTTAGAAAAGCAATTTTTAGCACCGTTATCAATTCAGAAAATACCATCAGTAGGCACAAAAACATACCAAACACTGCGCAATTTAGGAATTACCACAGTGCAAATAGTACAAGAAATGCCAGTAGAAATGTTGGTGAGTGCGTTGGGTGTAAAAGGAGAAATAATATGGAAACGCGCTAATGGTATAGACAATCCACCGCTTATTCCTTTTCATGAACGAAAATCTATCTCTACAGAGCGCACATTTACAAAAGACACTACCAATATGGTGCAGCTAAAAACCACATTAACTGCAATGGCAGAAAATTTAGCGTATCAATTGCGTAGAGCAGATAAATTAACAGCCTGTATTTCTGTACGGTTGCGTTATTCGGATTTTCAAACGTATTCCAAACAAGTAAAAATACCTTATACAAGTGCAGACCATATTCTTATTCCTAGAATTTTAGAATTGTTTGAGCGCTTGTATGATAGACGTTTATTGATACGATTAGTAGGCGTTAGGTTTACAGATATCGTTACAGGAAATTATCAAATTAACTTATTTGATGATACTGAAGAAATGCTAAACCTGTATGATGCTATGGATCATATTCGTGAAAAATACGGAGAAAAAAGTATTATGAGAGCCACCTCTATGGGCGCAAAAACCATAGGTCGTTTTCATAACCCGTTTAGCGGTGAACCTCCAATAGTTTTAGCACACAGAAAACAATAATGTATTTAAATTGCCACTCATACTACTCCCTACGTTTTGGTACATTTTCAGAAGTAGATCTTTTAGAAATGGCCAAAGGCTTTGGTGTGTCTTGTTTGGCCTTAACAGATATAAATAATACGTCTGCCTGTTTAAACTTTATTCGTACATCTAAAGCGTACGGTATAAAACCAGTTGTGGGTATCGATTTTAGAAACGGAGCAGAACAATTGTATGTTGGTTTGGCCAAAAATAATGAAGGTTTTAAGGCCTTGAATGATTTTTTATCATTGCATTCTCATACATCACAAGATTTACCTAAAGAAGCACCAGAGCTTGCAAATACGTATTTTATTTATCCTTTTGAAAAGGTTTTACAATTAGAGAAAACAGAATTTAAACCCAATGAATACATAGGCATATCTGTAGAGAATTTAAGACGATTGCCATTTTCTAAATACAAATCTTATGTAGAAAAATTAGTAATTCAGCAACCAGTTACATTTAGAAACAAGAGAGATTTTAATGCGCACCGTTTGTTAAGAGCAATTGCAAACAATACGCTTTTAAGTAGATTACAACAAACAGAAGAAGGCAGTCCGTCTGAAAAAATGCTCCCCATGAAGGAGTTATTGGCGGTGTATAACGATTTTCCTTTTATTGCAGAAAACACAAAAAAACTACTGTCTGCCTGTTCTATCAATTTTGGCTTTGGAGAAAGCAGAACCTCTCAAAATCAGCACGTATTTGGAGCCTCTAAAGAAACCGATTTTGAGTATCTAAATGAGCTTTGTAGTATTGGGTTACCAAAACGATATTCTACTATTACTAATGCCGTTACAAAGCGTTTAGAAGTGGAGCTTAGAACAATTAGAGAAATGGATTTTGTATCCTATTTTTTAATTAATCACGAAATTGTATCCTATGCAAATTCCAAAGGCTATTTACACGTTGGTCGTGGTAGTGGTGCAAATAGTATTGTGGCGTACATAATTGGTATTACAGACGTAGACCCTATAGAGTTAGACCTTTATTTTGAGCGTTTTATTAATCCTTACCGGGCTTCTCCTCCAGATTTTGATATCGATTTTAGTTGGAAAGATAGGGCAGATGTTACGGCTCATATTTTTAAACGCTTTAAAAACACCGCTTTATTAGCAACCTACAACACTTTTAAATACAGGGCAGTTGTTAGGGAATTGGGCAAAGTATTTGGTTTGCCTAAAGAAGAAATAGACAAATTATGTAAAGGTCATTTTTCTGTAAATGATATAGATGAAATGAGCAAACTGGTTTTAAAATACAGTGCACTTATTAAAGGCTTTCCTAATTATATAAGTGTACACTCGGCCGGTATTTTAATATTAGAAAAGCCAATACATTACTATTCTGCAACAGATTTACCGCCTAAAGGTTTCCCTACAGTACAGTTTGATATGAATATAGCTGAAGATGTAGGTGTTTTTAAGTTTGATATTTTAGGGCAACGAGGTTTGGCCAAAATAAAAGATGCCATAGACATTATTAAAGAAAATAGGCCAGAGGTAGGTGATATAGATATTACTCAGGTTGAAAAATTTAAAGTAGATAAAAACATCAACAAACTATTAAGTCAAGGTAGAGCAATAGGAGCTTATTATGTAGAGTCTCCTGCTATGCGTGGTTTAATGAGTAAATTAGAGGTAGACAATTATTTAGGTTTGGTTGCCGCAAGTTCTGTAATTAGACCAGGCGTTTCTAGCTCTGGTATGAAGAATGAATATATTAGAAGACACCGAGATCCAAACAGACGCAAACAAGCCAATCCTATTTTGGCAGACATAATGCCCGAAACCTATGGTATAATGGTATACCAAGAAGATGTTTTAAAAGTAGCCAACCAGTTTGCAGATTTAGACTTAGGAGAAGCAGATGTATTGCGTAGGGGAATGAGCGGTAAGTTTAGATCTAGAGAAGAGTTTACACGGGTAGAAAACAAGTTTAAAGCAAACTGCAAAGCAAAAGGTTACACAGACCAATTAACCACCACCGTTTGGGAGCAAATAGCAAGTTTTGCGGGCTATGCATTTGCAAAAGGTCATTCTGCATCTTATGCCGTAGAAAGTTACCAGAGTATGTATTTAAAGTGTTACTACCCATTAGAATTTATGGTAGCCGTATTAAATAATGGAGGAGGATTTTATTCCGCAGAACATTACATACACGAGGCTCGTATGTGGGGAGCAAGTATACACCCGCCTTGTATTAATAATAGCAATAACCATAATATAATTAAGGGTAAAAATATTTACTTGGGTTTTGGATATTTAAAAAATTTAGAGAAACTAGTCATACAACGTTTGCTTACAGAACGGCAGTTGTATGGTGAGTTTAGTTCTTTGGATGATTTTATAGATCGTATTGCCATAAGCATAGAGCAGTTGTCTATTTTAATAAGAATAGGAGCTTTTAGCTTTACTAAATTACAGAAAAACCAATTGCACTGGCAAGCAATTTTTAAACTGAATTCATCTAAAAAAAGGAATACAAACCCCAGTTTATTTAAGCCAACACATAGAAATTTTGAGTTGCCAGTACTAGAACATTCTTGGTTAGAAGATGCGTATGACCAAATGGAGCTTTTGGGTTTTCCGTTGTATAGTTATTTTGATCTAATTTCTGAAAAACTACTTAGCAACACAAAAGCAGCAGAGATGAAAAACAATGCATACAAAGACGTTTTATTGTATGGCATTTTGGTGAACACACGTTTTAATACCACAAAGAATAACAAACATATGCGTTTTAGCACGTTTATAGACCAAGAAGGTACTTATTTTGATGTGGTACACTTTACCAAAGTAGTAGACAAATACCCTATAACAGGTATTGGTGTGTATGCCTGTTATGGTAAAGTAACAGAAGAATTTGGACACTTTAGTATAGCTGCCATTTGGACACGGAAAATTGCACTACAAGGAGACCCTAGAGCATTAGACAAACCAACATTTAAAAGTGTAAAAGAAAAGGGCACTCATAACTAATTTTATACCATTTATAAGTGAATTTTAGCCAATTACACATTTCCGTAATTGGAGTAAAAAAAATAGTTTTACATTGTACAACAATTAAGAAAAAGAGGTTTTTTCTTAAAAATAAACGACATAATAAAGGGAACAAAACTTCTGCATATTCTGCCCTATTGGTGGAATAAGTAAGCTCTAGTTCCGCATATAAATAAGTTGTAAAACACTAAAAAATGCTACAAGAAAACAAAAAAAGATTAAATAAAGTTTTACGAGATTTTAATATTTCGTTAGATAGAGCTATTGATTTTCTTGCAAGTAAGGGACACGAAATAGAAGCAAGACCAACAACTAAGATATCTGAAGAAGAATATAACCTGCTATATGAAGAATATGGTAAAAGGTTACTTAATAGCAATAAAGCTATTAATCCAAATTTTTTCCTTAGAACAAATGAACTAAATGAGAAATTAATTTCTCTTGGAAAAACAATTTTAGATAAAGATTTAGAGGAAAAAGTTAATACTACTTTGAAAGCAAACATAAGTAGACAACAAGCTTTAAAAAACATTAGCAAATCTTATAAAAATGAAAAATTAGTACTTGTACTTGGAGCAGGGATTTCTTTAGAATTTGGTGTAGCATCTTGGAATGTTCTTTTACAGAATTTAATGGTACATACTATAGAAAAAGAAAATAAAGTTTCAAATATATTATCTACACTTTTTAATAATATATTCACTCCTAATCCACTAATATCAGGTCGATATTTACAAGATTATTTTGAGAACAATGAAGTTTCGTTCGAAGAAATGGTAAGAAGTGTTTTATACTCTGAAGTTGACAAAGACCAAGAATCAAAATTACTTAATGAAATAGTACGAATATGTGTCGCTCCTGGAAAGAGCCCTAATTTAGACTCCATAATAACCTATAATTTCGATGATATTTTAGAACACAAACTTGATAAAACAAATATGGAAATTCCTTATAAGTCTATTTTTGGAATTGGAATGGATATTAAAAATGATGAATTACCAATATATCACGTACACGGTTTTCTGCCTGAAAATAAAAAATTAGATAAATCTAACATAATAACATTTGGAGAAAGTAATTATCATGAACAATATTCAGACATTTATAGCTGGAATAATATTGTTCAAATCAATAAGTTCAGAGAAAACACTTGTATTTTCATTGGTAGTTCGTTAACTGATCCAAATATTAGAAGACTTTTAGATATAGCACTAAAACAAAAAGGAAATAGTAAAGAGCATCATTATATATTTAAGAAAAAAATAAAACCAGAATATTTACTTGAACAATTAGATACTCAAAGTTCTGTTGACGACATTAATTCTTTAAATAATAAAGACAAAAATAATTTAATAGAACTTTTAATAAACATACACGCAAGATTTGAAGAAAATGATTCTGCTTCATTTGGAGTAAAAACTATATGGGTTAATGACTGGCAAGAAATTCCAGATATATTAAAAAAAATCAGAGAAAGCGCTGTATAACAACGGCTATATAATTAATACTGGTTTAAGTGTTTAATCAAAAGTTTAGTGTGTTTTTTATAGAGTCCTCCAAATATAAAACTTGGCAATTTAAAAAGAAAAGATAAAACAAAATACAAAAAAATAGCTTGTCTTTAATCCAAAAGGTATCGCTTTTCAATAGAGCTACTTTTCATATTCGGAGACGTAGTAAATAATTTTTAGCAAAATTTAATTGAAGATAATATAACAGACTATTAAGTGTTGAGTCAAATATTATTACAATACTCATTGTGAAAATATTGAGTGCGTTATTTCTGGGGATTGGAATTTTAAATTGGATGGCATACCAAAATTTATATCCCTAGCGATTTTTAAACTATTTTTTTAAGATGAAATATAATACTTGTAATATAAATACTAATTTTAAAGAAATTTTATCTTAAGAATCTAATAAATGAAAACTACTGGTAAATGGTTAAACTATTACAGAGCATCATTAATTGATGGTAATAAAAGAGACAAAAAACTCCTTACTCGTAATTTCATTGAACGCAACACAAGTATCATTTCCAGTTTTAATGAAGACGAGATTAAAAGTTTTTGGAAAGATGCTAAAGAAGAGGAGGAAACCTTATTTAACGAAATTGAAATAGCACCTTTTTATATTACATCAGAAGTTGAGCACGGCTTTAGAAAAGGATCTTCAAAAAAACACTTTCCTTTCTGGATAAAGGCTCGTGTGAACAGAGAAGGAGTACTAAGCCCTCCAAATGACCCCAAACCTCCTGAGTTCCTTAGAGAATTTTTAAGTCCCAACCCTGGTAATTCCCCTACAATAGCTAGTTTAAAAAAGCTAGACCGCTTAATATCAAAAACTGAAATCAGTATTGAAAACTGGGATACATACTGGAACGACTGTGAGAAATTCTTTTATAGAGTTACAAATAGAAAATTTAACGAATATCACGAAGAAGATATCTATCAATTTTCAATAGCTGAGAGTAGTGACGATTCAGTTATACAAAATGTATTACAGCTATATAATGCATTAACAGATAAAAATAATAAAACGGAGTATCCTTTATTAAATAATGTTTTAATAGCAGAACCAGAGGCTAATAATTATGAATTAACAGAGGAAGAAATCTTTCTTAACCCAAATCATTTTGGACAAATGAGTGGTGAGTTTCCTCTATCTGAATCTCAACGTGTAGCTTTTGCACAATTTAGCTCTAAATACAATAAAAAAGCATTTGCAGTTAATGGCCCTCCTGGTACAGGTAAAACGTTCATTTTACAAAGTTTTATAGCTAATATTATAAGCGAATCTGTACTAAACGGTGCAGAGGCTCCTCTTATCATAGGTAGTTCTACAAACAACCAAGCAATTACAAACATTCTGGATAGTATGAGCTTAGATGGTGGGGGTATTTTAAATAGCAGATGGATTCCCGATGTAAACTCTTTTGGTCTTTACCTCTGTTCAAAAGCCAAAGCTGAAACAGGACAATATCAATCTGCTACATCAAAGTACTTAAATGATTTCTTTTTAGAGAAATTAGAGGATTACTCAAAAATAGTTGGATACAAACATTTTTTTTTAAAACAATTAAAAACACAGTTTAGGACGGAGACCATAGATAAGGATACTGATGTTAAAGCTTTTTTACTAAAAAGAATAAAGGCACTTAAAACTACTATTAATAAGACAATTAGTATAGCGCTAAAAAAACATCAGATACCTGAATTATTAACAGACAAAAACTATAATAATACAAAGGGATTAATTTCAAAAATAGCTCAACTCAAAGAGGAGATAATTAAAGCTTCGAATAAAGAGGAACAGTTAAAAAGTGTATTAAACCAGTTAGAAGAGAAAAACAATAATTTTCCTGTGCACATAAGACTATTGCCTTTGGGAAAATTTCAAGAAATAAAAATCAACTCTTTTAAATTAATTGCTCATCCGTTTATTAATGAGTTCACTGGTTTTAATAACTGGAGTAGCTATCTTAAAGTTTATAGTAGGTTAGAAAAAGTTTTACTAAACAATATTAAACAACGAGAAAACCTAGAATATAATCTAAATGAGCTACTTCTTTTAGTTGAAGAAATAAAGGCAAGAAACAGTGTTTATGAAAACTTTAAATCAAAATGGAATAACACGTATTCTCACAAATGGGAAGCATTAATAAAGATTACCAAAGAAGAGTATAACAATCTTGATATATTAAGAGATACAGCCGTAAAACTAGATATTTCTTATAGATATGAACTTTTTTGGCTCTCTACTCACTACAGGGAGTGGGAATATATAGAGGAATTAGAAAACAAAAAAGAAGATGAAGAAAGGTATAAAAAAGAAAACAAAGAGTTAGGAGAAAAAAGTTATGCTAAAAAGCTTAGACGTATTGCTAAAATTTCACCTTTATACATTGCTACCTTTCATTCTTTACCAAAATTTCTAATGTATTATAATCACAAAGAGGGAGAGAAATATTACACAGAGTTATTTGATTTAATGATTGTAGATGAATCTGGTCAAGTGTCTCCTGAAGTAGCAATACCGTCATTATCCTTAACAAAAAAGATACTAACTGTTGGTGATGTGCATCAGATAGAACCGGTGTGGAATGTTACAAAAAACATAGATTTTTTTAATGCTAAAAAATATGATGTAATTACATCTGAAGATGAGTTTGAAAGAAATGCTACTCTCGGCTTTAATGCTTCAAACGGAAATCTAATGAGGATAATTAGGAATGCTACTCCATTCACATATAAACATCAAAATAATGAGTTGGAAAAAGGAGCTTATTTATTAGAACACAGAAGATGTTTAAATTCCATAGCTGAGTATTCTAAAGATAATATTTACAGTGGTTCATTAAAATTAATGGGAGGTGAAAGTAATGACAAGTATAAAATACCACCTCTTGGTTATATACATGTAAATGGAAGCGCCGAAAAGCATAATGGTAGTAGTAAGAAGAATGTAAAGGAAGCCAATGCCGTTGTACAATGGATTATTAGTAAAAAAGCTGAAATTGAAGCAGCGTACGCTAAGCCGATTGATGAAGTCTTAGCTGTAGTAACACCTTTTGCTGCACAAAAAACAATTATTAAAGGGATTTTAAGAAAACAATTAGGGAAAGAAATATCAGAAAAAATAATTATAGGAACAGTACATGCTCTTCAAGGAGCAGAAAGAGCTATTATTTTATTCTCTAGTGTACATGGCTTAGAAGATACCGCATTGTTTTTTGATTTTGAGGGGAAATTTAATATGCTTAATGTGGCCCTTACTCGTGCAAAACACTCTTTTATAGTAATTGGTAATATGGGCGTATTTAATCCTAAAGATAAAACACCTTCAGGACGACTAGCAGAAAAATTATTTTCTAACGAATCATACGCTTTAGATGAACGGTTTGTATTTAAATCAGACCTGGTTTACCAGCCTACTCCCCAACATAAAGTTGATCGTATTAATGATTTAGACACGCATCGGAAAATATTAAAAAGGTGTTTTGATTCTGTAGAAAAGGAATTAATCATCTTTTCTCCTTTCCTTTCTATCAACGCTATTAAGGATGATAATATAATATCTTTAATTAATGAGTGTATTACTAAAGATATAAAAATAACAATTCTAACGGACAACAACCTTGACAAAAAAGATGGTCAATTAAAGAAACATAGCAAACTGGGTAGAGAAGCTATTTCTGGAACTAAAGCTAAATTAGTAATTATTAATGGTATTCATAATAAAACCATCTGTATCGACAATAAAGTTTTAATTGAAGGTTCGTTTAATTGGCTTTCAGCCACTAGAGATGTGAACAGTCCATACCATAGAAATGAAACCTCGGTTATTATTCAAGGTGACACAGTTGAAAACGAAATAAATAAAATAAAAGATAAATTCTCAATTAAGTAAAACGTTTGCTAAAAAGGTATCAACATAAAGCAATTTGGGCTTAACCGAAAAGTTTGTAAATTTTCAAAAGGTTCGCTAAATTTAAAAATTTGGCATTTTCAGTCAAAAAGATAAATACAAAATATTTATATATGGCTCGTGCATAACCCAAAACGATAGGGCTTATAAATTGTTCTATGTTTGTTAAACGGAACGTTAGGAGTCATTAGAAACCGAATACGTAAAAAGGAGTAATTATGAAAAAAACAATCTGTATACTAATTTTTTTGATTGTAAATTATTATGGTCTAGCACAAGATGCCGTTTTTAGACATCTTACAAAAAATGTTATGGGTGGTGACTATGAAATAACGCTGACACTCAAAGAAAATAAGGAGTTTTTATATAGTGAGATAGACGACCAAGAATGTTATGTAAACACAGGTGTATCTTTGGGTAAATGGGAACAAAAAGGGAAAAATATTATTCTAAAAGTTGCCGATACAATCCAACCAAAAATTAAAATAGAAAAACCATTTCTCAAAAAAGATACTTTGACAATTTTTTTCAAAAAAATGAATGATTGTGATTTTTTGAACAAGGTGTTACATACACCTTGTTACGATGATAAAGATGAAGATTATTTTAATTATTACGGTGAGAGAGATTTACATTTTTACGATAAAGACGGCAAAGAAATTAGTATTGGATTACAAAATAAAGCCAAAATAGAAATTCCAATACATAAAAAAATTGCTAAAATTGATTTTTATTTCCCTAATGATTGGTCACCAAATAGTGCTAAATTATCGCTTAAAGTGTCTGATAGTACAGGGCAAATTTACATAAGCAATATTTCAGGTTATCTTCAATCAAATTTTGATAGTTCTACTTTTGTTCTGAATAAAAACCATATTTTATTGAATGGATTTCGTATTAAAAAAGTAAAATTAAAACGGCAGAAAAAGAATTAAGTTACAAAGAGTACAGACACAACAAAGTGTAGGGATTATTAGAAACTTCTATTCCGTATTTAATTGTTAAATTAGGGCTTAAAATACGCTGTAAACCACATACAAGCGAGCTACAAACACGGTGGTCACAATTATGAAAAGACTATTAATTATACTATTCCTTTTTCAATTAAATTATCTTTTTAGTCAAGATGCATTATACGTTTCTGCTAAGAATGGTTTAATTGTAAGAAGTGGACCAGATAAAACATATGATAAAGTTGGAAAACTTGATTATGCTGAGAAAATAACTTTTTTTCAAAGCACAAAACGATATGATGAGATAACTGATAACGGTGTTGTACTAAAAGGGGAATGGTATCATATAAGTGCAAATGATATCAATTCAAAAACAATAGTAGGTTATGTTTTTAATGGCTTCCTAACTAATAAAACCTTAAAAAAGAAAATAAACTATTATGAATTTAAGCCTGAAAAAAATCTTGATTTTAAATTAGCATCTTTTAGCATTTACGATGTCTATAAATTAGATACGTTAAAGATAGTTAGTGGTTATTATGAACATAAAGATGCAAAAATGGTCTTGCCTAATACGGAGAATGATTACGGTGTTAGACTTTTAATGGTAAACGAACAGCATAAAATAATTTATCAATCACAAGGGTTTTTCGAAGCATATTCATTTGAACCTCATTTTTTTAAAAATAACAAATCAGATAAAATTATTATTGTTTGCCAGTTATCATCCGAATATTGCTACGGGGGACAAGCATTCATATTAGAAAATGGAAAAATAAAATATATGGGATTATTAGATATTGAACCACAAACTGAAGAAAAATGTTTAATTGACATATTAAAAATAAATGAATTTTCTAATGAATTGATCTTCTCTTTTAATTCAAAAAAATTAGTATTAGAACCAGGCAAAAGGGGCATTTATATTAAAAATAATGGAACTACGTACAACTATAGTAATGGGAAATTACTATTGAAAAAATAAACTACTGCCAAACCCATATATAATTTATTGCTTGGTTTTAGCCAATTTACAAACCCTAAAGCGTAGGGACTATTAGAAATTACTATGTAGTATTTAATTGCTAAATTAGGTGCTTAAAATACGCTACAAACCATATACAAACAGGGTGGCCATAATAAAAAAACTAAAAATGAATAGACTACTAATGCTACTATTTTTATGTGCTACTATTTCTTCCTCCGCTCAAGAAGAAAGCACGTTTAATGATAAACAGTTTATTGAATATCTTACAAATTCATTAAAAAATGATGAAGTAAATACTGAAAATAAAAATACCTTTTTAAAAGTATCTAGAAATTACTGGAACGATAGAAAATTAGATTACAACGTACATCCTGAGAATTATAAAAAAGCAATGTCTTTGTTTCATAAGAATCAAGAAAAATTTAAGGAAATAGAGCGGGTCCCTAATACTAAAAGGAATCACAGGATAGAAGATGCTGTTAAAAATTTCCAGAATTTTGATGATAGAAACACATTTTCAAAAAATCCAATCTTATTTGTAGGAAGTTCAAGCATTGCTGGTTGGAAAACTTCAATTTCATTTCCTGAATTCTATGTTATGAATAGAGGAATTGGAGGAATGGATATGCACGAAATAATTTATTACTATGATATTTTAATAAAAAAACACGCTCCTTCAATAGTTGCTATTTATTGTGATATTGATATTGAACAAGGGAAATCTCCACAAGAATCTGTTGCTGCATTTAAAGAACTAACAAGAATTATTAAAGCTGACTTCCCTAATACAGTAATACTACTCCTTTCTATGAAACCTGTAATGATTGATGATTTTATAGGCAGAGACATACGTACTAATAAAATGATTACAAATGACCAACTGCTAAAGTTTAGTACTGAAGAAAACAATGTTGAATTTATTGACCTAGCTTCTCCTATGTTAAATACAGAAGGAACATTAAAAACCGAAATCTTTATTGAAGACGGAATGCATTTAAATCAGTTAGGTTATGATATTTGGAATCCAATAGTTAGAACTGCTTTACAAAAAATACATAAGTAAAAACAAAGAACTAGTATAAAAAATAAGTTAACCTCATTAATTTAAGACATTTATAGATTAAGCTCATAGGCCCTAAAACAGGTTCTTTGAGCTTTTTTTATTGGTTATCTTCTATTTGGTTTATAGTTGCTTACACCCGCTACAAACTATATATAACAAGGTTGTACAACATTAAAAAGAAACTACGCATATACAAGATCTATGGTCAATAGATTTAATACTTTATTCTTTTTGTAACTCAAGCCTATTATTTGTCGTCCTACAAACAAATAACATTTAGAAAAAATGAAAAGACCAATTTAAAAACTATGTCAAATATAAAAATGATGATTAAAAACAGTATAGCATTACTTAGTGTCCTTTTTTCCTTTTTAACCTATGCTCAAGATATGGCAGAATATACAAGTGGTTGGGAAGGCAAAATTGAAAATTCAAAATCATTCAACTTAAAAGTTGAAATAGAAAATCTAGGACTTGAAACAGCTAGATTCAAAATTTCGAATACTAAAAATATTATTGACTATCCATTTGATTTTAAAAGCACGTCAATAGTAAAAATACCATTTGCAGAAAATTATTCTTTTGAGGGTGTACTTTCTGAAAATGGAAAAGAGATTAACGGCTTTATTAAATCTGGTTTATTACTTTATCATGTAAGGTTAACACTGTCAAATTCAAATTCGTTTGTAGGTGTTTGGAATGTAGTCATGGCAGACAACTTAAAGTCTGATAAATTCTATTTAAGCCTAGAAAATGGATTGGAAAACGACTATGAGGCTTATCCTTTTTTTGGTGATACTACATTTACAGGAACTTGGTGTACCAATTTTGAAAAAGAAAATGATAGTTTGTTTTTTGAAGATTTTAAAACAGGATTAAAGTTTAAAGGAAAATTACGTCCTCAAAAAATTATTTTAGGAATTTATATAGGCGATGGTTTAGTTACTCAAATCGATTTAAAAAAAACCAACACAGATTGGGAAATAGGCTTGTTCGATACCAATAGAAAGGAGAAAAACGTGGGAAACCTTGAACTTAAAGAAATGGAAAAACGTATCGCAAAAGATAGTTTTCCTAATACACATTCCGTTTTAATTTCAAGAAAGGGTAAGCTTGTATACGAAAACTATTTTGAGGGTTACAATTCCAATATTCCTCATCAGATGAAATCAGCTTCAAAAAGTATATCGTCTGCCATAGTCGGAATAGCAAAAGACAAGGCATTATTTAAAAATGTTGAGCAATCAATTTTCGAGTTTTTACCTCATAAATATCAAACACATAAAGACAGTTTAAAATCAAAAATAAATATACAGAGCCTTTTAACAATGAGTTCTGGAATAGATGCTATTGATTATGGTATTAACGCCAATCCAAAATCACCTGCTGTAGAAGATAATTTTCAGATGACCAAAGACTGGACAGAAACAATATTAGATTCTAAAATGATTAATAGTCCAAATACGAAAGCCAATTATGGTTCTGCCAATCCCTATCTTCTTGGTGTGGCAATGGACTCTATAGTTTCAGAATCATTGGCATTGTTTATGGATAAAAATTTATTTCGCCCACTTAAAATTTCAAATTACGTAATTCAATCAGATTTAAAAGGAACCCCATACTTTGGTGGTGGAATGTATCTTACACCAAAAGATATGCTCAAATTTGGAGAATTATACCTGAATAAAGGGAAATGGGGATCTAAACGAATTCTATCAAAAAAATGGGTTAAAAATTCCTTTAAAAATTATAGAAATTTAGAAAATGTATCAGAAAAAAATGGCTATGGTTATTTATGGTGGCATAATACCTACGAAACTAAAGGAAAACCAATAAAATCTATTGAAGCAAGAGGTAATGGTGGCCAGTATATTTTTGTTCTTCCTTCTTTAAAAACAGTTGTAGTTGTAACAGCTGGTAATTACAGAAATGGAAAAACACAACAACCTGAACTAGTTTTTGAAAAATATATTTTACCATATCTTAAAAATTAAGGAAAGCCACTGGGTCTAAAAACAGCATTTATTATAATACTAGGAGGGAAGTAGTGTGCACGTTTATCGGTATTTATTCTTTTTTAAGTCGTTTTTAAAATATTCTTTTTATCTTAAAAGGAAATATAAAAACATACATATTGAAAAAAAATCTATTTCTAATCTTTCTTGTATGTTGCTATAGCTTCACTGTTTTCTCTCAAAGCAATTTAAATAAAGTAATAGATAGTGTTAATATATTAATTGTATTATCTAAAGAACAAAATTTAAAAGGGAACTATAAAGATGCGCTCAAGTATGCCACTTCAGCTGTGCAATATGCTACAACAAAAAAGGATAAATTACTACAGGCAAGGGCCTATGTAAGTTTAGCGAACACTTACCAGATAATTGATGATACCGATAATGCTAAAAAGTATTATAACATAGCATTAAATAAAGCTAAAAACACAGATAACTACTTTGTAAACGTAGCTAGCCTTAATGGACTAGGAAATATATACTCAAATGATTTTAGTACAGCAGATAAAGCCGCAGCTTATTTTGAGGCTTCAATAGTACACGCATTAAAAGCAGGTAAAAATGAATATGCATTTTTAACGTATTTTAATATAGCTGGTATGTATTTAAATTTTGAAGATGCAGATAAAGCTTATCCATACATTATAAAAGCAGAAGAGCAATTAACAAAAATTGATAAGGAAAAGCCCTTAAATGCTGCGCTGTTGAATTTAAATTTTGCCATATACTACAAGTTAAAAAAGAATTATAAAGTTGCAGCAAACTATATAGAAAAAGCACGAGTACTAGGAGAACAGCACAAGCTTAATAGAGAACTAATAGATATTTATGATTTTAAACATGAAATTCATCGGGAATTAGGTGAGTATGATTTAGCTATTGAGAGCCTTAAAAAACAGTATTACTATAAAGACCTAAACTTTAATGCTGAAAAAAACCTTCAAATAGAAGAAGTTACAGCAAATTTTAAGGTCAATGAATTTAAGGAAGCAGCGAAAGCATCTAAGTTAAAAACCAATTATATAATTATAGTAGGTATTGGTTGCTTGTTATTTTTAAGTACATCTTTTTTAGTGTTTTATAATTACAAAAAACGCTTGTCTTTTGTAAAACTAGAGAAAAAGAATGAAGCACTTTTGCAGGCTAAAAATGAAGCTGAACGTGCTAATACACTAAAATCAGAATTATTAATAAATATTAGTCATGAGTTGCGCACACCATTATACGGAATTGTTGGTATTACAAATATGCTTATAGAAGATAAAGCAGCAAAAAGCAATCAAGAAGGGCTCCTTAATTCTTTAAAATTTTCAGGAGACCATTTAAAGTCAGTTGTAAATAATATCCTAAGAATTCATGAGGTAGAATCTAATAGCGTTCGTTTAGAAATCACTAAGGTTAATTTACATTTGCTTTTAAAAAACATAGTAAGCTCTTTAAATTACTTAGCAGATCAACAAGAAACACAATTGGTATTAAACATTTCTAAAGATGTTTTAGAAGTCTACAATATTGATGGCGCTAATTTGTCTGAAATACTTATAAAACTTATTGATAATGCTATAAAGTACACTAAAAATGGTGTTGTTGAAGTTGCCGTTAACTTGGTTAAAAGAGAAGAAAATAAAGATTTTATAGCGTTCAAGGTTTCAGATACAGGAGTTGGAATTTCTAAAAAAAATCTAGCTATGATTTTTGATAATTTTAAACAAGGAAATTCTGAAGAAAATACATCTTATGGCATTGGTCTAGGACTACCTATTGTTAGGCATTTAATAAAAATTATGGGCAGTACATTAGCTGTAACAAGTAATGTAGGTAAAGGTTCGCAGTTCTCATTTATAATCGAATGCGAAGTTTTAAGGGATGATTTAAAAATAGAGCCTGTTTATAGTAAAAAGATCTTAAATATATTGGTTGTAGAAGACAATAAGATAAACCAACTTGTTACAAGTAAGCTAATTAAATCTCTTGGTTATACATGCACAATTGCAAAAAATGGATTAGAAGCTGTAAAATTATGTAACAGCAATGTTTATGATTTAATACTTATGGATCTTAATATGCCAGTTATGAATGGTTTTGAAGCTTCAAAGACTATTAAAGCGAAGCATAAGGATATACCAATTATTGCATTAACAGCATTAGAAATTAGTGAGGTTAAAGAGCGATGTCAAAAAGCAGGTATTAATAGTATTACCAATAAACCAATAAGTAAAGAAGGCTTAGAAGATCTTATACAAATGAACGTATTAGATTAATAATTACAGAACCTTTAAAATATTAAAATTTGCATGTAACAACTCATAAGAATCGTTTAAAATTTTAATTCTTATGAGTTGTAAGACGTATTTAATTTAAAGAGAACGCCTATTTTCTTATTATTGGAATAAAACCGAATTTATAAGGTTTATATATTCTAATCTAAAACACTAAAAGTGATCTAATTAAAAACTGTTTATGCGACTACGTAGGAGGGAAGTAGGAATAGCTATGCCATCCTATTTTAAGTAAGTAATAGTCCAATATTATCAATTTTATATAAGGTGTTTATTTAATTAAAACACGCTTCACACGTTCCTTGAAGTAATATTTGAGACACATGAACTTTACGGTTGGGAATATCAGGAATAAGAATATCTGTTGGTAAACAATCTACTTTGCCACAATCCAAACATTGAAAATGAGGATGAATATCATGGTGTTCTTCACTAGAGCAACCACTGCATTTGGCATACCATTTATGGCCATTTTTTCCTAAAAACGAATGAAGAAAACCATCATCTTCTAGCTTGTCTAAAATACGATATATTGTTGTTTTATTCATCTTTAAATGAAGACGTTCTATTAATGTAATTGCTGAAATAGCTGTTGATTGTTCTTCAAACTCATCCAGAAGTATTTTAACAGATTTTGTTTTCCTTAAAATTCCCATAGTACAAATATAGCGCAACTAAAGTCCATAAAAAAGATAAAACCATATTTACTGCAACTAAGTTGCGTTAAACGATAATAGCATTATATTTGCAACTTAGTTGTATTAATAAAATATGTAATGATCATCACAAACCAAAAATCAGATAACATAGGAGCAATAGCAAGTACACTTTGTCTTATACATTGTGTGGCTACACCACTATTATTTATTATGCAAACGTGTTCTATAACGTGTTGTAGTGCTGCACCATTTGGTGGAAATCTATAGATTATTTATTCTTAGTAATTTCATTTTTTGCCATTTACCGTTCTACAAAAACGACTACCAGTACTTGGATAAAGCCTGCCTTATGGCTCAGCTGGATTTTGCTATTTGTAATTATAGTAAATGAAAAAATAGCGTGGTTTAATTTTCCAGAAAGTCTTATATATGCACCAGCTTTACTACTTATTGCTTTGCATTTATACAATAGAAGATACTGCCAATGTAAAACCACTAATTGTTGTACAAATGAAAAATAAAGAAGAAATTATAAGTGTAGGCGATAATCATTTTTCAACAAGTATAAAAACGCCTTTGCGTGCAGATGCCTTTGCTAGATCTGACGATGAAAAAATAAAGAACATTCAGCATCATTTTAAAATGATAATGGAAGAAATGGGACTAGATTTAACTGATGATAGTTTATCTGGTACACCATATCGGGTTGCAAAAATGTATGTAAAAGAGCTGTTTTATGGACTAAACCCAATAAACAAACCCAAACTGTCCACCTTTGAAAATAAGTACAGGTATAAAAAAATGGTAGTAGAACAGAATATTACTATAGATTCTGCTTGCGAGCATCATTTTTTACCCATAATAGGCTATGCTAATGTTGCCTATATACCAAAAAACAAAGTAATTGGACTGTCTAAAATTAATCGTTTGGTAGATTATTATGCACGTAGACCACAAGTTCAAGAACGATTGGTTATTCAGATATTACATGATTTGCAAACTGTTTTAGAAACTAAAGATGTTATTGTTTCTGTAACAGCAAAACATCTTTGTGTTTCCTCTAGAGGCATAAAAGATCAAAGCAGTTTTACAACGACTTTAGAATATGGAGGCTGTTTTTCAGATACTGAGACCCGTAAAGAATTTCTAAATAGTATAAACCAACAAATGCCATAAAATAAAAAATGATTCTCTTGTAGTACTCCACGGGAATCGCGTATTTAAAAATTTCTTTATCTAATTAAAGGATACTCAAATTATGAGCAGTATGTATTTTGTTGTATTTATATAGTTACTTGTGTTTTTATAACTTTTAGTGATATTCTTTTAATCTCATAATTAAAATTATTCTAATGAAGCCACAATTAGCTTGTACATAATTACTAGATATAAACCTAAAGGTGTTCTATCATTAATTATGTCAAATATCGCCCAAAAGCGCTATTACGCTAATTGTTATTCTATGCACTATAATGTTCTGCGTTATGTAACTTGAGCTTTGGCTACAAGCGAAAGTATTTCTAAAGTTTCTTAAAAAAAATGGTTATTAAAAGTTTCTTCTGTGATGTTAATGAAACCGAATTTATGAGGTTCACGAATTCCTATAGAAAAATATATATAAGCAATGAATAAACACTCTTTAGGCGACGACGTAGGAGGGAAGCGAAATCGACGAAGGAGATTCATGAATTCCTTAACATAAAATAACTAGGTATTAATAAATGTGTGTGAAATGGCAATTATACCAAATCACTAATTTCTTATTAAAATTTAAATAAGTTCTCGTATCGTATTATAATCTTATGTTATTATTATCACAAAATATTGTGTTTATTTTTTCATAACTAATCAATTGATTAGTTTTGTGCTCTAATTTAGTTTTATGCCAAGAGAAAAGCAATATAATGAAGCGGAAGTAATTGAAAGTGCTATGGGCGTATTCTGGCAGAATGGCTATAAAAGTACTTCTTTGCGAATGTTGTCTAAAGAAATGGGAATTAATCAATTTTCTATAAATGCTAGTTTTGGTAATAAGCAAAATCTGTTTTTAGAAAGTTTAAAATTGTACAGAACTAAGCTACAGCAATTATTAAAAACCTTTGAAGAGAATTCTAATGGTATTGAGAGTATTAAGAACTTTTTTTATGCATTTGCAGAATTTTCAAACCAAAATGAGTACAAAAGAGGCTGTTTAATAATCAATACAATGTCTGAATTTGGTCTTGAGGTAGATAAAGAAGTTGGTGCTCTTATTTCAAATTACGCAGAACAGTTAAAGGCTTTATTTAAGAAGAATCTTGAATTCAATACTACAAAAGATAACGACACTATAAAAAGACAATTAAATTACCTTGATTTGGCTATTGGAGGTTTAGGCTTAGCAACAAAAGTAAAAGACAATACAGCCATAGAAGATTATATAGAAATGACATTTAATAACTTATAACATTTTTTTTACCTTAAAACTAATCGATTGATTAGAAACAAATAATAGAACACATGAAAACAAAGAACAACTTAGGAAAAACAGTACTACTTACATTAACAATTGTATTATTAATGGGAAACAATATGCAAGCACAAAAAAAGGAAGTGTATAACAAAGATGTTACCAACAAGAAAGAAAGACCATTTATAGTGGATAAGGGCGAGTATCCTTTTAAAAGTAATTGGTATGAAAAAGATGGCGTTTCTATGCATTATATAGATGAAGGCGAAGGGATACCTATTGTATTAACTCACGGTAACCCAGATTGGTCTTTTTTAAATAGAAATATTATTAAAGAGCTTTCAGGTGAAGCTCGAGTAATAGCGTACGATTTACCAGGATTTGGTTTTTCTGACACGCCAGAAAACTATGGTTTTACACCACAAGAGCATGTAGAATGGATTAGCGCACTTCTTTTTGAACATTTAAAGTTGGATAAATTTATTATCGTTGTTCAAGATTGGGGTGGACCTACAGGGCTATCCGTAGCTACAAGTAACCCAGATAAAGTTTTAGGAGTAGTTATCAGTAATACTTGGGCTTGGAAAGCAGAAGGAAAATTAGAAGGTTTCTCTATGTATATGAGAACACCAGAAATGGAAGCAAAGGTTATCGATAACAATTATTTTGCAACCACATTAATGCAAAGCTCTATTAATAAAAAATCTAGTAGTACTAAAGCAATTACAGATGCCTATGCGATGCCTTTCCCAACCAAAGAATCTAGGATAGGAACGGCTGTTTTTCCACAACAAATTACATTGGCAGAAGATTGGTTAGTAGCGTTAGAAGGAAAACTAAATACTCTAGAAGAGAAACCTGTGGAATTTATTTTTGGATTAAAAGATGATGTAGCTGCTTCACAAGATATTCAAGATAAATGGCGCTCTATTTTTCCTAAAGCACCAGTACAATTGCTTCCTGAAGCAGGACATTTTACACAAGAAGACAGTCCTGAGAGTTTTGTGTTTTCATTGAGAAGAATTCTAAAAAATATAGAATAGATTAAATGGCTGCTTCTACTGATTATTTAGACTTTATTCTTGACCAATTATCAAATTGGAAAACGATAATCACAAAAAGAATGTTCGGTTGTGTCGGTCTTTATGCAGATGGTTTAATGTTCGGTATAATCGCCAAAGAAACTATTTATTTTAAAGTAGACGACTCCAATAAAAACAAGTATTTAGAAGCTGGTTCAGAGACTTTAAAACTTTTTAAAAGTAACAGTGTGGTCGCTTCTTTTTATGAGGTTCCTATTGCTATTCTAGAAGACGCAGATCAATTTGTGGTTTGGGCTGAAACCTCTTTAGAGATTCAAAAAAGAAAAAAATAAGTATGAAAGTAATTATAACAGGAACCACGGGTATGGTAGGACGAGGCGTTTTAATAGAATGTTTAGAATCTCCAAATATTGAAGAAGTATTGGTCATAAACCGAAGCTCTTTGCAAATGCAGCATCCAAAATTGAAAGAAGTAATTCATAAAGATTTCTTCAATTTTAGTTCCATTAAGGAAGAATTAAAAGGGTATGATGCTTGTTTTCATTGCATGGGAGTTTCCTCAATTGGAAAGAAAGAGGAAGAATATCATCGTTTTACCTACGGAATAACGGAAGAATTAGCTAAAACGCTTTATACTATAAATCCAGAAATGGTATTCAATTAATTCTTCCTTTGAAAGGCGCGAAATCCAAGACCGCGTGGGTAAATGCATTCTATTTTATCGCTCGTCCGTTTTTTGGACTTTTAGAAAAAAAGAAAAATAACACCACAAGTGTCAACGTTGGTCTCGCTATGATTAATAGCGTTCTTTTTGGAACAGACAACAAGCTTTTAGAAAATGAACTGGTTAATAAATTAGCAAAAAATTAAACCAATCAAAATGAATAAAATATTTAAA
The DNA here is from genome assembly GCF_023476645.1 of Cellulophaga sp. 20_2_10. Classification (GTDB taxonomy): domain Bacteria; phylum Bacteroidota; class Bacteroidia; order Flavobacteriales; family Flavobacteriaceae; genus Cellulophaga. Next base: position 181,583 of record NZ_JAMCOJ010000001.1, read on the forward strand.
ACAATAGTTCTAATAGCTGGTATCTTAAACTTCCCAATAGGTATTATGATGATTGTACAAGCAATCTCTAGTAAAGCGGGCGAAGCTTTAATAACCAATTCGGTAGCAGGTGCTTTTATAATCTTCGCGGGAGCATCACTAATATGGGCGATACAAGAAGTAAACACAAGAGCGTCCATAATCCTTTGGAATGGCTTTGTGCGCTTATTTAACGTATTTCTAGTATCCTATGCTACAACGGTTGGGGATGTGCCACAAGAAATGATATACACTACGGGAATGGATTTAGTATTAGCAATTGTCTTCATAATTGGTAGTGTAAAAGTTACTGGAATACCATTTTCAAAATTAATAGTAGGAAAAACAAATTAATAAAAATTTAAAAATTAAATACGATGAAAAATAATATAGAAGGAAAAGTAGTAGTAATTACAGGAGGAAGTAGTGGATTAGGAGAAGCTACAGCACGTTATTTAGCAGAAAAAGGAGCCAAAATAGTTTTTAGGTGCTCGTAGACTAAATAAATTAGAAGTAATTGCTGATGAAATAAGAAAAAGCGGAGGAGCAATTGAAGTTTTAAAAACAGACGTTACCAAAGCTAATGATGTAAAAGCATTAGTAAAAAAGGCGATTGACAGTTTTGGTAAAATAGATGTAATGATAAATAATGCAGGCATTATGCCATTAGCACCATTAGCTGCACTTAAAGTTGACGAATGGGACAGCATGATTGACGTAAATATCAAAGGAGTATTATACGGAATTGCTGCAGCATTACCAGAATTTCAGAAACAAAAATCAGGTCATTTTATAAATCTTGCTTCCGTAGCCGGATTAAATGTGAGCCCAGGTGGAGCCGTATATAGTGGGACTAAATTTGCCGTAAGAGCGATTAGTGAAGGCTTACGAAAAGAAGTAGGTAAGGACATTAGAACCACCATACTTACACCAGGTCTTATAGATTCTGAATTACAACTAGGAAGCTCAGACGAGGCTACTTCTCAGTTTGTTCAACAAGTATATAAAGATGCAATTCCTGCAATTTCTATTGCTAAAGCTGTCGCTTATGCTATTGAGCAACCTGATGATGTAGATATTAATGAGTTGGTAATTCGTCCTACAGTACAGGAATTTTAAACTAATAAAGGAAAAATTATGAAAAAAATTGTAACTAATTTATACAAAACTAATTTGCGAACATCTATGTTGAAACTTATTCAAAAAGCTCCAGTTATCTTAGCAGCTACCCTGATAATGGGCTCGACAACATTTATAAGTGCTCAAGAACTAAACCCATACGAAGGATACAAAATCCCTCCGCTTGAGATTTCTGCGAAAAATAAATATGAATATAATTATCTGGATATTTTTGGTTCAAAAATGGCATATATCGATGAAGGAAAAGGTGATCCGATTCTTTTCATTCATGGTACCCCGATGTCTTCTTATGTCTGGCGTAATATTATGCCACACGTTGAAAATCAAGGACGCATAATCGCGCCGGATTTAATCGGTATGGGTAAATCAGACAAGCCTGATCTAAAATATACTTTTGATGATCAGTACAAATACCTCGATGCTTTTATAAAAAAAATGAACTTAAAGAATATCACGCTTGTTGTACATGACTGGGGATCTGGTTTAGGTCTTCATTATGCACACCTAAATCCAGATAATATCAAAGGTATTGTTACTATGGATGCCGTGCTTGCACCAATGCAGCCTGCGGAAAGCTATGATTCTATGTCAAAAGTAATGGGAGACTACTTTCGTATGATCCAAACGACGGAAGAAGGTAAGAAATTTCTGTTAGATGACAATATGGTTGTAGAATATGAAATCCCTGCAATGATTGATAGACCGCTTAAAAAAGAAATTCACGATGTTTATCGTGAACCCTACAAGACAATTGAATCACGTACCGCTGTAATGCAATGGCCACTAGAAGTACCTGTTGGTGGTAAACCGGCAACAACGGCTAAATATATCTCTGAGTACAATGCTTGGTTAGAGAAAACAGATACTCCTTGGTTATTCCTCTACGCGACCCCTGGAATAATGAGTACGCCTGCAGTCGCTGACTACTGGACAGAGCGTGCTCAGAATATAGAAACTGTATACATTGGTAATGGCTTACACTTTGTTCAGGAAGACCATCCCTTTGCGATTGGGCGAGCTATTTCTGATTGGTACCGTCGTTTGAATGCCTCGAAATCGAAGTAAATAAAATAAAGAAAAAAAGAATGAAAAAAACATTAGTTATAGGAGCAAGTGGGCAAATAGGAAAAATGCTTGTTGAAAAATTGCTCAAAGAAGAAAATCCTGTAGTTGCCTTGGTTCGTAATGAACAGAAAGGGCAAGAACTTAAAAAACTAGGTGCAGAAATTGTAGTTGGAGACCTTGAAAATGATTTTGAACACGCTTTTAAAGATTGCGATAAAGTAGTATTTAGTGCTGGTTCTGGAGGTAATACAGGTTACGATAAAACACTTTTAATAGATCTATGGGCTGCCAAAAAGGCTGTTGATTATGCTATAAAAAATGATATACAGCATTTTATTATGGTAAGTGGTCTGGGTGCTGGTGATCCTAACGAGTTTGTATCTGACTTAAAACCATATTTAGTAGCGAAGTATTTTGCCGATTATTATTTATTAGAAAGTGGTTTAGCGTATACGATTTTACAACCTGGTAGTTTAATCAATGAAAAAGCAACGGGTTTAATTAGAACTACAAGATCTGAAATTTTTAAAGAGTTAGTCATTCCAAGAGAAGATGTCGCTAATGTAATTGCGTATTGTCTAGAAAATAACTCTACAAAAGGCAAAACAGTTGAGCTATATAGCGGAAAAGAGTCTATTAGAGAATCTCTAAGTTAATGAACTAGTATTTCCTTGGGTACAAAACAAGAGTTTAGTACCTGTGGAATTCATAAAAAAATACAATAATGGAAAATACATTAGAACAAAGAATTCAAAAATTAGAAGATTTAGAAGCTATAAGAACACTACAGGCTACCTACGGTCATTATGTAGATAAAGGTTGGAATGGAAAGGAAATGTATATTGAGAAGCTTACTGACATCTTTACCGAAGATGCTTTATGGGAAGCCCCAGGAGCTGGAGTGCTAGCTAATGGACACAAAGAAATAATGGAATCCTTTACATCTTTTGATGCAGAAAATAAATTTTTCATTCATAGTTTTACGAATCCCATTATTGAAATTAATGAAGATAAAGCTACTGCAAAATGGATTCTTTTTTCTCCAGCTATTGATGGTGAAAAAGTAATTTGTATGCTTGCTAGTTATGATAATGATTATGTTAGAACAAAAAATGGTTGGCGTATTAAAAGTTTAAGACTTAACTTGGCTAATGTACTTGGAGCTTAATAATAAGAACTAATAATAATAAAAAATTATGACTCAAAATAAAACAATACACCTTAATAAAGTACTTGAAGAACATGCTCAAGATATGACAAATAAGGTGGTTGCCATTACAGGCACAACAAGTGGTACCGGATTTGTATTCGCAAGAGAAGTTGCTAAAAAAGGGGCTACAGTCCTATTGCTTAATCGTACAAGTGCAAGATCAGAAAATTCGTATAAGCAGTTAACCGAAGCAGTTCCAAACGGTAAATTTGAAGCTATAGCTTGCGATTTACAAGATTTAGAAAGTGTAAAAAAAGCAGCAGAAAAAATTAAATCGGAATATAATGTTCTTGATGTTTTAGTCAATAATGCAGGCATTATGGCTGTAAAAGATGAAGCGACTAAAGATGGGTATGATGTTCAGATGCAAACAAATGCCATATCACACTTTCTTTTAACCAAAGAATTATACCCTTTGCTTAAAAACAGTAGTGAAGCTAGAGTCATAAACCAAACGTCGTTATCTAGATTAGGTGGACCTTTAAAATCTGCCTATTTTGAGAAAAATGGAGGTAATTTAGGAGGTAATGGCACAGTAGAAGAAACGGCTAATTTTCAAGGTGCTAGATGGGAGCGTTATCACCAAACTAAATTGGCAAACGCAACTTTTACTTATGGTTTAAAAAAGAAACTTTCAGAAGCTAACGTTAAAAATATTATTTCATTATTAGCGCATCCTGGAGTAGCAATAACCAACCTTCAATCAACTTCATCTAAAACAGGTGGAATGGATGTTAACGGAGGAGTTATGAGCCAAGCACAGTCTGCTGAAGATGGTGCGGCTGGAATTATTAGAGCGGCTATGGACAAAGAAGCGAAATCTGGTGATTTTTATGGACCAACTGAAGGTGTAAGTGGTTTTCCTAATTTGTTAGAACCAGAAGAACTACTTTTTGACGCATCTAATGTAGCTATCAATTGGAATGGTTGTGAAAAAGCTGTTGGTGAATATAAAATCACAAACGGTTGGTCATTTCTTTAAATCTAAATTAGGGAAAGAAGCCATCACTATTAGAGTTATTAAATAATATGCAAAACTATCTTCAAGAAATAGAAACAATCACTTCTAAAGCAGGTGAAACAGTTCCTTTACAAAGGAAAGCTTTTAATGCTGGCTTTAGTTTTAGCCTTTTAACTTTTAGTGAACAACTAGAGATATGGAATTATATCTGGACGAACACAAAAGTGTATAGAGCAGAAATGTTTTGTTTGTATTTCTTGGAGGAGCATATTAAAAACAAAGAAGAAATGCTGACCACTTGGTCAACGATTAGAGTATGGCAAGACAAAATTAATCGTTGGGAAACAAGTGATAGTATTTCAAAAATATATGCGCAATTAGTAGAATATGATGCAGCACTAATTTTGCCAACGTATAAAAAATGGAATACTTCTAAAAACCCATGGCATAGAAGGCAAAGTATAGTAGGTTTACTTTATTATAGCGCACATAGAAAGCACTATTTACCTTTTCAGGTACTTATAGATTTGGTAGCACCTTTAATTTCTGACAAAGCGTATTATGTAGAGAAAGGAGTAGGTTGGACGCTTAGAGAAATAGGAAATATATACCCTAAAGAGCAGGAAGCATTTCTATTTAAAAATGCAACTAAAATTTGTGCTTATGGATATAGTGCAGGTACAGAAAAATGGGATAAAACAAAACGAGAAAAACTGAAGGAAATTAGAAAAGTGGGAAGAGTTTTAAACCGCAAAAGTTCAATTTAAAAATTTAAAAAGTAAAAAAATATGACAAACAAAAAACAGATATCAGCAGCGTTTCCTTTTGAGTCTAAATTTCAAGAAGTATTAGATTCTAAAATGCATTATGTAGATGAAGGAGATAAAAATTCAGAACATACTTTTTTACTAATACACGGTAATCCTACATCCAGTTATTTATGGCGTAATATTATTCCGTATGTAAGTCCGTTAGGTCGTGTAGTTGTTCCAGATCTTATTGGAATGGGCAAATCTGACAAGCCAGATATAGACTACACATTAAAAGATCACATTGCTTATTTAGATGCATTTGTTGAAAAGTTAGGGCTAAAAAACGTCATCCTTGTAATACAAGATTGGGGTTCTGGTTTAGGTTTCAATTATGCCAATCAGCATAGAGAAAATGTAAAAGCGATTGTGTTTTTTGAAGCTATGGTTCAAGTTTCTTATTGGAAAAATACAACTAAAGAGACCGAAACTCTATTCAAAAAATTCCGTGACCCTGTAGAAGGACATGAAATGATTGTTAAAAACAACTTCTTTATTGAAGCTATGCTACCTATGATGGCAGGCAGAGAATTAACTAAAGAAGAAATGGACCATTACCGAGCTCCTTATTTGGAAGAAAAGAGTCGTAAACCACTGTTTATGTGGCCAGGTCAAATTTCGTTTGATGGTGTTCCAAAATTCACTACAGATATAGTTAATTCATATAATGAATACCACAAAAATTCAGACGTTCCTAAGTTGCTCTTTTATGCAGAACCAGGACTCATAATTAACCGAAAATTAGGTGAGCATATAGCTGAAACTTGGAAAAATGTTACTGCAGTAGATTTAGGTGAAGGAAAGCATTATCTACAAGAATCACATCCACACGAAATTGGGGAAGGTATTGTAGATTGGTATAAAAAAACATTAAATAAATAAAAGATAAAAATGAAAACCAATTTTAGTTTAAAACAGTTTGCCATAATCACACTAATAACCAGTATTTGGATACATATTTCAGAAGTTTTACGTGCTGTTTTATTAGTATTCCCTAGAATGGAATCTTTTTTTGAAGGTAAAATGGTAATAGGGCAGATGGCACTTAAAAATATGGTTGTCTGGACCTTATGGGATACGCTGTTAACTATTATATTGGTTTTCATTTTTTGGCTTTGTGCTAAAGCTTTTGGCAACACTACTAAAGCTATTTTTATAAGTGCAACTGTAACAGCTTGGGCAACTATTGGCATATTTTGGATAGCAACTGTTAATACAGGTTTAGGAGAATGGTCTACAGGCTTTTTGGCGATACTATTTGCTTGGATTGGTCTCTTAATAGGTGCATTTATAGCCTCTAAGCTATATAAGACAGAACGTTGGGTTAGTAAGTAAAGTTTTATTTTGCTTACTTATTCTGAATTTTATCTAAAAAGGAGAATTCTAATAATGACCTTGGCCTCATAACCCCGAAGCTTCGGGGTGGTAAAACAATAAGGTGAAGTGAGTGTAAATATTTTAGGCTATACAAATGCAATGATCCAGTGGATGATTGGATTTGGATACAACACTTTACTAAATGTTAGTTTCAAATCGTATTTAACTAAAAATGTACTTTGGGTACATTTTCTTAACGTTAAATAGTCTAAAATATCCAATTTTATAAAATTTATGTACTTAATAGCCAATCCATGAGAATCGCGTATTTAAAAATTTCTGTATCTAATAATTACAGGATACTCAAATTATGGGCAGTATGCATTTTGTTGTATTTATATAGTTACTTGTGTTTTTATAACTTTTAGTGAAATTCTTTTAATCTCATAATTAATAACAAATAAACTTTTGCATAATTAGATTAACAAAATTAAAAAGATTCTAATGAAGCCACAATTAGCTTGTACATAATTACTAGATATAAACCTAAAGTTGTTCTATCATTAATTATGTCAAACATCGCCCAAAATGTAACCGTTAATTTAAAATTGACATTTCGAGTTACGGTAAAAAACTCTTGATTTATTAATGTTTAAAGGAGGTAAGGAAGTTTACTAAAAATATAGCTAACAATTTAAAACTGCTAAAAAAGTATTTTTTTGGAATAATGCTAAATTAAAATTACCATTTTTATTTTTTTAGCATTGCTTCATTTATTGATGATTCTAAAATCACAAGATCAAAAATCTTCTCTATTGCATTTTTAGACTCTTTACTTATTACTTCTAAATTTTTAAGCTTTGTATATTTTGCATCCAAATTTTTAAAATCTGGATCATCACTATTTGTAGTGTAGATTAACTTATTAGTTAATTCTTCTATTCCAATATTTAAAGCATTAGCTAGCTTAAAAATTGTTTTAGCTGATGGTTTGGCTTTGTTATTTTCATATCTACCTATTTGTACATAAGAAACCCCATAAATTTTATCAAGCTCTATTAAATTTAAATTTCTCTCTGCTCTTAATTTCTTGAGTTTATCTCCTAATTTCATTATATTTTGTTTATTTGATAAAAATTAACGAGTTTTAACTAGTTGTGATGTTTTGGTTTATGTAGTTTTTGAAATATTGAATATATGCCTATATTAACTGTAAATATTGGTATATTCAATATAAAAAATATAAGCAATAGAAATATTAAAATCTAATACAATTTAGTAGTTTTTAGTATAAAGGTTGTAATAATATTGTTTAGATACAATGACTTAAAAGTATATATTAATTAAACTCTTGACATATGAATAATTACAAGATTAAAGATAAGAAACTAATAATTTCTATTGATTATGTAGTTATTTTAATTGTTAAACGACTTTGTTATTTGTTAATGTACGTATTGTTATGCTAAATTAAATGTATTCTGCCTGAAGCATTAACTCAATTCTTAATATTATTAACCTTATTGAGGTTGTGCTAATTTGCTTATAATTAAAACAGAACTTTGGCTTTATTAGGATACTCATTTTTAAAAGCCAGTAATTTTTAGTACAGCAATTTTACATTCTACTTTTAATAAGTACCAAATTAACTAACACTAACACTATTTTAACAGGCTTCCTTTTTAAATTATTTTGTAATACATTTCTTACTATATTTGATTTTTTAGATGAAATTATAATCATCACTAATAAAAAAATTAGTTATAAAAATCAAAAATTATGAAAACAAAAAAACTACAATTAAGTTTTCTTTTAGTATGTGTTTGCTTGTTGGGCTACAGTCAAAAACCTAAAGGACAAACATCAAATCCAAATGATAATTTTAAATTATTAAACGATTTTTCTGATGAATTTAATACAGGAAATATTAATTGGAACAAATGGAGTAAAACAGCTAATTTACCCAGTACAAAAGCTTGGAAATGGAATAACAATGCTAATGCTAAATCTGTAAATTTTAGTGGAGAACGTGCTGTTGAGTTAACTATGCGTCAAAATGCAAATAATGCTATAGATGGTATTACTTATTTTAAAAGTGGCTGTTTACAATCTATTAAACAATTGCCTAAAAACTTTGTAGGTTATGTCGAATCTAGAATTTATGGTGCAGAAATTAATTCTCCAAAAGCTACAGGTCTTGACAAAAATAGAGGCGTATGTCCTTCTTTTTGGTTATACAGTAAGTTTTTTGATAATAAACCAATTGGAGAAGCTGTTTATACAGAAATTGATATAGTAGAACTACAGCAATTTGATTATGACCCTAATGGCCCAGTTGGGCACCAGCAAGATTTTATTACAGATGCAGAATCTAATCTACACTTAGTAAAAAAGGCAAGTTTTGGTAGAGATTGGTTTAGACCAAAAGAACCAAAAGCAAGAGCTACCCAATTAAATAAGTATGAGTTGCCTGGCAAATTTGATCCTACAAAAGGTTGGCATACCTATGGTTGCGAAATTACGCCTACTAAATTATACTTTTATGTAGACGGAAAAAGAGTAGGTAAGGCTTTAAATAATACATACTGGAGTGATAATCCTATGTATGTTATAGCATCATTAGGGTTAAGAGTACCTTTTGTAGCGTTTCAGGGCAATGTATTTGAGCCTGTTAACCCAGAAGTAAACCCTAGAGCAAAAAAAAATATAGATGAAATGCCAGTATCTATGCAAGTAGATTATATAAGAGTTTGGAAAAAAGAGGGTGCAGGAGGAGCTAGTAATGCTATAGACAGTAACTGCTCATCAGCTACAACTTGGAAAAAATCAGGGAATTTTTTAATAGGAGACAAGGTAAAGCTTAACAATGCTATTTATGAACTAAAAACAGGTAATGGTACTTGTAGACCAGGTGGCGCTTCTAATTGTTCTGTAAATCAATGGACTAAAGTTTTAGATTGTACATCTAATAGCAGTATTATTAATAATGACTCAGGAACAGTATATCCAAACCCTGCTAATACAGTAGTTAATGTTGTAGCTAGTAAAGGAGATTTTATTAGAATAATTACTTCTGTAGGCACAGTAGTACGTACTGTAAAGGCTAAAAATAGTACAACTGTAATTAATATTTCTGCATTACCAGCAGGTTTATATACTGTTACAATTACTGGTAACAATAAAAATGAAACAAAACAATTGCTTATTAATTAGTTGAAAATCTACATAAATTAAATAATAAAGGCAGAATTAAGGTTAAACTTAATTCTGCTTTTTTCTTCTCAAATGTTTCTTCTGTAGTGTTAATGAAACCGAATTTATGAGGTTCACGAATTCCTATAGAAAAAAATATATAAGTAATGAATAAACACTTTTTATGCGACGACGTAGGAGGGAAGCGTAATATGTGTGGAATGGTTTTTTAAGATATTAAATGAATAACTTTTTCCTTAGCTTCTATAAAGCTGTAAGGTTTTGATTTTGAATTAACATAACTATTGTTTGAAACACCTATTAATAAATTAATATAAAACAAGTCAGAACCACTTTGCATTAATTCATCCTTAATTTCATTTAAAATTTTAATTATTGATTTATAACCTTCGTCAGTAATTGATAAATTTGATATATATGAATTATAAAAAGTTCTCAAATGATGACCATCAAATCTATCTAATTTATCATCATAAAATAAATGATAAAGTTGTTTTAAAATATTATAATCTTTTATGTTATCATAGTTCGAAAAAGAAATAAATCTAACTGAAGGTTTAGAACCATTTTCTTTGTTTTCTTTCAATAAGTACTCTAATGCATACTCGTTATTAAATAGAAATAGTATGCTTAATGCTTCTGTAACATAGTTTTTATTATCTGTATTCAAGTATTCTATAGACTTTTCTATACAGAATTTCTCTTCTTTAAATTTTTCACTTAATATTTTGATAGATGCCCAACAAATTCTACTATTTAAATCATCACAATAACTTTTTAATAAATCATTACCTCTATATAAACTTGCAAATTTTTCAATTTTTTTATTTTCATTATATATTGATTCATCCTCTTTAAAAAACTCGGCAATTTCAGGATATACTTGATGTAATTCATTATCAATTGCGTATTGTATATGCTTAGATTTCACAAAAGAAAATAAATTATTCTTTTTTATATTTTGAATTATTCTTTGATTAAATAAGTTTTCATCGTTAATTTTATTTTTGACTTTTGTATAGCTATCCTCGTTAGTTGAATTTTCTAAATCAATGTATTCCAGTGAATTAAGTAAGAAATCTTTGCTTGAATTAATATTATATTTATCTATAAAGAACATGATTAATTTTAAATTATCATAGTCATTTTTATATGAAAAAGATTTGAGACTATGTAACTCTAATATATTATCAAAATTAATTAACGAAGATTTCTCATTACACCATGACTGAATAATTTCTATTTGTTCTGGAGATATTAGGTAATTAACTTTTGAATAATCATATCTCTCAATTAGTTGTTTTATTTGTCTATATCTAACAAAGTCATTTGACAATATTCCTATTATGTCCTCATAATTTAATTGCTTCCCATTTGTATTTAAAATAATATTTTCAGTTAAAGCTATATGTGAGTCGAGATAATTACCATGACCATTGTTATCATACCATTTATGACTTATAGATCCAATTTTTTCAATGTCAATTTTATTACCATTCTCTTTAAATAACTCTTTTATTTTAATAAATAATTCTTTTTTATTAAAAAGTATATCTAGATTATTCTGAACTTGAATTTTATATTCTAATTGCCATTTAATAGCATCTGCTTTTGTAAGAACAGGTTTCTCGAAAACAACATTTTTAGCAATCATTTCCTTGTGAAAATATTCAGCCAAATCTCGATCGTTAGTATTACCTATATAATTTCTAAATTGCTCTATTTTTTTATGAGAAACATTTTGTGTTAAAATAGCATTAATTACTAATTCTAAAGTTTTCTTATCAATGATTTTTGCTATAAAAAAATATACTTTTTCTAATTCATTATTATCAATTAAGAAATTAATGGATTCTTCCCTCTTATTACTCCTTATAATCAAATTAGAAATGAAGTTTCCTTGTATGTGATAAATTATTTCATCATTAATTAATAAAAGAAAATCTCTAATAAAATTTTCATCTTCTTTAATAAAACTAAGAGACTTCTCAAGTACCTTGATTGCAAAATCATTATCAAAATCCAACCTATAATCATTTATGAAATAATGTTTTATGATTGACAAAAAGTTTTTTGAACTTTTTAAGTTTAAAATAATGTCTTTTAATTTATAACTATTACCTCTAATAACATTTTCACTATCCAGTCTTTGGTTTATATTAGAATCTCTAAGGAATTCCTCTTGTACATACCAAAATAGTTTATCAATATTGCTGTAATTTTGAATTAAAGTTAAAAGACTAGAATTTATCTGCTTGTTTGTTTCTTTTTTGAATAAAAGGAAAATATCATTCAAATATTCCTCATTATCCATTGCGAGTTTTTTGAATTCTATTAAATTTATTATTTGTGATTTAATACCAATTTCTAATGAATCTTTTTTTAATAAATCTAAAAACATTTTTTTAGTTTCATCCAATTTATTAAATGGTATATCAAAGTAAGAAAGTAGGTCCAATGCTGAAATTGTAACTCTATAATGTAAATTATTCTTTTCAACAATATTTATTAAAAAATCAAAGTTCTTTTCACAATTTCCAAATTTGGCTAATTCACTTACCTCAATAGTTTTATTTGTTGTTATCCATAGAGTTTTATCAATACATTCTTTTTTAAAATAATCCTGAAATATAGCAACTCGTAGGTCTTTTATTCTATTTGAATCTGCTTTAAAAAGTAATTCTACTTGATTTTCATTAAGCCAATCAATTAATTTTTTATATTGATCTGAATCTGTTCCTAATAAATTTATTAGAAAAGTTATTGAATTGAAAAATGAAGGATGTAATTCATTTAAATCTTTAATTTTTATGATATCTAAAATTTCATTGAAATTTTTATTAATTAATGAAGAAGCAACAAAATATTCTTGCACTTGTTTATATTCAAAACTCCAATTATTTAATTTCTTGTTTCTTTTAATAAATGGATTATCAATAAAGTCTAAATGATCATCTCCTATTAAACTATTCAATTCAAATTCATCTATATAATTTCTTTGCATTAGCTCATTTACAAAGGCAACAAGTTTCAATTCTCTCTTTAGTTTTGGAATATTAATCAACCTAACCTTTGCAAATTTTTCTTTTAAAGTTTCAAGTTGTTCATTTATAAATAAATCCCATATTTCAGAATCAGTATTTGGTAAACTCCCTTTTTCAATATAATATTTAGCAAATAAATTAAGAAAAAAGGGAGACTCTATATAATCTTTGTGGTTAGTATTTAAATTTAAAGAATCTAAATTTATACCAAATGTTTTTTTCAAGATTGAATAAGCTTGTGTACTATTTAAATTCTTAAGAAAAAAAACTTCGAAATCAGTAATTTTTACAAGATATTTCTCATAAATATTAGTCCTACAGCTAAGGACAAACTTTAAATTTAGATTATGATTTTTTATTATAAAAATTTCAAATTCAGATATAAAGTCTTGAATATTTGCAATTTCATCCAATCCATCTAATATAAAAATAATACTAGGAAGTTTTTTCCATTCTTCATAAGTAATTAAATCTTCAAAACTATTATTCTTTCTAAAGAATTTTAAATTTATTAATATCGGAATTATACCATTACTTTCTTTTTCTTTCCATAGCTCATTAAATAAATTTTTTAATTCTGTGGTTTTTCCAATACCAGGATTCCCTAAAAGAATTATCTTATTAAATTCGAAAATCACATCAGAAAGCCCTTTATTTTCATCTTCGTTAAAAACAAGTGATTCTATAGAATCATTACTCGTCTTGCTTATGTATCTTTTTTCGTAGTGATTCATTCTGATAATTGATTAAAGTCTTTAATATCTAATGCTGAAAAAGGGTTATTAGATTCTTCATTTTGAGGAAATTTATAACCTTTCCCTCCAAATTTATCATTTGAGTCTATGCCATTTCTCGGAGCTGTCAACGTATCAGGAGCAAAGGTTGATAATTCTTTATTATATAATCGAAAATGTATTCTTTCGATTCTATTTGTTAAAATATCAATATCAAATATATTGTAACCAGGAACATATGAAATGTGATTTTCATCAGGGTTATTTAAGCTTGCTCTTCCTCTAAAACCATAACAACTTCCAATTTGGTTTACATAATGACTTGATTTATTTTTATGATAATGACCATATAAGAATAAGTTAATATTTTTTGTAGTTAAAAAGCGTACAACTTCGTTTTCTTCTTCAAAGTTTTCCAACGAGTGATGAAGTAAGCAAATATTTAAATTAGTACCTGATTTATCTAATTCACGTAATCCATCATATAATTGTTTAGCACCGAAATAATGCTTATTCATATCTTTATTTTCTAGTAAACAAGTTGAACATCTCCATGAGTCATTTATTAAAATAAAACCAATTTTGAATTGAGATTGATAATTATAAATGTATGTAGATTGGTTGTTTGTAGGCTTATAATTAGGAGTTGAAGAATGAAATTTACTTTCAAAATCTTTAAATTTCTTTATTCGAAGATTTGAACTATTGAAATTATTTTCATTTTTTATTAAATAATTTTTGACTTCTTTATCATCAATTTCCATTTTCATTTTTTTTTCATCAACCCATAATATTTCATTTTCATCAATATCATGATTACCAGGTATGAATAGAAATTTTGATTTTGGTATATTTAATTCTTTAGAAATTGGATCGATAAAATATTCTTCAAAAAAATCATATGGATTTATATGTTTTTTGTATTGAGGTAATTTTTTTAGGGAATGTCCACCTTTATCGACTAAATCGCCAGTAATGACAATTAAATCAATAGGCTTTTCAATAACATTATAACTTTTTAAATCTCTAATTAATGCAATTTTAAGATTGTCATCAAATTCATCAAAATTTTCTTTTGAAAGATGAATGTCGGTTAAATGGATTATGCGCATTATTTATTATTGGTTATTCTCAAAAGTAAAAAGAAATATTAACTTGAAACTATATTATGTAAATGTTTTCGACATTTAAAACGACCTCATAACCCCGAAGCTTCGGGGTGGTAAAACAATAAGGTGACGTGAGCGTTCTTATTTTAGGTTATACGAATGCAATTATCCTGTGGATGATTGTATTTGGATAAAACACTTTACTTAATGTATGTTTCAAATCGTATTAAGCTAAAGTTGTACATTATACATTTTCTTTATGCTACATAGTCTAAAATATCGAGAAAATTTATGTACTTAATTGCCAATCCACGAGAATCGCGTATTTAAAAATTTCTGTATCTAATTAAAGGATACTCAAATTATGAGCAGTATGACTTGTGTTTTTATAACTTTTAGTGAAATTCTTTTAATCTTATAATTAATAACAAATAGACTTTTGCATAATTATAGCTACACATCTAAATTATTCTAACGAAGCCACAATTAGCTTTACATAATTACTCGATATAAGCCAAAAGGCAATTATATCATTAATTATGTAAAATATCGCCCAAAAGCGCTATTACGCTAATTGTTATAATATGCACTATAATTTACATTATGTAAAATAGAATAATTAAAACCACGCGTACATTGTGGTTTTCTCGATCTTATTTAAACTCTTCTGCGTAATACGTTTCAGCATCTTGCAATAACAGCTGCATCTTTTCTCTTTCTAATACAACCCTTATAGTATCCCAATTTAAATACGAAACAAAATCATCTACAATACAATCTAGAAATGTAGAAATACTAGAGATATTAAAATACAAACGACCAGTTCTACGTACAAAGAAATCTGTAAGGCTGTTTGTCATTTCAAAATGGATACAATACCAAAGTTCTGCCCTAATAAGATTCTCTAACGCATTAGTACCTGTAAAAGATGCTGCTTTATCTAAAATGGTTGATGCCTTTTTACCATAGGTAGTACACAAATACCACGCATAATATGCATCTGTAATCTGTAGCTCTTTTAATTCTATTTCTAATTCTTTTTGGTATGCAGCAACTTCTTCATCAGAGGTCATTGCGGGTTCTACCAACGGTAATTCTTCTGTAATAGAATCGCGTAAAGTATCTTTTTTATCGTCTGTAACCGTCTTTAACACCGCATCTATAACACGTTGTGCCATTTTTCTGTAACCTGTAAGTTTTCCGCCCGCAATAGAAATTAATCCGCTAGATGAAACAAATATTTCATCTTTTCTAGACAACTCAGACGGATCTTTATCTTCTTCATGAATAAGTGGTCGTAAACCTGCCCAGTTAGATTCTATATCATCTACCGTTAAATGTAATCCAGGAAATGTATGGTTTGTAGCATTTAATAAATAATCTGCATCATCTTCTGTAGCCACTACCCTTTCTAAATTACCAGAATAGTTGGTGTCTGTTGTACCCACATAAGTAGATCTACCGCGTGGTATGGCAAAGATCATACGGCCATCTTCTACATCAAAATACACAGATTGTTTTATTGGTAATTTATCAAACGGAAAAACAAGATGTACACCTTTTGTTAAATGCAGGTGTTTTTTGCTCATAGACGCATCTTTTTTACGCAATGTATCTACCCAAGGTCCAGCTGCAGAAACATAGTTAGTAGCGCTAATATTAAGTGTATTGCCTGTGTTTTTATCTACACAATTAAGGCTTTCTATAATGTGGTCTTTGCTATACACAAAAGATTCCATTTCGCAATAGTTTACTATCGTTGCTCCAAATTCCGTAGCTTTTTTAAGTATTTCTATGGTTAATCTAGCATCATCTGTTCTGTATTCCGCATAATAACCACTGCCAAGCACAACGGCATCATCTAACAAAGGTTCTTTAGCTAAGGTTTCTTCTTTGTCTAACATTCTACGTCTGTCATCACCTTCTACATTGGCAAGCATATCGTAGACTTTTAAACCAATGGCAGTCATCATTTTACCATACGTACCGCCTTCTATTAAGGGCAGTAACATTTTTTCGGGAACCACTAAATGCGGTGCTAATTTGTGTACAATAGCACGCTCAGATCCAGATTCTCTAACCAATCCTATTTCCAACTGTTTTAAGTAACGTAAACCACCGTGTATTAATTTGGTTGACTTATTACTTGTGCCAGAGGCAAAATCTTTCTTCTCTACCAAACAAACGTTTAAACCTCTAGAAGATGCATCTAGTGCAATACCTGCACCAGTTACACCACCACCAATAATAATTAAATCGAACTTTGTGGATACTATTTTTTTAAGTTGTTCTGGTCTGTCTAAAACAGAAAAACGTAGTGCGTTTGTTTTGGAATTAGTGTTATTATACATACTATTTTTAGCTTCTTTATTAATTAAGAAAGAACAAATTACTTGGTAGGTTTATTCTAACTACGGGTGTACTACAAATAGTATACCTAACAATAAAGATACTTATTAGATTACTTAGAAAAACATAAACGTTAATTATTACGAAATATAATATTATGGGGTTCTAAAATTTTATTTTTCATAATTCTGCTTTTTTCCAAGATCCAAGAATTAGACCTAAAACGTAGATAGATTTTAACCCTTAAACAAAACAAAATGAGAACAATAAGTATTCTATTATTTGCTTTAGCAACAGCCGTTGTATCTACATTTACAACAGAAACTTTTACAGGGAACTACGCTGGTTTAGAAAATGACATGTATGTTTTTACTACTGATGACGGAACAACTATGGAGTTTGATGATATTAGTCCGGAAGCATTAGAAAAATACGCGCTTACAGATGAGACTTTCATAGGTAAAACATTTAAGGTGAGCTACGAGTCTTTAACCTACACAGATGAAGAAACTGAAGAGGATATACTAAAGTATACCATAATAGATTTAGAGTTATTAGAAGAATAATTCTAGGTATACCACTCCAATGTTGCATATTAGCAATGCCACTACCCTATAACTAGCAATAATTTAAACATTTAACATAATTACATATTAAATACGCATTACGCTAATAATCAATGATTTACAAATCACAAATTGTTAAATATGAAACAATTAATGATTAAAAATGTAAAAACATAACTTTTTATAACATCTAAATAATTGTTGGCTGCGTAGATATATCAGTTATTAACCCTAAATAAATTTGAACACTATGAAAACATTATCAATTGTATTATTCGCTTTAGCAACTGCAGTAACTTCTTTAGTTTCTACAGAAACAGTAACTGCTACTTATGCTGGTTTTGAAAACGAAGTTTATCAATTTATAGCAGAAGATGGTTCTACTTTAGAGTTTCAAGGCATTAGCGCAGAAGCTTTAGAACAACAAGATTTATCTGATGATTCTTTAAAAGGAAAAACATTTGTAATTTCTTACGAAAGTGAGACTGTTATGGATGAAGAAACAGAAGAAGAAATGACTACAAATATTATTGTAGGTCTAGAATTACAGGAAGAATAGATCTTATTTTTCTATCAAATTTTACGAGCGCAGCTGTTAAAGCTGCGCTTTTTTTGTTTTTTACTAAAAATGCAACCTATTAATTTAGAAAGTCTTAAATATGAACCTAGAACTAATCTTTTAACTTTAATATAATATTAGGTTTAAACATTTGATTTTTTCGTGTACTATATGTACCTTCAAACAAAGAAAAACATTTGACCTATGAACATAAACTTTCACTACGACGGGGTTACAGCTAGTAACCGCTTAGAAATATTAATAGCTAAGAAAATTGATAAACTTTTTAATAAGTACGACTTTATTGTAAGTGCAGATGTGTTCTTTAAAAAAGAGAATACAAGCTCACCAGAAAAAGGTAAGGTAATTGGTGTGCGTTTAAGTGCTCCTGGACCAAGATTATTCTCGGAATCTAGTGAAGCATCATATGAAGCAGCTATTACATCTAGTGTAGATGATTTAAGTAGACAATTAGAAAAAAGAAAAGCTAAAATGAAAACGCATTAGTAATGTGTTTCCATTTTAGCTTTTGACAACATTTTAATGTTGTTTAAAAAACTGTTAGCCTTTTAATACGCTAACAGTTTTTTTAGTTCTTGCTCAAATCGTTCTCTTGGTTGGTATTCTTTTTCTAAATCTTTAGCAAACGGTATTGGTGTTTCTATACTTGCTACACGCTTAACTGGTGCATCTAAATACTCAAAACAATCTTCCATTACCATTGCAGAAATATCACTTGCAATACCACCAAACATACTATCTTCTTGTAAAATAATAAGTCGACCTGTTTTTTGCACAGACGCATATATAGCTTCGGTGTCTAAAGGTGCTAGTGATCTTAAATCTAAAAGATCTGCACTAATACCTGTATTATTCTCTAAGGTTTCTAATGCCCAATGTACACCTGCACCATACGTTACAATAGTAACCGCACTACCCTCTTTTAAAAGACTTGCTTTACCTAGTGGTAGTGTATAATAGTTTTCTGGAACATCTTGGTATATGCTTCTGTACAAGGCTTTATGCTCAAAAAACAATACCGGATTTGGATCTTCTATTGCTGTTGCTAATAAACCTTTAGCATCATAAGGGAAAGCAGGATACACCACTTTTAAACCTGGTGTTTTTGTAAACCAAGCTTCATTTGTTTGGGAATGAAAAGGTCCCGCGCCAACGCCACCGCCGCAAGGCATACGAACTACAATGTCTGCCTTTTCTGCCCAACGGTAATGAGATTTAGCCAATAGGTTTACAATTGGATTAAAACCACTACTTACAAAATCTGCAAATTGCATCTCCATAACAGCTTTGTATCCATTAATAGATAAGCCCATTGCAGTAGAAACTATGGCCGACTCACAAATTGGTGTATTCCGTACGCGTTCTGTACCAAATTCGGCCACAAAACCATCGGTAATTTTAAAAGCACCACCATATTCGGCAATATCTTGTCCCATAATTACAAGATTTTCATACTTTTCCATCGCTTGTCTTAAGCCTTCAGAAATAGCATCAACCAAACGAATATTTTTTTCTATGCCTACAGGTTTTATTTCTTCAAAATTAAATGGTTTAAAAACATCATGTAACTCATTCTCTATAGTAGAACTTATTTTAGGCTCATCAAAAGCAAGTTGTAAGTTTTCGTTTATTTCGGTCTTAATTGCTGCTTTAATACTAGCAATTAAATCATCATCTAGAACTTTTTTACTTTTTAAGAACGTTTCGTAATTCGTTATAGGATCTTTTTTAGCCCATTCGTCTAACAAACTGCCTGGAACATAAGCTGTACCACTAGCCTCTTCATGACCCCGCATTCTAAAGGTTAAAAACTCTATTAATATAGGTCTAGGATTTTTTCTAATGCTCTCGCACAATTCATTTACCTTACTATACACCTCTAAAATATTGTTACCGTCTATTTGGTAAGATTCTATACCATAGCCAATACCTTTGTCTACCAAATGCTCGCAAAAATACTGCTCTTTGGTAGGCGTAGATAAGCCATAACCGTTGTTTTCTATACAAAATAAAACAGGCAATTGCCATACTGCAGCAACGTTTAATGCCTCGTGAAAGTCGCCCTCACTAGTAGCACCTTCTCCCGTAAACACTGCTGTTACCTTGCCATTGTCTTTTAGCTTGTCTGCCAAAGCAATACCATCTGCAACTCCTAATTGCGGACCAAGGTGAGAGATCATCCCAACAATGTTAAACTCTTGTGTACCAAAATGAAAGCTACGGTCTCTACCTTTTGTAAATCCGTTCGCTTTTCCTTGCCATTGCGAAAACAATCTATATAAAGGAATGTCTCTTGTAGTAAAGACCCCTAAATTACGGTGCATTGGCAAAATATACTCGTTATTTTGCAAAGCGCTAGTGACACCAACAGAAATAGCCTCTTGTCCTATGCCACTAAACCATTTAGAAATTTTGCCTTGACGTAATAATATAAGCATTTTTTCTTCGATTAAACGTGGCTTTATCATACGTTTGTACAATAATAACTGCTCTTCTGAAGAAATAGTTTCGGTATTGAATTCCATTTAGCGGAAAATTTTATAAATTGAGAAATAAAAGTAACAAATTAGAAGAGATGTTGTTACAAAAATCAATAATTTATCAAAGAATGTTAGATTATTATTAAATTTGAATATCTAAAAAATATTAAACGATGAGTTCTATTCCAAGTGTCAATTTACAGGAATTTTTATCTGATGACAATACGCAAAAACAAAAGTTTATTAATGAAATTGGTAGTGCTTTTGAAAACATAGGCTTTGTTGCCTTAAGTGGTCACTTTTTGTCTGATGAGTTAGTGGCAGATTTATATGAAGAAATTAAAGTCTTTTTTAATCAGCCTCAAGAATTAAAAGATAGTTATGAAATTGAAGGTATTGGCGGTCAACGTGGCTATACTTCTTTTGGTAAGGAACATGCAAAAGGAAAAAAAGAAGGAGATTTAAAAGAGTTTTGGCATTTTGGACAGTATGTAGAAAACGATCCTAAATTAGCAGCAGAATATCCTGATAATGTATTAGTTCAAGAACAGCCTAATTTTAACGTTATTGGTGAAGAAACCTATAAAATGTTAGAGAAAACGGCAAAATATGTACTTAGAGCTCTTGCATTACACTTAAACTTAGAAGAAACGTATTTTGATAATTATATTAAAAATGGGAATTCTATTTTAAGACCTATACATTACCCACCAATTAAGGATGAACCTAAAAATGCTGTACGTGCTGCAGCTCACGGAGATATTAACCTTATTACATTGTTAATGGGTTCTCACGGTAAAGGTTTACAGGTAAAAAATCATAATGGGGACTGGGTAGATGCTATTGCGCGTCCAGATCAACTTATGATTAATGTTGGCGATATGTTATCTAGGTTAACAAACAACAAATTAAAATCTACGATACACCAAGTGGTTAACCCACCAAAAGAGCTTTGGGGAACGTCTAGATACTCTATTCCGTTTTTTATGCATCCTGTTAGTGAGATGCCTCTAAATTGTTTAGAGAACTGTATAGATGAAAACAACCCAAAACAGTTTGATGATACTACTGCTGGTGAGTTTTTACACGAAAGATTAATAGAATTAGGACTTATTAAAGCATAATTCTTCCAAATACACTGCATAAAAACAACTAAATATATTGGTATAAGTACATCAATAGTTTAGTTGTTTTCTTTTTAAAATAATTACGCATCATCCCAATTAAAAGAACAACCAATACATATTAAAAATGGATTTACAAGATCAGCTAAAAAACCTTTTTCCAGATCATGAACCTTCTAAAGAACAAGAAAAAAAAGCACCAAAAACTGACATTTGGTTGCAAGATGATCCCATAATTTGTAAGTACGAGAAAAGAAAAGGCAAACCAATTACCATATTAGAAGGGTACACTGGAGCAGATGCAGATTTTAAATTATTAGCCAAGGAATTAAAGCAAAAGCTTAGTGTTGGCGGTAGTTTTAAAAACGATAGTATTATTATTCAAGGTGATTACAGAGACCAAATAATGGTGATTTTAAAAGAGAAAGGTTTTAATGTAAAACGTGTTGGCGGTTAAAAGTGTTAATTTCTTTTTGATTATTTAGATAAAAATGTAATTTTAATAGTTCAAATCTAGAAAATTACTATGGGATCCATCTTACATATAACCAACGGAGATAGCTTTACAGATAGATTAAAAAACTTACCTATAAAAGGAGACATTATCACTTGGAATGAGATGTTGTGCGAAGGCCCAACATTAAACAACGTGGGTAGTGAAACTTTCTGGAAAACGAGGTTCGATTTTTTAAGCAAAAACTATAAAGTAACAAAAGCAAAATTTATTGATCGTACTCTAAAGGAATACAGATCTTTATGTAACCACAAGCAAGAAGATAAAATTGTTTTATGGTTTGATTATGATTTGTTTTGTCAGATTAATATGCTTGCTGTAGTCAGTTGGTTAAAAATGCATCGCAGGTATGCAGAAATATCTATTGTTTGTACCGGAAAAGTAGAAGGTAAAACAAAACTGCATAGTTTAACTGAATTGGCAGATGACCAATTGCTTGCCCATTATGAAGAACGTATATTTTTACGTCAAGATGATATAGAATACGCAGATTATATTTGGCAATTGTATTGTAGTGATAATCCTATTAGGTTAGAGAACTTAACAGATTTTTCTAAATACAGATTTCCATACTTAGAACAAGCTATAGATCTTCATTTAAAACGCTTCCCTTCTATTAAAAATGGTTTAAATGCAGTAGAAAATAATCTTTTACAGGTTGCATCAACCAAGAAACCAAAAACAAAAGACGAATTGTTACGAGAGCTGCTTGTAGCGAATAACAATTATGGTTTTGGTGATATTCAATATCAAAAAATTATTACCTCTTTAAAACCTTTATTTGGCTCTTTTAACCCCGTTAAACTAACTAAAAAAGGAAAAGAAATATTAGATCAACAAACAAGTTATTACTCTTGTATACAAGATAATGACGTTTATTTAGGTGGCGCGTTAAAGTATAATTTTTTATATAATACTGCTACTGATAGAATCCTTAAATTATAATATGCAATTAAGTCCATCGGAGTTAATTTTAAATGCTGATAATAGCATTTATCACCTGAATGTATTACCAGAAGATATAGCAACTACCATTATTACTGTTGGCGATCCCGACCGTGTTGGTGAAGTGTCTAAATATTTTGATACCATTGAATTAAAGAAAGGTAAAAGAGAGTTTATTACACATACAGGTGTACTTAACGGAAAACGTATTTCTGTTGTTTCTACGGGTATTGGTACAGATAATATAGACATTGTTTTAAACGAGCTAGATGCTTTGGTAAACATAGATTTTACGACTAGAAAAATTAAAGAAGAAAAAACAACTCTAGATATTATTAGAATTGGCACTTCTGGCTCTATACAAGCAGATATTCCCATAAATTCTTTTTTAATGAGTGAATATGCTATTGGTTTAGATAGCTTATTACAGTTTTACGACAGCAAACACGTACAGCATCCAGAAATTCAAGCTGCTTTTGTAGCGCACACAAATTGGGCAAAAGAAAAATCTATGCCTTATGTGGTTACTTGTAGCTCAGAATTAGCAGATAAGATTTATTCAGATAAGTTTGTAAAAGGGTTTACCGCTACAAATGTTGGTTTTTATGGCCCTCAAGGAAGAGTTTTACGTTTAAATACGCAGGATAACGAGTTAAATAACAAAATTGCTGCTTTTAGATACAACGATTTAAAGATTACCAATCTGGAAATGGAAACTTCAGGGATTTATGGTTTAGCCAAATTACTGGGGCACAATGCATTATCATTAAATGCAATCTTAGCCAATAGAGCCACAGAAGAATTCTCTGTAACACCCGGAGAAACTGTAGAAGAGTTAATAAAATATACCCTTAACAAGCTAACATAATAGTATTGAAAACAGTAAAAATTATTGGAGTACCAGAACATTTTAACCTTCCATGGCATTTAGCTTTAGAAGAAAATGCTTTTAAAGATCGTGGTATAGATGTACAATGGACAGACATTCCTGAAGGTACAGGAAGAATGTGCCAAATGTTAGCAGATAACGAAACAGATATTGCAGTTATACTTACCGAAGGTTTGGTTAAAAGTATAACTGCTGGTACTAAAGCAAAAATAGTACAAGAATATATAGCTACTCCCCTTTTGTGGGGAATTCACGTTGGTGCAAATAGCAAACACCAAACCATTGAAGATTTAATAAATACCAAAGCTGCAATTAGTAGATTTGGTAGTGGTAGTCACTTAATGGCGTATGTAAATGCACAAAATAATGGTTGGGATACAAACCAATTACAGTTTGAAATTATAAATAATTTAGATGGCGCTGTTACTAGTTTAACAGAAGGTACTGCAGATTATTTTATGTGGGAACATTTTACCACAAAGCCTTTGGTAGACGACGGCACTTTTAGACGAGTTGCAGATTGCCCTACACCTTGGCCTTGCTTTGTAATTGCTGCTACAGATCGTTTTATTGCAGAAAACCCTGGTACTTTAGAACATATTCTAGAAGTAATTAATTTATATTCTGAAGAGTTTAAGAGCATACCAAGTATAGACAGAACCTTAGCCAATAGATACGAGCAAAAGTTAGAAGATATACAAGAATGGCTGTCTAAAACACGTTGGAGTCAGTCACAACTAAACACTAAAACATTAGAAAAAGTACAAGACACTTTATTATCTTTAGATTTAATAGATAAAAAGCTAGATAGCAAGTCTATTTTAGCATAAACTAGAATATACAATTACCATTCTATTTCTTTACTATTGTTATTTTTTAGAATGGTATTTGTTTTACTAAAATGCTTGTTTCCAAACCAATACCCCCTATTTGCACTTAATGGTGATGGATGTCCGCTTTCCAAAATATGGTGTTTTTTAGCATCTATTAATTTCGTTTTTTTCTTGGCATAACCGCCCCAAAGTAAAAATACTACACCTTCCTTTTCGTCAGATATTTTTTTAATAATGGTATCCGTAAAAGTTTCCCATCCTTTTTTTTGATGACTACCAGCCTCGTGGGCTCTAACCGTTAATGTAGCGTTTAAAAGTAGTACGCCTTGTTTGGCCCATCGTTCTAAATTGCCACTTTCTGGATATGGTATAGCTACATCGGTTTCAATTTCTCTAAATATATTTAGTAATGATGGCGGATGCTTAATACCATCTTTAACAGAAAAACACAAGCCGTTAGCTTGGTTTGTACCGTGGTACGGGTCTTGCCCTATAATTACAACTTTAGTGTCTTTAAAAGAACTCCAATTAAAAGCAGCATAAATAGCTTCTTCTTGCGGGTAACACTTATTATTTTTATACTCAGAAGTTACAAAAGAGATCAGCTCCTTAAAGTATTCTTTTTCAAATTCTGGTAAAATAATTGGACTCCAACTCTCTGGTATACTTGTTTTCATTCTATGTCAAAACTAATTATTCCACTAAAATAATACTATCTTTAAACCCTTGAAAAAATAATCGCATTGAAAAAATTAAAATTCCCTTCTGCCCAAGCCATTTTATTAGTAATTGCAGCACTCGTAGCTGTGTTAACATATGTAGTTCCTGCTGGTAAATATGATACGCTTACGTACAATGAATCTGATTCTACATTTACAAGAAATAGTAGTGAAAAATCTATAATTGTGCCAGCTACACAAGAGACACTTACCTCATTACATATTAATATTCCGTTAGAAAAATTTAAAAACGGAGATATTAGAAAACCTATAGGCATACCAGATACGTACAAAGAAATTGAAGCACAACCACAAGGCGTTGCTGCTTTTTTTAAGTCGCCCATAAAAGGAATTATTGAAGCCGCAGATATTATTTTTTTGGTCTTAATTATTGGTGGTTTAATTGCTATTATGAATTTAACTGGTGCTTTTGATGCCGGAATTGCTTGGTTAGCCAATAAATTACAAGGAAAGGAATATATATTAATAATTTTAGTAACCTGTCTTATTGCTTTAGGCGGGACTACTTTTGGGCTAGAGGAAGAAATTATTGCCTTCTACCCTATTTTAATTCCAATTTTCTTAGCTGCAAAATATGATGCTATGGTTGCTTTGGCATCCATTTACATTGGGTCTTGTATAGGAACTTTAGCGTCTACAATTAATCCGTTTAGTGTTATAATAGCCTCTAATGCTGCTGGTATTAATTGGACATCTGGTATAGATGGTAGGCTTATTACTTTAGTGTTAGGTTTGGTTATTTGTATTGTATACATTACAAGATATGCACAACGTGTTAAAAAAGATCCTACCAAGTCTATTATCTATGATCAAAAAGCAGAAATAGCGCATTTATTTGGCTCAGACACTGCAAAAACAGATTTAAAACTAACAGCAAGGTTACGTCTCATATTACTAGTTTTTACAGCGTGTTTTGTGGTTATGGTATACGGAGTATCTAGTTTAGACTGGTGGTTTGTAGAAATGACTACCGTATTTTTAATAGGATCTATTGTTATAGGTTTTATAGCTAAAATTAAAGAAACACAGTTTATAGATACTTTTGTAAAGGGCGCAGGTGATCTTTTAGGCGTTGCTTTTATTATTGGTATTGCCAAAGGTGTTACCGTTTTAATGCAAGATGGTGCTATTGGAGATACATTACTGTATTATGCATCTAGCGTTACTAGCGGTATGGAGAAAGGAATTTTTATTAACGCTGTAATGTTGGTGTATAGCGGACTTTCATTTTTTATACCATCTACATCAGGAATGGCTGTTTTAAGTATGCCTATTATGTCGCCTTTAGCAGACACAGCAGGCATTGGTAGAGAAATGATTGTGAATGCTTATTTATATGGCATGGGCTTGTTTAAGTTTATTAATCCAACTGGATTAATTTTGGCTTCTTTAGCTATTGTAAAAGTTGGCTATAATAAATGGCTAAAATTTGTATGGCCTTTGGTTGCTATTTTAACTATATTTTTAATGATAGTGCTTACTGTGTCCGTTTATATATAAGTCTTAAATAATTTTGTAGAGAGAATTATTTTAGTGAATAAATGCTAGTCATTTTTTAATTGATAAAAAACAGAAATCGATTTATAAAATAGTACTAAATTAAAATTTGTATTTCAACTCAAATAAAAATACCCGTGGTAGTGTGAAAATTTGATTAGATGAAAATAAATTATTTCTAAAAGAGGTACGTACTATAATACCATTGTTATAGATGTTATTAAATTTTATACCATATGAAAATTTACTATTTGGTTTAGTGTAGCCTAAATATAAATTTTGCAAGGTGTAATTTTGATTTTTGTCACTAAAATCTTTGACTAAATGTGTAGAAAAATCTGTTTTAAAAATAAAATTCTTTAAAAACTTACTATCAAAATCTAAAGAAAATATGTCTTCAGTAGAGCGTGAATCTTCATCTGAGTTTACGTTATACCCATTATGCTTATATTTTAAATTAAGCTGTGTTTTCTTATTTAACTTCATTCTTAATTTACTACTTAAGCCATATTCAAAAGAATTTATACTAGTTATGTCTTCATTAATAACTTGGTTAAACTTTAGCCAATCTAAATCTACCCCAAAATCTAAACTGGTTTTTCCAAATATTAGCCCTAGCTCGGTATTAAAACTTAAATTATTCTCTGGTAAATTAAGCAAGATTGGAGTGCTTAATTGGTTAATACCACTCTGTATTATACTATTATTTTTTACAGGGTTCATAATACTATAATCTATTGAGGCATCAATAAAGAAATTATCTATGTTTTTGTAATTACTGTAGTAGAGACTAAAATTGTGAGAGCGCTCATCTTCAAGGTTGGGATTCCCTTGTGCCAGAGAGCTAAATCCTGTTATTTTTAAATTTCTTAAATAGTTAGTGTCATTTAAATAGTTGTTTGCATAATTATATTCAAAATCTAAATCTATATCATCCTCTATCTTATATTTTGCACTAAATTTAGGTTCAATAAAGAAATTAGTGCTTTTTACTTGTGCTCTTTCAAAACTATAATAATGTGGTTTTGCTTCTACTATAAATTCAACCTTTCCTGTTTTAGTTTTTACACCAAGCCCAGAATTAAAATCTGAAAGTATTACAGGATTATTATTGCTTAATTCTGAAAAATATGAAGAAGAATTATCAGGGAAAATTTGACTAATATCATTTATATATCTTGAGTTTTTATAATTATAACCAACGTGATAAAACAAATGAAAATACCTGTTGGCAAGCCAGTAGTCTTTAATTAGAAAATTAAAATTTTGAGAGTTAAGGTCATTCTTTTGATTTAATTGATAATCTGTAGTTTCTGTAACAGGTAAAAAATCATCTAAAAAAATAGCATTACTAAACCAATTGTCTGTGGAGTTAGAGTTGATAACATTATGATATAAAGCTACACCCATTGTGTGTTTATCATTTAGTTTAAAATAGCCTTCTAAATTCTGAGTAAAGCTACCGTTGCTACCCTTTACTTTTGTCAAAAATTGATTTGTAGTTTCAACGTTTGATATAGACTCATTAAAATAGTCAGAATTACTATTTAAATAATTAATATTATAAATCCATTTTTGTTTTTTATTAGGGTTATAATCTAGTTTTAAATTAACTAATGTAGATCTATTGTCTGCCTTACCAAAATCATTTCTAGTTTCAAATATAGATTCCTCCCCAATATACTCCCTTACAGATGCAGATTTATTAGCAATATCATTGTTTGAGTATATTACATACCCTGTCATATTTAATTTATGATTAAGTTCTTTTTGAAAATTTAAAGCAGAAAATCGTGTTGTAGACTCAAAGCGTTCTTGATTGTTTCCTGCAAAACTCAGTAAACTTCTAGATAAATTACTTCTTTTAAATAGATTACTAGTGCCACCTACTAAACGTGATAAATCACTAATACTAATGCTACTATTATTAAAATTATTAATATCGCCAATAAAACTGATATTTGACTTTGGGTTATATTTAAACAAAGCACTATGTACGCTATAAAAATCATTAAAGCCTAAACCAGCTTCAATATCCCCAAAAGCAAAGTCTTTTTTATCTTCTTTTAAAACCACATTTAAAGCTAAATCTTCATTATCAGCAAGGTTTCTTAATAATTTAGATTCTTTGTAGTCCGATATAATCTCAATTTTAGCCATAACATCTGCCGGGATATTTTCAATAGCTAATTTTGTGCTACCGTCAAAAAAAGGCTTCCCTTCTACTAACAATTTGGTTACTGTTTTGCCTTGTACTTTAATACTACTATCTTCTACGCTTATACCTGGTAGTTTATTAAGAACATCTATCATTTTAAACTCATTACCATTGGTAAAGGCATCTAGGTTATAAGTAATAGTGTCTTTGTTTTTTTCTATGGGTTGGTATTTGTAATTAATTACTACTTCATCTAAGCTTTCTACTTTAGTTGTTAGTTGAATATTATAATTGGAGTTTTCTTCTGTAAAAGTTACAGTTTTATGTACTGCATTATAACCTAAATGAGATATACTTATCTTATATATTTCATTTTTTAGTAATTGAAGCGTGTAAAAACCACTTTTATCTGTAATAGCATATACTACCTTAGCTTTTTCTTCTTGGGGTTTGGCTAGTAGTGTAGCATTAGCTATAGGTTGCTGCAGACTATCTGTTACCTTACCTTTTACTACTATATTATCTTGCGCAAGAATTGAAGGACTATAAATTAAGAAGACAACCCAAGAGAGTATATATTTAAATTTCATTAATTTGTATAAAAAAAATATTAATTATGATTTTCCTGCCAACGTTTTTCATCCATAGCGGCCAATGCTTCAAATTCTTCTTCTGATATTAATTTTAGTCTTTTTAGACTAGGCATTTTGTTTTTTTTACTTTTTTCAACATCCCCATAAAATTGAATCTTTTTAACACCGTAAGTAAAATTATCTCCTTGCAATTCAATAATTAACCCAGGTAAATTTCCATAACCTGCAGGACCATACTTATAAGGTAATTGTGGCGTATACCAAGCTGTAAAATTGTGTTTAAATACTTTTCCCTTTGGGTTAGTTGTGGTATAAGATGTTGTGGCTTTAAAACAGGTATATTCGCCTATAACCTTACTTTCATTATGTAATTCCCATTTTTGGTATTCTCTAGATACTAAGAACCGTCCAAAATCTTCTTCTAATTCTTCGGTAATATAATTTTCAGATTCTTGCTTAATTATTCCATAAAAGTTCAAATGTATGATTGCTAATTTAGCAGCAAGATTATCGGAATATAATTTTTCT
The DNA here is from genome assembly GCF_023476645.1 of Cellulophaga sp. 20_2_10. Taxonomy (GTDB): domain Bacteria; phylum Bacteroidota; class Bacteroidia; order Flavobacteriales; family Flavobacteriaceae; genus Cellulophaga. The sequence goes on from NZ_JAMCOJ010000001.1 coordinate 211,999, forward strand.
TCTAAGTAAAAAACGGAGGAATAATCATTTAAAATTAATGAAAAATCAAATTCCGATGCTATTGTTTCTATTTTAGGAGCTGCCTCAGGAAAAGATTCTAATAGTACTTTGTGTTTTAGTATATTTTTATTAACGTAAGCCTTTGCTTCATATGTAACTTTAGCTTTTGCATATTGTATATTTGGTTGTGAAAAAACAACTATATTTTTCAATAAAAAAAGAAGTATGATAATTTTAAATTTCATTTTTCGAATAACATTTTAGAGTTATGAAAACTAATCACACTCACTGATAAAACCTGTACAATCAACTAATCTGAGTTTCTTATTTATAATTCCTAACAAAATTTTATTTTTTAGACACAGCCATATTCTAAATTTATTAATTATGCTTTTTTTGCCAACGCTTCTCATCTATTTCAGCCAATGCCTCAAACTTTTCTTCTGAGATTAATTTTAGTCTTTTTAGATTAGGCATTTCGTTTATTTTACTTTTTTCATCATCCCCATAAAATTGAATCTTTTTAACACCATAAGTGAAATTATCTCCTTGCAATTCAATTATTAATCCAGGTAAATTACCATAGCCTGCAGGACCATACTTATAAGGGAGTTGTGGCGTATACCAAGCTGTAAAATTGTGTTTAAATATTTTTCCCTTCGGGTTGGTGGTTGTGCAGAATGTTGTGGCTTTAAAACAGGTATACTCACCTATAACTTTACTTTCATTTTGTAATTCCCAATTCTGGTACTCCCTAGAAACTAAGAATCGTCCAAAATCTTCTTCTAATTCTTCGGTAATATAATTACTTGTATTTTGTTTTATACGACCATAGTAACTGGCGTTTCTAAGTACAAATTTAGCCGCTCTGTTGTCTGAGAACAACTTTTTTTCCAGGTAAAATACTGAAGTGGAATCATTAAAGACTAAAGAAAAATCAACTTCTGAAGCCATATTTTCCCCTCTTGCAACCAATCCTGGAGAGTACTTCTCTTGAATTTTATATCTGTTTTTATTTTTATCTATGTGAACTTGAACAAAATAATCAACTTTAGCAGTAATAAATTCTTTTATATTCTGAGAGCTTACTGTCAAACAAATTACAGTAAACAATAAAGCTAGGATTGTTTTTTTTAAAATCATATATACTATTTAAAATAGGGTTTAGAAAACAACCCTTCTTTTCTTAATTTATTTTTCAGATTAAAATTCCTACAATTATAAAGAAATTAAACAATGAAAAGAAAGAAAAATATGTTATTTAAAATATAAATATATGTTAATGAAATATTGAAAATCACTGAAGGAATAATATCAATTCAACTGAAAAACAACATTTTTCTAAACAAAGTTTTATTTAGAAAATAGACCTAAGAAAATATTATTTAAAGCTAAAGTAGATTTTCGAAGGTCGGTTTAAGAAGAAATTTTTAGTGTAAATTACAACTTCACAATCTGTGCAGAAGCCATAAATGAATCTTGCATACGTTGCATGCGATCATCAAACTTAGTCCCAAAAACTAAATACTGACACTTATCTATACTCTCTGGTGTTCTAATTACTTCAGAAAACAAGCTAGGTTTTATTAAAAACTCAGCATCTTCAACTATAAATAATTCTAGTCTGTTTAGGTTTATTCCGTTTGTATAAAAAATTCTATTTAATCTTTTAGGTGTCGCAATAACAACATCTACACCGTCATAAATATCATCTCTTTGGTCGTCCATACCTTGTTCTTCATAAGCACAATACGTACGTACAGACATTCTAAACGTAAACCTATCAAATTCAGCCTTTAAATCTAATGCAGCCTGTTTGTCCTTTACAAAGATTAAAGCGCGTGGAGCATCCTCAAACTCCTCACAATTTAGTTTTTGCAACGTACTCATAACCAAAGCTGTTGTTTTACCAGATCCTTCTGGGGCTAAAGCAAAAAGGCTAGCTCCTCCTTTTATTTTAGAAAGAATTGTTTTTTGAAAAGGTAATGGTTCTGTAATTTTTAAGCGTTCTAATGCTTCTTTTAATTCTGGATGTATTTTTTTAAACGACATCTTATATTTTTTTTAGCTGATTTCTCTTTTTTAAATAACCTTACAACTTAATTGCAAAGCTACACAACAATAAAAGTTATGTTAACAACATACATTTTATTAAAAGGCAAAGGTACTATACTTTAGCCGTGTTGTTAAAGAGTAAAAAATTTTCATTTTCATATAGTGTTCTCAAAAAAAGAGTCTTAGCTTAATTGGTAAGACTCTTTTTTATTTTACACACTTAAACCTTATTTTAAGGAATCCATTTGTTTTTCCCAAAGTCAGGCTTACGTTTTTCTAAAAACGCATTACGCCCTTCTTTTGCTTCTTCGGTCATATATGCCAAACGTGTAGCTTCACCAGCAAATACTTGTTGACCAACCATACCATCATCAGTCAAGTTCATTGCAAACTTTAGCATTTTTATAGATGTTGGCGACTTTTCTAATATTTCCTGAGCCCACTCGTACGCAGTATCTTCTAATTCGTCATGCGATATAACAGCATTTACCATACCCATATCTAGAGCTTCTTGAGCAGAATAATTACGACCTAAAAAGAAAATTTCCCTAGCCTTTTTTTGTCCAACCATTTTTGCCAAATAAGCAGAACCATAACCACCGTCAAAACTAGTTACATCTGCATCAGTTTGCTTAAAAATTGCGTGTTCTTTACTCGCTAAAGTTAAATCGCACACCACGTGTAAACTATGACCACCACCAACAGCCCAACCTGGAACTACGGCTATAACCACTTTAGTCATAAAACGTATTAAACGTTGTACTTCTAAAATATTAAGTCTGTGCATTCCATCTTCACCAACATAACCTTGGTGTCCTCTTGCTTTTTGGTCTCCACCACTACAAAAAGAAAATACACCATCTTTAGTAGAAGGTCCTTCACCAGATAATAAAACAACACCTATAGACGTGTCTTCTTGTGCATCGTAAAATGCTTTGTATAATTCACTTGTAGTTTTAGGTCTAAATGCATTACGTACATTTGGTCTATTAAATGCTATACGTGCTACTCCATTGCATTTTTTATACGTAATATCCTCAAACTCCTGAGCTACTTTCCACTCAATATTTTTCATCTTGTTTTTTTATTTAGGATTACACATCTTAAAATAGAATTAAAAAATGTGACAGATATCTTATTTGTTCTTTTCTTTTTCAGCGATCCATTTAGATAAATACGTTGTACTCGTCATACTATGATGCTGTAACAAACTACCAATAAAATTGGTAGTTCTATGCTTTTCTAAATCTTTTTGCAAAGTACTAATTTTATTAGATAATTCTATTTCTAAATTAGACTTAGCGTAATATGTTTTTAAAATTTCTTCTCCGTTTTTTTGTGCTTGTAACCATTTCGTTTCATTGGTGTACAATTCTACTGCTGCAGCTACAAGATTAGCAACTGTATCTGTAATTTCTCCGTTCCAAGGCAAATTACCGTGCATACCCTCTGCCCCTATTTGTGTGGTAACATTAGGAGTGCCGTTATACATTGCATCTATTAATTTACCTTTTATACCTGCTCCAAAACGCAAAGGTGCCAAGTTTACTTTTGCTTGTTGCATAATTTGGTTTACATCTTCTCCCCAGCCGTGAACTAGAAATCCGGTTTTAGGATTGTGTTTTTCTGTAATTTGCTGTGGTAGGTAGGCACCGTAAATATGTAAATTAGCATGAGGTAATGCTTTGCGTACTAAAGGCCAAATCTCTTTATGCAACCATAAAACAGCATCTACATTAGGTTTGTGCTTGCCATTACCAATACACACAAAGTCTTGTCTGTCTTTAAATCGCGGTAAATTAGTGGTCGTATAACCTTCTAACATAAATGGCAAACGAAGGAGTATGTTAGTATCTATTTTAAAGTTTTCTTGTAACAGCTTTTCTTCATACATAGAAATTAGTAAAGAAAAGTCGCATCTATAGATACTTGCTATTTCTCGCTTTGTTATTTCTTGTGATTTTAAATCTGATTCCGAAACCTGAATTGTACCATTCTTAAATGCTATTTCTCTTGCTTTACGTAAAAAATGAAGGTCTTCGGTATCTAATATACGGATGGCATTAGGTGTATTTTGTACCACACGCCAGCCAAATTGTTCCTCGGTTAAAAACCGATCAAAAACTACAATATCCGGATTTAATTTTATTATAAAATCATCAAAACTAGTACTGTTTAATACTATTTTTTCTTCTAAAACATTTATCTCTTTAAAATTTACAGAGTAGATAGACTTTGCCGCTGTACTTGCAAATGTAACTTTGTATTGTTCTTGCTTAAAAAAGTTTATTAATTGCATAATTCGGCCACCAGCAGCTGTGGTAGTAGGCTCCGGCCAAACAAAACCAATAAATAAAACATTTTTCACGCTTGAAGAATTTACATTTTAGAAGAGAATTTCTGCGAGATACTTAATCGTAATTTACGCTCATAGTCCTCTTCTAACCACTCTTTATAGTTCTTAGTGTTATTCATTATACAGTACGAGTATTGCCTAACACGGTATTGTATTTCTTCTTTTAATTTTTTTGCTAAAATACGCGCATCAAAAACATCTTCACTATTCTCTACACATATTTTTGCGTGCTGCTCTATACTTTTTTCTAAGACCGATTTTGATTTTAGTCCTTTGGCAAAAGCATCTTTATATTCCGCTTTAATATCAAAAAATATATTATCAGATTTAGAAAACTCATCTCGTAAAGACTGCGGCATTTCATAAACAAAATCGCGCTCTATTTCTTCATCATTCTTAATATTTTCTAGGTAAAAATCTGGAAAATGAAAAATTTCTTGCCAGTCTATAGGCTCACTCCATAAACCGAATCTCTTCGCATTATTACCAAGGTCTATAACTGTAAATTCGTTTTTATGTTCTGTAAAACGAGAACCACGACCAATCATTTGAAAATACAAGGTTAACGATCTTGTTGCTCTGTTTAAAATAATAGTTTCTACCGTAGGTTCATCAAAACCAGTAGTTAGTATACTTACAGAGGTTAAAATTGCATCTGGAGTAGTAGAAAACCACTCTAGAATTTCTTTACGTTCGGAGGCTGAATTTTTATTGTCTAAATGACGTACGTTGTAACCTGCTTTTTTAAAGGTTTCATACACATAATAAGAGGTGCTAATACCATTATTAAATATTAAGGTTTTAGTACCTTTTGATAATTCCTCGTATGATGACAATAACTTGCCTTGCATAGTTTGGTTGCTATATAGCTCATCTGATGACTTTACTGTATAATCGCCATTAATACCTAGTTTTAAGGTTTTAAGACCAACATCGTAACTATATTGCTTTGCTTTAGATAAGAATTTACGTTTAATTAAAGATTTTATAGACTCGCCAATAATTAACTTTTTGTAATTATCTTTCATTGGCAACTTAATATTAGAACTAAGCGGTGTTGCCGTAACTCCTAATATATACGAATCTTTAAAATACTTAAATAGCTTACGAAAAGAATTGTAATGTGCTTCATCTATAATAACCAAGCCAATATCCTCTAGCTCAACACTATCTTCTTGTAGCCTGTTATTAAGCGTTTCTACCATGGCTACAAAACACTTGTAACCATTTTGGTCGTTAAGGTCTTTAACGCTACTATTTATAACCTTGTTTTTTACACCAAAACCATCTAGCATTCTAGATGTTTGTGCACTTAACTCTATTCTATGTGTAAGTACAACAACCTTTTTATTTTTTTCTTCTATAAACCTACGAGCAATTTCTGAAAAAACTACAGTTTTTCCGCCACCAGTAGGTAATTGATATAGTAAATTGATACCATCGGGATTCTCTTCAAAATAGGTGAATATTTTATTAAGATCTTCTTCTTGATAGTCGTATAATGTTTTTTCTGTAGTTGTTTTATGCTCTTCCAAATGAGATAACCTATTTTGTAATTAATCGTAGAAAACGACTTTAAGTTTAAAAATAAACCTTGCTAAATTAGGAGATTTTTGTGCCTTAATAAAACTTATGGCCATAAAATTGATAAAAAAACGGACAAAATAACGGTTAGCAGATTAATCTATACTGTCTAAAGCTCTAGAGAAACCATCTGCATACATCCAGTTTTTATCTTGTGTTTCGGTATAAATTAGTACAATTCTGTTTTTAAATTCTGGTAAAATAGAATTTACAGCAATGTATTGTACCGCCTGCTCAAAAGAGTTAAGCATGCTTTTATAAAATGCATCTGGTACATTTTTATGCTGTGCAAATTCTTGAGCAATTTCTATATTATACAACATAACATCTGCCACCAAAGGCGCATCTACACCTAACAATAAAAAGTTTTTAATGTATTTCTGAGCTACAGATCTACGCGCTCTTGGTCTTTTGCGTTTTACAGGAAAGTACTCGTTTCCTATTTTTAGTTTAGCTTCTTGTACGAGTTTTTCTTCTTTAGGGTTAAAAACAAAGCTATAGTATGCCTTAACAGCAGGGAACTTCTCGTACAAGCTCAATAATTGCTCTTCTAATTCTCGCTTTTTTAATTCTGACAAATACTTTTTTAAAGCTCTTTTACTCATACAAACATCTATAATTCTCGAAAGTTACCAAATAAAATAAAAACGAAAGGTATTATTTATATAGATGTCTAGTAGGTAGTTAAATATTGATCTTAAAAAAAAGTAAGTAATTTATTCATAAGTAATGTATAAACATAATGTTAAATGTTTGGAAAATAACATTTTAAAATGTATACTGTACCTTTAAACTTTAAATTAACGGAACAGATATATGAGGCAACTAAAGATTATCAAGCAGGTTACAAATAGAGAATCAAAATCACTAGACAAATACCTGCAAGATATCAGCAAAATAGATCTAATTACTGCAAATGAGGAAGTAGAGTTAGCTCAAAAAATACGTGCAGGCGACGAGGCTGCATTAGAAAAATTAACTACAGCAAATTTAAGATTTGTTGTTTCTGTTGCTAAACAATATCAAAATCAAGGTCTAAAATTACCCGATTTAATAAACGAAGGTAATGTTGGTTTGGTAAAAGCTGCTAAAAGATTTGATGAAACTAGAGGTTTTAAGTTTATTTCTTATGCCGTTTGGTGGATTAGACAATCCATTTTACAAGCTTTAGCAGAACAGTCCAGAATTGTACGTTTGCCTTTAAACAAAATTGGTTCTATAAATAAAATTAAAAAAGCATTTTCTTATTTAGAGCAAACTCACGAAAGACCACCTTCTGCAGAAGAAATTGCAAAAGAATTAGAATTGTCTGTTAGTGAGGTAAAGCAGTCGATGAAAAATTCTGGAAGACACGTTTCTATGGATGCTCCTTTTAAAGAAGGTGAAGATTCTAACTTATATGATGTAATTAAATACGGAGAATCTCCTAATCCTGATGAAAAATTAATGCACCAATCTTTAAATACAGAGATTAATAGAGCATTAGAAACATTATCACCTAGAGAAGCAGATGTTGTTAAATTATACTACGGTATAGGAGATAAACATTCTATGACTTTAGAAGAAATAGGTCAGATTTTTGATTTAACACGTGAGCGTGTTAGACAAATTAGAGAAAAAGCAATTCGTAAATTAAAACACAACTCTAGAAGTAAAATCTTAAAAACATATTTAGGATAGTTTATTTTTCGAGTATAAAAAAAGGAGCAACGTTTATGTTGCTCCTTTTTTTATGCTTTTTTTTCAGTAATGTAGTAAATACTAAGAATAATTTAGTTTGGTTACATTAATTTCTGATAAAATTTGATTTAGGCTCTCTACAAATGATAAATAAGCCGAGTTGTTTGGGTTTGCCATGACAAAAGATTTTGGGTTTAACTTAAATAAATTGATTAGAAACTTATATATAATCTAATTCTATTAACTCGTTTAGACTTAAAATTTCATTTAAATCATGTAAGAAGTTTAGGTATTCTTCTCCGTATGTATCGTATAGCATAATAAGTAGGTTATTTGGGTTTCTAATCTTTTATAAAACTAAAGAAACACTACTTATGTTACAACTAAATGTGGTGAACTTATTCTTTTTTGTTGTGAAACGATATGTTTAATATAGTTACCAATTAAATTGATATTTTAGACCACCACTAACTGCTAAATAAAACTCGTTTGGTGTAAAAATTAACTCCTGTCTTGTTACACCAATACTTGTAGCAACTATATTTTTACTGCTTTTTGCTGTAAAATTGTAGGTTAATAAGGCTTCTTGGGACTCTAAATAAAAGATTGACTCTGATAATAATACATTGTTTTCTGTAAGCTGTGTGGTCTCTGGAGAAAATCCAAACCCAAATTGAAAACCTAGATAATTGTTCTTATCCTTTAAATAGCGACGGACCGTAAAACTATTAGAAAAGCTAATAGAGCCACCACTTGGATTAACATATGGTCTCCACGATACATAATAGTTACCAGGATACCAACTAATAGAAGCAGTTAACACGGTAGCATCTTTACCTTTAAATTGTAAATATCTAGCACCGATAGAGGCTTCTAATGACTTTGGTAGACTTTTGTAAACTTCTGCTCCTACTCTATGATTTGGATAAATTACAGCATTAGAAAATGCATAACTAGCATACCCATACATTTTTTTTGAAAGCTTAGGGTACGCATCTACCTGAAATTGCAATCCGTCTGTACTAAACCTATTGCTGTAATTTATAGTCGGTAGTATAGCGCCAAACTTAGTGGTGCGTTTATAGGCTATACTCCCAAAATACATAGGGTCATAAACCGTATTAAAAGAGTGCGCATCTGCACTTAATAAAATAGCATTTTTAGTGGTTTTGTTTTTAGCTATTATTTGTTCTGTTGGGATAGTTTGAAGTATATCCGGTTCTGAATTTATTGCAATTAATGCTTCATTTTTTAGATTTATAAGATCTCTATTATTGTTTAAATATAATAGTCCTTTGTTTGATAATCCCAAGGCTGTTTGGTAATTTTCAGCATACAATTCATTTTTAATTGCGGCAACCCAAACCTCAGAATTGGTTTTATCTCTACTCGTTATGTTATTAAAATGCAACCTAGCTTCATCATACTTAGCATCCCAAGTTAAGGTCTTTGCCAATAGGTTTTCTACGTCTGTGTATTTGGGGTACTTAGATAAAATACGTTTTAAAGTGTCCCTTGCTTGTATTCTCTTATTTGCAAAAGCTAAAGTACGGGCCTGTAAAAATGAAGCGTCTGGATCTCCTGTATACTCTTTAGACTGGCAAAAGCCCGTGAAAACAAAAAGAATTAGAGATACTAGAGTTATGTACTTTTGGTACTTCATACAGTGGTAAATGTGGTTAAGTTGACTTGCTATTTTATAACGTTTTTTTTGCTAGTTCTGTATAAGCTCGTTTTAATTTAATAGCTACTTGTTTATCGTCTATATTATTTCTCTTAATTAGAAATTCTAATTCCATACTCTTTTCATTTTGATTAGACCAAAAATAAACATCAAGTAAGGCTTTGTAAGAATCTGCATAACTGGGATTTAGAGAAATACACTTTCTAAGTATTTTTTCTGCTTCAACATAATCTTTATTCCAAGCATTTATTCTGCCTGTTAAAATTTTTGCATCTATATGACTGGGAATTTCTATTAAAATATACTTACAAATACGCAAAGCCTTGTCTGTTTCTCCTTTAAATGCTAGGTTTTGAGCCGTTTTATAGGCACTGCCAAAACTCTGACCATTAAGAATACTGTTTAACCATATTTTGTCGGCCTCAGAAAACACTTCTTTCTTGACTTTAAAAATTGCTAAGTTTTCAGGAATAAGCTTGTTATACCTAGTAACGTAGGAGTTTATAGATTTAAAATTTACGAGTAAGTCCTTGACAGTGTCATTGGTAGTTTGCGTTAGATTTAGACGTTCATCAAACTTATAAACACTACCAGAGGTATAAAAATAATTGTTGTGTATGTAGTCTTTTATCTGGCTCTTAGTGCGCATTAAAGGTATATCTCTTGTAGCTGTAAAATGCTTGGTAGTACTAAGCTCCTCTCCCAGCCAAGCTATTTTTTTAGGTACACTTATACCATAATTATTTGCCAATAAACTTACTAAAGACGGAGCAATATCTAAATGAGATGTTACACCTTTTATAGTTTCAGGTTTTTTTAATAATGGACTGTATATTAGCAACGGAACATGAAACTTACGTAATTGATTATTTGTTGTTACAGGTGCTAAATTATGAGTGCCCGTAATTACAAAAATAGTGTTGCTATATTCTTTTTTTGCTTTATAAGCTTGTATAAAATACTGTATTGCATTATCTGCATACAATAAACTAGCATACCTATTTTTATGATCTTCTATGCGTTCTATAGTGCTTTTTACAAGCCTAGATTGTTCAACAATTTTTTCAACCTTATTTATATATAAAGATTGATTAGGCACTAAAAATGGTTCTGCTGTAGAGGTTGTAAAAAAGACATCTAACCTTGGTTTGTAACTGTTTCGGTTGGTATTAAAGCTTTTTTTAAACAGTTCTTTATCTGGATAGCCTATAGAATGACCAGAATCGTCTGTAGGAGAAAGAGAATAATTAGCTCCATAGTAGCTGCGATTTAGCAACAAATCTACCTGCTCTTGTTGTACAAAATTATCTAAATTATTAAACGAGCTGTTTGTGCCTTGTAAATAAGCTGTGGTGTACCCATTATTTTTTAAAATACCAAACAGTGTTAGCCTATTTACAGGACTGGATAACTCCATAAATCCTTTTTTGCCGTACGGTAAAGAGCCTGTAATTGCTGGTACAGCTCCAAAATCTTTTGCAGTTGTACTTAAACAGTTTTTCCAATAGAGAGATTGTTGCGCTAACGAATCTAAGAAAGGAGTAAATCCTCTGTACGTAGCTTTGGTGCCAATAAAATTGCTCCCAAGACCATTTACCATAATAAGCACAATGTTTGGCTTTTGCTTTTTTAAGTTGAAATAACTCCCCAATACATCTTTGGTTGCGTTCTTTTTTAATAAAGGATACGGAGGGTTGTTTCTATTTTCTAAATAACTATCGTCCTCTAAGTAATCTTCATACAAGTTAACTGCTAAGTACTGGGTTTTATTCTGATTTATAGGTTGACCCGCCATAAACAAATTAGCAATAAAAATAGATAGCAGAAAAAATGTAAACGGAAACATCTTGTTTACATAATGGTAGTATTTAGCTGTAATTAAGTACGTTCCATAAAAAATAAACACCACAATCACAATCATTAACAACAGTAAAAACGGAATTGTTATATTTTTAAATGCTGCTGTTTTAATACTATTAAAATTATATTCTAAAATGTCTGCTCCCAATGGGGTATACATTTTTGTGTAATATACTAGTAGAAAACACTCTATAGAAAGTAAAACAATAAGTATAAAAAGTGTACATCTAAATCCCCTATAAAATTTAGATTTTTCTAAAAAATGAAAAGGAACTGCAAGCAATAAGCCAACAAATGCAGTGTAGCCAAGATGGTGTGTAATACTAAGCAAAAAACTTATACTTAATATACTGTCTATAATACCTTTATTAAATAAAACTATATATTGATAAAGAGACAATAAAATTAAAACAAAAGCAAACGAGATTAGCAACCTTGTATAATGCTTTAAGGTTAAATCTGGACTTGTATTTGCTATAGTTGCATTCATTATTAAGCAGCTTTAGTAAATCCTTTACGGGTAATTGTACCCCAGCCAGACTTTATTTTAAATAACTTCTTGTAATTACCTCTTACGGCAGAAAATGTTACTATTGGATGAAAAATAAAAGGTTCCAGAACGGCAAAAATCATTAGTATAAAAATATCTTTTGCTTTGTATTGATTGTATGCATAAACTTCCCAGAAAATAGCAAAAAAAGAAAACATTACAGAAAAGGAAAATACAGCAGCAGTAATGGCAACAAAAAACTTAAAGTTTAAAATACCGAAATAGTAAAATAAAACAATTGATATAAAACCAAAAAACTCTAATAATGGTGCCAACCATTCGTAAAAAAACCAATAGGGATAACTAAGCATGCCTAGTCTACCATATTTTGGATTAAAAAACATATCCTTATGCTTTGTAAGTGTTTCTAAATTGCCTCTAGACCACCTATCTCTTTGGTTTACAAATATTTTAATTTCTTCTGGTACTTCTGTCCAGCATAAAGGGTCTGGAATGTATTCTACTGTATACGGTAAATCTCTTTCGTGCATATATCTACGCATTCTAAAAACAATTTCCATATCCTCACCAACCGTATTGGTATCATAACCACCTGCAGCTAAAGCTATTTCACGGTCAAAAAAACCAAATGCTCCGGAGATAATTAACAAACTATCTATACTACCCCAAGCCATACGGCCTAAAATAAAAGATCTAGTATATTCTAATAACTGAAATTTAGCCAACCAATTTTTTGGCAGTCGTACTTCTTCCAATTCGCCACCATCTATAATACAAGAATTTGCCACCCGTATAACTCCGCCAACTGCAATTACTCGTTTTTCTGATCGCTGAAAAAATGATTTTACTACATGTAATAGAGCATCTGGCAATAATAAACAATCTACATCTATACAGCCAACGTACCTATTGTTAGATAGTTGCATACCTGTGTTTAAAGCATCTGATTTACCGCCATTTTCTTTATCGATAACTGTTAGTTTAGAAAATGCTTTTTGTTTCGATTTATAGATGCCACGTATGGGTTTACATTGCCAATTAGGATCTATTCTTTGCTCTATTTTTTCTAATTCATAAGCAACAATCATTTTTTCTAATGTATCGTCTTTGCTACCATCATTAACAACCATTACCTCATAATCTACATAGTTCAGAGATAATAACGATCTTACATTTTCTACAATATTTAAACCCTCATTGTAAGCCGGTGCAATAATGGTAATACTTGGAGCTAATGGAGAAGCCATTACTTTAGATAAATCTCCAAAGCTATTTTTTCTACGGTAATGTAAAGTATGCTTGGTTGCCAAATACCCCATTACGGTATACCCCGCAAACAGAATTATGGTAAACATTAAAAATATAATGTTTATATAGTCTACAACAATTGTAAAAAAATCGTTTTGAAACATAAGTTGCCATTTCTATGGCATAATTTAATTGTGCTTTTTTTTGTAAAACTCCTCTGATAGCTTAAAGTTGATATCAAAATAATTAAGTTCATCCTCTGCTTTATCCATTAGACCTTCTTCTAAGAAGCAAAACTCTAAGGATAATAATTCTTTGTCTAAAGCTGTTTTACTAACGAGTACCGCTATAGTGCTAGGTGTTATTTTTGGGCCAGAAATGTCGTTATACGTTACATCAGATAGTTCTACTGTATTTGTGGTGTTTACATCCAAACTTACAGCGTTTTCTTTCTCTTTTCTGAGTTGCAATTTTGCTTCTATAATTTCTTTAACTATAGCTGCCTTTTTTTTAATTTCTAGTTCAGGAGCTTCTAATAAATCAGTGACCAACTGTAATTCTTTTTGGTCTCCTAAAGCTGCAATTTCATCTAAAAGAATAAGCTTGGCTTCTGTATCACAAACATCATATAAACTCTTAAATACACTTTGGCTGTTAAAAATTATCGTCTTAGAAGCATCTTCAACCTTTTTAAGTTCCGCTACCCCTTCTTCTGTTTTGTTCTTCTCTAGGCTGCTATAGAGAGCATTAACATTATCAATCGCTATACTTTCTTTTTTAGATTCTAAAAACTCTATAAATTCTAAATGTTTTATATCGTCCAGAGGTACATCTTCAACAATAACATCGGTATCACCCAAAGTAAAATCTATTGTTTCTGTTACCTCTTCTGTATCATCTTGGACAGGTAGTTCTTCTGTATTTGCTATTAATTGATCTATTGCAGATGTTACATCTTTTTCTACTTCGGTTCTAGGCGTAATTGTTACTTCTAGAGGATTAATTGCCTTTGTTGGCTTTGCTAAAATTTCTTGAGTATCAATATTTTCTAAACCTTCTAATTCTAAGTCGTTCTCTGGCAACAAACTATTTATAGCTGCTAAAGCCTTGTTCTTAACAGCAAATACTTCGTTACGATCTTCTATTGTGTTTAAAAATTGTACATCTTCTTTAAAACCAAGGTTTTCCAAAGCTTCAATTATTAAAAGTTTAGAATCGTTTGTACTACTATGAAACACTTTTTTTAACGACGCCCTTGCGATTACCAAATTAAACTCACTAACACATTGTATTGCAACTTGTCTAATTAAATTATTTTTATGTCTAATTAACTGTATAATAGAATCGTTAGCATCACTTTGGTTGTAATATTTAACCAAACGCAAAGCAAACAATACGGTATCTGTATTTTTAGAAAACAACCAGTTTTTAAACCTAGGTGGGTCGTAATTTTTCTTATTCTGAAGAATCTCTAATAGCTTAAGTTGCTGCCATTCTGAAATTTTATATTGTGTTGTATCTAAGAAATAGTTTATTCCTTCATCTTTTAAAGATACAATTGCAATTACGGATTGTTTGCGTAAAACTCCCCTGCTACCATTAACAAACTTGGTTATTTTTTTATAAGAATCTGTTACTTGCATCTGTGTTAGCTCTAGTACACCTTGAGAGATGGTATACCAACGCCAGCTTTTTAGTTTTTCTAATGCGTCTTTATCTAAGCCTAAGTTAACATATAAACTATGCAATTGCTTTAAGGTTTCTCCAGATAAATCTTGACTTAACTCTACTAATACTTCTGATAAAACTTTACGATTGCGCTTATTTTTAAGCATTTGTCTTATTTTTATTTTAAGACGTATGTAATTGTTTTTATCTTCTAAGGTTGCAGTTTCTTCATCAAAAAAAAGAAACTCGCTCACAATAGGACCTAGCTCTCTCTTTTTTATTTTTTTTCGTTGTAACTTAAATGTTAAGTTACTTTTTGTGTAAAATGTTATGGCAATATATAGTGCTGTTATGACTGCAAAAATAATCGCTAATATCCATAAAAACCCAACACCAATTTTTGGTGCTATAGTTAAGTAGGTTACATTATTAATGATCATTTTTTAGCAATTAAGCGCTTTTTAAAACTCTAGCAACTCTTATTAATAATTCTGGAGGACTAACTGGTTTAGACAAAAAATCGTTTGCTCCCATTTCAAAAGCATTTAGTACATTTTCCTCATTACCAGCAGAAGATATTATAATTATGGGTAGTTTAGAATTTAACTCGTTTCTTACATAATCTATAAGTTCTATACCAGACATGTAAGGCATCATAATATCGCTAACTATAAGGTCTGGAGTAGTGGTTGTAAGATACTTTTTTACGTCTTTACCATTTACAACTACATCTACAGCATAGCCACTTTTTTCTAATCTAAATTTTAATAAAGAAGAAAGTAATTCGTCATCTTCAGCCAGCAATAATCTCTTTTTCATACATCTTTATTTTATGCCTCTTGTGCTAATCTTAGCAGCTCATCATCTAATTGTTGATCTATTACTGGGTACTCTTCTATAAAACAGTTGTATAAGAAATTAAGATGTTTTACATCTATATCACCTTTAATAGCATTTTCCATTTCAAGCACAGTATCATGTAAAGCTTCAGTCTTCATCATTTTTAAACCAGCTTTTATTTTATGAGTAGAAAATTTTAGACCTTCATAATCTTCATTTTTAATATGTACAATAGCTTTACCTATAAATTCTAGCGCATTGTTTTTAAACAACTTAATTAGCTCCTGTAGCATTCCTATGTCTCCCATACACTCGTTTAAAACTGGTGTGAGATTAATTTTAGGAACCTCTCCTTTGTCATTTATATGATTGCTTGTTAATGTTTCCATATTGGCATTATTTTCAATTTGTTCTAACAGGGTACTAAGTAACTCGTCAGAGGTGTAGGGTTTAAGTAAAAATTCTGTAAAATTTGAGATATTAAATTCGGTACTAGTTCTTATATCGTGATCTGCTGTAACAGCAATTATTGGCGTGTTTTTCACCCTTAAGTCATTGTTATTTCTAATTTCCTCAGCTATTTGGTCACCATTTTTACCTGGCATTCTAAGATCCATTAAAATAATATCTATAGGGTTGTTTTCTAGAATCTCTAAACCAACATTACAGTTATCTGTAATAAAGGTTTTACAATTCCATTTTTTAAGTTTAAGTTCTATTAACTTTTGATTTAACATATTATCCTCAAAAATTAAAACTTGCATATCTGCAATACCTTTAGAAAGTGAAGATCTAGTAGGTTCTTCTGGTTTTTTAAACGGCAACATAAATGTAAACATGGTACCTACATCTACTTTACTAGATACAGAAATAGTACCCTCCATAGATTCTATTAATTGCTTAGCCACATTTAAACCAAGCCCAATACTGGATTTATCTTGACTATAAAAATCAAAAACGGTGTCTAACTTATCATCCGAAATTCCAAAACTAGTATCTGTAACCGTAAATTCTATAAAAACCTTATCCTCTGTTTCTTGCTGTAATTTTGAAACAACTAAAATTTCTCCCTTCTGTGTAGTTTGTACCGCGTTACCAACTAAATTTAAAAGAATCTGAGACAACTTAGAAGGATCCCCAATAAGATCATTTGGAATAGTATTAGCCGCAGTGTAATCTAGCTTTAATGATGTGTTTAAAATTAAAGCATTACATAAAAATAATACATCCTTTACTATAGTATGAAACTTAATGGTTGTGCTTTCGTTAGTGCCTATTGCATCATTTCCTGTGTAGTCTATAATGTCTTTAGATACAGTTAAGATATTGCTAGACGATGTCTGAATCTCTTTTACTATTTTTTCTTGTTCCATAGTTAAGTTGCTTTTTAATAGTTTCTCAGAAAATTTTAGAATGCCATTTAGGGGAACGTTTATCTCTTTATTTGCTGCAGTAACCAGTAGACTTTGTAATGTTTGCTGTGTCTCTTCTAGCTCTGTTTTACTATCAATAATAGTGTTAGAGCTACAAGGATTATTTAGACTACCGTTTATGGTATTCTTATAATCTAGTAAAGACTTAAAACTGTTTAATGCATTCCTGAATGAATCTGCTTCCTTTGCAGATAATTCGTCAAAAGAAAAACGAGTTAGTTTTTCTTGCAAATTAGATAATGAAGTATGTAGGTCGTTCAATTTCAATTTGGGGGAAATTTTACATTAATATTTTCTGCAAACCATTACTATATTGGTTTATACTACGGTAAAACTCAGTAATTAAAGAAGCATCAACAATTAAATGTTATCTATGTATCTTTTTTTGTTGTGAAATAGCCTTATTTGTAAGTATACCTTCTAGTATCTGCATCAATTAACCGTTTTTATTGGTTTTTCATCTATTTAAAATACGAAATACCAAAATCCACTTTCAATTTAAGTCAATCCAATTAACTTGTTTAAAATCAGATATTTAAATGCAAAAAGCCTTTGTGACATGTCACAAAGGCTTTAAAAGAATGTTAACTGGTCTTATTTACTGTGCCAGTCTGTCTTTTACATATTCTATTTTTGTTTTTCCGTGTGGTTTTGGTTTGCCATCAGGACCTAGATTTACCATAATAATATTATCGACAGTCAAAATAGTTTCTCTTGTCATCTTATTACGTACTTCGCAATTTAATGTTAAAGAAGAAACTCCAAATTTTTCAACCTCAATACCTATTTCTACTATGTCACCTTCTGTTGCAGAGCTCATAAAATTAATCTCTGACATGTACTTGGTAACCACTTTTTTATTTTCTAACTGTATAATAGTATACAATGCTGCTTCTTCATCTACCCATGCTAAAACTTTACCACCAAAAAGTGTTTTATTAGCATTTAAATCCCCTGGTTTTACCCATTTTCTACTGTGAAATCTCATAATATTACGATTTAGAATACAAAATTAGCTATTAAAATAGGGTTAGACTAGTATCTAACAAAGTTTTAGGAATTTTTAAATTAGAGTCAACTTTTTTGTTTAAACTGCTAATAAAACTAGCCGATAATAATGGGGAATCTAATTCCATGTTCTGATGCACAAAAAAATGAATGTTTTTAAGTCCTTTTTCTTTCCAGGATTGTAGTCTAGTTGCCCAGTCCTCCAGTCTATCATAATCGCTTTTATGGTTTGCTCCAACAAAACGTATAAAAGCTTCATTATTTGTTAAGCGCATATGCAACAAGTCTCTTCTGCCAGCAGTATCTACAATGGTATTCGCTATATTATTCTCTTGCAATAAATAATATAATTCCCGAGCTGTATTTTCATCATTAAACCAATCTGTATGCCTAAATTCTATTGCAAGTTTAATTTCTTTAGGCCAATATTTTACAAATTTCACAACCTTATTCCAGTTTTTAGGATCAAAATTAGAATGCAATTGTAAAAAAATAGTTCCTAGTTTCTCTTTTAAGGTCGATGTAGCTTCTAAATAACGATCTAAAATAGGATATACGGTAGTGTCTAATTTATAAAGATGACTAACTTCACTCGTTATTTTTGGAAAAAACATAAAATTAGAGGGTGTTTTATCATACCATTTTTGGTATTGCTCTCTAGGAAAAAACCTGTAGAAAGTAGCATTTAATTCTATTGAGTTAAATTGCGATGCATAGTACACCAATTCATCTTTTGTTCCTCTTGGATAAAAGTTCTTTAAATCTTGCTTATTCCATTTTGCACAACCAACAGAAATTTGTAATGCTGTATCTGTTTTAGCTCTTTCTAACACTGTAACAGTATCTAAATGATCTAATGGTAATTTAAAATCTACTACTTCTGGGTTAATTACTTTACCAAACTTCATAATTTAAATGTATTATACTAAATGTTCATAACCACGTTAAAAACTAATTTAATCCTAAAATTTAGACTCTCTTAGATATTGTACCTTTAATAAAACACTAGTTATGAACCAAAGATCTACAGACCTCTTGCGTATTAGGCCAGAAATAAAAACTACTAAAATAGTAGACGGAATTAGTACTAATGAGCTTTTTCAGAACAAAACTATTAGGCCTATTCTTAAATTGCAAAACGATTTACTCTTACTTGTTTTTAAAAACTACATTAAAAAGCACAAAAATAAATTTTACACACTAGTTTTAGATAAAAGACTAGAGTATATAGATAATGCCGTACAAAAAGACAGTAAGTTTAGGAACGCTCTAAAAGGCATAATTATAGGTCAATTTACGGTGGAAGAATATCAAATTTACATTCAAAATTCATCAGCCCTAAATAAACGCATGATGTCTATGGCTGTTACGAGATTAAAAGATCAGCTTCAATTTTTTGAAGAGTCAACTTTAGTCTAAAATAGATTCGCCGTTTAGGTTTGTCGTTAACACATCACTCATTAAATCAAAAAATGGTCTAACTGTGGCAAACGACTTGTTTATAGTGTTTAAAAAATTAGAAGACAATACCTCTTTATCTGTGAATTTACGGGTAAAAACGTATTGTTTTTTACGTAGAAGATCAATGTCTTTATGCGCTACATCAAAACCTTTTGGTGCTCTTTTTAACTCATCGCCTTCTAATTCTCCCCAAATAGCTTTAAATTCTTTATTAGAAATAGCTTCTCTAAACTCAGATGCATCCAATTCTAACTCTTTTCTAATTCTAAATAAATCTTCTTTGTTTGGATCCCAAAAGCCAATTGCTATAAAGCTACTGCCAGACTCTATATGCACATAATAACCACCTCTAAGTCTAGCTCCTGCCCTAGCAAAAGATCCGCTTAAATGTGTTTTGTATGGTGTTTTATTTTTAGAGAAACGTACATCCCTGTAGATTCTAAATACTTTAGATTTTTCAATATCGTCGTGTAAGTTTAATTCTTCCAACAAAGCCAAAATAAAATCTTTAAATGATTTTTCTTCAACTTTAAACTCATCTTTATGCTCTAAAAACCATTCTCTTGTGTTGTTTTCTTTCAACTTATTTAAAAAATCGAATGTATTTTTAGATATAACCTCATTTTTCATAAAAATCCTACTAATATATTATTTATGCTAAAGTTAACGGTTTTTAGAAGTTTTTTTATAGAAATAATGGTTAATTTTGATAGTTGAATTCATTATATATGACACTAAAATCTGTAATTGACGAAATTGAGTTACACAAAAAACAACCCAATTTAAACTTTAGTCTAAAAGAAAAAACAGAGGTTTTTACGCAAAAGCTTTTTTATACTTTGTTTGACACACAGACTCCTGTTAAAGAAAACTTAGAGTTATTAGAAGTACAGTTTGATGAATTGGTTAATCTTGCTTGCTGGCAAGTAGACAAACCGTGTAAAAAAATATGGGATCGTTATGTTGTAACGTTACCCAACATATTAAAAAAACTAAACTTAGATGCTGAAGCTATTGTTAATTGTGACCCAGCATCTTTATCTATAGAAGAAGTCTATATGGCTTACCCTGGCTTTTACGCTATTGCTATTTATAGATTGGCCCACGAGTTACACACGATTGGTTTTCCGCTAATGCCGCGTTTAATGACAGAATATGCACATAGATTAACAGGTGTAGACATAAACCCCGGCGCGCAAATAGGAAGTTCGTTCTTTATAGACCACGCCACAGGTGTTGTAATTGGCGAAACTGCTATTATAGAAGATCACGTAAAAATATACCAAGGAGTTACTTTAGGCGCATTATTTGTAGCTAAAAGTTTGCAACAAACAAAAAGACACCCTACCATAAAAAACAATGTTACAATTTATGCTAATGCTACTATTTTAGGTGGAGATACCGTTATTGGAGAAAACACAATAATTGGCGGTAATGCCTGGGTTACAAGCTCTATACCTGCTAATTCTAAAGTGTTTCACAAAACAGAAATTAAAATTAAAACTACAAATAATGTATCATAGTATTCTAGATTTAATAGGTAATACACCTCTAGTAGAATCTAAAGTTTTAAACACGAATCCTAATGTTAAGCTTCTATTTAAGTTAGAAGGTCAAAACCCTGGTGGTAGTGTTAAAGATCGTGCGGCTTATAATATGATTAAAAGTGCGCTAGATAGAGGCGATATAGATAAAAACACCAAACTTGTAGAGGCCACTAGTGGTAATACTGGTATTGCTTTAGCTATGATTGCAGGTATTTTTGACTTAGATATAGAGATTGTATTGTCTGAAGGTTCTACTATAGAACGCATTCAAACAATGCGCGCTTATGGTGCAAAAGTAACCTTGACTCCTGCAGATATTGGTATTCTAGGAGCTAGAGATTATGCCGAAAATCAAGTTAAAAAAGGAGCCGTAATGCTTAATCAATTTGGCAATAACGATAATTGGAAAGCACATTACAAAACTACAGGGCCAGAAATATGGAAAGATACTGACCATAAAATAACTCATTTTGTATCTGCGATGGGCACAACAGGTACTATTATGGGGACTTCTACCTATTTAAAAGAACAAAATAAAGAGATACAAATTGTAGGTGTGCAACCAAAAGATGGTGCTAAAATACCTGGAATTCGTAAATGGCCACAAGAATATTTACCAAAAATATTTAATGCATCTAAAGTAGATACTATACTAGATGTTAGTCAAGAAGAAGCAGAACAAACAACACTGCTACTTGCTAAAAAAGAAGGCATATTTGCTGGTGTTAGTAGCGGTGGCGCAGCTTTTGCCGCTATAAAATTAGCAAGCACACTAGAAAGTGGTACTATTGTATCTATTGTTTGTGATAGAGGTGATAGATACTTATCTTCTGGCTTATTTGATTAAGATTTAATTAGATGATGCTTAATAGACTAAACACCATCATTAAAATCTAAACTATGTAACATTAAACCAGATCCTGGAGCTACGTAGGAAAATTTTATAGCACTATCTATTTTAAGAGCATTTTCTATTTCTGTAATAGCTATTTCTCCCTTACCAAGCTGAATTAAAGCACCCATTAGCATACGTACTTGGTAGCGCATAAAACCTTCTCCTTTTATATGAAAAGCATATGAGTTCTCGGGGAAGAAATTAGCTGTAAGTATTGTATTCTCTTTTATTTCGGACGAATTTATTGTTCTAATAAACTTACCGTTTTCTTTAGGCTTGGCCGTAAAGCTTTTAAAATTATGCGTGCCAACAAATAACTTTGCTGCAGTTTTCATAAGTTCTAAATCTAGTTCTTCTTGCACGTTTGCCATAAATGGCGCAGTATACGGATGATTTTTTTCGCCATAAGAAAACAAATACACGTACTCTTTTTCTTTGCTATGTTGAATTATATTAAACTTTTCTTTTACATGCTTTACAGCTGTTATTCTAATATCTGAAGGCAAGTTTTTATTAAAATCTTTTTTAAAAAACACCAAATCATCTAAAGGTTCACCGTCTAAAAAAAGCTCAAAAGCCGCATCTAAAGCAGATACTTTAGCATCTGTGCGTCCGGCTCCTAATATTTTACATTGTCTTTCTGGTAGTATAAATTTTAGTGTTTTGGTTAACATCCCTTCTATCGTCTTGTATCCGGGTTGTTTTTGCCATCCACTAAATCTGTAGCCTAGAAATTGCAGTCTAATTAAGTAATATTGTTTTTGTTTCTTCACATTGGCAAAAATATACAAATAAACAAAAACAGACTACAACTTATTTTTTTTGTATTTTACCAATCCAATTTAACAAATTAAAGCCAAGCAAAATGACAGATCTAACATCAAAAAAAATACCTACTTGGTTCTTGCTTATAGCTGTTCTTGCTTTGGTTTGGAATTGTATGGGAGTTATGGCATTTTTAGCTGAATCTTTTATGTCTGACGAGGTATTTGCTAATTATTCTCCAGAAATACAAAAACTTTACAACAAGAGACCTTCTTGGGTTACTGGTGCCTATGCTATAGCTGTTTTTGGAGGTGTATTGGCTAGCATGTTATTGCTAATACGTAAAAAAGCAGCCAAAACAGTTTTTTTAATTTCATTGGCAGGAATTTTAGCCAATGATGTTTATACTTTTTTTATGAGTAAAACTTTAAAAGTATTAGGAACTAACGCTATTATTTTTCCTTTAATTGTACTTATAATAGCTGTTTTACTTGTACTTTTCTCTAATTATGCTACAAAAAGAGAGTGGTTATCGTAAAAAAACACTGTTTTTTGGTTATTTGGTTTACCTATTATCGGATCAAAAATGCATTTTATCTATGCTAATACACTTACCCTTATATTCTTGTTTTTTGGCGATTATATTCACATAATTTTAACACTACTCCTATTTTTGTATAAACTTTAAGCATAGAGCCCCCTAGCTTTTATACTCTATATACGATATGAAAATTACGTCTTTAAAAATTTCTTGGAAAGCATCTATTGTTATTTCTGTTGTTTTATTAGTACTAGTTATGTTTTCTAACTTTTACGGTTTACTAACAGATAAATTTCATTTTGATAGACCTAGCAGTTATTTCTTTATTTTATTAGCAACAGTACACATTGTGTATTTATATGCTTTTTGGTTTAAACTTACAGAAAATGAGTATCCAGACAAGGAAATGAGAAACTTAGAATACGGTTTTTATGCTGTAGTAGCTTTTTATGCTTATAAATTAGTAGATATTACTAGTATTGTTTTTGGATACAGTACTTATGATAATTTAATACTATCAGGTCACTTTTTAGTTGTTGGTATTGCAATAATTTTAGGCTATTTATTTTTATGCTTAATTACCTTATATGTGTTTTCTATTCGTAAAGCTAAAATTGGTAATTACACCACAGATTGCTATGTAGAAGAAGATTTAGATACATGGCCATAAACAATACAAAATCAAATTAAACATAACAAAAAGAGCCTCTAGAAATCTAGAGGCTCTTTTTGTGACCAAAACAAATTATCTTTTAACCCAACCTGTTGGAAAAGAATCGCTGTTTAAACTTAATGCGTGTGTTGTTGGTGCAGTTTCTTGACCAGATACACCCACTAATGGTTTTAACAAAAATGGATTAGGACTGTTATCCGGAGAAGGTTCAATAGATATAACTACTGTTCTACCTCTAACATCTAAAGGAAAAGTAAATCCTGTTGGTGCATTTTCAAAGAAATCTTCACCTGGAATTGGAGGTCCTGGATTAGCTCCACTAAAAGGATTTCCAGAATCTTCCATTTGTGCCGTAGGATCAGAGAATGTACCTGTAGTTATTGGTCCTTCTGTACCTACTACCCATCCTTCATACACCCATCCATCAGGTAAAACTGGCAATTCTAAACCTGTCGCTGGTGGTGCACCAGGTACTCCAAACCAAATACCAAATTGGTCATTACCATTATTCATTCCATCTGCTTCATCAGTTGGTGTTCTTAAAAAGAATTCCCCGCTTGCGCTAGAAAAATCGCCTACTAAGTCAGTAATACTAACAGTTGCCGTTTCTGCTGCAAATGCACCAGATAATAATTTAGTTGTTGCAGGCGCAGGATCATTATCTACTGCTGGTTCTATAGATAATACGTAAGCTGTTGCTTGGTTTAAGATATCTGTATCTACTGCAAAAGTGGTTTTAGATGGTGTACCGCTAGCGTCTACCGTAAAAACACCTGTGGAAACTGGAGCACCATTTACAATTATCCATCCTTCATATACAAAGTCAGATCCAAGGTCTTCTAAACCATCTATACCCATTGTTAAATTGGTTGTTTGCGGTTCGCTAGTGTCGTCATCACTATCACAACTAACTACAAGAGCTGTTGCCATAAATAATAAAAGTAATTTTTTCATAATATTAGAGTTTTAGATTATAAGGCAAATTAAGTGTATGTTTTTGACGATAAAATCACAGAAAAGTAAACTTTACAGCAAATATTGTAAGGAATTTGTGATAACTTCTACCTTTAAATAGAAATAACGCAGCTTAAAGCTTAATTTCATTGACCTTAATAAACTTTTATTGTTTGTGATAGCTTTGTGATATTATATTAACTTCTTTGTAAACATATTATGAAACAGATTTTAATTATTGAAGACGATCCAGAAATTATACAATTACTGGAGATCCACTTAACAGATATGGTGTATACTACAACTAAAGCTATGGACGGGGAAACTGGTCTTAATTTAGCGTTAGAAAACAATTATGACCTTATTTTACTTGATCTTACTTTACCAGTTATGGACGGTATAGAAGTTTGTAAAAAATTACGAGCCAAAAAAAACACACCTATTATAATGCTTACTGCTAAGTCTGAAGAAATAGATCGTGTATTAGGTTTAGAAATTGGTGCAGACGATTATTTAACAAAACCCTTTAGCATTCGTGAGCTATTAGCTAGAATTAAAGCTGTGCTACGCAGATCTGATGCCCCTGAGCCTGAGAAAAATAATTCTACCACTTTAAATTTTGAAGGTCTTTTTATAGATATTGATAAACGCAAAGTATTACACAATAAACAAAAGATAGATTTATCTCCAAAAGAGTTTGAGCTATTGGTTTTAATGGCCTCTAATCCAGGAAGAAACTATTCTAGAACAGAATTACTTAATATTATTTGGGGCTATAATTTTGAAGGATATGAGCATACTGTAAATTCTCATATAAATAGATTACGTGCCAAAATAGAGTCTAATATGGCACAGCCAATGTATATCCTTACTACTTGGGGAGTTGGCTATAAATTTAATGAAGAAATTTAATTATGGGAGCATCAAAAAAAGTCTTAGGAACCAAGCTTATTAAAAAATTATGGATTGCCTTTATATTAATTATTTTGTTAATGGGTGCCTGTTACATTCTAATAACAGGATATTTTACCAATAAATACAATGAAGCTACGATACAAAAGGTAAATGCAAAAGTAGCAAACCACCTTATTGAAGAAAAGTTCCAAAATGCATCACCTTTCTTAGAAGATGGTAGTGTTAACAAGCCTCTTTTTGGAGATTTAATGCATGACATGATGGCCGTTAACCGTAGTATTGAAGTGTATTTACTAGATAATGAAGGTTCTGTACTCTATTCTGTAGTATTAAAACACGATGCCAACGAGCCTATTAAACACGTATCTCTAGCTCCCATAAAAGAATTTATAAAAGCAGATGGCCAAAACTATATTTTAGGTGATGACCCTAGAAATACGCAAGAGCAAAAGATATTCTCTGCCGCTCCTTATAAAAGCGGAGATAAAGAAGGATACATTTATATAATTCTTGCAGGACAAGAGTTTCAGGCTATTAGTAGTGGTTTATTATCTCAATATTTTGCTAAGCTAGGTATAGGTGCTACCCTACTAACTATGGTTTTTGCAGCATTACTTGGATTATTAAGTATCTGGTTTTTAACTAAGAACTTACGTGTAATGATTAGCACCGTGAACAAGTTTCAAGAAGGTGACAGATCTGCAAGAATTCAAAATCCAGATAATTCTGATATAGAAATTTTAGCCAACTCTTTTAATGATATGGCAGATACTATTGTTAGTAATATAGATAAAATACAATCCGTAGATACCTTACGTAGAGAACTAATAGCCAATGTATCTCACGATCTAAGAACACCCTTGGCCATCTTAAAAGGATACGTAGAGACACTTCAAATAAAGAAAGACACACTAACAGAAGCTCAAAAAGAAGAGTATTTACAGATTACACATAATAATATAGATCGTTTATCAAATTTAATAAACCAATTATTTGAATATTCTAAACTAGAATCTGAGCAAGTAGTACCTGTAAAAGAGCCATTTTCTATTACAGAACTATCTTATGATTTAATTGAAAAATTTAAAGTAATAGCAGAGAAAAAACAAATTACTTTAGAGATGGATGTTTCCAATGAAAACAGCTTTGTTTATGCAGACGTTAGTATGGTAGAGCGTGCTTTGCAAAACTTAATAGAGAATGCTATTAAGTATACAGAACCAAACGGTAAAGTGACATTAGCTATAAAAAAACAAGCTAAAAAAGTAGAGATTAATATTACAGATACTGGTGCTGGTATTCCTATAAACGAGCAGCCCTATATTTTTGATAGATACAAGCAACTAGATAAATCCGAAAAGAAAAGAGGTGCTGGCTTAGGTTTAGCTATAGTGAAGAAAATAATGGAATTACATGATACCACTATAACTGTACTTAGCAAACCTAAAGAAGGCAGCACCTTTACTTTTACATTACCTGTGCACTAATTTCTTGTTTTTAGTACCGCAACAATATCGTTTAATTTATACCCTTTAGCTTGTAAAAGAATTAAGTAATGAAATAATAAATCAGCGCTTTCTTCTTTGAACAAGTGATCATTACTATCCATTGCTTCAATTACTACTTCAACTGCTTCTTCCCCAACTTTCTGGGCAACTTTGTTAATTCCGTCTCTGTATAGAGATGCAACATAGCTGTCCTTATTTTCTGGGTTGTCTTTGCGATCTGTAATTATATCTTCTAACTTAGATAAAAATCCGTAACTAGCTGTATTGTCTTCTTTCCAACACGTATCTGTACCTGTATGGCAGGTTGGCCCAACCGGGTTTACGGTAATTAATAAAGAATCATTATCACAATCAACCTTTATATCAACTAAATTTAAAAAGTTACCACTTTCCTCTCCTTTAGTCCATAAACGGTTTTTGCTTCTGCTGTAAAACGTAACTTTTTTAGTTTCGTTCGTTTTATCAACAGCATCTTGGTTCATATACCCTAGCATTAACACATTTTTAGTTGTTGCATCTTGTATAATTGCAGGTATTAAACCGTCTGTACTCTTTGTAAAATCTATTGTCATTTTCTTCGTTTTACTATTGATATTATAATCTAACAGGTATTCCGTTCGTTTTTAATTCTTCTTTTAAATCTTTAATTTCAATTTCTTTAAAGTGAAAAACACTTGCTGCCAATGCCGCATCGGCTTTACCTTCTTTAAAAGTATCTGTAAAATGTTGCATAGTACCTGCACCACCAGAAGCTATAATTGGAATATTTAATTCGGTTGATAATCTAGCTAAAGCCTCATTAGCAAAACCGTCCTTTGTACCATCATTATCCATAGACGTAAACAAAATTTCTCCTGCTCCTCTTTCTTCTACTTCTTTTGCCCAATCAAACAAATTAAGTTCCGTTGGTACTTTACCACCAACCAAGTGTACAACCCAATTGCCATCTATGTTTTTAGCATCTATGGCTACAACAACACATTGCGATCCAAATTTGGCTGCTAAATCGTTTATTAGTTGCGGATTTTTAACTGCTGATGAATTAATAGAAACCTTATCTGCACCGTTTTGCAGCAATATATCTACATCTTCAACAGAAGATATTCCACCACCAACAGTAAACGGTATATTTACTTTTTCTGCAACGCGTAATACTAGGTCTGCTAATGTTTTTCTACGTTCTTCTGTTGCTGATATATCTAAAAAAACAAGTTCGTCTGCTCCTGTTCTTGCATATATTTCGGCTAATTCTACTGGATCACCAGCATCACGTAAATCCACAAAATTTATACCTTTTACAGTCCTTCCGTTTTTAATATCTAAACAGGGTATTATTCTTTTTGTTAACATAATCTTTATTGATCATAGAAAAAAGAGAACAGAATATAGATGTCTATTTTCTATACTCGCTATTCTAAGTTCTTATTTATTTAATATAAAATTTTCTAACTGTTTCATAGAAATTCTATTTTCATAAATAGCTTTCCCTATTATGGTTCCTTCACAACCGATTTCTGCTAGTTTTGGTAATTCATCATAAGTTGAAATTCCGCCACTTGCTATTAGTTTTAATCCTTTATCAGAAGATGCTAATATTTTTGAATACAAATCAAAAGAAGGACCTTCTAACATACCATCTTTACTAATATCTGTACAAATAACATAGCTAACACCTTGCTTTTGGTATTCTTGTATAAATGGCACTAATTCTTCTTTAGACTCTTCTAACCACCCAGAAACAGCTACTTTTTCATCCAAAGCATCTGCACCTAATATAATTTTATCAGCTCCAAATTTCTGAAGCCAAGAAGCAAATACATCTCTATCTTTAACAGCAATACTACCACCAGTAATTTGGTTAGCTCCACTCTCAAAGGCTATACGTAAGTCACTATCTGACTTTAATCCGCCTCCAAAATCTATTTTTAAGCCTGTTTTAGACGCTATTTGCTCTAAAACCTTATGATTTACTATGTGTTTAGATTTTGCACCGTCTAAGTCTACCAAATGTAAATATTCTATACCGTGAGCTTCAAATTCTTTAGCAACTTCTAAAGGGTTCTCGTTATATATTTTTTTAGTGTTGTAATCTCCTTTAGACAGGCGTACACATTTGCCGTCTATAATATCTATTGCTGGTATTATTCTCATTTTTGTTTTTTTGTAAAAAAGTATAATGTCCTAAGTAAAAAGTCTTAAGATTTTAAATACTAATTTATAACTTTAAAAAATTCCTCAAAATCTGCTCTCCTACTTCACTACTTTTTTCTGGGTGAAATTGGGTTCCGTAAAAATTATTTTTTTGCAATGCTGCGCTATAATCTACATCATAATTAGATGTTGCAATGGTTTCATTAGAAATTGGTGCATAAAAACTATGTACCATATAAATATGGGAATTCTCTTTTATACCATTAAAGAGGTCTGTTTTTAAGTTTGATATCTCATTCCATCCAATTTGTGGCACTTTTACCTTGTTTGAAAACTTTACAACATCAACATTAAAAATTCCTAACCCAGTTGTGTTTCCCTCTTCAGATGCGTTACACATTAATTGCATACCCAAACAAATACCCAAAACAGGTTGTTTTAAAGTAGGTATTAATGCATCTAAACCACTAGCACGCAACTTACTCATTGCACTACTGGCCTCACCTACACCAGGGAAAATTACTTTATCAGCAGCTAGAATTTCAGTTACATTATCTGTTAAAACAGCCTCAAAACCGAGCCGTTTTATAGCAAACTTAATGCTCTGTATATTTCCTGCTCCGTAATTTATAATTACTATTTTCATTTTAAAGTTTAAGTATTATTGCTATTTACAGCATTCCCTTTGTACTAGGTAAAACCATTTTTTCTACATCTCTCTTTACAGCCATCTTAATTGCTTTTGCAAAAGCTTTAAAAATAGCTTCAATTTTATGATGCTCGTTTACACCTTCTGCTTTTACATTTAAATTTGCTTTTGCACCATCTGAAAATGATTTAAAAAAGTGTAAAAACATTTCAGTAGGCATATCTCCTACCATTTCGCGTTTAAAATCAGCATCCCAAACCAACCAATTTCGACCACCAAAATCTATAGCCACTTGTGCTAAACAGTCATCCATTGGCAAACAAAATCCGTAACGTTCTATTCCTAGTTTTGTTCCTAAAGCTTTCGCAAACACCTCTCCCAAAGCAATAGCTGTATCTTCTATGGTGTGGTGCTCATCTACTTCTAAATCGCCATTTACTTTTATTTCTAAGTCCATTTGACCGTGACGCGCCAATTGGTCTAACATATGATCAAAGAATGACAATCCTGTTTTTATATCACTTTTTCCAGTACCATCTAAATTTACATTAATGTAAATATCAGTTTCATTGGTTTTACGGGTAACTTCAGAAACTCTGTCTTTTAGTTTTAAAAACTCGTATATTTTTTCCCAATCGTTACTTTCTAAAGCAATAATATCGTCTAAATCTCCTCTTTTTACTGTAATTTCTCCAGTACCAAGATTGGTTTCGTCATTAATAAAAATACCCTTAGAACCTAAGTTTTTAGCTAGCTCTATATCTGTTAAACGATCTCCAATAACAAATGAGTTTGCTAAATCATACTCAGCCGAAAAATAGTCCGTTAACAAACCAGTTCCTGGTTTACGCGTATTGGCATTTTCGTGCGGAAAAGTTCTATCTAAAAAAACCTTATCAAAAACAACACCTTCATTTTCAAAAGATTTTAGAATAAAGTTTTGTACTGGCCAAAATGTATCTTCCGGAAAAACATCTGTACCCAAACCATCTTGATTGGTAATCATGACCAATTCATAGTCTAATTCCTTAGCTATTTTACCCAAGAATGTAAATGCTTTTGGATAAAAAATCATTTTTTCAAATGCATCTATTTGCTCGTCTACAGTCTCTTTAATTATGGTTCCGTCTCTATCTATAAATAATACTTTTTTCATCTTCTATAGTTCGTTATAATTCAATTTTTTAAAAAGAATTACGGTTAGTTATTAATTTGGTTTAGCGCATTTATTAGTTGCTTATTTTCCTTTGGCGTACCTACTGTAAAGCGCAACGTATTTTCACATAAAGGTTGCGTTGTTCTGTTCCGTATTACAATTCCTTTTTGTAAAAGTTGATTGTATCTTTTTGTAGCATCATCAACTTTTGCCAGAATAAAATTAGCGTCAGAAGCATATACTTTCTCAACAAAACTAACTTCAAGTAATACTTTAGATAAAGTATCTTTTTCAGCCATTATATCAGATACTTCTTTTTTTACGGAAGCTATATCTAAAACGCGCTCTTTTGCTCTTTGCTGCGTTAATTCGTTTACGTTATATGGTGGTTTAATTTTATTTAAAACTGATATAATTTCTTCTGATGCAACACAAATTCCCAATCGTACACCTGCCAAACCATAAGCTTTAGACAATGTTTGTGTCACTATTAAATTAGGGTAATTAGCTAGTTGAGACACCCAACTTTGTTGTGATGAAAAATCAATATAAGCTTCATCTACAACCACCAAACCATTAAATTTATCTAACAACTGATGCATTTTTTCTGCAGCAAAACTATTACCAGTAGGATTGTTTGGTGAGCATAAAAATAAGATCTTACTTTTCTCATTTGCAGTAGCTAATATAGCACCTACATTAGGCTCAAAATCTGCTGTAAGCAATACCTCTTTATTCTCTACATTATTAATCCCCGATAATACCTTGTACATACCGTAAGTTGGTGGTAAGGTTATAATATTATCTTCCTTTGGCTCACAAAAAGCTCTGTAAATTAAATCTAAAACTTCATCACTACCATTACCCAAAAGCAAATTTTCTGGAGCTACGCCTTTTTGGCCAGCTAAAATAGATTTTAAACTACGTTGTTGCGGATCTGGATACCTATTTACACCATTAGAAAACGGGTTCTCATTAGCATCTAAAAATACCATTTCTGTACCATCAGAAACATACTCATCTCTAGCAGAGGAATACGGACTAAGTCCTTTTACATTCTCCCTAGTTAAATTATCTAAGTTAAAATTCTTCATTATTTTAAACTCTTTAAACGTAATGTAACCGCATTTTTGTGTGCCTGTAAACCTTCGGCCTCTGCCATTAGTTCTATGGCATTACCAATGCCTTGTATGCCTTCTTTAGATATTTTTTGAAACGTAATACTTTTAGTAAAACTGTCTAAGTTTACACCACTATATTGCTTAGCATAACCGTTTGTTGGTAAGGTGTGGTTGGTTCCAGATGCATAATCACCAGCACTTTCTGGTGTATAATTACCAATAAAAACCGAACCAGCATTTTCAACTGTGCTTAAAACATAATCTTCATTTTCTACACAAACAATAAAGTGCTCGGGAGCATACTCATTAATTAATTGCATTGCAGTTTCTAACGTTTCTATGTAAATAAGTTTACTATTCGCTATTGCCTGTGTTGCTATTTCTACCCGAGGTAAAACTGCTAGCTGTTTTTCTACCTCCATTTCTACTGCAGAAATCATTTTTTTAGAGGTTGAAACTAATATAACCTGACTATCTGTTCCGTGTTCTGCCTGACTTAATAAATCTGACGCTACAAATGCTGCATTTGCAGTATCATCTGCTAAAACCAAAAGTTCACTTGGACCTGCTGGCATATCTATTGCAACACCGTATTTAGTTGCTATTTGTTTGGCAACCGTTACATATTGGTTTCCTGGACCAAATATTTTATATACTTGTGGTATAGTTTCGGTACCAAAAGTCATAGCAGCAATGGCCTGTATACCGCCAACTTTGTATATTTTGGTAACACCACATAAATTTGCAGTATATAAAATAGCAGGATTAATTTTACCTTCTTTATTTGGTGGAGAACACAATACAATTTCTTTACAACCCGCTATGTTTGCTGGTGTTGCCAACATTAAAATGGTAGAAAATAATGGTGCTGTACCGCCAGGAATGTATAAACCAACTTTTTGAATGGGTCTTTTTTCTTGCCAACAGTCTACTCCGTTAGCAGTTTGTACACTTACCTTTTCTGTTTTTTGAGCGCTATGAAAAGTTTCAATATTACTCTTAGCTAACTGTATGGCCTTTTTTAGCTCTTCTGACACTAATTTATTCGCATCAGCTAACTCTTCATTGCTAACAATAGTAGAATCTAAAGAAACGCCATCAAACTTAGTTGTGTATTTTTTTATAGCACTATCACCATCTTGTTGTACTTCGGTAAAAACAGAAACTACAGTATCTTCTATGTCTGCAACCGTTTGTGTTGGTCTTTCTAAAACTTGTTTCCAATCTGCAAGAGCTGGATTATCAATTTTATTCATTACAATACCATTTTTTCAATTGGACAAACCAAAATACCTTCTGCGCCTTCTTTCTTTAATTCCTGAATTACTTCCCAGAATTTATCTTTGTTTATTACAGTGTGTACAGAACTCCAGCCTTCTTCTGCCAATGGTAATACAGTAGGACTGCGCATTCCAGGCAATAAGGATATGATGGTATCTAATTTTTCATTAGGTGCGTTTAAAAGTACATATTTGGATTGTCTAGCTCTTAAAACAGATTCAATTCTAAACTCTAACTGACCCAATATTTCTTTACGTTCTTCTGATATTTTAGGAGAAACAGCTAAAACAGCCTCACTAGTTAACATTACCTCCACCTCTTTAAGGTTGTTCTTAAACAAAGTACTACCACTAGAAACAATATCGCAAATACCATCTGCCAAACCAATGTTTGGTGCAATTTCTACAGAACCATTAATAATATGTAAATCTGCAGTAACACCTTTAGTTGCTAAATAGTTTTTTACGGTATTTGGGTATGATGTTGCTATACGTTTTCCTTGAAAATCTTGAACAGATGTATATTTAAACGATTTTGGAACAGCCAATGAAACTTTACATTTAGAGAAACCTAATCGCTCTGAAAACGTTAGATCTTCTCCTTTTTCAATTAAAACATTTTCTCCAATAATAGCAATATCTACAACACCATCTCTTAAATACTGAGGAATATCTCCGTTTCTTAAATAAAAAACTTCCATTGGAAAATTTCTTGAAGATGCTTTTAATTGGTCTTTACCGTTGTCTATAGATATACCACAATCTTTTAAAAGTGCTATGGAATCTTCGTTTAAACGTCCGCTTTTCTGAATTGCAATTCTAATTTTAGTCATTCTTTTTTTTAGTATGTGTTCAAGAAATCAAAATGGATTAAAAACAAAAAACCCGTTTGATTTCTCAAACGGGTTAGATTTATGTTTAAACACTGCAAAACACTTCTAGCTCGCTTGATAGCAAGGTGTAAAGTGATGGTGATGTGTGTTATTGTTTCTCATTATGGTGTAAAAGTAAAACTTATTTCTATTATATAAAAGAGAATTTATATTTTTAGTTCACTATTAATAATTTCTTAACAAACAAGCGTTAATTTATTGGTTTCCTAAAATTAATGGCAAACCAGAGTCACCACTACCAATTACTATTACTTTAGAGTTAGGAGACTCAGCCAATTTAATAGTAGCTTCTATACCTTTATCTTGCAAAATTTTATCCGTTAAAGATGCGCTAAGTATTTTGTTTGCGTCTGCTTTTCCTTGTGCTTCTATAGTTACTTTTTCAGCCTCTTTCTTAGCCGTAACTAGTCTAAACTCATATTCTAAAGACTCTTGTTCTTGCTTTAATTTACCTTCAATTGCATTTTTAATTGTAACAGGTAATTTTACATCCTCTACCAATACTCTTTTCACTGTTAAGTATTGATCCTTTAAAAGTAATGTTACTTCTTCTAAAATTTCTTGCTCAATAACATCACGCTTACTAGAATATAGTTGTTCTGGAGTGTAACGCCCTACTACGCTTCTTGCAGCAGCATTTACAGCAGGATCTAAAAGTTCTTGCTCATAATCCTCTCCTTTAGTTTTTATCAGTTTACCCAAATTGTCATATTCAGGTTCGTACCAAATTGTTCCGTTTACTTTAACTTCTAAACCATTTACAGAAAGCACATTCATTTCATCAGAAATAGACTGTTGTCTAACGATACGAATAATCATACTGTTCCAAGGAGCAATGATATGTAGCCCTTCACTATAAGTTTTATCTGTAACTATACCCTCTCCAAATTGCTCAAAAAGAACACCTCCTTCACCTGGACCAATAGTCACTGAGGATTTAAATATTAAAACAATAATTAATACTGCAATAAACATCACAGGCAATGCAACCTTAGGTAATCTTTCCATAGTTATTTTTAAGTTAAACCATTATATTTTCTAAGAAACCATTCTGCGGCAAACGCCAGTAAAATAAAGCCTAATAGAAATTTAAATTCTACCAAAGATACGATATTTTCCTTGCTCTTTTGTACTGGTTTGTACTCTTCTTTAGATAATAGTTGCTGTTTTAAACCTTCTAGATTAGCTGTAAAAAACAAGGCTCCATTTGTATTTTTTGCCAAGCTGTTTAATTTCTTATAATTACTAGAAGAAAATTGCTGCTCTACATCATAATCCAATATGGTAAAAGTACCAGATTTGGAGCTGTTAATTCCCGTAACCGTTGCTATAAAATTATAATCTCCTGAGGGTAAATCACTTAAATCCGCTATATAGTTTAACTGATTTAGCAACATAGGAACTGTTTTACGTATTGTTTTTTCCTTATTCTGTATTTTTAAAGTAACCGAAGCATTGGTATCAAACTCAAAAGTTTCATCAAAAACAGAAGCTCTAATAACAGCTTCATTACTTCCTAAATAAATCTGTTTATAATCTAAAATAAATCTATTTTTAGGTTTGTTAGATGATAAATACAATACAAGTTTACCTATAAAATCGTCAAAAGTCTTAAAGTCTTTTTCGTTCCTATAAGTCTGCATTCTCCATTTCCAAATATCTTCTCCAAACAAAAATGCTTGTTTATTATTTTTACCCTCATTTACAGAAAGTAAAGGCGTCTCTATAGAAACCCCTCTTATTTTAGTTTTTAGTATAGTTTGATTTAAGCTTTTCGGAAATAATGGACTAACATTACTCCTTAATGGAGGAAAATCGTTTATAGAAAACTCTGAAACATCAAACTTAGAAAACGAGGCATTTAGCACAGGTATTAGTTCTTGTACAGGATATCCATTTTCAAAAACATACGTATTTTGCACCTTATTTAAAAAATTCCAATCGGTTTGTAGACCACTAATTATTAATGAGTTTCTATTAGATTTAGCGGCATAACCAAAAACGTTCTTAAAATTTTCTGTTGGTTGATAGAATATAAATAAATCTATATTTTGCCAATCATTATTAGTCGCTGTTGGCTTTAAAATAGTAACAGAACGTTGCTCGTTACTTTCTATAGCTTTTTTTAAAGCTCCTAAATCTGGGTGTTCTATTGCAGATATAATTGCAATGTTGGTTTTCTCGTCTATAACCTCTATAGCAACGGTTTTTGTGTTATTTACAATGTTTTTTTCATTTGGAAGTGATCCAATGGTCGTTGTAATTTTTTTAATTCCTATGGTTTTAGCATCAATATTTGTAGTTACGACTTTACTATTTTCATTTTTAGAAAAAGTTAGGTTTTCTCTATATACATTTTTCCCATTTTCAGATATGGTAAATACTTTTGCAACCGCCTTATCTCCGGAATAAGAAACATAAACCTCTAAAGGATATTTATTCTTTAAAAAGGCATAATTATTTTTATTTACCTGAGTTATTTTTAAATCTTCATAACTTGTAGTATCACCAATAACCACAGGGTATATTGTTTTTTTAGATGTAGTTCCAAAAAACTCATAATCCTGACCTAAAGTCTGGTTGCCATCAGACACTAACAGAATAGCTGTATTGTTGTTTCTGTAAATTTCTTCAATTGACTGTAAAGCTGCACCTATATTTGTGTTTTTCTCATTAAAAGAAAGAGAATCGCTTACAGCGTTTAGTTCCGTTCCAAAAGAGTAAGGAGTTACTTTAAAACGATCCTTAAGTTCCTTATCATTTGTAAAGCTTTCTACTATTTTATGAACAGAAGAAATAGACTTACTATTTTTTATAGAAGCAGAATTATCTATTAAAACTACAAGGTTTGCCTTTTCTAAATCATACGTAGTTTTGGTTATTTTTGGATTTATTAGTAATAAAAGAATACCAAAAATACCTAAAAATCGTAAAAAGGAGAGTAAAACAATAAGCTTTCCTCTCCTTTTAGTTTTATAATAATTTTGAAACAAGACTACAAGCAGCGAAAAAACTACTGCTACTAAAATCCACACTACAGTTGTAATTTGCATGTATTAATTGTCTCTATTTTTCAATATAAATTTATTTATCTAGTTCTTAAGTTAGCATTCCGCCATCTACGTTTAGTACTTGACCAGTAACGTAAGCAGACATATCTGATGCAAAGAACAAACATGCATTAGCTACATCATCCGGAGAACCACCTCTTTTCAAAGGAATACCATCTCTCCATCCTTGAACAACTTTTTCGTCTAGCTTATCTGTCATTTCAGTTTCTATAAAACCTGGTGCAATAGCATTACATCTTATGTTTCTAGAACCTAATTCTAAAGCTACAGACTTAGTAAAACCAATCATTCCGGCTTTGGATGCTGCATAATTTGTTTGTCCGGCATTACCTTTAACACCAACAACGCTACTCATATTTACAATAGAACCTTTACGTTGCTTTAAAAAAGTGCGTTGTACAGCCTTTGTCATATTAAAAACAGATTTTAGGTTAATTTCAATTACTGAATCAAAATCTTCCTCTCCCATACGCATTAGCAAGTTATCTTTAGTAATACCCGCATTGTTAATTAATACATCTATACCACCAAAATCTTCTAATACATTTGCAACTAATTCCTCTGCCTGAGAAAAACTTGCTGCATTACTTTTATATGCTTTGGCTTTTACACCTTTAGCAGTTAATTCTTTTTCTAATTCTAAAGCAGGAGCTTCACTAGAACTATATGTAAACGCTACATTTGCGCCATTGTCTGCAAATACTTTAGCTATTCCCATACCAATACCTCTACTAGCACCAGTAATAATTACGTTTTTTCCTTCTAACAATTTCATGTAATAAAATTTTGCGTTGTTGCAAGTCAAATATAGGATATGTTTTACACCTTTAAAAGGCATACCTCTATTTTTTAAGATTGATAAAACAAAAAGGTAAACCCTTTACAATTTAAAGCCTCTTAATTTTAATTCTAAACATCAAATTGTTTTAAATGATGATCTAAATGTTTAGCGAACATTGTATTCCATTCAATATCGGTTAATTTTCCAAATGAATTTGACTCTTTGCCGTTATAGTGTGCTTTTCCTAGTTTTTCTGTATTGTATAAATAAGCAAATAAGCGACTTTTTTCTTCTTCAAAATCTCTTTCTTCTGCTATTATAAACTCAGGAGCAGTTCTTCCATTTTTTGGATATGGCTTTGGCCCTACCACCGCATTTTTTACAAAAGTTTTTAGTAAAAACTTCTTAAATGCATTTGGCTTAGGGTGCTTCTCCTCATAGGTCAACTCATATGCAACATTACAATGTGCTAACATTTGGTCTACTCGCATTTTACCCCATAGTGCCTTAGTACACGGAGTTAACTTTGCTATTCTCTTTTTAGTTAGAAAAACATCTTCTTTAATAAATAAGTTTTTCATAACGAGTTGGTTGTTTGTTCTTCTAATTTACACTAAAATATAAAACAAAAAAAAGTGTCTACTAGGAAGTAGACACTTTTTTATATAATTTAATAATGGCGTACAATTAACCCATTACTTCTTTTACTTTTTTACCTATTTCAGCAGGAGAATCAACAACGTGGATACCACATTCTCTCATAATTCTCTTTTTTGCTTGAGCAGTATCATCACTACCACCAACTATAGCACCAGCGTGACCCATAGTTCTACCTGCAGGAGCAGTTTCACCAGCGATAAAACCTATAATAGGTTTTTTACTTCCTGAAGCTTTGTACCAGTTAGCAGCATCTGCTTCTAATTGACCGCCTATTTCACCAATCATAACAACACACTCTGTAGCAGGATCGTTAATTAATAACTCAACAGCTTCTTTTGTAGTTGTTCCAATAATAGGATCTCCTCCAATACCAATTGCAGTTGTAATTCCTAAGCCTTGTTTTACTACTTGATCAGCAGCTTCATACGTTAACGTACCAGATTTAGAAACAATACCTACAGTACCAGTTTTAAAAACAAAACCAGGCATAATACCTACTTTAGCTTCACCTGGAGTAATAACACCTGGACAGTTAGGGCCAATTAAACGACAATCTTTATCTTTAATATAATCAGCAGCCTTTACCATATCTGCAACAGGAATACCCTCTGTAATAGTAATAATTACTTTGATACCTGCGTTAGCAGCTTCCATAATTGCATCTGCAGCAAATGCTGGCGGAACAAATATAATAGTAGTATCTGCACCTACTTTTTCTACAGCTTCTAAAACCGTATTAAAAACTGGTCTTCCTAAATGCTCTTGACCACCTTTACCTGGTGTAACACCACCAACTACGTTGGTACCGTATTCAATCATTTGTTCAGCGTGAAAAGTACCTTCACTACCTGTAAAACCTT
Organism: Cellulophaga sp. 20_2_10; assembly: GCF_023476645.1. GTDB lineage: Bacteria > Bacteroidota > Bacteroidia > Flavobacteriales > Flavobacteriaceae > Cellulophaga. The sequence continues at coordinate 251,807 of NZ_JAMCOJ010000001.1, forward strand.
GTACAATTATTTTGGAATCTTTATTTACTAAAACACTCATTATATCGTTTGTTATTTTTTTCGCTTCACAAAAATATAGCTTTGTTAGCGATTATTAAAGTATTCTTTGTTTATTTATTTTTAATATTTTCTAAAATAGACGGTATTTTTTTAACATTGGCCAATTGCCTCAGTTTTTCCCTCGACTCTTCTATTGGTGTACCAAAATAACTTTTACCACCTACAATAGATTTTGTAACTCCCGTTTGCCCCATTACAACAGCTTTTTTACCAATGGTAATACCGCTGGTTGTTCCAACTTGACCCCAAAGAGTAACTTCATCTTCTATAATTACACAGCCTGCAATACCTGTTTGCGATGCTATTAAACACTTTTTGCCAATTATAGTATCGTGACCAACATGTACTTGGTTGTCTAATTTTGTGCCTTCTCCTATAGTTGTATCTCCTGTAACTCCTTTATCTATAGTACACAATGCTCCTATATCTACATTGTTTTCTATTACTACTCTACCTCCAGATAATAATTTATCAAAACCTTCAGGTCTGTTTTTATAATAAAAAGCATCGGCTCCTAAAACAGAACCCGCGTGTATAGTAACATTGTCACCTATAACACAATTGTCATAAATTGCAACATTGGAATGTATAATACAGTTTTTTCCAATTTTTACGTTGTTCCCAACAAAAGAATTTGGCTGCACTATTGTATTTTCTCCTAATTGTGCTGTTTCGGAAATTGTAGAAACAGATTTCTGAAAAGGCTTAAAATAAGTAGTTAACTTATTAAAATCCCTAAAAGGATCATCCGAAATTAATAACGCCTTTCCTTCTGGGCAATCTACCTCTTTATTAATTAAAATAATAGTGGCTTTAGATTGCAACGCCTTGTCATAATACTTTGGATGATCTACAAAAACAATATCACCTTCAGTAACTACATGTATCTCGTTCATCCCTAGAACAGAGAAACTATCTTCACCAACAAATGTACAGTCTATAATAGCCGCAATTTGTTTTAAAGTATGTGGAATAGGAAATTTCAAATCGCTATACTATCTATTTATATAAATACAAAAAAAGTTAAGAATTACTCCTTAACACGTTCCATGTAAGAACCTTTTTCTGTATCAACCTTAATTTTATCACCTTCATTAATAAAAAGAGGAACATTAACTTCTGCTCCTGTCTCTACCTTTGCTGGTTTAGTTGCATTTGTTGCTGTATTCCCTTTTACACCTGGCTCTGTGTATGTTACTTCTAAAATAACACTAGCTGGCATATCTATAGACAATGGTAAACTGTCTTCTGTATTAAACAGAATAGTTACAACTTCACCTTCTTTTAATAAACCAGGAGTATCTAAACTACTTTCTTCTAATGTAATTTGATTGTAATCGTCCGTATTCATAAAATGATACGTAGTTCCCTCTGCATATAAAAATTGATACGAACGTGTTTCTACACGAACGTCTTCAATCTTATGCCCAGAAGAAAAAGTATTATCAATTACTTTACCTGTAGTAACACTTTTTAACTTAGTTCTTACAAAAGCAGGCCCTTTACCCGGTTTAACGTGTAAAAATTCAATAATTTTAAAGATATCGTGATTGTATCTAATACACAATCCTTTTCTAATGTCTGATGTTGATGCCATACTTTTATTTAATTTGTACTAAAATAGCCTTTCATAATTCCCCTTTGAGAATCCCTGATAAACTGAAGAATTTCATCACGCTCTGGAGTTGCTTCCATTTCCGCTTCTATAATCTCTACAGCTTGACTATTGTTATAATTTTTTTGATATAATATTCTGTATATATTCTGAACTTCTCTAATTTTTTCTGCTGATATACCTCTTCTACGTAAACCAACGGAATTTATCCCCACGTAAGATAGCGGTTCTCTCGCTGCTTTTACAAAAGGAGGAACATCTTTACGTACTAAAGAGCCACCCGTTACAAACGCGTGATTACCTATAGACACAAATTGATGTACTGCTACCAAACCTGCTAACACAACATTATCCCCTACAGTTACGTGACCTGCTAAGGTAGAATTGTTAGAAAATATACAATTATCACCAACAAAACAGTCATGTGCAATATGGCAATATGCCATAATTAAGCAATTTTTACCAATTTTAGTTTTTTGTCTATCAGAAGTACCTCTGTTTATTGTAGCACATTCTCTAATCGTGGTGTTATCTCCTATTTCTACAATAGTCTCTTCACCTGCATATTTTAGATCTTGTGGCGTAGCAGAAATAATTGCTCCTGGAAAAATATTGCAATTTTTTCCAATTCTAGCACCTTCCATAATAGTTACGTTAGATCCTATCCAAGTACCTTCTCCTATTACTACATTATTGTGTATTGTTGTAAAAGGTTCTACAACAACGTTTTTTGCAATTTTAGCACCTGGGTGTATATACGCTAAAGGTTGATTCATTCTATTATTTTTTTGCTATTTGTGCCATCATTTCGGCTTCACAAACTAATTTATCATTTGCATAAGCATACGCTTGCATATGACATATTCCTCTGCGTATTGGTGTTATAAGGCTACAGTGAAATATTAACGTATCTCCTGGTAAAACCTTTTGTTTAAACTTAACTTTATCAATCTTCATAAAGAAAGTTAAGTAATTTTCTGGATCTGGAACTGTGCTTAAAACCAAAACTCCTCCTGTTTGCGCCATAGCCTCTACTTGTAAAACTCCTGGCATTACAGGAGCACCTGGGAAATGCCCAACAAAGAAAGGTTCGTTCATAGTTACATTCTTCATCCCAACAACATGAGAGTCAGAAAGTTCCAATATTCGATCTATTAATAAAAATGGTGGTCTGTGCGGAAGCATATCCATAATCTGATGAATATCCATCAATGGAGGCAAGCTTAGATCGTACTTAGGAACACTATTTCTTTTTTCTAATTTTATAATCTTAGCTAGTTTTTTTGCAAACTGTGTGTTTACAAAATGCCCTGGCTTATTCGCTATTACTTTACCACGGATTCTTGTGCCTACTAAAGACAAATCACCTATAACATCTAACAATTTATGTCTAGCAGCCTCATTAGGTTGGTGCAAAGTTAAGTTATCTAAAATTCCGTTTGGTTTAACAGATAATTTATCCTTTCCAAAAGCCTTTTCAAGCTTGGTCATTGTTTCTTCAGAAATCTCTTTATCTACATAAACGATAGCATTATTAAGATCACCTCCTTTTATAAGTCCGTGCTCTAATAACATTTCTAGTTCATGTAAAAAACTAAAAGTCCTTGCACTTGCAATTTCCTCTTTAAAGTCAGATAACTTTAATAAAGTAGCATTTTGAGTACCCAATACCTTTGTACCAAAATCTACCATTGTAGTTACTTGATAATCATCAGAAGGTATTATAGTAATTTCACTACCTGTAGCTTCATCTTTATAAGAAATAACTTCTTTTACAATATACTCTTCTCTATCTGCCTTTTGCTCTACTATGCCTGCGCTTTCTAATGCTTCTACAAAGAATTTAGAAGAACCATCCATAATAGGGAGCTCAGGAGAATTTAATTCTATTAAAATATTGTCTATTTCTAAACCAACCAATGCTGCTAAAACGTGTTCTGGAGTTTGGATTTTTACACCTCTCTTCTCTAAATTAGTACCACGTTGTGTATTCTCTACGTAATTTGCATCTGCCTCTATAACTGGTTCTCCCTCTAAATCTATACGTTTAAATGCATAGCCATGGTTTTCCGGAGCAGGTAAAAACTTCATTGTTACTTTTTCACCTGTGTGTAAACCAACACCCGTAAGTATTGCTTCTTTTGCTATAGTTCTCTGTTTTACATTGGTTTTATTTGTCATCAAACTTTTTTTCAATGTTATTTATTCCGTTTACTATTTTAGGTAAGTTTCTAAAATGAACATAAGATTTGTTAAAATCACCATAATTCATAGCTGGTGAGCCTTGTAATACTTCATTATCTTTTATATTCTTCCCGATACCAGATTGTGCTTGTATACGCACATTGTTACCTATAACAATATGGCCAACAATACCCACTTGACCGCCAATCATACAATTTTTTCCAATCTTCGCAGAACCTGCAATGCCTGTTTGTGCAGCAATAACGGTGTTTTCACCTATTTCTACATTATGTGCTATTTGTATTTGATTGTCTAGCTTAACACCTTTTCTAATTATAGTAGAACCCATTGTTGCTCTATCTATAGTGGTGCCAGCACCCACATCTACGCTATCTTCTAATATAACGTTCCCAATCTGAGGTATTTTTGTAAAAGTACCATCTGCATTTGGAGAAAAACCAAATCCGTCTGATCCTATAATAACACCTGTATGTATTACACAATTATCACCTATTATAGAGTCTGAGCATATCTTTGCTCCAGAAAAGATAGAGACATTATCGCCTATTCTAACATTATCTGAAATATAAGCGTTTGGATATATCTTAGCATTTTTACCAATAGTTACATTTTTACCGATATAAGAAAATGCACCTAAATAAATACCATCTCCATAAACTGAAGATTCATCCACATAAACAGGTTGCTCTATTCCGTTTTTATCATTTTTAACCTGATCGTAGTACGATAATAATTTAGCAAAAGATTGATAAGCATCTTCTACCCTAATTAAAGTAGTTGTATATTCTTTTTCGGGTACAAAATCATTATTAACTATTGTAATAGATGATTTTGTAGTATATAAATGTGGTGTATATTTTGGATTAGCTAAAAAGGTAAGCGAGCCTGCTTCACCTTCTTCTATTTTAGCAAGTGTATGCACAGAAATCTCAGGATCACCCTGAACTTCTCCTTCTAAAATACCTGCAATTTGACTAGCTGTAAACTTCACGTGATGTTAATTAATTTTAAAGGTATTCTATCTTTATTATAAATTGGTAACTATTTAAGGTTTTGTACAAAACCATAATTAACGGCCACAAAAGTAAGAAAAATAGTGAAATTATTATACTTTACTTGCCTTCTGTTGCAATAAAACAGAGTAAAACGCTGTGTTTTACACTATATAACGGTGTAATATTTATTAAATTACTTCTCTAAAAAACTACATTGTACCTATTATACTTTAGGATAACAAGCATAATACTTTGTAACCGTTTTAGATAAAGTTTTACTATTTAACTGGTCAGATGCTTTTAAAACATCTGTTATTTTACCATTTTCTCTTAAAACCTTAATTGGTTGTGTGTTTTGTACATAAGCCGTGTTTTTAATTTCTCCACTAAAAACAAAATAAGCTGTTTCTTCATCAGATAAACTATGTTTCTCCTTAAAAGTCGCAAACTCCTTCTTCAACTTAATTACAGATATCGGTTTTTTCTTCACCTTAATATGAAGCAAATCTCTATGTAATATCATTTTACTTAAAGTAGACAACACAAAATCATCTTGATACTGCCACTCTTTAATTGCTGCCATAATATCTACATCGTCTAACTCTGCAAATTTAGCAATTACATCTGATGTAAAATCCTTTAATTCAATCTTGTTCTTCATAAAAAAAGACAAAATAGAGCTACAAGGTAAATCGCATCCCTTACTTATTAATGATTTAGCTCTGTGCAACGTTTTAATTAATAATTGCTCTGCTACTAAGCCAGTTTTATGTAAATACACTTGCCAGTACATAAACCTGCGAGCCATTAAAAATTTCTCTACCGAGTAGATTCCTTTTTCTTCTACAACCAAATCACCTTCTGCTACGTTAAGCATTGTAATTAGACGTTCTGCGTTAATGTTACCTTCTGCAACACCGGTGTAAAAACTATCTCTTTTAAGATAATCTAATCTATCCATATCTAGTTGACTAGACACTAAATCGTTTAAAAATTTCTTTGGATATTGTTTTTTAAAAATAGCAATTGCCGTTTCTAAAGCACCATTAAACTCCTTATTTAATTGCTGCATAAAAACAAGAGATATAGCCTCATGATCCACACCCTCTACAATGGTATGCTCCATTGCATGTGAAAATGGCCCATGACCAATATCATGCAACAAAATAGCACATAAAAGCCCTTCTTCTTCTTTAGGTGATATTTCAACACCCTTAAGGCGTAGTATCTGTACTGCTTGTTGCATTAAATGCATACACCCAACTGCATGCTGAAACCTAGTATGCTGTGCGCCAGGATAAACCAAGTAAGTTAAGCCCGTTTGCGATATTCTACGAAGCCTTTGAAAATAAGGATGCGCAATAATATTAAAAATTAGAGTACTAGGTATGCCAATAAATCCGTAAATTGGATCATTGAATATTTTAAGTTTGTTAGATATAATCAAAATCTTCTTTCTTTACAATTACAAATATAGACACTAAATGAACAAGATTACAATACTTTGGGTAGATGATGAAATAGATTTACTTAAACCACATATTATTTTTTTGGAAAAAAGAAATTATGAGGTAGTTACGTGCCAAAGCGGAAGAGAAGCTTTGGAGGAGCTAGAAACCACCAAAGTTGACATTGTTTTTTTAGATGAAAATATGCCCGGAATTAGTGGTTTAGAAACCCTTACCGAAATTAAAAAAGTGCATACTACGCTACCTGTAGTAATGATTACAAAGAGCGAAGAAGAGCTTATAATGGAAGAAGCCATCGGCTCTAAAATAGCGGATTACCTTATTAAACCTGTTAATCCTCATCAGATTCTTTTAAGTTTAAAAAAGAGCTTAGATCACTCTAGGTTAATCTCAGAAAAAACAACATCTAACTACCAACAAGAGTTTCGAAAAATAGCTATGGATTTGTCTATGGTAAATTCTTTTGAAGAATGGGCAGATTTATATAAAAAACTTATTCACTGGGAATTACAATTAGAAGAGATTGAAGATACTGGAATGTTTGAAATTCTAGAGTCTCAAAAAATCGAAGCTAACAATCAGTTTGGTAAATTTATTGAAAAAAATTACCCTGAATGGTTTTCAGGTGGAGACGCTCCTGTCTTATCGCATAATTTATTTAAAAAATTAATTTCACCTGAATTAAAAGGAAAATCTACTTTGCTGGTTGTTGTAGATAATCTAAGATACGACCAATGGCTTGCTTTTGAAAGTACGGTAAACTCATTTTATAAAAAAACAAAAGAGACTCCTTATTATAGTATACTACCTACTGCAACACAATATGCTCGTAATGCTATTTTTTCTGGTTTAACGCCTTTAGAAATGGAAAAAAGACATCCAGAATGGTGGAAAAACGACACTGAAGAAGGTGGTAAAAATTTACACGAGGCAGATTTTCTTGGAGCACAATTAAAAAGGCTTGGTTTAGATCTAAAATGGGACTACCATAAAATTAGCAGTCTAAAGCAAGGGAAGCATTTGTCTCAAAATTACAAAGCGCAAAAAGAGAACGATTTAACCGTTATTGTCTATAATTTTGTTGATATGCTTTCGCACTCCAAAACTGAAATGGAAGTGATAAAAGAGCTTGCTAGTAATGATAAAGCTTATCGATCTTTAACGGTAAGTTGGTTTAAAAACTCTCCTTTACTAGAGATTATTCAACAAGCCCAAGCAATGGGTCAAAAATTAATTATCACCACAGACCACGGCACAATTAATGTTAAGCAACCATCTAAGGTTATTGGAGATAAAGACACTAGCTTAAACTTAAGGTATAAGACAGGAAGAAGTTTATCTTATGAAGATAAAGATGTGTTAGCTGCTAAAAAACCAGCTTCATTGCAATTGCCAACGATTAATATGAGTAGCTCTTATATTTTTGCTAAAAACGATTTATTCTTTGCTTATCCAAATAACTACAATCACTATGTAAGTTATTACAGAAACACTTATCAACACGGTGGGGTTTCGCTAGAGGAAATGATAATTCCGTTTGTAGTTTTAGAGCCTAGATAATTGTTTTTAAAGCAGTACCGTTTTATATTTGCAGATCGTATTTTACAAAAATGAACAAAACTTTTTCCACACAAGAAATACAGCTAATTGCTGAAGAAATTATAAAACAAGCACCAACTAAAACATTGTGTTTCTATGGTGAAATGGGTGCAGGCAAAACCACACTAATTAAGGCTATTGTCAAACAATTGGGCTGTGTAGGCGATACATCTAGCCCTACTTTTGGTATTGTTAATGAATATCAAAATACATCTAACGAAACACTAGCTTATCATTTTGATTTTTATAGGCTTGAAGATGAAATGGAAGCTTTAGACATTGGTGTAGAAGACTATTTCTACGCAAATAAATGGGTATTTATAGAGTGGCCAGAGAAAATAAGTTCTTTCTTACCAGAGGACGCTACTAACATAAAGCTAGAGGTAATAAGCCCTACAGAGCGAAAAATCAGTTTTTTAACAACAGCCTAGTAAATCCCATTTATACGTACAATTTTCAAAAATAAAATTGTAATTTTGATGGTCAGACTAACAAACTCTAACGGATATGAATCAGCCTTCTTCGCCATTTAGCAAATACCAATTAATACCACAAGAAGAAAAGCTAGAAATACTTAGAAAAAAAGGCGAGATATTTATTGGTATCCTAAAAGAGAATCAATATCAAGAAAAAAGAATATGCTTAACTCCAGATGCTGTAAATGCCTTAACAAGTAATGGCCATAGAGTTTTAATTGAATCTGGCGCCGGTGAAAGTGCAAGCTTTTCTGATTTAGACTATACAAACGCAGGCGCAGAAGTAACAAAAGATACTAAAAAGGTTTTCTCTTGTCCTCTTATTTTAAAAGTAGAACCACCTACGCTATCGGAGATACAAATGTTAAATCCGCAGACTACAATTATATCTGCACTTCAAATAAAAACACAATCTAAAAAGTATTTTGAAGAGTTAGCTAAAAAGCGAATTACAGCTATTGCTTTTGAATACATACAGGATGAAGACGGAAAATATCCTGCTGTTCGTTCTTTGAGTGAAATAGCTGGTATTTCATCAGTTTTAATAGCATCAGAACTAATGGCTACAACCAATAATGGTAACGGCTTAATGTTTGGCAACATAAGCGGCGTACCACCGGTAGAGGTTGTTATTATTGGAGCTGGAACTGTTGGTGAATTTGCTGCAAGATCCGCAATTGGACTAGGAGCAAACGTTAAGATATTTGATAATTCTATTACCAAATTAAGACAAATACAAACCAACCTTAAACAGACCGTTTATACATCTACTATACAACCAAAAAACCTTCTAAAATCTTTAAAAAGATGCGATGTCGCAATTGGCGCTATTCGCGGTAAAGACCGTTGCCCTGTTGTTGTTACAGAAACAATGGTAGAGAATATGAAAAAAGATGCTGTTATTATAGATGTTAGCATTGATATGGGTGGATGTTTTGAAACCTCTGAACTAACAACACATAATAAACCAACAATAAAAAAGCACGGTGTAGTACATTATTGTGTACCTAATATACCGTCTAGATACCCTAAAACGTCCTCTATTTCCATTAGCAATATTTTTACGCCTTACCTCTTAAAAATTGGTGAAGATGGCGGAATGGAAAATGCATTGCGATTTGATAAAGGTTTACGTAATGGATTATACATGTACCACGGAATTTTAACAAACAAGTCTGTAGGAGAATGGTACGACTTGCAGTATAGTGATATCAATTTTTTAATTTTTTAATTTATGGCTTTTATAAAACGATTGGGATGGTACTTAGTAGGACTATCAATCGGTATTGTATTTTTAACTTTTTTCCTTAAAAAGAAATCAGAAGATACAGGAACAGAATTTTGCTACTTTCCAAATTGCAGAGTTCTAAAGGATCTGCGATCTAAACCTTTATCATATTCAGATGAAATAAAAGTGCTTTTTGCAAGCGAAGCTCTAGATTCTATAACTGTAGCTCACTTTTTAACAGATGGCGAAATAGATTTTGGCAGTAGTGACACAGAGTCTACTCCATGCAAAACTTACAAAATTGAAGGCTTAGTAAAAGAAAAAGAAGCAATTTTAACGGTTGTTAACTGCACTTCTAAAGTACTCGTAGATAAAATTGAGATAGAGAAATAAACTATATTTAAACAATAAGTATAAAAAAAGGGTGAACTTTAAAAGTTCACCCTTTTTTTATACTTATTGTTATTTTATTTTTCTTCGCTTACGCTCTTCCTTCAACAAAGATAACTCTCTAGTTGTTTGCCCAGCAACAGAAGTGTTTTCCTCTGCTCTGCGTATTAAGTACGGCATAACATCTCTAACAGGTCCAAAAGGCAAGTATTTAGCTACATTATACCCTTTATCTGCAAGATTAAATGAGATATGATCACTCATACCATATAATTGTCCAAACCAAATACGAGTATCAGAGTGTGCAATGTTTTTCTCTTTCATTATTCGTACTAAATCATAACAGCTGTTCTCATTATGGGTCCCCATAAATATAGACATTGCATCTAAATTATCAACCATATAAGCAACAGCTGAATCAAAGTTATCATCTGTAACTTTTTTGCTAGCACAAATAGGTGTTGGGTAGCCTTTTTTTTCAGCCCTGTCATTTTCTTTCTCCATATATGCACCACGCACTACTTTCATTCCTATTTTAAAGCCTTCTTCTTTAGCTTTCACATGTAGTTTTTTCAGATAATCTAACCTATCCCAACGGTACATTTGCAATGTATTAAACACCACAACCTTTTCTTTATTATACTTTTGCATCATTTGCGCGCATAAATCATCAGCTGCATCTTGCATCCAACTTTCTTCGCCATCTACCAAAAGAGCTACGTCCAAATCGTGTGCTTTTTTGCAAACCTTATCAAATCTAGCAACAACTCTGCTCCATTCTAATTGCTCAGCATCAGTAAGCGTTATACCCGCTCCTACTTTTTCAAAAAGAATAAATCTACCAAAACCTGTTGGCTTAAATACCGCTAATGGTATAGATTCTTTTTCTTTAACAAAATCTAGTACATGTAAAATTTTCTCGTAAGCATCATCAAAATGAGTCTCATCTTCCTTACCCTCTACAGAATAATCTAAAATAGTACTCACTTTTTTATCATACATTTTATCTGCAACAGGCATACAGTCCTCTTCATTAACACCTCCACAAAAATGATCAAAAACCGTGGCCCTTATTAAGCCCTCTACGGGCAAATGGGCTTTAATAGCAAAATTTGTAACCGTAGTACCAATACGTACCAAGGGTTCGTTTGCTATTAGTTTAAACAAAAAATACGCTCTCTCTAATTCAGAATCCGATTTTAGAGCAAAAGCAGTTGCCGTATTTTCAAAAATATGTTCCATTTTTATCAATTTCGTAAAGGAGCAAATATAAATACAGATTTTGTATTCTAATAACTAAAATATGTCTTTATTTTGCGATAAGTAAAATAAAAATCATGCAGTCAGTTTCAGCCAATACATATTCAGTTCATTTTAACGATAAAGCGTATACAGAATTAAATACTCACCTAGAAAAAGCGAATTATTCTAAGGTGTTTATCTTAGTTGATGAAAACACACATCAACACTGTTTACCAAGCTTTATGTCTCAGATTTTTGGAGATTATAATTACGAAATTATAGAGATTGAAGAAGGCGAGATTAATAAAACTATAGAAACTTGCGTACAAGTTTGGCACGTATTATCTGAGCTAGAAGCAGATCGCAAAAGTGTAATGATTAACCTTGGCGGTGGTGTTATTACAGATTTAGGTGGTTTTGTTGCCTCTACTTTTAAAAGAGGCATAGATTTTATTAACGTACCTACTACCCTATTATCCATGGTCGATGCTTCTGTAGGCGGAAAAACAGGAGTAGATCTAGGTTCTTTAAAAAACCAAGTCGGTGTTATAAATTTACCGCAAATGGTATTGGTTATTTCTTCTTTTTTAGAAACATTAGAAGAAAGACAATTACACAGTGGTTTTGCAGAAATGCTGAAACATGGCTTAATTAGGGATAAAAAGTACTGGAACGAACTTAACTTAGTATCAGATTTTAATAAATTGGATGAGTTTATTTACGATTCTGTAGTTATCAAGAACGATGTTGTCATGCAAGATCCTACGGAACAAAATCTACGTAAAATCTTAAATTATGGTCACACACTTGGCCACGCGGTTGAATCTTACTTTTTAGAAAGTGAAACTCATAAAACACTTTTGCACGGAGAAGCAATTGCTGTTGGCATGGTATTAGAAGCATATTTAAGCAACAAGCTTACAGGATTAAGCGATGATTCTTTACATAGTATAAAAAATACATTTATTCATAGATACGGTAAAGTTAGTTTTACCGAAGAGGATATAAAAAACATACTTACTTATTTAAAGTTTGATAAAAAGAATTCTCATGGGAATATTAATTTTGTTTTACTAGAAACCATAGGAGAATGTAAAATAGATGTTACAGTTCCTGAAGATTTACTGTATGAGTCATTTGCATACTACAAAGTTTAAGTAACACACCTACATAAAACACCTGTTACACAACTCTTTACAATTTTTACGTAAAAAAAGTTTTAGCTTAGACTTTATAACCTAAAACCAACAAATTATGTTACGCAAAATTGTAGATTACAAAAAATTAGACCATACTGTAGCCGCTAAACTGATAGAATCCTATCCTCACGGATATGGAGACGGAGACCTAATTGTTTTTAAAAATAGTAAAGGAGAATTTGTAGAAGCCGTAGAAGTAAAAACAGAAAAGATTATTTATCTGGTAAGAATAAGCAAGAGCTTATCTAGCTTTATAGCAAACTTTGATGAGATTATTGAAAAAGAATTAGAACCTACAGATCTGGAAACTTCAGTATCTAATTTTAGCATAGACACTGAAGCTGCAGAAAATTAAACAAACCCCTTATGCATTAAAGGTATCTATTCATTATTATTTTAGAATGATGCTCTTGATGTCCGCATAACACAAAACCGGCAGCAGCAGTACTCATTGGTGAGTTGCTTGCAGAACCTCTAAACTTTAATTGCTCATCACTTAAATAAGCAAATAAAGAAGTGGTAGACGCCCTAACGTCTAAAAACTCTTGCAATAAACTTTGCTTTGTTCTTTTGTTTGCTCCAGATACTGGCACATAATCATCTTGTTCAAAACCAGGTAAAGGTGTTGCATCTAATCTAGAAAAACGCATTGCTCTATATTGAAAAATACGCTCGGTATCTATAATGTGCAATAATGCTTCTGCAATTGTCCATTTTTCCGGCGCATATGCAAAAACTAATTTATCCTCAGGTATTAGATCTAATAAGTTTCTAAACTGCTCTTTTCCGTTTTCTAATGCAGTTAACAAACTTACATCTTCAACTAAATCTATATAGCCTTTATAATAAGAATTGTAATCTTCAGGCGTTAATGCTGTTGCTTTCATTTTATAAAATAAAAAAACCCAATGTAAAAACATTGGGCTTCTTAGTTATTAATTTGTTTCAATTAAAAAAATTACAATTCATTAAAAATTGTATGCATTAAACGCTTTTTATCGTTTATGCTTTCTTCTAAAGAAATCATTGTTTCTGTTCTACTAATACCATCAATATCATCTATTTTAAAGATAATATTTTTAGCATGCTGCGTGTCTCTTGCTCTAATTTTACAGAAAATATTAAATTTACCTGTTGTAATATGAGCAACCGTAACATAAGGTATACCTATTAAACGCTCTAATACAAATTTTGTCTGATGTGTTTTTTCTAAAAAAATACCAACATAAGCAATAAAAGAGTAGCCTAACTTAACATAGTCTAATGTTAAAGAAGAACCTTGAATAATTCCGGCTTCTTCCATTTTCTTTACCCTAACGTGTACAGTACCAGCAGATATTAGTAATTTTTTAGCAATATCTGTAAATGGTGTTCTGGTGTTATCTATTAACATATCCAGAATCTGGTGATCAATTTCGTCTAACTTAACTTTAGTCATTATATAATTAAATTTGGAACAAAAATAGTAAATTAAGAAGATATACGCACTAAATATGTATTTTTTTTATCAATAATGCAATTATTTTGCGTATACTAATTAAACTGTTAATTTACAAGCAAACAATCACTTAAAAGCGCATTGCTTTTTACGTAATCTAAATCACTGTTTATTAGTAAATTAAGTTTTTTATGTGCAAAAAAACAACCTAAATTATTTTCTTCGACAATTGTGGGTGCAAAAACAACTTTTCCGTTTTTTAACACTTCCTTATAAAGAACCCCTAAAGAATCGGCCTCTGGATGTATAGTTGCTATAGATTTAGCATTATATATAATAAGGTCTAAAAATAACTTACCATTCTCTGGAATATCAAAATAAGAGTCAACTTTATATAGGTCTACCTCTTTATTAACAATAGTTTCTACTCCTTTTAATAAAGAATAGAAAATAAACTCTCTTGTTTTCTCTCTATCATAGTCTCCTGGGTAATGCCCGGACTCAAACAAAATAGTAGGCGTATTTAGCATTTGGAACGCATCGCCAACACAATTACTATTAAACCCATCATCATACCTACCAACCTGACCAGGAATAAATTCTTGCAAAACGCTATTCATAGCAACAATTAACTGCATACTTTTATCTCTAGAAGCAGACATACCTCTTTCCTTATTAAATGCTGGTGCTAAAAAAGAGACCGTAGCCGGTTTGTCTGTTACCCCAACATTAAATATTGTTCTTTGATCATGAAGGTTAAAACAAAAATCTGGTTTAAAATCTAAATATACTTCTTTCAGTATTTTACTTTCTGGCTGACTTTGATCTTGTGCATCTCTATTTAGATCAATTTTATTCGCATTTATTCTTGTATAGGCAGCAGCACCATCTGGATTTAAAATTGGAATAATACGCAGTGTACAATTTTCTAAAATAGACAATGAAAGATCTGAAGATTTTTCAAGAAAATGTATTAAATCCAAAACAGCTTTTGTTGTTGTAGATTCGTTTCCATGCATCTGGGACCACATTAAAATTTTTGTTTTTCCGTGACCTATAGTTACCATTTTAATAGGAGCATTTAAAACAGATTTTCCAACTTCTTTTATTTCATTTTTAAAAACAGTCTGCTCTAAAAAAGGAAAAACATCTTCATTGGTTACATAACGACCTGTGACATTATCAACCTTAGACTCTTTAAATATTTCTTCAAAATTTACCATTACAAAAGATATTATTATGGCCTAAAGATAACGCTATATTAAGTTACAATTGTAACATCGTAAATTACATTTGTAACTACTAATGTTACAAATGTAATTTACGATGTTCGAGTATTACCTAAAATTGATTACATTTGTAACGTAGTAAATTTGCAGGTATCGATAATATTGATACAAAACACTTAAGTTCCTTTATTTCAATTAATTACACTATTTTATCTAAATTTAAATAAAGGTATATTTGAATTTTATTAAGAATTAGAAAGAGGAGCCACACAAACAAAACAAGCAATACAACGTTACAATGGTAAATTCTGAAGAGTTTATAAAGAGATTAGAAAAAGTAATAAACTATTACGGTTTAACCGCTGCTGCTTTTGCCGATAAAGTAGATGTGCAACGCTCTAGCATATCTCACCTATTATCCGGAAGAAATAAGCCAAGCTTAGAATTTGTTTTAAAAGTAGTAACTCAATTTCCTGACGTAAACTTGTATTGGTTGCTTAACGGAAAAGGTACTTTTCCGTATGTAAAAAAGAAAGAGATTGCCTCTGCCCCAAAACCCATTATTGAAGATAAAATTTTAAAACCTGAAGCTAAAAAAGAAGTAAGTAAGGTGATTATTTTTTACACTGATGGCACTTTTGAAACGTTTGATAAAAACGAAAAAAAATAAGCCTTATTTTAACATCTTAAAAGTCAAAATACTTCCTTAATTATTTATTTTTGTAGTATGAAAAAAAAATACTTTTACCTACTTGCCTCTGTTATATGTTTTTCATCTTGCTATAACCCAGAAAGAAAATGTGTAGATTTTAAAACTGGGGAATTCACCTTTGATTATGAAATTAATGGCGAAGAAAAAACAGGAAGATTTACTAGAGACAATGATTTTAGTGTTGAATACTACGAAAACAAAATAGACAGCTCCTCTGTTCGCTGGATTAACGACTGTGAGTTTGTGCTTAAGTCTTTAAATGATCAAAGCTCTATTCATTTTAAAATATTAGAAACAAGCAAGGAGAGCTACACTTTTGAATACAGAAACGCTGTTAGAGATCCTAAAAAGGAACTAATCGTAAAAAGAGGAAAGGCTACAAGAGTTAAATAACATCTTTTACCGCATTTTAAGGCGATTTAAAGAAGCTTATAGGCTTTTATTACATACCAATCGTTTGTATAAAGAAAATAGCACAAAACCAATCATTTTAAATAATGCGACTACAAACAAAAAGCCTCGTTGTTTCTAACAACGAGGCTTTTTTATTTACAAACATTTAAGACCTTAATTAGGACGCTCAAATGAAGATTTAGGATTTTGCTTAGCGTGTACTCTAAACTCTTTCTGCTGCTGCTTAACAGTCATTGTACTGCCATCATGACTCCAACCTGGAGGTCCAAATATATACATCAATTTATCTGAGATTTTCTTAGATTTTTTCATATCCGCCCAAATATCCTTAAACTCGTGTGTTAAAATAACAATTGGATTATTAGAGCTTGGCGCATGTATAACACCATACTTTACATCAATTTTATCATCTAACTCTAACCAAGTACCAAAAAGTCTGTCAAAAATATTTAAAAATCCACCGTGGTTTTTATCCAAGTACTCAACGTTTTGAGCGTGGTGTACCTGATGCATTGTATGTGTATTCATAAATTTCTCAAAGATCCCAAGTTTAGGAAGTAACACTGTATGTAATTGAAATTGCCATAGTGCCTCAATACCCAAGCAGAATACTACCATTTCTGGCTGAAAACCTAAGGCTGGCATCCACATGTAAAACAATGGCTTATACAACAATGTAAACCAACCGTTTCTAACAGCTGTACCTAAATTAAAATTATCTGATGAGTGATGCACAATGTGTGCTGCCCATAAAATTCTAATCTCGTGATTAGCTCTATGAAACCAATAATACGTAAAATCATCCGCAAGCTGACAAAGCAACCAAACATACCAAGCATAACCAAAAGATTGGTACCCCAATATATTAGTATGCACACCATTCACTAATGGATTGCACAACTCAAAAATAAATTCAAATATTACTATTGCCGATATAACCTTAAGTGCTGCAGCTAAAATTGCCGATCCCACACCCATAAAACCACTCGCAAAAAGATCTTTCCAATCGTAAAGATCATGATGCTCCTCATGGTTTTTACTATATGTTAATTCTAATAAGATAAAAATTATAAACGCTGGACCGCCATAAACTAACGGGTTTGTTAAATCCATAAAAATATTTTTAGTTTGCTAAGATAACAATATTAAAAGTTAATTTTTCTAAAATAGAGTTGTTTGTTCTATGTCATCATCACTAGAATCATCTTCCGAATTTGTTTTTTTAGCATCACCTTCTTCACCTTCTAACACCTCTTCATCTTCATGTTCTTCCACCACTTCTTCTGGTTCCTCATAAGGTAACGACTCTAATACGTTAGCAGATTTAATTTTATCTGCGGTCAATTGATTCCCTAAAGCTTTAATTCCTTTAACCGATATAAAATCTTCTATATTAACCTCTTGGTTTGGTTTTTGATCCTTGCCTCGTGGTTTCGTAAACTCTAATTCTACCATTGGCCTCCAATCTGTAGAAACTAATTCTAAAACAGATTTAGGATGTTCAGATATAAATAACTCTTCTTTATTTTCTTGCTCTACAAGAAAACGTTTTATGTAATAACGCTCTTTTGCTCCATCAAAATAAATTGCAGAAATTGGTTTTTTAGGACTCCATTTTTCCAAGACTATCATATCTTCATCAAAATGAATCGTAATTTCTGGCTTAATAGTCTTTACAATTCCTTTTTGCGTGATGATCAAAATTAAATCATCACCCTTAAATTCCCCTAGCAATTCACCTCTTCCTTCTAAATTAAGTCGACCTACAACTTCATCAAACCAAATTTTACGCGGCTTAAGCGTAGAAACTCCTTTTTCTTTTAGATCTATACGTTTTACAGCATATTTACTAACTATATTTCCTTTAGAAGATCTTCCTTTAATTAAGATGTCCGAAAAATCCATATCCCATTTCAACTTCTTAACACTACCAACCTGTCTTAAGTGAATTGTAACGACTTCCGCTTCTCCGTTAGGGTTGGCAGAAAAATACAAAACTTCAGAATTTGGTTTACCAGTAGTTAATGGGTACAACCTATCTCTTGTTACAGATGTAACATTAAATCTCTTTATATAACTAGGCCCACCTTTACCATCCTTATAGATTAGATTGTAGATGGTGCGTTTGTCTTTTTTCTTAAACACAGCGACGTGAATAATATTTTTACCTACAAATGTCTTTGAGTCAACTTTAGAAACCATCATATTACCCTCTGCGGTAAATACAATAATATCGTCTATATCACTACAATCTGCAACATACTCATCTTTCTTTAAAGAAGTACCGATAAAACCTTCTTCCCTATTTACATAGAGTTTTGTGTTTCTAATAGCCACTTTTGTCGCTTCAATATCATCAAAAATTCTAATTTCCGACTTACGCTCACGATCTTTACCGTATTTATCTTTAAGGTTCTTAAAGTAATTTATAGCAAATTCAATTAAATGTTCTAGATGATGTTTTACTTCTGCTATACGCTCTTCTAAACTATCTAATAGCTGTTGGGCTTTATCTAAATCGAATTTAGAAATACGTTTAATACGTATTTCTGTTAAACGCATAATATCCTCTTCTGTAACTGCTCTTTTTAAATGCTTGGTAAATGGTGCTAACCCCTTATCTATAGCAGAAATAACTCCTTCCCAAGTTTCCTCTTCTTCAATATCCCTATAGATTCTGTTTTCTATAAAAATACGTTCTAATGAAGAAAAATGCCATTGTTCCTCTAATTCGCTTAATTGAATTTCCAATTCAGCTTTAAGCAACTCTACAGTATAATCTGTAGAACGCTCTAACATTTCTGTTACACCAATAAAAAGCGGCTTATTATCTTCAATTATACAACCCAAAGGAGAGATAGATGATTCACAAGCTGTAAAGGCATACAATGCATCTATAGTTCTATCTGGTGATATACCAGAAGGCAAATGCACCAAAATCTCTACATCTGCAGCAGTATTATCTTCAATTTTCTTAACTTTAATCTTTCCCTTTTCATTTGCTTTTAGAATAGAATCTATTAAAGAAGAAGTGTTAGTCCCATAGGGTATCTCATTTATAACCAGCGTACTCCTGTCTAATTGAGCTATTTTTGCTCTTACTCTTATCTTTCCGCCACGTAAACCATCACCATAGTTAGAGACATCTATAATTCCAGAAGTAGGAAAATCCGGAAACAACTTAAATTTTTGACCTTTTAAATGCTTAATTGAAGCATCTATTAGTTCTATAAAATTATGCGGAAGTATTTTTGTTGATAAACCTACGGCAATACCTTCTGCACCTTGAGCAAGTAATAAAGGAAATTTTACCGGAAGATTTACTGGTTCTTTTTTACGACCATCATAAGACTGTTGCCAATCTGTAATTTTTGGACTAAAAACAACATCTAAAGCAAATTTAGACAATCTAGCTTCTATATATCTAGATGCCGCAGCCCTGTCCCCTGTTAGTATGTTACCCCAGTTACCCTGTGTGTCTATTAGCAAATCTTTTTGACCAATTTGCACCATAGCATCCGCAATACTAGCATCGCCGTGTGGATGATACTGCATTGTGTGACCAACAACGTTAGCTACTTTATTGTATCTACCATCATCTAACTCTTTAAGCGAGTGCATAATTCTACGCTGCACAGGCTTAAAACCGTCTTCTATAGCAGGGACAGCACGTTCTAAAATTACATAAGACGCGTAATCTAAAAACCAATCCTTGTACATCCCTGTAACCTTGGTAAGCTCGTTTTGGGGATCGTCTATATTACTATCTAGATTCTCGTTAATTTCTTCGTTCTCTTCCATAAAGAAAGACTCGTGTTTATCTGGTTTATAATTAGTTTTCCTCGATTATATCAAGTTCTACTTTAAGGTTTTCGATTATAAATTTTTGTCTGTCTGGCGTATTTTTACCCATATAAAAACTAAGCAATTGCTCTATAGACATTGACTTATCTAGCATTACAGGCTCTAAACGAATGTCTGCTCCAATAAAGTGCTGAAACTCATCTGGAGATATTTCACCTAAACCTTTAAATCGGGTTATTTCTGGCTTACCACTTAACTTCTCCATAGCATCAGCTTTCTCTTCTGGACTATAACAGTAGAAAGTTTGTTTTTTATTACGAACTCTAAAAAGTGGAGTTTGTAATATATATAAATGATTTTCTTTTATTAATTCCGGAAAGAATTGCAAGAAGAATGTAATTAATAACAATCTAATGTGCATACCATCTACATCGGCATCTGTTGCAATTACAATATTATTGTAACGCAGATCCTCCATAGACTCCTCTATATTTAATGCAGCCTGAAGTAAATTAAACTCTTCATTCTCGTACACTATCTTTTTTGATAACCCATAAGAATTTAAAGGCTTACCCTTTAAACTAAATACCGCTTGTGTGTTTACATCTCTAGACTTAGTAATAGATCCAGAAGCAGAATCTCCCTCTGTGATAAATAAAGTTGACTCTAATCTTCGATCTTTTTTTAAATCACCTAGATGCACACGACAATCTCTAAGCTTTTTATTATGTAGACTTGCTTTTTTAGCCCTATCCTTTGCTAATTTACGTATACCAGACAAATCTTTACGTTCGCGTTCTGCTTGTATTATTTTGCGCTGTAAAGTATCTGCCGTATCTGTGTTCTTATGCAGGTAGTTATCTAAATACTTACCAACAAAATCGTTAATATACGTCCGTACCGTTGGGTAGTTACCCCCCATATCTGTAGAACCAAGCTTTGTTTTAGTTTGACTCTCAAAAATAGGTTCCGTTACTTTAATAGAAACAGCAGAAATAATAGATTTACGTATGTCTGAAGCTTCGTAATTTTTCCCGTAAAAATCTCGTATTGTTTTTACTATCGCCTCTCTAAAAGCTGCTTGGTGCGTACCACCTTGTGTTGTATGTTGACCATTAACAAAAGATTGATACTCTTCACTATACTGACTTTTACTGTGTGTGATAGCAATTTCTATGTCGTCTCCTTTTAAATGAATAATAGGATACAGTAAGTCTTCTGCATTGTTGTTTTCCTCCAAAAGATCTTTTAATCCGTTTTCAGAAAAATATTTTTCACCATTAAAAACTATAGTTAAACCAGGGTTTAAGTACACATAGTTTTTAAGCATACGAATTACATACTCGTTTCTATACTTGTAATTTTTAAAAATAGCTTCATCTGGAGTAAAAGAGACTTTTGTTCCTTTTCGCTTAGAGCTTTCTACAGGCCCTTCTTCTGCCACTAAATTACCTTGACTAAACTCCGCCCATTTAGATTGCCCTTCTCTAGAAGATTCTACCTTAAAAAAGTTAGACAAAGCATTTACTGCTTTTGTACCAACACCATTTAAACCAACAGACTTTTTAAAGGCCTTAGAATCGTACTTACCACCAGTATTCATTTTAGACACAACATCTACAACTTTACCAAGCGGAATACCACGACCATAATCTCGCACCTTAACCACATTGTCTTTTATGCCAATCTCAATGGTTTTACCGGCACCCATTACAAATTCATCTATACAGTTATCTAACACCTCTTTTAGAAGTATGTAAATACCATCATCAGCAGATGAACCATCACCCAATTTACCAATATACATTCCAGGACGCATACGAATATGCTCTTTCCAATCTAGCGAACGGATATTGTCTTCTGTATATTTAGTATTGTCTGACATTAGTTTTGGGTAATTGCAGTTTTCACGCTAATATAGTAAGTGTTAGAAAAAAATGAAACTCCTACGGCTTAAAGTAATTAACAATAGTACTTTTTATTTTGTTAATAGATAAAAATTAAGTAGTTACAAAACTGCACTACTTTAAAAAGTTAGGGATTTTAACCCTAACTCATAAAAAATGCCACAACGTTAATTGTGGCATTTTTTTGTTTTATAAAAAAAGTATTTAATTATACATTAAATCTAAAATGCATTACATCTCCGTCTTTAACTATATATTCTTTACCTTCTACTCGCATTTTTCCTGCTTCTTTTACTTTTGTTTCACTACCAAAAGCAACATAATCATCATAAGCAATAACTTCTGCACGTATAAATCCTTTCTCAAAATCTGTATGTATAACTCCTGCCGCTTGTGGCGCAGTAGCTCCTACAGGAATAGTCCATGCACGAACCTCTTTAACTCCAGCTGTAAAATAAGTTTCTAGGTCTAATAATTTATATGCTCCTCTAATTAACTTAGCAGAACCAGGCTCTTTTAAGCCTAAATCTTCTAAAAACATTTGACGTTCATCATAACTATCTAACTCCGTAATATCTGCCTCTGTACCTACTGCCAAGAAAATTACTTCAGCATTTTCTTTAGCAACAGCTTCCTTTACTTTCTCTACATATGCATTGCCACTAACAGCACCTTCTTCATCTACATTACAAACGTACATCACTGGTTTATCTGTAATAAATTGTAAAGGTTTCACAAATTCTATTCTATCCTTTTCATCTATTTCAATAGCTCTAATAGAAATTCCAGCTTCCAATGCTTCTTTTATTTTTAAAAGAACAGCCTCTTCTTTTTGCGCTTCCTTATTTCCTGTTTTAGCAGTACGCTTAACTTTTTCTAGTTTTTTATCTACAGTTTCTAAATCTTTTAACTGTAATTCCATGTCAATAGTTTCCTTGTCTCTAATAGGATCTACAGAACCATCTACATGCACTATATTGTCATCATTAAAACAACGTAAAACATGTAAAATAGCATCAGTTTCACGAATATTTCCCAAAAACTGATTCCCTAATCCTTCACCTTTACTAGCTCCTTTAACAAGACCTGCAATATCTACTATCTCTACAGTAGCTGGCAAAACGCGCTCTGGATCTACCAATTCTTCTAATTTCTGTAACCTTGCATCAGGAACGTTTACTACTCCAATGTTAGGTTCTATAGTACAAAAGGGAAAGTTTGCACTTTGCGCTTTTGCATTAGATAAACAATTAAAAAGGGTAGATTTCCCCACGTTTGGCAATCCAACAATACCTGCTTTCATTTCTAATTCTATTTTTAGTGCCGCAAATATACCATTTATAAATTTTCAAGAACAAATAAAACGTTTTTCATTACCTTTAGATTAGTAAAAACCTAAATATCAACCTATATGAAAAAAAAATGCATTCTTATTTTAAGTCTTTTATGCTTCTCGTTCTCGTTTAGCCAAAGCACAATTACGGGTACCGTAGTAGACGACCAAGGAGCTCCACTTGCTGGGGTAAACATCCTTGAAAAAGGAACTACAAATGGAATATCTACCGATTTTGATGGTAAGTACTCCATTGATACCCAAGAAAACGCAACACTTGTATTTAGCTACATTGGCTTTGCAACACAGGAAATTAGCACGTCTGGCAAAACAACAATTAATGTAACTTTATCTGAAGGTATGCTTTTAGATGAAATACAACTAGTTGGCTCCAGAAGTCCAAAGAGAACAGCCACAGACACTGCTGTACCTATAGATGTACTAGATGTAGCAGAAATTGCTTCTAACACAGGGAAAGCAGAAGTTAGTGACATTCTACAATATGCCGCCCCTTCTTTTAATGCTACCAAACAATCTGGATCTGATGGTGCCGACCATATTGTACCTGCTTCTTTAAGAGGCCTTGGTCCTGACCAAACACTTGTTTTGGTAAATGGAAAAAGAAGACATCAATCTTCTTTAGTAAACATCTTTGGAACTAGAGGTCGCGGAAATTCTGGAACAGATTTAAATGCTATTCCTACTTCTGCCATTAAAAGAATTGAAGTACTAAGAGATGGTGCCTCTGCACAATATGGTTCTGACGCTATTGCAGGCGTAATTAACATTGTTTTAAAAACCAAAACAGATGGTTTTTCTGGCGGAGTAACTTACGGAGCTTATAGTACTGCTATTGGCGATGGATGGGCCGAAGAAACTGGAGAAACCTTATACAACGTAGAAGGTGAGAACAGATTAGATGGTAAAGACAAAAGATTTGATGGAGCTACAACTAAAATAGATGTAAATTATGGTATGCCTCTAGGACAGAATGGTGGCTACCTTAATCTAACGACAGAATTTTTATCAAAAGAAAAAACACTTAGACCTGGTTTCTCTTGGAGAAAAGGATATGGTGGCGCGGCTATTGACGGATTTAACTTTATGATTAACTCTGCTGTTCCTATAGATGAAAACACAGAAGTATATGCTTTTGGTGGCAGAAACTACAGAGACACTAATGCAAACGCATTTTCTAGAGATGGTTTTGCAGATGGCGACAATAGAGCTGTTCCTAGTCTTTACCCTAATGGTTTTACACCTCAAATTACATCTTTAATTACAGATGCTTCATTATCTGCTGGTGTTAGACATACAATGGAAAATGGTTGGAATATGGATTTTAATAATACATATGGTAAAAACAATTTTCATTATTTTGTAAAGAATACAAACAACGCATCTTTAAAAGATGCTTCTCCAACAGATTTTGATGCTGGCGGACACTACTTATCTATGAACACTACAGGATTAGAGTTTAATAAGTATTTTGAAGATGTTGCAGCTGGTTTAAACGTTGCTTACGGATTTGAATATAGAACCGAAAACTTTGGTATTTTCTCTGGAGAAGAAGCCTCTTATTCCTTATATGATGATAATGGCGTTGCTGTTACAAACCCCGCGACACAATCTGCTGCGCAAGATAGTAACGGAGATGATTTACCTGGAAGCTCACAAGGTTTTCCTGGCTATGGTCCTGCTAACGAAGTAGATCGCAGCAGAACTAACTATGGTATTTATGTAGATTCAGAATTAAATGTATCTGAAGAATTTATGGTTGGCGGTGCTTTGCGTTATGAAAACTATAGTGATTTTGGTAACACATTTAACTTTAAACTTGCAAGTAGATATAAGGTTAGTGATAATTTAGCTTTTAGAGGTTCAGTTTCTTCTGGTTTTAGAGCTCCTTCTTTAGCGCAATTGTATTACAACTTAATTTTTACAAATATTGTTGCTGGTAGATCTGTTCCTTCTTTATTATCAGCAAATAATAGTACAGTAACTAAAGCTTTTGGAATTGGGCAATTAACCGAAGAAAAAGCTTTTAATGCTAGTTTAGGTTTTACCTATACAAATGGTGGTTTTTCTGCGACTATAGATGCCTATTCTATCTCTGTAGATGACCGTATTATATTAACAGATAACTTTACAGACCAAACTGTATTAGGTCCTTTGGGTGTAGATGCTGCGCAGTTCTTTGCTAACGGTGTAGATACCAGAACGTCTGGCTTAGATATTGTATTAAACTACAGCACAGCTCTTGGTAGTGAAGGAAAATTAAATGTTGGACTTATTGGTAACTTTAATGATCTTGAAGTAAAAGAGATACACAATGGCAATTTAAATGAATTTACATTTTTTGGACCATTATCTCAAGCTTATTTAGAAGCTGCTGCTCCAGATTACAAGTTTGGACTTAATCTTGGTTACGCTACTTCTAAATTCAACATACAATCTACTCTAACACAGTTTAGCGAGGTACAATTACAAGATTTTCAATGGGTAGATACTCCTGCTACAACACAAGCAGAAGCAGATGCTTTATACCCTGTAGCTACAGATGTTTACGAAGCTGCTTTGGTTGTAGATTTAAGTGCTGGTTATCAGTTTTGCAAAAATCTTAAGTTAACAATTGGTGCCAATAACTTATTTAACAAGTACCCATCACCACAGTTTGATGGCTGGACAGATCAAGGTGGTCTAGCAGATTCTGTGCAAATGGGCTCAGATGGAACTTACCTTTTTAGTAGAATTAACTTTAATTTCTAAAAAACAGAAACCATATAAATGCAAAAAGCGAGGACAATTGTCCTCGCTTTTTTTATGTAATAGAATTAAAATATTATTATTCAGGGTGCATAAAGCGTTGCTTTCCTAGTAATACTTCTTCTGTTTCAACTATATCATCATCTGGCACGCAACAATCTACAGGGCAAACTGCAGCGCATTGTGGTTCTTCATGAAAACCCTTACACTCTGTACACTTATCAGGGGAAATATAATAGATTTCATCACTTATAGGTTCTTGAGACTCTTCAGCGTCTACTTCTTTTCCGTTAGGCAAAACCACCTTACCTTCTAAAGATGTACCATCTGCATATCTCCAGTCATCTGCACCTTCATAAATTGCTGTATTTGGACATTCTGGTTCGCAAGCACCACAATTAATACATTCGTCTGTTATTATTATTGCCATAATTTATATCAATTTTTAGACTGATATTTAATCAGTATATCTACTTTTGCACAAAGGTAAACCCTATTAAATCACTATACAAATAAAATGGCTAAACTTGAAGATAGAATAGTTGCTTTTTCTAAATTAGGAACTTTGTTTGCAGATTATTACGAATATGCAAGCGCAGAAAAACAGATAGAAACTACAAATGAGTGGGTATCTAAACTGCATGATACTGTACACTCAGCTAGCTTATATAACGGTTGGTTTACGGAAGAAAATATTCTTTTTTGCTTGCAAAGTTGGAGTGAATTATTAACAGAAAAAAACTTAAACAATTGGTTTAAGCAATACGACTTAAACACGTTAAATAACAAACGTGTAGCTATAATAATGGCAGGGAACATTCCGCTTGTTGGTTTTCACGATTTTTTAGCTACTATTCTAACAGGAAACACTGCATTAATTAAGTTATCATCTAACGATAAAATACTTTTACCTTTTGTTTCTTCATTCTTAATAGAACAACTTCCTAGTCTAGCAAACGCAATAGTTTACATAGAGGGAAGGTTAGAAAACTTTGATGCCGTAATAGCTACTGGAAGCAACAATACAGCTCGTTATTTTGAGCATTACTTCGGTAAAAAACCTAATATCATAAGAAAAAGTAGAAATTCAATTGCAGTTTTAACAGGGAATGAATCCAAAGAACAACTAGAAAAACTTAGTGAAGATGTATTTAGATACTATGGTTTGGGCTGTAGAAGTGTATCTAAATTATTTGTTCCTAAAGGATACGATTTTGACTCGTTCTTTAAAGCTATGTACCCAAAACAAGATATTATACACCACGTTAAATACGCTAACAACTACGACTACAACAAGGCTGTATATTTAATGAGTGAATTTAAAATTTTGGAGAATGGGTTTTTAATGATAAAAGAAGATCCTAGCTACGCCTCTCCTATTTCTTCTGTCTTTTATGAGTACTATGATACTATTGAAGAGTTAAAAGAAAAACTAAACACAGACAAAGATAAAATACAATGCGTTGTTTCTAATGGATTATTAGATGATGAAGTTGCCTTTGGAAAAACACAACTCCCTAGTTTAACAGATTATGCAGACAATGTAGACACTGTTGAATTCTTGTTGAAAACATCTTAGAATTAATTAAAATAAAAAAAGGTCTATTGCTATAAAAGTTAGACCTTTACGCAATATTTAAATAAATTTATTATAGGGTTAAACAATTAGCACATAGTTAATTAACTCACAAACATTAATTGGTTTGCATGTGCCAATTACAAACAAATTCTTACAAATGAAAAAACATAATTTTAGCGCAGGACCTTGCATATTACCACAAGAAGTATTGCAAAAAGCATCAGAAGCTATACTAGATTTTAATGGCTCTGGATTGTCTTTAATAGAAATATCTCACCGTAGTAAAGACTTTGTTGAAGTAATGGATACTGCTCAATCTTTAGCTCTAGAACTTTTAGACCTTAAAGGCAAAGGCTACAAAGCGTTATTTTTACAAGGTGGTGCTAGCATGCAATTTTTAATGACAGCTTACAATTTATTAGAAAATAAAGCTGGTTATTTAAACACAGGTACTTGGAGTGATAAAGCTATTAAAGAAGCTAAGTTATTTGGAGAAGTTGTTGAAGTAAGATCATCTAAAGACAAAAAATTCAACTATATACCAAAAAACTATATGGTTCCTGCAGATTTAGATTATTTTCATTTAACATCTAACAATACCATATTTGGAACTCAGGTAAAAGAATTTCCAAAGACTAAAATTCCAATGGTTTGCGATATGAGTTCTGATATCTTTTCTCGTAAATTAGATTTTTCTCAGTTCGACTTAATCTACGCGGGAGCCCAAAAAAATATGGGTCCGGCTGGTGCAACACTAGTAGTTATTAAAGAAGACGTTTTAGGTAAGGTAACTAGACAAATACCTTCTATGTTAGATTATAAAGTACATATTAGCAAAGAAAGTATGTTTAACACTCCTCCCGTTTTTGCCGTGTATACATCCATGCTAACCCTACAATGGCTAAAAAACCTAGGTGGTATAGAAGCTATTGAAGAAATAAATAATAAAAAAGCACAACTTTTATATTCAGAAATAGATTTAAACCCAATGTTTAAAGGGTATGCAGAAAAAGCAGACCGTTCTACTATGAATGCCACATTTAACTTAACAGATGAGAAATTAAAAGATTCCTTTGATGCCATGTGTAAAGAAGCTGGTATTAATGGTATTAACGGTCATAGATCTGTTGGTGGTTATAGAGCGTCTATGTACAATGCACTGTCTTTAGATAGTGTTGGTGCACTGGTAGACATCATGAGCGACTTAGAAAGAAACGCATAAGCAGTTACAACTAATTAAGATTAAGTATGAAAAAAATATTAGCAAACGACGGTATATCTCAAAACGGTATAGACGCATTAGAAAAAGCTGGTTTTTCTGTAAACACAACAACTGTGGCACAAGAACAGCTTGCTAATTACATAAACGAAAATAAAATTTCTGCCTTATTGGTACGCAGTGCTACACAAGTTCGTAAAGATATTATAGACAACTGCCCTACTTTAGAGTTAATAGGTCGTGGTGGTGTTGGTATGGATAATATAGATGTAGATTACGCTAAAGAAAAAGGACTGCACGTTATAAATACGCCTGCTGCCTCTTCTGCTTCTGTAGCAGAACTAGTATTTGCACATTTATATAATGGTGTGCGTTATTTATATGATGCCAACCGTATTATGCCTTTAGAAGGTGACAGCAAGTTTAAAGAGCTTAAGAAAGCCTATGCTAAAGGCGTAGAACTTAGAGGTAAAACCATAGGTATTATTGGTTTTGGTAAAATAGGTCAAGCCACAGCACAAATAGCACTTGGTGTTGGCATGAAGGTGATTTACCATGATATAAAGGTTGAAGAAGCTACAGTTGCCGTTTCTTTTTTTGATGGACAATCAGTTTCTTTTAAGCTAAAAAACACACCTAAAGATCAACTTTTAAAAGAATCCGACTTTATTACTATTCACGTTCCTGCACAAAAAGGATACACTATTGGTGAAGCTGATTTAGATAAAATGAAACATGGTGTTGGTATTATTAATGCAGCTCGTGGTGGTGCTTTAGATGAAGTTGCTTTGGTTGATTCTTTAGAAGAAAACAAAGTTTCTTTTGCAGGTTTAGACGTATACGAATCAGAGCCAAATCCAGAAATAAGAATCTTAATGCATCCAAAAATTTCATTAACACCACATATTGGTGCTGCTACTAAAGATGCGCAAGATAGAATAGGTGAAGAATTAGCACAACAGATTGTTACTTTACTGAAATAATTGCAGCTTATCGGTTATTCTATAATACCAACTTTTTTTTTTGTAAATTGAATCATTATTAAACATTAACTAAACAAAATAAATGTCAGGATTATTAGATTTATTAAATAGCCCATTAGGGTCGCAGATTATTAAAGGTGTTGCTGGTCAAGCAGGAGAATCTGAACAAAAAACAGCAGGTGTTTTAAGCATGGCGTTACCTTTATTAATGGGTGCCATGAAAAAAAACTCAGCTACTCCAGAAGGAGCTCAAGGATTAATGAGTGCTTTATCAGGTAAACATGATGGTAGCATTTTAGATAACCTTGGAGGTTTATTTGGTGGCGGTGTAGATGACAATGTTATGAACGATGGTCAAGGCATTTTAAATCACGTATTAGGAGCAAAACAACCACAGGTAGAAAATGCATTAAGCCAAAAAGCTGGTGTAAGTTCTGATACTGTTGCTACCATTCTAAAAATTGCTGCTCCACTTTTAATGGGGGTTTTAGGTAAACAAGCAAAGAACGAACAAGTTGGTGAATCTAACGGAATAGGGAACCTTTTAGGTGGCTTATTGGGTAATGACGATAACAGCAACAAAGAACAATCTTTAATTGAATCTTTTTTAGATTCTGATGGAGATGGTAGCATCTTAGACGATGTTGCTGGTATGGTACTTGGAGGAAACAAAGGTGGAGATTCTGGAATTGGAGGTCTTTTAGGCGGACTTTTTGGAAAATAAAAACACTTATTTTACATATAAAAAGCCACTTAATTTTTTTAAGTGGCTTTTTTGTATCTTAGAGTAAATCTAAAAGCTATGAAAAAGCGAACTTATTTATATAGTTTATTATTAGCTACTACTCTATTTTTAAATAGTTGCGTTAGCTCTAAAGAAGTTGTGACTATTTCTGATGCCGAAAAAGAAATATTTACCGAAAAAGAAGGTGAAGCTGTTGTAATTGGTGATGAAGAATCTGAATACGAAATAACAATAATAGATCCAGGGTTTAGTGCTTGGTTAGCAAGTTATGCAAGGCCAGAACAGTTTTACTCCCAAAATTACCTGGAAACAAGAAATAGAGTTTATGTAATTGAGTGGAACGCTAGAGCAGCACAACCTTTTAGATATGATCCTAATTTGTACGAAATGCAAATAAATTACAATTCTAATACAGATTACGGCTACGAGGTTAACTATAAACTATACAATTACTTCATATATTTTCAAAGAAAGTACAATCAACGTCTTGGGTATTTTGTTCCTCGCATATAAGCTATTATATTTGCGACCGAATAAACACTACTATGGACAAATTAAAAAAACGCTGGGGAATAGATTCTAATTTCGCCATTGTTATGATACTTCTTGTTTTTGCTGTAACAGGATCCTCTTCTTTAAAAATTGCAAGACCATTTTTAGAGTTCATAGGTTTTACAAGAGAAATTTTCCCTACAGACTGGTACTATGCTATTCCTTATTGGGCAGTACGTATTTTAGTTATTTTCCCAATTTACCAAATATTGCTAGTTGCTTTTGGTTGGTTATTTGGACAATTTAAATTCTTTTGGGCTTTTGAAAAGAAAATGCTTTCTAGACTAGGCTTAGGTCGTTTTTTAAAATAATAGCTGCAAATCAGTCTAATTGATTAACTAATTCAACTCGTACCACTCTATATTTTCTAAGTTTGCCCGTCTACCCATATTTTTGGGTGCATAATTTTTAGCTAGGTAATTTACTATTATGTCTTCGTTTTTACCCAAGTCCCACAGATTCTGTGTTTCTTGCATCCAACGAATTGTAGCAATCCATCTTTCTTTTGTCATTCTATTCTGAGTCACCATTTTAGCAGAATGGCAGCTTGTACAATTAGTAACCACTGTCATTAACCCGTCATCATCAACAAAGCCAGTTCTTAAATGTATTCCGTTTTCAACTTTATCCCAGTCGTCTTCACTTATAGTATCATCTACTACAACTAACTCTGTTTCTTTTTCTTTAAAAGCAGATAAACTAGGATCTACAAGCGCATATATAGCAAAGGCTGTACCCAAAAGTACAACACACCATACCATAATAAGCATTCTGTAGACTTGTTTAGCTTGGCCTTTAAATTTATTTTCTTCACTCATCTATTTCACTTTTACAGCTATTCTATGACAAGCATTGTTTAAGTATCCTTTAGGATTCCACCCAGGAACCAACATTGGTTGCCCTACTCCATTAGCATCTGTAGCACGAGCCCAAACTTCATAATATCCTTTTTCAGGAAATGTAATTACAGCATTAAAATGTTGCCAAGCCAATCTATTTACTGGTTTTTCTATAGAACACGTTTGCCAAGTAGCACCAAAGTCTATGGAATATTCCATTTGATCAACTTCTAATTCTCCTGCCCAAGCGTGACCACGAATTTTCAATTTTTTATCTAATTCTAACACTGCACCAGACTTTGGATAAGTAATTAAAGATTTTACAGGCATAGACTCTATAATTTTCATATCCTCATCTTCTACCTTTTCTCCTGGAGCAACTGTATTTTTGGGAACCCTATAAGCTGGTGCTTTCATTTTAGCCCCGTCATGTTCAATATTACGAACACTAATGCGGTTTAACCACTTACCAGAAGTAGATGCTGGCCAACCACCACAAACCAAACGTAAAGGGTAGCCGTGAGCTGCCGGAATATCTTCACCATTCATTTTAAAAGCTACTAAAGTTTCCTCTTGTACCGCTTTACGCATTGGTACACCCCTAGAAATAGGCTCTTTATTTGGATCTCTGCTAATATGAGAATCTGCTGCGTGATACCCAATGTAAACCGCAGAATCTTTTACACCTACATCATCAAGAATATCTTTAAGCCTAACACCAGTCCAACTAGCACAAGAAACAGCACCTATAGTCCATTGATTTCCTTTTGCTGGCGGGTTAAACTCGGACCTACCGTTACCGCCGCATTCAACAGTAAGTTGATAAGTATAGTGCTTAAATTTTGATTTTAATTCTGATAAAGTATACGTTTTTGTCTGTTCTACAGATTCACCATCTATGACAAGCGTCCAACTAGCAACATCTATATTTTCTGGTGGAATACCATTATTTCTAATAAACATATTTTTATTAGATGTTACTTTTTCATCTAATAAATGAGCTTTGGCTTCAATATTCCAAGGTTTATCATTTAAAACCACCATTTCTTTATCTAACCCAAATAAAACAAATGGATCTGTATCTTGCAAAGCTAACGGTTGGTAATTTATTGGCATTTTAGAACCAAAAACAATATCCGCCCCAATAATACCTGCCATAGTAGTTAGTGTGGCTTTTCTAACAAAATTTCTTCTTTTCAAATCAGTTCTAGGATATAATTATTATTCAATTTCACCTCTATTTCTTGCTCTAATATTAAAAATCATTGCTACAGTTACAGCAGTAGCTGAAATAATACCCACATAAAAACCAATACTTAAGTCATTATAATCCGCAGTAAGTAGGTGCATTAAAATTAGTAATAAACAGAAGAATATTACAATAAATGGTATAATTTTTTTACTCATACTATTTTTTAGTGATAACTTTATCTAGTTTAGATCCGCTAATTACATATGTATATAGCCACATTAAGGTAAAAGAAGGTATAAAATCTGTTCCAGGTATTAATTCCTCTACAAAAGATACCATACCTGCTGCTTTGCCTGCCGTACCTTTATACATTCTAGTCATTAACCAATAAGAAACTGGAGCCCACACAACATCTGTAAACTCTCCTATTCCTATAACTGAAAAAGAAAGCATTCCTATTGCATCAAAAAGAAGACCCAAGAACAAGTCTTTATATTTGTTATTTTTAGTATTTGTCATATTAAAATAGTTAGTGTACTTTACTAATATACAAAAGTAATGCCAGTGTTTTTTTTACGAAAGACTAGAGCTTATCAACTTTAAAAACTCATTTCGCGTTTCTTGCTTTTCAAACTGACCTCTAAAACCAGATGTTGTTGTAACAGAATTTTGTTTTTGCACTCCACGCATCATCATACACATATGAGAAGCCTCTATAACAACAGCTACACCTTGTGGTTTTAATGTATCGTTTAGACACTCTAAAATATCGTGTGTTAAGCGCTCTTGCACCTGCAGTCTTCTTGCAAATACATCTACAATTCTTGGTATTTTACTTAAACCAACAATATGCCCGTTTGGTATGTATGCAACATGTGCTTTTCCAAAAAATGGTAACATATGATGCTCACACAAAGAATACAACTCTATGTCTTTAATTATAACCATATCGTCATAATCTTCTTTAAACATTGCAGCCTTTAATATCTTTACTGGATCTTGCTCGTATCCTTGAGTTAAAAACAACATTGCTTTTGCTGCTCTTTCTGGTGTTTTAACTAAGCCCTCTCTTTCTATATCTTCACCAACACCTTTAATTATTTTAGAATAATTATCCTTTACTTCGTCTGCTGCTTCTAAGTTGTACTCCTCAAAGTTTTTGTAAAAAGACATAGTATGTATTTTGTTTTAATGTAGTTTTTATTCCGTTTAAGAACTTTTAAATCTAAAAAGTCCGCTTCTCTTTCAAAAATAGGTATTAAAATTGAATATTAAATACCGCTTTCTTTTATTTATTTTTGCCATATCACAGCTAATGACTACTTTCATCGGCGAAAAAATAAGGGAATGATAAAAGCTAAAAATATTAGAAAGTTTTACGGGAAACTTCAGGTTTTAAAAGGTGTAAATCTTCATATAAAAAAAGGTGAAGTTGTTTCTATTGTTGGTGCTTCTGGCGCAGGTAAAACTACGCTATTGCAGATACTAGGAACCTTAGATAATCCCGATTTACAAAAAGATTCTTCTTTAGTTATTAATGATACAGATATTACATTATACAGTGAAAAAAAAGCTAAGAAATCTGCTCAATGGTTATTTTTTCTAAAAATAATATACTCCATATTTGTCGCTGTTTCACTTTTTATAAGCCCTGAAAACCTAGATGAATATGTAATGTTAACAATAAGAATTGTTCTAGTTATACCCTTATTAATATTAGGTATTTTACGATTTATCAAGAAAGAAGAAAAATCTAATGATCTTTCATCCTTTAGAAACGAACATATTGGCTTTATTTTTCAATTTCACCAATTATTACCTGAATTTACAGCTTTAGAGAATGCTTGTATCCCTGCTTACATCAGAAAAACACCTAAAGAAGAAGCTGAAAAAAGAGGAAAAGAACTTCTAGATTTTCTTGGTCTTTCTCATAGATACCACCATAAACCTAGCGAATTATCTGGAGGAGAACAACAACGTGTTGCTGTTGCAAGAGCTTTAATAAACAACCCTTCTATTATTTTTGCTGATGAACCTAGTGGTAACTTAGATTCTGAGAGTGCAGATAACCTACATAAATTATTTTTTAAATTACGAGACGAGTTTGGACAAACCTTTGTTATTGTAACACACAATGAGGAGCTCGCAGATATGGCAGATCGTAAATTAGTAATGGTAGACGGACAAATAAAAGAGTAGAATGTTAAAAGAAGTTTATCAGTTTTTAAAAGATCCCGAGAATAGTAAAGACGAGAACACCAATTTTACTTACAGAATAACCGTTTTTATAAAATTGCTCTTTTGGGGCTTGGCTATTGGCGTTGGTATTGTAATTTTTAACTCTATATGGGAAGTTACGGGTATTTTAGAGCCCAATAAACACGCTATAAGTAAGGCTTTTGAAGAATATAGTACTCCTGTATTGGGATTACTAATAGTTATAGTAGCTCCTGTGTTTGAAGAACTAATTTTTAGAGGTCCGCTTGGCTTTTTTAAAGACCATAAAACATTTAGAATTATGCTATACATCTCCATTGTACTATTTGGAGCAGTGCATATTACAAATTTTGAAATTACACCAACGGTTTTAGTATTGTCTCCATTTTTAGTAGCTCCGCAGTTGGTTTTAGGAACTTTTGCATCATTTATACGTGTTAAGTTTGGCTTAGGCTGGTCTATGCTGTTACACGCTAGTCATAATTTTATGTTGTTTTTACCAATTTTAGCTCTTAAAATTTTAGATATCCCTATTGAATAATGACAAAAACCGAATTAAAAGAGTTTTTAGATCTAAAGGTTGTACAGTATAACAATCCCGATTTCATCACCTCAGATCCTATACAAATTCCGCATAGTTTTACTAAAAAGGAAGATGTAGAAATTGCTGCTTTTTTAACCGCTACTATTGCTTGGGGCAACCGTAAAAGTATTATTAAGAACGCAAAACGAATGATGGAACTTTTAGACAATTCTCCGCACGACTTTGTTTTAAATCATTCTGATGACGATTTAGGAAATTTTAAAGGTTTTGTTCATCGTACTTTTAATGAAATAGATTTAACCTTTTTTGTACAAAGTTTAAAAAACATTTATACAAATCACGGTGGCTTAGAAGCTGTTTTTAAAACGCATACCAAAGAAAACGACCTACAAACGGGAATTTCTAAATTTAAGACTACTTTTTTTGAAATAGAACATCCAAAACGTACTACAAAACATATCTCTGACCCTTTAAAAGGTTCTGCTGCTAAACGTATTAATATGTTTTTACGTTGGATGGTACGAGACTCTAATACCAATGTAGATTTTGGCATCTGGAAAACTATAGATCCAGCACTCCTCTCTTGCCCATTAGATGTGCACTCTGGTAATGTAGCTCGTAAATTAGGGCTACTAAAACGAAAACAGAATGATGCTAAAGCGTTAGCGGAATTAGATAAAAGTTTACGCAAACTAGATCCTAAAGACCCATCTAAGTACGACTTTGCTTTGTTTGGACTTGGGGTTTTTGAAGGGTTTTAATAATTCTAAGTATATAGTCTACTGAAGAATAAAAATTAAAATGAATACATAAAACTAAGTAAATAACACCTCCCTAATAAATTAGTTTCTTGAGAGTTAATAGAAAACTCATTTACATTTCCCACTATAAATGAAGTGTTATTTAATAAATTAACCCCTTTTAATCCCCATTGCCAGTTTTTATTTTCTGGTTTATACATTACATCAAAATTTAAGAATGAATTGGTTGTGCCCTTATCTGTAAAATTTGGAATAAAGTAGTTATAAGAAATAGTACTAAATAAGGACCTTGATGGTTTAAACAGTAGTTTTAAATTATTTTCTAAAGATTTATTTGCAAATGAACTCTGACTTACGGCTTCATGATAAGTAAACTTAGTTGTATTCTCAAAATTAATTGATGAATTAAAAGCGGTTTTTAAGAAAAGACTATTAAACCAGTAAAGAGCTTTATTGTCTCTTAAGCCTGAATTATTAATGATGTTTTTATAATTATAAATTGAATAGTTTGATGAAATTTTGAAATTGGTTTTTATTGATGGTATTAATTTTGAAAAATTAAAGAACAAACTAGTATTATCTGTGTATTCATTTAGAAAAAAACTTGTTGTTTTTATAGCGTTTTCATTTATATCTGTATTAGAAAAATAATTACCTTTTTGCTTTAAGTAATCTACTCCTAATGATAAGGCTAACTGATTAAAAAGATCATTTTTAGAGTAAAAAAGACTATATTTTTGATTTTTTTGTGTTGTAATATCAGGAATATTATTTTTTACCATACGATTACTAATTAAAACTTGGTTCTCAAATACATTCTGAATTTCCTGTGTGTTTTGATTAAAACCTGTATTCAAATTTAAATACGAATTTCCATTAAACTTATACATCACTGATAATGAAGGCTCAAAAATAATAATACTTTCATCTAAGGGATTTGTAGCACCCTTTAACCCCTGATAAAGTTGTTGAAAAGAGAGTTTAGGTGAAATAGAAAATTTTCCTATTTTCCAATTATATGATCCTTGAGTATATAAGCTATTTTTAATAAAATTGATATCATTTAAACTACCATCAACTGCTAACTGTTGCGTGTTATTTTTGCTAATTAAATTAGAATAAAAAGTTTCTTTATCTAAATTAAACCCTACTAAAACACTGTATTTATTGTTGTTTTTGCTTTTACCTAGCAAAACTGTTTTAAAATCCGTGTTGTATTTTTTAGAAGAATTACTTTGTATATCACTATTAAAATTTTCAGTATTAAAAACAGAAGGATTAATGGTGAAATTTTGATCTAAATTATTAAAAGAGTTTGCTAAGTTAATCTGTAAAGCCTTGTTTTCTGATACCTTGTTGGTATACTTCAAGTTCTGTTTAAACAATGTATTTTGGGTATTAAGTAGTGAATTAAAATCATTCTCTTGGTTAGATATAGTTCTATATTCTGTATCTATCGTTTCATCCCTAAAACTAAAATTATACTCCAACAATGAAGTTTTAGATGTGTTGTACTTTAATTCTAAATCTCCTCTGTACTGTAAAGGTTTTTTGTTTATATAATTATCATCAAAAATTGCAAACTGCTCATCACCAGTAATTATAGTACTTTCTGAAAACTGGTTACTGTTAATTTTATCTGACAAATAATATAAATTTACTTTTGCTTTTAATTTATTAGTTACTGTATAAATACTATTAAAATTAGTAAACAACTGACTATTTTGATTTGATAAGTTGTTATTAGTAACCTGATTAATATTATATTCTGGAATTATATTTTGAGTGTAGTAATTTTTATCTTTTAATTGTTCTTGTGTAATTTGATAACCAGAATAATTAAAAGGAGACGAATTCTCACCAATAGAATTGTAAGCGCCTACAGCAAAAGATTTATGTATTTTATTTATTGCCAATAAATTTGTTGCTATTTCTAATGGACTCCTTTTAGAAGTAGTAAAACCACCCAGTCCAATATCTATACCACCAGAAATGTCACTCCTGTCTTTTTTTAGCTTTAAATTTAAAGCAACTTTTTGGCTATTTTCAATCCCTTTTAAAAGTTTGTTTTCAGAGTAGTTTTCTATAGCTTCTATTTCTTCAATTAAGTCTATATTTATATTTTTAGTACCAATAGTATAATTATAATCAAACAAGTTATCCCCTTCAATTGTAACTGATTCTATAGCTTTACCCCTGTAACTAATATTACCCGTACCACTATCAACTTCTATACCCGGAAGTTTCTTTAGTAAGTCTTCTACTTTTCTTTCTGTACCATCTGCATAAGAATCTACATTATAGGTAACAGTATCTTCCTTTATTGTAAATGCTTTCTTTTTTTCAACTACAACTTCATCTAAATATTCAATTTTTTCTTTAAACAATACAAACTTAAAAGTTAATGTATCTAATGGTTTAAATCCTTTTATCTCTTCTGTATAAGCTGTATACCCCGTAGCTTTAACAGTTAAAAACAAACTATTAGTAGAGTAACTTTTTTTAAGTTGATATGCAAACGCTCCTTTAGTAACAAGTATAAACTCTTTAATTGCACTAGCATTAGGTTCTTTTAATAGTATTTGTGCGTTTATAGGTGTATTACCACTAGTAGTAACGGTACCTTTTATTACTTGTGAATAGCTTAATGCTATACTACTCAATAAAAGAAATGGTATTAGTAAAATTTTAGAACAAAGGAAATTTTTCAAAAGTTATGTGTGCTATTAATTTTTAGAAAATTTCTTATGGTATTTATCTAATGCATCATTATACTCTTTGTCATCTGCATCTATATATAATTCAATACCACCTCTAGAAGATACTACACCTCCACTATTTTCAGCTGGTGCGTAACTTAAAAGTTCTATTGCTTTTTTCTTGTACAAGTCTTTAAACTCCTGCCAAGTTAGTGCATCTTTTGTATCAAAAGGATTTTCTAAATTAGCTAACTTTACCTTAGTGTTTTTAATGCTTACAGGTTTAAAAGAGATAAAGTTATCTACAGATTTCAGCTCTAAAATCATACCTGGTAAGCCATCATATTTATAAGGACCGCCTACTGGAAGATCTGGCGTAAACCAAGCCTCATATTTTCTACCTCTAAAATCCATTGTTGCTAATTGGCATTTAAAACCTAAAATTTCATTAGTATTATTTTGTATGCTCCAACTAAAAATATTTAGACTATCCTTAACAACAAAATACTTGTAAGCAACTTCATGTTTAGAGTAAAAGGTGCCATTGTTGTAGTCCTTAAATAAGGTAGTTATATTTTTACCAGTTGGCGTAAAAGTTAACCTAGAATCGTCATCTTCATCTTTAGTAAAAGCTTCTGTAGTTTTCGGCTTACCTTTTTTTGTATATATAGATTTATTTAGCTCTACAAAATTATTTAACTCATAAACAGCTATAAATGGTCTACGACCTTCTTCTATAGTTAAAGTTTTTTCATATTGTATTTGATAGATGTTTACAGAATCTTTCTGTGCGAATGCACTATAAAAAATTAATAATGTTGTTATTATGATAAATGTATTTCTTGACATATTCAGCAAACCAATTTTTAATTCGTCGGAAAATACTGATTTTGTAAGAAAAAAAGTAGCTTAAATGAAAGATTTATACTTAATTTAAGAAAAAAAACTAATAGTATCTAAAAATTGACTTAAAAGTATGGTGTATATAGAATTGTTAATATAGAATGTTTATACTGATACAGTAGCCTACAAACTAGATCTTAAAGACCCATCTAAGTACGACTTTGCTTTGTTTGGACTTGGGGTTTTTGAAGGGTTTTAGAAGGGTTTTAGATTAGATTTTTAGTTTTTTTCTATTATTTATTCTCTATTATCTCTTATCTATTTTCTATTCTCTCTCTTCTCTCTTCTCTATTCTCTATTCTCTATTCTCTCTTCTCTCTTCTCTCTTCTCTCTTCTCTATTCTCTATTCCCTATTCCCTATTTTCTCTATATCAAACTAAAAGCAAGTTCATCTCCCGTAAATTTTTGAGCTAGTGTATTTATGGCCGCACCTGTAAGCTGTAACACTCTTGGGTAACCACCTGTTGTTTGGCAATCTTTCATTAAAATTATAAGTTGACCAGACGGAGTTAATTGCACCGTTCCTGGTAGCACTACTGATGTTATTATTGATTTTAACCTATTTTCTACCAACTCTGACAGTTGATACGCCATTCTACTATTGTTTTTAGACACCGTAAACACCGTATTGAATAGTTTTTTCTGTTGATGAGCATCTAACTTAGTAAACTCAGGACCCTTATGTACTGTAATAATTTTTTCTTCTAAATAAGTGTTATCTACAGCTAAACTAGCGTAAGACTGGTTTTCTAGAATTTCAACATTATCAATAGGTAAAACACCATCTTTTTGCAGAACGTGATGTTTGGTTACGTTATTAAACATACTTCTGCTATTCATAACAGAATCAGTTAAAAATCCACCTAAAACAGCAATATAACCTCTAAAACCACTCTTTTTTGTTCCAAAAGAGAGAATATCACCCTTTTTTATAACAATTACACTATCGTTCTTTATAGGTATGCTATTTACTATTGGCAGAAAATCTCCACCTGTAATACATATTCTGGTGTTAGATAAAAACTGAAGTTTTGGACCTGTCATTGTAAACTCTAAAACGGCTGAATTTGTAGTATTCCCCAACAAAGAGTTAGCTAGCACGGCAGCTCTTTCATCCATAACACCAGCATAAGGCACTCCGTATTTCTGGTAGCCAAACCTGCCTAAATCTTGCACAGAAGTATAAAAACCTGTTTGCAACACCTTAACCATTGTAATCCTCACTTTCTATTTGAAAAACACCGGCATTAACCAAGGTTTTAATATCATTATATTTCTTTTTTGGAACCGAATAAAACTGAATAGCATCTCCTGCTTTAGCAAAACAAGGAACATCTTTAGTTACATCAAAAAAAGTAAGTGGCGAATTCCCAATTATATTCCAGCCTCCAGGGCTCTCTACAGGGTAAACCCCGGTTTGGTTACCGCCAATTGCAACTGACCCTTTTTCAACTTTTAAACGAGGTGTTGCCTTTCTGGGCATTGTTATCTCTTCTGGCAATCCGCCCAAATACAAGAACCCTGGTAAAAAACCAATAAAGTATACGGTGTAAACTGTTTTTGTATGTACTTCTATAATTTCATTTACGGTCCTGTTCTTTTCTGCAGCAATCTCTTTTAGATCTATTCCAAATTCATCTTCATAACAAACGGGAATTTTCCAAAGTGTATTATTACTGTGTATTTTTTTGCTTTTCTGAAGGTATATTTGTTTTAAATTTTCAATCTCCTTTGATAAATTCACTTTAAAGTCATCAAAAACTATTAAAAGAGAATTATACGCTGTTGTTACCTGAATTCCTGATATGTAAGTAGCTTCAATTTTAGAAATAAACGCCAATACATCACGCAAAACATCTTTTGCAATAACTGGCTCCCACTCTATTAAAATAGAGGTGTCACCAAATATTTTATAATTTAAATTAGCGGTCATAAGCTATGCAACATCAATATTTAAATCTTCAAATTTATCTTTTAACTGCTTAATAATTTCTACGGCATTAGGGTTATCACCGTGTATACAAAAAGTATCTGCCTTTATTTTTTTTATAGACCCTTGTACGGTTATTACTGCTTGATTGGCATACATACCGTAAACGTGATTAAATAATAAATC
This sequence comes from Cellulophaga sp. 20_2_10, assembly GCF_023476645.1. Taxonomy (GTDB): domain Bacteria; phylum Bacteroidota; class Bacteroidia; order Flavobacteriales; family Flavobacteriaceae; genus Cellulophaga. The sequence goes on from NZ_JAMCOJ010000001.1 coordinate 294,238, forward strand.
AAAATCTTGCAGAATTGCATTTTTTTGTGACCTAGAAACTAAGGTTAAATCGTCATTGTAATTACGATCTGCAAAAGCCTCATACCTAATCTTTACATTTTCTTTTATTGCTATTTTTTCAACTATAGAATTATAAGGAACATATAATTTTACAGGTAAATTAATGCTTTTTACAGCTGCTACAACCACTTTGGCAATATTCTCGTCTACCGCAGCCAAATTATACAAAGCGCCGTGTGGTTTTATATGATGTAATGTGGTTTTCTCCTCTACAATTATGGTTAGTAGGTTTAGCAATTGTTTCTGTATAGAGTTTAATAACTCCTCATTACTAATAGCCATTGCTACTCTTCCAAAATTTTCTTTATCTGGAAAAGAAGGATGAGCACCTATTTTTACACGGTTTATTTTTGCTAAACGCACAATATGCTTCATTAAATCCATAGTGCCAGCGTGACCACCACAAGCAATATTACAGGAAGAAATAAAGGGCATTAATTGCGACTCATTACCAATACCCTCACCAACATCTACATTAATATCTATTGTTTTTACCGTCATTAAAATAAGTTTAAAGAGAACACTTTATTTAAGGTTGCTATAGATAGTAAAATACTAATAGCTAGAATAATAAAGCCTAATATATTTTGAGTTATGCTATTTTTATATGCTCCTAAAACCGACTTTTTATTCATTATCCATAATAAAAAAGCAGCGATAATTGGCAGTAAAATTCCGTTTGCTATCTGAGCAAATTTTATAATTTCAATAGGTTTAATTCCGAGTGAAGAAAATAAAACACCTAAAAACAAAATAAACATCCAAACGGCTCTAAATTTTGAAGATTTCAAATTTGTAGACCAACCCAAACAACCACAGGTAACATAGGCAGCAGCTAACGGAGCTGTAATTGCACTAGTTATACCAGCAGCAAACAAACCAATTGCTAAAAAATACTTGGCAAAACTACCAAATAAAGGCTCTAATCCTTTGGCTAAATCTGCAGCCGAATTAATTTCACTACCTTGAATTGCAGCAGCAGATATTATAACACACATAGACACAACACCTCCTAAAATAACAGCCACAATGGTATCTTTTCTGGCATATTGTAAATCAGAAACCGATTTCCATTTTTCGCTTACTAATGAAGCGTGCAAAAATAAATTATAAGGTACAACAGTTGTTCCTATTAAAGCAATAACAGTTAATATTCCGTCTTTAGGTAAATTTGGTTTAAATATGCCGCTAAAGATTAATGAAATGTCTGGTTTAGTTATTATTGCAGTAATTAAAAAAGCCAAACTCATTGCTATTACTAGTGAAATCAATGCTTTTTCTAAAACCTTATAATTACCTATATAAAGTAATACAAATGCAATTATACCAATTAAAATGCTTAAATAGTTAAAAGAAAAACGACCTATATGTATATAAGAATCTCCCAATATTGCCTCTAAACCTAGAATACCACCACTTATATTACCTGCCTCGTAAACTGCATTACCAATAACAATAGCCGAAAGTATAAGTACTATTGTAAACCATTTTGCAATAGGATTTTTAATCTCTGTTCTAATAATCTCGCTTAACCCTTTTTGAGATACAATACCTACTCTAGCAGACATCTCTTGAAGAACAATTGTTGCAACTATAGAAAGAGCCATAGCCCATAACAAGGCAAATCCAAAATGCACTCCCGCTAAGGTACACACCGTTATAGTTCCTGGACCAATAAAGGCAGCTGCTATTAACGGACCTGGACCAATATTTTTAAACCATTTTTTTATCATTATTTGGGTTGGTTGGTTAGTCCTGTAAGATAAAAACTTATATCTTCATTACTGTAAAAAAGTAACAAATATTAAAAATAATATAGTATTATGTTTTAGAACAATACAAACTACCCCAGCCAACCTTCTCTGTCCAAACTTCGATATTGTATAGCCTCAGAAATATGATCTCCCAAAATAGCCTCCGACGCTGCTAAATCTGCAATAGTTCTAGATACTTTTAAAATTCTATCATAAGCTCTGGCAGATAAATTTAAGCGCTCCATTGCGGTTTTAAGCAATTCTTTAGAAGGCGCATCTAAAGCACAATACTCACGTATTTGTTTGGTATTCATTTGTGCATTATAGTGTATGGTTTCTAAGGCTTCAAAACGCTGTGTTTGCAATTCTCTTGCTGCTGTTACGCGCTTGCGAATGGTAACACTGCTTTCTCCTTTTCGTTCTTCAGAAAGTTTATCAAAAGGAACCGGAGTTACTTCTATATGTATATCTATTCGATCTAATAAAGGTCCCGATATTTTACTTAAATACCGTTGCATTTCTGCTGGCGAAGAAGACACTGGTGCATCTGGATCATTAAAGTAACCTCCCGGACTAGGATTCATACTTGCAACCAACATAAAACTACTTGGGTATGTTACCGTAAAGCGTGCTCTAGCAATGGTTACTTCTCTATCTTCTATAGGCTGACGCATCACTTCTAGAACTTTACGCTCAAACTCAGGCAGCTCATCTAAGAAAAGAACTCCATTATGAGATAACGATATTTCTCCTGGTTGTGGGTAACTTCCGCCGCCTACTAAGGCTGCAGAACTAATCGTATGGTGTGGATTTCTAAACGGACGCTGATTCATTAATCCTGCGTTTTTAATTTTACCAACCACACTATGTATTTTTGTGGTCTCTAGGGCTTCATGCAAAGTCATTGGAGGTAAAATTGAAGGCAAACGTTTGGCAAGCATTGTTTTTCCTGAGCCTGGAGGACCAATTAAAATAATATTATGTCCGCCTGCTGCTGCAATTTCCATACTCCGCTTAATGCTTTCCTGTCCTTTTACATCATTAAAATCGAACTCCGGAAAATCTAAGCTTTTATAGAACTCTTCTCTGGTATCTACTATGGTTTGCTCCAAAGGCACATCTTTATCAAAAAAATCTATAACCTCCGTAATATTTTCTACACCATATACTTTTAAACCTGTAACAATGGCTGCTTCTTTTACATTTTGTTTCGGTAGAATAAAGCCTTCAAAACCTTCTTCTTTTGCTTTTATGGCTATAGGTAACGCACCAGTAATAGGCTGTAAACTTCCGTCTAGAGAAATTTCGCCCATAATAATATACTTTCCTATAGCATCGGATTTAATCTGACTAGAAGCACTTAAAATACCTAACGCAAGGGTTAAATCGTATGCAGAGCCTTCTTTGCGTAAATCGGCAGGAGCCATATTAATAGTTATTTTCTTTCCTGGGATTTTATAGCCATTGTTCTGCAAAGCTGCAGCAATTCTGTAGTTACTTTCTTTAATGGCATTATCTGGCAAACCTACTAAATGGTAGCCAATACCCTTACTAATATTTACTTCTACTGTAATAGTTGTAGCCTCTACTCCAAATACAGCACTACCAAAAACTTTTGTAAGCATTCATTTTTAATTTTCTTAAAAGTAAGAAAATTATTCTAAAAATTAACAAGTGTTAATCAGAAAACAGCTATGTAATAATTAACTCTTACTTCGAAAAATAAAATTTACTTCTCTTTTGGTTTAAAGACCAATAAAGATTTTTTAGTAGATATAATCTCTTCTTTATTCATCATCATTTTACGAAACTCGCCATTGTTATACATTTTAGCTTGGTCGTTGTAATGAGAACTAAACGGGTTACCAGATTGGCCCGTAGGCAATATACTTATACTATTTTCTATATCAGAAAAATCTATAACCCTACGTGTAGATGGCCCTGATGTTACTTTATACTCACCGGTTTCATCATACGTAAAACCCATATTGTTTATTACTTCTTTTGTCCCATTTATAGGAAAAGGACCCACGTTAAAGTATTTACGTAGTGCTTCTACTTTACCAATAGGATGCTCGTGCTCTAGGGTGTGTATTTTACCCCAAGTCCAAGTAGAGGTATCTTTACCAAACTGCTTTTCCAAGGATGCAACTGCTTGCTCAAAAGAGATTTGAAAAATATCTTTCGAGGTTTCTATTTTTTCAGTTTCTACATTATCCCACCAAATAGAAGTAGTATTATTCACTAAAGGCGCAATTAATCTCTTATGAAAATGAGTTGATAATAGTTGTGTAAAAAGCACATCACCCAACTCATCTTTAAACGTGTTTTTAAGCATATAAAACACCCAACGTTGGTACACACTAGATTCTACACTGTTTACCGTAGCTTCACCCTCCCATTTACTTAAATCGTCTAACAGTTTAATATAGCTTTTATCTAAATTGGTAATGTCTAAATCTTTAGCCATACTTGTAGCTAAATATGGGTCTACCGAAGAAGTTACATCTGTTATCATTTTAGAAACCGCTTCTTTATCCCAATCGCTTTTAGGCTTTAACAACTCATCAATTCGTTTTGCTCTATTTTCAGGTAAGTAATATCCAGGAAAAAATCGACCATTAATGGTATCTGGTTGGTTGTTTGCAGAATAGACATAGTTCCAAGGCGGATTTTCTGCGTGTGGATTTTCAGAAAAATCTAAAAACCCACCACGTTCTTGCTTGCCACTAGCTCCGTTTAAAATAAGTTTTGTATTGGTGCTATCGGGCATCGTATATAATTTTGCAGTTGCCCACCAAGCTACATTACCTTCTGCATCGCCATACATAATATTTAATCCTGGAGCGTGTATGTCTTCTAAATGACGCTTAAAAGTGTTCATGGTCTCGGAATGAGACATCCCATACAAAGCACTTAATAATTTGTTTTCTACTTTTGTATAAATCCACGAGATAGTAACTGGCTTTTCTCCTGTAACACTAGCTGCAACATCGTTTACAACTGCTCCGTGTCTTGTAGATTTTATCGTAAACTTAATATCATCTTCTCCTTTTACCTTAATTATTTTTTCTTTGTACGTGTATTTCTCCCAACCATTTTCGGTTTTATACAATGTAGAATCTTGTGGATTTGTTTCTTCAAAATAAAAATCTACATCGTCATTCTCAAACATAGTTAAACCGTATGCCAATTGGCGACTGTGGGCCAACAGCGGAAAAGGAACACCTGCCAAATGATATCCGTATTTTTTATATGTAGGCGTACTAATATGAGCCTCGTACCATACAGATGGTTGCGAAAAGCCTATATGCGGATCGTTTGCAAGAATAACATTCCCATTTTTTGTTTTCTCGGGCGATAAAACCCAGCTATTACTCCCCTCAAACATTGGTAAGGGTAAATCTTTTAAGGCTGAAGTTAATTTTGAAGACAATTCTAGTTGAAGCGTATCTTTTAAAGGATCGTAATTTTTGATATAGGTTGATGTAGGAATGGTTTCTATAGATAAATCTTGTAAATACGCTACTCCTAACTTCTCTTGTATTGTAGTTAAAAAAGGATCTGTTTTGTGCGCCATAGCAAAGCTAAAACCAATGTAACCAATGGTATTATACACGTCTTTAAGCTCAAAAGCTCTTTTTTTAACTCCCGTTAAATAAAACTCTACTGGAGTTGGACCTTCTTCTATAAACTGATTAATACCATCTAAATAAGCCTGTGTAAGCTGAACATAATCGCTATTAGGATCTAAATTAGCTACTGTTTCTTTAGAATAATCATCTATACCTAAAGCTAAAAACAGTTTATCCGTTTCTACTAAATCTTCTCCAAAAATTTCTGATAATTGACCCGCACTAATACGTCTAAGCAGCTCCATTTGCCACAACCTATCTTGAGCATGAACATACCCTAATGCACGTGTAGCATCTTTTTCACTAACACCATATATATGAGGAATTCCGTAAGAATCGTAGTAAACATCTACGTTTTCTGATAAGTTTTTGAGGTTTGCTTCCCCTTCATAAACAGGAGTTAAAGAGTAAAGAAAAATACAAAGTCCTAACACTAACAATCCTACTATTGGAATTGTTATTTTTAGTATCTTTTTTAATCTGCGCATAACCTTAGCTTGTTTGCCTAAAGGTAGAATTAAATTTTATAAATAGAAATCTATTTTTTAATGTAACGAACAAAAAAGACAGTAACTAACCTAATAAACTGATTTTTAAAATACTAGAAACACCATCTTTTACACTAAATCTGTTGTCTGCTCTTTTACCAACAACCCAAACAATTTTAGTTCCAGAACACAAAAGCCATTGCTCTTCTTTAGCAACAACACTTAATTTTATATCCTTATAATATTTACTTAGTTTCTTTTTTCCTTGTTGTCCAAACGGATAAAAAACGTCTCCTTGCTCCCATTTACGTAACACTAACGGAAATTCTAACTTTGTTTTGTCTACATAAATAGTAGCATCATTTACTACATCTAAAGTAGATGCCTTTTCTAATTTTAAAAAAATTGGGTGATCTACGGCTGTTTGTTCTTTGTTTATTAAATAGATATCAGAACTACGTTCTTTTAGCTCTTGTAACAGCAATACATCTCTATCTTTAACCAATCGGTGAGTTTTAGATAAAACCTGCTTACCGCTCATTGTAGTTAGCAAATTAACAACATCTTGCCATTCGGTAAAACCAAACTCATTAAACAGCGCGTACATATACGTTTTAGCCGGCTTGTATTGTAACAATTCTAAGATCGAAATCTCTGTTACATTCCCTTTCTGCACAAACAATTGCTCTTTAATTTGTTTTATATGATTGCTAGCAAGCGCTGCTGTTTCTTGTAAATTAGACTGAGTATTCTCAAAATTTTGTAAAAAAGTAGGATGCAACTCTTTTAATACCGGAACAATTTTATGTCGTATTTTATTTCTTAAATACTTTGTTTCTTTATTGGTTTGGTCTTCTCTCCAAACTATAGTATTCGCCTCTGCATACGCTACAATTTGTTCTCTTGTAAAAGGTAATAAAGGACGTGTTGAAAGTTCTGTTTTTGAGGGTATACCAACCAAGCCATCTACACCTGTACCTCTAGAAAGATTAATTAAAAAAGTTTCTAAATTATCGTCTGCTTGGTGACCTGTAACTACAGTTTTTAAATTGTTTTTTTTTAGTAATTTAGCAAACCACGTGTATCTTAATTCTCTAGCTGCTATTTGAATAGACACTTTATTATCTGCAACATAACCATTTGTATTAAAATTAGTTACATAAATTTCTTTTTTGAGTTTACTTGCTAATTGTCTTACAAAATCCTCATCACCATCACTAGCAGCATCACGTAGTTTAAAATTACAATGTGCTATAGAAAAATCTAAATTACAAAGCGCACATAAATGCGTTAAAACAACACTGTCTACGCCACCACTTACTGCTACTAAAAAAGGATATTTTAGCAGTAACGGAAAGTTTGTTTTTATATGATTTTTAAATTCTTCTAACACAATACAAATGTATATAAAGTTAAGACACTTTACCTTCTAAAACCTGCCTCATTGCTTTTGCCTTTAGCAAACACTCCTCATACTCCTTTTCGGGACTAGCTTTTGCAGTAATAGCGCCACCCACAGAGAATGAAACATATTTTTCTGAAGCATTGTACAAGATACTACGGATAACCACATTAAAATCGAAATCTTGATCTGGTGTAATGTACCCAACGGTACCGCTATAAAGTCCGCGTTTTGTAGCTTCTAATTCTTCTATAATTTGCATAGCAGAAACCTTAGGTGCACCCGTCATACTACCCATCGGGAAGGTTTCTCTTATAATATCTACAGGATTTTTATCTTCTTTTACTATTGAAGTAATAGTTGAAATCATTTGATGTACTTGACTAAAAGTATATACTTTACACAATTCCGATACTTGCACACTCCCCTTCTCCGCACTTTTAGAGAGGTCGTTGCGCACCAAGTCTACAATCATTATATTTTCTGCACGTTCTTTCTCGTCTTCAGCTAAAGTAATACGTAATTTTTCATCTTCAATTTTATCTAAAGATCGCTTTGCAGTTCCTTTTATAGGCTGAGAAATTAGCGTTGTACCTTCTTTTTTTATGTATCGTTCTGGAGAAGCAGAAGCCAAATATTTATCGTTTAACTTAAGAAAAACAGAAAATGGAGCCTCAGATATTTTATTAAGCTCTCTATACGTCTCTAAAGGATTTATCTCCGTATTCTCTGCATAGAATTCCTGACAAAAATTTGCCTCGTATATATCTCCTCTATGTATTTTTTGAAGCATTTTATGAACCCTACTAAAATAATCATCCTTAAAGATTCTCATTTTAATATGTATATCTTTTTCTGATGTTGCTTCAGCTTTTTCTTCCTTAAAAGCTGTAATCTCTTTAAAATCTAGCTCAATTTCATCATCAACCATATTTAAATACAAGAAATGAACTGTATTTCCCTGTAGTTGAATAATTTTCTTAGGTTGAAAAAAGTACAATTCTGGAAAGCGAAGTCCATCAAAATTAGCCGATTTTAATCGTTCTACATTATTCTTTAAATCGTACGTTAAATAACCAAAAATCCAATCTTTAGTCTCTGTTTGATACGTTTTTAGATCATCAAAAGCATTAAAACTATCGGTAGACAAAGCCGTAAGTGCATCTGTTGCCAACATACCGTCATAAGAACTGTACCGGTCTTTGTGCCCATTACTGTCTAACCAAACTACTTCATGAAATTGCTGGCTCCATTGTAATAATTGTGTTTTAAACACCGAAACATTACCAACGGTAAAAGAAAGAGATTTTCGCAATGTTTTAGATTTTTGCTAAAAATTGATCAATTGCATTTTTGTAGCTTTTATTAAGATCGGGATCTACAATACCTTCGTCCTTTAAATTATCATAAAAAGATGGTAAGGAGAACGTAGCTACAATTTCTGCTCCAAAACGAGGCAACATACCACTAGCCTGCTCTTTTGCGCTCATAGCTGCTCTTTTGCCCGGAGAAGTAGATAGTAATAGTACTTTTTTGTTTTCTAAAAAATTACGATCGTATCTAGACAACCAGTCCAAAAGATTTTTAAAAAATGAAGATAAACCACTATTGTGCTCATTTACAGATAAAACAAGTGCATCTGCATTGCTTATCGCTTCTTTTATATCTTTTAATTCGGTTGAAAAGCCATTGTTCTTTTCTAAATCTTCACTATACAAAGGAAGCTTAACCTCTGCCATATCTAATAAAGTCACTGTATGGTCGTTTAAAAGGCTAGCTGTAAAATTTACGAATTTATAGTTAATAGAAGAGCTAGAATTGCTTCCTGCAAAGGCTAAAATTTTACTCATTTTATATAGTTTTTAACGAAAATACCGTAAATAAGGATCAATTGCGAGCATTTTAGCTAATTTTGCAAACGAAAAAACCAAAACCACTTGTAAAACAAGCAAATAGCTTTTTTATAAAAACCGAATGAAAGAGAATAAGTACAGATTATACTTTATAGACGCTATGCGTGCTTGGGCAATTTTAATGATGTTACAAGGACATTTTATAGACGGACTTTTAGATTTTGAATACAGAGACAGGGCAATTCCAGCTTACGCAATATGGAGTTATTTTAGAGGAATGACGGCTCCTGTTTTCTTTACTGTATCTGGTTTTATTTTTACATATTTATTAATTAGAGGCGATAAAAAAGGACTTAAAAATCCGCGTGTAAAAAAAGGAATTAAGAGAGGCCTACAGTTGCTACTTATTGGCTATTTACTTAGAATGAACCTTTTTAGCATACTATTTGGTGAAGTTTTTGATTCTTTTTTCTACGTAGATGTTCTGCATTGTATTGGGTTTTCAATTTTAGGTTTAATTGGATTGTATTTACTTACAAGTACAACTAAACCGGTTGTATTTTCATCAATCTTAGTAACCATAACTATAATCTTATTTATTTTTGAACCGACTTATGAAAAGCTAACGCACGATTATATACCTGCTGCTCTAGCGAATTACCTAACCAAGGCAAATGGCTCTGTTTTTACAATAATACCTTGGTTTGGTTACGCAACTTTTGGTGCGTTTATGGCTATCTTATTTACCAAATACAAAGCGTACAAAAAACTATATACTACTGCAATCCTGATATGCAGTGTAGTTGGATTGTTTTTAATTTTTGGATCGTCTCCTTTATTTGCTTTAATATGCGATGTTACAGGAAGCAACTTTCTAGAGCCCGTTTACACCAATAACTATTTATTTATAAGATTGGGAGATGTTCTTCTTATATTTTCAATCTTTATGATATTGCGGTCTTACATAAACAATAAAGTAATTTTAAAAATTGGCCAAAACACACTTGCTATTTACGTAATACACTTTATTATTCTTTATGGTAGCTTTACTGGCTTAGGGTTTTATCATTTCTTTAAATATTCTTTAAGTCCTATTCAAGTTATAATTGGTGCTATTTTATTTATGGTAGCGTCTACTTATTTAGCCTTATTGTATGATAAACACGAACTTAAAATTAAATCTAAAATAGAAAAGTTTAAATCTGCTACTTTAAAGCTATTTAGACTAGCTAAAAATTAAGTCTTACTATTTTTTGATCTGTTCTTTTAGGCTATGTTTACAGCCAAATAACTATAAAAATGAGCGACGACAAACAATATACTCCAATTAAAGTAGAATTGGAAAAAGATAAAAACTACGGATGGTGTACGTGTAGCCACAGTAAAAATCAGCCATTTTGTGACGGTTCTCATAAAGCACACAATGCAACTCCTTCTTTACGTTTTTCTGTAGAAGAAGCTAAAGTTTACAACATGTGTACTTGTAAATTAACGAGTAATCCTCCTTTTTGCGACGGGTCTCACAAAAAATAAGCACATAGCAATACTAAAAAAGCCCTTACGAACAATTCGTAAGGGCTTTTTTTGTGTTTTACACGTATGTTAATTAAGAATAATGTAGTGCCAAAAACTACAAATTATATAGATTTGCATGCTGACATTAAAACACGAATGAAAAACACAAAAACCATATACAAAACTGTATTAACTATTGCTGGGAGCGACTCTGGTGGCTGTGCCGGCATACAAGCAGACATTAAAAGCATAAGTGCTAATGGGGCGTTTGCAACAACAGCAATTACTGCCATTACATCACAAAACACAGTAGGTGTTAATTCCATTTATCCAATTCCTTCTTCAGAAATTAAAAACCAAATAGTAGCGGTATTAAGCGATATAAATATTGGTGCTATAAAAATCGGAATGTTACAATCTGCAGAGATTATAGAGGCCGTATTAGAAACCTTAGAAGCATATAAAGATTTACCCATCGTTTTAGACCCAGTAATGGTAGCATCTTCTGGACACAATTTACTGGATAATTCTGCATTAGAAGCCTTAAAACTGCTTTTACCAATGGCTACTTTAATAACACCTAACCTACCAGAAGCACAGGTTTTACTTAATATTGATGTAATTTCTCCTGAAAATATGCCAGAAATTGCTGAGGAAATAGGAAAAACATACAAAACATCTGTTTTATTAAAAGGCGGACATATAGAAAATAGTAAAACGCTAGTAGATGTTTTATACAACTACCAAACAAACACTTTACATAATTTTAGTAAAACGCAAGTAAATACAAAAAACACACACGGTACAGGGTGTACATTATCTTCTGCAATTGCTACACATTTAGCATTAGGAAACAAACTTAAAGATGCTGTACAAAAAGGAATAACCTATACACACCAAGCTATTGTAGCAGGAAAAAGAAAAGAATTAGGTAAAGGAAATGGTCCTGTAGATCATTTTTACAAATTATATTAAACAAAAAAGGCTACTCTATTGAGTAGCCTTTTTTGTTTAATATAAATAGAAGCTTAAATATGTAAAGCTCTATCGCCTGTAGCAGCTAAGGCCGCTTCTTTAATAGCTTCTGTAAATGTTGGGTGAGCGTGAGACATTCTAGATACATCTTCTGCACTAGCTCTGTACTCCATAGCAACAACTGCTTCTGCAATCATATCTGCTGCACGTGCACCAACCATATGCACACCTAAAATTTCGTCTGTAGTTTTATCTGCAAGTACTTTTACAAATCCGTCTAAATCCATACTAGCTCTAGATCTACCTAAAGCACGCATAGGAAACTGACCAACTTTATATTCAACTCCAGCTTCTTTTAATTGCTCTTCCGTTTTACCAACAGCTGCAACCTCTGGCCAAGTATATACTACACCTGGAATTAAATTGTAATCTATATGTGGTTTTTGACCTGCAATAGTTTCAGCAACAAAAGTTCCTTCTTCTTCAGCTTTATGCGCTAACATAGCACCTTTAATTACATCACCAATAGCGTAAATATTAGAAGCACTTGTTTGTAAATGCTCGTTAACATCTACCAATCCTCTATCTGTTAATTTAACACCAGCAGCCTCAGCATTTAAGCCATCTGTATATGCATGACGACCAACAGCTACCAAACAGTAATCTCCTGTAAATGTAACTTCTTCTCCTTTTTTATTATCAGCCTTAACTATAACTTCATCTCCTTTGCGCTCAACAGATTTTACTTTGTGAGACAAATTCATTTTAAACTTCTGTTTCTTTAAAACTTTATTCAGTTCTTTAGAAACACCAGCATCCATAGTTGGTACAATACGGTCCATATACTCCACTACAGAAACTTCTGCTCCTAATCTTTTGTATACTTGTCCTAATTCTAAACCAATAACACCACCACCAATTACAATAAGGTGTTTTGGTATTTCTTTAAGTTTTAATGCTTCTGTAGAAGTAATAACACGCTCTTTATCTAATGTAATAAAAGGCAATGTAGATGGTTTACTACCTGTAGCTATAATAGTATGTTTAGCTTCAATTTCTGTAGTTTCTTCACCTACTATAGAAATATGCGTAGCATCTTTAAAAGAACCAGTGCCTACGTAAACATCAATTTTATTTTTCTTCATTAAAAAATCAACACCACCAGTAGTTTGGTCAACTACTGCTTGTTTACGAGAAATCATTTTCTCTAGGTTGACTTTAATCTCGCCAGGAATATCTATTCCATGCTCTTCAAAATGCTTTACGGCATCTTCATAATGATGAGAAGAGTCTAACAATGCTTTAGACGGAATACAGCCTACATTTAAACATGTACCACCTAAAGTTGAATATTTCTCTATTATTGCTGTTTTCATTCCTAATTGTGCGCAACGTATAGCTGCAACATACCCTCCAGGACCTGAGCCAATTACGGCAACATCATATGAATTCATATCTTTTTCTTTGATTAAAGTTGTAAAATTAGCACTATTTTTTGTGGATAGGAAATTATAATACCTTCCTCTTTTTATTATAACAAATTTTTAGCGTTTTAGAAGTCATAACATAGATTCTAAACGCCAATCTCTATTGCTGTAGTATGTTTAACTTCATTTATCACAAAAGAACTTTGTGTACTACCAATATGGTTTAATGCCGTTAATTTGGTAACCATAAAATCTCTAAAGGCTTCCATATTTTCTACATATACTTTTAAAATGTAATCATAATCGCCACTAACATGGTAACACTCTCCTACTTCCTTTAGCTTTTGCACTTCTTTTTCAAACTGCATTAAAAACTCTTTAGAATGCTGAATAAGTTTAATGTGACACAAGACAACAAAAGACCGCCTCACTATTTTTTTGTCAATTAAAGCTACATATTTAGTAATTATACCAGTGCGTTCTAAACGCTTAATTCGTTCATAAACAGCAGTTACAGATAAGTTTAAATGCAACGCATACTCTTTAGTTGTCTTTTTACAATCGCTTTGCAGTAACGCCAATAATTTTACGTCTGTTTCATCAAAATTCACCATATTTTCCTAAAATTGAAGTAATTCCGACTAAAAATAGATTAAAAATCTATGATATTATATTTTGATAGATTTATTTTAACCAAATAACAAAATAGGTTGACAATACTACTGCTTAAATCTACTTTTAGTTCACAACTAACTACTTAAAATCAAGAAAAATGGATTATAAAGCATCAGACAAGTTACTAGATTTGCAGTACTTTGGAGAATTTGGAGGGGTTAATCCTTCTATTTCAGACTCATCTACCTATACGTTTATTTCAGCCAAAACAATGTCTGACACATTTGAAGGCAATACAGAAGGTTGTTATTTATACAGTAGACATTCTACCCCGTCTAATTTATACTTAGGTGAAGCTCTAGCTGCTTTAGAAGGCACAGAATCTGCTAACGTCTACGCAAGTGGTATGGGCGCAATAACATCTGTAATTATGCAATTATGTAGCGCTGGCGACCATATGGTAAGTAGTAGAACTATATACGGAGGAACTTATGCTTTTTTAAAGAATTTTGTAAAAAAGTTTAATGTAGACACCTCTTTTGTAAACATTACAGATATTGATGCTGTAGCTCGTGCTATTACTCCTGCAACAAAAATGATTTATTGTGAAGCTGTTAGTAACCCGCTTTTAGAAATTGCAGATATAAAAGCGTTAGCGCTATTGGCTAAAAAACATAATATTCCGCTAGTTGTAGACAATACATTCTCCCCCTTATCTATTCTTCCTGCTAAATTAGGAGCAGATATTGTAATACACAGTTTAACTAAGTTTATAAACGGTACTAGTGATACTGTTGCAGGTGTGGTTTGTGGCACTGCAGATTTTTGTGCTAGTTTAAAAGATGTAAACAATGGCGCAGCAATGCTATTGGGTAGTACTTTAGATAGCTATAGAGCAGCATCAATCTTAAAGAATATGAGAACGCTACATATCAGAATAAAAAAGCACAGCGAAAATGCTTTGTATCTATCTCAAAACTTTGAAAAAGACGGCTTACGAGTGGTATATCCTGGATTAAAGTCGCACCCTAGTCACGAAAAAATGAACAACCAAATGGTTGCCGAATATGGGTATGGTGGTATTATGACATTAGATGTAGGTTCTTTAGATAACGCCAATGCAGTAATGGAATTAATGCAAGAACGCAATTTAGGATACTTAGCAGTAAGTTTAGGGTTTTACAAGACATTATTTAGTGCTCCAGGAACGTCTACATCATCAGAAATACCAATGGAAGAACAAGAATTAATGGGACTATCTAACGGTTTAATTAGGTTATCTATAGGGTTAGATAATGACATTGAACGAACCTACAAAATGATGAAAAAATGTATGTTAGACTTGGGTATTTTGCGATAATTTAACCTTTAATATGAAGATATAAAACTTGCAAGAAACGCACCAAAATTGTAATATTACAAGGTAATTAACTAACTCACTTTAATGCATAACCAAAACCTAAGTACCTCAGACCCTAAAAATGAGCATATTGTAGAAAATAAAGAATTAAATTTCTTTGAAGCTTTAATCCCGGTAATTATCTTAATGTCGCTTTTAGCATACAATATATTTTTTGTAGAGGATCAAGAGTGGTTTGGTCAATATACCAACCAAATAATACTTTTAATTGGTGGTGGCGTTGCTGCTATAGTTGGTTTTTACAATAAAACTTCTTTCCTGACAATGGCAAAAGAAATTTGGGAAAACCTTAAAAGTGTTTTTATACCCATACTTATATTAATTATGGTTGGTGCGTTAGCGGGTACTTGGCTGGTTAGTGGTATTATACCTGCAATGGTCTATTATGGCTTACAAGTTTTAAATCCAAGTATATTTTTACCCGCATCTGTTATTATAGCTGCTATAATATCTATTGCTACTGGTAGTAGCTGGACCACTTCTGCTACTGTAGGTATTGCGCTAATAGGTATTGGTACTGCATTAGGTATTAATCCTGGAATGATCGCTGGAGCTGTTATTTCTGGTGCTTACTTTGGAGATAAAATGTCCCCGTTGAGTGACACCACAAACCTTGCTCCTGCTATGGCAGGCACAGACCTGTTTACTCATATAAAATATATGACTATAACAACGGTACCAACACTAATTGTTACACTTATCTTTTTTGGTATTTTAAGCGCTAATATAGATACATCGGGAACTACGGATACTGCATTTATATTAGACACAATAAGCACAAATTTTACTATTACACCATTATTGTTTATAGTTCCTATAGTCGTTATTGTTTTAATTCTATTAAAAACAAAACCCATTGTTGCATTACTTTCTGGTGTAGGTTTAGCTATTGTTTTTGCCTTTATTTTTCAGCCTAAGCTTTTAGATAGATTAGGTAAATCACAAGTAAGCTCTATTGTTACTGCTGTATTAACTGATACCTCTGTTTCTATAGATGACAGTGAACAAATAGCTCGTTTTTCTGCTGAAGAGTTGACACTAATTAAAGAAAATGACGATCTAAAAAACATTTTTACGAGTACCGATCTAGAACACATTTACACAAAAGAAGATCTAGCAGGTATTTTTACTACTCTTACTACAGATAAAGCAGTTTTAGCAACTAAGGCAGATAACCTAGATAAGCTAATTACTAAAAAAAGATTAAAGAAATTGTTTAGTGCTGGTGGTATTAATGGTATGCTATGGACAATTTTACTTATTTGTTGTGCTATGGTTTTTGGTGGCATTATGGATGGCATTGGAGCCTTAGCTAGAATTACAAGAGCTCTACTATCTGTAGCAACAACTACCTTTGGTTTGTTTGCAAGTACAGTTGCTAGTTGTTTGGGTTTAAATGCTATTGCAAGTGACCAATATTTAGCCATAGTAATTCCAGGTAAAATGTTTAAAAAAGCATACGAAGACAAAGGTCTTGCTCCAGAGAACTTAAGTAGAACCTTAGAAGATTCTGGTACCGTAACATCTGTATTAATTCCTTGGAATACCTGTGGTGCTTACCAGTCTGGAGTTCTTGGTGTTGGTGTTGGCGAATACTTTATATATGCTATATTTAACTGGTTAAGTCCGTTTACAACTTTACTTTTTGCTGCCTTAAACATTAAAATTAGACAGTTAAAAGACAAAAAAGCGTAAAACTAAATACTACATAAAGAAAGCTTATTGTTCTATAAACAATTAAAATTTTATTCATCTTACTAAAGCATATTTGTAGGTTATATTTGCAGTAACAAAAATGTATAACCTTAAATAAAAAATAAATGGCTTTTGTAGGTAAAAAATTCCCGGATTTAAATGTTAACGCAATGAATGAAATGGGCGATACTTTCAAACTGAACGTATTGGAAGAGGCTCAAAACAACAACAAAAAAGTATTATTATTCTGGTACCCTAAAGATTTTACTTTTGTATGCCCAACAGAATTACACGCTTTTCAATCTGCACTAGCAGAATTTGAAAAAAGAAATACAATAGTAATTGGAGCTTCTTGTGATACTGCGGAAGTACACTTTGCTTGGTTAAGTACGCCAAAAGATAATGGTGGTATAGAAGGTGTTACTTACCCAATATTAGCAGATAGCAACAGAAACTTAGCTTCTACTTTAGGAATCTTAGATATATCTAACGAAACTTACAATGATGAAACAGGAGTTATAACTGTAGATGGTGACAATGTTACTTACAGAGCAACTTACTTAATAGATGAAGAAGGTACTGTTTTTCATGAAGGAATTAACCATATGCCTTTAGGAAGAAATGTAAATGAGTTTTTACGTTTAGTAGATGCTTACACTCACGTACAAAAAAACGGTGAAGTTTGTCCTGCAAACTGGGAAGAAGGAAAAGATGCTATGCAAGCTAACGCTAAAGGTACAGCAGAATATTTAGCTTCTCACTCTAACTAATTTTAGTATGTTACTAGAACTAGAAAAAGACAACTTAGCAGAACTAATTGCTGAAAACGAAAAAGTTGTTGTACAGTTCTCTGCTACTTGGTGTGGAAACTGTAGAATTATGAAGCCTAAATTTAAAAAAGAGGCTGCAGAAAACGAATCTATTACATTTATTTTAGCTGATGCTGAGAAATTTCCTGAATCTAGAAAATTAGCCAATGTAGACAATTTACCTACATTTGCTACATTCGAAAATGGAAGTATCAAAAACCAGACGCAGACTAATAAATATGATGTTTTAAAAGAATTAGTACATGAAATTGCCAATAATTAAACACCTTACAAGTTTTATAAAAGAGAACGATGAAGATTACGTTCTTGAAACAATTGAAACTCTAGAGGCGCTCACAGAAGTTTCTTCTATTAAAGATGAAGAACTGGATGTTATTGGAGAACTAATTTCTAATATGTATGGTGCTTTAGAGGTGCAAAAATCTATTAAGGAAGGTGTACCAGAAAAAGAAGCTCTAAACAGTTTTATGAAACGAGTATTAGGTTCTATAGACAAGTAAGCAGTATAACTACTGCTCTAAAACAAAAGCCACAATTCTAATTTAGAATTGTGGCTTTTATATTTTAGACCTTTCTTTCTTTCTTTCTTTCTTTCTTTCTTTCTTTCTTTCTTTCTTTCTTTCTTTCTTTCTTTCTTTCTTTATAATCTATAATTTAAAACAAACAAAACCCTGAAAACTAGTCTCAGGGTTTTGTTTGTTATGGTAAATTGTTGTTGTTTGTTATATTCTCTATGCTAGTAGCGCAACTAAATCATCTAAACCTTGCATTTTAGCATGATCCAAAGCCGAGTTTCCTCTTTGATCTACTACAGTTTTATCTGCATTTTTATCTAATAACATTTTAATTATAGATTGCCTATTAAATGTTGCCGCGTAAATCAAAGCTGTAGCTCCAGATAAATTTACTGCATTAACAGCTGCACCTTCAGCAATTAAAAACTCGGCAATAGCATCAAAACCTTTAAAGCAAACTCCCATTAAAGCAGTATTTCCAGATGCATCTTTATCTTCTATAGAAGCATTATTAGTCAATAACACCTTTGCTATATCTAAATAGTTATAATAGGTAGCCAAAATTAGAGGCGTAGATCCACGCGTGTCTCTTATATTCACTAATTCTGGATGAGCAGCAACCATTTGGGTTACTTCCTCTAATTCATTAGCACGTATTGCATTAAAAAATGCAGTTGTTATATCCGTCATATTCTTTTTATAAAAAAAGGGATAAATAGCATACCGCTATTTATCCCGTATTAAACTATTGTTATTCTTAGTAATTTTCTAATTCCGAAATACCTAGAGCTCTACGTACTCCGTTACCGTAGGCAAGATCTGCTTTATCAAAAAGAACTAATTGACGCTCTATAACTGGCATAGAAACTCCTTGCATTGCCGCAGCAATATTACTAAATAATCTATTTTTTTGGTCGTCATTAAACATCCTGAATAAATCTCCTGGTTGCTTAAACTCACCATAGGTATCATTTTCTTCGTAACGTTTAACATCACCGCTAATTTTCATTGGTGGTTCTTCTACGCTAGCGTCTTCAATTGGTCCGCCTTTAGAATTTGGCTCATAATACGCATCTGGAGTACCAAAATCATTAGTAAAGAAACGCATAGCACCATCTTTATGGTAGTGATTAACTTCTGATTTAGCTGCATTAGCAGGTAAAGCCTCGTAATGTGTACCTAATCTATATCTGTGGGCATCTGCATAAGAAAATATACGTGCTTGCAATACTTTGTCAGGAGAAAAACCAATACCCGGAACAACATTAGAAGGCGAATAAGCTGCATTTTCTACAAATTGCCAGTAGTTTTCTGGATTTTTATTTAACTCCATCTCCCCTACTTCTATTAACGGGTAATCTGCGTGTGGCCACACCTTAGTTAAGTCGAACGGATTGTATGGTGTTTTTTCGGCATCTGCCTCTGGCATTACCTGTATTTTTAATGTCCACTTAGGAAAACTACCTTTTTCTATAGCTCCAAAAAGCTCTTCTTGATACTTTTCTCTAGTCTCACCAATTATTTTAGCCGACTCTTCATTTGTATAATGCTTATGTCCTTGTTGTGTTTTAAAGTGAAACTTCACCCAAAAACGTTCATTATCAGCACTCCAAAAACTATAGGTATGAGATCCGTAACCATTCATATGCATAGGCGTAATTGGTATACCTCTATCAGACATTAAAATAGTTACTTGGTGTAAACTCTCTGGAGATAAAGACCAATAATCCCACATTGCTTCCGGAGAGCGCATATTTGTTTTTGGATGCCTTTTTTGTGTATGTATAAAATCTGGAAACTTATAACCATCTCTTAAAAAGAATACGGGGGTATTATTACCAACCATATCCCAATTACCCTCTTCTGTATAAAACTTAACAGAAAAACCACGTACATCTCTTTCTGTATCTGCAGCTCCCATTTCACCAGCAACGGTAGAAAATCGACTTAAAATAGGTGTTTTTTTTCCTACTGAAGAAAATATTTTTGCTCTAGTATACTTACTTATATCATGTGTTACAGTAAATGTACCCATTGCTCCCCAGCCTTTTGCATGTACAACACGTTCTGGTATTCGCTCTCTATTTTGATGCGCTAATTTCTCTAATAATTTATAATCTTGAATTAAAACCGGGCCTCTATCACCAGCTGTTTGTGAACGCTGATTGTTTGATACTGGAGCCCCAGCAGAAGTGGTAAGTTTTTTGTTTTCCATAACAATACTATTTATTTGTGTCGTAAAATTAGTAAAATATTTAGCAGAACATAAGTTAAGAAATTGTTTGATCTTATCAAAGAATAAGTTTTACTTATAACTTCTTTAAAAGTAATAATTTTACCTTATAATTAATTAGTTGCAGGTGTTCGCTACTTTTTTATTCAAAATAGTTACATATCACTCATATATTTTTTAATTTCACACCAAAATTAAAACACACACATTATGGCTATAGTTACATTAAAAGGAAATAAAATAAATACAGTAGGGAATTTACCAGAAGTTGGAAGCTCAGCTCCTGATTTTAAACTAACTAAAAATGATTTATCTACAGCTACTTTGGAAAACTACAAAGGTAAAAAGGTAGTTTTAAATATATTCCCAAGTGTAGACACGGGTACTTGCGCACAATCTGTTAGACAATTTAATAAAGATGCTGCTACCTTAAATAACACAGTTGTTTTATGTGTATCTAAAGATTTACCATTTGCACAGGCTCGTTTTTGTGGCGCAGAAGGTTTAGATAATGTAGAAATGTTATCAGATTTTAAAGATGGTAATTTTGGTTCGCATTACAATGTTTCTTTTTCAGATGGACCTTTAGAGGCTCTTTTATCTAGATCTATTGTTGTTTTAAATGAAGAAGGTAAAGTTATCTACACAGAACAAGTTGCAGAAACCACTGAAGAACCCAATTATAAAGCTGCTTTAGAAGTATTATAGTATGCCAAAGGAAAGTTTTGCATTAAATAGAATACGCAGTGTTGGTTATGCTTTAAAAGGTGCTATATTACTTTTAAAAACAGAAGCTAGTATTAAGGTTCAGTTTTTTATCTGTATTTTAATTACCTCTTTAGGTTTTTATTTCAAAATCTCTAGCTCGGAATGGATTTTTCAGACGTTCGCTATTGGTATGGTAATGGGTATTGAAGGCCTTAATACAGCTATAGAAAAAATAGCAGATTACGTACAGCCGGAGTTCGATGTAAAAATTGGCTTTATTAAGGACGTTGCTGCTGGTGCTGTTATGATTGTGTCTATAACAGCATCAATAGTGGGATGTATTATTTACATCCCTAAAATTTTTAACTGGTAACCAACACATTGGTTATTTATAAATAATAAAGGAATACATATTTAATGGCAAAACAGACTAGTAAAAAGAAAGCTGCTACCCCTAAAAAGAAACGCAGTCTTGGCTTATCTAAACAAAACAAAATATTGTTAGGTAGTGTTATAATGCTGTTTGCCATTGCTTTATTTTTCTCTTTTACTTCTTTCTACTTTACCTGGCAAGAAGACCAGAGTTTGTTATCTGAGTTTGCAAATAGAAACGAACAAGCACAAAATCTATTAAATAAATTTGGAGCCAGTATTGGTCATCTATTTTTATACAAAGGTTTTGGCGTGTCTTCTTTTATAGTACCAATACTTTTATTTTTATCCGGATTAACGCTCTTTTTTAGTTTGCCTAAAAACGGTTTAATTAAAAAATGGATTTGGGGACTACTATTTATTTTGTGGTTTTCTATTGCTTTTGGATTTTTTGCTGCTAAATGGCCTTTACTAGGTGGTTTAGTTGGTTATGAGATGAATGATTTTCTTCAAGATTACGTTGGTAAAATTGGCGTATTATTATTGCTTATTTTTGGTTTGATATTTATTTTGGTTCGCCTATTTAAATTCACGCCAGAAAATGTATTACTTTACTTTAAACAAAAGAAAACTGCTTTATCTGAAGAATTTAGTTCTACCACCGATGCTACCGATTCTACTGATGCTGCTAAAGAAGATAAAAAATCTTCCGTTACAGAAAAAGTAAAAGAAGAAGCTCCTGTTGTAGTAGAAACATACACTCATAAAGAGAAAATACCACCTATAGAAAAAGAGGTTGTTAAAGAAGACAATAGCTTTGAGGTTACTGTAGCTAAAGAGGAAGAGGAACTTATTCCTGATAACTTAGATATGCAGGTAGAAAAAGTTACCGAAGAGAAAGAGGAAACAGATAACCTAGCAGATAAATTAGTTGAAGACTTTGGAGAGTTTGATCCTACCTTAGAATTAGCTAATTATAAGTTTCCGCATATAGATTTACTTGATCAACACGGCGCAAATACTGGAATTACAATTAATCAAGAAGAATTAGAAGAAAACAAAAATAAGATTGTAGAAACTCTTAAAAACTACAAAATTGGAATTGCTCAAATAAAAGCTACTATTGGACCTACGGTTACTTTGTACGAGATTGTTCCGGATGCTGGTGTACGTATTTCTAAAATTAAAAACTTAGAAGACGATATTGCATTGTCATTAGCTGCATTAGGTATTCGTATTATAGCACCAATTCCTGGCAAAGGAACTATTGGTATAGAAGTTCCTAACAAAAACCCGTCTATCGTATCTATGCGTTCTGTAATTGCAAGTAGTAGGTTCCAAAAAGCAGAAATGGAACTGCCAATTGCTTTTGGTAAAACTATTAGTAATGAGACTTTAGTCGTAGATTTAGCTAAAATGCCACACTTATTAATGGCAGGTGCTACAGGACAAGGTAAATCTGTTGGTTTAAACGCCGTATTAACATCACTCTTGTATAAAAAACATCCTGCAGAGGTTAAATTTGTACTTGTAGATCCTAAAAAAGTAGAACTTACGCTATTTAATAAGATAGAACGTCACTTTTTAGCCAAATTGCCAGATTCTGAAGATGCCATTATTACAGACAATGCCAAGGTTATAAATACCTTAAATTCGCTTTGTATAGAAATGGATAACAGGTACGAGTTGCTAAAAGCTGCAATGGTACGTAACATCAAAGAATACAATGTTAAATTTAAAGCTCGTAAATTAAATCCTAATGACGGACATATGTTTTTACCATACATTGTATTGGTAATAGATGAGTTTGCAGATTTAATTATGACAGCTGGTAAAGAGGTAGAAACACCTATTGCGCGTTTAGCTCAGTTGGCTAGAGCCATTGGTATTCATCTAATTATAGCCACACAAAGACCATCTGTAAACGTAATTACGGGTATTATAAAAGCCAATTTCCCTGCGCGTATTGCATTTAGAGTAACTTCTAAAATAGATTCTAGAACCATACTAGATGCGCAAGGTGCAGATCAATTAATTGGTCGTGGAGATATGCTTTACACACAAGGTAATGATGTTATACGTGTACAATGTGCCTTTGTAGACACTCCTGAAGTAGAAAAAATAACAGGTTACATAGGATCACAGAGAGCATATGCAGAAGCTCTTTTATTACCAGAATATGTTGGTCCGGATGAGTCTGGCACAGGTATTGATAATAACATATCAGACAGAGATATTCTGTTTAGAGATGCTGCAGAAGTTATTGTAATTGCACAACAAGGTTCTGCCTCTCTAATACAAAGAAAATTGAAGTTAGGTTACAATAGAGCAGGTAGAATTATAGATCAATTGGAAGCTGCTGGTATTGTTGGTCATTTTGAAGGAAGTAAAGCAAGACAAGTTTTAGTACCAGATATGATGGCATTAGACCAATTATTAGACAACGAGAAAAAATAACATTTAATAACCATTACGATGAAAAAATTAGGAGTTTTAGTATTTATTTTAATAGCAAATGTATCTTTTGCTCAAAATTCCGCTAAGGCAAAAGCCTTGTTAGATCAGGTTTATAACAAAGTTACTAGTTACGATAACATTTTTGTAGACTTTAAACACTCACTAAACAATAGTGAAGCAAACATAAATAGAGAAACAAGAGGAGATGTTACCCTACAGGGCGAAAAATATCTTTTTAATTACTTAGGATCTATGCAATTGTTTGATGGCAAAAAGGTATACACTGTTGTTCCTGACAACGAAGAAGTAACTATTGAAGATAAGTCTAGCGACGATAATGCTATGACGCCTTCTAAAATGTTAACTTTTTACAAATCTGGGCATAATTATGCTTGGGATAAGTTGCAAACTATAAACGGAAGAAAAATTCAGTATATTAAATTAATTCCTATAGATTCTAATTCTGAGATAAAGTCTAGACTTTTAGGTATAGATGTAGAGACAAAACACATCTATAATCTTATAGAAACAGGCGCTAATGGAACAAAAACTACAATTACTGTTAATTCTTTTAAAACAAATCAGACTTTATCAAAAAGCTTATTTACTTTTGACCTTAAAAAGTACGAAGATAGTGGGTACTATATCATAAGAAACTAAGCCATTGAAATTATTAGATCGTTACATTCTAACAAAATTTTTATTTAACTTCTTCAGTTCGTTTGCAATATTGATGTTAATCTTCATATTTCAAACGATCTGGTTGTATATAGGAGACTTAGCGGGTAAAGGTTTAGACTTACTTATTATAGGTAAGTTTATTTTTTACTTTATGCCAAGTCTTATAGACAAAGTATTGCCGTTAACGGTGGTACTTTCTTCTATTTTAACATTTGGTAGTCTAGCCGAAAATTATGAGTTTGCCGCGATGAAGGCTTCAGGTATTTCTCTACAACGTGCAATGCGTACTATTATAGTATTTGTTTTATTACTTGGTGTTGTCGCTTTCTTTTTTGCAAATAACGTAGCTCCTGCCGCTGCTCACAAAATATACAATCTTAAACGTAATATTGGTAACGTAAAACCTGCTGCTATAATTGCAGAAGGTATTTTTAGCGATTTTGAAGGAATGAATATTAAGGTTGATAAAAAGTATGGTGAAAACGACCGCTTTTTGGAGAACATTATAATTCATAAAAAAGCGAATAAGGTACTTAGCAATGTTGTTATTAAAGCTAAAAAAGGCGAATTAGTTAGTAGTGAAGGATCTGACATTGTAAAACTTATTCTTAAAGATGGTAATTATTATGAAGATATACAGAGTAAGAACAGTAAAACAAAGCTAAAACTACCATTTGCCAAAGCTAAGTTTAACGAGTATATTATTAATATACAGCTTACAGATATGGGCGATCAAGATTTAGAAGAAGATCGTAATGTTGATACTGAAAAAATGAAAAAAGTATCTAGGCTTATTGTTGATATAGATTCTATAAAAAAAGACAATATAAAAACCATA
The DNA here is from genome assembly GCF_023476645.1 of Cellulophaga sp. 20_2_10. Taxonomy (GTDB): domain Bacteria; phylum Bacteroidota; class Bacteroidia; order Flavobacteriales; family Flavobacteriaceae; genus Cellulophaga. The sequence goes on from NZ_JAMCOJ010000001.1 coordinate 319,711, forward strand.
AATGCAATTGCTAAAAATATAAGTGATAGAGCTGGTGCTTTTAAACCCGATTATGGTTTTAACAAACCCCAACCAAAACTAGAAGATAAAGAAGGTGGTATAGAATTACCCAATAAAGAAAAAAAAGTAATTAAAAAAGATACGGTACCTTTTACTGGTGACATTGTTACCCTCTTTAAAGAGCCATTGCAAGGACAATTGTATAATACCGCTCACAGCTTAACCACAGCAGTATTAAGCTCTGTTAGTGCTAGAAAAAAAGAATTAGAAATAAAATACCAACGATACAATATACATATACTGGCTTTACATACGAAGTATGCTTTAGCCTTTTCTTGTATTATATTATTTTTTGTAGGAGCTCCATTAGGTGCTATTATTAGAAAAGGTGGCTTAGGATTACCAATGGTTATTGCCACCGTACTCTTTTTAACATACTATTTTTTAGGCGTTTTTGTGGGCAACTCTGCAAAAGTCGGAAAAATATCTCCGGCCCTAGCTGCTTGGATCCCTGCTTTAGTAATGCTACCATTAGGTATGTTTTTAACAATAAGAGCAACAAATGATAAAGGCCTAATTTCTTTTGGCGATATTATTTATATGATTAAAAAAAGATTTATTAAAAATTCCAAGACTAAAACTGATGGAAAATAAAGTACAATTAAATACAATTGAAGAAGCAATAGAAGACATCCGTAAAGGAAAAGTTATTATTGTTGTTGATGATGAGGACAGAGAAAATGAAGGAGATTTTATTGCTGCATCCGAAATGGTAACTCCTGAAATGATAAACTTTATGGCCACTAATGGTCGTGGTTTAATCTGTGCTCCTTTAACAGAAGATCGTTGTGAGGAATTAGATTTATCTATGATGGTGAAAAACAATACTGTTCTTCATAATACACAGTTTACTGTATCTGTAGATTTAATTGGCCACGGCTGTACTACAGGTATATCTGTTCATGATAGATCTAAAACTATTAAAGCTTTAGTAGATGGTGATACAAAACCAAGTGATTTAGGTAGACCTGGTCATATTTTTCCTTTAAAAGCTAAAAATGGTGGCGTTTTACGTAGAACAGGACATACAGAAGCTACTGTAGATTTAGCTCGTTTAGCTGGTTTTAAGCCTGCTGGTATTTTAGTCGAAATTTTAAATGAAGATGGTACAATGGCTCGTTTACCTGAACTTTTGAAAGTTGCTGAAAAATTTGATTTAAAAATTATTTCTATTGAAGATTTAGTAGCATACCGTATGCAACACGATTCTTTAATTGTTAAGAAAGAACATTTTACAATTCAAACTCGTTTTGGTGAATTTAAACTACATGCATACGAGCAAACTACAAATAACCAGATACATATAGCACTTACTAAAGGTAATTGGAGCAAAGACGAGCAAATACTTACACGTATTAACTCTACCCTAGTAAACAATGATATTTTAGGTACGCTAACAAACAATCCTGACAAAAAGTTAGAAGATATGTTTGCATCTATTAATAAAGAAGGCAAAGGCGCAATGGTTTTTATTAACCAACAGTCACAATCTTTAAACTTATTAAATAGACTATCTCAGCTTAAAGAATTACAAGGAGACGGATTAGTAAAAGCTCCTAATGTTAATATGGATAGTAAAGATTTTGGTGTTGGCGCACAAATACTACACGATTTAAAAATTAGTCAAGTTAAATTATTAACGAACACACCACAAACCAGACGTGTTGGTATTGTTGGTTACGGTTTAAAAATTGTAGACTACGTTACATACTAACTAGCCTACATTTTATAAGACATAAAAAATCCCTTAAAACTTAGTTTTAAGGGATTTTTATGTATCTAGAACCTTGTCTTTAAATTACAATGCAATTATAAAACAGATTTTATTGCTTTTACCATATTAGCAGCTCTTTGCTCTACTTCTTCATCTGACCATCCTAATTTAACCAAACAAGATATAGTTCTACTAATCCAGTGATCTGACTTAGAAAAATCTGATGTACTATAGTCTGGCAATTGCTCTTTAACCTCGTTAGGTAATTTACCTAAAGATGTTAAATTAGTTAAGTGAGCCCATTTTTTGTAGTAATGCCAGTTATTTGCATACCAGTAGAAACAAGCATCAACACTGTTTTCTCCTAAAGCTTTATGCGCTTTCTTTGTCAATTCTTCTGTTGGTAAAAATATAGATAAGAAAGAGTAGTTTTCTTCACCACCTTCTGGTACAGCTCTAAATGTTACTTCTGGTATAGTAGACAATGCATTACGTAAAATAGTATACGTTTTTTTCTGTATTGCAATAAACTCATCTAATCTTTGTACCTGAGCCACACCCACTGCTGCGTGTAATTCAGAAATTCTATAGTTGTATCCTAAAAATGGGTGATCTTCCGCTCCCCTATCTTTTCCAATATGATCGTGACCATGATCTGAATAATGATCTGCGTTTTTGTAATACTGCTCATTATTAGTAATTATAGCACCACCTTCACCACAAGTAATTGTTTTTACGTAATCAAAAGAAAAACAACCTAAATCTCCGTAGCTACCTAAAGGTTTCCCCTCGTAAGTACCACCAATTGCTTGGCAAGCATCTTCTAACAACAAAAGGTTGTGTTTAACACAAATAGCTTTTAATGCACTTAAGTTGGCCATAGAACCACACATATGCACAGGCATAACTACCTTTGTTTTTGGCGTAATTGCTTTTTCAACCGCTTCTGGATCTAAGGTTAATGTATTATCAACATCAACTAAAATAGGAACCGCTCCTAATGCTAAAATAGACTCAAAACTAGCGACAAACGTAAATGTTGGCATAATTACTTCGTCACCTGCACCAATACCAGCACTAGCTAAAGCAACCGTTAAAGCTGCTGTACCGCTACTTACCAATTGTGCGTAACCTACTTCCATTCTTTTAGTTAAGGCTTCTTCTAGTTCTAATGCTTTCCATTGGTCGCCACGCATACCGTCAAAACCATAACGCATTAAAACACCTGAGTCTAGCACTTTTTGTACTTCTGCTCTTTCCTTATCTCCAAAAAATTCAAATCCTGGCATATTGTATATTTTTCTTGTTTCTAAATCTTTCTAATGCTATTTAAACAATAGCTTCAATATAACTGTAAAGTTAGTAATTTTAGGCTATTTCTATGACACTTTCTACAGTCTCTTTGCGTACTTTTTTAAAGGTAGAAAATACATCGTCATCTGCCCTTACACCTATTGGCATTGCCAACACAGAAGCTAATTTTAAGGTATCTAACCCTAAAAGCTTATCGTATTCTGCAGGTATAAAACCTTCCATTGGGCAGGCATCTACTTCTACAGCTGCACAAACAGTTAATAAATTCCCTAAAATAAGATAGGCCTGATTAATAGCCCATTGTGCTACTTCTATATCATTTTTTTGACTAAAACTAGCTGTTAGTTGTTCTTTAAAAGGGTCTAAAATAGCAGAACTAGTGCCTCTCACTTGCTGTACTCGCTTAAAATAATTGGCAATATAGTCCGAGCTTATTTCTGTTTCTCTACATAAAACCAGTACGTGAGACGCTTGCGCCACTTGCTGCTGGTTGTATGAGCTTGCAGCTAATTGCTGCTGTAAACCCTTATTTTTAACAACAACCATTTTTATAGGCTGCAAGCCATAAGATGTTGCCGTTAAATTAAAAGCTTCTTTAATCGCATCTATTTTAGCATCTGCAATTTCTACTTTTTCATTAAACTTTTTAACAGCATAACGCCATTCTAATTTTTTTATAATCTCCATTATTTATCAATTGCATTAAAAAAACCAAAGTTTTACTGCCATAACCACTATCATTAGCATTAAAAACTTCTTTATAAATCCGTCTCCCTTAGCTACCGAAACTCTACTTGCTACCCAAGCACCAGAACCATTACCAATTGCCAAAACAAGACCTATTTCCCAAATTATTTTATCGTAATATATAAAAACAGCCAATGCTGCTAAAGTGTAAATTAAAACCACCGCTACTTTTGTTGCATTTGCACGTACTAATGTCATATGGTTGGCATAGTGTAAAAACAGAATAACTATAAAGCCTAAACCGGCATTAATAAAACCACCATAAATACCAAAAAAGAAAAAAGCTATTATACCTATCCACAAGTATTTACCTGTAATACGCTCGTGTATATCTTCTGTTTTTAATTTGGGTTTAAAAATAATGATGAGCAAAACAACCATCATTACTACAGCTAAAATTCTATTAAAGGTTTCTCCGCTTACTTCTACAGCTATATTTGCACCAACTATAGAGCCTAACATTGCAGAAATTCCTAAGTAAATGTTAAACGGAAACGTACTAACGCCTTTGCTTTTAAATCCTGCAACACCCAAGACGGACTGTATGGCTACTGCAACTCTGTTGGTACCATTTGCTATACTTGGTGGTACACCAAAAAATATTAATACCGCCAGTGAAATTAAAGAACCTCCACCTGCTACTGTATTAATAAAACCTACTGCAAAACCAACTACAATTAAAAGTAGGTAATGATACCATTCTTCCATAGCCTGCAAAAATACTGTTTTATGGTCTTTTTATATAGTTTTTAAGTGATTAGTGCTGTTAAGTAGTAAAATAGTGACCTGTTCAATTGTGAAAATTTTGAAAGCAAAGATTAGCTACCATTAATTTTATACCCTTTAGAAGTATTTCTAATGCAATTGCGCAATGCTACTATTAATAAATAGTTTTACATTCTAAGAAAATAAGAGTTATTTTTATAAAAAATAGACCCAATAATAGGCGGAACAAAAGTTCCATATATAAACAAGTTAGATGTACTATGAAAAACATTCCATTTGTATGAATAATACTGATTTTTTTAGGGTTTAACAAAATACCCAAAACGGCAGTAAACGGAAAAAAAGAAACTGAAGTTTTACTTGACACAATTTCAAATGGAAAATTTTTAAAAATTAAATAAAGATCTAAGGAAGATTATTCACAGCATATACCAGCTGAATATGGTTATAAAACATAAAATTGATTTACTAATCGGTTGTAAAAGAGCGTACAAATCACCTTCCTATCTACGCCAAAGTAGATTGGATATCCAAAAAAAGCTTGGCTATTGTAGATGGGTGCGGAACCGAATGTCTGTTTGCTATAATTTTTAATATGGAAAAGGAGAAACCATCAATTCAGCCAATTCTATTTTACCCAAATAAGAATGATTCCGGTTTTGAAACTGATAACCCTAATTTAGGTATTGCTCCTATCGGAAATTATGGTAACGATCCATCTTTTGTCATAGTTGATATTGACAATAACACAAAAGATACTATTAATTTACCCAATAATTGGTTCCGTGGACTTGGTACTATTTATACTATTGTTGATCACATCAAAATTGAAGAATCTAAGATTGAAATAGTGCAAAATCAAGAAAATGGGCAGAAGAAAAAAATACAGAAAGAAATAAATTTAAAATAAATGTTGCAGCGCATAGTAGCCATAAGTAATTGCTAGTCCTCGCCTACTTACGAATTTGAAAACGTAGGGACTTACCTATTTTCTATTTGGTTTGTATAAACTAAATTTAATACTCAAAACAAGCAACGAACCATACACCTTTACCGAAGTAAAAAATAAAAATTATGAAAAAAAAATTTCTTTTATTAAGTACTGTTTTTCTTATACTTGGACTAACTAAATCTTATGGAGGTTGGTACCAATGTTACAACTATGAAGGAAAAATAGGTGAATACCCAATAACTCTTTCTATTCAAATTACAGAAGGATATTTTGGTGAAGAGGACAAAAAAGAGTTTACTATTAATGGAGTTTACAAATATGACAAATACAATAACCCTATTAAACTAATAGGATCTTTAAAAAACAACAGAATTAAACTTTACGAAAACTATAATGACAAAGAGTCTGCTATCTTAGAGTTTGAGTTTTTAGAAAAAATCTCTAAAGGCTATTGGACTGACTTAAAAAGTAAAAAGACACTTCCTTTGAATTTAACATATGTATCAAAACTGACCGATAAAAGTGAAGATGCGTCTTTTGAAAATGTTGAAATTTTACAATTACATTCTCTTAAAGATTATTATTTTATAGGTGTTTATTCAAAAGAACAAGACGCAAATAGAGTTTATATGTCCAAACTAAAGATTATTAAAAAACGGGATAACTCAATATTTCAAATGATTGATTTTAATGATTTAGATTACAGTGTAGGAAATGTGATTACTATAATTTACCAAAACATAGAGATTAATGATTTAGTAAATAATAAACTAGACCTTTGGTGTGATGTTGGAAGAATGGGTGGATGGTTTACACTTAGCTTTAGTAATGAGAAAAATAAATTCAGTTCAAATTATGAATTAAATATAGATGGACCCAACTAAAATCTATGCACAATAATGGATCTAATTAATACCGTTTTTAGTGCTTAGCCCAAAGTTTAAACGCTTAATGTAATTTAAGTGCCAAATAAAAAAATATGAAACCCATTTTATTAATTTTAGCTTTGCTTATTTTTAAACCTTGTGCAGACAAGTCCATAGATTGTGAAGATTTGTTACTGAAATATGCAGAACAAAATCAGAAAATAGAATTTATAGAATGCCAAAAAGGAAAAGGACAAACTGTCCTTGAAGCCAAATACAAGGTACTAGGTCATAATTCTGATGAAATAGAAACTATTCTAATAAAAAAGTATGGTATTGGAAAACTAAAATTTACGTGCTGTGGCTGGGAGTCAACTAATGGAAAAAATGGTTACATCAAGAATAAGGACTTAATAAAAAGTAACCCAAATTATATTTTAGAAATTTCAATGTATGGAAATGCAGAAAAAGAAAATCAAAAAGGAGAAATCTATTTGGAGAAAGATAAAAGCAAAATAGATTTTTATGTGATTGTAAAATTACTTGATATATAACCGTGCTTAAAATACCTAACACTATATAAAAAAGTTAATCAACATTAAAAGATGTGTTTTAATAAAAAATATTGAGATAGAAGAAGCGCATTTATTGGATTACCCCTCACTAACAATGATTATGATTATGATTAACATATAGATTGTAATTTACACCTAATTAAACTTAATGAATAAACCTGTAAAGTATACCTATATAACGGTTCTTATAAATCTTCTGATTGCAATGCTGCTATTTTTTAGTATGTCAGGAGGAACTATAAACCCAATAAAAGAATTTTTTGATTTTATTATCTATTTCTATTTAAATTTTACAGCAGCAATAGTTGCATTATTTGTTTCAAGTTATTACGTTGGCCAAAAAATGGGGAAACTGATTTGTGAAAAAAAATGGAATTCAATTCTTGTTGGGATGATCGGAGTAATGGTTATTTTAATTTGCGGAGTTTTTGGAGGTGCAACAGTTGGGTTTTTAGAAGAAGGCATAATGAGAGGTCATAATGTTTCTGATTCTATTGTTGATTATTATTTTAAACCATTATTTTGGATTTTAATATTTGGGTTTATCCCAACATTTATCTCCGGAGCATTTTTAGGTGACAAAATAAAGAAAACGTGTTCTAAAACTATATAAAATTAATTAATACTACACACCTACTTCTACTTGCTATAGCATCTGCAATTCTATTTGGTGTTTATGTGCTAAATTAGGTGCTTTAAACACAAACAAAACCGTTAACATTAACGTATATAATTAAAAGAATGAAAGCATTAAAATATATAAATCTATTAATAATTGTTATTACTTTTTCAGCCTATTCGCAAGTAAGCGATAAGGGTATAATAACAATTGATACATCTAGTTACGGATCATATCCCGCAGTTTTTGTAGACTTATCTAGCGGGTCATTACTTAAATTGGATGCTAATTTAAAAGAAATTGATGCAGACCTTTGGATAGAGCCAAATGATCCAGAAATTAATGGATTAGAAGAATCTTTTGATGGAGGAATTACACATAGCGGAGAGAATGTATTGCTAAGAATACTTGAAAAAGGAGAACATGAAGCAGACATAAAAAAAATGTTTCCCAATACATTTGTAGATAGTGTTGATAGAGGAAAAATAAAAACAGGCCTACAATTTATAGTGCATACAAGTGAAAACTTATTTTATGTCATTAAAATAAGTTCGTTTAGCAAAGAAGATGAAGAAATGACATTGGAATATCAAAAAATATAATAGAAAATAACTTTTACGGAGCAACAATAGACATAAGTATTAGGTGTAATTTATAATAAAAAATGAAAACTGAAAAAAGTCACTTTTGGATAGGTAAATTTGAAAACGAAAGTCTATACTCCAATTTTATTGCTGAGGATGACAGTAGGTATGAACTAGAAGACTATGATGCTATTCCTGTCTCTAAATTTGCAAAATCGCAAGGAGAAATATGGATTGATCACGATTTTATGGAATCTGGATTTGAAAAACAAACAGGGAATATAAAAAATCAGTTTAATGAATACTCTTATTCTAACCATTGGAAATCCGAACTTGAAAATAGATGTTCTAAATTAAAGGAGTCTACATTTAATACGCTAATTTTTATAAGTCATGACCAAATTAAAAACCCAAAATCTATAAAAGATACTGGAATAACGCTTAAATACCTTGGAGTTATTGAGTACGAAATATAAACGCTATACTATAGTGTAAATAGGGTAATTATGTTTAGTAATGGTTTTAGGTAATTACCGCTACTCACCTCCTCTTTAATCTTAAAGTCTGCAAACGTATGGGCATTCTATTTGGTTTGTATGTACTTTATTAGTTGCGCCAGTGCTTTACACGGATTTATAATTAAAACAAGAATAATATGGGATTATTTTCATTCTTTAACAGTAAAAAGAAAGAAGAAAAAGAAGGTTTTGAATTTGTCACCGATTTTAAAAAACACTTAATAGACAATATACTTATTGTTAATTTACCAGTGAATTGGATACCTTATAAAAGTGACAGGTTTAGAGCCAAAACAGATGATGAAAAACTACAAATGTCTCTTGTAAACTATGAGAATAAAGAAAAGAATAACGTAGTACTAAATAGTCAATTTTTTAAAGACTTAAAATTAGAATTGTATGATGTTTTTGTAACCGAAGGTGAGTATGAACCCTATGATGACTTAAAAATATCAGATTCCTTTATAACAAAAAGTTTTAAGGTCGATGACGAAACGCAATATTATTATACAACTGCAAGAAATGTAAATGGACGATTAATTATTACAGATATAATTGTTAGAGACATTGGAGGGTATGACAAAAAAATGCAACCATTGCTTCAAATAATAGGGCATTCTATGGCCGTAAAATAAACTTGATCTTAATTGTACAACAGAGAGAAAAAAGTTCAAAATTAAAAAAAACCTAACTAATTACTATTCATAATAATAACTTAAGTTTTCAGAAGATAAACGACCCTAAATAAATTTATTTTCAAAAATAATTAATTCTAAAGTGTAACAAATACTATTTTTTTAATCAAAGGGATACAAACAATTAAAAAACAATAGTATTATGAGAAAATTAATTAGAATTATTACCCTATTCATTATTACCATAAGCAGCACTACTAGCTTTGGCCAAAATAAAGAAGCAACTCTAGACAAGACAACAGAAGCTAAAGCTTTTACCGTAGAAACTGTTGGACAAGGTGAGCCAGTTTTATATCTTCCAGGATTTGCAACACCTGGTTCTGTATGGAAAGAAACTGTTGAGAACTTAAAACTAGAAAGAAAATCGTATCTGTTTTCTTATGCAGGCTTTAATGGCAACCAACCTATAGAAATGCCTTGGTATTCAAATATAAAAAACGCTATTATTAACTATGTAAAAGACAATAATATGTCTAACATTACTATTGTTGGCCACAGTATGGGCGGAAATTTAGCTGTTGATATAGCAGCTGAATTACCTAGTAACGTTTCTAAAATTATTATAGTTGAAGCATTACCTTGTATGCGAGAAGTAATGATGCCTAATGTACCCGCAGAAAACTTTTATTATGAGAGTCCGTATAATAAGCAAATGCTAGAAATGGATGCGCAACAATTTAAAAATATGGCAAATATAATGGCGGCAAATATGACCTTAAAAGAAGATAAAAAAGTGATTATAGCAAATTGGATAGCTGAGGCTGACAGAAAAACGTGGGTTTATGGATATACAGATTTATTAAAACTAGATTTAAGAAACGTCTTAGATAAAGTAAAGTGTAAAACCTTAATAATAGGTGCATCTTTCCCAGACGTAAAAATTGCAAAAGAAAACTATGAAAAGCAATATGCTAACTTACCAAACAAAACAATAGTTATGGCAACTAACAGCAAACACTTTTTAATGTTAGATGAACCAGAATGGTTCTATAAAACCGCAACAGATTTTTTGGTAAATGAAAAATAATAAAAACGAACCTTTTGAAACAATTTATCGCCAACACCATCCAATGGTTTTACAAATGTGTTTGGGTTTTGTTAAAGGAGATAAGGATACTGCCAACGATTTGTCTCAAGAAATATTTATTAGTGTATGGAACAATCTAGATAAATTTAGAGGTACATCTTCTTATAAAACCTGGATTTACAGAATAACAGTAAACACCTGTTTGCAGTATGTAAAAAAGGATAAAAAAGAAAAGACAGTTACAACAGTAGACCTAGAAAATAAGGCAGCTACCATAGAAACTGAAAGCACAAAAAACAACGATGTTTCTGACTTATATAAAGCCATTGGAGAACTAAAAAAAATAGACCGTTTAATTATTATGATGGTTTTAGAAAACCAAGATTATGATAGTATCTCAGAGGTTATAGGTATAAAAGCAATAAATGTGAGAGTTAAAATCCACAGGATTAAAAAACGTCTTGAAACAATTTTAAAAAATAATAAAAATGAATAGCGATTTTAAAGAACTGCAAAACACCTGGGAAAGCAGCAAAAATAATCTTGATCTTTCTGCTACAAACTTTGACGGTCTATATGCCAAAATAAAGAAGAAGGAAAAAGAAAACTATTTTTTCTATTACGGTACAATTACAATCTTGTTAACCACACTTATAGTAATTTCTCTATTCTTTTATTATGTTGCTCCTGTAAAGGAAGTATTAAGTAAGGTTGGTGCCGGATTAATGATTTTTGGTTTGGTATTTAGAATTTTAATTGAAGTGATTAGCATCTATAAAGCAAAACAAATTAACAACTTAGATACTACCTTAAAAACTACTGAAAACACTGAGAATTTTCATCAATTTAGAAAAATAATTCACAAAGTTATTGCGCCTATAATTATAGGGCTATATACTATCGGTTTTTATATGATAACGCCTGAATTTAGTGCACATATGGAATCTTGGAATATTATATTAATTGATGTTTCTTATGTTGTTATTGCCATCATTCTTTTCATTGTAATTAGAAAAGGAGTTAAAAAAGAAATGCAGAAACTAGCAGATATTATAAAGTTAAAAAAAGAAATAACTGAAGAAAATTAAGACTAAAACGCTAGCAATGTACTTTAACATTGCTAGTGCTTACTTACTTCCTAAAGTTCTTTTGGGTTTTACGCTAAGGTTTGTCTATATTTAATTCACCTGCGTAATACACAGCCGAAAAAGCTAACTCTTACAAAGCATTCAAAATTAATTGGAGAAGAATTAACGGACTTAACTCAAGGTCTTGCAATCTATACTCCTAGTATAGGTGTAAAATATGATCGTTGGGGAGCAGCAATTGTGAAATAATATAAATACGTTGGGGTACATTATGAAAAAAATAAAAAAAATAGTTAACTGGATTTTTGGAGGAATAAGTTTAATTTATATTCTAATACTAATGTTCCCTTCATTTCTTTTTGCGAATAAGCTAGACTACAAGAATTTTTCTGTTCATTACCATTCCAATGCTATTAGTACAGAACAATTAAAGCTGGTTTTAGACGAATCTGAAAAATTATTAAAAAGTAGTGAACTTTTTAAAACAGAAATAAATCAAGATATATTTATTTGTAATAACTTTAATGAGTTTACTTTTTTTGCATTGTTCTCGAGAAAAGCATTTGCTATAAACTACCCCATTACTCAAAATATTTTTCTTTCTAAATCTTCAATTTCAGATAACGTTATTTTTAGAAATGCAAAAGAAAATAACAAAAGAACAGTAAGTGGCGTTATCGCTCACGAGACCGTTCATTCTCTTTTAGAAAATAAACTAGGTAGTTTTAAATGTAAATTACTTCCTTCTTGGAAAAGTGAAGGATATTGTGATTTTATAGCAAATGAAAGTTCATTTAACAAAGAAAAAGGATTAGAAGACATTTGTAATGACAAGGAAGATATAGACGATCCCTCGTTTAAATATTTTAAATTTAGAATGGTAACAGCGTATTTATTGAAAGAAAGAAAAATAGGCATAGATAAATTCTTGTATGATGATTTTGATTTGGAAGAAATAAATCCAGATTTAAAGAAAAAGTACTGTAAAAAATAAGAGGTTGAGTTTATAAGTACCTACTCTGCGTTTCTTAAATCCAAACGCAGCCAATTAAAAAAAAAGAATGGCAACAGATGGAACTAAAATAATTGATGGAGATACTGCCCACGATACATACTGGGGAATTATGGACTTGTATGATAGTGAAGCTGAATTAAAAATGATACTACATGAATTCCCTTTAAAACAACCAGATTATTTTGACGATTTTGATAATGAAATTTATGTAACAAGTTGTGGACTTGCTTATTGGGAAATTGGATTAATGACACCCGAAAGAATCAATTATATTGAAAGTATTACAATAAAAAATGCTTGTGTAGAAGAATGGACCAAGTTATCCGAGAAAGAAGGTAAGTCAAGAAAAAGCGTTTTAAAGCGCTTTTTAACTAAGATTAGTAAACCAAATACTAAAATTCGGAAACCAAAAAAATATAGAAAAATCTCAAATTTTATATTTAACGAAAATGATATTTTATCATTCAAAGTTAAAGATAATAGCTACAGAAGTCTAATTTGTGTAAAAATAGACCAATATAGAGGAAATTGTAATTATTGGTTTGTCCCAACTACGTATACAAGTTTAGAAATTTCTACGGAACAATTAGTTGCTAAAGAGATGATTTTAGGAAGAACAATTGGCTCCGGGTTTGACAAAAAAAACACAAGAGAAAAACAACCTGGAATTGATAGAATTTGGGATTATGTTGGCGGAAATAATAATTTCTTTTTTGGACTCACAATTGATGCAGTTGAACATAAAGATTTACTAAAATTTAAAGATTCATTTGTAAAAGTGGGTTCTTTAAAAATAGTTGAGGGATTAAAAAAAATAGGCTCATTTGGTTATTCCGGAAATTTTGAAAGCTTTGAGAATAGATATCAAGATTTGGACAAAAAAATCAAGATTTTTGGCTATAAAAAATATCCTATGGAACTACTGTTACAAAAATAATAAGCAAATGTTTAAACTACATAAAAGAGACGCTACAAACAATTTACTATATGCAGAATGTTGGGTTTCTGATGAAAAATTAGTCGTAGTACACACAGGAAAAGTTGGTAAAAAAGGCGAAACCGAAGAGTTTACTGTTGGAGAGAAATTTAAAACAAGTTCTGAATTTCTTAGTCATTTTGAAGAGAACTTTAAAAAACTAGGGTATTCGGAGTTTCATGAAGCTGACTTAACTTGGCTAGTTGTTCAGTTTGAAATGAAAAGTCTGAAAGGCGCTAAAAGAGACCATTGGTTAAAAGATAAAGTTTCTGAATATCTTAACGATGAATTAGGCTGGAAAGGAATTGGACATGTAGATGGGGCCGATATGGGAGAGCAGATTGCTTTTAAAGGCAAATATGCACTTAACATACTTTGCGAGGTATATGATGAAGAAAAAGGAATTGCTGCCATTAAAAGGTGTCTAAGAGAATATAGGCTAGATTATACGAGAATAAAAATTGCCTCGCGTCCCTATTTGTCAGATGTAGGTTTTCAATTAAAATATTCTGCAAAGAAAAAGGACCAAACATTTAGCTTGTAAAAAGCGTATTTGTCAAATAGTACGAAGTAAAAAAGTAGTTCGGTAATAAAAAAGGGTATGAAATATAAAATAGCACTAATAGCACTAATAGTATTAAACTGTAATTGTAAAACGGTAACATGTGCTATACCTATAAACCAGTACAACCTTGATAAACTTACAACCACATCGGTTCAGTTAAAAGAAATTGATAGTGATGGCACTACTTTAACCATACCAGCCAACAACTACCCTATTTACCCTAATTGTAGTACTGACATTTCTAAAAAATGTTTTGTAGACCTATTAAACACCGAAGTTCAAAAACACTTTACCAACGAACTTGCAAAAAATTTAGACTTAGTTAATGGAAAAAAAAGAACTACTATTTTATTTGAGTTAGATAGCATCGGAAACATTAGGAATATATCAGCAAGATCTCCTCACCCCAAATTAGAGAAAATAGGAATTTCAATTATTGAAAATATTCCTAGGATGAAACCTTATCTAAAAAACGATAAACCTACGAAGCTTAAATTTGATTTTACTATTTTGTACGTTGTTGAATAAATACTAAAACAACAAATACTGAAAAGTTTGACTTCTAAATAAAAATTAGTTAAAAAATGGAAGTCAGATCCAATTAAAAATGCTGCTATCTGTCTAAAAATTTATTATGAAAAAATTAGTTCTCGTTTTAGTTGGTGTTATTTTAACATCTTGCACTACCAATTACCTTGAAAAAAAATACGATTCATCTTCAAACAGTGATAATTTAAAAGAGATTTCAAATTTAATTCCTGAAGCTGATTTTAAAATATTAAAAGAATACATAGCAGATTCTGAAAGTAAATATATCAACTTAGGTGAAAATACCTATCAAAATTTACTTTTAAAGGCACAAGATACGTATCGTGAAAAAGAGCTTCTCAGAAAAGAAGCAGAGGAAAAAGAAAAGCTAACAACATTTTTATGTACAGAAGAATGGACACAAGCAGATTATGCGCTACTAATAAAAATACCTAGCGATTCCGAAGAAAATGTAAAAAATGCAAAAGAACTGCTAAATATGGGCATTATAGGATATAAAGGAGTAGAATTCATCTATAGTGTAGAAAAGAACAAGTACGGTACTTTTCTAAAGGCTAAACTTAGTGGTGGTTTTGAAAAAACATACTCTGGAAACAATCGAAGCTTTAAAAAGTATTACGCAGATGGCACTTTTATTAATTATTTTAAAAATGATAGTTTAAATGCCTACAAAGGAAGTTGGGAATTTCCAGATACAAATTATATAAGCGAAAGTCGATCTGAAAGCATCATAGGACGGTTTAGAAAAAAGAATAGATACCACAAAATTGCTCTTTTAGACGAAAAAACATTTTTGTTCTACGAGGATTTTGATAAAAATATTATTACATCAATTAAAATGGTACACCAGCGTAACGAGTAATTTAACAAACTGGGGTTTTATAAAATAAAACAACTACTAAGAATTCACTACGTGCATCCCAGATAAGAATCTTGAGTAAGCATAAAATCTTAAAGAACTACCCTAAAAACACTAGCAAAAGGATTACTATGGTATCCCTCTTACGGCATTTAGCAAATGCCTAAATCTTGAAATCATAAGGGATTCACTACGTGCATCCCAGATAAGTATCCCTAGCAAGCATAAAACCCTAACAAACTACGTTTGTAGGTTTTTGTTTTTTAAACTACTTATGAAAATAAATTTTCAGCGTAGTTATAAAAAACAAAAACCCGTAACTTTCGTTACGGGTTTCTTTTGCGGAGAAAGAGGGATTCGAACCCCCGGAGGTGTGACCCTCAACAGTTTTCAAGACTGCCGCATTCGACCACTCTGCCATTTCTCCAAGTGTCTCATCAGGTATTCCCTGATTGCGGGTGCAAATATAAGAACCTTTTTTTATTCTATAAAAGATTTTAGTGCTTTTTTCTTCTTTTTTTATTGCTAACTACGGTAAGTCTTTGTTTACTAAAAAATTAGACCCTAAAAAAAACACATAAATTAACTTCTTGGTTTGCCAAGTTGCCTATCATATAACACAATACTGCCTGCAACGGCCACATTTAAACTAAAGGTGGATTTAAATTTTACTAAAAAGTGCGCTCCTTCTATGGCTTCTTTACTTAAACCGTGATCTTCTGCCCCTAGCAAGTACACACAGCGTCTTGGATGCTCAAAGGTTTCTAAATCTACCACAGTATCATCTAACTCCACTCCCACTATTCTAGTGTCAACAGGAATGTTATTTTTAAAATCGGTAAACGTATTGTAATGGTAATACGGTATAGACTTTACAGCATTGTGTGTATCGCACGCTTGTTTAGCATATCTATTGCCAATAATAAAAATAAAACTTGCCCCTAGGTTTTGAGCAGTTCGCCATAAAACGCCCAAATTCTCTGGTGTTTTTCCGTTCTGAATACCTATACCAAAGTATTCATTTACAAAATTGCTATTCATACCGCAAAAATAACTTTATACTGCGCCTCTATAGCTTTAACTTCTTCTTTTTTTAATGCTGAAAATTCTTTTTTTAATGCTCTTTTTGATAATACACCATTATTCTGTTCTAAAAATCGAATTAAAGTAGCCACCATTTTATCTGGCATTTCAAATTCGTTATCTAGATATCTTTTAAAAGCATCATAATTTTGCAGATAGTTTACTTCTTGCGGAATAACTCGTTTTAACGTATCATCTACACAATCGTATAAAAATTCTGCCTGTTTGGTGGCATCAAAATAGCGATACAAGTCTATGGTATGGTTTAAAACTTCTACATTATTATCTTTTGTTACTTTCCATTTAATAACATCTAATAATGGATGCGAGTAACTTTCTAGTACTTTTCTATAATCATCAATATGGTCTAAAATGGATGCTGATACTGGAAAAATAACTCCTTGTTTTGTAAATTCTTTTTTAGCTAGTATATGATGTATTAAATATCTGTGCAAACGACCATTACCATCTTCAAAAGGATGTATAAACACAAATCCAAATGCTATAGATGCAGCTGCTAATACTGCATCATAAGACGCATCTTGCATTAACATATTGGCGCTAACCAATCCGTTTAATAACGATGCTATATCTTGGTGTTTTGCTGATATATGTTCTGGAATTGGCTCTCCAGAAAATCTATCATGTTCTCCAACAAAACCGCCTT
The DNA here is from genome assembly GCF_023476645.1 of Cellulophaga sp. 20_2_10. Taxonomy (GTDB): domain Bacteria; phylum Bacteroidota; class Bacteroidia; order Flavobacteriales; family Flavobacteriaceae; genus Cellulophaga. Next base: position 336,910 of record NZ_JAMCOJ010000001.1, read on the forward strand.
CATCTCTTAATCCTAGTTTTATAAATCTGGCATTTTCAATAACTATTTGCTGTAAACGCTCTAATTCTGCTACACGCAATGGTTTGTTTCCTGCTTGTCCAATTGCTTTTCCCCAACGCATAGCTCTATTGGTTCCTGGGTTTTCATTCTCAATAGTAAAGGAAGCTTTTGAATCCTTTAAAAGCAAAAAAGAATAGGCACGTTGTAATACATCTTTATGTATACTATTTAAAAATGTGTTTTTTTTATCAGATAGATTGGCGTTAATATGTGTTTCTAATTTTTGGGTTTTAAAAATTAACGGACAAAAATCTACGGTTCCAGGAAGGTTGTTTATTATACGATGTCTGGCAGAACGTGTACCAGTAATTGCATATTGTATATTGGTATCTATTAAAGCCACAAAGTTTTTAATTGCCAAATCCTTTATTGGAAGTTGTTTTTGCAAAAGCCACTCGTACAAAAACCATATTTTACGACTGTATTGTCCTGTTGGTTCTAGTTGCAATAAGGTAACAATATCTTTCTCTGATGCTTTTTCGAATAATTTTTTAAAGAATAATAGATTTATGCCTTCGTATTTTAAGGCAAAAACTAAATGTTTGTACAAGTTATCATCAAAAATATTTCTAGACGAATACACATTCCATTTTTCTGTACTATAACTTCTCCTTTTTTCGCTTATAATAGCCAATTTATCTGGCAAAGGCATTGCTAATTGTAAGCCTTCTATAACAGCTCCATAACCAACCAGTGTTCCTTCCTCTGGTACTTGCATACCGTGAAAAACTGTTATTTTATGTGAAAAACGTTTATTTATCATAGCTTTAATAAAGATACTTACATCAAATATAGTGGAAAAACGGGTTTAATATTGGAAAAACAGGTTTTATTTATTGATTTATCGGAAAAATAGGTTTTTGCTTTTTGGAAATACAGGTACTATATTGTTTTTTTAGGTTAATTTAATATTGAAAACGGAAAAACAGGTTGACAAAAAAATACGCGCAGCACATAAAATATCAGCGCATACTTATACTGTTACAAAAATTTGTGCGCAAACGCAATTAAACAAATAGCTGTATTTAATAAACCGTGTGTAATAGTAAAAATAAAACTTGCCCCTAGGTTTTGAGCAGTTCGCCATAAAACGCCCAAATTCTCTGGTGTTTTTCCGTTCTGAATATCTATACCAAAGTATTCATTTACAAAATTGCTATTCATACCCCAAAAATATTAAAATTTCACTATTTTAAATAGTTGTTTGTCTAGTTCTATAAAAATTAAACAGCTACTCCCCTATTTTATAGTATATTACAGCTTAACATATTATAATATTGTTTATGCACGGAAACAATACCCCAACCAAACACCTAAATTTTAGGTGCACAATTCTATGTCTCCTTATTTTTGGTTGCACTTTTTTTATCTCTTCTTGTAGTTCTAATGATGATTCTTCAGAAAAACAGAAAGAAAACACAGAAACAACCCAAACAGAAAACGAAGAAGAAAATACGACTACTGCTACTGATACTGCCAATGGTTTAGATGCTAATGTTGCACCCTCAGCAAACTTTAATCTTACGACCTGGAATATTAGTATTCCTATAGATAAAGATGGCAACAACAAAGCAGATACCGTTAAAGAAGACGAATTAAATAACGGCTATCAAAACTCAAATTACTTTTATACGGGTACCAATGGCGGAATGGTGTTTAAATGTCCTGTAGCAGGCTATAAAACTTCTGAAAACACAAAATATACGAGAACAGAACTACGTGAAATGCTACGTGCTGGCAACACCAACATAGAGACACAGGGTATTACTAAAAACAATTGGGTTTTTGGTAGTGCTCCGCAAACAGATATAGACAATGCTGGTGGTTACGATGGCGAATTATATGCTACACTAGCCGTAAACCACGTTACCACTACTGGTGACGATGACCAAGTAGGAAGAGTTATTATTGGCCAAATACACGCTAATAATGACGAGCCGCTACGTATATACTACCGTAAACTACCCAACAATACTTTGGGTAGCATTTATATAGCGCATGAAGAAAATGCTGCTGCCGAAACCTATTATGAGCTTATAGGTAGCCGTTCTAAAAGTGCTACCAACCCAGAAGATGGTATTGTTTTAGATGAAAAATTTAGCTATACCGTAAAAGTCACAGGCAATAGCATGTGGGTTACCATTAACAGAGACGGCAAAGATGCTATTGAACAATTTGTAGCTATGACCAACAGCGGTTACGATGTTGGCGGACAATACATGTATTTTAAAGCAGGAGTCTACAACCAAAATAATAGCGGTACCGCTACAGATTATGTACAGGCTACTTTTTATAGCTTAAAGAGTGGGCATAGTAAGTAATTTATTATATGAAAAGTTATTTAGTAGATAATTTTCTAAACCCTTTAATAATTTGAAAAATAAAAACTCCCAAAATAATACGATGAAATAAATCTAAAAAATGGAGCAAAGCACTATCCAAATTACCATAAGTTGAAGTAAATTTTCTTGTTGGATTAAATAACTTCCAAAAAACTTCAAAATTGATGTAAAATTCACTAAAAGTTGTTTTTACTTCGTCCCAATTACTTGCTATTGCATAATCCATTTCTGTTGAGAATATTGGTACCATAATAAAATAAAAAAACAGTGTGATAAAAAAAATTATCCAAGTAGGTTTCCACCAACTTAATCCATAATTATTAGTTTGATTAACTGTCATTATTATCCTATCCCAACAACTATATTTCTTTCCTAATTTATTTAGTTCTTCTCTATATGCCTTTAACTCTCTTGCTTTAAATGTTAAACTATCAATTTGGTTACCATTTCTTATTAATGATTGCTTTAATTGCCTGTAAACTTCCCTCTTCCTTTTTGCAATTTTTAATTGATCTCCTAACCGATCTTGAATTTGTAACTTATCCTCATTAAACCAATCAACATTAGATGTATAGATCTCATTAAAAGAAGAATTATTAATTTCAATAAAATCAAATGAATTAAAATTAAATTCTATAAATTTAGTTTTGCCTAAGTCTGCATGAGCCAATAACATAGAACTCTTGGGAACTAAATCAGTTTTGAAATTAGTATTATCAGCCTCACATCTTTCAAATGTAATATCATTATAGTTTGTAAATTCTATTATAATTAGGCGCTTCAACTCTAATTGACTAAGAATCAATTTTAAATTTTGATTTACACCAGAAATATTTAACTTTCCAACTTTCCAACCACTAATTTTAATTACACCTTGTAAATTAGGAGTAATACTTAATGTTATTTTCTCTATTAATTTACCTAAACCATTAAAATCTACACCTTCTATAAATTTTGCCTCAGTTATGTATATCTCATTACAATAAGCTTCATTATTATTATTATTACTCGAGCGATCTCTGTTCTCTAGTGTAACTTTTTTATTAAATGTATCGCGATGAATAAATAAACCATTTAATCTACTTCCTTCTATTATAAAATCACCATTAAAAATATTGTCATTAAGAGTAAAACTATTAGGGCACTCAACATTCCAAAATTTAACCCAACTATCAACTTCACAATAAATAAGTGCTATATCTCCTTTAAAAGAAGTTATTCTTATATTTTTTAAAACCTTTACTTTGTTTAATCGTAATTCCAAATTACAATTACATATATCTAAAAGTTCTTTTATCCTACTTTCTTCTATTTTTAAACCTTGTTCAATTTTAGAATGTAGAACAGAAATAACTTCAAACTCTGAATTATTTTCAATTTTAATTCCTCTTTTAAAATTGCATTTATTAGTTATAACTAATTTTGACCCTACACAATTTTCAAAAACAATAGTTGTATTGTACGGACTAATATTAATTTGGGAATCTGATGAAATTACATTATTAAATGTTACGCCAGATTTAAAAATGCAATTTTTAAAAATCAACCCTGATTTTATATCTACATCTCGAAAAAATAATAACTTATCAAAAGTTACATTTTCAATAATACGTACATCCCAATTAAAATTACTTGAATCTATCCTAACTTCTTCTTCAACTACTATTTTACGATCAATTAAATGATCTTTCTGCAGTTCATTTATTAAGTTTGCGAATGTAAGCTTGATAGATTCCATATTTTACTTTTCTAATCCTGTTAACCAAGTCTTCAACTCATCAATAATAGCTGCATCTCTAACAGATTGAGTTGCAATATTACCTGGCGTAATTTCATCAACATTTATTTTAGTTTCTAACCATCCTAAAGATCGATTATAATTTTTATAAATATGCTGATAGGTAATCCCTTTTGTTCTACAACTACAAATAAGTATATCACATTTAGATGCAATCGTATCTATTTGTTTTATACACTCATCATCATCTCCTGCTGTATTAATACCGATAACTAACTTATTTACTTTTAATAGACCTATTGTATCTTTCCCAAAATCTGAAGTATCTAAACCAATTGTGTTGGGTATAGCGTATTTTCTTATTATCCAATCAGCTATTTGATTAATTTTTGTTGTCTTTCCCGTATTGCTTACTCCTTTTAAAATTATAATTCTTTTCATACAGTTTTATTATATTTAACATTATCCTCCGCAACCATACCTAACTGCTCCTCTACCGCACCAACACTAACCTGCCCATTCATTAACATAGGTAAGATCCAATCGCGAAGCTCTGAGAGTTTTTGGTTTTGTTCCCTATTTGAAACTATTTTATCTAAATTAGATTTGAAAAAATCATTTGCTTTTAATTGAATTTCATTTGTAGCTTTTAAAACTTTTAAATCATTTACATCTTTAGCACTTAAATGAGCTACGGTAGTTCTTGATACATTTTTCTCTCTTGCTTTTATATATGGTTCAATTGAAAATCTAGCTTGTATTTCTGAAATAGAATCTTCATTTGACCTTATTCTTAAACTCCTTTGATTTAAATAGCACCCTTCTTTATTCCAGTAATTAATATGAAAATTACCATCCATTCCTACTATTATGTCTCCTTTATTTAATTTGTACTTATCATCAACATCTTGGGTAGAATAATTAGAAATAGAACAATTTAAAATATCTCGAATTCTAATGACAGGTACTCCTTTTTCTTCGTCATTGAAAAGTTTAGTACTAAAAGGAAAGCCATATTGTAAATCCATCTCTTCAGTCAAAAACTTAACCTCCCAATCCTCAGGAATCTCACGTTTCAAGGCTTCATTAAAAACCATTTTACCACCAGACGATTTATAAGGTTTGCCATTAGCATCTGGAAAATCGAACTGTACAAACCAATAATCGTAAAGCGTTTTTGCCATCGCTTCTAATTCTTGGTTTATTTTGTTGTTAACTTCTATTTTGGCATCTAAATCGGAAAGGACTTTGGCTATTTGTTTTTGTTCTTCTTTTTTATGAATCTTTAAAGGAATAGAATTTAAATTATCTTTTGTTAGCTTTGGTTGAGCAGAACCCGTTACAAAAGGTTTAAAATTCATTAAATTAAGATAATAACATAGATATTTTGTACTATTACCTTCTTTAGCCCTAATTATATGAGCATGATTATTAACCCAAAATTTTCCATTAACTAAATTGCAAACGTTATTATTTTGTGATTTTAAATTTTCACCATCTTCAGCAACTAAGATATATTCACCATCAAATAAAAAATCATCAACGTAATCAATTATGCTTTGAGCACCATAATATGGATATATTTTCGCTATATCTTTTCTTTGCTTAGAGGATAAAGGCACTCGAATATTATCAAAATTTTCAGCAACCTCTTCAACAGTCGTAATTCTAAATTTAGTCATGCTTCAACCCTTTCAAATTATTCTGAATCTCTTTTTCCAAACTTTTAGACTCTGCAAATAAGCCTTCTAAATTGATTTCAAAAGCATTCATCTTAGTGGTAAACTCTTCCGCAGTAATATCTATATATTCAATTTTAACTTCAAAATACTGTCCTGCACTTAGGCTGTAGTTTTTGGCTTTAATATCGTCATAACTTACTACTACAGAAAAATCGTCTTTGGCTTCTTTGGCATTAAATACATCTATAATTTGTTGTTCTTCGGTTTCGCTTAATACCGTTTTTTGGTTTCTACCTTCTTTTACTTTGGTTCCTAAATTAGAGGCATCTACCAACACCACATCTTTAGTATTGGTTTTATCTAAAAACAAAATACTTACGTTGGTTCCTGTGGTGGCGAATATGTTAGATGGCATAGAGACTACACCTGCTAGCATTTTACTTTCTACCAGTTTTTGCCTAATTTTTTTATCGATACCAGATTGTGCGGTAATAAAACCTGTTGGCACTACAATGGCTGCTTTACCCTTTGCGGTAAGGCTGTGCATAATGTGCTGTATAAACAACAGGTAAATAGCCATAGAGTCTTTCTTGGTTTTTGGAATATTTGGGATTCCTGCAAAAAAGCGTTCTTTATTGGCTTTGCTGTCTAAATCTGCGCTGTAATCGGAAAAATCTAGCTTAAATGGTGGATTAGAGACTATATAATCAAACTGTTCTAATTGTCCGTTATCTTGTTTGTGATACGGACTTAAAATGGTATTGCCTTGTATAATGTTTTGTATGGAATGTACCAGATTGTTTAAAATTAAATTTAAACGCAGTAAAGCCGATGATTTCTGAGAAATATCTTGCGAGTAAATGGTACACTTATCTTCGCCAATGGCGTGAGCAATACTCATTAACAGCGTTCCCGATCCGGCACTTGGGTCGTAACAGGTTGCATTGTTTACGTTAGTATCGGTTACCAAACAGGCTGCCATAATTTTTGCTACAGCGTGTGGCGTAAAATACTCCGCGTATTTACCGCCACTATTGGTATTGTAATCTTTAATTAAATACTCGAAAATAGCTGCAAAAAAATCAAACTTCTGCGTGAATATATGCTCAAAACTAAAACCAACCAATTTGTTTACTAAGGCTTTACAAAAGGCATCTTTATTATCGGTAACATATTTACTTAAGTTTTCAAACAACACCACTTTTTCACCTCCTTGTGAAAGTACCGAAAATATATCGATATTATCTTTGGCTACGCTTACTAAGGTTTCATCAAAAATATCAGCAAAATCATCTTTGTTTTGTTGTTCAAATAAACGCGACAATAAGTTTTTGGGTGCAATACTCGCAGTGTTTTCGCTTATTTGCATGGTTAGCATTTCTAGATCATCATCGGAAAACTTTTTAAGAGCTTCGTCAAAATTATCTGCTTTTGCTAAATCTGGTTCTAACTGTTTTAACTCGTAAACGTATTTATCGTTTAAGAATTTATATAGAAAGACTTGGGTTATTATTTTAAATTCGTTTCCGTCATTTCCTAAACCGTAATTGGCACAAACGCTTTTTAAGTCGTCTATGAGTGCTTTGGTTTGGGTTTCAAATTGTGCTGTGCTTGTCATATATTCAATTATGAATTTTTAATTATGAATTACGGATTCAATTAGGAATGTTCAAGTCGTAATTCCTAATTCTCCCTTCTTCATTCGTAATTTTTAATTGTTTCTTATTGTTTTTTGGATGCTTCCAATAATCCGTAATAGTTCTTCAATATCAATTAAAAGTGGTTCACTTTGTTGTTTTGTCAAATAGTTTGTATCGGTTAACAATCGTATCCAATATTTAGATTCTCTGGCTTCTTTATATGAAATAGTGAGTTTTGCATAAAAATCTTTTCTACTTTGACCGCCAATAGCTTCTTCTATATTTGCACCTACCGATGTTCCGGAACGCAATAATTGTTTACTCAAAATAAACTCTTTCTTTTCATCTTGAAGAACTTTACAAATATTCACAATTTTAATTGCGAAAGCATACGACTTAGTTTGTACAATATTCTCTTTCATTTAATTCCTAATTCCTAATTGAACATTCTTAATTGTCTTTATTTCTGTTTAACACACTAATTACTAAACGTGCTACCGTTTGCATTTCTTCTGGTTTGCTAGAAGCTATAAATAGTGTTAAACTGGCTAATGTATCGTTACTAATTATGGGTTGCTGCTCACTATTAAACAACATGTTGTTTTGTTGCAAAAACTTTAAAAAACAAGCTGCTGCAATACGCTTGTTACCATCTACAAACGAGTGGTTTTTTACTACAAAATATAAAAGCATGGTTGCTTTTTCTTCTAAACTTGGGTAAAAATCGTCGTCCCCAAATCCTTTTGCTATTTGCGCCACAGAACTCTCAAAGCTTTTATCTTTTTCTTTACCAAAAACATCAGAATCGAACTCCGTGAGCATTTGGTTGATTATTTCCTGATAATCGTTTAAACTTGGGTAATTGGCTTCTTTTGTCGTTAAACCTTTAGCATCTAGCTCTTCATGATCATAATCATCTAACAAGCTTAAACCTTTAGCAAAGGTCTCTAAGATTATAGTGTCTGATGCTTTATCTTCTATTGCTTTACTTACTGTTCTGGTTAAAATATGAATCCCGTCTTTTAGTAATTTTACTTCTTGTTCTTTTTGCTCTAAACGTTTTTCATTAAGCGCATAGCCTTTAATGAGATAGTCTTTTAAAATACTATTTGCCCATATTCTAAATTGTGTTCCTCTTTGAGATTTAACTCTATAACCTACGGATATTATTACATCAAGATTATAATGTTCTGTTTGATATGTTTTACCATCTAAAGCAGTTGTCGCAAATTTTGCGACAACTGAATCCTTACTTAACTCCCGTTCTTTAAAGACATTGTTTATATGCTTACCAATAGTTTTAACATCTCTATCGAACAAGGTAACGAGTTGGTTTCTATTTAACCAAACCGTTTCGTTATCAAATTGAACAGAAACTTCTACTTGATTGCCTTTAGCTAGAAATATTTTTATTTCACTCATTTCACTTTATTATTGAACTATTAAGGATTTCTTAATAGTTGCTTTTTCACGCTTCAATTATGCAACGTTACCGTTATATTCGTTCATGTATTCTTTTACAATAATGCTATTAATACGCCTAACGTCGGTAGTATTAATGTCTATTTTTTGTTCTTTTTTAAATTGGCTCACTACTAAACGCATCATCATTTTTTCTACATAACTTTCGTTTTCTAAAATTTTAGAGTTTTGCTGAATTTCAGTATCTACTGCTGTTTTCAATCCTTTTAGGGCATCAAATAATTTGCGTTCACTATCGGTTAATGGATCTTTTTCCATTAATCGTTTATGGATGCGTGCATATTTAGCATCGTAATCGTATTTCGCTTTTAGTAACTGATTTTCGCGCTCTAGTTTTTTAGCTTTATCATAAATGGCATTTAACGCTTTTATGTTGGCTTCCATTTCTTCCTTGGTAACCTCGCTTAAATTCTTCTTCTTAAACAAGCGTTCTAGTTCTTCTTTAAGCGATATAAAACTAGGATCTTTCTGGTCAAAATTTCCTGCTAACATTTCTCGGGTTTTACCCAACGTGTTTTTCAACTCGTCTGCCAATACCATTTCTTCTTCCTTCACTTTGGTAAAAGCGAAAATAACATCTTCTAAAGCGGTATTTAAAATGTTCTCGGTATCAACATTATTTTCTAATGCTATTCTGGTGTTTATTAATGCTAATCTATCATTAGTTAATCGTGCTAAAACAGAAAGTGCTCTAAAGTCTAATTTTTCTAGTAATTCAAAATTACCAGATAAACGGATTAGGTTATATAACTCTTTAGAATTGTTTAAGGCTTTAGCTATCTGGCGTATTTCCGTACGATCATTAATTTCAGAAATCTGATCTCCGAAAATAGTCGCATTTTCGGTATTAAATTTGAAAAGAACATCTTTTATTTCTTCAATCTCCTGTTTTATTTCCTCTGGTTTTTTAAACAGATTAGAATAATGCTGCATTTCATCTCCCAGCTCACTTTGCAACTCGTTAAAATAATCTTGATTGGTTTTATCGAACTCTTTTTGGATGTCTGCAAAATCAACTACAAAACCATATTTATGTGCCTTATAAGTTCTATTAACACGTGTAAGTGTTTGTAATAAGTTATGTGATTTAATTTTTCTACCTATGTAGAGCTTCTTTAAACGTTTGGCATCAAAACCAGTAAGTAACATATTATATACAAATAGTAAATCGAGTTTACCTGCTTTAAAATCGGATACCCAATCTCTTCGGTCTTGCTTAGTACCAATATCATGTAAAATAACTTGTGCTGTATTTACTTTACTCTCCTCTTTCTTTTTGCTACCATAACTCGCAGGTTCTTCTGCTGCAGAATTCAATAAAGATGCTTTTTTATCAGCATAAGTTTCTTCAAAAATGTCATACATCATTTTAGCTTGGTCAGACGAATCGCAAACTACCATACCACCAATGCTATTATCATTCATAGAAATTCTAGCTTGCTCCATATCTTTTACAATATAGTCTAGCATAGGTTCTACAAAACGATGATCGGCAAAGAGTTTTTTCTTATCAATATTACCTTGTAATACTTTAATATTTTCTAAAGCTTCTTGTAATACCAACTTATAATTGGTTTCAATTTCTTCACGGATTAATCGTAAAGTGTAACCATCTTTAATAGATAGGTTGTAGTAGTATTTATGAATATAATCACCAAATAAGGTTTTAGAATTATATTCTGAACCCAACAATGGTGTTCCTGTTAATCCTATTTTAATGGAATGTTTATCGGCTAATTCTAAATTAGCTAAAAAACTACCTTTTGGATTATAACTACGGTGAACTTCATCTAAAAAGAAAACACGCTGTATGCTTAAATTGTAATCGTTGTTTTTAATAACATCGGGATCGTCTTTAAACTTCTGGATATTTACAACCGTTATTTCTGCTTGACCAGAATTATTATGGATAACTTGGGTCGATTTAATATCCTTACTAAAAGCATCTCTGCTATCTATGGTGTGTACTTTTAAACCACGCGCATTAAATTCTTTTGCCGCTTGTACTAACAAATCTATGCGATCAACAATAAAGTAGAACTTAGGTATAATGGTTTTCTGCTGAAAGTAATGCGTTAAATGCTTAACATTAAAAAATGCTAGGGCTGTTTTACCAGAACCTTGCGTATGCCAAATAATTCCTTTTTTAATACCGTTTTCCAACTTGTTTTCTATCGCTTTGGTAGCAAATAGTTGTGGATAACGCATAATGTGTTTTTCTAAACCTTTTTCTTCTTCAACATAAGCAAAAGCATATCGTAATATAAATTTTAAACGATCGCGTTGAAATAAGGATGTTGAAATAGAATTGGTTGCTTTATTTGGATCTTTATTAGATTGATATTCCTTTGAATTTTTAATACTTAAAAGATTGGTATCTTTTAAAACAAAGATTTCATCCTCTTCTGAAAGCGGTTTTAGTATCGTATTTAAATCAAAGGTTTCTTCTTCCCTAAAATAATTGAATATTGGTTTTCTGTAATTTGTAGTACTATAAAATGCACCTTCTAGCATTTGGGTATCATCCTCACTATACTCCATGTTGTTAGAAAACACCATAAGTTGTGTTAGGTTGATGAATTTTCGGAATTTCTTATTCTGAAAACGACGCTGCATTCTATTGTGTTCATCACGAACACCATTTCTATTGTTCGGCTTTTTAACTTCAATAAAAACCAAAGGCATTCCATTAATTAAAAGAATAATATCTGGTCTAAAGGTTTCATCGTCTTTTTTATAGGGTAATTCTGTAACGACGTGAAATGAGTTATTATCAAAATTTTCAAAATCAATAAGCTTAATGCCCGATTGATCTATGAGTTTATTGTAAAAAGCGCGACCTAAATCTTCATATTCTAATGAAATAGAAATATCATCATATACTTTTTGAATATCCTTTTCTGATAAATTAGAATTTATCTTTTGAATACGCTCTTTAAAAATAGCAGTAAAAATATTCGTATTCTCGTCCCATTGAGCTCCTTTCAAAGAAAGGTATGTATAACCCAATTGAATTAAATGAAGTATTGACGGAATTTTAACTCTGGAATCCTCGTTATGAATCATTAATTTATTTATTTAATGCACTAAAAGAGCTAATTGTATAAGCTCTAAAGATATCTAATTTATCTAAATTCTTACTCGTAAATATCCTAAAAAACAATACGGCTTCTTTACGTTTTTCCGTAATGCTCTATAAAAAAATAATACAACGCTATATAAAATTAACCACTGTTATTTAACGCAATAACAAGTGTAACTGTAAATGCGGATGATTTTTAGTTTTAAGCAAGAAATGTAAATCTATTTTAGATAAGACAAGCCCATTAATGTATAGTTGGGTACAAATACGTTATAGTTGGGAACCTTATACCCACAATTGTCTTTTTATCCTTTTAAAAAGCTACAAAATGTAGTAAACAAAAAAAAGCCATTACAATAGTTTGCAATGGCTTTTTATAATGTGTTGTTCTATAATTTAATTTCCTTAGTTATTAATTTATACTCGCCAGAATCTGAAAACTCACTATAAGTAACCTTAATAATATTAGGGCTTACTATTTTTAGCATATCTTCTTTTTGAACAGTATCAAAAATATTCCTGTTTACAAATAAAGGATCTATAATTTCTGGTTTATAATAATTATTCGCATTTATTACTCTTAGAGCTGAATTTCTTCTACCAGAAGAATAAACTAATATATCATCTGATCCATCATTATTTAAATCTCCTAAAGTAGATAACTCACTCATACTTGAGTTCACCGTAATTGGCCAAATATTTTTATTAGAAAAATGTATTACAGCCTTAGTTCCTCCAATGTACTCATCTTGTAATAAGTACAATTCTCCTTCTTCTAGTTTGCTCTCATCAAATATATAATCGGAATCTAATAACCTTTTAGGATCAACGATCCAAGCATATTCTTTTTCGCCATCTCCATTAAAATCACCTTGTATTTTTTTAGCCTTATTAATTTCTTCTTTTTTAAAATTAATATCACTTGTAACTAAATCGTTCTCTTCAATAATTTTCCATTCATTAGCTACTTTTTTAAACACTAAATAGGATGGATAATCTTTATCTATAGAATTTACGGTCACCTTTTTTAAGAATGATATTTTAATTTTATTATTAATTAAATCCTTATAAACTTCACTAATTTCTATATCTAGTTGTTTAAAGTCTTTATACTGATCAAATAAAGTTGACTTGTCGTTTCTTATGTACTCTTGTGATTTTTCTTTTCCATAATAATTAACTGTCGTATTATATTGGTTTGCTAAACTATTTAGATCTTTAGTATTATGATTCTGATTCCAAATTTTTAATACTTTTAAAATTTCAATTTTATCATCTAAAACCTTCTCACTTTCTTTACAGTTATAAAGACAAAGAGATAAAATAAGTATAATTATTAATGTCGGTTGTTTGGTCATTTGTTTGAGTGGTTTAAGCTTTATGAACGTCTTGCTTTTTTAATTGTTGTAAGTAAATAGCCTAATTTAAAAAATATAAGAAAATGGATTAACTATCATAATTGACAAGTATAACAAATGTATTTGTAAGAATTATCAAACGTAAACCATAACACTAATTGTTATTGTAGTAAAAAAAAAGCCATTACAATAGTTTGCAATGGCTTTTTATAATGTGTTTGTTGTATTACTCTACAATCTCGTAATCTATATCTAGTTTACGCAATGCTCTTAAGGCAGAACCTGTGTTTTTATCTTCTATTTCTATGTCTACGGCATCGCCTTCTAAAAGTATTTCTGTTAACTCATTAGCCAAGGAGCCATCTACATCTGAAATTTCTGTTATGCATTTGGCTATGGCTCTTTTATCTGGTCTTTGAGCATCACAAGATAATAGGTTTATTTTCATAATTGTATTTTATAATTGTACCAGCTGTACGTAATGTTTCTGTGTTTGACACAATTTAGTCAATAAAAAGTAAAATTGAGATACGCTTTGCTCTTAAAAGCAAAAAAAGCCCAAAAAGGGCTTTTTAAGACTATAGTTATGGGGTTGCTTTAGTTTTTTATAGTATGTAATGCCAATATGGGTACATTGGTATTATTACCCAACTCTTTTACCATTGGGTTAGAGAATATACTACCAAAAAAATTGTGCTTTTTGTTTACAAAAGCTATCATACCACTATCTCTACTCTGTACAAAAGAGCGTACACCGTTATGCAAATTTTGATTGTATAATTTATGATGTGTGAATATAGCGGGTGCTAATATCTGATTTAAAACGGCTTTATTTTCTATTTGTTGGTTGCTAAATTCCAAGTCTTTCTGAATATACAATACGCGTATTGCTGCACTGGCTAACTTAGCAATCTCTAGTAAAGTTGCCAATTCTGCCTCTTTATAGGTGGTTTTAAAACTGGTAGGAAACACAATTTCGGCCGCTACTTTATAGGTAATATGTCCAGGAATGGCTAGTACTGGACAAGCTCTAATTTTTTCCATTGCTACTACGGCATTACTACCTAAAATTAGATGTTTGCTGTCTGTTTCTCCTCTTGTACCCATAAGTACCAAAGCAATATCTTTACTTTTAATGGTCTCTTTTAGGTTGTCTGTGAGGTCGCCAATTTCTATAAGGTACTCAAATGTATGGTTGGTATTTTTAGTGTTAAATGGAGGTTGTGTTTTTAACGCTTCCATCTTTTTTTCTGCTTCTTCTTTGGCTTCCGTTACCGTTTGGTCTACATTATCTACACTTAAGAGGTTGCTTTTTGCATACCCTGGAACATAACAAGAGTGCAGTACAAAAAACTGACATTCCTCCTCTTTGTAAAGCTGAGTAGCATACTGTATGGCGTTATTAGAATTTGCTGAAAAATCTGTGGGTAATAGTATTCTTTTTTTCATAATAACTATAGTTTTAAAATTGATTAAAAATTGAATGTAACGCCTATAAAATACTATTGCAAACGTGCATAAATTAATGAAACCGAATGCACATCAACCTATATAAAAAACCTACGCTTTGTGTTTACTACCGTAAAACTGCTTATAAGTTAGTAACGACTAATGTTTTGCAGTACCAAAAATGGTATTTTAATTTGCAGTCCAATATCCTCTATGGTAGAGCTATATAGTATGTTTTCTAGATATGAGTGTCTGCGGTTTACCATTACTAACATATCTATATTTTGATCTGCTATGGTATTATTTATACTTGCTGTTATGTCTTTCCCAGCGGTTTTTAAATTAGTACATCTATTCTCTTTAAATGAGCTATCTAAAAACATTTTATTGTCTAACTGCCTGTGCGACGATGGTTTAAAATCTGACACATACAAGAAATTTACAGCTGCACCATAGTTTTTTGCCAAGGTGCTTACCAACTTTAACTCTCTGCGTTTATAGGCTAACATATAATCTGTAGGAAAGAGTATATTTTTAGGATACTCTCTGTGGTACGTTACAGGTATTGCTAAAACCGGACATTCTACATATTTTATAACTTGTAAGGTGTTGCTACCAAAGGTAATGTTACGGTCGTTTGTTTTGCCTTTAGTGCCCATAACTACCAAGTCTGCATTTTGTTTGTCTACAATTTGGTTTATCTCATCTACCAAGCTACCAAAACTAGCAGTGTACGTATATTTATGCTTTGGGTTAGGAGAAACTTCTAATATTTCTGCAACTTCTTTTTGTAATGCTTTTTCTATTTTTTGCTGATAGGCATCTTTATATTCATCAAAATCGTCCCTATCCAATGTAGTCGTATTTTTATATACTTCATCTGCATAGGCGTGCAGTATAGTAATTTCACTTATATCATGCTTAAATAAATGTACGGCATACATTATGGCATTCATAGATGTTTCTGAGAAATCTGTAGGAATTACTATTTTTTTCATCTTGATGGATTTGTTTTAATTATGCTCTAATTTAACCACTAATCACCAGATATAAAATGACTTATATCATATTTTAAAAATACCTTACGTTAAAAAGTCAGGGTTTTTATACGCCGGGTTTGGGTATTTGTAAAAGCCCTCTCCTGTAGAAACACCTAATTTATTTTTAGCTATATAATTCTCTTTTAGGAATTGTACTGTTTTTATTTTTAACTCATTCTTAGTCTTATCTGCTTCTATTTTATTAATATTATAGGCTGTTGTAATACCTACAACATCTAAAATACCAAAAGGACCTAAAGGAGCTCCAGTGGCTTTCATCCAAGTTTTGTCTATGGTTTTTGGATCTGCAACCTCACTAACCAATAAATCTGTTGCAGCAGTAAGCAATGGCACCAATAAGGAATTAAGAATGTATCCTGGTTGCTCTTTATGCAATGGCAAAGCTAGCATACCTATTGCTTTGGCAAATTCTACTACAGCAGCAAAAACCGTTGGGTCTGTGGTAGCGTGTCCCATAATTTCTGCCGTATTATGTATCCAAATGGTATTGGCAAAATGCAAGGCTATAAACTTTTCTGGTCTCCCAGTTGCCGCTGCAAACGTACTTGGTAAAAGTGTAGACGAATTGGTAGCAAAAACTGTTTTCTCTGGTGCTACTTTTGCTAATTTATGATAAAACTCTATTTTTATTTCAGGGTTTTCTGGTACCGCTTCTATGAGTAAATCGGCATTTTTTACTGCTATTTCTAAATCCGAGTTATAACTTAGGTTGTGAAACGTTTGATCTATCTGTTCTTGCGTTGCATTTAAATCTGTTTTAAAAGCAGTGCTCATAGTTTCAAATTTTGCTTTTGCTTTTTCTAAAACAGCATCATTTATATCGTAAACAGTTACGTTAAAGCCATAAAAAGCAGATTGAAAAGCTATTTGATATCCTAAAACTCCACTGCCTGCTACAGTTATATTCTTGAAATTCATTTGTATTATGTATTTGTAGTTACCACAAAACCAACATTCTAAATTTTAAGAATATCTGTTGGTGTTTCTATTAAAATGGTCATATCTCCTCTTAATACAATGGGTTGTTTCATTATATTAGGGTTGTGCTGTATCATTTTTATCCAATCGTTAGTAGATAAACTATGCGGCTCAAATTTAGAGGTATACGCTGGGTGGTGTTGGTTTACAAGATCTGAAACCGCTATATGCAACCGATCTGCCAATTCTATAATTTGTATTCCCGTAAGTTTTTCTTTTAAGATATCTACTTCATGTATAATATAACCCTCCGTTTTTGCATAGGCCAAAGTTTGTTTTGCTCTAACAGATTCGGAACTGTAATACATTGTAATTTGCCTATTAGACGTAGCTATTTCTCCCATATCTTTACATTCTACTTGTTATACATTTTTTATGTATGATGTTTTAATAACTCCTTTAACCCCTCTAAGTAGTCTTGTAATGCTTTTTTGTTTAAATGCGAACTATGGCCCTCTTTTAGTGTTATGGGCTCCTCATCTAAGTTGCGATACAGTTCCGGGTAATTGGTCTCTATCTCTGTTGTTAGGTCCGTAATTTCTTTTAAAATTTCATCTACACTTTTCATAAGTTTTAATTTTAAAATTACAACTTAATCTACCAAGTCCGTGTATTGTCTCACGAATTTTTCACCATCAATAATGTACTCTGTTATACCAAAAATTTCCTTTCTGTTTTTTCTAAAATCCTTTACAAAACGTGATAAATCATCTTCTAAAACACCGTGTTCTGCTCTAAACTTATGAGAATCATAGGCAAAAGGGTTTTCTTGTAGCTCTGCTAAGTGATGTAAATGCAGTGCAGTACGTTCTACTAAAGAGATACATTGTTTTTCTACATCCAACAGGCTAATTTCTAATTCTTTAACCAAATCTAAATTCTCTTTTTTAGAAATCCACATTAAATATTTTTCAATAAGTTCGTGTAAAAATCTTAAGTCGTCCTTATAAAACAAGAGGTCAGATTTCCAGTGTTCTGTTAATACGTATAACTCTTGCCAATTAGCTTCGTTAATATACTGATCTTTTGGTCTGTTTCTAAAATCGCTCATACTATTAATTTTTATAGTAAAAGTAGGGATGCAAGTTTGCTGATACTATGACTTAAGTCATTTGTAAAATAAAAAGAAGGCCGTAAATTATTCCGCTAGTAAAATAATTTATGTTGTATTAGGATGCACCTTATGCTTTTTTCATAAAAATAGAGCACTACCCTCCTTGTCCGTTTTCTAGATGTACAGAAAAATAATATTCTAGCAGAAAGAACAAAACACACAAACTACTATATACAATTAGTAGCAATTTTGATTTTCTTTTTTTATATATTGATAGGCTAAATGCAATTAAAAACACAGTAGTAAGTCCTAAATAGGCAGGAAATAAAATATCTTTACAGAACCTAGTGTAGGTAGTTAAATGTCCGTCTGGAAAGCCCAATGCAGCTAGTTTGTAGTAATAGAACAATGTTAATACTCCTGAAAAAACCAAACCTATTACCGCTAACCTATTCTTTAGTGCCATTTGTTTCGTTTTTAAAAATGTGTATCTATTTCATTTTAAAACTAAAGCGATATTAGCTTTTATACTTTCTTAAAATAAACAGTCTAATGCGCAGTATACCCAATACTACAATAGATGGTAGTACTATAATAATAAAGCTTAGGATACTAAATATCCACCAAGGAATATCTACACTATGGTTATATGCTGTACCTAATAAAAGGCCTATTGCCAAACTAACTATTACAGCAATACTACTTACTACATACAAATAGCTTTTAGGTTTTTTTATAGCGTACTTTTTAAATATGCCAAGTAGTAGTGTACAAATTATTGTGAGTATTATTGTGGCTATGTAGTACATGTCTGTTTTTTAAAATACGTAAAATAGTATTATTAATCGCTTATTAGATCGTACACTGTGTCGTCACTAATTATAGCTATAGGCTTTAGCTTTGTAGCTACTTTTGTAATTTTATTTTTAGGGCCCTTAAAAATCCTTTCCCCTGTAATAAAATTGGTACTGCTATGTTCTCTAGAACTTATTCCACTACCGTAATTAGCATACTCTGCTCCTATTAACACATAGTCTTTAGTTGTATTCTGATATTTAATTTTTAAAATATAATCATGTCTCATAGATTGATGCTTTAGATGAATCGTATTTTTAGCATCTACACTTAAACGATCTGCTATACTGTAATATATAAATGCATAGGTTAAGTTACCAGTCTGATTTTTTAACTTAAAAGTTCCATCATTTTGCCCTTCAAAAATAGCTAGTCTAATATCTTTTGAGTTAGCATACGCTTTGTTGTTTTCTCCGCTTGCTAGTAGAACCACGAAATCTAAAATAGTATCGTTATTAAAATCTGCTATACAAATGTTGTCCTTGTTATTTTCCGTTACAATTTCATATCCGTCAGGAATAAAATTTGTACTATTTTTAATTGTTGTCTTTTTTTCTTCGGTAGCAAATTCTTTTAGTTCTTGAGCTGTACTTTTAGCTGCATACGAAAAAATTAATAAAAGTAATAGCAATCTAAAATTCTTCATAAATACGTAATTAGCTGTTCTTTTATGCCCTATTTGGTAATTGCTCCTACTGTTCTCAAAAGGATAAAAAAAGTAGATGCAAATTTTATAGATGAGTTTTGCGCTCTAGTATTCTAAAAATTAAAATACTTACTACTGTGCCGGTTATAAAACCAAACATTAAATAATATCCAAAATCCACTTCTTTTAAATTGCTAATTTCTCCAGAAACGGTACCCTCTATATATGTACTAATCCTAAAAGCCCAAAACAAGATACCTGTACTAAAGATAACAAAGTAAACTAGCCCAGATATAGATTTTAATTGTGTTACTTTTTTAACAAATAAATACAGTAAAGGCACGCTAGCAATAACAATAGGAATTAAGAACCTTTTAAACAAGCTGTCTTTAATATAGTCACTAGCTATGGTAACCTTTGTGCCTGCTACATAAGAAATAGGAAAGTCATACATATAGTCTTGTATTAAAAAACCTATAACACCTAGTATAACAATTAAAATTACGTACTTCACTATCTGACTCATTTTTTAAAAAACTATAGAACACAATTCGTATAACAAAGTTAGCGCTAATTAGACTACAATAGAAGCCTATTAGTAGTGAGAACAAGCTCCCATTTTACAGGGTACTTGTAGCATTCTAAAAACTAGAATTAAATTGCATCGATTTTAATAAAAAAAGCTCTAATTAATACCAGTAGGTTACTAGTTTTAATTAGAGCTTTAAAAGTGATGTGCAGCTACAAACTAGTACTCTGTTTTATCTACTTTTTTAGTCCATTCCTGAAAAGGCTTTATAGCTATTTCTGGTGCCAGTTGCTCAAAAGGAATACTCCTTTCGCTATACGGTAACGGAATTTCTTTGTAAATAAACTCGTCATCAAAACCAATATTAGCGGCATCTCCTTGGCTACTTCCGTAGTACACTTTATCTGGTCTTGCCCAGTAAATTGCCCCTAAACACATAGGACAAGGCTCACAAGAGGTATAAATTGTACAACCGTCTAACTGAAACGAGTCTAAATTTTTACACGCATCTCTAATGGCTGTAACTTCTGCGTGTGCTGTTGGGTCATTGGTAGAGGTAACTTTGTTGTTACCACGCCCAATAATTTCTCCGTCTTTAACTATAACGCAACCAAATGGGCCGCCTTCGTTGTTTTGCATTCCTTTTAAAGCTGCGTTTACAGCTTCTTGCATAAACTTTTCTTTGCTCATTCTACTTCTATTTTTTTAGTAAAATACAAATCATTTTACAATTTTATAAAAAATGCAGCTTTATTATTCAGATCTATTTCTAAAATAGGCCCCATTAAAACCATAGCTACCTAAGTCCCAAATATATAGTTGTACCTTTTATATTTTTATAGATCGATGTTAATTCTTATACTTCTACAAAAGTAGGTGCCGTAAAGAATATGCTTTCCATAAAATTATTAGATATTTGCGGATTAAATGAAAAAGAAGAAAAACCGTATTCTTAAGCGTTCCCTTAAAGTACTTGCCGTACTTCTGCTCCTTTTTATAGGTGTTATCCTATTTATAAGAAGTCAGTGGGGACAAGATATTATAGTAACCAAGGTTGTAAATTACGTCTCTAGTAAAACAAATACGGAGGTACGTATAGATCGTCTTTTTTTAACTTTTTCAGGTAACATTTTTTTAGAAGGCCTTTATTTAGAAGACAAAAAAGGAGACACACTAGTGTATTCTAAAAACGTAGAGGCTAATCTACCATTTGCACCTATTATTTGGGGGAACGGTATAGAATTAAAACATTTAGAATGGGATGGTTTAAAAGCCAACATTACGAGAAAAGAAGACACTGAAAAATTTAACTTTAGTTTTTTAGTCGATGCTTTTGCTACACAAGATACGGTAGCAACTCCCACAGAAAGCAAACCCTTAGATATTACTATTGGCACTGTTTCTTTTTCTGATTTTGATGTTACCTACAATGATGATTTTTTAGGGATAAATAGCCATTTTAAATTAGGAAACTTAGCGTTAGATATAGAGGAGATTAATCTAGAAAAAATGCGTTTTATAGTTGATGAACTTGCTATAAAACAAACCCATATTAATTACACGCAAACCAAAGCTTTCCCTATAACGGAAGAAGATACTACAGCATCTCTGCTACCCTATTTTGCTATAAACAACTTATCTTTAGAGGCTGTAAAAGCAAACTATAAATCGGTTCCAGATCATATGCTGGCAACGGTACATATTGGCACTTTCACTGTAGATGCACCAAAAATAGATCTAACTCATAATGCTTTTAACATTGATCATGTAGCCTTAAAAAATTCTACCGTATACTTAAAAACAGCTGAACAAGAAGCAAGCAAAACTGACAGTCTTAGTGTACCTAAAACTAATACTACTTTTAAATGGCCTACATACACTGTGCAAGTACAAAAAGTAGATTTTAAAGACAATAATATAACTGTCTTAACCGGAGACCAAAAACCTGTTGTAGGTCTGTTTAATGCTTCGGCAATAGCTATTACAGATTTTAAGGTACAAGCTAATAATATAAATTATACCGCGGGTAAAGCCACTGTATACTTACATGCTTTCTCTTTTAATGAGCAAAGTGGTTTTAAACTAAAAAATGCCGCTTTTAAAGCTCGTATAGATAACAATTCTGTTGCAGTTTCTAATCTAGAACTACAAACCAACAAGAGTGCTTTATCTGGTAATGCATCCCTTAATTACACCTCTTTACAACAACTTATAGATACTCCGGAATTAGCAAGTATAAATATTGCCATACCTAAGCTAAATGTAGCTGTAACAGATGCTTCTGTTTTTCAACCAGAATTAGCTAAAAATGAATATTTTACTAAGGTTGCTCAAAAACAGATTACAGGGAATATTACTGCAAAAGGAACCCTAAAAGCTCTTAAAATTCCAGATGTAACACTAAAATGGGGAGAAAACACTCAATTAATAGCAAAAGGAGAATTGTATACTATTACAGATCCTGAATCCCTTTTATTCAATTTTAACACCATTAAAGCAACTACAGCTCGCAAAGATGTTTTAAATTTTGTTTCTGAAAAAGATCTAGGAATTTCTGTGCCAAAAACCATTGCTTTAACTGCTATGGCAAGTGGCAGTCCAACCAATATAAAAGGAAATTTAGAGCTTAAAATTCCTGAAGGAACAGCAAAACTTAGCGGTACTTATAGCAATGCTACTAAAATAGCTTTTACTGGTAATTTAAAGGTTGATAAGTTACAATTAGATAAACTTCTAAAAAACGAAGAACTAGGTGCACTTTCTTTTACAATGGATGTTGCTGGTAACGGTTCTAGTATAAACACCTTAAATGCTACTTTAGACACCCGTTTTACTGCTTTAGATTTTAATAATTACGACTTCTCTCCGCTTAATTTATCCGGGGAAATTACAAATGGCAAAGGTAATATTGATCTAAATTTTAAGGATGATAATTTAAACATAGAAACAAATACTCAGCTTAAGCTAGATTCTATTGCTTCTAACATAAAGTTAAAACTAAATCTTATTGGTGCAGATTTATATGCATTGGGAGTTACGCAAGAAAATGTAAAACTTGGAACAAAGTTAAATGCCAATTTTAGTGGTAATCCGGAAGATTTTAAGTTAAAAATAGATATTACAGAAACTATTGCCGTCTATAATAACGAGCAATACAGAATGGATACTATTGCAGTAGATGCAAAAATTGATACCAACAATACAAATGTGCTTGTTTCTAGCGATTTTCTTAAAGGAAACTTAAGCTCTAATGGTTCACCAGAACTTGTTTTTTCTGCCATAGACAAACAGTTTAAAGGTTATTTTTCTACTCAAGAAATAGATACTATTGTGAGTCCTATTGTCGTAGATGTAAACTTTCTACTAAAGCCCTCTCCTATTTTAACCGATGTTTTATTCAATGGCGTAGAGCAATTAGATTCTATAACAATGAAAGCTAATTTTAATGCTGCGACTAAAAATATAAGTGCACAGCTTTTAATGCCTTCTGCGGTATATAATGGTACTGCCATAGATAGTCTTAATGTATTGGTAAAAGGCAATGCTACAGATTTAAATTTCTCTGTCGGACTTAAAAGTTTGGTAGCAGATCCTATTTTAATTAAGGAAACATTATTTACAGGTAATTTAAAAAACAATGCGCTTTTATTAGATTTTTCATCTTTTGACGATGATAAAAAATTGGTGCATATAGCATCAGAAGTAACGCTAGCTAAAGATACTGTTCAGGTTCATATAAACCCGTCAGAACTTATTTTTAATAAAAAGCAATGGACAATTCCGCAAGAGAATAACATTACCATTGCAGAAAAAGTGTTCAACTTTAAAAACGTAAAATTTACCCAAGACACGCAAGAACTAGTAATTAGTAATACTATTGCTGGCAGTACTCAAGAACATCTTGGTGTTGTTTTTGATAATTTTAAACTACAGACCTTTTTAAGTTTATTAAATCCAGATGAAGCACTAGCTTCTGGCTTGGTAAATGGAAGCCTGGTGGTAGAAAACCCTTTTGGAGCATCTGGAATTGTAGCCGATTTTAAAATTAATCAGCTAAAAGCTTTACAAAACTCATTGGGTAATCTTAGTCTTAAAGCTGAATCTACAAGTAATTCTAAATACAATTTTAACCTATCTTTAAAAGATGCCGGTATAGATATGGATCTTAGCGGAGATTATGCTGCTGCCGAGAATGGCGCAAAACTGAATCTAGATTTAGACCTTAATAAACTAGAATTAAAAAGTATAGAATCTTTTGTAGAAGGTGCAATAACAAACGCAAAAGGTGCCATTTCTGGTACTGTAAAAGTATCTGGTACTACTACAGATCCAGAATACAAAGGAGATTTTACATTTAACAATACGCAGTTTAAAGTAGCAGCATTAAATTCGGTTTTTAAAATTTCTAATCAAAAACTAAAGATTAATAACTTGGGCTTATTCCTAGATAATTTTGAGATTAACGACAACAATAGCGATAGTTTTACCCTTAATGGAGCTGTTAAAACAGAAGAATTAACCAATCCCACTTTTGATCTTAATTTAAAAGCAGATGCGTTCCAAGTTATGAACTCTACCAAAGAAGATAACGAGTTGTTTTATGGTAAAGCAAGTATGGATGCAGATATTACTGTAAAAGGCAATATGAGCCTCCCTATTGTTACTGGTTTACTTAGAGTGCGTAAAGTTACAGACATGACATTTGTAGTGCCAGAATCGCAATTAGATGTAGAAGAAAGAGATGGTGTTGTAATTTTTGTAAATAGAGAAAATCCAGATGATATATTAACCCGTAAAGACAATGAAGAGTCTTCTTCTATTTTAAAAGGATACAAAGTAAATACGGTTTTAGAAATTGCTAATGATGCTGTTTTTAATGTTATAATTGATAAAAAAACGGGAGATAACCTAAGAGTTTCTGGAGATGCTGCTCTAAATTTTGGTATGAGCTCTAATGGAAATATGAGTCTATCTGGAAGATACGAGCTTAAAGATGGCCATTACGAGACTATTCTTTATAATTTAGTAAAACGCAAGTTTACTATTAAACCAGGCAGTACTATTACTTGGCAAGGAAACCCTATGGATGCAGATCTAGATGTTACCGCTATTTATAATGTAGAAACATCTGCAAGTACGTTAATGGCAAGTGTTACTTCTAGTGAAGATGCCAGCGTTTCTAGTAAATACCAACAAGTTTTGCCTTTTCTAGTGTATTTAAATGTAGACGGACAATTGTTAAAACCTGAGTTGTCTTTTGATTTGGATATGCCAGAGGAAGCACAAGGCTCTTTAAGTGGCGCTGTTTACGCACGAGTACAACAGTTAAACGAGCAAGAAACCGAACTAAATAAACAGGTGTTTTCTTTATTGGCTTTAAATCGGTTTTTCCCAGATACGGGTAGTGATGGTAGTGGCGGCGGTACAGCAACAATTGCACGTAATAACGTAAACAAGGTACTTTCAGGAGAATTAAATGCTTTTTCTGATAAGATATTTGGAAGCTCTGGATTTGAGCTCGATTTTGATTTGGATAGCTTTACAGATTACCAAGGAGAGAGCCCGCAAGACAGAACACAACTTAACATTAATGCCAAGAAAAAACTTTTTAATAACAGGTTAATTGTGTCTGCAGGTAGCGCTGTAGATGTAGAAGGTAGCGCACAAGAAGACCAAGGAGAAACACCTATTATTGGTAATGTAAGTTTAGAGTATTTACTGTCTGAAGATGGTAGATACCGACTTAAAGGTTTTCGTAAAAATGAATACCAGAATGTTATCGATGGTCAGCTTATTTTAACTGGTGTAGCCTTAATTTTTAATAGAGAGTTTAATAGTTTTAGCGAGTTATTTAATCCTATTAAAAAAGAAGAAAAGGCTAAAAGTAAAGAAGAGAAAAAGTCCAATAAAAAAGACGCAAATAGTAAAAGTAATCCTAAACAATAAAGCATACTTTAATTTGAAAAAAAACGCATCATATCATTATATTTTTATTCTACTAACACTAGTGGTTTGCTATTCATGTAGTGTAGCTAAGTTTATCCCAGAGGATGAAATATTATATGCTGGTTCTAAAATAATAGTAGAAACAGAAGAAGATACTATAAAAACAAAATTAATAAAGGAAGAACTAAATACATTACTACCGCTGCAACCAAATTCTAAATTTCTTGGAAGTAATTTTGGCTTGTATTATCACTACAAAGCACAAAAGGAAAAACCAGGATTTATTAACAAATGGCTGAATAAAAAGTTTGGAGAAGAGCCTGTTTTTTTATCAGATGTAGATCCTAAACGTGTAGAAAAACTAATACTAAACAGACTAGATAATAGAGGCTTTTTCTATAGCAAAGTAAAATCTGAAATAGATAGCACCAAAAAATATGCAGGTGTTACCTATACCGCAACTACACCCCGTCCCTATCGCTTAGAAAAGTTTGAGCTAGACAAAGATTCCTTGCCTATTTACAATGAAATTCAAGAAATACTAGCCGATACTAAAATAAAACCCGGAAATAGATTTGATTTAGAATTGATGAAATTTGAGAGAGAACGTATAGATAATCGTCTAAAACAGCGAGGATATTACAATTTTAATTCAGATTTTCTAATTTTTGAAGCAGATACCAATAGATACGATACGTCTAAATTTGACCTTTTTCTTCGTTTAAAGAAAAATACACCTCCAAAGTCTACCATACCCTATACTATAGATTCTATTACGGTTTACCCTAAATATGTTATTGGCGATACAGCTACTGTAGACCAAACCAGTGTTGTAAACGGAATTAAATTTATACAGCGAAATGAGTTTTTTAAACCGGAACAATTGCAACCTTATATTCTTTTTAAAAAAGGTCAAAAATACAATGCAAATACAGCCAGACTTACAAGTAACAGGTTGTCATCTATAGGAAGTTATAAGTTTGTAAACATTCAATTTAAAGAAAAAGATACTACTGCGGTCACAGACGGTTCTGGTTCTTTAGATATGGATATTTACTTGTCTCCGTTAACAAAAAGGTCTTTGCGAGCAGAATTGCAAGGTGTTACCAAATCTAACGGTTTTGCCGGCCCAGGAGTTTCACTATCTTACAACAATAGAAATGTTTTTGGTGGTGGAGAAACGTTAAGCATAACAGGTAGTTTCTCTTACGAAACTCAACTTTCTGGCAGTAGCGATTCTGGACTTAGTAGTATTGCCGGTGGTTTAAAAACAGATTTAATTATTCCTAGATTGGTGCCATTTTCTCCAAGTAGGTTTAAATATAATGTTCCTAAAACAAAAATTAGCTTGGGTGCAGATTTTTTAGATCGAAGTAAATTGTACACGCTAACGTCTTTTAATACTTCTTTTGGTTACATCTGGAAAGCCAATGACTATGTGTATCACGAGTTAAATCCTGTAAGTATAAACTATGTAAACTTAACAAACACTACCACGGAGTTTGAAGAAATATTAGATGATAATCCATATCTAAAAAGTAGTTTTGAACAACAATTTATAGCCGGACTTAATTACAAATTTACATATAACGAATTGGTAGATGAAAGTATAACAAAGCCTATTTTTATCTCTGCAAATTTTGATATCGCTGGTAATGCCTTACATCTTTTAAATGGCGGAAAAGAAACTGCTTTTGGTTTAGATTATGCACAGTATGCAAAATTAGATGTAGACTTTAGATACTATCTTAAATGGAAAAATGAACAAACATTTATAGCTAGAGCTTTTGCTGGCTGGGGATTACCATATGGTAACTCTACTACCCTGCCATTTGTAAAACAATACTTTTCTGGCGGACCATATAGTGTTAGAGCGTTTAGTATACGATCTTTAGGACCAGGAACTTTTTCTACGGATGATGCTAGTTCTTCTTATTTTGATCAGTCTGGTAACCTGCGTTTAGAAGCAAATCTAGAATATCGTTTTCCTATTTTTTCTTACTTAAAAGGAGCCTTGTTTGCAGATGCTGGTAATGTTTGGCTCACATACGATCCAGAAATATCTGATGACGAAACGGCAGAAGGCATCGCTTTTAACGAGCAATTAAAAAGTGAAGGTAAATTTGGTAACGATTGGGTTAGAGAATTGGGAGCGGGAGTTGGTTTTGGCTTGCGAGTAGACGTACAAAGTTTTGTTATTCGTTTAGATTTAGCATCGCCATTTAGAGTGCCGTATCTTACAGGAGGAGAACGTAGTAGAATTCCTTTTTTTGATGGTGGTGACGATAATCTAATGTTCAACTTTGCTATTGGCTATCCTTTTTAAAATGGGTACTAAACTTTAGTTCTACACTTGTATAAAACAAAAAGCCCATCAAATAAATTTGACGGGCCTTTCTAAACAAACTAATCTATCTTATAAAAAAAAATACGATTATCTCCAACTTCTTACATTGTAATTTACATTCTGAGGCTGATTTTTACCGTAAGCAACACCAACATCTCTAGCTGCTTTAATGTAAGTCTCGTTTAAGTCTAAAACTTTTAACTGGTATTTCCAATCTCTATCGCTTACATCTTTAACTCTAGCTGCAATTTTAGCATATAAAGACTTTACTTGTGAGTAACAAGAACCTTGTGGTTCTACGCTAGCTAAAATAGCTCCAGCTTCGTTAGCAGCATTTAAATCTTGATTTGCAGACCATATCGCTGTTGCTTCAGAAAGCTTTTGCTTACAATCTCTATCAATACTCTTTTGGTATAAAACTTTAATTTTAGATTTTACTTTATCAAAACAAGTACTCGCTTCAGGAACCGTAGTTAATAAAACCAATGCTTCTTCAAATTGATTCTGAGCTTCTAAAGCTGATGCCTTTTTAAGAATGTTAGAACAGTTAGCATTATAGTACTCTATAATTTTTGTCTTACCTGCTTCTACAAATTCTAAAACCTGAGCATTTTTAGGCGATAGTCTTTTAATAGCAGACATATACGCTTTGGTCTCATTAGTACCAACACCTTTTAACTCTATAGACTCACTAGCAAATATTGTACCTGCAATGCCATCGCCAATATATAATGTAACATTTAAATTTAATGCTATTTTTGGTGGTGCAGTTGCTGTAACATCTTTACTTAAAACAGTAACATTAGGTACCAATACAAACCTAGAGTTGTACGGGTTTTCACTAATTCCATTTTTAGTAATAATCTGTGCCAATCTATTTACAAGCATTTTTCTTGCAGAAGCTGGTACATTTTCAATTTGTTGTGGTACATAGGTCGCTAATGCAATACCGTCTGTATTTATTTTTTCTTGAGCAACCATTGAGCCTGCAACAGAAAATAATAGTATGTATAATAATTTTTTCATAATTCTATGTTTTATTTACCTCCTAATATAATTGTTGCTCTACCTAAACCTTTCATAACAAGTTTGTTCGGAATTCCAAAAGGATCATTTTTTAATTTTTTGCTTAAATCGTTAACGAATCTTCTAGCATCTATAGCTCTTCCTTTTTCATTAAAAAGAGGAATTCTAACTTGCTCAAATAAAGCCATATCTGCTGTCATATCTGTAGTGTTAAATCTACCTTTAACTGCATTATCTGCTATCCAATCTTCAATAACAATTCCTAACTCTTCGTCATCGTCACCAAATTCAGTTTCTAAATCACCATCCCAATCGTCCCATTTCTGGATTCTAATGATAATCTCACGTCCGTTTTCAAACATATCATCAAAATGCGTTTGTAAAGAACTAGAGAAATTATCCATATGAGATAATACTGCTTCTGAAAGTAAAACTGGTACTTCAGCAGCAAAAGAAGGAGCTCCTGTACCAGAAGCTGTAGCTACTTGCTTGTCTGTATATGCATCTAAACCTTGTAAATTAAAGTTAATAGACTTTTTAGGTCCCGTTTTATTAATTGTCCAAGTTAACTGCATAATAATATCCGCTTTCGCAACTTTTTTAAGTGCATCTATTGGACTTTCACTTACACCACTACCAGAATCTTTAGAAGAACGCATGTTGTCTTCTGCTGCATTAGACTCTAATGTTTTAATAGCAGATTCCATATTTTTAAGAGGAAAACCTCTTTCAGCCATCATACCGTTAATTTGACTAATTACTTGTAATACTTCTGCATTTTCTTGAAAAGCTCTTTTATAATCAGGAATTTTTACAATTGTTCCTTGATTATTGTAACTTAACATATATCCGTTTTGATTGCACCAAACATCACTAGGTACAACCATTATGGTTGGTTTCTTTGCCTGAGCAAAACTGAATGATACTGCTAGCATTAAAAAACCAACAAGTGCTATAATATTCTTTTTCATTATTTTATTTTTTTATGATTAAAATCCTGAGCTTAAACCTCTAATTATTCCTTTTGCTTCTAATGCTTTTCTTAATTGATCTGTGGAAACATTAACAACCACTCCTATTTTGTATTCTTTTTTGCTAACTTTTAAACGATCACCAGGTGCTATATTACCATCTGCTGCTGCTGTAACGTATTTTCTAAATTCGCCACCGTCTTTAAAGAAATCTGCAAAAAATACAGCGTGCTCACTCTCTGCTCCTACGTCTGTAACTAATGGTTTAAACGAAGTACAACCATTACCACCGCCAGAATATCCTTTAAAAACCATACCGTGTACGGCATTTTTCATTGCTTGCTCAATAGCAAACTTTGGGTTTTTAGAGTACGACCAAACTTTTACAAGTTTAGAGCCTTGCTTTGCAATGCCTTCACATTCCACATCATACCTCCACTGTTTAGTATCTCTATTTGCTTTTTTACGTTGTGCGTTGGCATTAAAACTAAAGCATACTAGTAGTACTGCTATTACGCCAATTTTTGATATAAATTTATTCATTGTATTACGTTTAATTAATTTGTCTAATTAACATTCCTGAGTAGTAGTTTTTACCACCTTTAAATAAAGTATACTCTTTTACATCTTTAGGTGCTTCAGTTTCTTCACCAGCTAAGAAACGGTTGTCCCAGATCTGTTTTTTATCAACTTTAATAATACCTTGTCTTTTGTAAAATGTTTTCCCGTTTTTATCTATAGTTTGTTCTAAAACTTCGTATTTATCTCCACCTTCAAGACCTTCTTTTAGTCCAATTTTAGCAGCTAAAGGATCACCACTCTGTAAAGGTGTCTTAGTTCTAAACACTTCGTATTTTCTTTGCAATTTTGCAATTACAGCATCAACAGCTTTAACTGTAGCAACTGCAACTAATTGTTCTTCACTTTTTCTGGTAAAGGACGTTGCTTGTAAATCTGCCCAAGCTATTTCTGTACCAACTAATTCTAATTTAAAAATATCAGATTCTTCAAAAGCAACTTTTCTTGCTTGATCTATGTCTGCATCATCATTCCAATAATCATTGTAAAAAATAGCAGCAGTTTCTTCATCCCAAACCAATTTGTATAGGTTAGATGTTGTTTTTATTACATATCCTTTACCTGCAACATCAAGGGTTTTTTTTGCTATTTTATTTCCCAAACCGCTATTACCAGTTAAGCTAGATGCAAATCCTAATCCTTCTTTTGCTTTTTCAGCAACTTCTTCTTTACTTATGTAGTCAAAATCATTAACTACAACAAAAGTTGTTTTAATAAGCTCTTCTCCAGCATCTGCTAATAAAGCCAAACCTCTTTCACTGCTTTTAGCAATCTTTACGTCTAAGTCTGTAGCGTTATAAGAGCCTCTTTCAGAAATAAGGTCCATATTAAAACCGCCTTGTGCACTTCTATTAAACCATTTAGCTACAACTGCTTTTGCAATGTTATTTTTTGAAAAATATTCTTGAATAGCAATTTTTTGAGCCGCCTTGATTTCTTCCTTAGAAGAAGAAGAATCGTAGGTTTTAGGCATTGTTCTTAAATCGATGTTGTGGTTATTAAACTTTTCCGGAATATCTGCCGAGATAAAAGCTTCTTCAATAACATCTGCATATTTTCTATCTTCATCTGTAACCATAACAGTAAACAGAGAGCTTCTTCTATATACTACGTCAGTTTTTTCCTGAGCATAGCTTCCAAAAGTACTTACAGATACCAATAAGCATAGTATTGTTTTTTTCATAGGTAATTATTTAAATTAATAGTTTGTTGTTTAAAGCATTTCTATATGGTGTAAATATAGAATGGAGGGTCAAAAGATTAATAGACGTATATATATTCGTATCTATTTAATCTTTATTCGTAATGCTTTTAAACTTTTTAAATAATTGAAGTGAAGTATTGTAATCTTAGGGTAGTATAATTTGGGGTATTGTAGGTGAGGTATATAAAAATAAAAAGCCCATCAATAAATTGATGGGCTTTTAAAAAACTTGAAATATATAATTAGATAACTTTTACGTTTACTGCATTTAATCCTTTGTTTCCTTCTTGTAAATCAAATTCAACTTCGTCACCTTCGCGAATCTCATCTACTAATCCTGAAATGTGTACAAAATGATCTTTGTCTACTCCTTCTTCAGTTATAAATCCGAATCCTTTTGTGTCGTTGAAAAATTTTACTGTTCCTTTACTCATAATAATATTGTAATTAATAATTTGATAATATGTTTGCAAAGATAATGCCAAATAAACTAACAAGACTACATAATAGTTAATAAAATAGAAAATAAAATGCTTTTATTTTTTAAACCCCTGCAAATCAATTGTTTAAAGTTATTTAATTTTCGCTTATTGCACTTCTCATTTATATTTAAGCAAAAGAGTATAAACAAGTTACATGTCTAACTCCTCATCATAACCAGGCAACTCCAGCGCTTTTACAGATTGTATTGCATTTCCTGCAATACCTTTAATAGAACCGTACATATCTATAGTATTGGTTACCACCTTATCTATTTGCTTCTCTCTTTGTTTCCAAATTCGTTGCATAGAACGCTTTTCACTTTCTAAATCAGATTTCATTTGTGTAAACCCTTCAACAATAGCTTCAATCTGCATTCTAAATGTAGTACTGGTAAGGTAATCATAAAGCAAATCCATTTTATCGCCTTTGTTCTCTTGGGTCATTATAGCATTGTTTACCTGCACAATGCCTTCTCTTAAAACAGTACACAATCCTTTAAACTCTTCGTAATTACAAATCCAGATTCCGTCTTTTAAGCCCATTCGGTCCATATCAGACGGCATAACTTCTGTAACTAAAACTCCAATATTTGCCCCTCTATCTCTAATGTCTGCTTTAAACTTCTCTATCCAACTTGGCTGAAAATCCTTGGTCCTTTTACTTTCGTAATAAATAGTACCGCAGTTCTGCTCTGTTCTAGTATGTACAATTTGTATACAATCTCCGCCTCTAGCTCCTTTTTTAATTTCTTCTATAGTATCTAACGGAAATTGTGATGCCAGCCACTCCTCTATTGCCAATTCTTGTACTTCTCCTTGCAATTGCATAGAACCTTGCTCTTGCTTACGTTTCATTTCTTCAGTAAGCTTTTTCTGGTCTTCTAACTGTTTTTGCATTTCTTTAAAACGCAATTCGTTTTTATCTTCTTCAGATTTTTTAATCTTCTCTTTTTCAGAAATAAGAATTTCATTTAATTTTTTCTGTGCCTCTGCTTCTGCTGCATCCTTAAGCTCTGACTTCTCTCTCTTTAGCTTTTCTATTTCAGCTTTAGATTTGTTTAGTTCTTTTACCTGTTCAGATTTTTCATTTAATTCCTTTTGTAAGGCACTAAACTGTTCAGACTGTTCTTCCTTTAATTTTAGCTTTAATTTAGCTTCAATTTCTTTTTTATCTGCTTTAAGCTGATTTTCTAATCGTTCTTGAAACAATTCATTTTCTTGCCTTTTCTTTTGCTCAAAAACTATTTTCTCTTGTTTCAGTTTCTCTTGCTCTCCTTGATACTTTCTTTTCTCTTCTGCAATTTGAGACTGATATTTTTGTTTTATTTCTTCTTCTAGTTGATGCGATAAAATGTCTTGAACATCTATTGACGTACCACAATTAGGGCATTTAATCTGATTTTCGTTCTTCATATTATGGAGTTCTATTCTGCTTGAAAAAGTGCAACTTATTACTATGTAGTAAAACTATAAAATACTTTTCTTAAATATATTTATATGTCCACAAAATATTTAAAATAAATTATAACACTATTTAAAGTAAGACTATAAAGATACCAACTTTAATACCATTTAGATTACGGATATCTGTATTCTATACTAAACTAAAAACCCAATCTTCTTATTTTGAAGATTGGGTTTCTTAAATAACAACAAATACTATTCTAATAGCTTACTATTCTTGCTTTAAGTATTTTTCAGGGAATAATATACGTGATAAATTCATATATCTAGAATCGAAAAAGAAGCTAGATTTTGTTTTTCCGATAATAATCATCTTGTAAGGATTTTTATAACTATAAGATTCCGTATTAACTGCTATTTTTATGCTTTCGTTATTTTTATTTTTTATATAAGAAGAATAGCCAATCTTATCTAAATAATAATTATTTACTTCAGTAGGTTCTAATTTATAAAGGTTCAAATCCCAATAACCGCCCCAAGAAGACTGAATAGTAAGAACGGGAGTATTTACCTTAGCTTTATAAATCGTTGATAACTGCTTTACTACGACTTCATCTAAAAACTCATAATTACCATTCTTATTAGGTTGAACTTTAACTTTTTTAATCATTTTATAAGTGTCGTTATAAAAAGTATAATATCCGTTATTTTTAATTGCTAATCCAACCGGATGCATATCTTTCTCTATCAATTCAAGATTAGACGATCCGTAAGTTAAATTAGTTAATGGCGTTAGTGCATTACCATTTTTAAAAAGTTTAAACTTATTATTATCTAGATAAAGTTTTAATAAACTATTGGTTTTATCACCATTAATGTTGTGCAGTTGAACTTCTCTAGCATAAATATATTTTTCAGAAAGCTCAATGGTATCGTTTGTTTCAAAATTTATTAAAACTGAGTTTTTTTCGTTGGTGAATAAATAATAATCTTCATTATTTATGTTAATATTTATTATATATTTTCCAGGAGATTTAAATTTTTCTCCCGTTTTTAAATTAAATAAATCTTTACCATCAAACTCTGCATAAGTAAAGTCATTAAATAACTTTAGACTTTCATAATTAGGCGCTTCTATTTCATTAGCTAAAGAATCTACAACTCCCCATTTATTTTGGTGCTGAAATGGCACAATTTTTCTATATTCTTGAGCTTGTGAGCTTATACTAAAAATAAGTACTAATAAGGAAATGTATTTTTTCATCTTTAATTATTTTAGGACTCTGGTTAAGAGTGTTTTTATTAGTATTTATAATCGTTTTTTTTCTACGAATAAAAAAAAAGCTATTCTTTTTTTAGGCTTTTACTCGGTATTTCAATTTCAAAGGGAACTTCTGTTGTATAATTATCAGTAGAATATTTCCAATCATAAGGTTTATGCCTAATAATTATTGTTTTAGGTTCAGTTTTAAAATTTATAATTACGTGGTTCTCTTGATCTGATTCTAATACGTAATACGGTATTGATGTTTCTAAGTCTTCATTTGTAAATGCATATAAAAAGAATTGCCCTGAAGAGCTATCTACTTTTGCATCTAAAGAATTGGTACGCTTATCATAACGATATGTTTTGGGTAGTTTATCTAATGTATAAACTTTTTCTTCAATTTTTTCTGTACTTACACTTATTGTGCCACTTACTTTTGTATATAAAATAGTATCGTCTTGCATCTCAAACGTTCTACTTTGTATACTTTCTGGATTTCCTATTAAAAAACCATTGTAATAACTATCTGTTCTACCAACTTCTATAGAATCGTTCTCTTCTGTCTTTACATATAGATCTGTTACATAAATTTTATTAAGATTGTCATAATTAGAAGGTAAAGAAGTATATAAATTGTATTTATTGTCCTGGTTTAAAGCTACAAAACGCGTTTTTAATTCCTTTTTTATAATAGAATTAGTTAAAAGTTCTAATTTTTTATATACTGGTTTTTCAATGTATTTATCTTCCTTTAAAACGGTGCTAGCAAGTACTTCATTTGCTACTGGTTTTAAACTTAAGACTTCCTTTTTTCCCTTATTTGAACGAAGAAAAAAGTTTAACTTATCAATTTTACCCATACCTCTAAGGTTAACAACATACAGGGGATTATATTTGTGGTTTGGATCTTTACTTTCTTCTTTATACCTATCTCTTAAATTATAATAAGATTGTAATAACTCTGGATAAGGCATATCATTTTTTCTGTACCATAAATAATGTCTAAAATCTATAATACTCCCATCACTTTTAATGGTTTTTCCTTTTTCGTCTGCAACACTAATACTTAACCTATCAAAAGTAACTTTTAATGTATCGTTTTTAAACTCTGTAAAACGACCTTTTTTATTTGGTTTTTTATAATTACCATCACTAAACAAATTGTTTTTATAACCTATTGGTTCTTCTGCAGTGTCTCCTCTGTTTGTACGTATGCCATAGGTATAAGAATAATCGTTTGTTTCTGCTGTATTTTCTAATACTAAAGTTGCTGCATCATTTCTTACATCTAATACTGTAATATTTAAGCCATCTTTTATAAATTTAGTACCAACATCTTCTTTTGTTAAAGAAAACTTATCGTAACTATCTGGTACAAAGACAGAGAATTCTACATATACAGTATCTTCTACAACATCTTTAAAAACTACTTGGTGTGGGTATTGTAGAGGGTTACTAATGTTAGAATAACTGTAATTTAAGGTAGAGTTATCATCTTTCTTAATAGTAAAGTTCTGTTGTAATTCTTTTTCTAATTTTTTAATATCAAAAATACTATCATAAAAAACAGGCTCTTCTTCATAAAAACTCTGTAAATCTAAATTATAATAGTAATTAGAACCTCCATACCTATTTTCTAGTTCTGCAAACTCTAAAAATACTTTTTGCTGTTCTGTTAGCTCCTTTTTACAAGAAAAAAAAGATGAAAAAACAACGATTATAGCACTTAAATAAATAAACTTTTTCATTCTATGATCCACTTTAATGTGGCAACCAAAAATAGATCAATTTGCGATAGGAAGATATAGTGCGTATATATTTGAGTAGTCTTGACCTATATTCGTTGTAATTATAATTATAAATTGACGCATAAAAAACAGTAATGCTTATCTTTACAGGCTTAATTACTAGGATTAAAAGGTTTGGACCAGATAAAAGCATACTTAGATCAAATAGCAACAATTTCTAATGAAGATTGGGCGTTTTTTACGTCTAAATTACAACGTCGTGTAATTCCTAAAAAGACTGTTTTTTTAAAGGTTAATGAAATAGAAAATCATATCTCTTTTATAGAAAATGGCGTGGTGCGTTTGTTTATACCTAAAGAAAATCCGGACAAAGAAATTACGTTTGGCTTTAGTTTTGACAATCAGTTTGTTAGTGCATACGATTCTTTTTTAACACAACAACCCTCTGCCTACGAGCTACAAGCACTTTCTAACACTACTCTTTTAAGTATAACGTATAACGATTTACAAGAGATTTACGCTAAAACGCAAATAGGTAATTTTATAGGTAGGTTAACAGCAGAACGT
This sequence comes from Cellulophaga sp. 20_2_10, assembly GCF_023476645.1. Taxonomy (GTDB): domain Bacteria; phylum Bacteroidota; class Bacteroidia; order Flavobacteriales; family Flavobacteriaceae; genus Cellulophaga. The sequence goes on from NZ_JAMCOJ010000001.1 coordinate 374,407, forward strand.
TTGTTTTTATTAAAATCTAAGCGAGAACAGAATTTATTAAATCTTACCGCAGAAGAACGCTACCTTAAATTATTTAAGGAAAGGCCAGAGCTTTTAAAGATAATTCCATTAAAGTACATAAGTTCTTACATTGGTATAACGGCACAAGCTCTAAGTCGTATAAGAAAGCGCCTATAAGCCCATTTTTATTGACTTAGGTTCATTGTTTATAGTAAAATAGCGGTATACCTTTGTAAAAAAAAGAGTTATGGCAGTAGTCATTTTTATTATAGTACTTTGGTACGGAGGTTTATTTTTTCAATCTTTCTTTTTACACAGGTACGCAGCACACCAAGTTTTTACCATGTCCAAAACTATGGAACGTATTACGTTTGTATTAACTTGGATTTTTCAAGGTTCTAGTTACTTAAGCGCTTATGGTTATGGTGTTATGCACCGTATGCACCACGCGTATACAGACACAGAAAAAGATCCGCATTCACCATCTCATGATGCCAACTTATTTGCTATGATGTGGCGTACAAAAACAGTTTATCAGGATATAAATAAAGAACGCATTGCTGTTGATCAGCGTTTTACTAAAAACGTACCACAATGGAAAGCTTTTGATACTTTTGCAAGTTCTAGATTTTCTAGATTGCTTTGGCTAACATTGTATATTTTGTTTTTTGCATACTTTACAACAGCAGTTTGGCAGTGGGCATTATTACCAATTGCTTTTTTAATGGCACCAATACACGGTGTTATTATTAACTGGTTTGGTCATATTTATGGCTACGTAAACTTTAAAATGAAAAACACCAGCAAAAACCTTTTCAGGTTCGATTTTTTAATGATGGGTGAAGGTTACCATAACAACCACCACAAATATGCTAGTAGAGCTAATTTTGGTGTAAAATGGTACGAGGTAGATGTTACCTATGTTATTATTAAAATACTAAATGCATTTGGTCTTATTAAGCTTAGAACTATTAGAGTTTCTAATAAATAGTTTTGACGTCGCTTTATTTATTCTTTTATAATAGGTAAACAACGAAAAAAAGGAGGATAATTAGCATCTAATTATCCTCCTTTTTTTTAAACTAACCTAAACAAACCCAACTTAATTCATATCTATAATACCAACAACCTCATAGGCTCTTGTTCCGTTTACTTGTACTTTTTCATACAATACATTAGCATACTCGTAATACGATTGTCCGTCTAAGGTTACCTTTTCATAATCGTCTGGTAACTCATACACAATAGTACCAACTTCTGGATCTACAACCTCGTATTCATTATTTATTTGTGAGTAAAAAATACCTTGCACATTAAAATAAGTGTGATTGTTAAAGCGTACGCTTTTATAGTTTGTAGGCAATACTTTTATTCTAAACCCAACTTTTGGTGCAATTACAATATACCTACCTCTAGATTGTGTATAAAACCTATTATTAGCATAGTAGTAATCTTGCCCTCTATGTTTTATAACTGTTCTATTAGGTACTGTTCTTACAGATACAACTTTCTTTTTAGGTGTTTTGTACGTTACTTTTGTACTTGGCACTCTTCTACTTGTTGTACTTCTTGTGGTTGTAGTTGTTACTACAGTTTTCTCTTTCGTAGTAAGTTTTCTTTGTGCCGAAACTTGTGTTGTAAACGCCACCAAAAGAGTTACAGGTACTATGTATTTTTTAATTAATGTTTTCATAATTGATACATTTTAAGGTTAAACTTTCTACTTTAATAAGACTCTATTTTTTATTAATAGTTTAAAAGTATACTCAAAAAGTGTGTTAAAAAAAGCAAATAGATAAATGCATAAATTGTATCTACGACTACAATGTTTTTATAGATTAAATATTATTAACTTATACAATTATTAAATATACCGCATAAAAAAAGGCGCACTATAAATGCACCTTTTTTAAAATTACTTAAATGGATTATTTTAATAACGCAAGTAAACCTGTTAACTCTGTTAAGTTTAAACTTGAATTACTATCTGTATCTAAAACATTAAAATTTTCTGACACAGATCCAATTGCTTCTGTAGAGCTAATAGCCTGATCTTTATTAGAATCTAATAAACTAAAAAGACTAGATATTTGTTGAACTGTAGAGTTAGAGCTTAATGAACTTAATAAAGTTGCTGCATCTGCAATATTTGATGTATTTACGTTTTTAACGCTATTACAACTTAATAAACTTACTGTAACTACTTAGGTTAGTGCTATTTTTTTCATGATCTATTTGTTTTATTGTTAATGTTACCGCAAAGATAAGTGCTCCTCTAAATATTCAAGTGTAAAATAGACAGGTACTAATTACTAATCTACCAAACACATTTTTTTATAGACCAAATAATAATTAGCATGTTTTTAAAGAGAGTTATTATTTGCAAATTCTAGAAAAGCAGATTTATACTGCTCTGAAACCGTTATACGTTGCTTATTAATAATAATCTGACTACGTTCTATAACATCTATATTTTTTAAAGAAACAATAAAGGATCTATGAACACGCATAAAGTTGGTTTTTGGCAACTCCTCTTCCAAAGACTTTAAACTCATAAGTGTTAAAACAGGTTTAGGATTATCTTTTAACCATATCTTTATATAATCCTTTAAACCTTCAAAATACAAAACGTCTGCAAGTTTAATTCGCAATTGTTTGTACTCAGATTTTACAAAAAGAAATTCTTTTTCTTCTGAAACTATAGGTTGGTTTTTTCCTTTCACTAACGAAAACCAAGTACTTGCTTTGTTTGCTGCTGCTAGAAATTCTGCATAATCAAAAGGTTTTAATAGATAATCTAAAGCCTCTACATTAAAGCCTTCTAAAGCATACTCATCAAACGCAGTTGTAAATATTACACGTGTTTCTTTTGGTAGCATTTTAGAGAACTCTATGCCTGTTAAATCTGGCATTTGTATGTCTAAAAATAATAAATCTACAGGTTCGTTTTTAATACACTCCAAAGCTTCAATTGCACTACTACACTTTTGCTTTAACTCTAGAAAAGGGGTTTTTTCAACATAGCTTTCTACTAAATTAAGCGCCATAGGTTCATCATCTACAATAACACAAGTAATTTTTATATTGCTCATAATCTAGTTGGTTTCAATTTCTAAATGAGATACAAAATAGTTGTTCTCTAGAGTTGTTTTAAAGTTGTATTTCTTTGGATACAATAACTCTAAGCGCTTTTCTATATTAAGAAGCCCTATTCCAGAGCCACTTTTATCATCTATCTTTTTAGGAAAATCATTATTTTTTATAGTAAAATATACCGTCTTTTCTTTACAAATCATTTCTATATTAATTATACTCTTTTTACTTGCAGATACACCGTGTTTAAAAGCATTTTCAATTAATGAAATAAATAATAATGGAGCAATTTTTATTCCTGTTTCTGTAGTAGGGAAACTATAATTTACTGTTGTTTTATCTGATACACGCAATTTCATTAATTCTATGTATTTTTTCATAAAATCTATTTCTTTAGATAACGAAACCTGCTCTACATTAGTTTCATACAACATATAACGCATAAGTTTACTTAAACTATGTATAGCTGTTTTAGCCTCATCTGGCGATACATCTACCATAGCATAAATATTATTTAATGAGTTAAAAAAGAAATGTGGTTGCAATTGGTAATGCAAATGCTGTAGTTCTGATTTCAGTTTAAAATTAGCAGCCTCTTTATGTTCTGCCTCTGTTTTAACCCAACGCTTGGTTGTTTTAACCGCAATAGAAAACAACAAAGGCGCCATATATGATACCATTTGAACATAAATAAACATTTTAAATCTTGGGGCTCCACCTTCTTTGGTATTGATACGATTTTTGGTTAGCTCTTCAAAAAAAGTTGCTTCTATAGTCTCTTTACAAAAAATGAAAAAAGAAATTATAATTATGTTAATACCTACAAACCAAATTATTTTTTTTGGAAATAAAAATTTATCAATTAGCACAAAATAATTAAAGTAAAATAGAATTGCCGAAAACACCAATGGAGTCCAAAAATGAATAACAACTCTATTTATTTCTTGTTCCTGTCCGTAAGATAATAAGTAAGGCATACTAAAGAGTACAATCCAAATCAGTATATGCGATAATAGGGTTATATTTTTGTTTTTTAACATCATATATATTATTCGTAACGTAATGCGGTTATTGGGTCTAAAGCCGATGCTTTTCGAGCAGGATACCATCCAAAAAAGATACCAGTTACTGCACAAACAGCAAAAGAAATCACAATAGAATACAAGGCTACGCTTGTAGGCCAATTTAAGAATTTTTCTATAAACACGGTGGCACCAAGCCCTAATAAAACACCTAAGAGTCCACCGGTAATACTTATTAAAATGGCTTCAATTAAGAATTGCATTAAAATATCTGCACCTTTAGCACCAACTGCCATACGCAAACCAATTTCTTTTGTACGTTCTTTTACAGATACATACATGATATTCATAATACCAATACCTCCTATTAATAGAGATATACTGGCTACTGCAACTAGTAAAATAGTAAGCATTTCACTAGTAGAACTAAATGTAGAAATTAACTCTTCCATAGATTTTACACTAAAATCATCTTCTTGATTGTCTAATAACTCATGTTCGGTTCTTAATATATCTATCACTTGGGTAACCGCTTCGGTTGCTTCATCTTCACTTATTGATGATGCTATAATCTGATTTAAATGATCGATTGCCAAAATACGTTTCTGTACTGTTGTATAGGGTGCAATAACTACATCATCTTGATCTTGCCCAAAAGTATTTTCTCCTTTTTCTTCTAAAACACCAATTACTTTAAACGGAATATTATTAAAACGAATCATTTGCCCTACTGGCTCTTGACCATCTGGAAATACGTTTTCTACTACAGTCTGACCAATTACAGCCACTTTAGAAGCAGACTTCACTTCTGCATCTGTAAACATACTTCCACTTTGTAAGCCTACTACTTTAATTTTAATATAATCTGGGTTTACACCGTAAATACTACTTGGCCAGTTATTAGAGCCATTAATAATTTGTCCACTTCCATTTACAAGAGGCGTTACATAGCTTAATAAATCAGCTTTTTCTTTAATAACCTCGTAGTTTTCAAGTGTTAATGTTTGAACATCGCCTCCACTCCCTCTTGCAGGTCCTTTATCATCTGCTCCTGGTTTAATGGTAATCATATTAGAACCCATAGCAGAAATAGAAGTACGTATACTTTCTTTAGAACCTTCACCAATGGCTAACATAGCAATTACAGATGCTACACCAATGATGATACCTAACATGGTAAGCAATGTTCTTGTTTTATTAAGAATAATTGCCTTTGTTGCGATTTTAAATAAATTTAATAGTCTCATAATTAATGGTCTTGTTTAGGTAATTTTGCTAACTCTTCTTTTGCCGATTGTACATTTTCATTTTTGTAATCTTGAATGATATTTCCATCTTTTAAAACAATGGTTCTACTACTAAATGTTGCAATATCTTCTTCGTGCGTTACAAAAGCGATAGTAATACCTTGTTCATTTAACTCTTGAAAAATGGACATAATTTCATAGGCAGTTCGTGTGTCCAAGTTTCCTGTTGCTTCATCGGCAAGTAACATAACAGGATTATTAACTAATGACCGTGCAATGGCAACACGTTGTTGTTGCCCTCCAGAAAGTTGTGAAGGTTTATGGTCTAATCTTTCGCCCAAGCCTACTTTTTGCAAAGCTTCAATAGCACGTTTTCTGCGTTCTTCTGTAGACACTTTACTATTATATAATAGCGGTAATTCTACATTTTCGATAGCAGATGTTCTTGCCAATAAATTATAGGATTGAAAAATAAATCCGATTTTTTCATTACGTATGGTTGCTAACTGATTTTTAGTAAGGTCTTTAACCTTAACACCATCAATTTCATAGTTGCCAGATGTAGGTTGGTCTAAACAACCCAATATATTCAACATCGTACTTTTTCCAGAACCAGATGACCCCATAATGGTTACAAACTCACCTTCTTTTATATCAAACGAAATACCTTTTAACGCGCGTACCGTTTCGGATCCCATGGTAAATTCGCGTTTTAAATCTTCTATTTTTATAATTGCTTTGCTCATAGTATTATCTTTTTCCTCCACCTCTTGTTGTTTGTGGCATAAATGGACTTTCGCTTTTATCTGTTGTTTTTGTTTCTGAAGCACTAACGCCTTCTAAACTGTACACTAATTTATCACCTTCAGAAATACCTTCTAAAATTTGAACGTTAACACCATCACTTGTTCCTAAAGTGACTTTTTGAGATTTTATTTCTCCAGTACTACTGTAAACCCAAACAACGCTACCATTCTTTTTATTTGTTGATGACCTATCTGTTGATTTTTCATTTGATCTTTCATTAGATGCTTCAACCTTTATATTTTGTTGTTCGTTATACGCTTCAAGCTCTAGTCGTGTTGGCTTAAAATTAATGGCTTTGGCTTCAGCTGTTAACACATCTTTTAATTCTAAAGTGTAAATAGAAATGGTAGCTGTTAAACCTGGTTTTAATTTTAAGTCTGGATTATCAGCTTTAATCACAACCGTATAAGTAACCACGTTAGAAGTTACGGTTGGGTTTAATCGTACTTGTGTAACAACGCCTTCAAATTCTTCTCCTAAATAAGCATCAACAGTAAAACTAACACGTTGCCCTTCTTTTACCTCTCCTATGTCTGCTTCATCAACATCAGCTTCTACCTGCATTTCTTTTAAATCTTGTGCAATGGTAAACAAGGTTGGTGCACTTAAACTTGCGGCTACAGTTTGACCTTCGTCAATGGCTCTCGATAATACCACACCATCAATTGGCGAAAATATATCGGCATAACTTAAATTGGTTCTCGCTTTTTGTAAATCAGACAAGCGTTGAGTCACTGTGCTTTTTGCAGTTTCATAATTGAAGTTTGCATCATCAAAATCAGACCTACTTATAACCTGACTGTCGTATAATGTTTTTTGACGGTCGTAAATGGTTTTTGTGTAGTTTTTTTGATTTACAGCATTATCATAAACAGCTTGTGCCTGCGATAATGTAGCTAACAGATTAGTTTTATCTAATTCTGCTATTAATTGACCTGCTTTTACTTCACTGTTATAATCTACATATATTTTCTCTACAACACCAGAAACTTGTGTACCAACATCTACTTGGTTTGTTGGTTCAATGGTTCCTGTTGCTGTTACCATTGTAGTAACATTTGCTTTTTTAGCACTAACTGTTTTAGGTTCTATAATTATTGCATTATCGCTTTTAAAAAAGCTGTAAACACCAATTGCTAGTGCAATTAATACAATACTGACTATTATTATGTTTTTTTTATTTTTCATAACTATATTGATTAAAGTTTTATGTCGTTTCCTTGGTAAAATTGTAATAATTCGTGATATAAAATATGTAGATACTTTGCTTGTAAATAGTCTTCTTGTGCACTGGTATAAGTGTTTTGACTAATTACTAAATCTGTTGTGCTTAAGCCTCCTAACTCGTATTTTTTTTGAGCTAATTGGTAAGACTGTTTAGCAGCTTCCATAGAAGATTCGGCAGCAAACAATTGCTCTTGAGCTGATACTGCATTTTGATAAGCAGTTTCTACTTTACGATATATTTCTTTTTCTGTAGATAGCTTTGCTATTTGTGCTTTTTCAATATTAATTTCTGCATTTTGAACAGCCGCTTTTGTTTGATTTTTATTAAAAATTGGAATGTTAAGAGACAAACCTATTCGTTGGTTAAAATTAACTTCAAACTGATCTGTAAATGTGTTATTATTAATACTTGTATAACCTGTTCCTATGTTTGATGTTAAAGACAAAGTTGGTAAATAAGCTCCTTTGGCAATATCTAAATCTTTTTTACTAGACGCTACACTTAAATTACTAGCATTTACCTCTGGTAGAATACCTAAAGCCTTACTATATATTTCTGTTTTATCTAATAATATAGATGAGTAATCTGTGTTGTTGTCTAGTGGCTCTATTACTATATCTTTAGCAGGGTTTAGCTCTAGTAATTGTTTTAAGGCTATCATATATTGCTGATATGTGTTTTTAGCATTTATTAGAACATACTTATTAGATGCCTGCTGACTTTGAGCTTCTGTATAATCATTAAGTGCTATTGTACCAGCATCTAACCTTGCTTTAGCACGTTCTACCTCTGCCTCTGATGATTTTAAGTTGTTTTCTGCAATAGCAATACCTTCTTTAGCGTGTAACACTTGTAAGTAATTTTCTAAAACACTTAAAATAATATTGTTTTTAGCCTCTTCCTGCAAAAACAAACTTTGGTTTGAAAGTATTTTATTTTTTGCAATTTCATTGTTAATTTGATTGCCCTGAAAAAGTGTAACTGCACTATTTAAACCTACATTGGTACTATATATTTGATCTGTTACAAAATCACTTGTAATAGGATCTATAGAGCTACCATTGGTAAAACTTTGAGACGCAGAGCCAAAAAGATTTGGCAACCTAGAAGATTTAGCTTTAAAATAAGCTACATCTGCTTGAGATTTGTCTAATGCTGCATCTTTTAGTGTTATGTTATTTTCTACAGCATAAGTAATACAATCTTGTAGTGTCCAAGTTGTTTTTGCTAATGCTTCATTTGTTTGCGCAAAACTTACTTGCACTAAAAAGCCCATGGATATAATTAGTAATCGTTTCATTTAACGTGTATTTTAATTTACACTTCAAAAGTGAAACAAAAGACGACCATAATAAAGTGTAATAGACGTTAGGGGTAATTCTCTATACCAAAACCCTATTTTAATCGATGAGATTTTGAGCAACTAATTACAATTATAGAATATAATTATAGGTATTAATACGTTGTATTTACAGCTAATTAAAAAAACATAACGCAAAAAAAAACCGACTACAGTTACGTAATCGGTTCTTAGATAAATTAAATATTTAATAAACTGTAATGGTTAGTGTTTCTATTTATTTTTTTTGGGATAAAGCTTAAACCAAAAATCTATTGTATTTTCTGTTGTTGCAGTTCTTTGCGCAGGTACACCACTGTTTCCTCTACCAGCGCCACCACGACCACCGCCTCTGCCACCAGAAGGTCTACCTTGGCCACCACCTTGTCTACCGCCCATACTTACACTAGGTTGTTGTTGGTTTTGTGCTAACTTATTAGAAACAATACCTATAGATAGCTTAGTCAAATCTATGTTGTCCTCAGATATTTTTGAAGCCGGAATTTTTAAATGATATACTAAAATTGGTCCTTCATTCGCATCTTCATAATTATAGCTCATTGTAATTCCTAAATCATTTATATCTAAATTAAAATCTCTAGAAGAATCAAAATAGGTGTAATTTGCCTTTTTAGGAGCATTTTCAATCATTTTTGCTATATCTGGACCTTTTTGCTCACTATTTTCATCTTTTTCTCTACGTTCTCCTCTTTCTGGTTTAGAACCTTTTTCTGATCGTCCTGCGTTTAAAGGATAGTGTATACTTACATTTTTCTTCTTCTTCCCTTTTACATCAAAATATATGGTATAGCCCCGGTGCAACATAGATTGCATCGTCTCTTTAAACTCTATACGTAATGTTACATACACATCTTTACCATCAAAAATTGCTTTGTATTCTACATTATCTTCACTCCCTGTAAACGTTTCTTTATCCTGCGCTCTACTAATAGTGCAGATTAAAAAATATAAGATTGCTAATTTTATTTTCATAGTGTTTTCTTTATTTTAGTCTTCATAATTTATAGTACTCTTCCTCCTTGTTTTCCTTAGCCGCAAACACTCTTTTTACCATAAAACCAATACCTATAATACAAAGTATTACAAATAAATTCTGATAAGAGAATATTGCTTGCTTCCTGTGTTGTACTCAATACAAAATTAGTATCCTGAGCATTTAACACTAACGTATGTTGGTTAGCATCATTTAGCACAAAACGCTCTTTTGTAAACCCTTTTTTTAATATTACTAGAGCACTTTTACTTTTATAAACGTCTTAAAAAGCTGTATTTTTAACCAATAACTTGGTTTGTTTGGCTGGTACACCTCCAACCATAAAAACTACTTTTGTCTCGTGTCCAAGTTGTTTTTGCCAATGCTTCATATGTTTGTGCAAAACTTACTTGCACTAAAAAGCCTATGGTTATAATTAGCAATCGTTTCATTTAAGGTGTATTTTAATTTACACTTCAAAAGTGAAACAAAAGCCAACCATAATAAAGTGTAATAGACGTTTGGGGTAATTCTCTATACCAAAACCCTATTTTAATCTATGAGATTCTTTGTTAAGTGTTCTATACGTTAGTGTTAAAAAAAGCAAATGTGATCAACCTTCTTTTCGTAATACTTCTAATGGCGGACTTTTTAAGACACCTCTAATATTGCTTAAACCAATAATTAAAACTAATAAAGTAATACCAGGAAGAAATACTAAAAAAGGAACAAGTGACGGAATAAAAGGTTCCTTAAATAAAAATATTGCTAATAATTGACTACTAATTAGCGATAATAAAATACCCGCCAAGCTTCCTAATATCCCTAAATAAATATATTCTAAAGCTGTAATTTGTAAAATTTGTTTGCTTTTAGCTCCTAAGGTTCTTAATAACACACTCTCTTTAATTCGTTGATACTTACTATTCCTAACTGAACCAATTAAAACAATAATTCCCGTAAGAATACTAAAGAAAGCCATAAAATTTATAATCCAAGAAATTTTATCTAAAATATCTTCAACTACAGCGTATACTTGCCTTAAGTCTAACACTGAAATATTTGGAAATTTAGCGACCAAATCTCGTTGTAAATCTGCAGAACTAGCTTCATTTGGAACATTGGTTGTTAAAACACTAAATTGAGGCGCATTTTCTAAAACACCTTTGGGAAACACAACGGAAAAATTCAATTGCATTCGTCCCCAATCTACTTTTCTTATGCTACCAATAACGGTTTCCATTAAAACACCTTGCACATTAAAAACAAGTTTATCTCCAATTTTTAATGCTGCATCTCGAGCAATATTATCTGATATTGAAATTAAAATAGGTTCGCCCTCACTTCTTTCTCCTGTCCAAGTTCCTTCTAACAATTCTTCAGAATCTAATAATGAATCACGATAAGTTACCCTAAATTCATGATTTAAAATCCATTGATTCATAGTTGAAGTTGTATCTTTCTTAATATCATTTACCAATGCATCTTTAATTTGATGTAATCGCATTGTTACAATGGTAATGTTATCAATCACTTTTAAACCTTTAGGAACTATAGTTTTAACAACTGCTTCTTTTTGTGCTGTTTGCACATCCATTACTATAATATTTGGATTGTCCAAGCCGTTCTCAGTAGAAGTTTTAGCGAGCAGAATATCTTTAGTAAAATACAACGTACTTATTAAAAAAGTACCCAAACCAATGGCTAAAATTAGCACCATTGTTTGATTGTTTGGCCGAAATAAATTTAATAAACTTTGTCGTTTTGTAAATTTCCAATTACTGGGGAAATACTTTTTAATAAGGTTCATAAAAAGGCTAGAAATACCTGCCATTATAGCAAAAACAATTAAAATTCCTACTGTAAAAGCCAAGCCAAACAAAGCATTTTTTAACAACCAGAAAGAGAATAAAAACATAAAAAGTAAAATAGCTGCCAAGGTAAAAAGTCTCGCCTTTCTAGGTTTCACTAAATTCTCATCTGTACCTCTTAAAACTTCTAAAGGTGAAACATACCATGTGCCCAATAACGGTAGTAAAGCAAATAAGACCGACATTAAAATACCTAAGCTTATACCCATTAGTAATGGTTGTACCGTAATTGATATTTGTACATTAAAAGGCAAAAAATCTTGTAAAAAATACGGAAAAGCATATTGCAATCCAATTCCAATAGCAGCACCTAGAAGACCTCCAATTAGCCCTATACCCATAACTTGAATTAGGTAAATTAAAAAAGTTTGTGATCCCGTTGCTCCTAAGCATTTTAAAACGGCAACATTTTTTAATTTTTCTTTAATATATATATGAACAGAACTTGCAATACCAACGCAGCCCAATAGAAGTGCTATAAATGCCGCTAAATTTAAAAATTTACTCACGTTATCATACCTTCTTCCTAAGCGCTCACTTGTACTTGTATGAGTATCTAAATCTGCATTTTCGTCATCTAAAATAGGATCAATCTTTTTACTTAACTCCTGCAAATCCATTGTTGGTGGTGCTATAAAAAAGTATTGGTATTCTTTTCTACTGCCTAATTGTAACAACTCGGTATCATCAATAAAACGCAAAGGAATAAGTACTAGTGGCGCTACGGAAGTAGAAATAGCGGTACTTCCAGGAATGGCTTTTAAAGCGCCTATAATTGGAAAAGTGATTTTCCCTAATTTAATAGAATCTCCTGGTTTTAAATTATATTGAAGCATTAGTGTTGCATCTACTAATGCGCCACCTAATTCTTGATAACTCCCAGCAGCATTGACCGGCTCTGTATCTAAAGTGCCATAAAAAGGAAAGGCACCTTCTATAGCCCGCACTTTCACCAATTTTGTACCTTCATTTTTGGGAAATGCTGCCATAGAAACAAAATTAACTTCTGAAGCTGCCACATTTAAAGAATCTATTATAGCTTCAACTTTTTCACTTGGGAGTTGTCTACTATCAATAATAAAATCAGCGCCCATTAGGGCTTTACTCTGATTTTTAATATTTTGTTTTAAATTTTCACTAAACAATTGAATGGAAACAACAGCAGCTATACCCAAAATAATAGATGCCATAAAAAGCAGTAATCTTGAAAGACTAGCTTTTCCGTCTCGCCACGCCATTTTAAACAGCCATTGCAATGAAGTTTTTGAAGAAAAAAGACTCATTAAACTACGCATGTTTTTTCGTTCGACATAATTTTTCCACCTTTTAATCGTAGTATTTGTTGTGTTCTATTGGCTAAATCTAAATCGTGTGTAATGATGACTAAGGTAGTTCCTGCTTCTTTATTCAAATCAAACAATAATTGAATAACTTTTTCACCTGTTTCTTCATCTAGATTTCCTGTAGGTTCATCTGCAAATAAAATTGATGGTTTGTTACAAAAAGCTCTGGCCAACGCAACTCGCTGCTGCTCCCCACCTGATAATTGTGAAGGGTAATGATCAAATCGATCTCCTAACCCTACTTTTTTTAACAGTTCCATACCTGCCTTATTGGCGTTTTTATCACCTTGTAACTCTAAGGGCACAATTACATTTTCTAAAGCTGTAAGCGTTGGTAATAATTGAAAATTTTGAAAAATAAAACCAACCTCTTTATTTCGTAATTGCGCGCGTTCATCTTCATCTAAGTTCTCTAAATTACTACCACATAACTCAATTTTACCAGCACTTGGGTAATCTAAACCAGCACATAAACCCAATAAGGTTGTTTTGCCACTTCCTGAAGGACCAACAATTGAAAAAATACTGCCTTTTTCAACTTTAAAAGAAATATTAGATAATACCGTTAAATTTTTAGAACCACTTGTATATATTTTCTCTAGTTGGTCAATCTTTAATATCTTTGTCATAGTACTTACTAAATATAATGTTTCAATAAAAATGCTGAATTTGAAAAATAATCAAATGATTTTAGATATAAAGGTTAATGCAGTAAAGCTTTTCCTAAAGTTTTGTTATTTCTCATTCGTAATACTCCTACTCGCTTGCAAATCAGACAACTCTAAGAATAAGCTTCCCGAAGAGAAAGCAACTGAAGAAGCCATTAAAGAAAATAGTAGCACCAAAACCATTTTAGTTTTTGGAGATAGTTTAACGGCTGGCTATGGTTTAGATGATGTAAACGATGCTTTTCCGGCAATCATTCAGACAAAAATAGATTCACTTTCTTTGAGGTATATAGTTATAAATTCTGGTTTAAGTGGAGAAACAACTGCTGGAGGAAAAAACAGAATAAGCTGGGTTCTAAATCAAAAAATAGACATTTTCATATTAGAATTAGGTGCAAATGATGGTTTACGAGGAGTACCTTTATCAGAAACAAGAAAAAACTTACAAGCTATTATAGACGCAGTTCTAGCAAAAAATGCGACAACAAAAATTATATTGGCGGGTATGCAATTGCCTCCAAATATGGGACAGGATTATAGTACAGAGTTTAAAACTATTTTTCCCGAGTTAGCTAAACAAAACGAACTTTATTTAATCCCTTTTTTATTAAAAGATGTTGGCGGAATTCCTGAATTAAATCAAGCAGATGGTATTCATCCTACTAGTAAGGGGCAAAAAATAGTAGCAAATAATGTTTGGGACATATTAGAACCGATTATAAAAAAGTAATGGACTAGCACATAAAAATGAATGCATAAAAAAACCGATTACTATCAAGTAACCGGTTTTTAAAAGAAAATAAACTAAAAATTATAAATGGTTCGTGTTTAATTTTTATACTACCTCTTTTTAGGATATAACTTAAACCAAAAATCTATTTTTTCTACTTCTATTGTTGTCGCATCCCTTTGTGGAGGTCTTCCGCCACTACCTCTTCCTGCACCACCTTGGCCATTGCCGCCACCTGGAGGTCCGCCTTGTCCGCCACCGCGTTGTTTGCCTCCCATACTAAAACCAGACTGTTGTCCGCTTTTCTTTTGTTCTTGTTTGGCAGATACAATACCAATAGACAATTTAGACAGATCCATAGTATTTTCAGATATTTTAGAAGCTGGTATTTTTAGATGGTATTCTAAAATTGGACCTACTTCACTATTTTCATAGCTGTAATTCATTACAATACCCAAATTATTCATATCTAAATTAAAACCTTTAGAAGAATCAAAATAAGTGTAATTTGCCTTTTTAGGAGCATTTTTAATCATTTTTGCTATATCTGGACCTTTTTGCTCACTATTTTCATCTTTTTCTCTACGTTCTCCTCTTTCTGGTTTAGATCCTTTTTCTGGTCGTCCTGCGTTTAAAGGATAGTGTATACTTACATTTTTCTTCTTCTTCCCTTTTACATCAAAATATATGGTATAGCCCCGGTGCAACATAGATTGCATCGTCTCTTTAAACTCTGTACGTAATGTTACATACACATCTTTACCATCAAAAATTGCTTTGTATTCTACATTATCTTCACTCCCTATAAACGTTTCTTTATCCTGCGCTCTACTAATAGTGCAGATTAAAAAATATAAGATTGCTAATTTTATTTTCATAGTGTTTTCTTTATTTCAAATCTATGTATAGAAACTATGCCAAAAAATAACTTTCTGTAAACGCTACTAGGTTTTCTGTGAAACCTTGGTTGTACTCGTTTTTAGATTTTATAAAATGAAGAACAGAGGTTTTCTTTATTTTTTCTGATAAGAAGATGCTGTTTGTACAAGGGTTTTAATTGTAGTGAAATTAAATGTATCGAGAACCAATTGTACATTAAACAATAGTTGATCATTTTTTTCATTGATAAAAAAACGAACCAAAAAAATCTAGACGCACGAACCCATTGCTATTGCTAAACTATAGTTTTACACAATACTTTCGTAGATCGGCCTAAAAATATTATTCTAATTATGATAATAAGCTGTTAGTGCAAGTGTTTTAATTGTAGTAATAATAAAATTAAATGTATCTCTAACCAATTGTACATTAAACAATAGTTGATCATTTTTTTCATTGATAAAAAAACGAACCAAAAAAATCTAGACGTACGAACCCATTGCTATTGCTAAACTATAGTTTTACACAATACTTTCGTAGATCGGCCTAAAAAGAAATATTTTTTGTGAAAAAGATATCTAAATAAAAGATATAAAAAAAGAAACTCCATTACTCCAGTTTATCGCTATTTTTTTAGGTTCTTTTTGATGTTTTTAAGTCAAATCATCAACCTAAAAGCAATTATTACTTTAGTATTTTATCAACTTTATATATAAAAATTAACGCTTATGCTATTTTTTAATAACAATACAACAACCTAAAAAACAATACTATACACTCCACTTACAATAAAAACCCTTCTATTTAATAGCATAAATTTCTTTTTTAATAGTATTACTATTATATTTGCACGTATAATTTGAATCTATGAAAACATTACTATCAAACATTAAAATAGAAATACCCACTGGCATCTACTTAAAAGATCCTGAATCTTCTACTTTGGGTAAAAAAATTATAGAAAACAGTATTATTCTTCTAGAAGAAATTGGTTTTGAAGAGTTTAACTTTAAAAAACTAGGTGCTATTATTGGTTCTAACGAAAGTTCTATTTACCGTTATTTTGAGAGTAAACACAAACTACTTATGTATTTAACGGCTTGGTATTGGGGTTGGGTAGAATACCAATTGGTAATAGAAACCTACAGTATTACAGATACTACAGAAAAGCTTAAAAAAGCCATAGAAGTGGTTACTAAAACTACGGAACAAGACAACAAATACACCCATATTAACGAGGTTTTACTTAACTCTATTATTATTAACGAGAACTCTAAGGTGTATTATACTAAAGATGTAGACGAGGATAATAAAGAAGGTTTTTTTATGCCTTACAAGCGTACCATACAGCGTATTGCAGACATTATTTTGGCATACAACCCAGACTATAAATTTGCATTAAGCTATGCTAGCACTATGGTAGAGGGTTCTTTACACCAACATTTTATACAACAGCATTTTAAGTCTATTACCAATTGCAATAATATTACAACACCAACAGACTTTTTTACCGACTTAACTTTAAAAACAGTAGCAAATGCCAAATAGTACTTTATCTCCTTGGAAACGTTTTTTAGGTCTATTACAATTAGAACGCAAAGACATTTTTCAAATAGGTTATTTTGCCATTTTTGAAGGTATTGTAGCTTTAAGTTTGCCTATTGGTATACAGACTATTATTAACTTACTACAGGGTGCGCAGGTTTCTGCTTCTTGGGTTGTTTTAATTGTTCTAGTTACTATAGGTGTTGCATTTTCTGGCATTTTAAAACTAATGCAGATTCGTATTATAGAAACCATACAGCAACGTATTTTTACAAGATCGTCTTTTGAGTTAAGCTACCGTTTTCCAAAAATTAAGATGAACGAGTTGCGTAATTTTCACTTTCCAGAATTGGCCAATCGTTTTTTTGATACGCTTACCATACAAAAAGGCTTGTCTAAAATATTAATAGATGTGCCGTCTGCCCTATTGCAAATTATATTTGCTTTAATTCTATTGTCTTTCTACCATCCGTTTTTTATACTATTTGGAGTATTGCTACTGCTTTTGGTATACATTGTTTTTAAATATACGTCTCAAAGAGGTTTAGATACTAGTTTAAAAGAGTCTAAAAACAAATACAAGGTTGCGCATTGGTTACAAGAAATTTCGCGCTCTGTAATTAGTTTTAAACTATCTGGTAAAACAGCTTTGGCTTTAGAAAAAACAGATGATTTGGTTAGTGACTATGTAACATCTAGAGAAAGTCATTTTAAAATACTAAAGATTCAGTTTTTACAAATGGTTGGTTTTAAGGTTATTGTTACAGCCGGATTACTATCTATTGGTGGATTTCTAGTGCTAGACCAACGTATGAATATTGGACAGTTTGTTGCCGCAGAGATCATTATTCTTTTGGTTATAAACTCGGTTGAAAAACTAATTTTAGGTTTAGAGTCTTTTTACGACGTCTTAACTGCCATAGAAAAATTAGGACAGGTTGTAGACAAACCTATTGAAGCACAAGAGGGTGAACTACTAGATAATAATGAAGACTTAACAGTTGAGCTTAAAAATGTTTTTTACAAAGTAAACGAGAATAATACGCCTTTACTTAAAGATATATCTTTTACCATAAATCCTAAAGATCGCATTTTAGTATCTGGAGAAAGTGGTTCTGGTAAGTCTACCCTATTGCAACTTATTGCCGGTGTTACCTTCCCTACAGAGGGATATATACACGTGAACAATTTGTCTATAGAGAGTTTGTACATAAACAAATACAGAGCTATTTTAGGAATGTCTCTTTTTGAGGAAACTACCTTTGAAGGAACTATTAGAGAGAACATTACGTTTGGCGATAAAGATATTACTGACGCCACTATTTACAACACTTTTGAAAACTTAGGCTTAACCCCGTTTTTAAAGCAACAACCAAATGGTTTAAACACAATGTTAATACCAGAAGGCAAGCAAATTTCTTATACTGCTACTAAAAAATTGGTATTGGCAAGGGCTGTTGTTAAGCAACCAAAATTATTGATATTAGAGAATCCATTAGACTTGTTTGATGCACAAGAAGCTACGGCAATTATTGATTATTTAACGCTATCTGCACACTCTTGGAGCTTGGTTATTGTGAGCAATAACAAGAGTTGGGAGAAAAAGTGTAACAAGCAAATTACACTTAAAAACGGAGTTGTAATTAACAATAAAAAATAGACTATGTTAAATATATCTAACAATAAAGTATCTGAATTTATTGACTTGACAAAGTACAAGTCTGGAAAAGATATTTTTACAAAAGAATACCATAAAGGTTTTAGAAAGTTCTTATTAGTTTTTACTATTATTTTAATTCTTATTCTGTTTTTACCGTGGACACAAAACATATCTAGTCAGGGTAATGTTACTACCCTAAAACCAAACCAAAGACCACAGACATTACAATCTCAGATTCCTGGCCGCGTAGAAGAATGGTTTGTACAAGAGGGTAATTTTGTAAAAAAAGGAGATACTATACTTAGAGTTTCTGAGGTAAAAAGCGAGTATTTTGATGAGCGCTTGGCAGAGCGTACAGACAACCAAATTACAGCAAAATCTTCTTCTGTTACAGCATATAAAAACAAAGTCAATGCATTGCAAAGTCAGATTAACGCATTGCAACAAGAACGTGGTTTAAAGCTAGAACAAGCTAAAAATAAGGTCAAACAAACGTTTTTAAAAGTAATAAGTGACAGTATAGATTTAGAAGCCCTAAAAATTAATGCTGACATTGCTAACAAACAATATTTACGTACTGTACAATTGCAAGAAGATGGCTTAAAAGCCGTAAAAGATGTTGAAGAAAAACGCTCTAAATACCAAGAGGTAAACGCTAAATTACTATCGCAACAAAATAAATTACTAAGTACAAGACAAGATGCTATTAACAGTGAGCTTGCTATTGCTACTTTAGGCGCCACATATGGAGATAAAATTGCCAAAGCACAAAGTAGTTTATACACGGCACAATCTGGTGGTTTAGATACAGAAGCACAAGTATCTAAATTAGAAACTAATTTAGCCAATTACAAAAAACGAAACAGTTTGCTTTTTATTACTGCGCCACAAGATGGCTTTATAAACAAAACAATAAAAGCTGGTTTGGGTGAAACTTTTAAAGAAGGTGAACCTTTGGTAAGCATTATGCCTGCAGATTACGAGTTGGCCGTAGAAATGTATGTAAAACCAATAGACTTGCCTTTAATACACGTTGGTGAAGAAGTACGTGTTCAATTTGATGGTTGGCCTGCCATTGTATTTAGCGGTTGGCCAAACGTATCTTATGGTACGTATGGTGCTAAAATTGTTGCTATAGAAAACTTTATTAGTGATAATGGTAAATATCGTGTGCTCCTAAAACCAGATTCTAATATGGTAGAGTGGCCAACAGCAATACGTGTGGGTTCTGGTGCTAAAACAATTGCCTTGTTAGAAAATGTGCCTATTTGGTTTGAGCTTTGGAGACAAATAAACAGTTTTCCTCCAAATTTTTATCAGCCTACAGAAAAAAAAACCGATTCTAAATACAAAAAGAAAGCCTAATGAAAAAAATACTAATTGTTGTTTGTTCTTTATGGTTTTCGGTAACATTTTCGCAAGAGACGGATACTATTTTAAGCCTAGAGGAATATTTAGGGTATGTAAAAAAGTACCATCCTATAATTAAACAAGCACGCCTTATAACCACAGAGGGCGAAGCTAAATTACTAAAATCTAGAGGCGCTTTTGATCCTAAATTAGAAGTAGATTTTGCCAATAAAAAATTTAAAAACACGGATTATTATGACAAGCTAAACGCTACTTTTAAAATACCTACTTGGTATGGCATAGAGTTAAAAGCAAATTATGAGAATAACGAAGGTATTTACCTTAATCCAGAATATACCACGCCAGAAGATGGTTTATACAGTGCCGGCGTTTCTGTATCGCTTGCAAAAGGCTTGCTTACCAATAAAAGAATGGCAACCTTAAAACAAGCTAAACTATATACAGAACAAGCTGAAGCAAAACAGAAATTGGTAATAAGCGATTTTCTGTACAACGCATCTGAGTCTTATTTTAATTGGCTTAAAAATTACAAAGCTGTCGTTGCCTACAAAAGCTATTTGATAAATGCAGATACACGTTTACAAAATGTAAAAAAGAGCTTTAGATCTGGTGATAAGCCTGCTATAGATACGTTAGAGGCAGGAATTAATTACAAAAACAGATTGTTAGATTTAGAAAAAGCAAAAATTGGTTATCTAAAATCCACCCTAGAAGTTTCTAACTTTTTGTGGTTGCAAAACAATGTACCCTTAGAGATTACAGACAATATTACACCAGACATAAACACCATTGCTACCATAGATGTGGTACTTAATAGTTCGCTCTTAAACACTACCACAGATAATTTAATAGAACATCATCCTAAATTAAAAGCGTTAGAAATTAAAAAGGATATTTTAACAATAGATAAGCGCTATAAAACAAACAACCTATTGCCTAAAGTAGACTTACAGTATAACTTTTTAAGTGCAGATTATGAAAATCTTAATAGCTTTAATACTACCAATTATAAAACTGGTTTAGCAATTAGTTTTCCTTTATTTTTAAGGAAAGAACGTGCCGATTTAAAGTTAGCTAAAGTAAAACTACAAGATGTAGATTTTGATATTATGGCTACAAAAGTGAGCTTAAAAAATAAAATAAACAGTAGTTTACAAGAAATTGAGTCTTACCAGGCACAACATTCTATTTTAAAGAGTTTGGTTACAGATTATACAAGATTGGTAACTGCTGAAGAACGTATGTTTAATTTAGGTGAAGGATCTCTGTTTCTTGTGAATTATAGAGAAGTAAAACTAATAGAAAGTCAGCTTAAAGAAATAGATACAGAATACAAGTTGTTTCATAGCAAATATAAATTTCTAAACATTATTAGTAGTTTAGAATAAATTTAAAATGAACTCTTCCCTCCTATTAACAATGACTTTTAAGTTAGTTAATAAAGAATAAGATGTCTTTTTAGAAACAAAGTTGTGCGTCTTTATAATACTAATTAAAGAAAAAATCAGTTTACTATTTTATGCATTGGTATGTCAAATTTTAGATATACCATAGTTTTTACAACCTATTAAATTAGAAAAAAAACAACATGAAAAAAGTATCCCATTCTTTATTTTTAGCCCTACTTGTATGCCTAACATCTTGTAATAAGGACGAGTTAGACGTAGTTAACAAAGTTACCGCAGAAGACTTAGACGGTAAAGGCTTGCCAAAATTAGCCTTTAGCTCTAAACAACCAGAACTAACCAACATACAAGAATACATTATAGATTTAGAGCAATGGAACATACCCAACAACGGCACAGACCCTACTACAACAACCGCTAATTTACAAGCTGCAATAGATTGGGCATATGACGAGGGTTTTGGTATGGTTACGTTACCAAAGGGAGAATACCTTGTTGGTAAAGATGTAAACGAAATATACCAAGGCGGCATAGAAATACACAACAATACAGAGTTTGTTTTTAGCGAAGGTGCGGTATTAGAAATGGATACAAACGACAAATGGAACTACTGCGTTATTAGCTTAGACGGCGATAATATTATTGTGAGAGATGGCACTATTAAAGGCGATAGAGATTCTCATATTTTTACACCTCGCGAAAGTGATGGTGCTACATCTCATGACGAAGGTCACGGAATTTGTGTTTGGAACGATAGTAACATTGTTTTAATAGACAATATGATTATTAAAGATACAACGGGTGATGGTTCTTTAGTCCTAGATGCTACAGATGTTACTTTTACAAACAATAACATTTTTAACAACCGCAGACAGGGAATCTCTGTTGTTGGTGGTACACGTATTACTATTACAGATAACGAAATACATCATATAAACGGTACTAGTCCACAATTTGGAATAGATATCGAAGGTGCTGGCCGTGTTGATGAAGATATTTTAATACAGAACAATTACTTTCACCATAACAAAGGCGGAGACATTGTAAACACTAGCGGTAAAAACGTTTATATTCTAGACAACATACTAGAGCAAGGAGATGGTAACGTATATATAGATGGCCCCCTTGTGTCTTGGCATAAAACCCATAATATTATTGCCAGAAATACAATTACAATGCTAAGCGGCTCTGTAAATGGAAGATTGGGTTATATACAATATTCAAGTGGCGGTGATAAAGGACACAACAGGGCTACTTACGTACACGATAACGTGCTTAACAATTGCGGAATGTATATGTACAAAAGCGCAGATGCAGATGTACGTAGAAACAAGTTTTTAGGCTACTTTTTAGCCTTTTCAGATTTTGATAATGTAATTCTAGAAGATAATTTAGTTACATATTCAGAAGAACATACCAACCTTAGATATTGTTGGTCTTATCGTTTTAAAAATGCTACTGGTTCTGCTAGTGGTAATTATTTGGGTGACGAGTTACAAGATTTACCCTTATCTTCAACCCAACCATATACGATGCAGTGCGTTTTAGACGGTTGGTAAATGTTAGATAAATTTAAGTATAAAAATGCCTTTTTGAAGTATTCTTCAGAAAGGCATTTTTAGTTCGCTACCTATCAGCCTGTTAGTGTATTTTCTTGCTTTTATAAAAACTGTAGAAAAGTACTATTTTAACCCTAAATAGCTTTTTTTTAATGTAAAATTGATAAAATATGCCTTTTAATTAGGAATTACGTAAATAAAATGGTATAATAAGGTAAGAGAAATATTAACTAAAACATATATATGAGGCAACTAAAGATCACGAAGCAAATTACAAACAGAGATACGAAATCATTAGAAAAGTATTTTCAAGAAATATCTAAGTTAGATATGATTACAATTGATGAAGAAGTAGAACTGGCAAAAAGAATTCGAGAAGGTGATCAAGTTGCTTTAAACAAATTAGTAAACGCCAATCTACGTTTTGTAGTTTCAGTTGCAAAACAATATCAAGGAAGCGGATTGCGATTATCAGATTTAATTAATGAAGGAAATGTTGGACTAGTTAAAGCTGCACAACGTTTTGATGAAACAAGAGGTTTTAAATTTATATCGTATGCCGTATGGTGGATTAGACAATCCATCTTACAAGCAATATCTGAACTATCTCGTATGGTACGTTTGCCTTTAAATAAGATTGGTGAGATTAGTAAAATAAATAAAGTCTTTTCTTCTTTAGAACAAAATTACCAACGACCTCCTAGCGCCATAGAAATTGCTAGAGAATTAGATATGAGTACATCACAGGTTAAAACTGCTATGAAAAACTCTGGTAAACACTTGTCTATGGATGCTCCTTTTGAAGACGGAGAAACATCTAACTTATACACTGTTATACAATCTAAAGACGTAACAAGTCCTGATGTTAATATGATTAAAGAATCTTTAAGCTCTGACATTACGCAATTGTTAAAGACCTTACCTAGTAGAGAAAGTGAAATTATACGCTTGTATTACGGAATTGGAGAAAAAGCTCCTATGAGTCTTTCTGAGATTGGTGATGTGTTTGAATTAAGTCGAGAACGTGTTAGACAAATTAGAGAAAAAGCAATTGTAATACTACGCAGAAAATCGCAAAACGAAGTATTAAAAGCATACCTGTAATAAAGTCCTTTTCCCCTCAAATAAAAACCGACCTGAAAAGGTCGGTTTTTTTTATGCCTTTTTTTAAAACCTAAAGCCATATGGGATTGTTTGTTTATACAACGCAAAAAAGCCAGCTATTTAAAATAACTGGCTTAAAAAACGAACTCAACTAATTACTAATCTAAATAATTTTGTACTGCTGTTGCACGTTCTGTAACGTGATTTTTTAATTCGTTTACTGCCGTACTAAAATCTGTACTAGAGTTTAAAAATGTATGCCCCGCAATTTCTGTGGTTGCATACGGCTCTATTAAAGATGCATACGTAGTATATGTTGCTTGTAATGTACTTGCATTAAAGGCATTATCTATAACATCTTGCACATAAGAGTTGTATTGTAGTTTATATGTATCATCTGCATATAAATACCCAATTAAAGGCCATTCTTCTTCGTTTAAGTCAGAGAAATCTAAGGCTAAAGAACCTTGCATATTACCTTGTTGTAACGCCTCGTTATTATCCCAAGGAATCCATTGTAATTTATCGGTATCTGGATTGTTGTATAAAAAGTAATTGTGCGTCATTCTACCATAGGTATCCCAATTCTGAATTACCGTGTTTACGGCTACATATTTTAAAAACTGATCTGTATCAAAAACCGATTCTAAATTTGTTCTCCAAGCTTCAGGATCTGTAGTTCTGTTGCTTGCATGCAAAGCATCAAAAACACGCAATATATCAGAATAATCTGCTTCGTCTTCATTTGTTTTCTTTACAAATACCTCTTCAGAAAAAGAACCTTCTGCAAAACTAGCTCCATCGCCATCTGGTTTGTATAAATTTTCATCATCATCAGAAAATTGTGTATCTATAACAGTATCATCAACTTCTTCTACCAAGGTATACAACCCAAAATATACAGGTCCGTCTCCGTGATCTACATATACTGTATAAAATGCAGTATGCGAACTTACCAAGCCGGCAGCTGTAAATACATCGGCAGCAACTTTTTCTCTAAGCATAGATTTATCATTGTAGTTATTCTTTAAACTCAATTTTTTAAATCCGTAAAAGCGTTGGTTGTCTATTTGTGGGTATTCATCTTCAAACTCATCAAAATCAAGTTTAAAAGACAATTTTAAGTTTCCGCTAGACCAAGTAGATTGTAAGCTAGAGTTACCTTTAAAACGTATACCAACTCTATACCATTCTTTTCCTTCGTAAATTACATCTGCAGGAACAAAAATAGGATCCTCGTCTACTGTTGTTAATCCGCCACCACCGGTTGGAGGAGCACCAGCTCCAGGACCACCTGTAGTGGTTCCAAATTCACCATAATTGGTTGTCATATCATCTAACATACTTTGCCAACGATCTTCGGTAACAACTAAGTCTAAACGATTTACTTCTGTATTAGGAAAAATTTCTTCAAAATTAGGATCTGCACTTTTGCTATGTGTATTGTCTGTCCAATCTGCAGCCGTAAAATCTGAATCTTCGTACATTTCTACATACGATCCTGTTTCTTCCGTTTCTTCTGTATCATCTGTAATAGCATCAGAATCTGAAGAACACGACAATAAAAACATAAAATTTAGTAGTGCTAAAAGCAATATCGAATTATTTTTTTTCATCCTTAAGTCTTATTATAGTTATTAATCTGAGTCAAAGATGCAGAGAAGAAGCATAGTATTTAGATACTATCTGTGAACAAGGTTTGGTTTTCTGTGAATATGCTTTTAAATCCTATAAGAAAAAATTAGAGATTTAAGAATAAACCAAAAAAGAGGCTCTATGGTTGCATAGAGCCTCTTTTAAATAATGTTGAATTACACTTTAAGTGTTTTTCTTTTCTATAGTAAATTACATAGAAGCTGTTGGGTAATCTGTATATCCTTTTGCTCCTGGCACATAAAATGTACTTTCATCCCACTCTGCTAATTCTAGATGATCTCTAAAACGCTCTACTAAATCTGGATTAGATATAAATGGCTTGCCATAAGCTACTAAATCTGCATCACCATCTTCTATAACTTTGTTTCCTTTTTCTTGATCAAAGGCAGAATTTATCATTAATGTTCCGTTGTACAAAGGTCTAAAATGCTTAGCTATTTCTTTTACAGCAAACGGAATATTAGAAACATCTGTAAATGGTTCTGATAAATGAACGTAAGCCAAATTGTAATCGTTCAATTTTTTAATAATAGACTCAAACGTTGGTATTGTTTCTTCATCCATAGTAATACCAAATAAACCATCTAAAGACGGATTAAATCGTACGCCTATTTTTTCTTGCGGAATTACTTCTTTCATAGCATCTAAGACCTCAAAAAAGAAACGTGTTCTGTTTTCTATATTTCCACCATACTCATCTGTTCTTACATTAGATGTCCCTGTGAAAAACTGATGAAATAGGTACCCGTTAGAAGAATGAATCTCTACGCCATCAAAACCAGCTTTTACAGCATTTGCAGCAGCGTTTTTAAAATCTTTAACCGTAGTTTTAATATCCTCTATAGTCATTGCTCTAGGCGTAACGGTATCTTTGAAGCCTTCTGGAGTATAAGATTTTGCATTAGGGTTTATTGCAGATGGCGCAAGAGGTAATTCTCCGTTATGAAAATCTGGATGAGACATTCTACCAACGTGCCATAATTGAATAAAGATTTTTCCGCCTTTATTATGCACACGCTTGGTAACTTTTTTCCAACCTTCTACCTGTTCATCTGTATGTATACCAGCAGTGTGTATGTACCCTACGGCATCCTTAGATACTTGAGATCCTTCGGTTATTATTAAACCCGCAGATGCTCTTTGCTCATAATAAAGTCCGTGTAACTCGTCTGTGGCTACACTACCCTCATTATCTGCTCTACTACGGGTCATAGGCGCCATAGCAACTCTGTTTTTTAGATTTATATTCTTATGATATGGTGTTAATAACTGTTGCTTGTTCATTTTAATATTTTATTTATTTGTATATACAAATGTACAAGACTGTTCTATCAATTCCATTGACCTATATCAATTAAGATATATTTAACTTTTTTAGTTGTTTCCGAACTCTACTTAAGTTTTCTGGAGATACACCTAAGTAATTGGCGATATCATAATTTGGAACTCTATTCTCTATATTAGCATACGCCTCACAAAATTCTAGATACCGTTCTTGCGTATTTTTTTCTAAAGAAGACAATATACGCTTACGTTGTGCAATAGTACTATTTGTTACTAAAATTCTATAGTAGCGCTCAAATATTGGCATATCATCATATATTTTCTGAAGACTATCGTAATCTATAGAAAGCAATTCAGAATCCTCTAAAACCTCAATATGTAGCTTAGATGGCACGTTATTATAGTAGGCGTCAAAATCTCCAACCCACCAATTTTCTACTGCAAACTGAATTATGTGCTTATTTCCTTTTGGATCTATATAATATGCTTTTAAGCCTCCTTTAATTACAAAATATTTATGCTTGACAATTTGTCCTGGTTCTACTAAAAATTGGCCTTTATCAATAGTTATTTCCTTTAAAAATGAAGTAAACTGATACAACTCTTTTGCTGTTGGACTAACATGTTTAGTAATATGTTCTTCTATAGATTTATACATCTTACAAAGATGCTAAAAGCATTACCCTTAAGCAATACAAAGTTGATGATAACAGCTGCTGTTTGATAGTTTACATTTAATTAACCTACTAGATATTTAGTTCTAAAAACACATACTTAACTCATAACCAACACATAAACTATTTAAAACACCACCTAAAACATAAAGAATGTAGATTTTAAACAGTAAATAAGAAGTTCTTAAGGTAAAATAATGCTAATTAACAGTAAAATACTCTTACATATGTAAGAATAGACGTTATAAATTTGTCGTTATTAATAAAAAACATATACTATGAAATTACAATTTAAACATTTTTATGTAACATCTATGGCCTTATTAGCTATAGGATGTTCTAAAGAAATTGAAGAAAATGACAATGCGGCAATTTTAGAAACGCCAACCGAATTAAGTGCAAGCGTCGCTAGATTTTACACACCGCCGAGTAATGCTGTAACATCTAATAAAAAAAATTTAGTAACAGATTACAATGTGAACAACAATGATACTAATGATGATAGTGCTAAATTAAATTTAGCAATTAAAGATTTATTTAATACTAATGGCGGTGTATTAACCATTCCTAAAGGAAAATATTATTTTAATAAAATTAGAATGCGTTCTAATGTACACCTAGAGATTGAAAAAGGTACAGTCATATATCCTACCAAAGGGCTAACACCGGCTAAAAATCATAGAATATTTGATTTTGCGAATAAAACGGAAGATAAAATTGAGAACGCAAGTATTATAGGTAAAGGAGGAAAATTCATTGTAGATTTAAGAGGAAACACTTCAAAAAACCTTATTGTAGCCGATGTAGGTAATGTAGACAATTTTAAAATATCAAACTTTTCTATTAAGGATGAAAAAACTGTGTTTGCCTCCGTACTCATAAGTTTTACGGACAATGGAAGTAATGCTTGGCCACACAATGGTATCATAGAAAATATAAGTCAGACCAATGCACACACAGGTTACGGACTTATACAAGCCTATGCTGCGGATAATGTATTATTTAACAATCTAAAATGTACAGGAGGCGTAACATTACGACTAGAAACTGATAACCTTGCTATGAAAACAGCTAACAAAGGTGGTGTAAGAGATATTTTTGCTACTAAAATTAGCAATACAAGTGGTTTAACGCCTGTAATGTTTTCTCCTCATTTTATGGAAAATGGTAAGGTAACTATAGATGATGTAACAGCTATTGGTTGCGCATATGCTGTGCGTGTAGAACACGGTTTTATAGAAATTTTTGATAAAGACAATAGAGCTAACGGACAAGCTTTTAAAACCTATATTGAGGGCATTTTAGGAGCTGGTTCTGTGTCTGAATTATACAAACGTAACAACGGAAGAACTTGGGCTGTACGTATTGATAATGATTTTAGTGAAGCTGCTTACAACCACTCTAACCCGGCTGTAAATGGTATTAAACCAGGAAACTTTAAAAATTCTACAGTAAGTAATGTCAAGGTAACCTATAAAAATACAGGAGCTAAATTAAAACATCTGTTTTTACCATACTTACCTTGTTCAGAACGTTCTAAGGTGTGTAAACCTGGATCTTCTGGTTTTGAGTATAATGGTCCTTCTTTGGGCGTTTCCATAGATAATACCAAAAGAGATAATAGTTTAGGTAATTACAATGTAAATGTAACTACATCTAGAGTACAGGGATTTCCTAGTAACTATATCCTAAACGTAAAATACAATACACCCAAACTTTGTAACCAAGGTGTTGGTACCATTACTTCTTGTAACTAATTTTAGTTTTACAACATAAAAAAACAGCTGTTTAAATTAATAAACAGCTGTTTTTAGTTTTGGGGAACGGTTAATTGGGGGAAATAAATTTATAAATATCTTCTTCTTTAATTTCTGGGTTTGCACCTTCGCTACCAGCAACCAAAGCGCCTACTGCACAAGCAAAATCTATTGCTTCTTGCGGATTGTTTTCATTAATTAGCTTATTAATTAATGATGCTAAAAACGAATCTCCTGCTCCAACAGTATCTACCACTTCTATTTGATAACCACTATTGTAATAAAAAACATCGTTATAATATAAAATAGCTCCGTGCCTTCCTTTTGTAACACAAATAGACTTGGTATTGGTATGCTCTGCTATAAACTTAATGTTCTGTTCTAAAGAATGTGTTTTAGAGTTTATTTTTTTTCCTATTTCAAAAATCTCATCATCATTAAACTTAATAAAGTCTGCTTGTTTCATTAAGTAATTTAAAACGTCCGTGGTATAGTATGGTTCTCTTAAATTAACATCAAAAATTTTATGTTTTGCTAATTTCAAAAGCTCATATAATGTATGTCTAGAGGTACTATCACGTGCAACTAAACTACCAAACACAAAGGCATCTGCTTTTTCTGTTAAGGTTTTATTTGTATCTGTAAGCTTAATATTATCCCAAGCTCTTGGAAATTTAATATCATAAGATGCAGAACCTTTTTGGTTAAGCATTACCTTAACTTTCCCTGTTTTTAATTTACGATCTACTTGTAAATTAGTTGCATTTACGCCATGTTCTTTTATGTAAGCTTCAATTTTTTTTCCTTTTTTATCATCACCAATACTACTAATAATAGATACATTATTACCTAAAGACTGTAACCGTAAGGCTACATTTAAAGGTGCACCTCCTATTTTTTTATGGGTAGGAAAAACATCCCATAAAACTTCACCATAGCAAACTATGTTCTTCATATTAATTGTTGTTTGCAAGGTTATTATTCATCTCAACAACACATTTTTCTACACCATTAGCGGTAATATTTTTATATGCTGATGTATATGCGTCTACAAAAGGTACAGCAGTAATAAGTTTCCCAAAAATAGAATCTATTTCTAAAAAAGCTTTTGGGTTTTCTTTTGCTGCATTTGCTTTAATATCTAAAAGTAATTTTACGGCATCTTTAATATTTAAAACTTTCCCATTTTCATCTTTACCTAAGCTATAAATTGCCCAAGCAGCAACCACAAAAGCAGCCATTTTTATGGATCCGTTTTTCTTTAACTGTGAATTTACCGTTGGTACTATAAATATTGGAAACTTAGCAGAACTCTCTGAACAAATACGATCTATTTGATCTTTTATATTCATATTTCCAAACCTTTCTAGTAATGAGGCTTTATATTCACTTAAATTAATACCTTCCAAGTCACCCAAAACAGGAGTTACCTCGATATTCATATAATTATTTAAAAACGTTTTAATGTTTTCGTTATTTACGGCTTCATCTATTGTAGAATACCCTACTAAAGCACCAAGTATACCCAACACAGAATGTCCTGCATTTAGTAAACTAAGTTTCATTTTTTCATAAGGCGCTACATTGGCTACAAATTGTGCTCCTACAATTTCCCAAGCAGGTCTGCCTTCAATAAAATTATCCTCAATAACCCATTGCTTAAATGGTTCACAAACAACTGGCCAAGCATCATCTATCCCAGAAGTTTCTTTTAAACTTAAAATATCTAATTCTGATGTAGCAGGTGTTATTCTATCTACCATTGCATTAGGAAAAGATACATTTGTTTCTATCCACTTTACCAAATTTGGCTCTGCAATCTTTACATAACTAAGCAACATTCTCTTCGTCATATGTCCGTTTCCTTGAATATTGTCACAAGACTGAATTGTACACCCTTTTATACCTCTTTCTTTTCTAAGTTTTAAAGCCTGAGTTAGGTAACCAAAAATAGTTTTTGGGGCATAAGCATTCTTTAAATCGTGCTGAATTAATGAGTTATTAAAATCGAAGTCTTTTGTAGCTTCATTATAATTGTAACCTCCTTCTGTAATGGTTAGCGTTATAATTTTAACCTCAGGACTAGCCATTTTCTCTATAACTTTTATTGGATCCTCAGGAGCAAACAAATACTCCACTATGGAACCAATTACTTGTTTTTTATGGGTCCCATCTAACTCCTTAACAATTAAAGTATACAGTCCATCTTGTTCTTTTAGGGTGTTGTATATTTTAGTATCAAAATCTAATAATGCTACACCGCAAATTCCCCATTCTGTACTGTCCTGGTTATGTAATAACTGATCTGTATAAAAAGCCTCATGCGCTCTATGAAAGCCACCTATACCAACATGTACTATTCCTGTTTTAAGTTTAGATCTATCGTATTTTGGAATTGAAATTCTTTCTGAAATCGAAGAAAGATTCTCACTATTTAATTTATAATTTTTCATAGAATATTGTATTATTTACTTTCAAATCTTTGAAGCAGTACTGCAAATATGATAATACCACCTTTTACTACCTGTTGTGGGTAAGATGGTACATTTAATAAGTTTAAAATGTTTCCTATTAATCCTAAAATAAGTACACCCATTAGTGTATTTATTGCGGTTCCTTTTCCGCCATTTAGGCTTGCGCCACCAATAACAACCGCTGCAATAGCATCTAGCTCCCAAGCCATTCCCATATTTGGAGAACCAAGGTTTGTTCTTGAAGCAACAATTATAGCCGCTGTAGCAGCCAAAGCTCCAGAAATAGCATAGACTAAAAACTTGTATTTATTTACCTTAATACCAGACAAACGAGATGCTTCTTCATTACTGCCTATTGCAATAATTAATCTACCAAACACATTATACCTAAGCATAACCATT
The DNA here is from genome assembly GCF_023476645.1 of Cellulophaga sp. 20_2_10. Classification (GTDB taxonomy): domain Bacteria; phylum Bacteroidota; class Bacteroidia; order Flavobacteriales; family Flavobacteriaceae; genus Cellulophaga. The sequence goes on from NZ_JAMCOJ010000001.1 coordinate 406,520, forward strand.
GTTATAATCACAATTATAAAAAATACCAAAGCAATATTTGGAATACCTAAAGTAGAGTTGTTTGCAAAATTAGACATGAACAAACCTCCATAGGTTTTAAATGTAATAGGAGATCCTTTAGAGTAAATAAAACCTAGTCCTCTAGCAATAGTCATTAATGCCAATGTGGCTACAAATGGTGCCATTTTTTGATAAGCAACCAAATACCCAGAAATACTACCCAATCCAAAACCAATAGCAATTGTTATTACAATTGCAAGAGGTAATACTACTAAGTTTACAAGTATAGCAAAAGTTACAGCCAGTAATGCTACCATAGAGCCCACAGACAAATCTATACCTCCTGTTAAAATAACGATTAACATACCAATACTAATAATACCTATTCCAGATACTTGTTTTAGTAAGTTTGATAAGTTTACTGACGTAAAAAATACATCTGATATTAGTGCTGAAAATATAAGTAGTAAAATAAATATAAATACAGTATTGTACTTTACTAAAAACTTAAGAATACCACTAGGACTGCTTAATTGTTCTTTTAATGTTAAAGCCATAACGTTAGTTTTTTAATAATTTAATTGGTTATTTTAATGTTTCTCCAATGGAGTAACGCAATATGTTTTCTTCAGAGAATTGGTCTTTTTGTAATTCTCCGTAAAAAGTACCTTCGTGCATCACAAGAATACGATCAGAAATACCCATAATCTCTGGCATATCTGAAGATATTACAACAACACCTACTCCTTTTTTAGCTACTTCGTTTATTAATTTATAGATCTCTATTTTTGCACCTACATCTACTCCTCTTGTTGGCTCGTCTATAAAAATAACTTTACTATCTATGCTTAACCATTTGGCTAATGCTACTTTTTGTTGATTACCGCCGCTTAAGTTTTTAACATTTACCTCCGAGCTTGGCGTTTTAATGTTCAATTTTTCAATTAGACCTAAAACCTTTTTATACTCGCGATCTATGTTAATAAAACCAAGTTTGCTAGATATAGACCCAAAACTGGTGACACTAATGTTTCGTCTAATAGACAATGGTAAAAACACACCTTCTTCTTTTCTATCTTCAGAAACAAAACCAATTTGATACGCTGCAGCATCTACTGGAGAGTTAATTTTTATTTCTTCTCCATCTAAAAATAGTGTTCCGGATTTCTTTTTATCGGCACCAAAAATAAGTTTTGCAGTCTCTGTTCTTCCGCTACCTCCTAAACCTGCTATACCCACAACTTCTCCTGCTTTAACAGAGAAAGAAACATCATGTACTATACAATCTTTACCTGATAAATCTTTGACCTCAAAAATTGCTTTTTCTCCTATTTTAAAGTCTCTAACTGGGTATAAATCTTTTAACTCACGCCCTATCATCAAATGTATTACGCTGTCTTTGTCTGTCTCAGAAACAGGTACACTTCCTGTATCTACGCCATCTCTAAGTACTGTTATCGTATCTGCTATTTTAAAAATTTCATCTAAATGATGCGATATGTATATTATTGATATTCCTTTTTCTTTTAGCTTTAAAAGGTTGTTAAACAATTTTTTAATGTCTGTAGGATCAAAAACTGTTGTGGGCTCATCTAAAACCAAAACTTTAGTGTCTTCAGATATTGCTTTTGCTATTTCTACTACTTGTTTTTGAACAATACTTAAATCTCTTACGGTAGCAGTAGCATCAATCTTAAACCCTAAAGAATCTAATAACTCTTGTGCATTCTTAGTTAGTTCTTTCCAATTCATCCAAAATTTGCTTGCACCTAATTTGTGCAAATAAATATTTTCTGCAACTGATAAATCTTTAACTAATGACAACTCTTGGTATACTACGTTAATACCCAGAACTTGACCTTCATGTGTATTTTTAGGATTTATCTCAGCGCCATTTAAGACTACTGTTCCTGAATCTTTTTGGTGTACACCGCTTAGTATCTTTATTAATGTAGATTTACCAGCACCATTTTCACCTAGTAAAGCGTGTATTTCTCCGTGTTTAACCTTAATATTTACATCTTTAAGTACAGAAACAACACCAAAACTTTTTGATATCCCAGACATTTCAAGACGGTATTCACTTACTGGCTCCTTCATAGTAATGGATATTAAATTTAAAATAAAGCTTTAGGGTTGTAATATTTAGCAGCATTTGCTTTTGTAATTAATAACGGGGCAGTAAAAGAAGTTTTATCAAAATCTCTTTTTCCGTTTATATATTCTACAGCGTATTTAACAGCATTTTTACCTATTTGTACAGGACTATTCATAGCCGTACATCCGTAAAAATCTGTATCCATAATGTATTTTATTGCTTCTTTTTGACCATCTGCGCCAGCTACAATTAAAATATCATTTGTTTTACCTGCTTGTTTAATCGCTTTAATAGCTCCTAAAACACAAACATCTGACTCAGTAATTACAACATTAATATCTGGATGAGCCACTAAAATATCTTCCATAGCTTGCAAACCACCAGCATAAGACCATTCTGTATATGCTTGTGTTTTTATATTTAAATCTATTTTACCTTGTGTTCTAAGTTGTTCTTCTGTTATACCTTGTAATAAACCTTGCTTGCGTTTTTTACCAACAGGGTTGCCAGCATTACCACTTAATAAAGCAATGTTCATTTTTTTATTTCCCATTTTTTTTACCAACCACTCGCCTGCTAATTCACCGTTTGCTAAATTGTTAGACTGTATTGTAGTTACAAAATCTGCTGAAGGGTTAATAGAGCTATCAATAATAAAAACAGGTATACCAGCAGCTTTAGCCATTTTTGTTACACCAACTAAGGCATCTGGATCTTTAGGGTTTAACAACAAAGCATCTACACCTTTGGTAATTAAATCTTCTACAGCTGCTATTTGTTTGTTAATATCGTTTTGACCGTCTGCAGATATAAATTCCATACCATTTTTCTCGGTTGTAGATTTTATACTCTGGAACAATGCTTGGTAGTATGGTGCGTTTAAAGATGGTGTACAGTACCCAATTTTAATGCCTGTTAAATCTACTTTACTCTTAAAAATTTCGGCAGAATCTTCCGTGTCGTTTCCGCTAGATTGTGTTGTTTTTATTTCTTCTGCACAGCCAACTACATTTAAAAACAATGCAACAACCATTAGTGGTAAAAACATCTTATTAAAAGTGGCTTTTAAATTTTTAGTTTTCATAATTATATATGTTTGGTTCGTTTAAAATAAAGTAACGTCTAACTGCAGTACCGTTTTTTCTTGTTCTGGATTCCACATTAAAGTAACATCTACAGGTATCTTATAATCTCTTATTGCTAATTTTTCACTAAAAGTTACGCCAACATTTATAATATTTCCAGAACTTTCTGTGTAAAATGTTTTAGCTGTAATAAAAGACCAAGCACCACCTGCAAAAAGAGATAAACTAGCGTTTTTATCTTGCCATACTTTACTACTAACTTCAAAATAGTGTGTCCAAGAATTTTCTAATGACCCGCTCTCTTTTATTTCATAATCTCCAGACCCACCATTTATAATAGTTGCCAAGTATAGTAAGGTATTTGGCGTAACATTATATCCAAAGTTTAAATCGACAAAATTATATCCTTGCGTTTTATCGTAACTCCAATAGTGCAACTTATCTCCTCTTTCTTCTACACCTGTGTAATTGTTGTGAGATACAGCTTCAATAAAAAACTTATCAGAAAAACGGTATTTAGTATAAATTGATAGTTCTTTATAATATGCACTAACATTTTCTCCTGTAGTAGTATTTGCAACATCTACAGTAGAAAAACTTGCCCCTCCCCAAAAACCAAAGGTAAATTTGGTATCCTTTGAGTTGTATTCAAGATGTGTTGCAAAAAGGGCTCCTGGATGAACTACAAAGCCATGCCAAGTATGCATATTCTTTATATGTGCACCTATACTAAAAGGTTTATAGTCCTCATTTACTACTTTTTCTTGTGCTACTCCTAAATTTACACCAAAAAACAATAAGATGACTGTAGCTGTAAAAAGTAATTTGCTTGGTTTTTTTATGCCTAAATCAGAAATATAATCAAGCATTGGTTTCGCTATTTTTTTCATGATTATCAATTTAGTTGGGTTATAAATTTATAAACGTCATTTTTACGTTTGTTTTTCAAATGTAAATAAAAAATAACCTAACAACCTAATATTCAGTGAAAATATCTTCAATTTTAACATAAATCTATATTATTTTGCCCTTAAATTACGGATATAACAACAAATTAAATTTTGTTACTAACGTTAAAAACACGTTTAAAATAAGTTTTACTATATTAGCATAATACTATTTAAGTCAATATTTTAAATACGTTTAGTTATGGAGCCAGAAAAAATATTAAATATATCTGTAGATTGTGTTGTCTTTGGATATGATATAACTACAAAATCTTTAAATGTTTTAGTCATAAAGCGTTTTTTAGAAGCCGAAGGAAAAGTTTTGGTAGACGATTATGTTTTAACAGGATATCACGTCTATAAGCAAGAGACATTAGACCAAACTGCAACTAGGGTATTAAAGGAATTAACAGGCTTAACAGGACAATATAAAAAACAGTTTAAAGCTTTTGGTAACCCAGACCGATTGACAAATGAAAAGGATCTTATTTGGATTAAAAATGAAGAATTTAACTTAAGAACTATAACAATTGCTTACTACTTTTTATTAAAAACTGAAGATGTAGACTTGTATAAAAATAAATACGAAGCCAAGTGGTTTCCTGTAGACAACTTACCAGAATTAGGGTTCGATCATAAAAAAATTATTGAAGAAGCATATGAAGACTTAAAAATAAAATGTTTGTCCGAGCCTATTATTTTTAAATTACTCCCAGATAAATTTACCATAAATGAAGCTCAAGATTTATATCAATCTATTCTAGGTATAGAAATAGACAACAGAAACTTTAGGAGAAAGTTAATAAACAAAAAGTATATAATTGCTTTAGATGAAAAACAAGTAGGTGTTTCTAAAAAGCCAGCGCAGCTCTATATGTTTAGCCTAGATTTATACGAGAAAATGTTTAAGAAAAACTACTTAATAAATATATAATTTATTGTTCTCAACGCATTAAAAGACCTTCATTTTACAAATCTATAGAATTCTTTTTTACTTGTATTTGATAAGATTCTTGTGCCCATACTACAAAGTCGTCTACATCTTCTAAAACTACAGGTGGCAGAGTATAAAATGATGGTAACGGCGTGTTTGTTTTAAATATTTTTATAGGCGATTCTCCTGCTGCAATGTACTTTTTTATATTGGTATCATCAATTTTTAAGGAAACAGTATCATTATAAACTAAACCAAACATTAGACCATCAAAAAACAGCCCTACACCACCAAACATTTTTTTAGTGTAAACACCATGCCATTTTTGCAACTGATCTAAAACATAACCTAAAAAGTCTTCAGAAATTGCCATATTTAAGAATCAGAATCATCTAAAGACTTTCTAATCTGCTCTGCATCCCAATGACCATCAAACTCAACAATACCCCTTTTAAAGTCTTGCTCTAATAGCTTTTCTTGCTGCTCTAGTTCTTTACGTGCTTTAAAAATATAATTGTCGTCTCCTATTTTTTTCTCTTTTGATAAGCGCCTAATACTATCCTCATCATACTTTATAAAATTCTGGATTTGACGTTGTAATGTATATTTTCTAAAGCCCATTTGACTAAGAACTTCACTCGCTAATTTTAAAGAAGTTTCTAATGAATCTCTGTAAATATGATCTATTTCCATATTTAAAAACTCGTAAGCTGCATACCTGCTTTTGGCACGTACCATTAGTTTTACTTGCGGGTACTTACTCTTCACCATTTTTGCTAGTTGCTTTATAACATCTGGGTTAGCCATAGCACAAATTAAGATATTAGCGTCTGCAATACCAGCCGATTCTAGCAAATCTGCTCTTGTAGCATCTCCATAATATACATTAAAACCCATTTTACGTAAAAAATCTACACGATTAGAGTCGTGATCTAAAATAGTAGCTTCTACACCGTGTGTGCGTAAAAAACGGCCAATTGTACTTCCATAATGCCCAAAACCAACCAAAATTACTTTTTGTGACTTTGCTATATGGTCCATTGGTCTTTTTATAGATTCTTTAGTTCCTAAACGAGGTAATAGAACACGCTCATTAATTATTCCTATAATTGGTGTAACTGTCATTGTTAAGGCAGTTACTACGAGCATAATATCCATTTGACCTTGCTCTAAAATATTTAATGAAAACGCAAAGGACAATAATACAAATGCAAATTCTCCTACTTGTGCTAAACTAAAGGTTAGCAACATTCTCTGATTCAATTTTAACTTGAAAACGGAACCCGTAATAAATAAAATTGCTGCCTTTAATGCTATTACTGATAGTAAAATTCCCCCTATAGTTAGTGGACTTTTAGCAATTACAATAAAGTTTATTGATGCACCAACAGCCATAAAAAACAATCCTAATAACAAATTTTTAAATGGTTCTAAAGTACTTTCTAACTCGTGCTTAAATTCACTGTTAGATAAAACTACGCCACCTAAAAAAGCTCCTAAAGCCGGACTTAAACCTACCAATTCCATCAACAAAGAAATTCCAAAAACAATGAGCAATGCTGCTGCAATTAATAATTCTCTAACTCCTGTTTTAGCCACTTTACGCAACAATGGTACTATTAAGTAGTTGCCTGCAACAATAATTGCTACTACAGAGGCTAAAATAGATAAGGTTTGTAGACCTAATGGTAAATTTTGAAGCAGACTAGTGTGCCCTTCTTTGTTTTCTAAAGGAACACTGCTGGTGTTTGCTAGCAATGGCAACATACCAAGCATAAAAATTACTATTATATCCTGAAAAAGTAATATTGAAAATGAAGATTGACCAAAAGTTGTATTTAATAAGCCCTTCTCTTTTATTGTTTGCAAGGCTATTGCCGTAGAAGATAATGCAACTGCCATAGCAAATGTTAAAGACACTTTCCAGTCGAACCCAAATAAAATAAATAGGAAGTAAGACAATAACATTGTACCTGCTACTTGCAAACCTCCCATACCTAAGATGGTTTTCCGCATTTTCCAGAAATTTTTAGGTTCTATTTCTAAACCAATTAAAAACAACATCATTACAACACCAAACTCTGCAAAATGAAGAATATCTTCTCCCTCTTTACCAATAAAACCAAGTACATAAGGACCAATTAACACACCTGCTAACAAATAACCTAGCACAGAACTTAATCCCAAACGCTTGGCTATAGATACACAAATAATTGCTCCTAATAAAAATACAATGGCTTCAAAAAGAATACTACCCGTCATACGTACTTATGTGTTTAATTGTGGAATATCGTTTAAAAAAGAAAAATTACCAACATCGGCCAACTTCAAACCTTGTTGTAATAAACCAATCAATTTATCATACTTATTGGCATAGTCGTGTAATTCTTTATCTTCTATTTTATGGGTTCCCATAATTGTAAATGGTGGTAGGTAACGCATACCGCATAAATTTGCTGTTTGCTCAAAAGGTCGTAAAAACTCTGTTACGGAAAAACTATTGGTTCCTTTTTCACAATACAAAGCTCTAGTACCACCAGTTGTTATTACATTTAAGCATTTTTTTGTGTGCAGTGCATTTCCATTAGGACCATAAGCCCAACCAAACTCTAACACCATATCTATCCATTGTTTCATTAATGGCGGACAGCTATACCAATAAAATGGATGATGCCAAATTATAATATCGTGTGCCTTTAAAAGTTCTTTTTCTGCGTCTACATCTATATTAAAATCGGGATAAAGTTCATATAAATCGTGAAAAGTTACCCCTTCTTTATCTTTAATCTTGTCTACTAAAATGGAATTCGCCCTAGATTTTTCAAACTTAGGATGGGAAAATAGAATTAGTATTTTTTTCATTTTGCGAATTTAGTTGAAAATAATATAAAAAAATGAATCTTGTTTTTTTACTGCAAATATGTGTATGTGCACTAGAATATAATCTTTTAGTATTATAAAAATAAGCTCTTGCTTTGCTCTGTCTACGACAACAGATAATTATAAAATTAAATTTTAATATTGGTTGCATAAAAAAAGTCGCCCTAGAGCGACTTTTTAATTGGGGAACAGTCTTTTAGTAAGATACTAAAAAAACAGCCTCTAAGCGGTTAAGCTTATATTAAATATAATTACATTATAAGTAAATCTAAAAAAATAGAATCGTCTACTATGTATTTTTACAATTTGATATAATTAAAATAACTTATTCTTAATACCTCAAAATATAATCGAAGTGATGTACTAATCTTGTTTTTCTGTCTTTTTTAAATAATCTGGTAATTCTTTAGACAACCAATCTTGACGTACAGGCACGTGCACATCTAAATCTACAGTTTCTTCTAAAGCCCAAAATTCGTGTGGTACATTTTCAGGAAATACAATCACTTCTCCTGCTCCAACTTCTACAAATGTTTCTTTACCATCAATAATAGTTTTGATTTTAACCTTACCAGACATGATGTATGTTATCTGCTCGTTTGGGTGTTTGTGCCAAGGAATATGCGCTCCTTTTTCTAAATTAAAAATTGTCATTTGACCTTTTTCACCGTGGAACCACTTACGTTTAATTCCTTCACCGATAGTTTCCGATGCCATATCATCAAAATTGAAATGTTGCACTTTTGATGTCGCTACAGAATCTATAGTATTTACTTGTGCATTTGCAGTATTGCTCGCAAATAAAGCAGTTACAGCTACTGCTGCTATAATTGATTTGAAATTCATTTTTCTATTTATATATTTCGTCAGTTCCAGTGATTTTTTTCTCAGAATTTTGTATCGAGAACCATTCTAAATATTGTACTTATCGATACATTTTTATTTTCATTCTATTCCAATAAAAACACTCGAAAGAACAATTTTTACTTAATTATCTAACCCATTGGGTTTAAAATCCTTCTAAAACTATTTTACCTTTTGCGTTTCCGGTTTCTAAGAACGCGTGTGCTTTACGTAAGTTTTCAGCATTAATAGTTCCGAAATTTTCACCTAAAGTGGTTCTAATTGTTCCGTTGTCTATTAATTCAGAAACGTTGTTTAAAATGTTGTGTTGCTCAATCATATCTTCTGTTTGAAACATAGCACGTGTAAACATTAACTCAATGTGGGTAGACACTGCTTTCCCTTTAAAAGGCATCACATTCATCACTTTTGGGTCATCAATAAATCCGAATTTCCCTTGTGGCTTAATCAGTTTTACAATTTCATCTACGTGATGTTCGGTAGCATTTAAACTCACCACATATTCCGGAGCTGGTAAGTTGTATTTCTCAAACTCTTCACTCAATTTATTTCTGTGGTTGATAACCGTATCTGCACCTAATTCTTTTAACCAATCGGTAGTTTCTTCACGAGAAGCAGTCGCAATAATGTTCAATTTTGTTAGCTTTTTAGCTAATTGTACCATTATAGAACCAACGCCACCAGCTGCTCCTATTATTAAAATAGATGTATTGGCATCGTCTTTAGAAACCTCTAATCTATCAAATAACATTTCGTAAGCAGTCAATGTTGTTAATGGTAACGCAGCAGCTTCAGCATAAGATAAACTTGTTGGTTTTTTACCCACAATACGTTCATCTACTACTTGAAATTTCGCATAACTACCCTGACGTGTAAAATCGCCCGCATACCAAACTTCATCACCAACTTTAAATAATGTAACATCTTCACCAACTTCCTTTACAATACCAGTTGCGTCCCAACCAATAATTTTCCAATCGTCACCCTGTACAGGCATATTTGCACGTACTTTGTAATCTGCAGGATTTACCGAAATGGCTTTAATCTCCACCAAAATATCTCTTCCTGTTGCTTTTGGAGTCGCTATTTCTATGTCTTGTAGTGAATTTACATTGTCTATCGGTAAATTCTCTTTGTATCCTATTGCTTTCATCTAAATTAAAATTTTTGCAATTATATTACAGTGATAATTTCACTTTGTGGTAATCTAGATTTTGGAGTTTTGTCCGTCGAATTAAAATCAGATGCAGCTCTATACCCTAAAGAAACAACTACTAAAGATGTAAACCCTTTTGCTCTTAATCCGAATTCTTCATCTAACGCTTTTACATCAATACCTTCCATTGGCGTAGCATCAATACCTAAACTTGCAACTCCTAACAAAAAGTTTCCAATGTTAAGATATACCTGCTTTTCCATCCAATGTTGATAGTCTTTTAAATCATATTTATGAATGTCTCCAAAAGCGTTCATTCCACCGTACATTCCGTTTTTTATATCTTCATTAGGGAATCTTCCGTCTTTATCCTGTACTTCTAAAAGGTGTTTAAAAAAAGTATCATCTGCACCTTCACTTGTTTTTGAACAAAACAATACTACCGCAGAAGCATTTGTAATCTTAGGTTCATTAAAATGAAAAAAGCCTTGTGTTCCTTTTGTCATACGTGCTTTCCCTTCTGTAGTTTCAGCAACGATAAAGTGCCAAGGTTGAAGGTTAATACTTGAAGGACTCATTCGTAATAAGTTTTTAACTTGTGCCATATCTTGTTCAGATATTTTCTTGGTTGTGTCGTATTCCTTCGTAGTATATCTCCAGTTTAATGTGTCTTGTAAATTCATTTTTATATGTTTTTTTAATTAACTATCATTTTTATAGTGACAAAAGTAAGTATAGTATTAAAACCTCACAATAACGGTCATAAATGATAGTACAAAAATAACTAGAAAACCACCCCAAATTGATGTACGTAAAAAGGGAATACTGGTATAATTCAAGGCTAATTAGAGGTTAATTCTTAAATTTCTCATAAAAAAGAGTACAAACACGCTTTTAAAACAGAAAAACGCACCTAAAATTTAAACGAATCCTTTATTACTACCATTTTTGGTTTTATCCAACCCATCTAAAGGTTAAATTAATTCTTGGTTGAATTTGTTTTGTAGTTTTTGGTATTTTATGCTTCCAATTGTCTTGTGTAGCACCTTGCATTAAAAGTAAGCTCCCGTGAGCTAACGGAATATCTATGCGTTTTAAATCTTTACGTGTAGTGTGTTTTAGTTGAAAAGGTCTTGTTTCTCCAAAAGTTACCGAAGCAATTACAGTATTTTTACGTTGATCGCCTTTATAATCTTGATGCCAATCTACACTGTCTTTTCCGTCTCTGTAATAATTAAGTAAACAACGTGTGAATTTGATATCAACTTCTTTTTCAATGCGCTCTTTGATAAACAACAAATCGTCATTCCATAAATGCATTTTACTTTTAGTATTGGTGTATTTAATGTCTTTGCTAATATCACCAAACCAAGCTGTTAATCTGGGGTAATCCACATTTTTACCGTGAATAGTAATTTGTTCTTGTTGCCAAGAGGTATTTTTTAATAAGCTATTATATAAATTGTTGCTTTCTTCCCTACTAAAGAAATTCTTGAATAAAACAACATCTGCTCCTGGTAAATTAAATTCTGTTTTACGGACTTCGTCTGTTGAAAAAAGGTTTGCTTGACTAAAAAAATCCATCTCTTTTATTCTAAATCATTTTTTATTTAAATCGAACTAAAAAACCAAACAGTACCTGGAACTAATTTGTGTTATCTATACTTTATTTCCACTTAATGTTACAGCCCATACTTGGCTTCTGGTCTACATCTACTTTATTCCCTGCTATTAAAACATCTAAAGCATTTGTTAAATCTTTACCTGACGGTTGTCCCATTCCTGGTCTGGTTTCATCAAAACGACCTCTGTAAGCACACTCTAAATCTTTATTAAAAACAAAAAAATCTGGCGTACACTCAGCTTTGTAAGCTTTAGCAACATCTTGAGTTTCATCATATAAATAAGGAAAAGGATATCCTTCTTTTATTGCTGTTTCAGTCATATATTCAGGAGCATCTTGCGGATAATTAGCTACGTCATTACTGCTAATAGCTATAAAATTGACACCTTTTGCTTGGTAAGCATTTGCTACTTCTACTAATTTTGAATTAATATGATGTACAAACGGACAGTGATTGCATATAAAAACAACCACAGTGGCCATATCTGATTTTAATTCTGATAACCCCACCGTTTTTCCTGTTACTGTATTTAATAAAGAAAAATTGGGTGCTTTCGCTCCCAATTCCATCATATTAGAATATGCTAAAGACATACTATTACTATTTTATATTATTATTTTAGACGTAAAAATCAATCTACTTTTCTAATGTTCTTTTCAAATTATCTTGAAGCTGTAATCTTCCAAAGAACAACACAGCTTATCTATTATCTTCTGTAATATTACTATTTCTATTGATCTCTTTATGTCATCCAGTACATAAATTGATTAAGCACTAAATTACCTCACAAATATACTTGCACAACATTTTCTTTTTGTGGTACATTAAAAGGATAATTCTGTACGATTAAAGGTTTGAAATACAAAAATAAGATTTTACAATGCTTTTTTATCTAATTTAGCCTTTACTTTTTACTAAAACATACCACAATGCAAGTACTAGAAGCTTATAAACCTTTTGAAATACAAGAAATAGAATTAACTGATTGGAAACAACGCCCCGTTAAAAACAATTTTTTTGAACTAGTCTTAATTAAAGACGGAGAAGGTACACAGTGTATAAACTATAATGATTATGCCTATGAAAAGAATAGTATGTTTTTGTTACCGCCTTTAAAATGTCATTCTTTTACGATAGAGAAACCCACAAGATTTGTATTTTTAAAGTTTACCGATTCATTTTTTAAAAATGCGAACGGAATAACCATTGATAGAAATGAATGGTTTAAAGAGGCTTCTTATATATTATCTAACTACAACCAGTTACCAGGAGATATTATTAAAAATGAATTAGATCGAAATTACTTAGAGAATCTTATTGGTATGATTCTTCAAGAGTCTAGAAATTATGGTGAAGAATCTATAAACTTAGTCACCAGCTTAATGACAAGTATTTTAGAGATTTTAATTCGAAATATTAAAAAGAGTACTTATTTTGAAGTTCCAAAGAATAATTCTGATGATAGAATAACAAAAATGCTGACATATATTAACGAAAATATTGATAAAACAGAACTGTTAAGAGTTGAAAATTTGGCAGCTGTTTTTACAATGTCTCCTACTTATGTTAGCGAGTTTTTTAAAAAACAGATAAATATGTCTTTGCGAGAATATATTATTAAAGCGAAGCTTAAACTAGCAGAAATACGTTTATTAAACTCTGACTTTACACTTACACAAATTGCAGACGAATTAGGTTTTACAGATGTAAGTCATTTATCTAAAACCTTCAAACGTTATGCCGGCACAAGTATACGTGAGTTTAAAAACAATGGTGAGTATATGCTACTTAAAAGAGGTTCTTGTGCAACTGCCAGGGTTTAAAAGCAAAAAAGGCTACCTTTTTACAGGTAACCTTTTTCTTAAAATTGGGGTTAGTATTTAGTATATCTAGTCCTTAATAGTAACATTACCTTCTTCATCAGAAGAAAACTTAACTTCGTAAAAGTTAGTAACTATATTACGTCCTTCAACAGACTTATTATCTGGTTTTGTTACATGCAACTCAAAATCTGCAGTAACTTTATTTGTTTTAGAATCTACACTTAAATAGTAATTTCTTACTTGGTAGTTTTTTACTTCAATTTCTTCACTAACTAAGGCAACAGCCTTGTCTATGTTTGCCATAATTGCAGTTACATCTATATCGCTAACCTTTAATTTTCCTTGAGCATTTTTAATAAAAAATGCGCTCTGAAAGTTCTTGCTCTGCAATTCTTCTTCTCCTAAAGCAGCCTCTTTATAATCTGTTTTACTATTATAAGTTCTAGTGTACAACTTACCATCTTTATGGTAACTTATAGCCAACGTACCTAAGTCAGAACTTAAATCCTCTGCTGAATTTAAACGTAATTTATATATCTCTAAATCTGGACCAAAAGAACTAACCATTAGCTCTTTTGCTTTTGCTAGACCCTCTGGCGTTGATATTCTAATTGTTTCTTCACTACTTCCTCCGCAAGAAGTAATAAGTACTAGCATAAAAACAGATGCAATTCTTCCTATAATTTTCATATTATTTAGTTCTTTTATTTACAACAAAACTATTACAACAGAGGTTTTTAAAGAAACTAGAATGTAAATTTGTAGCTACTTAATGTTTATTTAGGTGCATTAAGTTAATTTTCGTTTTTCGTACTATTTAATTTAAAAACTACGATATAAGTAGTAATGATGTTCCAAATAGAGAACCCACTACCAAACCAAGGACAACTTCTTTAGGCGTATGTCTTTCTAAAACAAGCCTAGACCAGAGCACCACAACTGTAAAAAGAGCCAATACGATACCTAATTCTAAACTCACCTTACTAATAGCTAAAGCCAGGTACATATTAATTGCTACGTGCATAGACACCTTTATATAAAAGTTAATACCGAAAGAGACCAACAATAAAAGTGTTGCTAATGCAAAGCTTGTTACAATATATTTAGGCTGATTGGTATATATTAAAAAAAACAAGGTTAGCACCATTACCGGTATAGTAAATACGTATAAAGATTTTCGTTGTTTTTTATTAGACACATCTAAGTCTGTGTACTTCCCTCTTCTCTTACCAATGTATACCCAAGCTATTAAAATAAAGAAAAAAAGCCCAAGAACCATAGCTAATGTGTTCGAAAATAATACCTGTTCTTCCCTTAAATTAAAAAATAAAATTAAGAAAGGAAATAATAACAATGGATGTCCTATAACTGATAAAAACTGAGCAATTTTAATTTTCATTTAAAGGTTTTATTAAAACAAATATAACTTTATTTGTAAAACAGAAGTAAATAGCAATCTTCTTCTGTATTTACAATAAAATGGATACAAATTCTAAAGACATAGAATTACAGATTATAGGCTATAGCAACACTCCTTTTTTATGGACTAAGCAGGCCATTTTTGGCTTAACTCAATTAGATTATAAGACTAAAAAAAATAGTGTATTAAATGAGAGTATTCCTTTAAACTTGCGATTAGGAAAACGAGTAGAGCGTTTTGTAAGCGCAGATTTGAGAAGCAATAAAACAATAAGTATACTAGCTGAAAACATACAAATACAAAACAATAAACTCACTATTGGTGAAATAGACTGTATTTTAAGACAGGGCAAAAAATTATATCACGTAGAAATAATTTTTAAATTTTATTTGTTTGATGCAACTGTAGGCACAACAGAGCTAGAACATTGGATTGGTCCAAATAGAAATGACACCCTTATAAAAAAGCTAACTAAATTAAAAGAAAAGCAACTACCACTACTCTATAACGTACATACAAAGCCTACCTTAGATACTTTAAATATAAAATCTCACGAATTAGAGCAACGTGTATTTTTTAAAGCACAGTTATTTATACCCTATAAAAGTGAGACAATAACTTTTGTTGCTTTAAACGAAGATTGCGTACAAGGTTTTTATATTAACGTTAAAGAGTTAAGTCAATTTAAGGATTGTAAGTTCTACATTCCGTCTAAAGTTAATTGGCTTCAAAATCCACAAACACAGGTAGACTGGCTACTGTATACTACCTTTACTAATGAAATAAATACACTTGTGGCTAATAAAAAATCTCCTTTATGTTGGATTAAGTTTCCTAATGGTGAATTACAAAAATTCTTTGTTGTTTGGTGGTAAAAAAATAACAGAAAATTATGATTTTATCTCGTTGTTAAGCCTTAATTTTGCACACTTAATTATCAAGAATCTCAAAAAGAGATAGCAACCTGCAGTAACGAGCAAGGTGCTAAAGCGATAAGCCAATACTTTGGAACAAACGTTAATTGTAATCCCTTTTATTTGTCTTAAACACCTTTTTGTTATTCTATAAAAACAATAGAAATGACAACTGTTAAAAATAGCACTCCAAGTTTTACTGCATTACTACCACTGTTTGTATTTGTATTTACATTTTTAGGCGTAGGTATTTATCAAAACGATTTTTATGCTCTACCAGCTCCTATTGCTGTTATAGCGGGTATAATAGTTGCCTTTTTACTATTTAAACAAAGTATAAACGCTAAAATAGAAACACTTTTAGCTGGTTGTGGTGATAGTAAAATACTAACAATGTGTCTTATATATTTGCTAGCTGGTGCATTTGCTGCCATTACTAAAGAAACTGGTAGTGTAGATGCTATTGTAAATTTAGGCTTAGATTTTATAGCCATACAATATATATACTTTGGTGTGTTTATAATTGCTGCATTTTTATCTATATCTACAGGTACTTCTGTTGGTGCAATTGTAGCATTAACGCCTATTGTAATTGGTTTTTCAGATAAAGGCGGAGTATCATTAGCTATACTCTGTGGAGCCTTGTTAGGTGGCTCTATGTTTGGCGATAATCTATCGGTAATATCTGATACCACAATAGCTGCAACGCAATCTTTAGGTGTTAAAATGAGTGACAAGTTTAAGCAAAACATAAAAATTGCGCTACCTGCTGCTCTATTTACTATAGTTATTCTAATATTTAAAGGTGCTGCTTTAGAATCTAACGATTTAGAAAACATTACATATAATTATTCCTTACTTAAAATTGCGCCTTATATATTAGTAATTGGGCTATCTGTAATTGGCGTAAATGTATTTGTCACCTTACTACTAGGTGTGCTAATAGCAGCTGTAATTGGTATCTTTTATGGCGATTTTACACTTATTGAGTCCACCAAAATTGCATATACTGGGTTTACCAGCATGACAGAGATTTTTCTACTCTCCTTACTATCGGGTGGTTTAGCAGCACTAGTAGCCAAAAATGGCGGAATTGACTATATTTTAAATAAGATTAAAACCCTTATAAAAAGTAAAAAGTCTGCACAATTTGGTATAGCAACCTTAGTTAGCACGGTAAATATGGCTATAGCAAACAATACGGTTTCTATTATTATTTCTGGTTCTATTGCCAAAACTATTAATGACGAATACAAACTAGACAATAAAAGTACAGCATCTATACTAGATATATTTGCCTGTATAACTCAAGGTTTACTGCCTTATGGAGCACAGGTTTTAATGATTTTAAGTTTTTCTGAAGGAAACTTAACATATACCGACCTAATAAGTAACACTTGGTATTTGTTATTACTCTTAGTTTACACCATTCTTTACATAACCTTTACCCCATTTAAATTGAAGAAAACTAGCATAAATTAAAGGTTCTACTCTTTTTAAACTTAGCTAAAAAGTTATCTTCGCGGCCATGTGGATGTATTTAGGCCTTTTATCGGCTTTATTTTTAGGGTTACATAACTTATGTAAAAAACACGCAGTACAAGGCAACGAGGTGTTTCCTGTGCTCTTAGGTACTATTACATCTGGGTTTTTAGTATTACTACCTTTTTTTATTGGCTCTAAATTTTTTCCTGAATTCACTAAAGAAATAGGATTCTACATCACAGATATTCCTTGGCAACAACACGGTTTTATTATTATAAAATCCATGCTAATGGCTGGTTCCTGGGTATTGGCATACCAAGCACTAAAACATTTGCCAATAACTATTGTTACACCTATACGTTCTGCTGGACCATTTTTTACGTTTATTGGCGCTATATTTATCTACCAAGAACGACCAAATAATTACCAATGGATTGGGTTTTTCTTAATTATTTTCTCTGTATTCTTATATTCTAGAATTGGCAAAAAAGAAGGCATTAATTTTAAAAACAACAAATGGATATTTGCTATAATTGGAGCTACCTTTTTAGGTTCTTCTAGTGGTTTGTATGATAAGTTTCTAATACAACATATACATTTAAACCCGCAAACTTTACAATTTTGGTTTTGTTGGTACACTATCTTGATCCTTTTAATAATCTTAGCAATTACGTGGTTTCCAAAAGCAGAAAAAAGAAAGGCTTTTAAATGGCGCTGGTCTATACCAGCAGTTGGAATTTTATTGCAGACAGCAGACTACTTTTATTTTAAAGCTTTACAAGACCCAGATGCTTTAATTATGTTATTATCAGCAATAAAAAGAAGTCAAATTTTAATTGCTGTTGTATTAGGCGGAATTTTGTTTAAAGAAAAAAACAAGCGAAAAAAACTTATTCCGCTTGCTGGTATAATGCTGGGCGTAGCATTAATTCTATACTCATAAAAATTATAATAAGCTAAAAAACAAAACAGTTAAAACTCCTCTTCTAAAGTTTTAATGTCCTTAATTAATTGCTGTATAGCCGTTTTATTTAACCCGTTATAAATACCTCTTATGTGTTTATCTTTATCAATAAGCACAAAGTTTTCAGTATGTAAAAAGTCATCATCAGTTTTTAATTCGCCCAAGTCCTCTTCTATAAAATAAGAGTCTCTACCAAGACTATAAATTGTACTTCTGTCGCCTGTAGCCAAATGCCATTTATTTGTAATAACTCCTTTAAAATCCGCATATTCTTTTAACACAGAAGCAGAATCTGTCTCTGGAGTTACAGAATGAGATAATAAAAGCACATTATCATCATCTTTAAAAGCATCTTGAATAACAGCCATATTTGATGTCATTTTAGGACAAATTCCTGAGCAAGTAGTAAAGAAAAAATCGGCTACATAAATCTTATTATTAAACTCTTTTTCTGTAATAGTTTTACCTTCCTGATTTTGTAAACTAAAATCTGGTATAGTGTGTAAGTTTTCAACTTCCGCGCTATTAGCAGCTAACCATTTTGGAGTAAAACTAGATTCTTGATAGTACGGTAAGGCACTAATCTTGTTTGGAGTAGCATTTTGTTTACAGCTAAAAACTGTAGCGACAACTATAAAAACAGCTACTACCCTACTTAACTTGTACAACTTCATTCTCCAATTGAAAACATAAATTTGCTCTTTTAAGTCCAAAAATACGTCCATCTTTTGCCTCATAATTGTTATAAACTTTTCCATTTTTTCTCCAAGATTTTTGAATTCCATTTTCTTTGCCATTTACAATATTCATTTCTTTAAACTTAGCTCCGGTATTGTACCATTGTTTTTGTAATCCGTTTACAATACCCTTTGTAAAAATAGATTTAGATCTAAGGTTACCGTTAGCCCACCAAGACTTAGCAACTCCTTCTTTTTTACCGTTTTTATAATATGCTTCATAACTAAGATCACCAGAACTAAACCACTTTTGATAATCACCGTGCTTTTTACCATTTTGGTAACTAATACTTTCTGACGTACCTCCGTGTTTGTAAAAAGTTACAGCTAAACCAGTAAAAAGCTCGTTGTTATAATATACAAGTCCTAGGTTATTTTTTACTTCAAGTTTTTTCTTAGATACTAAGTTAACAGGCGTACAACTAGATATAGAGGCTACCAGTAAAATTAATACTAGCTTATAAAATAGTAGCTGGCGTACCTTGGTAATCTCCTGGAAATAAGATATAAAACTGATTAAGGTATAATTCATTTTGTATGTGATAATGATATTCTTGTTCTGTTGTATGCTGTGTAGTACTTGTGTGTCCGCCAGATGCATCTAAATCTTCTGGATAAGCACTGGTAGAATTGCATTTTCTTCCATAAAGAAAAAAACCATCTGCCATCACTCCAATTAAATTTTCGTCATCATTAGACCACGCTTTTGTCTCTAAATGATAATGGTAACTCTGCGGTCCTGTATGCGCTGCTGTATAATCTAAAGATCCTACAGCATCATCTAAAGGCACATTTGGCCCTTCTTCATCATTATAGATCATTGCACCACTAATAGCAACACCAATTGCTCCTAGGCCCGTAGAGCTACTCGCAGATGCCTTAATTGGTGTTTGCGGAACAGTTAAAGAATATGAACCATTAAAATCGTCTATATTTCCTGGTGCCATTTGCTCATAACTTGTAACTGTAGGCTCTACAAATAAAGGATGGTTTACATCTGCTGCTTCTGTAGTTAATGTGTTACCCATAGGATCTACTGTAGAACGCTCTGTTGTATTAGACCAATAAGGAGAAGAATGATTTGGCATACCATTAGTTTCTATTTCTACATCTGTCCCAGATAACATAATTGTTACATTATCAGCATCAAACTCACCAAAAGCTGCGTGTAATTCTCCTGTTGTAGCTACTGTATCATCTGTTGAGTTACTATCACTGCTACAAGCAATAAATGCAACTGCAAATAAAGCTAATGTGCTTAGTACTCCTATTCTTAATTTATTAGATTTTTTCATTGTATTATAAATTTAGTATTAGTTTTTAGTTGGTTTCTTTGACTTTCTCTTCGGCATTTTCTCTATTTCTTTTTTAGATAAAAATCCGTCTTCATTAGCGTCAATCTTTTTAAAATCATCTTTTAAAGGCCCTTTTACTTCTTTTTTAGATAGTTTACCATCTTTATTGGCATCCATTTGTTTAAAAAGCTCTTCTATTGTTGGTCTTTTACCTTGCTCCCCTTTTGGTGGTTGTGCTTTTACTCCTAGTACACCAAATGCAATCATAACTGTTGCTAAAACCCCTTTTTTTACTATTGTAGAAATCATATTTTTTATTTTTAAATTCAATTATTTAGATGTCAAAGTTGAACATAAGTTTAATGCGGATGTACTGTTTTAAGCGAACGCCAAGAAACTTTCTGTGAATCTGGTTTTATATTCTGTAAAACCAATTATAAAGAAGCTAAATGAGCTTGTTTTAAGCTATCTATTGATTTTTATTTTCATTTATTTGCAGTATGAATGCAACAATGAGATTTATATTTCAGTCGGTTTTATGGTTAATATTATGGTTTGTGCTGTGGTCCCAACAAGCCTATGATACAATGTTTTTAGAACAAAATGGAATTTCTTTTCTGGGACAAATTATAGTTATTGCTTTATTAATTTATTATACAGCGCCTAAATTTTTATTCACAAAAAAACACCTTCAGTTTGTTATAATATCTAGTATTGCACTTGCAATTTTTATTTTAATACCCACATTAGTATTACCACCAAACCAAGAATTACCTATGCCCAGAATGCCAGAAATGGGTAATTTAAACAGACCTTTACCAATGCCACCATCTAGGCACCTAACACAAATATTATTACTTTTAATAGCCTATATTTTAGCAACTGTAGTTGAGTTTATTGTTTATACTAAAAAGAAAGAAGAAGAAATAATTAGAAGTAAAAATGAAAATTTAGAAACAGAATTAAAGCTTTTAAAATCACAGATAAATCCGCATTTTTTATTTAATGCCCTAAACAACATCTATGCTTTATCTGCAATAGACACAACTAAAACACAAGAAAGTATTAGCTACTTGTCTACAATGTTACGCTATGTTTTATACGAGTGCGAAAGACCATTTGTACTACTCTCTAAAGAAGTAGAATACATAGAAAATTATATTAAATTATTCGCCTTAAAAAGCAGTAAAAAATACCCTATAGAAACTAACTTTAATATAGAAGATAGCACTCTTAAAATAGCCCCAATGTTACTTATACCTTTTGTAGAAAATGCTTTTAAACACAGTAATGTAGAGCAAATTAGAGGTACTTATATAAACATAAACTTAACATCTAAAGGCAATACAATTACATTTAATGTGGAGAATACTATTGCACAAGATAATATCATAAAAGATGCTGTTGGTGGTATTGGTTTAGAAAATGTAAAAAAGAGACTAGAAATTCTATATCCTAAAAAGCATAACTTGTCTATTTCTAAAAACGATGGTATTTTTAAAGTTGAATTAAAGCTAGAGAATTATGTATAAGTGTATTGTTATTGATGATGAAGAACTGGCAAGAGCTTTACTTACTAGCTATATTGATAAGTTAGATTTTTTAGAACAAATTGGCTCGTTTGAAAACCCAATAGAAGCTATTTCTTTAGTTAAAAGTAAAGCAGTAGATGTTATTTTTTTGGACATACAAATGCCTAATCTAAAAGGAACCGACTTTGCAAAAATTGTACCTGCATCAACAAAAATAATATTTACAACAGCCTATTCAGATTATGCATTAGAAGGTTATGAACTTAACGCTTTAGATTATTTATTAAAACCAATAACGTTTCAACGCTTTTTAAAAGCTGTAGATAAGTTAGAGACTAAAACCGTTATAGAAGATAAGCAGGTTACAGCTACTACCATTACAATAAAATCTGGGTACGATTTACACAAACTTCAAGTACAAGATATTACACATATAGAGAGCGATAGTGAGTATGTTGTTTTTTATACTGATTCAAAAAAAATTATGAGTCACCAAACATTAAAGTCGTTAGAAAAAACTCTAGATGCTACTATGTTTATGCGTGTACATAGATCTTTTATAATTAACAAAACTAAAGTTACAAGCCTAAAAGGCAGAGACTTATTGCTATCTAACTTAAGTATCCCTGTAAGTGACAGTTATTATGACAAAGTGAAAAAAGAGTTGTTTTAGTAATAGAACAACTCTTCTTGACCTCCATTAAAATGGATCGTTTTTTTATAGACAAACCCAATCTTCTTATAAAACTTGCGCAACATTTTATCTTCTGTTACCAACCAATAATGTTTGTTTTTATCTGCCCTAAATAACTCCTTAAACCATTGAGAACCGTAGTTCTGTTTACGCTTATTTTCTGGCACCCAAACATACCCTACATAGAGGTAATTTTTAGAAAAGTAATACAATGCCTCTTGCTTACAACTATCCATTTCTGGAGTAATTGAAGAGAAAATAATACCTCCTGCACATATTTCTGCATCGTTTTTCAATACAAAAACTGTTGCATTATTCCTTAGTAAATTCCAATGCGGCACTAAGCCATCTGCCCAATCTTTAGGTAGTAAATTAAAAAAAGGAATTGGATTATTAGTAATATCTATGAACATCTTAACCTTATAAAAGACCCCAAGACCATAACTTATCACAATCCTCTTGCCAACGATCTCCAATATCTGTACGGTAGTAACTATTGTTTACAATTACATTATGTACCCTGCCATACATACTACGTTGCGCATCTTTCATTGTTAAGCCAGTACCTGTTACCAAAAGAGCTATACCAGTATCGCCCGTAATTAACCACTCATCATTAATCTTTTTTAAATGCATTGGGTGTATACCATCTTTTGCATTCTTTTTAAGTATAACCACAGCATCTTTAGAGAATAGTTTAAACGCCTTTTTATCGTTAAAAGGAAAAGGAGGAACAACAATAAATACACCTGCCTGAAATCCTTTTTTTGTATCAATCGTAAAATTTAAACCTTGAGCTAGTTTATAAAACATTTGACCAATAGGCTCCGTAATACCAGCTCTTTGTATCATTATTTGCGGGTAACCAAATCTAGATGTAAACTCCAACGGATAAATACCATTACCGTTTACAATACAATTAATATCTATATGGCCAATAAAGTTAGATGTAGCCAAAGTAGGCTCAAACTTTTTAAGTGTAGCATCATAAATAGGCGAATCTTTAGTCCAAAACATACTAGAACCCATTTCTCCTGTAGAAACCCCTAGCTCTTTCGGAAACAGTTTTTTATGTTCAAAAGTAATATTATAAGGTTTTAAAAACTCTTTCCCATTAAAATAAGCTGATACAGAAATCTCTACTCCTTTTACCTTTTTCTGAAGTTGAAAATCGCCAAAGTCATTACCCCAAGATTTTTCATATGCTTTTAAGACTCTAATTACATCTAAACCTTCGTCATCACTACCAACAAAAAGCAGTTGTTTTAATTCTTGAGTTTCTCCAGAGGGCTTAATTACGTAAGAGTCTGGATGCTTTTCTATGTGTAAAATTGCATCCTTAAAGTTAGTAAACTCATACGATGGTAATACCTTTATTTTATGTGCTTTTAGTTGTTGATGCCCGTAATTA
The DNA here is from genome assembly GCF_023476645.1 of Cellulophaga sp. 20_2_10. Classification (GTDB taxonomy): domain Bacteria; phylum Bacteroidota; class Bacteroidia; order Flavobacteriales; family Flavobacteriaceae; genus Cellulophaga. The sequence goes on from NZ_JAMCOJ010000001.1 coordinate 430,384, forward strand.
CGATCCATCTCTAACAAATCTGTAAATGCAGAGCCACCAACAACCAGTTTGCCAGCAGCGCGCAGTTCTTCACAAATTGCACCGTAGCCAGTGTAATCAAAAATTAGTAAGTCTGCCCAATCTATATGCTTTTTCCAATCTGTAACCTTTGGGACAAAGCCATACCCAATTTCTTTACAGCCTTTTTCTTGTATAAACATTTTAATACTATGCCCTTCTTGGCTCATAGCATATGCAATATCTAAGGTTTCTCCGTATTTAGAAACCAAAAGTATTTTTCTACTTATCCCTTCTTCTTTCTTCAATTTAATTTAAAAAATAATATAAGTTATATACGCTTTACAATACATTTTAGTTGTAAAAAAAAGCGCGTAAATTTATATTTTATTTTGATACGTTATTCAAAATAATAAAGTGATTTAAAGGATGTTTTACAGCTTTAAAAAGCGACAAGTCTAGTAAAACAATTTACCATAAAAAAAAGCCTAATTAGTTGCACACTAATTAGGCTTTTAACAAATCTAACAATTTAATTAAAACTCTCTTTTTCCAAATTCACTATCTATGAATTTAGATTTATTTTTATTTGCATTAAAGGTGTATGATAGATTTAAAGAAACCATATCTACCTCATATTTATAATTTGTAGTTGTATAAAATTGCCCTGGTCTAGATGTAGAAATTCGTTGTTCATTAGTATTTAAAAGCCCCATATCTATATTTTGCCATTGCAAAGTAGCAGTTAATTTATTGTCTAAAAACGATTTTCTAAAGGTTACATTGGGTGAGTAAAACCTAGAGTCTTCACCCATTGCTGTATTTCTGTCTGATAAATAATTAAAAGAAAACTGTGCACTTGCATTTTCCCAAAAATTATAGGTAGAGTTTAGGTTAACAGAGTAAATAGTTGCCTTGCTATTTATACCGTAAGTACGAGCAATACCGTCTCTATGGTTAAAATTTAAAGCACCCTTTATATCATAACTATATACATTGGCTCCTATAAAATTAGACCAGTTTTTAGTAGGTTTAATAGTTGCGCCTACTTCTAAACCATATGCATTACTTTTACCAACATTAGAAAAAACACGATTAATAATGGTATCTATTACAGCGCCATTTTCTTGGTATGCCAATACGTTAACACGGTTAATTACATTTTCTACGTGTCTGTAATAGGCTGTAGCAAAAAATGAATTTCCGCCTTTTAATTTCTGTATTATACCCACTTCTACCAAATCTATAAACTCTGGTTCTAGTCTATTGTCTCCTTGCTCAAAAACCTCTGAATGTTCGCGTTCTGCAAAGCTATTCATTTTTAAGGTAGTTGTACGCTCTACTCTTTTACTGTAAGCCGTTTTTAATTTTGTTTTATCACTTAACTTGTACTGTAAAGAAGCTGAAGGGAAAAGCTTTACAAAATCATACTTATAAGTATTAGGTAATGCTTCACTTTTTAAAGATTCTGTATACTCCCGATCCATAGACTCTAAACGTATACCAGCAGCATAATCCCACTTATTTTGTGTTCCTGTTAATTGAGTGTAACCAGAATGTATGGTTCTGTCTAAAGACACATCACTAGAAAACTCAGGTACTAAAACACCATCTCTTTGGTAAACAAATTCTCCTGTATGGTCTAAGTTACGATATTGATACCCTGCTTCAATTGTTCCAAAAGAAAAAGGCCTAAACTTATAATCTAAATTTACACGTGTACCATACAATGGGTTATCATTTGTGTTGTATTCTTGTTGATAAATAATAGTATTATCCGGATTTCCTAAGTTATCATTTACTGTTGGTCCGCCTAAAAAAGTATATTCATATAAAAATGAAGCGGAGATATTAGACTCATTATCAAATTTATGCTCATAATCAAAACTACCTAAAGCAAAATCTCCTTTTCTAATTCTTAGGTTGTGATTGTAATATGTAAATGTATATAATCTATTATCGCCCCCGGACGGTGACACTGCGTGATTATCATAATAAACAATGTCTGCCAAACGGTCTTTGGTATGTTTGCCTGCAAAAAAACCAACAGAATAACTATCTCTTTTATTAGGGGTATGGTCTACATTAAATCTTCCGTTATAACTAATCTCATCAAAACTACGTTCACCATCAGAAGGCAAAAAAGTAGTTTTATTTTCTGCATCATTCACAATAAACATATCTCCTTCTCTTCTACCCGTTTTATCATTGCGCTGGTAACTAGCACCTAAAGAAAAGTTCCATTTATCTGTACGCTTATTTAAGGTTGCATCTATACCGTAACGTTGTGCAGCTTCTTTTGTATCGTATTCTTCAATAGACGGAAAACCTCCACGTACATTTACTTGTGCGTAGGTACCATTTGTAGCTCCTTTTTTTGTTATAATATTTAAAATTCCGCCTTTTCCTTCTGGATCATATTTTGCAGATGGTGCTGTAATTAGTTCTACAGATTCTAAAGCATTAGCTGGTAATTGTGCTAAAATGGCACTAGCATCTCCTTGGGTTGGCTTTCCGTTTATTAATACAGAAAAACCTTGGCTACCTCTAACACTTATTTCTCCTTGACCATCTACAGTTACTGATGGTAAATTTTTAACTACATCTACAGCAGAACCACCCTCACTATTTTGATACTTTTTTGTATCAAAAACTTGACGGTCTATTTTATGTACAACAGCAACACGTTCTGCCTGTACAACTACCTCATTTAATTGGTTGCCTAAAGATAATTGTATGGTTCCTAAATCTATATTAGTACCTTTTTTCGAAAAAATAACTTCTACTTTTTTTGTAGTATACCCTAAAAAAGAAGCTTCTAGGTAATATACACCAGCTTTAACATTTGGTATTTTAAAGGTACCGTCTAGTTCTGTAATTACACCTGTAACTAAACTAGCATCTTGTGTTTTATACAATGCAGCCGTTGCATATTCTAAGGATTCACCATTGCTAACGTCTGTTATTTTACCCGTAATTTGTGCAGTAACATTTGTAATTATAAAGTACATTACAAAAAATGTAATGAGTGTTTTAAATTTCATAAAAAAAGTGATTTATTTTAATAATAAAATATAGGTTAGTTATAGTAAATGTATATAATTTATCAACTTTTAAACTAAAATGAAACCCTTAAATATGTTAAATCCACGAAAACCTTTTAGTAAATAGATATCAAAAAATGCTAAAACAATTCGTTAACCATAGAGTTAATTATATCTTGAACAAAAGCAAACTCTTAAAACTATCTTAAATCAATCATCATTTTAACAAGAAGTAGTATTTTCATAGCAAATAACTAACAAACTCAACTAATGAAATTAAAACTACAGTATTTGTTGCTGGGATGTATTTGTTTTGCATCTACTTCTTCCCTATTTGCGCAACAAAATTACCAAACAACAACACAATTAACATCAAACTTAAAAAGCCTTGTTTCTAAACACAAAAGCAATGCTAAACTTACATCTTTAACCAAAACTTTAGGCGGTAAAGACATTTGGGTACTAACACTGTCTAATGGTAATCCAGAAAATAACCCTGCAATGGTAGTTGTTGGTGGTGTAGAAGGCAATTATTTAGTAGGTACAGAATTGGCCATTAAGTTTGCAGAAAATGTTTTAACCAACAACAAAAGTGTTTTAGACAATACAACGTTCTATATTTTTCCTAATATGAGTCCAGATGCTACTGAACAATATTTTAGCAAATTAAAATATGAGCGTCAAGGAAATGCTAAAAAGACAGATGATGATAGAGACGGACAACTAAATGAAGATCCTTTTGAAGATTTAAACAAAGACGGACAAATTACACTTATGCGTATTGAAGATCCTACTGGAGACTATATGATGCTTGAAGAAGACAACCGCATTATGATTAAAGCAGATACTAATAAAGGCGAAAAAGGAACTTATAAAGTATTTACAGAAGGTATAGATAACGATAAAGATGGCGAGTATAATGAAGACGGCGAAGGTGGTGTACACTTTAACAAAAACTTCACTTACAATTCTCCTTACTTTAAGCCAGGCGCTGGCGAACACGCTGTTTCTGAATTAGAAAATAGAGCTATGCTAGATTTTTTATATGAAAAATGGAATGTATACAGTATTTTTTCATTTGGACCAGCAAATAATTTATCAGAACCTCTTAAGTACAGTGCATCTAATGCTAAAAAACGTGTTGTTACAAGTATTTTAGAGAATGACGCTAAACTAAACAAACAATTATCAGAAAAGTATAATGAACTTATACCCAACAAAAACACTCCTGCTTCTATTACAAATGGAGGTGGTTTTTTTGAGTGGTCTTACTTTCATTTTGGAAGATTAGCTTTAAGTACGCCTGCGTGGTGGGCACCAGAGTTTAAAGGAGATTCTATTAACAAAGCTCCAAAAAACAGAGATGCCAACTTTTTAAAATGGGCAGAGCAAGAAGGTATAACAAGTGCATTTGTAGATTGGAAAGAAGTAAAGCACCCTGATTTTCCTAATAGCAAAGTAGAAGTTGGTGGTATAGCTCCATTTGTACAAAACAACCCTCCGTATAAAATGATAGATAGTATTGCGCAAAAGCACAATACATTTATTTTGGATGTTGTTAAAATGCAACCATCTTTACTTTTTACAAACCTAAAACAAGAAAAATTAGGTTCTGGACTTACCCGTGTAACAGTAGATTTACACAACCAAGGTTTATTACCAACGCAAACAGAAATGGGCGCAAAATCTAGATGGCTACGTAAAATAAACATTGCTTTAGATTTAGGTAACGGTCAAAAAATAATATCTGGCAAACAACGTCAGCTTATTACTAAAATAGACGAAGATGGTACTAATCATTTTACGTGGTTAATTAGTGGAAAAGGGAAATTGGTTTTAAAAGCTGGTGCACCGCAAACAGGAACACAACAAATAACCATAAACCTTTAAAATACTACATATGAAATCTTATATATATTTTATAGCTCTTCTAGTTTTTGGTCTAAGTACCACAACTATAGAAGCACAAAGTGCAAACGATATTTTTAGAGCCGCAGGATCTCCTCATAACCCTAAGGTAACTGTTGCGTTTAACAAATACTATACTGCAGAAGGTTTAGCTACTATTAGTAAAAAAATTGCTGATGCATACCCAGAATTGGTAAAAAGAAAATCTATTGGTAAATCTACTCAAGGTAGAGATATTTGGATGTTAGCAATTACAGACTACTCTGTTGGTGATGCAGACCGTAAACCTGCTTTTTATGTAGATGGTAACATACACTCTAACGAAATACAAGGAGGTGAAATTTGTACCTATACAGCCTGGTACTTAACAGAGAGTTTTAAAGATGTTGATTATATAAAGCAGCTGCTTAAAGATCGTATTTTTTACATTGTACCTACCATAAACCCTGATGCACGTAATAACTATATGAAAGAAGGTAATACTGCTCACAGTCCTAGGGCTGGTTTAATTGCTTTAGATGATGATAGTGATGGTTTGTTTGATGAAGATGGTTATGATGATTTAGATAACGATGGTTCTATTACTAGAATGCGTAGAAAAAATCCTAATGGCACCATGATTGTTGATCCATTAGATCCTAGAAAAATGATACAAATAGGGCCAGATGATGTGGTTACAGCACAACGTTATGAAAATCTAGGTGGTGAAGGTATAGATAATGATGGTGATGGTAGTATTAATGAAGATGTCCCTGGCTATTACGATCCAAACAGAGATTGGGGTTGGAAATGGCAACCAGATTACATACAACGTGGTGCTTATAAGTATCCGTTCTCTGCTCCCGAAAATAGAGCTGTTGCAGATTTTGTATTAACTAGACCAAATATTGCAGGTGCACAAAGTTTTCATAACTCGGGCGGAATGATTTTAAGAGGTCCAGGTGCAGAAGAAGATAAAGAAACGTACAACAGAGTCGATGCTAAAATATATGATGCTATTGGTAACAAAGGAGCAGAATTGCTCCCTGGTTACAGATATATGGTAGTTTACAAAGATTTGTATTCTGTTTTTGGTGGTGAGTTAGATTGGTTTTACGGTGCTAGAGGTGTATATACTTTTACCAACGAGATATTTACCGGTTTTGCCTATTATAAAAATAAAAACGGAGATAGAGATCAGGCATATAAAGCAGAAAAAGATTTGCTTTTAGGTGACGGATTTACCAATTGGAAAGCATACAACCACCCTACATACGGAGAAATAGAAATTGGTGGCTTTAGAAAAAATGTTGGTAGAGCTACTCCTGGTTTTTTACTAGAAGAAGAAGCGCATAGAAATATGGTGTTTACTTTTTACCACGCGTATCATATGCCACTACTCTCTGTAGATCGTATTACAGAAAAATCTATTGGCAACGGATTAAAAGAAATTACTGCTATTATAAAAAATGATAGATTAATGCCTACACACGCTAGTCAAGATCTAAAATACAAAATAGAAAGACCAGATTATATTTCTTTATCTGGAGCTCCTGTTTTAGCTGGGATGATTGTAGATAACGATGATTTTAACATCACTACAGAGCAAAAAAACAATCCTAATAAAATTAAGGTTGATAATATTCCTGGTAACAGCATTATTAAAGTTAGGTGGATTGTTAAGGGTGGAGGAAAAGTTACCGTTACTGTAGACAGTGCAAAAGGAGGATTAATTAGCAAAAAGCAAAGCTAAAATTCTAACATATACTTAAGTTTAAAGGAGCGATCACTTACCCTAAGTAATCGCTCCTTTTTTTATTTAAAAATAATAAAGGATAATTTTGTCCTCTATTAAAATATTGTATAGTTTTGTATCATAAAATAATTGTATGTTTTCAAAATCTTGCGAATACGGACTTAGAGCAGTACTCTTTATTGCAAAGCAATCTACGGCAGATACAAAGGTTAGTTTAACTACCATATCTGAATCTATAGATTCGCCACAGGCCTTTACCGCAAAAATTTTACAACAATTAACAAAAAGCGGATTTGTACAGTCTTCTAAAGGTCCCTATGGTGGTTTTTTTATAGAGAAAGAAAATTTACCAACTATTAAGTTAAGTGATATTGTATCCGTTTTAGATGGAGATTCTATTTATACCGGATGTGGCTTAGGACTGCATCAATGTAACGAAAAAGAGCCCTGTCCTCTTCACTTTAAATTTGTAAAAATTAGAGAAAACCTTAAAAATATGCTAGAAACAAATACTCTATCTATGGTGGTTAAGGATATGAATTCTGATATATTTCATCTCAAAATATAAAACTTTTAATTCAATAAAGGATAAAAAGGTAATTTTATCTTTTTTAAACAAATAAATAACTATTTAAATTAACAATTATGATAACAGCTTCATTAACACAGGATAAAATCTATAAGGATGGAAAACCCTCTTTACAGTTACTAATGGAAACAGAAGTAAGCAAAGAAATAAGAATTTTAATGCGAAAAGGAAACGTAATGAAAGAGCATAAAGCGCCCTACCCTATTGTAGTAGAAATCTTTGAAGGTGAAATAGAATTTGGTGTACATAATGAAAAACACCTACTTAAAAAAGGAGATTTACTAAGTCTAGAAAGTAATATACCACATGATTTAGTCTGTACAGAAGATGCTATTGTTAGGTTGTCTATCTCTAAAGCAGATACAGTAGACCGCGTAAACAAAGTACTAAACAACTAAAAACCGATACAATGAGAAAAATTTGGATAGCTTTTACAAGCGTAGTCGTGCTCTCGTTTATAGTACTAATTTGGGTTGGTACAGAAGTATATCAAACTCAGCCTCCTATACCAGAGCAAGTAATAGTAAAAGAAACAGGTGAAATATTTTACACTAAAGCAGATATACAAATTGGGCAAAATGTTTGGGAATCTATTGGTGGTATGGAAGTTGGTTCTGTTTGGGGCCATGGTAGTTATGTAGCACCAGATTGGACCGCAGACTGGATACACAAAGAAGCTGTATACATCTTAGAACATTGGTCTAAACGAGATTTTAATAGTACCTATGCTAATTTAGATGTAGAAAAGAAAGCTGCTTTAAAGGCCAGGTTAATAAAAGATATAAAAACAGATTCTTATAACCCTGACACTAAAACTATATCAATTTCTGAAGCTCGCGTTGCGGCTATACTAAACAATAGTGAGCACTATAGCAGTATTTTTGCAAATGGTAACGAAAGGTATGCAATACCAGTAGGCGCTTTAACTGACAAGGCAAAATTAAAGCAATTAAATGCATTTTTCTTTTGGACATCTTGGGCGGCTAGTACAAACAGACCGGGTAAAGATTATACATACACATCTAACTGGCCACACGAACCATTAATAGATAATAATATAACAGATACTTCTATTATATGGTCTGGTTTGTCTATTGTTTTATTACTGCTATTTATTGGTATACTTACGTTTTACTATTTAAAAAATCACGAAAAAGGAGATTCTATTACCAAACCAGACACGGATCCTTTAATTGGTTTAAAAATGTTACGCTCTCAAAAAGCAGTATTAAAATATTATTTAATAATATGCTTTTTAATCGCATTACAAGTAGTCTTAGGTATACTAACAGTACATTATACCGTAGAAGGTCAGGCTTTTTTTGGATTCGATTTATCTAGTTTCTTGCCCTACTCTATTACTAGAACTTGGCACACACAATTAGCTGTATTCTGGATTGCTGCTACATGGTTGGCTACTGGTTTATTTTTAGCTCCTATGATATCTGGTAAAGAAATGAAATATCAAGTTTTTGGTATTAACTTTTTATTTATAGCCTTACTTATAATTGTTTTAGGCTCTATGCTGGGAGAATGGCTTGGTGTACATCAATTTTTAGACTTAACCACTAACTTTTTCTTTGGTCACCAAGGATATGAGTATATGGATTTAGGTCGGTTTTGGCAGATATTCTTAGGAGTTGGACTTGTACTTTGGGTAATAATGGTGAGCAGACATATCTTATTTGCTATAAAAAAGAATGATGAGTCTAAACACCTACTTATTATATTGCTATTATCTGTAATGGCTATTGGTATGTTTTTCTTTTCAGGATTAATGTATGGCGAAAACAGTAGCTTACCCGTTATTAACTATTGGAGATGGTGGTTGGTACACCTTTGGGTAGAAGGTTTCTTTGAAGTTTTTGCCACTGTAGTTATCGCTTTTATCTTTTCTAGAATGAAAATAATATCAACAAAAACAGCAGGTAAAGTTTCTATTGCCTCTGCTTCTATATTTTTAGCAGGTGGTATTATAGGTACACTACACCACTTATACTATTCAGGAACACCCGTACAAGCTATAGCATTGGGTGCTACTTTTAGTGCATTAGAAGTTGTGCCCTTAACTTTAATGGGCTTTGAAATTAGAGAACATTGGAATTTATTAAAAAGTAAAGAATGGATACAAAAATACAAATGGCCAATATTTTTCTTTATGGCTGTTTCTTTCTGGAACTTTTTAGGAGCTGGTGTCTTCGGGTTCATAATTAATCCTCCTATTGCTTTATATTACATACAAGGATTAAATACAACTGCAGTGCACGCACATACTGCTTTGTTTGGGGTGTATGGCTTGCTAGGAATGGGCTTTATTATAATGTGTCTCCGTTTTTATTCAGACAGAGCTTGGGATAGTAAAAAGCTAAAAAGAGCCTTTTGGTTTTTAAATATAGGTTTAATTACTATGGTATTACTAAGTTTATTACCAATTGGTATTATACAAGCATATACTTCTATCACTCAAGGATATTCTTTTGCTAGAACGTCAGACTTATTATACTCACCAACAATACAAACCTTAAAATGGTTGCGCATGGTGGGCGATATTTTATTCTCTGTTGGTATATTCTACTTCTGTTGGTTTACCGTACAAGAAACAATATACTGTTATAAGAAAAAACAGTAATCCCCGATTTTTAAACCAAAAAAGGAGCCTTTAAAGGGCTCCTTTTTATTTAATATAGTATTCGTTTATTTTAAACCACGTGCTTTTAACATTGGTTCTATTTTAGGGTCACTACCTCTCCAATCTTTATACATTGCTTCTAGGTCTACCGTATTACCTCTAGAAAGCACCATATCTCTAAAACGTTGTCCGTTCTCACGCGTTAAACCACCATTGTTCTCAAACCAGTTGTAAGCATCATGATGTAACATTTCTGTCCATAAATAAGAATAATATCCGGCAGCATACCCACTACCAAATATATGTGCAAAATAAGTAGATCTGTAACGTGGTGGTACAGCGCTTACAACATCTAATTTTGTTTTGTGTAATGCATCTTTTTCAAATGCATTTGCTGCTGTAACATTCGCATCTGCAGCAATAGTATGCCATTGCATATCTAAATTAGAGGCAGCAAGGTTTTCTGTTAAACTATATCCTTGATTAAACGTACCAGCCTTTTTAATTTTATCTAGTAGAGCCTGTGGTATTTGTTCACCAGTTTTATAGTGCAATGCATAGTTTTTTAATATTTCTGGATACAAGGCCCAATTCTCATTAAATTGAGAAGGAAACTCTACAAAATCTCTAGCTACAGCTGTTCCAGATAAAGAAGGATATTCTTGATTTGCAAAAAATCCATGTAATGCATGTCCAAATTCATGAAACATAGTACTTACTTCATCATATGTTATTAAAGCCGGATCACCTTCTGCAGGCTTAGGATAGTTACATACATTATATATTACAGGTTTTTTATCGTACAAATGAGACTGTGTTACAAAATTACTCATCCAAGCACCACCTCTTTTACTAGGTCTTGCAAAGTAATCCGCATAGAACAACCCTAATTGATCTCCGTTTTCTTCAAACAACTCATATACCATAACATCTTTATGGTAGGTAGGTATGTCTTTACGTTCTTTAAAAGTAATACCATAAAGTTGTTGTGCTGCATAAAAAACACCTTTCTCTAAAACAGTTTTAATTTCAAAATATGGTTTAATAGCACTCTCATCTAAGTCGTACTTTTCTTTTTTAACCATTTCCGAATAACGGTTCCAATCCCAAGCAGCTAAGGTAAAATCCTCGCCGTTTTTGGTAATCATTTGTTGAATTTCAGAAGCTTCATTCTCTGCTTTTGCAGTAGCAGACGGTATTAGGCCATTAAACATATTAAATACATTTTCTGGTTTCTCTGCCATAGTTCCTTGTAAACTCCATTCTGCATAATTAGCAAAACCTAATAATGCTCCTTTTTTAGCCCTTAATTCGGCAATTTGCGTAATTATAGTTTTTGTGTCATTTTTAGATCCGTCTGCTCTAGTCCAAGATGCTTTAAATATTTTTTCTCTAGTAGCTCTATTTTCTAAACTTTGTAATAATGGTTGTTGCGTTGTATTTAGCAATGGAATTTTCCAACCTTCACCATCTTTATTCTCTAAAGATTTTAACTGAGATTCTGTTAAACCAGCTAAATCTTCTTTATTGGTAAAAACTAAAGCTCCATCATTATTGGCTGCCAATAATGTTTTATTAAAAGTATTAATTAGCGTTGCTAACTTAGTATTGTATGTTTTTAGCGTTTCTTTATCTGCAGAACTTAAGTTTGCCCCTGCTTTTTCAAAAGCTTCAAAATAGGTTTCTAATAATTTATAAGATTCAGGATCCAAGACCAAACTATCTCTTTTTACATAAAGCTCTTTTACACGCTTAAATAGGTTTTCGTTTAAATAAATACCATCTTGTAATTCAGAAAATTTTGGAGCCATTTCTTCCTGTACAGCCTGTAACTCATCATTAGTATGTGCTCCTGTAAGTCCAGAAAATATATTTTGTACACTTTGTAATTGTGTACCACTCTTTTCCAATTCTAAAATAGTATTATCAAAGGTTGCTGTTTCTGCATTATTTGCAATTTTTGCTACAGCTTCATTCTGTGCAGCTATACCTTGTTGTAATGCCGGCTTAAAATGTTCGTTTTTAATTAATGTAAAGTCAGGCGCACCATAAGGCAGCTTACTTTCTACTAGTAAGGGGTTTTCTTTTGTATTCATAGTGTTTTCGGTAGTTGTTTCTGTTTTAGTCTTACCATCTTTACACGAGGCAAACAAAATAGTAACAAGTGCTACTGCATAAATATTTTTCATTAATAATAAGTTTTAAAAATTGAATATAAAGATACTTTTGTTACCAAGGCTATACTCTTAAAATTATCTTAATATTTATTAGATCGTATACAATAGATCTACTGTCTATATTCTTATTATTTTTGTGTCTTAATTTGATTTACCTTATGCCTAAGCATCTTCACTATAAAATGTACAAGCCTTACGGAGTACTTAGTCAATTGGCTAGTAATGACAATAATCAACTTAAAAAGAAATTTTTATCTGAATTTCATACTTTCCCTGATGGCATAATGCCTATTGGTCGTTTAGATGAAAAATCTGAAGGCCTACTTCTACTTACAACAGACGGAAAATTAAGTGATACCATAAATAGGTCTGGAATAGAGAAAGAGTATTACGCACAATTAGATGGTTTAATTACTGATGAAGCTATAGCCAAACTGGAAAATGGAGTACAAATTGGTTTAAATGGTACCACATATACTACCAATTCTTGCAATGTTAAGCATATTGATGAGCCCATACATTTGCCAGCACCAGATTCAAAAATTAGATTGGGTAGACATAGACCTAACAGCTGGATTAGTATTTGTATAACCGAAGGGAAATTTAGACAAGTCCGCAAAATGACTGCTGCTGTCGGCTTTCCTACGCTACGCTTAGTGCGTGTACGGATTGCTGACATCACATTAGACAACCTTACTCCTGGCCAAATAACTAGTACCCATATGTAGTCCTTTTTTAACGTCTGTGTTAATTTGATATTAAATAATGTTAAAAAAAGAGAATGAACATTCATTTTTATATATCTTTGTACTATCAAAACAAAGACATGAAATTAATTTGGAACATTTTAAAACTACTTCTTGCAGTATTTATGATATATGCAGGTAGTCAGCATTTTGTAAATCCAGACTTTTTTAATCCATTTGTGCCAGATGTATTGGTTTTTAAAACCGCTATCATTTATGCATCAGGAATTTTAGAAGTTGCTTTGGGTGTTTTATTACTTTTTCCAAAGTATACTAAAAAAGCTGCCTTAGCAATCTGTATTTTAATGTTACTTTTTTTACCTATACACATTTGGGATGTATTTTCAGACACACCAGCAATTGGTAGTCACGAAGCCGCATTAATAAGATTACCTATTCAGTTAGTGTTAATTGCCTTGTCTTATAAACTATATAAAATAAAAGCATAATGGCAAAATTACAAAAGAGTATAGACAAGCGTAATGCATTGATAAAAGCAACTATAGAGTTGGTTAATAATAATGGTTTCCACGCAACTCCTTTGTCTAAGGTTGCCAAAATGGCGAATGTTTCTCCTGCTACTATTTACTTGTATTTTGAAAACAAACAAGATTTAGTTAATAAGACATATATAGAAGTAAAAGAAAAATTTACGGCATATGCCTTTGAAACGTTTAAGGAGGATATGGCAGTAGAAGAAGGTTTTAAATTAATTTGGAACAGAATTGCAGACTTTAAATTTAAACATTGTGAAGAGGCAATGTTTTTAGCGCAGTGTGATAATACACCGATGATAGATGAACCTAGTCGTGAAGTTGGCATTAAACATTTTCAGACCTTATTAGATTTATGGGGAAGAGGTAAAAAGGAAGGTTTAATAAAACCGATGTCAGATCACATTTTATATGCCTACACTATTATTCCGCTGTCTTTTTTAATTATTTCTCAAAAAAGAGGAGCTATTACATTAACTAAGGAGCATATAGAACAGTCTTATTTGGCAGCTTGGAATAGTATTAAAGCATAAAACAAAAACATATAAACTAAATATATAATACAGAAAAAATGGAATTATTAGATAAATTAAATTGGAGATACGCTGCTAAAGCAATGAATGGTGAAAAAGTAGCTGAAGACAAAATTGATAGAATTATTGAAGCAGCGCGTTTAGCACCAACATCTAGTGGCTTACAACCTTTTGAAATTTTTGTAGTAAAAAATCAAGAAATTAAAGAAAAGATTAAACCAATAGCTTGGAACCAATCTGTAATTACAGACTGCTCTCACCTATTAGTTTTTGCCGCTTGGGATACCTATACTCCTGAACGTATTAATAGAATGTTCGATTTAACAAACGATATCCGTGGTTTTAAAAATGAAGGTTGGGAAAACTACAGAAAAATGTTGTTAGATATGTATCCACAGAGAGATGCCGAAGAAAACTTTAATCACGCTGCAAAACAAGCATACATTGCTTTTGCTCACTCAATTATAGCTGCTGCTTTTGAAGGTGTAGATGCTACTCCACTAGAAGGTTTTGATCCTGCTTCTGTAGACGAAATTTTAGGATTACGCGAAAAAGGATTACGTAGTGCCGTTTTATTACCATTGGGATATAGAAAAACAGAAGAAGATTGGTTGGTAAATTTAGTTAAAGTACGTAATAGTACAGAAGATTTAGTAACTGTAATAGAATAAAAACAAAAAATATGATTCAGACAATTTTATTAAAAAACAGACCTGTAGGGAAGCCTTCAGTATCAGATTTTGAATTTGTAACGGATGAATCTGATGTAAAGATTAAAGATGGTGAGTTGCTTTTAGAAGCAACTTACGTATCTGTAGATCCTTACTTAAGAGGAAGAATGAGCGATGCAAAGTCTTACGTCCCTCCTTTTGAGTTAAATAAACCCGTACATTCTGGTGTTGTTGCAAAAGTACTTGCTTCTAAAAACGACAAGTTTAAAGAAGGAGATTTTGTTTCCGGAATGTTAGATTGGAAAACAAAGCAAGTATCTAACGGCGAAGGACTTTTAAAAGTAGATGGTTCTAAAGCTCCTTTAAGCACATATTTAGGTGTTCTAGGGATGACAGGCTTAACTGCTTACTTAGGCTTAAACCAAATAGGTAAACCTAAAACAGGCGAGACACTTGTTGTTTCTGGTGCTGCTGGTGCTGTTGGTAGTGTAGTTGGGCAAATAGGAAAAATTCTTGGACTTAATGTAATTGGTATTGCTGGTACAGATGAAAAGGTAGAAATGCTTACATCTAAATTTGGTTTTGATACTGGTATTAATTACAATACTACTAAAGATATGAAAGCTGCAATTGCAGCAGCTGCTCCAAATGGTGTAGATATCTATTTTGATAATGTAGGCGGACCAATATCTGATGCTGTGCTTTTTAATATAAACAAGTTTGCTAGGATGATTATTTGCGGAGCTATATCTGTATATAATAATACCGAGTTACCACAAAGTGTAAGTGTACAACCGTTTTTAGTTAAAAATAGTGCCTTAATGCAAGGGTTTATTGTATCTAACTACGCAGATAAGTTTCCTGAAGCAATGAAGGAATTATCAACTTGGTTAGCAGAAGGTAAATTAACCTATTCTGAAACTGTTGTTAACGGCTTTGAAAATATCCCAAGTGCTTTTATCGATTTATTCGATGGAAAAAACAAAGGAAAAATGATTGTGAAAATTTAAAAATTAGATTTTTTATCAACTTAAAAAACAAAGAAAATGAACAATTTTGAATATAAAAACCCAACTAAAATCATATTTGGGAAAAATACTATAGAAAAATTAACTGCAGAAATACCTGCCGATGCTAAAGTTTTATTACTTTATGGTGGTGGTAGTATTAAGAAAAACGGAATTTACGACCAAGTAAAAACTGCTTTAGCAAAAGTAGACATTACAGAGTTTGGTGGTATTCCGGCAAATCCTGAGTATTCTATTTTAATGGATGCTTTAAAAGTAATTAAGGACAAAAAAATCACCTATTTGTTAGCTGTTGGTGGTGGTTCTGTGATAGACGGAACTAAATTCTTATCTGCTGCTGCTTTATATGATGGTGCAGAACCTTGGGATATGCTAAAAAATAAAGAACGTCCTAGCAAGGGATTGCCTTTTGGAACAGTATTAACTTTACCTGCAACAGGGTCTGAAATGAATTCTGGTTTAGTTGTATCTAGAAAAGAAACAAAAGAAAAACTTTCTATGGGAGGTCCAGCATTGTTTCCTACTTTTTCTATACTAGATCCACAGGTAATTACATCTATTCCTAAGCGTCAATTAGCAAATGGTATTACAGATGCTTTTACGCACGTTTTAGAGCAGTATATGACCTACCCTGCCGGCGGTTTACTCCAAGACCGTTTTGCAGAAAGTATTTTGCAAACATTAGTAGAGGTTGCTCCTACTGTTATTAAAGATCCTACAAACTACGAAGCTGCATCTAACTTTATGTGGAGCTGTACAATGGCTTTAAATGGGTTAATACAACAAGGGGTTCCTGGAGATTGGGCTATACATATGATGGGACACGAGTTAACTGCTCTTTTTGGAATAGACCACGCAAGAACATTGGCTGTAGTTACTCCTAGTCATTACAAGTATAATTTTGAAGCTAAAAAAGAAAAACTAGCACAATATGCAGAACGTATTTGGAATGTTACCGAAGGTAGCCAAGAAGACAAGGCATATGCGGCAATAGAAAAAACTGAAGCTTTCTTTCATCAATTAGGTATAGACACCAAATTATCTGACTATACTAAAGATTACGAAGGAACTGCAGAAGAAATTGCAAAACGTTTTACTCAACGTGGTTGGAAATTAGGAGAACACCAGTCTTTAATGCCTGAAGATGCAGAAAAGATAGTAAAAATGGCATACTAAATAAGTTTAATGAATTTTATTAAAACAATAGTTATAGCACTAGTAATAGTAACAGTTACAGCTTGCAATAACAAAAAAGAGAAACAGTCTTCTGAAAAAATTTCAGAAGAAAAAACAGAACTTAAAAAAGATAAAAAAATGAAAGTATTATTTGTATTAACATCTCACGATAAATTAGGCGATACTGGTAAAAAAACTGGTTTCTGGGTAGAAGAATTTGCAAACCCATATTATACACTATTAGATAAAGGAGCTGAAATTACTTTAGCAACACCAAAAGGTGGTGCTGCACCAATAGATCCTAGTAGTGATTCTCCAGATGCTGCTACTGAAGATACAGAACGTTTTAACAACGATGCAGATGCAAAAGCTAAAATTGCAAATACAAAGGTTTTAGCAGATATGAATGCTGATGATTTTGATGCTGTATTTTATCCAGGTGGTCACGGGCCATTATGGGATTTAGCTAATGATGAAAAATCTATTGCATTAATTGAAAAATTTAACGCACAGAAAAAACCAGTAGCATTTGTATGTCACGCTCCGGCTGCACTTAAAGGTGTTAAAGGTACAGATGGTAACCCATTGGTAAAAGGTAAAAAAGTAACTGGATTTACAAATACTGAAGAAGCTGCTGTACAACTTACAGATGTTGTTCCGTTTTTAGTTGAAGATATGCTAAAAGAAAACGGAGGTATTTATTCCAAAAAAGAAGATTGGGCTGCTTACGCAATTCAAGATGGTAACTTAATTACAGGTCAAAACCCGGCATCGTCTGAGTTAGTTGCTGAAAAATTAGTTGCAGAATTAAATAAATAAAGATTCCATTTTTTCTTAAAAAGGGCGTGTAGACAATTAGTTTACACGCTCTTTTTTTTATAGATTAAAGGTAGAGCTATACTTTTAAAACATAAAAAAAGCTTTATAATAAATAGTAACTATTTATTATAAAGCTTTTTACAAAACACAACTTAAATAATTAAGCTACTATGCTTCTTGTGTTGTTTTTTTAGACTTACGGTACATGTAAGAATCAAATATGTTACGTTTTGCAAAACGATAAATCTTATCTGAGTTTATCATTTTTACATATATTTTTTTAGGAACTCCAAAATACTCATAGGTAGTACCATCCAAAAAGGTAACTTCTAAAAGCTGACCATTGTGTTGAAAATCTAAAATACCAGAAGTATTTGTTAATGCTTTGTATTCTTCTGCACTAGCAACTTTAGTTTCTGGAGCTATACTTACAAGAAAATGGTAACCATCTATAATTTCTCTACTCTTTATTTCTGCTTCTTCACGCTTAGCGTCTCCTTCTTGAAACTTATCTGGATGCCATTCTTTTACTAAGTTTCTGTAACTAGTTTTCAATGACTTAAGTTCTATGTTATTCTCCACAGAGAACATTTTCTTGTATTGATTTATTCGTTTCATTCAGGTACTTTTTTTAAAACCAGCCGCGAAATTACATCTTTTTAATTGATTATCAACCTATATAACAATAATAGCGTGTTATTTTCTTTTATTAAAAGGTCTAATAATTAATCCTAAGGGTCTGTCATAGGTAAAGTAATTAGTCATCCACCCCATAAAAGCAGACAATTTATTCTTAAATCCGACTAAAGACATAATGTGTATAAACATCCAAACCAACCAGGCAAACGTTCCTTGAAACTTCCATTTAGGTAAATCTACGACTGCTTTTTTTCGTCCAATTGTTGCCATTACACCTTTATTCTTATATACAAATGGCTGTAAAGGCTTATTCTCACAAAGGTTAATTATGTTTTTAGCTAAGTGCGTTCCTTGTTGCTGTGCAACAGGTGCTAACATTGGTAGTCCACGAGGTTCATCTTCAGAAATATGAGCTGCTACATCACCTATAGCAAAAACATCCTTAGTTTGCACAACTTGGTTATACGCATCAACTGCTATGCGGTTACCTCCTATTATTGCATCTTTTGGTAATCCATCTATTGGAGCTGCTTTTACACCAGCTGTCCAAATTACAGTATCTGTATAAAAACTTTTATCGTCTATTTCTAGCTTATTGTCTTTATAAGAACTTACTCTGGAGTTTAAATGTACATTAACACCTAAGTTAGTTAAGTACAATAAACTCTTAGCAGATGCCTGTTTAGACATTGCATTTAATAAATTAGGAGAAGCCTCATAAAGGTTTATACTCATTTTAGAGATATCTAAATCTGGGAAATCTTTTGGTAGCACGTGTTTTTTCATTTCTGCCAAAGCACCTGCGAGTTCTAAACCAGCTGGTCCGCCACCAACAATAGCAATATTTAAAATTTCATCTAAAGGTTCTTTATCTTTTTTAGCCAATGCTTTTTCTAAATTCTGAAAAATATAACTTCTTAAGTTTAAAGCATCCGGAATAGACTTTAAGGTTAGCAACTCATCCTTTATAGGCTCAAAATTAAAGAAATTATTTTGACTCCCTGTTGCAATAACTAAATAGTCATAATTAATTGTACCTATAGAGGTTTCTAGTTCTTTAGCTTCTGAATTAACAGACATAACGTTTGCCATCCTAAAAGTAACATTTTTATATCCTCTAAAAATGCGCCTAACTGGGTAAGCAATACTATCTGGCTCAAGACCTCCCGTAGCAATTTGATACATTAGAGGCTGAAAATTATGATAGTTATTTTGGTCTATTAGACGTACATCTACATTTTTGTCTTTAAAAGCTTTTGCTATAGTAATACCGCCAAAACCAGCACCTATAATCACTACTTTTTTTCTATTTCCCATAAGTTTAAATTGTAGCATAAAGGTACAAAATAAGGACGTTTTTATAGGTTGATAAAAGCTTTGATTTACGTTAAATATTTGACAAAAAAAAGAGTCTATTCTTTCGAATAGACTCTTAGTTTAAAGCTTTTACTAGTATATGTTATAAAACTCTTACGTTTGCTGCGTTTAAACCTTTTTTACCTTCTGTAATCTCATATTCAACTTCATCGCCTTCACGAATTTCGTCTACTAAACCAGAGATGTGTACAAAGATATCATTACCTGAACCTTCTTCTGTGATAAAACCAAATCCTTTTTCATCGTTGAAGAATTTTACTGTTCCTTTACTCATTGTATTGTATTTATAATAATTAATTTAAACAAAATTAATACATAAGAATAAAACTACCAAATTTTTTTAACCACTTTAGTATCAGTTAACTTAAAGTTAATATTGCGACTGTATCTAAGTAATATTTTGTTAATTTATTGGACTTAAATCTCTTTAATATTACCCACTTAAATCCAGGTTTTTACATCATTACAGATTAAAAATAATCTAAGCTTCTCCCCTTGCAGGATAATCTGCTTTTAAAATATAATCAATTCCTCCCAATACATCTCTAAATTCTGGTCGTCCAAAAGGCATAGACTGTATAGATTCCCAATACACTGTGCTATCTGTCGTTATTAAAAATAAGCCTGGTTCTGTAAAAAATTCTGGTTCTTGTTTTATTCCACTAGAAATAAACAATCCCCATTTTCTTGCTTCTTCAATAGAAAAACCATAACCAAGAGGAATATCATCAATAGCCCATTCTTTATGTGTTGCTTTTGCTACTTCTTCTGTATCAGAACTAATAGCTATTACATTAACGCCACGTTCTGTAAATTTAGGAAGTATTTTTTGTAACTGCTCTAATTGTTTTTGACAAACAGGACAGTGTTTACCTCTATAAAAAAGAATTAAAGTAAAGTTTTCTGGTGATTGTTCACTTAACTTCCACGTAGTATCATTCACCAATTCTATATTTAATTCTGGTGCTTTTTCTCTAGGTTTTATCATAATAATGTGTAGTTTTAATTAAACTGTAGTAACAATTTAAGATTTAAATGATACTTTAAAAATAAAGAAAACCACAACCAATAAGGTGTGTTTTACAAGTAGTAACACAAGTTTAACACATCTATTAAAGAATTTTTGATATAATTTTTTACCAGTCTATTGGTCTGTAATCTTTTAAAAATTTACCACTCCAATGTTTTCCAGTATTAATACCATCTATTAACGGATCCATTACACGTGCTGCACCATCTACAATATCTAAAGGAGGTTGAAAATCATGTAATTCTGCTTTTCTTTTAGATAATTCTGCTGGATCTTCATCTGTAACCCAACCCGTATCTACAGCATTAATGTAAATTCCATCTTTAGCTAAACTACCTGCAGCAGTATGTGTAAGCATATTTAAAGCCGCTTTTGCCATATTGGTATGCGGATGCCTGTCTTCTTTAAAGAATCTATGAAATTTACCTTCCATAGCAGAAACATTTATAATATGCTTTTTACCTGTATTCTCTTTCTTCATTACTTCAGAAAGTCGGTTACAAAGAACAAACGGTGCAACAGAGTTTACCAATTGCACTTCTATCATTTCTGTAGTTTCTATTTCTCCAAGTTTTAAACGCCAGCTATTTGTTTTACGTAAATCTACTTGTTGTAAATCTGCATCTAACTCACCTTCTGGGAAAACCTCTGATGTTTGTAATGAATTGTCAAAACTATATGGTATTTGAGACAACTTAGCAGATGCTCTAATTCCTATTCCTGGTTCTGGTCCGTGCCAAGTAACTGGCATATTTTTATTTGAAGATGCACCAGAAGTTAAAGTTTTTAGCTCATGCATACAGCCAACGTGGTCTTGCAGTAAATCTGCTGCATACTTTGGTAAGTCTGAAATTGGTGTTTCTTCATTAGCCATTAAATGCGTATAAAAACCTGCTGGTCTACGTACTGTTTGCGCTGCATTATTGATAAGGATATCTAAATTCTCATACTTCTGTTCTATAAAATTACAAAAGATCTCTACACTAGGTATGTGCCTTAAATCTAAACCGTGAATTTTTAAACGATGTCCCCATTGTGTAAAATCTTCTTCTTTAGAAAAACGTAAAGCAGAATCTACCGGAAATCTTGTTGTTGCAACTACAGTAGCTCCTGCACGTAATAACATTAACGTAATATGGTACCCAATTTTTAATCTAGAACCTGTTATTACAGCAACCTGACCTTTTAATTCTGTTGTTTGAAAACGTTTAGCATAGTTAAAATCACCACAACTAGTACACATTTGATCATAAAAATGGTGCAATTTGGTAAACAGATCTTTACAAACGTAGCAGTTTCTTGCCGACTCTAACTCCAGCTCTTTTTGATTAGATAAATCTGCCTCTGGTAATAATTTAGGAGCAACAAAAACAACTGCTTCACGAGCACTACGTATTCCCGTTTCTTTACGAGCATTACGGTCTCTAGAGTCTTGTTTACGTTTTTGTGCTTTTTTAGCGTCTTTTTTTCTACGAGAAAACTCTTCCCTACTTGGTCTAGAAAGTTGACCAGCAGCTTTAATTAAAGTTGTTCTTTTATCTTTAGAAATTTCAAAAATTTCATCTGTATTGGTAATTAAGTGCTCTAAAACAGCGATACACTTATCTATTTCTTCTTGTGATAATGCATTGTCTGCATTAGTATTCTCCTCTTTCATACATTAAATAATACTAATTCTAACTTTCTTCTTCTTTAACCTTGTATTGCTTAATTCTTCTACAAGTTTAGGTGCTATATCTGCAGGTACAGACACAAACGTACAATCTTGTTTTAGCTCTATAACTCCTAATTGATCTTTACTAATCTTTCCTTGCTTAAAAAACAAACCTGCAATATCGCCTTTAGATATTTTATCTTTTCTTCCTCCAGAAATAAATAAAGTTGTCCAATAGGGTGGTTTTCTAGTACCCGTTTTGCTAATTTTTGCTACTGGTACATTTTTTATAAAATCTGGTAGATTCTCTTCTTCCCATTTTAAAATATACGCTGTTCCTTTAGAGTTTACACGTGCAGTTCTTCCGTTTCTGTGTATAAACTCTTCATTTTTATAGGGCAACTCGTAATGTATAATATATTTCATTTCTGGAATATCTATACCACGGGCAGCCAAATCTGTGGCAATAATTACGTCATAGGTTCCGTTTCTAAATTTTAATAAAGAACGTTCTCTATCTTTCTGTTCCATATCGCCATGAAAACAGCCGTGCGTAATATTATTTTTATCTAAAAATTTACTAACTCCTTTTATACTTTCTCTTAAATTACAAAAGATAATACCTGGACTATTGCCCTCGTGATTAAGTAAATTTAATAGTGTTCTTAGCTTATCTCTGTTAGGAGAAACCACTGTTTTAATTGCTAATTTATTTGTATTTTCTTTTAAATAATCTATAGTAACAGCCTTATCTAAACGCACAAATTTAGGTATTGTAACACCTTGCGTTGCAGATGTTAAAATACGTTTATTTAAAGCAGGCAATAGATTAATTATATATTTCATTTCTTCTTCAAAGCCTGTTTCCAAAGACTTATCAAACTCATCTAAAACTAAAGTTTTAATAAAGTTTGTAGAAAAACGTTCGTTATCAAAATGATCTGCAATTCTACCAGGTGTACCAATTAGTATTGCCGGTATATGTTTAAGCTCTATCTTATCTTTAGACATTGCTCTACCTCCGTATACAGCATTTACTTTGTAACCAGACCCCATAGAACGTATAACCTGTTCTATTTGTATAGCTAACTCTCTAGAAGGCACTAAAATCAAAGCTTGTATTTCTTCTAGCTCTGGATCTAACTTATCTATTAAAGGCAATAAAAACGCTAAGGTTTTTCCTGTTCCTGTAGGTGATAAAAGTACCGTATTAGTGGTATTTTGTATTACAGAAAGCGCCTCTTCCTGCATTGGGTTTAATTGATGAATATTTAACTTCTCTAAAATATCTGCCCTATTCTTAATTATATTTGCCATACTATTCTTGTTCTATTACAACGTAAAGTTTTTGTCTTCTGCTGAAACAGAACCTATATTTTTAGTTTGTCCTAAATGGTTTGCCAGTATCTTATCTACTAATTCTTCTTTTGTTAAATGATGAAATACAGTGTGTATTTTATCTCTAAACTCTGTAGGTATAGTATGATTAGGTTTTGTTTTAAAAATCTTTTTAGCCCAAAGCAAACTATTATTTTCTTCTATACTAGCTGCATCTGCTTTTTTAAATTTAGTAAACTTAAGTCCTAATTCTTTTTCAAAATCTACAATTTCCTTTTCTTCTTCCTTTTGTAAAACGGTTAATGAAAATCCGTTTGCACCTGCCCTAGCCGTACGACCACTTCTGTGAACATAGGTCTCATAAACATCTGGCAAGTGATAATTTACAACATAAGATATCTCTTTTACATCTAAGCCACGTGCAGCTAAATCTGTAGCCACTAGTATTTTTATATGTCCCTCTCTAAACTGCCCCATAATACGGTCACGAATAGGTTGTGTTAAACTACCGTGCAAAGCACCTGAAGAAAATTTATGAATGGCTAAGTTTTTAGCAAGCTTGTTTACTGCTGCTTTTGTTTTACAAAAAATAATACCTCTTTCACCTTCTCTAGAGTTTAAAAAATGCATTAAAACATCTAATTTCTCTATTGGCTCTACTACTACGTATTGGTGATCTATAGTTGTATTACCAACGGTCTCCATATTTACACTTACCTGAGTGACGTGTTTAGATAAGTAATTCTGTACCATTTGTTTAATGGCACCAGGCATTGTTGCTGTAAATAAAATTGTTCTCTTTTCTTTTGGTAAAGCAGCCACAATAGTATCTAAACCTTCTTTTAAAGAGGTAACCATTTCATCTGCCTCATCTAAAACAAGATATTTAGCATTTTTTATATTGATAGCACTTCGTTTTAATAAATCTATTAATCTACCAGGAGTAGCAATTACGATATGCGTATTTTGTGTTAAACGTTCTATTTGTGGTTTTATAGGTGTACCACCGCAAACAGATGCAATAGAAACTTCTGGCACATATTTACCAAAAGCACTTAAATTGCTATAAATTTGTTGTCCTAATTCTCTTGTAGGAACAACAATTACAGCTTGTATATTGTTATTTTCTGTATCAATTAATTGTATAAGTGGCAAACCAAAAGCGGCTGTTTTACCAGTTCCTGTTTTTGCAAGACCAACAAAATCTTTGTTAGACTCTAATAAAACAGGTATAGATTTAATTTGTATTTCAGTGGGAGTAGTAATCTCTAATTCGGCTAAACTTTTTTGAAGAGGTGCATTTACACCCAGTTTAGAAAACTTTTTTGACATAATATAATTTTGCACAAAGATAGGTACTCTTTTTACTAGAATACAGAAAAAAGTAGCCTATCTATTTAGATATCATCTTACATTTGTAAAAAATAGTTATAGTGCATCCAAAAAACTTACATAATACGCCGTATCAATTTAAAGAATTAATAGAAAAATATCCTGATTTAGAAGCGTTTGTTTTTACGAATAAATACGGAAATAAGACTATAGATTTTGCGAATCAACCAGCAGTTATAGCACTTAATAAGGCTTTATTAAAGTTGCATTATAACATTAGCTCTTGGAGTATTCCAGAAAACTACCTCTCTGCTCCTATTCCAGGGCGCGTAGATTACATACATTATATAGCAGATGTACTTGCCAAAGAAAACATACAACAACCTATTAAGGGTTTAGATATTGGCGTTGGTGCAAATTGTATTTACCCAATTTTAGGCAGTCAAATCTACAATTGGCAAATGGTGGGTTCAGATATTAACGAAACTGCTGTAGCATCTGCCAAGCACAATGTAGTTACTAACTCTAATTTAGTTGATAAAATTGATATTAGACATCAGAAAAATAATGCCCACATTTTCTCTGGAATAATTAAACCGAATGAAAAGTTTCATTTTACAATGTGTAATCCGCCTTTTCACGCATCAGAAGAAGAAGCTACAAAAGGTACATTGCGCAAGCTTAAAAATCTTGGCAAAAGAAAGAATGAGCTGGAACTTAATTTTGGGGGTATGGCAAATGAACTTTGGTGCAATGGCGGTGAAGCGCTATTTTTAAAGAGGTTAATAAAAGAAAGCGTACTGTTTAAAAATGAAGTTACATTTTTTACTAGCCTAGTTTCTAAAAGTGAAAACTTACCTAAACTAGAAAAACAGTTAACAAAATTAAAAGCTACCCATTTTACAATACCAATGGAACAGGGTAATAAAAAAAGTAGAATATTAGTATGGAGATTTTAATGGTTTTAAAGAGAGTCTCAAATTTCTAGTTTCATCACTTATCTTTACCTTTGCAAGGCTTAAAATTATAGAATGCTTAAAATTAACACTAAAACACTTCAAGACCTAGAATTTAATACCGTATTAGAGCACATTAACATGCGCTGTAGCACCGAACTAGGTAAGGAATTAGCTTTAGAAATAGTACCCTTTAGTAGTAAAGAAGAGATTCTAGAACATTTAGGTAAAACAAGTGAGTACGTAGCATCTTACGTCAACGAAAATCGCATCCCTAATCACGGTTTTGATAGTATTACCAAAGAACTGTACTTATTAAAAATAGAAAATGCCACCTTAGAAATTGGTGGGTTTAAAAAAATAGGTACTATTTGTAGCACTATTGTTGTACACACAAAATTCTTTAAAAAATTTAAAGAATATTACCCGCTACTTTTTGCAAGTGCAGAAACATTAAATGTACTTCCAGAAATTCCAAATGCAATAGATGCTGTTGTAGATAAATTTGGAGAAGTAAAAGATAAGGCTTCTAATAAGTTATATGATATCCGTAGAGAAATTAATTCCGTAAAAGGCAAAATTAATGGTAGCTTTTTATCTGCTTTAAACTCTTACAACTCTGCCGATTATTTAGATGAAATAAGAGAGTCTGTTGTTGAAAACAGACGCGTTTTAGCAGTAAAAGCCATGTACCGTAAAAAGGTAAAAGGCGCTGTTATGGGTGCTTCTAAAACTGGTAGTATTGTTTATATAGAGCCTGAAGCAACATTACGCCATAGTAGAGAATTAAACAATTTAGAGTTTGATGAAAAGGAAGAAGTAAATCGTATTTTAAAAGAATTAACGGCTGCTATTAGACCTTTTGATTATATTTTAGCAACTTACCAAGAGTATTTAGCACAAATAGATATTACTGCTGCCAAAGCTAAATACGCCCAAGACACCAAGTCTCTTTTGCCTAAAATTAGCGAGGAAAGAGAAATGTACTTGCGAGATGCTTACCACCCACTTTTGTATTTAACCAATACAAGAAAAAATGAAAAAACGTGGCCACAAACAATAGAGCTAAAAAAAGATAACAGAATTATAGTTATTTCTGGTCCTAATGCTGGTGGTAAAAGTATTACTCTAAAAACTATTGGTCTACTTCAGGTCATGTTACAAAGCGGAATGTTAATTCCGGTTCATGAGCGCAGTACTGTTTGTTTGTTTGAAAAAATATTGACAGATATAGGCGATAATCAATCTATAGAAAACCATTTAAGCACTTATAGTTATCGACTTAAAAATATGAACAGCTTTTTAAAAAAGTGTAACGACAGAACACTCTTTTTAATTGATGAATTTGGTACAGGTAGCGATCCAGAACTTGGTGGTGCTTTAGCCGAAGCCTTTTTAGAAGTTTTTTATGAGCGTGGAGCTTATGGTGTAATTACTACACATTACGCCAATTTAAAAATGCTTGCAAACGAATTACCACACGCTACAAACGCCAATATGTTGTTTGATGCAAAAAGCTTAGAGCCTACTTTTAAATTAATGTTAGGGCAAGCAGGTAGTTCTTTTACATTTGAAGTTGCTCAAAAAAACGGAATTCCTTATAGCTTAATCAATAAGGCTAAGAAAAAGATTGAACATGGTAAAGTTCGTTTTGATGCCACCATTGCTAAAATGCAAAAAGAGCGCAGTAAAATGGAAAAGACAGGTTCTAGACTACAGGAAGAAGAAACAAAAGCTAGAGAAGAGTCTAGACGCCTAGAGGAGCTAAATAGTAAAGTAAAATCTAAACTAGAAAACTACCAAGAATTGTACGATCATAACCAACGTATGATTTACTTAGGTAATAAGGTTAATGATGCTGCGGAGAAGTATTTTCAGGATAATAAAAAAAAGATAGTAATATCTGAGTTACTACGACTTGTAGAAACTGAAAATAGCAAAAGAAAAAAGAAAACGGTTAAAGAGGTTAAAGCACAAAAGGTTAAAAAGAAGCAAGTAGAAGAAGAGGTTGCTAAAAAGGTTGAAGTTATACGTGAAAAGAAAAAAGAAGAAAAGAAAAAGGGTATTGTAAAAGAAAATCTTAAGCCTAAGTACACCTTTAAAATTGGCGACAGAGTACGTTTAATAGGTGGTAAAGCTGTTGGTAGTATAGATACCTTAGAAAAGAAAAAAGCCATTGTAAATTATGGTTTATTTACAACTAACGTAGATGTAGAAAAATTAGAGTTGGTACAGGCTAAAAAATAAACAGCCAGCATCAAGTATATAAAGTTTTAAAAAAAAACAACTTGAGAGGCCGACTGTTCCCCAACTCTTAAAACTTAGTCAATAAAAAATATTTTGACTAAATGTATTTTATTTTGATAATTACTATTTAAAAGCTAAACTATATTTTTATCTTATTAAGACAAAATAACAACCATAGACAAAATATGGACACCTAAAAATTAGCTAAAAAAAAGTAAGTATTTCACTTTAATTTTACAGCGTTAAAACTTACGCCCAAATATATACGCAGAAGGATTGAAAAAAGTTGTTAAAAACTTTAACTTTTATTCAACTTACTGAATTGCAGTAAATTATTTTTAATAAAAAATTGAAATGCTTAGTTATTGTCCATGCTTTAAGGAAAAAATAACAGTTGACATATTGCAGTAGAAACTAAAAAACTACATTAGAGGTCAACTGTTCCCACATTTTAATAAATTATTCTATTATTCCTTTAAAACTACCGTTGGTAAGTAAAATTCCTGTTCCGTACCATTAGGATCGTAAAAACCTGTAGCTTTACCAACAAATTTTAAGTTTAATACTTTTTTATTTTCACCTAAAACTTGTGTTGTAATTACACTAATTACTTTTGCACTCTTATCTTGATTTTAACAAAAAATGCATTAATATTCTAATATAGCAGCCTTTATAAAAGTTATTAATTTCTTTATCTAAAGATTTATAACTCTAGTAATGTCCTTTTTTAATGTCTACTATATGTAATAAATTACGCCCTACATTAGCTCTACTAAAATGTAAGCCAAATATAATTTGTTCCCGTTTTCTAGAGTAGCATTATAATAAGCTTCTCTTACAAAATTTATTTTATTATTAAGGTTTTGTGACTAACTAGAATTTTTTTGAGCAACTACTACTTTACTTGGTTTTGATGTATAATTATTATCCGAATTAAGTTTTTACATTGTAAAGTTTAATTCGTCTTTGGATTGCAACACAATGCTATCCTCTTGATTAGGACAAGAGATAACTAATGTAAACACCACTAACAGTCATTTTACCTTTTTCATAATATCTTAATTTAAATAAGCATAAGTAGGTTACTAAATTTCAAAGAAAGAAACAGTAGCAGAGCATTACTTTTCTAATTGTTTCTTTTAATTATAGTCTATAAGCAGGAGAATAGCCGGTCGTAGATGTAATATCAGATATAGTATATCTTGTTCCTGTTATATCAAATATTATATATTTTTTACTTCCTCCAACATCAAATCTTAATGCTGCTCCAATAGCCGTAAAAGGTAAATTTTTATACTGACTTAAAGTTGATGTTAAATCGTATGAATCACTAATCTCTCCACCTTTTCCATATCTACTTCCTGACCAAAATAAAGTCTGTTTAGTACCGACTTTATTAAAAAAATGTAAAGAACTTTTATAATAACCAGTCTCTTTATCTTCTACCTCATAAAAAACATTTAGCACTGCTCCAATACCACTAACACCAAAAGGATTACTCCCTAGAGTATTTAATTTTTCTACTGAAAGATCTGCTACACTTGTAAAGTCTTCCCAAGAGTTTCCGCTAGCGTATTTAAATTGCAGACCACTTTTTGAAATTGCTAAAAATTGCCTTTCATTATCTATACTATCTTCTTTACTATTATTTCTAATATTTACTATTGCACCAATCCCATCATAATTATTACTGTTTTTATCACCTGTAAAAAAAGGAAATTCACCTTCAAACAGCTCGGTTACATCAAATGGTCCATCTAACTCTCCATTGTAACTGCGCATATATTTATCACCTGTTTTATTTATCAAAAAAAACTCACCGGAATTACGCTCAAATGCTGCTCCTACACCCCCCATTTTATTTAGGATATTGCCTCGCCAATGCTTTGTTTGTATTGGTTCACCACTACTAAAAAGAGGAGTACAATCTGTTTCACTAAACTCTGTTGCAAGTTGTACACCAACTATTTGGCTTGTATTTACACTACGCACTACATAGCTAATAGGCAAACCAGAACCAATTACTGCACTTTTAGATAATAAATCAACCAATGTTCTTAAATTTGTTTCTCCAATTGTAGAGATCGTAGATTCTGTATCACCACCAAAAGCAATTACTTTAATATTTAGATTACTTAACTCTTTTAAATAATCTACTTCTAAATCTGCTTTTACTTTAGCGCCAAATGCACCAAAACTGGCATTTACCGCAACATTAAGTTCCTGATAAGATGAGCTAGATTCTATTAACATATAATACACACGACCATAAGTAACGTCACTAATATAAGTTGCAGGGTTATCTTCTTGTACGTATTTAGCTAACTCTTGTGGAGTTACAGAGTCTGCAAACAGATCGTCCAAACTAGTTGGTAAATCCATAGACATAGTGTAAAAAGTTTGTTTTAACTTAACTAAAATTCTATTACTACTATTACCGTTTTTAAAATCAAAACTAGCACCAACTTTTGCAAAAGCTGTTTTAATATCTAACCCCATACTAATAGCAAGTGCCTCTCTACTTTGAATTTGCTCGTACTCAAAAGAAAAATTAGCAGGTGCTACATTAGGAGACGTGGCTATAATTTCATTCATTGCTGCATATATACTACTTTTAGAGACAACATCTACAGTAACATTACTAGAGGCATTTCCATTAACTAAGTCATAAGATATAGTACCACCAGCACGATCTACAGATATAACATCTGGGGTTGTATTTTTAAGAGTTTTACCCTGTAGTAGGCTTCCAGGGTAAATTATTTTAGCGTTAGGACTAAATAATGGAAATCCCTCTTCTCCACCAGTTCCTTTTTTTAAATCGTATGTAGTAGTTGTACATTTCCAACTTTCAATTACAGGTTGACCATTATCATCTGTTGTTGTTATACTTTCTTCTTTATCAGTACTTTTGACCTCCGTTTCTTCTTCTATTGGTTTTTCTAATTCTTTACCAACAGCCAAAACACTAGTAAAGGTTTCTGCAGCTATTTCTTCTTTTTCAATAGTTTTTGTTTCTTCCTCTTTATTACAAGAAATTATCGTTGCTAGCAGTATTAAAAACACCAATAGGTTTGTTCTTAACTTATTTAAATACATTACTTTCATCATTAATTATTTTAAGATTTGTGTTACCAAAACTAGATGCTAATACCAGCTTAACCTAAAAAATCTTATAGACAAAGTATGGACAAACAAGAATAATGATTACTCTAAACACATTAAATAACCAATAAACAAAACACAACACAATAATCTTGTAACATCAACAAAAACAGAGTTTTACGGAGTAATATCATTATAAAAAAACACATTATTTTATAGACAAACAATGGACTTTACCCGAATAGACATTATTACGATATACATAATTTAAAGCATTTAATCTTTACCTTAGAACCCAAGAATAAGAATAAACTCTCCAATTATTTTAATTATTCATTAACTCAAATTTTTTAATTCTACTTATGAAAACTCTAATAATTGTCGTTGCTACATTTTTTACTACGCTATGTTACAGTCAAACAAAAAAGACCATAGATAGCTTAGAAAAAAGTTTAAAAACAAAAACCTATCCTTTAGAAAAAATAGAAGTCTTAGAAAATTTGTACTCAACATTGTTGTATGAAAACCCTAAATTTTCATTAAAATATTCGTTAAAAGCTTATCAAATTTCTAAGTCAATTAGTAACAATAAAAAAATGCTAAATGCCGCATATCAATCTGGCGCTACTTATAGAGTAATACATAAGTTAGATTCTGCCGTTTATTACCAAAGAATAGCTATATCGCTAGCTAAAGAGTTAAATGAGGATATTTTTTATGCTAAAGCTTTG
This sequence comes from Cellulophaga sp. 20_2_10, assembly GCF_023476645.1. Classification (GTDB taxonomy): domain Bacteria; phylum Bacteroidota; class Bacteroidia; order Flavobacteriales; family Flavobacteriaceae; genus Cellulophaga. Next base: position 462,339 of record NZ_JAMCOJ010000001.1, read on the forward strand.
TCTGAATTAGCGGATATAGAAAGATTAAATAGCAATAAAGAAGAAGCTTTACTCTTTTTTAATGAAGCTAAAGAAATTTATAAAAAAAATAATGAAATAGAATTACTAAGTTCCTGTATTGGCAACATAGCTAGCGTTTACTTAAGTAATGGACAGTTTAGAATATCTCAAAAACTATATATGCAAGCTTTAAAAAAATTAGATTCTATAGATGCAGATCCTGTATTTAAAGCAGATATGATTGCAAGAATAGGCGAAATACAGTATAATGTACAAAATTATGAAGAATCTATAGATTATTACAAACAAGCACTAAAAGTATACACTGAAGAAAACGATAACATTTGGAAATGTAATATGTATTTGCAAATTGGCACTTCTTATGTAATGCTTAAAAATTACAATAGCGCTATAGAAAATTTTTCTAAAAGTTTAAAAATAGCAAAAGAATACAGTCTTAAATCTAATGAAGCTATGCTCTACACAAATATAGGAGCACTTTACAGAGAAACCAGAGAATTTGAAAAATCTAAAGTGTACTTAGAAGAAAGCTTAGTTTTTCATAAAAGAGAAGGTTTTACTTTTAATTATATAGATGTACTTAAAGAACTAGGTAGCCTTTATATAGATTTAGATGAACCTAACAAAGCTATAGAGTATTTAGACCTTGCTATTTCTAAATCTATTCCTTCTAAAAGATTAGATTATTTAATGGATCTCTACAAGCTAAGATCTTTGGCTTATGAAGAATTAAATAATACCAATATGGCTATTAAAGATTTAAAAGAACATCAAAAATTTAAGGATAGCATATACAACTCTAATAAAAATCAACAAATAGAAGAATTACAAACTATTTACGAAACCGATAAAAAACAGACCCTATTAGCTTTAAATAAAGAAGAAATAAAAAATTTACACCAAAAATCTAAGGTAGACACACTTACCAAAAGTCTTTATGCTGGTGGTATGTTTTCTGGTGTTTCTTTATCTATAATGTTGTTCTTTATTTTTAAACAAAGAATTAAGAAAAATAAAAGTAACCAGAAAAAGCAAAACGAGCTTCACAAAAAAGAAATTGAGCACAAACAAAAAGAATTAACCAGTCTAACCGTGCATTTGGTTCAGAAAAATACATTTACTCAAGAGTTAATAGAAAACTTAAAAAAACTAAAAAACAATCCTGAAAAATTTAATGTAGAGTTTAGACGCATTTTAATGCTACTTAAAAAGCAAACTTCAGACGATAAAGACTGGGACTTATTTAGATCTTATTTTGCAGATGTACATAATAATTTTGACAATAAACTAAGAGCCATATACACAGACATTACAGAGAAAGAAATTAGACTTGCTGCTTTTTTGAGAATGAACTTATCTACCAAAGAAATTGCTGCCATTTTTAATGTTTTACCAGATAGCATTCTAAAATCTAAATACAGATTAAAAAAGAAACTTAATCTAGGCAAACAAACAGATTTGTGCTATTTCTTAAATTCATTATAAAAACAGGGATAATCTACCTTTGTATTCTATCTTTGCAGGGTGAATACAACTAAAAAAATAATTCTTTTTGACGGCGTTTGTAATCTATGCAACAACGCTATACAGTTTATTATTAAACACGATAAAAAGGACCAATTTAGGTTTGCAACGCTACAGGGAGAAATTGGTCAAAAATTTATATCAGAAAGAAATATAGATCAACAAAAAACAGATTCTATAATACTAATAGAACCTAGTGTTGCTTATTATTTAAAATCTACCGCAGCTTTAAAAATAGGGCGTAATTTTGGGAGTATTTGGAGCCTTTTATGGATTTTAGAACAGATTCCTGTTTCTTTTAGAGACTGGGTGTATAGCTATATCGCAAAAAACAGGTATAAATGGTTTGGAAAAAAAGATAATTGTATGATACCTACACCTGAGTTAAAATCTAAATTTTTAGATTAAAAAAATTATATTATTACCTAACATTAAAATATAAAATACCTTTATGTACAGTTTAAATCAGATTTCTTATTTACTACATGACTACTTAGTAGACTTGGGTGTAAGTGATATTTACGCTAAGTACTTAAACACATTAATACTTCTTGTACTATTAGCTATAGCGCTTTATATTTTTGATTATGTTTTAAGAAAATTGGTTATTTCTTTATTTGCTCGTTTTACAAGTATATCTAGAACAAATTTTGACGATTTTTTAGTAAAGAATAAAGTACCTAGAAATGTTGCACATATAGTACCTATTATTATTGCTTACAATGCTGTGCCTTTTGTTTTTAATGGTTTTGATAAAGCACAAGTTATAGTTTTAAAAGGGTTAGAAGTTTTTGGTATCGTATTAACCTTATGGGTAATTAGGAGCTTACTTAATACTTTAAAAGACTTTTTTAAGACACTACCCAACCTTAAAGACAAACCAATAGACAGTTACATACAAGTATTTATGATATTTTTATGGTCTATAGGAATTTTGCTTGCTATTTCTATACTTACAGATATAGAACTTTGGAAGTTTTTAACCGGTTTAGGTACCGCATCTGCCGTAATACTATTAATTTTTAAAGACACTATTCTTGGTTTTGTTGCTAGCATACAGGTATCCATTAATGATATGGTACGTATTGGCGATTGGATTTCTTTTGACAATTATGGTGCTGATGGCGATGTAATAGAAATTAACCTTGCAACAGTTAAAGTTCAGAATTTTGATAACACAATTACAACAATACCAACCTACGCATTAATTTCAGATTCTTTTAAAAACTGGAGAGGAATGACAAATTCTCCTGGACGTAGAATTAAACGTGCACTTATTATTAAGCAAGAAAGTATTAAGTTTTTAACACCTAAAGACATTCAAAAACTTAAAAAAATTAGCTTAATAACTGATTATATAGTAGGTAGACAAGAAAATATAGTTGGTTACAATAAGGATAACAGTATAGATAAATCTATCCTAATTAACGGAAGAAACCTTACCAACATTGGCCTTTTTAGAAAATACACGGATACTTATTTAAAAAGTCATTCTGCAATAAATAAAGATATGATTATTATGGTTAGGCAATTAGCGCCCACTCCACAAGGTATACCCCTAGAGGTTTATGCTTTTAGTAGCGATAAACGATGGGAAAACTACGAGTATATAATGTCAGATATTTTTGATCATTTGCTTGCTGCTATTACTTATTTTGATTTAGAACTGTTTGAACTTCCTAGCAGTACTAACTTTAAAAACAGTCCTAAATTGTAAACTAGCCCAAAGAACAACTTTACTCACCCTAAAGACCACTTTACACACTATTAGTTTTTTTAAAGTATTCCAATACTTAGGTTTACGCAACCATAAAAAACTAATATCTATGAAAAAGCTACTTTACTTATTATTACTAATTCCGATTGCAATAACAGCAAACGATAAAAAAACTCCTTCTGCTATAAAAGAGGTAACGGTATACCTTAGTGGCGCACAAATTACACGTACAAGCAACTTTATATTAAAAGAAGGTACAACAGAGTTGAAATTTACTGGTTTATCTTCTAAAATTGATGAAAATAGCATTCAAATCTCCGGATTAAAGTCGGTTTCTATTTTATCTATGGATTATGGCATTAATTATTTAGATAAGTTTATGCTTATGCCTGAAGTTACAGAAATGATAGAAAGCACTAAAAAATTAACTGAAGAAATTGAGCTTTTAAAAAATAGGATTGCTGGCTTACAAGAAGAAGAGTTATTAATTTCTAAAAACAGACAAGTAAGTTCTACGGCTGAAAGTTTAGATTTAGAAAGATTAAAGCAAATTAGCACCTATTACAGAAAACGTATTACAGAAATTAGAGACGAAATATTTACTATTACTAAAGAAATAGAAAACAAAAATACAGCTATAAGCGATTTTAATTTACAGATTAAAGAACTTACTGCCGAGCCAGCAGTTGCGCAAGGAGAACTTGTTATTACGTTCGATACTTCTATCGCTATTAACCTAGACCTTATACTTTCTTATATAGTTACTGATGCTGGTTGGGTACCAACGTATGACATTAAATCTGAAAACACAAACAGTAACCTTCAACTTAAATACAAAGCCAATGTGTACCAAAATACGGGGAACGAATGGAAGAATGTAAAAATTAATTTATCAACAGGGAACCCAGTTACACAAACAACTAGCCCCGTTATAGATACAAAATACTTAAACTTTGTTAGCGGATATAATTATCAATCTAAAGCAATTAAAAAAAACAAGTATTATTACAATCCCTCAGTAAAAAAAGTAACAGGTGTAGTTACCGATGCCTCTGGACAACCATTACCTGGCTGCAGCATAGTAATAAAAGGCACCAACATTGGTACACAAACAGATTTTGATGGCAATTATACAATAGCAGTACAAAGAGGACGTGAATTAGTATTTTCTTATATTGGAATGCAAACAGCTGAGACTCCAGTTTATGCATCTATAATAAACACAAAACTAGATGAAGATAATGAAGCATTAGAAGAAGTTGTTGTAGTTGGTTATGGTAGCAAACTACAAGGAAAAGCAGCAGGTGTAAGAGTCAGAGGTACATCGAGCATTTCTGAACCAAAACTACCTTTGTATATTATAGATGGTATACCTGTGCCAGATTTTATAGAGGGTGATATAGATAGTGACGACATACAATCTCTAGAGGTTTTAAACAACTCTAACGCAACTGCTGTATATGGTAACCGCGCAAGTAGCGGAGCTATAGTTATAACTACAAAAAAGAGTACAACACAAGACGATGTAACCAATACAACTTTTGCAATTAAAAAACCATATTCTATTAAGTCAGATGGTGATCTAATTGCTATAGAAATAAATACTTTTAAACTAGAAACTACGTACCAGTATTTAGCAGTGCCAATTATAAATGAAAATGTATTTTTAACGGCTTCATTTAAAAACTGGGAACAATATAACTTACTACCTGGTGAAGCTAACATCTACTTTAAAGGAGGTTTTGCCGGTAAAACAGTTATAGACCCTTATAAAACAACAAAAGAAATGGTTGTTTCTTTAGGTGTAGATGCAGGAATAACTGTTACAAGAAAACAAGACCGTGATTTTAAAAGTAAATCTTTACTTGGTAACAATCGTGTTTTAAATAGAGCTTACGATATTGAAATTAAAAACAATAAGAACACAGCAGTTACTATAAAACTAATGGACAGAATTCCGTTATCTGAAAACAAAGAAATTAAAGTAAGCGAAATAGAAACGTACAATGCAAATTACAATGATACCAAAGGTTTACTAACCTGGGAGGTACATTTAAACAGTAAAGAAACGCAAAAAGAACGTTTCTCTTATCAAGTTAAATTCCCTAAAAACAAAAATATATCTTTATAACTTTAAAGCCCTTAGGGTTCTAATTCTAAGGGCTTACTTAATTTACAATTGTGGTAATACTAATTATTCTATTTATAGCTATCGTCTTATTTTTCATTTTTAATTGGCTTTTAAAAAGAAGCAATAAAATTACTTTAAAGTATAAAAGAATTATTGCAATAGGACTATCTATCCTTTTTGCGCCGCTATTATACCTAATTAGCATACTGAGTTTTGTAGCTATAGTTTCTTACTACCCTGAATATAATTTTAATCAACAAAAATGGGACAACATTCCTGAGCAACGTTATGAATTATCTGCTGATATTATCGAGAGCAAAATGCTTATTGGAAAAACCAAAGCAGAAGTATACTGTTATTAGGTGAAGGTTTTTATGAATATACCCCAGATCATATTGCGTATACCTTGGGCTTTATACCTGGTATATTTAATATAGATACAGACGTGTTAGCTATTGTTTTTAAAAACAATGTAGTAGTAAAAGTAAAACAGCATCAAACTTAATAGTCCGATGCTGTTTTTTATATATTAAAAGTAGCTTACTACTTTACTTTATCATAATTGTCATCCCAATTCCGTGCTTTAGGATTATCGTGTAATTTTCCAGCGGACTTAGCAACTATCATTGATACTGCAGCATCACCTGTTACGTTTACAACTGTTCTACACATATCTAACGGTCTGTCTACCGCAAAAATTAATGCCAATGCTATTGGATATAAATCTGCCGGAAAACCTATAGCCTCCAAAACAATTACCAACATTACCATACCTGCCCCTGGAACTGCAGCAGAACCAATAGAGGCTAATAAAGCAGTTAAAACAATAGATAATTGATTCCCTAAAGTTAAACCTTCTGGCCAAAGCACTTGCATTATAAATACAGCTGCAACAGCTTGGTACAAACTTGTACCATCCATATTAATTGTTGCTCCTACAGGTAACACAAAACTAGATACCTCTTTATCTACACCAATGTGCTCCTCTACTCTCTCCATTGTTACAGGTAAAGTAGCAGCACTAGAACTAGTAGAAAAAGCTAGCAATTGAGCCGGACTCATTTGTTTTAAAAACCAAATAGGGTTCTTTTTTGTATAAAAATATACCAATGAACAGTAAAATGCGATCATTAGTAATAAACCTAAAACAACAACTCCCGCATAGGATAGTAATTTCTGTAAAATTTCTGGATCATCTGCTGTTACTACAACCTTACATAATAATGCAAATACAGCATAAGGAGCTGCTAGCATAATTAAATCTACCATTTTTAAGATGACATCATTTAAGGAGTCAAAAAACTTTTTTAATGGTTTAGATCTTTTTTCACCAACCAACAGCATAGATATTCCCATAAATATGGTGAAGAATATTACTTGTAACATTAGCTTGTTGTTACTCATAGCTGCCAAAGCATTACTAGGAACCATATCTACTAAAAACTGTAATGGCCCACTTTCTTTTTGACTAGTTGCCTCTGCTATTTTACCTTGCAAGCTACTGTCATTGGCATAAGTACTTGCTAATTTTGCAATAGTCTCTTCAGAAATACCTTCTCCTGGTTTAATAACATTAACTAAAACTAAACCAATAGAAATAGCTATTATAGTAGTAAAAACATAGATAATAATAGTACGTACGCCTATATTTCTGAATTTAGATATGTCTTTTAAGTCCGATATTCCTTTAATTAATGAAGCTAATATTAATGGTACTGCAATTAACTTTAGAAGATTTACAAATATTTGTCCAAATGGTCCAATCCAGTCTAATATAAATTGTTTTCCCCAAACGACTTGTGCCATTCCAAAACCAAAGAGGATTCCTAAAACCATCCCAATCATAATCTGCCAATGCAGCTCCAATTTCTTCATACTAAAATTTTATAATTTTTTGTGAGTAATATACCATTTTGGATTGTTATCATCCAAATAAAATTGAATCAATAATTTTTGATATCAATTATTAGCAATAATTCAATGTAAATTCACCTTAAAACTTACTTAATACTATTATTTATTAAGGTATAATCTGCCAAAACCAATGCTGCCATTGCTTCTACAATAGGCACAGCTCTTGGTACAACACACGGGTCATGACGCCCTTTTCCTTGCGTTTTTACCATATTACCTTCCTTATCTATAGTCTCATAAGGTTGTATAATTGTTGCAACTGGTTTAAAAGCTACATTAAAGTAAATATCCATACCATTACTTATGCCTCCTTGTATACCTCCACTATAGTTGGTTTTTGTAGTACCGTCTACATTAAATTGGTCGTTATGCTCGCTACCTTTCATAGCTACACCACTAAAACCACTACCATACTCAAATCCTTTTACAGCATTTATACTTAGCATAGCTTTACCTAATTCTGCATGTAATTTATCAAACGCTGGCTCTCCTAAGCCTATTGGTACATTTTGTAAAACACACGTAATAACACCGCCAATAGTATCGCCTTGCTTTTTTATGTCTTTTATATAAGCTTCCATTTCCGCAGCCATTTCTTGATCTGGACAACGAACTGGATTTAACTCCGTTTCTTCTAAGTTTAATTCTTTGTAGTTTTTTGTCAGTTTTAATTCTCCTACTTGAGATACAAAAGCATTAATTTTTATATTAAGCAAAAATTGTTTTGCAATTGCACCCGCTACTACTCTACTTGCTGTTTCTCTTGCAGAACTACGACCACCACCTCTATAGTCTCTAAATCCGTATTTTTTATCGTACACATAATCTGCGTGAGATGGTCTGTAGGAGTCTTTTATATGCGAGTAATCGTGAGATTTTTGATTGGTATTACGTATCGCAAAACCAATAGGAGTTCCTGTTGTTTTACCTTCAAAAAGGCCAGAGAAAAATTCTACGGTATCTGGTTCTTTGCGCTGCGTAACAATTTTAGACTGCCCAGGTTTTCTTCGGTTTAGTTCTGTTTGTATTGCTTCTAGGTCTAATTTTATTCCAGATGGACAACCATCTATTACTCCGCCTATTGCTACTCCGTGAGATTCTCCAAAGGTTGCTACCTTAAAAAGGTTACCAAAAGTGTTTCCTGCCATCTAATTAATTTAATTGGTATGTATAATTCTCAAAGGTAATTTATAAGCATCAGAATATAAAATTTAGATATGCCTTAATACACACTTAACGCAATCATCACAAAATTTTCATTGTTTGTTCATATTCAATTCATATAGAATAGGTTAGTTTGTGTAAACTACTAGAGATGAAGAAAAGAAAAATTGATGTTGCTGTAATTTCTGATGTTCACTTGGGCACTTATGGCTGTCACGCAGACGAAATACTAATTTATTTAAATAGTATAGACCCAAAAATTCTAATTCTAAACGGAGACATTATAGATGTATGGCAGTTTAGCAAGCGTTATTTTCCTTCATCACATATGAAAGTTTTAAAAAAAATAATAGGGATGGCATCTAAGGGTGTTCAGGTTTATTATATCACTGGTAACCATGATGAAATGCTACGTAAATTTAGTGGTACCGTTATGGGTAACGTACATATTGTAGATAAACTTGTTTTAGATTTAGACGGAAAAAAAGGATGGTTTTTCCATGGCGATGTTTTTGACGCCTCTATAACAAACGCAAAATGGTTAGCCAAATTAGGCGGTAAAGGCTATGATATTTTAATTCTTATAAACAAAGCCCTAAACTGGGGTTTATCTAAAATGGGAAGAGAAAAATACTCACTTTCTAAACGAATTAAGAATAGTGTAAAAGGCGCTGTAAAATACATTAGTAATTTTGAAGAAACAGCCATAAATTTGGCTATTGAAAAAGGGTACGACTATGTTGCATGCGGACACATACACCAACCAAAAAAGGAATTAAGAGAAAACAAATACGGCCGTTGTGTATACCTAAATTCTGGAGATTGGATAGAGAACCTTACTGCCCTAGAATACTCTTTTAAACGTTGGAAACTGTACCAATACAATCACGATAAATTAGCTCCTTTTTTTGCTGATGAAGAAATAAAAAATATGGATATGCAAGAGCTCATAAACACTATAACAAACAACACCCCTATTACAGACAGTAATAAGGTTGAAGATAATTCTACGGAATAAAAACTCTTAATTAAACAAGAGCCTCCTTTAGTATTGTTATTGGATGTAACGCATGACGCTTTGTACCATCATAAATTTGATGTCTGCAACTTGTACCATTTGCAGAGATAATTACATCAGAATTGCTATTATTAATAGCCGGAAATAATTTTAAATTACCAACAGCCATACTTGTTTCATAATGTTCTTTCTCATAACCAAAAGAACCCGCCATACCACAACAACCAGAGCTTATAATGGAAACCTTATAGTTTTCTACAATATTAAGCGCATCAAAAGTAACTTTTTGGTTACTTAAAGATTTTTGATGACAGTGACTATGTATTTTAATCGTCTTTGCTTCTTTGGTAAATTGATCTTTTAAAATATTCCCTTTTTCAATTTCCTTTGCCAAAAACTCTTCAATTATAAAAGAATTATTTGCAATGGCGTTTACCAGCAATTTATCGCTAACTAATTTTTTGTATTCGTCTCTAAACGTTAATATTGCAGATGGTTCTAAACCAACTATAGCAATATTTTTATCTACATACTTTTTTAAACTAACAACATTTTTAAGGGCAATTTCCTTCGCCTCTTTTAAAAAACCTTTAGATAAAAAAGTTCTTCCGCTTTCCGCATAAAACAGCTCTATATTGTATCCTAACTTTGTAAGTACCTGTATAGCATCTATTCCTAGATTAACATCTAAATACTTTGTAAATTCGTCTATATATAAAACAACATTACCCTTATTTTTAATTTTAGGCTTACTAATGTTACTGAGGTACGAATCAAAATTAAATTTATAAACATTAGGCAAACTACGTTCAGGAGCCACACCACTTATATTTTTTAATAATCCACCAAAGAGTGATGAATTAAACATAAAATTAGTGATTTTAGGTATTTTACTCCCTAAAGCATTGTACTTTGTATTGTATGCAAAAAGTTTATTTCTAAAAGAATAACCATTTTCTTCTTGGTATTGGTATGTAAATTCTGCCTTTAAAGTTGCTATATCTACATTACTAGGACATTCGCTAGAACACGCCTTACAACTTAAACAAAGATCAAAAACTTCTTTAAGTTCTTTTTGGTTAAACTTATCGGTTTTATCTGTATTGGTAAGCATTTCTCTTAATGCATTAGCTCTACCTCTTGTTGTATCTTTTTCGTTACGCGTAACGTGGTAACTAGGACACATAGCTCCAGATGCCTTTTCTGTTTTTCTACAGTCGCCACTACCATTGCATTTTTCTGCTGCTTTTAATATTCCTTCGCTCTCAGAAAAATCTAATAATGTTTTTATCTCTGGTTCTGCCCTATCAATTTCATATCTAAAAGATTCATCCATTGGGTAAGAATCTACTATTTTACCAGGGTTAAATATTCCTTTAGGATCAAAATAAGATTTAATTCTACGCAGTAATTGGTAGTTTTTATCACCAATCATTAGCGGTATAAACTCGGCACGTACAATACCATCACCGTGTTCACCACTAAAAGAACCATTATACTTTTTAGTTAATTTAGCTACATCTGTAGTAATGTCTCTAAACAATTTTACATCATCACCCTTTTTTAAATTTAAAATAGGGCGCAAGTGTAATTCTCCGGCACCAGCGTGTGCATAATACACAGCACTCTGGTTATAGCCTTTCATTATTACAGAAAACTCCTCTATAAATTCTTTAAGATCTTCTATAGCAACAGCAGTGTCTTCTATACAAGCAACAGCTTTTTTATCACCCACCATATTACCCAAAAGCCCTAATCCAGCCTTACGTAACTCTACTGCCTTTTTAATATCGTCTCCAAATAAAATAGGGTTAGAATAACTTAATCCTGATTTTTTAATAGTCTCTAATAAACTATCTATTAAATAATTAAGATCTGCTTTGGTTTCTGCTTTTAACTCTAACATTAATAAAGCAGCGGGATCACCCTCTACAAAAAACCTATTTTCTAGCTGAGCTCTGTTATTTTTAGTACAGTCTAAAATAACTTTATCCATCATCTCACAAAGATGAAGCTGATGGTCCATAACCGGGACTACATCTGACAAACAATCTTCTAAAGAATTGTAATGGGTAACAATCATTGCTGCAAACTTAGGAGGCAACGGGTCTAAACGAAGTGTAATTTCTGTTGTAAAGGCTAAAGTACCTTCACTACCGCTTAATAGTTTACACATATTAAACTTACCTTCTTTACCAAAAACACTATTGTGCAACAACTCGTCTACTGCATAACCAGTATTTCTTCTGTGTATAGAGGGTTTAGGAAACTCTGATATAATTTCATCTTGAGTTTCTTTAATGCTTAATTCATTATAAATTGAGTTATAGATTTTTCCTTCTAAACTATCTTCTTCTCTTTTTTTATGAAATTCAGCTTCACTTAAATTACCAAAATTAGCATTTGTACCATCAGCCAAAATCGTTTTTAAAGAAACTGTTTTTTCTCTTGTTATACCATATTGTATAGACGTTGTACCAGATGAATTATTACCCACCATACCACCTATCATACATCTATTAGAAGTAGACGTGTTTGGACCAAAAAACAAACCATAGGGTTCTAAAAACAAATTAAGTTCGTCCCTAATAACACCAGGCTGTACTGTAACTTGCCTCTTATCTACATCTACATTTAGTATTTCTGTAAAATGTTTAGACACATCTACCACAATACCATCACCAACACATTGCCCAGCTAAAGATGTACCGGCAGTTCTAGGAATTAAACCAATATTATTTTCTGAGGCAAAATTTATTAATTGCTTAATATCATTTTCACTTTTAGGAAAAGCAACAGCTAAAGGTATTTTACGGTATACAGATGCATCTGTAGCGTATAAAGTAGTCGAAAGTTTATCGGTTAATAGATCTCCTTCTAAATTAAGACTTAGCGAGTTAAGTTGTTCGGTGTTCAATTTGGTACAATTTTTGGGAACTAAAATAAGTTTTTATTCACTTAAATGTAATTTAAACATCATATTTTTACACCAAAATTAATAGTATTATGAAAATCTTAAAAGTAATTCCATTTTTTGTTTTTTTAATAACCGCAACAATCAGTGCTCAAGATATAGCCGAGCATACAGGTGGTTTAAGACTGGGAGATAGTAAAGGCTTTGGAGCAGAGTTGTCTTATCAAAAAAGTCTAACAAGGTATACACGTTTAGAGGCCAACTTAGGCTGGAGAGATAGTAAAAATTACGACTCTTTTAAAATATCTGGTATACACCAGTGGGTTTTTGCTATAGACAATGGCTTTAACTGGTATTATGGTGCTGGTGCTGGTTTTGGTAGTGTAGATTTTGAACCAATAGCAAACCCTAAAGACCCAACAGATATAAGAGAGCCAGATGGAGGCTTATTTATTTTTGCTGCTGGTGATGTTGGTATAGAGTATAATTTTGATTTTCCGCTACTTGTTTCTTTAGACATTAGACCAGAAATAGGTTTAACGGGTTACAAACATTTTAGTGATAATTTTGATTTTGATATTGCTTTAGGCTTACGTTATAAGTTTTAAAACAGAAACAAAAACAGTAAAAGCCCTTAACAATACAAAATGTTAAGGGCTTTTTTTATGACTTTTAGTTTGCCTACATTTGTAGATCTAAAAAAATAAAAACAAAGAATGAAAAAATTACTAGTTACACTTACTATTGCAATACTAGCAGTAGCTTGTGGAGAAAAAGCAGATACATTTGTTGTAAACGGTACACTTAGAGGCGAAATTGCAGATGGTACAAAAGTGTTTTTAAAAACTGCAGGTGAAAAAAATTCAGTTGTAGAAATAGATACAGTAGCTATTAAAGATGGTAAATTTGTTTTTAATACAGCTAAGCCAGCAACATTAGATCCTTACTATATTTTTATTGATAAAGTAAGAGGTAATATGATGTTTTTTCCTGAACAAGGAACAATAGAAATATCTGCACATAAAGACAGTATAAGAAATGTTGTAGTTTCTGGAACATTACAGAACGATGCATTTACTAGCTTTATAGAAGGCTCTAAAAAAATAGGAGAAAAAATACAATCTATTCAACAAGATTACCAAAAAGCTTCTATGGCTAGAGATACTGCTACTGTAAAAGCATTAAAAGATGAGATTAAAGAAATACAAGAAGAAGGTAAAGATTACGAAATTAGTTTTGTAAAAGAAAACCCTAATGCTGTTATATCTGGGATGATTATTAGTAGACTGTTTACAAACAAAGTTTTAGCACAAGAAGAAATTTCTGAGCTTTTAAATGGTTTGTCTGATGATGTTAAAAAAACAAGAGCTACTAAAGCTATTTTAGAAGTTTTAGAAAAATCTAAGGCCACAGCTATAGGTGCTAAAGCTCCTGAGTTTTCTGCTCCTAATTTAGAAGGCAAAAATTTAGCTTTAAAAGACGCTTTAGGTAAAGTAACAATTATAGATTTTTGGGCTGCCTGGTGTGTTCCTTGTAGAAACGAAAATCCTAATGTTGTAAAAGTATACAACAAATACCACGACAAAGGCCTAAACATTGTTGGTGTTTCTCTAGACAGAAGTGCTGATGATTGGAAAAAAGCTATTGAAGAGGATGGTTTAACTTGGAATCACGTTTACAACGCTAAAGATGTACAAGAAGTTGCAAAATTATACGATGTAACATCTATACCTGCTACTTTTATCTTAGATGAAAATGGTATCATTATTGCAAAAAACTTAAGAGGAGATGACTTAGAAGCTAAAATAGCTGAGTTACTACAATAGTCTATTAGACCTACAAAAAAAAGCCCTGAACTTAATTAAGTTCAGGGCTTTTTTTATATCTTAAAACTTAAGATTAGAACTTGTTTCTAGCATCTCTATACTTACCTGTAACTTCCGCCGTAGCAGATTTTGTAACCGTTCCGTATACACTTACAACTGAATCTTCTCCTAGAAATTCTAATGTTGCCCCCTCTTCCAAGATAACATCTCCATAAACATATAAATTGCCTTCTACTCTAAAAGTAGCATTCTTTTTTATTGTTAAAGAAGACCTTCTACTGTTTGTAGCCATTGCATAGGTACCTCTCATTTCAAATAAAGCGTCTTCTTCTATTGTAGTGCTGTATCTCGTAGTCCAAGAACCGCATAATAACAATTCACCTTTACTAATTACACTATTAAATCTTTTAGAACCTGTATATTGTTTTTCTTCACCTGTATTTACTGTTAAATTAGAAGAACCTCTATATTTTTCTAAACCTGTACATTTTGTTTCTAAGCTTGTAGATGGTCTATTTAATTTTATAATTTGTAAACCTTCTGTTCCTGAAGCAGCAAAAACATAATCACCTTTTGTGGTTACATAGTTTACAGAACCTTCTATATCTATAATTCCAAAGACAGTTAAATCACCATTTTTTTCTTCAGCTAAACACAAACCAGAAGCTCCGTTAGCTATCATTACTACATCTCCATTTTTAGAAATAGCATTGGTAACATTATCTCCAGATGCATCTGCATCTGGGTGAATAGAAACTGGTATGTATTTAATAAATTCACCTGAAGCAAAGTTATACACACCTACTCCTTTGTTAGCTTCTGGAACTAAGATTTTAGTATCCGTAAAATCCATATTCTTTTTAGTACCAATACCTAAGTCCGTATCTATGGCAATTGTACTAACTTTTTCTAAGTTTTGATTGTATACCGTAACTCCAAAATCGCCATCTAAAACAGCTAATTTATCATTATGAGAAGCAACAGAAAGTAAATCGTTAGCTTCTAATTGTTTTTCAATCTTCATACCTGCCGTACTGTAGACTGTTAATGTACCTTCTTTACCACTAGTAGCATATACTTTATTACTAAAAGAAATCACATCTGTACCTGCTTTTCCTTTTTGAAAACCGTAAGTAATATCATTTAAATTAAAAGAACCACCGGTAACATTTATTTTGGCTACAAAAGAGTTTTCTAATGCAGTAGCAGATAACTCCGCATCTACACTACCTGCAGCATAAACATAACCATCTTTTATAGTTATAGAATTTATATCTGCATTTGTATAATTTAGTCTTGATTTTACTTCTGGATTATGAGGATCACTAACATCTATAATATCTATTGCGCCAGCATAAGTATCAAACTGTGTGTTATAAGAGACATAAGCATAATCACCATCTACAGCAATATGCGTAGCTGCTAATTTAGTATTACCATTATAAGTTGGTGGTTTTACTTGTGCTATTAAAGTAAGTGGATAATCACCCGCTAGGTCATCTTCTTCTTTCGAAAATTTTCCTGATACTTTACTTTCTTCTAAAACGTTTAGAACACCTGCATTGTCAAATACAATACTATTTGTTAGTGTTTCTTGATTAACTTCTAACGCTGCTAATTTCTCTGCTTCATTAAAAACGGTAGTCTCTTCACTACACGCAACAAATCCTAGGGCAATAGCCATAGAAAACAACAAGGATTTAAACTTCATACTAAGTAGGTTATTAATTATTTGGGATAATTATAACGTGAAAATAAACTACTTAGTACATTTTTTATACAATAAGTAAACTTTAGTAGCCTTACTTATTCCTTTTCAATACAAACAGTTATAATTTACCTAGTTTAGCTAAAATAAACAATACAATTATAGGTATAGCTAGTAATGCCACAACCAAAGTGTCTGTAATTAATAAATCTGGCTTAAAAAGTATAGTGGTAACATAACCACCAATTGCTCCTCCAAAATGTGCTGTGTGCCCAATATTACCTATTCTCTTTTTCATACCATAAATAGAATACAGTAAATAACCAATACCTAATACATATGCCGGCAATGGTATAGGAATAAACATAATACCCAAACGCATATTTGGTTCTAGTAAAATAGCTGCATATAAAATTCCTGTCACAGCACCACTTGCTCCTACAGCACTATAGTAAGGTTCATCTTTATGAAAAAATAAAGCCAGTAAACTACCCGCGACTAAACTTATTAAATATATAAGTACAAAGTTTACTGGTCCTAGGTACGATATTACTACGTTAGCAAAGAAATAAAGCGTAAACATATTAAAGAATATGTGTGATATGTCTACGTGTAAAAAACCAGAAGTAAACATTCTGTCTTTTTGACCCGCTTTAATACCGCCAATACTAAATTTATAACGTTCAAAAAAAGAAGTATCATTTAAACCCTTTAAGGTTACTATAATATTCAATGCTATTAGGACTATTGTTACTGGGTGTAAATTCATTTTTTAACTGCTGTAGTTTAGCCTCAAATATAACTATATTTGCATAATTTTATTCTTAATGCAGTTACTAGTTTTTATTTTAGTGTATCCAATTCTTTGGATTGTTTCAATTCTTCCATATACTTTGTTTTATGGGGTTTCTAATGTGATGTACTTTTTAGTATACCACGTTGTTGGCTACCGTAAAAAAGTAGTTTTAGATAACTTAAAACTTACTTTTCCAAATAAAACAGAAGACGAATTAAAAGTAATACGCGCTAATTTTTTTAAACATATGTGTGATATGTTTATGGAAATGGTAAAAACCATGAGCTTATCTAAAGCAGCAGTTAAAAAAAGATTTAATGTTGTAAATATTGAAGAGTTAAAAGCCATAGAAAAAGAAAAAAGTATTTTATTAGTTTGTGCACATTATGCCAATTGGGAGTGGAATGTTAGTATTAATAACCTAATAGATACAGAAGGCTATGCTGTATACCAAAAAATAGGAAATAAGTATTTTGACAAGTGGATTAAAAATGTACGTTCTAGATGGAACACTACACCTATAACCCAAAGAAATACGGTAAAAACAGTTATTAGAAACGAAAAAGAAGGTGTTAGAGGAATATACGGTATGGTTAGTGACCAATCGCCGCAATACTCTCGAGCTCAACATTGGGGTAATTTTATGGGGCTAAAAGTACCTATACATAATGGAGCCGAAATTTTAGCAAGAAAATTAGACCTTGCCGTTGTATTTATAAAAGTTAGCAAAGTAAAAAGAGGATATTACAATGCCGAGTTTATACCAATTACTTTAGCGGGTAAAGAAACTGAAAAAAACTACATTACAGAAGAGTTTTTAAGACTTACAGAAGAACAAATTAGAAAAAAGCCCGAGTATTACTTATGGACACATAAACGTTGGAAACACGCAGGTAAAACGCCTAAGTTTAATAAATAAAAAAACTCATAGCTTTTAAAGGCAATGAGTTTTTTTATTTGAAACAGTAGTATGAATTACAAACCTGCTACTTCTTTAATTTCTGATATTACACGATCCGCTAATTTATCTGCTTCTGCCTGACTTTTAGCTTCGGTATAAATTCTAATAATTGGTTCTGTATTTGATTTACGTAAATGTACCCAATTTTCAGCAAAATCTATTTTTACACCATCTATAGTAGATATCTCTTCATCTTTATATTTATCTGCCATAGCAACTAAAATACCATCAACATCTAACCCTGGTGTTAACTGTATTTTCTTTTTACTCATAAAGTAACTTGGATAACTAGCTCTTAATTCTGCAACTGTACCTCCTTTTTCTGCCATAAGCATTAAAAATAAAGCTGAACCAACTAATGAATCTCTACCATAGTGACTTTCTGGATATATAATACCTCCGTTACCTTCGCCACCAATAACTGCGTTAGTAGCTTTCATTTTAGTAACTACGTTTACTTCTCCTACAGCAGCAGCCTGGTATATACCACCGTGTTTTTCTGTTATATCTCTAAGAGCTCTAGAAGAAGATAAGTTAGAGACTGTGTTTCCTTTAGTTTTACCTAAAACATAATCTGCACAAGCAACCAATGTATACTCTTCTCCAAACATTTCACCATCATTACTAATAAATGCTAAACGGTCTACATCTGGATCTACTACAATACCAAAATCTGCTTTTTCCTTGACAACTAAAGCACTAATATCTCCTAAGTGTTCTTTTAAAGGCTCTGGATTATGCGGAAAATGACCTGTAGGCTCACAGTATAGTTTTACAACTTCTACTCCTAGTTCTTCTAATAACTTTGGTATTGCAATACCTCCCGTAGAGTTTACACCATCTACAACCACTTTAAATTTAGCAGCTTTAATTACTTCTTTGTCTACCAATGACAAGTTTAAAACTTCATCAATATGTATATCTATGTAAGAGTCATTTCTAAGAATTGTTCCCAAGTCATCTACTTCAGAAAATACAAATTCTTCCTTATCTGCAATAGCTAATATTTTTGCTCCTTGTTCTGCATCTAAAAACTCTCCTTTTTCATTTAAAAGTTTTAAGGCATTCCATTGTTTTGGATTATGACTAGCTGTTAGTATAATACCACCGTCTGCTGCTTCTAAAGGCACAGCAATTTCTACGGTTGGCGTTGTAGACAAATCTAAATCTATAATATCTATTCCTAAACCAACTAAAGTAGAAACCACGATATTCTGAATCATTTCTCCTGATAATCTAGCATCACGACCAATTACAACTTTTAATTTTTCTTTTTTAGAGTACTCTTTTAACCAAATACCATAAGCTGCCGCAAATTTTACTGCGTCTAAAGGTGTTAAGTTTTCTGAAGGCTTACCTCCTATTGTTCCTCGTATTCCTGAAATGGATTTGATTAGTGTCATATATAATATAAAAGTTTTTACAAATATACATGTACAGAAGCAATTCTTAGGTTTTGAATTTGTAAATTCGATTTTAAGAATACTAATATCGATTTATGAATTTTCTGGCACACATTTACCTTTCTTTTGATAACGATGAAATAACTATAGGAAACTTTATTGCCGATAGTATAAGAGGCAATAAGTTTAAACACTTGCCAAAAAACATACAAAAAGGTATTACACTACACAGACATATAGACACTTTTACAGATGCGCATAAAACGGTACGTAAAAGCACCAAAAAACTACACGAAAATTACGGACATTACAGTGGTGTAATTGTAGATATTTTTTATGATCATTTTTTAGCTAAAAACTGGAGCAAATACTCCGACACTCCTTTAGATATCTTTGTAGATAACTTTTACGATCTATTAGAAGATAACTTTCCCATATTACCAGATAATACAAAGCATATGATGCCGTATATGATAGCCGATAATTGGATACTTAGTTATGCAAGTCTTGCTGGTATATCTAAGGTTTTAGACGGAATGAATAGACGTACTAAAAATAAATCTAAAATGAATTTTGCCATTATAGATTTAAAAGAACATTACGATGAGTTTGAAAAAGAGTTTACTTCCTTTTTTGAAGAATTAACAACCTTTGCTAAGCAAAAGTATATTTCTTTACTAGAAGAAGCGTAAATTATTACTTTTTCTTATTACGCTTATTGTAGTTCTTATCCCCTTTAGTTTTAGGTTTTTTATATTTTCTAGCAATCTCGAACTTATAAGAACCACCTTTGTTTACCTTCTGGTTTTTCTCTTTCTTTTCATGAAAACTAGCGCCTCTTTCTTCAGCGTTTACGTTAATAGGATTGTGGTGCTCTAAAATTACGGTACGCTCTTCTGGTATTAATTCTTTAGATATCTCTACTGTTTCTGGAATTTCTAATGCAGGAATATTATAATCCATTAGTTCCTCTATAGCATCTTTATACTCTTCTTCTTTTTCTGTATAAAACAATATAGAATTACCTTGCTCTTCTGCCCTACCTGTTCTACCAATACGGTGCATGTAGTTTTCAGGAAAAGTTGGTGTATCAAAATTAATTACGTGAGATATTTTATCCAAATCCAAACCACGAGCCATAACGTCTGTTGTCACTAAGATTCGGTTTTTACCTTCATCAAACTGATTAATAGAACGTATTCTATAATTTTGTGTTTTGTTAGAGTGAATAACACATAATTCTTCAGCAAAAATTTCGTCTAAAGATTTAAATAAACGATCTGCAAAACGTTTGTTTGCAACAAAGACCAATACTTTTTTATATGTTTTCTCATCTTTTAACAAATGAACTAACAAGTTAGCCTTTGTATAAAAGTTAGGAACAGCGTATGCTGTTTGGTGTATATTATCTAGTGGTGTACCACTAATAGCAATAGATACCTTTTCTGGATTAATAAAGAAATCGTTAATTAAAACTTCTACATCGTCTGTCATTGTAGCAGAAAACATAATGTTTTGTCTACGTGTAGGTAACAACTCAAAAATATTAGTAATCTGAAAACGAAAACCTAAATCTAACATTACGTCTACTTCATCTATAACTAACTTTTTTATAGATTTTAATTGTAATGCTCTAGATAAGACAAGATCGTATAAACGCCCTGGTGTAGCAACAATAATATCTGATCCTTTAGATACCATTTGTGCTTGAGTGTTCATATTTGTTCCTCCATAAACACCCATAACGCGCATATTTATGTATTTAGAAAAGCTACTTATTTGCTCTACTACTTGTAAAACAAGTTCTCTTGTTGGTACTAATATTAATACTCTTGGATTTTTTTGCTTAGAATATTCTAAATCTTGTAATATAGGCAACATATAAGCAAAAGTCTTTCCCGTACCCGTTTGTGCAATACCAATCATATCCTTACCAGATAGAATTACAGGGTAAGCACCTTGTTGTATTGGGGTTGGGGTAGAAAAACCTAAATCATCAATTGCGTAATGCAGTTGTTTTTTAAGATTAAATTCAGAAAAAGATTCCATTTATAATATTTTGGGCAAAGTTACAAGATATTTCTAGTAGTTGTAAACTCTAGAATTAGTTTTACATAAAAAAAACGGTCATACTAAAATATGACCGCTTTTGTATACAATAGTAGTTATTGTATTATACTCTTTTAACACGTACGGCATTCATTCCTTTCATACCTCTCTCTAGTTCATAGCTAACTTTATCGTTTTCTGCGATTTCATCAACTAATCCACTAACGTGAACAAAATACTTTTCGTTATTTTCTGCATCTATAATGAATCCGAAGCCTTTAGAAGTATCAAAGAAAGATACTTTTCCTTGTCTTACTGGATCTTCTTCTTCCATTTCTTCCTTCTTAGGAATACCAATTACTATACTTTCAGCGTCAACTTTAACTTTCTTGGTTGGATCTGGTGGAGTATCGGTAAGATGTCCATTTTCATCAACATAAGCAAGCATATCTTCAAATTCACCACCCTTAGAGTTGGCTTTTCTTTCTACTTTACGTTTTGCTTTTTCTTCACGTTTTTTTAAACGTTTCTTTTCTTTTTCTTTTTTACCGAATGTCTGTTGCGATCTCGCCATTAATATTTACTATTTTTTAGAATTGTACTTAGCCTATTTAGCTCTTTAAAAAGGAATTGAGTAAATACGTAGAGGGGCGACTTTTATTAATTAACCTGTCTAAAAAGATTTAGAATCAGGATTTATAGGGACCACTTGTTGTGTATTTAAACTTTTTCTTTAGGCTACAAATATACAAATTTTAAAATATAAAATAGTATTTACATCTAAATTCAAAGTTAATTTTTTGATAACTAATGGTTTTACCATCATTTTTATACTACTTAAGAACGCCTGTAACCCTTTTCCTTAGTACTGGCAACACCTCTTCTGCAAACCATTTGTTCTTTGCTTGCCAGATATTATTTCTAGGAGATGGGTGCGGTAAGACCATATAATTTGGTAAATAATTACGGTAATTTTTTACTGTTTGGGTCAAAGTTCTCTCTGCATTTTTCCCTAAATAATAATATTGTGCGTAAGAACCTATTAATAAGACCAAGCTAACTGAATCTATTTCGTCTAAAATATGTTTATGCCACAAGGGAGCACATTCTTTTGTTGGTGGTACATCTCCCGTTTTTCCTTTCCCTGGGTAACAAAACCCCATAGGTATTATAGCTACTTTTTTTTGATCGTAAAAATCTTCGTTAGAAATACCCATCCATTTTCTTAAATTCTGACCACTTTTATCGTCCCAAGGAATTCCTGTTTTGTGTACAACACTGCCTGGAGCCTGACCAATAATAACTATTTTACTAGTTTTAGAGGCGCTAACAATTGGTCGTGGACCAAACTGTAATTTAGCACTACATACTGTGCAGTCTTTAATTGTTTCTATAAGTTTTTCCATAGTAGAGAAAGGTAGAATTCTAAATTTAAGGTAAATTAAAGTCTTAATCTATACCTATGCTAACATTTAATGTTTTTACCTTTTAAATTAGAGGTTACACATATTAATTTTTAATTTTGTGTTTTATTAATATGTACATATACACACTATAAAACATACAAAATGAGTTTACTTTCTGAAAATGTAATACCTGGAAACCACGGTAAAATATTTGGTACAAACGCCAAAGAACAAGCAGACATTGCTATAGTAGTAGAAGCTATACTTACTGTTAACGGCATTAAAGACGTAATAGTAAATGCTGATGTTTTCCCTGCAGAACTTACTATACATACGAATGCCATAGTAGAAATAGAAAAAATTGAAAATGCGGTTAAACCATCTGGTTTTCACGCAATTCCTAAAGGTGGTTTGTTTCAGTTATAAGAAATAAACATAAGCATAAAAAAAAGTCTGGCTATTTAAAATAGTCAGACTTTTTTTTATTTAAAACTAAACCTCAGTATCTTCTAGTTCTTTTAATAAGTTTTCGGCCGAGTTTGTTATCTTTTTATAACAATTGTATCCCCATTTAGACACAAAAACCATTACTATAACAAGAACTGGCAACAACCAATACCAAATAGCACTTGGCGTAACAAAAACATCCTTATTCTTAAATAGTTTAGAAAATACAGGAATTACCAATACTATAGCCACAAAATTTAAACAAACGCCTAATTGTTGTACAAGCATTAACTTGTTTTTAGCTTTTACATATTTTTTTGCTGTTAAAGCATAACTGGCTGCATCTATTTTTATAGCTTTAATAGCGTATAAAGACTTTAATACCAAAGCAGGTAACGTTATAAAATATACAATTAAAAGTGCCCCACACAAAACAAAGTACCAAGTATCTAACTTATTAAAGTTTAGTAAAATTACCACTGCTGTAATAAAGCAAATAAACGCTCCTACTGTTTCATACGTTGCTAATTTATTAAATTTGTTTGCATAGCGCTCTTGTGTCATTTTTAGGACTAGTGTGTTTGTAATTTTCTTTTGCTTTTCTAAATCTTGGCCTATTTGTGACCATATGGCTTGCATCTCTTCAATATCCATAATTATTTATTTAAAATATTATTTTTCATTTTTTGCTTAATCCTAGAAATTTTAGTTCCAACATTACTTGCTGTAATACCTACTATTTCTGCTATTTCATCATACTGTTTTCCTTCTAAAAGCAGTAACATAAGTGCTTTCTCTAAAACGTTTAACTGTTGTATTTGAGCATACACCATTTTTAATTGTTCTTCAAAAACAGGATTATAATTTTCCGTTTGTTGCAATACAACCTTTTCTATAGCTATGCTCTTAGGTGCTTTAATTTTCTTTTTAAGTCTAGTTAAGGCTGTATTTAATGCCACTCTATACATCCAAGTACTAATTTTAGATTGGTTTTTAAATCCATCAAAAGATTTCCAAAGTTGGTATACTATATCTTGATACAGATCTTGTTGGTCCGTTTTATTAGTAGTGTATACAGTTGTAATCTTAAAAATTAGACCTTGATTGTTTTGTATTAATTCTACAAATTTTTCTTCTTTGGTCATACTCAACTTCTATTTATAGCATTAGTATAAGATACTTTAAAAAAATCACACTTTTAGGCATAAAAAAACCCCTATTTTTAATAGAGGCCTTTGTTTACTGCTATATTTAACTATTATTTTACCAAATTACTATAGTCTTCTTTAGTATCTATATCTATTTCTTTACCGTTAGGTTCTACCATTACAATTTCTTCTGCGTACTTTATTAAAACCTCTTTTGCTCCATAATCTTGACCTAGTCCTTTTAATTCTGAAAAGTAAGTAGCATCAAAAATAGCAGGTACTCCTACTCTATCTCCGTAATTAGTAGCAACAATTGTACTTATAGAGGTAGAAAACAGACTTACCATTTTAGTTAAGTAAGCACTATCTATTAAAGGCTGATCTGCCAATGTTATTAATACAGCATTGTATTCTTCTGGTAACTTCTCTAACTCGGTAACCCCACAAGCAATAGAGCTGCCAAGTCCTTTTTTCCAATCTAAATTTAAAAAGACATTCTCTTTTTTTAAATCGATTTTACTCTTAATCTCTTCTGCATTTGCTCCTAAAACCAAATAAACATCTAATAAAGCAGTATTTTCTGCTTGTTGAAGAGCATTTCCTAAAAGAGTTGTATTTCTCCAAGGTAATACTTGTTTGGTGCTCTGCATTCTGCTTGAAGAACCTGCTGCTAAAATAAGGTTGGCTATTTTCATTGGTTGTATTTAGTTGTGTATTTTTCCTATTTTATCTTTTAATTGTATAGGTTCTCTTTTTCTTATAACTGTCAAAATTTCTGCAACAATTGCAATAGAAATTTCTTGCGGAGTTTCTGCTCCTATATTTAATCCGGCTGGACCGTGAATTACATCTAAAAACTCTTCTGTAACCTCTGGATAATGCTCTATAAACTCGTTTAACAATTTTTCTCTTCGTGTTGCTGGCCCCAATAAACCAAGATAAACCGGATTTGAATTTTTTAAAGCTAACAAATATTGTAAATCTTTAACGTAGCTGTGCGTCATTAATACTACTGCTGTTTGTTTATCTATAGCAGAAACATCTAAATTTTCTGGCGTGCTTACTTGTAATCTTTCTGCTCCAGGAAAATCTGTTACTTGTTTTTCTTCATTTGGTATGGTACATACCGTGACCTCCCAACCTGTTAAAGCTGCATAAGAAGTTAACTGCACCGCATCATGTTCTGCACCAACCACAAGTAATCTAAAACAAGGTTCTAAGTCTTGGTTAAATAATGGCAACTCTTCATTTTTAGTAAAACTAGTAGAAACTACCATTTTTTCATCTAAAAAAGTAAAAATAGAACCATAATTCGAGCTTTTCACATCTTTTTTCTCATAATAAGATGAAACACTAAAATTAGTTCTGTTTCTTATTGTTTTCCAAAAAGTAGCGCAAAAATTACTACTAGGCTCAAAAGGTTCTATTAAAATATATAAAATACCCTCGCAACCCAATCTATAACGTCCATCATAGGTCATTACTTTTGCAATGCTTGTTTTAAAAACCGAATCTGCTTGTCTAATTACTTCTTTTTCTACGCAACCTCCACTAACGGCACCAATAGTTTTGCCACTATCTAAAATAAGCATACGCACTCCAGGACGCCTGTAAGAAGATCCATCTAGAGCAACAACAGTAGCCAAAACAGTCCTTTTATTTTGTTCTTTTGCAACGGTAAAAGCAGTTAGTATTTTCTTTAGTTCATGCGTCATCTTATAAAACTCTTCTTGTTTTTACAAAAGGTATAGTATCTCCCTTTAGATAAGTATTTTGGCTTGGAGCAATTTTAATAAAGCCATCACAATTTGCAAGACTAGTTAAATCTCCTGAACCATTTTCTTTTATTCTGTTCGCTAGTAGTTTTCCGTTTTCAACTGTGATCTTTACACGTAAAAACAATGTTAACGAGCCTTTATTTTCTATCTCTTCATTTAAAATAACCAAGTTTTCTGTTACAGGTAGTTGTAATGACTTTGCAAGCCAATCCTTAAAATAGATATGATAATTGGCAAATGTAGATGCTGGGTTGCCAGGAAACGAAAATATAACAGTATTTGTTTTTTTATGTACACCAAACCAAAAAGGTTTCCCCGGTCGTTGCAATACTTTATGAAACACTTTTTTTACCCCCAACTCTTCTAGTACAACTGGTAAAAAATCGAACTTACCTTTACTAACGCCACCACTTAACAACAAAACGTCATTGGTTTGTAAAGCAATTTCTAAAGCCTCTTTAATAGCCTCTTTACTATCTTTTAAATGCAAAGACTCTGCTACAATATGCTCTTCTAACAAAGCAGCACATAAAGAGTTAATATTAGATTTACGTATTTGGTGCGGTAAAGGAACTTCTGTAACTTCTACCAACTCGTTACCCGTTGCTATAGTGGTTATGCTTGGTAGTTTCTTAACCGTTACTTCTGCAGATCCCACGGCAGATAACACCCCTATTTCTGCAGCAGTAATTAGTGTATTTTTCTGTAGTACAGTTGCGCCTTTAGCCTCGTCACTACCTTTTAAATGTATATTTTGACCTTGTGTTGGTACTTTTTGCAGTTTAGCAATACCGTTTTCTATACTAATATCCTCGTACATTACAACAACATCTGTACTGTTTGGAACAACTGCACCTGTCATAATTTCTACACAAGATGTTTGTTCTTTTAACTCTACGGTTGGGTTACCAGCAGCAATTACGGCTTCAATCTTAAATGAATCTTGACCATTTTTAATAGCCGAATAAGATAATGCTATACCATCTTTAGTAGCTCTATTAAATGGCGGAAAATCTCTATCAGCCTTAATATCAATAGCTAAAACTCTACCTACAGCATTTTTTAAATGCACCTGTTCTGTGCCATAATCTACAGTATGTTCTAAAACCTTGTTATATGCTTCTTTAAATGTTATCATTATTAGTTTGCTATTTCTAAACTTCTATAAGCGTTAATTCCGCCTTCTACATTTATCACCGTAATTTCTATTTCTAAAAGCTGATTTTGAGCCATTTTACTTCGCTTACCAGACTGACAAATAACATAAACTGTTGTTTCTTTTTCTATTTTAGAATGATGAAAACCAAGCTCTGTTAAAGGTATATGTGTAGAATTTGGAATATGATATGTATTGTACTCTTCAATAGTACGTACATCTAGCAGTTGAAAACTAGTCTTTGTATGAACTAATTCTATAAAATCTTGAATATTTATTGATGCTCCTAATGAACAACCATTATCACCATAAGAATCTTCTAAAACTGTACGCTCTAAATTTTCTTTTACAGCGGTAAATTTTATTTTATTGTACGATTGATGCAAGCCGTTAAACAACAGTAATTCACCCGACAACACCTCTCCAATTCCGGCTATTAACTTTACGGTTTCTAAAGCTTGTAAATTACCAATAATTCCAGGAACTACACCTAAAACACCATTGTCGTTACAATTAGGTATTTCATTGGCAGAAGGCATATTAGGAAACAAACAGCGGTACGTTGGTCCGCCTTTGTAATTAAAAACACTTAACTGACCTTCAAAACCTTGTATTGCCCCAGAAACAAATGGTTTCTTTAAAATAACGCAAGCATCATTAACCAAATATCTGGTTGCAAAATTATCTGATGCATCTACAACAACATCAAAACCAGAAACAATATCTAACACATTTTCTTTAGTTAAAAATGTATTGTATTGCTTAAAAACAGTAGTACTATTCTGTGCTTTTAATTTCTGTACGGCAGTTGCCAATTTAGAGGCACCAACCTCAGCCTCTGTATACAACACCTGACGCTGTAAATTGGTAATATCTATAGTATCTGCTTCTACCAACCCTAAAGTACCAACACCCATTGCATTTAGGTATTGCAATACAGGAATACCTAAACCACCAACACCAATAACCAAAACTTTTGCTTTAGAAAGTTTTTCTTGTGCTGCTAAACCAAACTCTTTTAAAACGGTTTGTCTTACGTACCTCATCATATAATTGTATTCTACTTTGCTGTTATTGTTTTATCTTTTGTATTGCTTCCTCGTACTCTTTAACAGAATTAGCATTAAGTAATACTTTATCTTGTTCTGGATATACTAATTTAACATCAGAATTAATTAAAAATTTACGTGGACAACTACCATTTCCTGCGTTTAAATATGCTAAAGATTGTTGTAATGCTTCTGGCTCCCAAATAGCACATAGTGGCTCTGGTAATTCACTATCACTAGTTGCAAAAGCAGTTGCCAATTTAGTATTATCTCTTTCTGCTATTAATTGCTGTAGAGCGGCTTTATCCAATAATGGTAAATCGCAGGCTACAACCAACCAAGCAACATTAGGATTATGATTGTACGCACTTAGTAAACCATTGTATGGGCCTCTAAATTTGTTTTCATCTACAATAACATTTACCTCCTTAGAAAATTCTTTTTTTTGGTCTTCTCTTATGCTGTAAAAAGTAGAATTACATACTTCTCCTAATAAATTATATAAATAATCTCTCTGCGGAATATTGTGGTATGTTATGGCTCCCTTATCTGTACCCATTCTAGTACTTTTTCCACCAGCTAAAACCAATCCATATAGTTCTGTTTCTTTCAAAATAAAATAGTTTTTTAATTTGTAGCAGGTTTACCCACCAATAGACGTCATAGAATTACTAAAAACACCATCATATTTCTTCTGAGCTTCAAAACCTGTTTTTGCTCTACTGCCCACAGCTTTTAAAATTTGTTCCTTAACAGCTTCATCAGAATTACCTTCTCTTAAAATAGCTCTTAAATTATCACTAGGTTTAGCGTATAGACACGTAATTATATCTCCAGTAGCAGAAATACGCAGTCGATTACAAGAACCACAAAACGTTCTACTAAAAGATGGTATTAAACCAAATGTACTTTTATGGCCTTTAATTTTATAGTTGATAGAAGTTGATGTAGCAGGCGACTCTAACTTTTCTATCTCTGGAAAAGCTGTTTTAATATGATTAAATATGCTTTTATAATCCCATTTTATGGTTGAAAATTCCTTAGAACCACCATTAAACGGCATTTCTTCTAAAAACCGAATAGAAACATTGTAATGCTTCATAAGTTCTAAAATAGGAATAATATCCTCTGTGTTTTGTCCGTCTAAGGCAATAAAATTTATACGAACATTAAAACCTTCAGAAATTAACTTAATTAGATTACTGTACACAGTATCATACGTATCTCTACGCGTTATTTTATTAAATGTCTCTTTGGTAATAGCATCTAAGCTTACGTTTATATTGGTGATCCCAAGTTCTTTTAACTCGGCAATATGCGGACCAATTAATGTAGCATTTGTAGTTATAGAAATATCATCTAAACCATCTAAAGAAGCTAATCTACGTAGCAAAACCATTAAATCTTTACGTACAAAAGGTTCACCACCCGTAATTCTTATCTTATCTATACCTTGAGAAACTACTATTTCGCTAAGTTTCAGCAATTCTTCAATCGTAAAAAGCTTATCGTTTTTTGCAAAGTCTATCCCCTCAGACGGCATACAGTAGTTGCAACGTAAATTGCATCTATCTGTAACAGCTAGGCGTAAGTAATTTATTTTTCTATTATGATTGTCTATCAGCATTATTCTCTTTCGTTTGTCAAAATATTATCCACCACTAACTGGTGGTATTAAAGCAACCTCATCTGTCTCTTTAAGTGTAACGCTATGTTCCGCATAAGCACTATTTACTGCAATAGCTAAAGATGATAGCTTCTTTAAATCTGGATATTTTTCTTGTAAGTAGGTGTGTAAATCTCCTACTGTTTTTTGTGTATTGGTTGTAAAGTTAGAAACATCTAAGATACTAGAACCAATAATATCTTTGGTTACTCCAAATAATAAAACTTTCATAATTAACCTATTATCTCTTTATTCTGCACTCGCAAATGCTCTGGGTTTTTAGTAAAGGGTTGTTGTGTAAACCTATGTCCGGTTACAGCTTTTAACGCATTTGCTACAGCTGCACCTGCTGGCGGTAATGTTGGCTCTCCTAAGCCTGTCGGCGCTAGAGTATTTTCTACAAAATGAGTTTCTACTACTGGAGCTTCTTTCATTCTTATTAGCCTATAGGTATCAAAGTTTTTAGATGATGGCACACCCTTATTAAAAGCAAAATCGCCATACATAGCATGACCTATACCATCTATAACTCCACCTTGAGCTTGGTTCTCTGCTCCTATTGGGTTTACTACAATACCACAATCTATTACACAAGTAACTTTTTTAACTACAGGTAAGCCATTTACAACTTCTACGTCTGCAACCTCAGCAACGTGAGAGTTATGACAATAATACGCAGAAAAACCTTGGTATATAGTATCTGGAGTTTTCCCCCAATTAGATTTCTCTACAGCTAGCTTTATAACATTCCCTAGTCTTTCTGGAGAATACTGTATTTCTTCATCTGTGGTACCTTTTACTTTTTGTAATAGATCTAGTCTCATTTGTACACGATCTACTTTTAACTCATCTGCAAGTTCATCAAAGAAGCTTTGCTCAGCAAAAGCCAAAAAGTTTGTATACGGTGCACGCCAAGCACCAGTTGTAATTTTACTTTGGTAATTAGCAGCATCAACTTTATAATTAGCTATAGCACCTGCCGGAAAAAAGTTAGGAATTAGCCCATACATATTACCATTTACTGCCGCCTCTCTTAAATGATAACCCGTTATCTCTCCATTTTTTATAGAGGCCTTTATTTTATATTTAGATGCTGGTCTGTATATACCAGCCGTCATATCATCTTCTCTAGAGTACACAACCTTTATTGGCTTTTTAGCTAAGTTAGCTATGCTTGCTGCCTCTATAGCAAAATCACCATACAAACGTCTACCAAAGCCACCCCCCATACGTGTCATCTCTAAATGTACCTCTTCTTCATTTCTCCCTAAATTACTTGCTATAACTTTAGCTGTACGTTGTGGCGTTTGTATAGGACCTACTAAATGAATTTTATCTGCTGTTACATTGGCATAGAAGTTCATAGGCTCCATACAATTGTGTGGCAAAAAAGGCGCTTCGTATGTGCGCTCTAATATTTTATCTGCTTCTGCAAATGCTATAGCTACATTACCATCTTCTCGTAATACCTTAGCTTCTTTATCTTGTAATAAATCCTTAAGTATTTTATCGTGGTCTTCTGTACTCTCTAATTCCGTATCAGTTTTCCATTCTGCTTTAATAGTCTTCTTAGCTTTAAAAGCAGACCAAGTATCTTTTGCTAAAACAGCAATTTTATTATCAAACTCAATAACATCTATAACGTTATTAGATGCTTTGGCCTCAGAAGCATCAAAAGAAACTAGTATTTTACCAAAAGCAGGCGGACGAACAACTGCCGCGTACACCATACCTTCTGCCTTATAATCTAAACCAAACAAAGGTTTACCTGTTATAATTTTATCTATATCTACATTTACCGCATCTGTACCAATTATAGTAAAGTCTTTTGGATCTTTTACAGTAACATTCTCTGGTACTTCTAATGCCGCAGCTTCTGTTACAACTTCTCCGTAACCTAATGTCTCTCCTTTAGCATTGGTGATTACACCTTCTTTTGTTTTACAACTAGAAGCGTCTACTCCCCAACGAGCTGCTGCTGCATTTACTAACATTTGGCGAGCTGTGGCCCCTGTTTGCCTCAGAGGTTCCCAACCTAAGCGTATAGACTGACTACCACCTGCTACTTGTCTTTGAAAATGTACAGTATCTAAATCTCCTTGTACAACGTTTACATTGCTCCAAGCTACATCTAACTCCTCTGCTATTAACATTGGCATAGCGGTTTTTACACCTTGGCCTATCTCTGGATTTGGAGAAAATATGGTTACTGCTCCGTTTTCTGCTATCTTAATGTATGCATTAAAATCTTTGTAATCTAAATCTGCTAAATCTACAGGTGCTTTTGCATTGGGTTTGCAAGAGTTAAAAAGATTAAAGCCAATTAATAATCCGCCACTTGCTAAAGACGACGTTCTTATAAAATTTCTTCTACTGAATGTTATTTTTGAGTCTGACATAGTTGTTGCTTTTAAATATATTAATTAGACTAATTTATTTGCAGCAACTTCTACTGCTTTATGTATTCTATTGTAAGCCGCACATCTGCATATATTACCGTGCATTGCATTTTTTATTTCTTCTGATGACGGACTAGCATTTTTTGCTAAAAAAGCAGAAGCTGTCATTATTTGTCCAGCTTGGCAATAACCACATTGTGGCACATCTACTTCTTTCCAAGCTTCTTGCACAGGATGTGTACCATCTGTAGACAAACCCTCTATGGTAGTAACCTCCTTATCTGCAATAACACTTATTGGCGTAGAACAGCTGCGCATTGCTGTGCCGTTTATATGCACTGTGCACGCACCACATTGCCCAATACCACAACCAAACTTAGTGCCTACTAAATCTAATTGATCTCTTAACACCCACAATAAAGGTGTTTCTTCGCTAACATCTACTGTTTGTTCTTTTCCGTTTATTTTAATGGTGTAAGTTGGCATATTTTTTGATTTTAGATTGATTCACACAAAACCTATAATTAAGCAATGACAATTTACCAAAAAAATCACAATCAAATAGCACAATATTAGCATATGCTAGATGTATAGACGCTTAAAACAAAACCTTAACATTTTTTAACAGCATTAACAACAGTAGACCTATAATTTTGTACGTTTACAACCGTTAACACTAATGAACATAAATTATTATATATGAAACTGAATTGGAAGATTTTTTCTCTTTTTTGCCTAACACTTTTATTTATTTCTTGCGGAAATGCAGATGATGACGTAAAGTTTAATTTTAACGATAAGGGCGAATTAGGAAAAGGAAAAACAGTAGATGATTGCCTTGGCTTTGGAGAGAATGACCTAATATTATCTATACAAGAACAATACACTGCTAAACCAGCTAAAGTATCTATCTTTTTTAAAGTATCTGATGCTAACGGCAACCCAGTATCGGGATTACGACCTGAAGACTTTACAATATACGAACAAGGTAGAAATGACGAATGCTTTAATAAAATATCTACGTCAGAGTCGTCTGCAAAAATATCTCCTAATGAAAAGATATTTAACAACAGTACGCTGCTTGTATTAGATTTAAGCAAAAGTGTTTTAGATAGTAGTTTAGATGAATTAAAATCTGCATCTATTAGTTTTGTAAATAATGTAATGCCAGAAATAGGTAAAGAATCTTTTACAATGAGTATTCTTTGGTTCGATGGTGAAAATAAATTACACGAACTAACACCATTAACTTCTTCTAGAGAAGATTTAGTTAGCGCTATTGAAGGTATTACATCTACTATTAGTTCTGATGCTTCTACAGATTTATACGGAGCTGTAATAAAGTCTACGGATTTAGCTAGTGAATTATTAAAAGACAATAGCAGTCAAGATGTTATTGGTGCATCATCTGTAGTATTGTTTACAGATGGTACAGACCAAGCATCTAGATACACTAAAGCTGCTGCCTTAAAAAAGGTGACCGAAGCAGATCCTAATATATCTTTCTTTACTATTGGTTTAGGTAGTGAAATTGATACTGAAATTTTAAAAGAACTTGGTAAAACATTTAGCGTTTTTGCTAGCAACAAAGAAGAATTAGAAACTACGTTTAATGAGATTTCTTCTAAAATATCTGAAAGAGCAAATAGTTTTTATTTATTTGAATACTGTACCCCTAAAAGAGATGGTAGTGGAACTAGTAATTTGGTAATACAAGTTAAAAACCAAAGCAGAGAAGGCGCTGTGCAAACTAAATTTAGTGCAGACGGTTTTACTGGTGGTTGCGAATAAAATATAAAATACATCTTACTAAAAAGAGCTTCTAATAAGAAGCTCTTTTTTTATGTGCAAAAAGTAGGGTTTTCCTAGCTATAGTTGTTATACTAACATACCAAGCAATTAAGATTTATATCTAAATACAATTGCAAACCAAGAACTAACACTATAACATATTTAAAATGGAAATCTTAAAAGAAATTATTGACGAAAGTGCCATTGGCAACAAACCAGTTATTTACAAAGCATTTGTAATAAGTGTCTTTATTAGTATTGTATTAATTAGTATTACAATGCTAACCGCTATACTTAGAAATCCACAACAAGTAATTACAGGTTTTGGATATTAACTTACTTTTTTAGTATCAATCCGTTTGCAAAAGAACCTTTACCTGTATCTAAGTTTATTAAATAACCATTAATAACAGCATATACAAGCTTTCCGTTTTTCTCCAAAAAGAAATTAGGATTTTTACCTGGTGTTAATCGCATTGTTTTAGGCAATATAAAACTAGTGTCTACCATATGTAAAGGTATACTTGTGCTTTTAAGTTTAGCTGGCACTTTTAATAGAGGTATATACATAAAGCCTTCTTTTAAGATAGAAAGCGCATCTAAACTATTAAATTGTTGTGCAGACTCTAATGTCTTTGGATATACTTTAGCGGGTATTACGGTATATCCAGATGCATTAAAAGTAGTATAACCATAATAGGTAGATAAATCTCCTTGGTCTGCTACCTTACCCAAATTATAAAACTCGGTATGCTTAGGATCATCTATCTCTGTATGGTTAATTCCTAAATCTAATTGATACGTCTTACCTAATAAGTTGTAACTAACATTCAACATTTTTAGATCGAACATTTTTTTATCATTTTCAGGAATTTTTTCATACGCGTCTATAGCTATTTTAGCATAAGAGCCATTTGCAATAGTATAAATCGCGGATAAAATAGAAACGTAATTTAGCTTACGTATTTCTTGTTTCTCTATATCATCATAATTACCACCAGATTCTATTAAAATAGCACTTGTACCCCATTTTTGTATATTATCTCCAAAAGCACGCGGTTCAAAATCATCATTATAACGCCCAACTTGCCCTGGCGCATATTTTTGAACAATACTATTCATAAACACTATTACCTTCATAGCATTTGCACGCACATCATTAATATCTTTTTCATAGTTATATGCTGGCGCTAAATAAGATATTGTAGCGGGTTTATTTGTGCGTTCTGCATTGTAATACGTACTTTGGTCGTGTAGGTTAAAACCAAAATCGGCCTTAAGACTATCTCTTACTCTTTTTAATGTTCTACCCTCTGGAGATTGCAAATGCAAAGCATCTCTGTTTATATCTATTCCCAAGGTATTTCTGCGTGTATAATACTCTGCCCCATCAGGATTAAGCATTGGTAAAAAGTGCAACGTTAAGTTGCTTAATATTTCTTTCTTTTCTTCTGAGAAGGAATTGGCATCTAAAAAATTAAGAATATCAAAAATAGCCTGTGTTGCTGTAGGTTCATCTCCGTGCATTTGAGACCATAAAAATACATTAGTTTTACCCGTACCAATACTTACTAAAGAGATACTACGCCCTTCTATAGACTCCCCTACTTTGGAAACTTTAAATTTAGGATTGTTTGCAAATTTCTGTAGTAATGGCTGTATGTCCTTATGCTTAATTCTTCGCTCTTTTAAACTACCTTCTTTATAGGTATTATACGTGCTAAATAAATTAGTCGTTATTTCTTTTTGTTGCCCGTAACTGCCAAATACAAAACTTAAAACACCAACTATACTAAGGACTAAAGGCTTCATACTATTATTAATTTAGATTACTGCAAGATAATGAATGGTATTAAGTAAAATCTACTATTTTTGAAAAAGAGATTAACCTATTCTAGTATGAAAAATTTAAAAAGAGTTTTACTTGTTTTGTTTGTAGTTGTAATTGTAGCTGTAGTTTACAATTACCCTAAATTAAATATGATTTCTGGCTATGCAGCTAAAAATATGGCGTCTAATGTTTTTATTGCTGATAGATCTGCGGAAGATGTTACTGCGGTAGACAACAATGTACCATTAATAAAACTAGCCGATTCTAAAGTAGATAAAGAATCTAAGAATGCTAGCTCATCAGTTTTTGGCTTAATGACGCGTAAAGCCGTTTATAGAGATGGTTTGGGAGCTGTTTTAGTTAATGATAATTACGATCCAACTAAATTTACGTTACAACCACATAGAGATTTTACAAAAACTGGTTTGCCTTTTCCTTATGGTGATAAAGAGCAAAAGGACACTGTTTTTTCTACTATAGATTATACTGCTTTACAAAAAGCTATGGACCAAGGTTTCTCTAACCCAGATATTCAAAAAACAAGAAGTACAATTGTTATTTATAAAGATCAGATTATTGCAGAAAATTATGCAGGTGGCTTTACGGCCGATACTAAAATTTTAGGTTGGTCTATGACAAAAAGTATTGTGTCTACTTTATATGGAATATTACAGTGTAACGGAAAATTAAACGTGAACCAACTTGCTCCTATTCCTGAGTGGCAAAACGATGACAGAAAAAACATTACCTACAACCACTTACTGCGTATGCAAAGTGGTCTAGAGTGGGATGAAAATTATACTGAAATATCTGATGCTACTAAAATGCTTTTTTTAGAGTCTGATATGACACTGGTACAACAGAACAAAGAAGCTATAGCTAAACCAACAGAAATCTGGAATTACTCTTCTGGCACCTCTAACCTATTGTCTGGTTTACTAAAAAAGAACTTTAAAACACACCAGGAGTATTTAGACTTCCCTTATACTAGTTTAATAGATAAAATAGGAATGCACTCTATGCTAATTGAAGCAGATATGGAAGGCAACTACGTAGGTTCTTCTTACGGATGGGCAACTACTAGAGATTGGGCTAAATTTGGATTACTGTACCTACACAAAGGAAACTGGAACGGAGATAGAGTTTTTGATGCAGACTGGGTAGATTATGTAGCAAAACCTACTGCACACTCAGACGGTACTTATGGAGGGCATTTTTGGCTAAATGCAGAAGGTAGGTTCCCTGATGTTCCTAGAGATATGTATTACGCCAGCGGATACCAAGGGCAGTATGTATTTGTAATTCCTTCTAAAGACTTAGTTGTTGTTAGAACTGGCTTGGCTACCTATCCTATTTTTGATTTAAATGGATTTTTAGGTGGTATTGTAAAGGCTATTGAAGATTAATAAGGTACACCTAAGTAAACAGACACACATAAGAACTACAACATAGTTATCTACAGTAACCACATATTAGAACACATTGACAACATAAAGTTTTTTATACCTTATACTCGCTATATATTAGTGGTATAGTTAGTTAGAATAAAGATTTTCATTTTCATATAGTGTTCTCGTAAAAAGAGCCTTGTCTTTGTCGACAAGGCTCTTTTTCATTTTAGAAACTTTTTGTCTCATGTATGAAGGGCGTGTTATTACATAAATTAATACAACCATAATAGAATAAAAATAGAGCTAAAAAAAGCATTACAACAGAAACACCTTACATCACCACAAATAAGAAACACTTTACAACATATAGTTTTTAAAATTAAAGAAGCGCTATATATTAGCGGTATAGTTAGTTAGATTAAAAATTTTCATTTTCATATAGTGTTCTCGTAAAAAGAGTCTTGTTTTTGTCGACAAGACTCTTTTTCATTTTAGAAACTTTTTTTTGTAATCTATATCACTAGCCTTAGAATGGTGTTTTGCACTACTAAAAACATATTTTAAAAACGCTAACAACAAAATAGCGTATACTCACAACAAATACGAGTTAGTTTACAACATTAAATTTTTAAAACCTTATAGTCACTCTATATTAGGAGTGTTATTAAATAAGAAATAAAATTTTCATTTTCATATAGTGTTCTCGTAAAAAGAGTCTTGTTTTTGCCGACAAGACTCTTTTTCATTTTAGATCTTTACTATCCTAAAGTCTACTTCTTAGAAATACACCTCTCTGTAGTTCTGTAAAACAAAAAAAGTGCTCAATTAAAATTGAACACTTCTTTTTATATATACAATCTATAAAATTATTCTTCTGGCGGAAATCCGTGTATTTCTTCAAAAACTTGATCAAAATTTTCTCTTAAGTAAGCCGTTAACCTTTTCTTATAATCGTCTTTTAACCAACTTAAAAAGTTAAACGTACTTCTACTTATACATTTTGCATATACTTGTATACGGTAATCAATATCAACATCTAATAATTTAGCCAAAGCTAAAGCATCATAAACATCTTCACTGTTCTCTATACATATCTTTGCGTGCTGTTCTATAGATCTTTCTAAAACTACTTTAGAAGATTCTCCTCCAGATACAGCGCTTATGTATGTTTCCTTTATATCAAAATATACTTCTTCCGATTTTTCAAATTCTTTACGAATTTCCTCTGGCATCTCGTGCTTAAAGGTACTTTCTATATCTTCATCGTTCTTTAGACGATCCATATAGAAATTAGGATTACTAAAGATTGTTTGCCAATCTAAATCTGCTCCCCAAGGACCAAATCTATGGTAGTTATTACCTAAATCTATTACCGTAAATTTAGATTTATTATTTAAAATACGAGAACCACGACCTATCATCTGGTAATACAGGGTTAAAGACTTAGTTGCTCTGTTTAGTACAATAGTATCAATTGTTGGCTCATCAAAACCAGTAGTTAAAATACTTACAGATGTTAATATAGCATCTGGCGTTTCTTTAAACCACTTTAATATTTGTTTACGTTGTTTTTTTGTAGCTGTATTATCTAAATGCATTACAGGATACCCTGCATCTTTAAAGGTATAATAAACCTGTATAGAGGTATTAATACCGTTGTTAAAGATAAGTGTCTTCTTATTTTTAGAATGCTCTTTATAAGCCTCCATTAACTTATCTAGCATTGCAGAACTAGAATATAAATCTTCAGAAGACTTTACAGTATAATCACCATTAGAACCAATCTCTAAAGATGTTAAACCCATATTGTATTGATGAACATCTGCACGTGCTAAAAATTCGTTCTCTATAAGAGATCCAATACTTTCACCAGTAATTAATTCATCATAATTATCTTTCATTGGTAAGTTCTTGTTAGAACTTAAAGGTGTAGCTGTTACTCCTAAAACAAAAGAATTATCAAAAAATTTAAAAAGCTTTGTAAATGAATTGTAATGCGCCTCATCTATAATTACAAGACCAATATCAGAAATATCTAACATACCATCGTTTAAACGATTGTTAAGTGTCTCTACCATTGCCACAAAACAGCCATACCTTTCTTGATCTTCTAAATTTGCTGTACTGTTTACTACTTTGTTAATTACCCCAAAACTATCTAACATTTTAGATGTTTGGTTACAAAGTTCTACACGGTGAGTCATAATTAACACCTTCTTTTGATGGTGCTTTAGGTATTGCCTTACTATTTCAGAAAAAATAACTGTTTTACCACCACCTGTAGGTAATTGATAG
Organism: Cellulophaga sp. 20_2_10; assembly: GCF_023476645.1. Lineage (GTDB taxonomy): Bacteria > Bacteroidota > Bacteroidia > Flavobacteriales > Flavobacteriaceae > Cellulophaga. The sequence continues at coordinate 501,842 of NZ_JAMCOJ010000001.1, forward strand.
AGTAAGTGATGATCATCTGGAGCTGTTTCAAAACGCTGAAAAATCTCATTTAGGGCTCCTCTCTGATAGTCATAAAGTTCCTTATCTGTCTTTTTTTCTTGTAATTCAAAAGCAGTCTTCGTCATAGTATCCTTTTCTGTTGGGGTGCAAAAATACATTCTTTAGTGCGTTTTACACGAATAAATAGGTAAAAAACTACTTATAATTTTTAAAAAAAGGAGTATGTCCCAAAAATTAAGACTTTCGTCCTATACGATTTGAAAATCTAGAAAATATCATGATTTTTTTCTTTGTATTAATAAAATAGACTCCTGTTAAAAGTACTACTGCTGCTGCTGCTGATTGCGTTGTAATATTTTCGTCTAAAAAATACCACCCCAATAGTAATGCGATAATAGGATTTACATAGGTAGAAGTTGCTACTTTTTCTGGAGAAACAAACTTTAATAAGTAGTTAAAAGAAGTAAATGCAACTATGCTCCCAAATACAATTAAAAGTACCATTGCCATTTGTGTTTTTCCCTCCCATTCTGTTGGTAATGACCAAGTTTCTCCAAAACAAAAACTAGCTATTAATAAAAAGAAACCCCCAGATAACATTTGGTAACCTGTGTTTACAAAGTAATTCCTTGGTAAGTCTGCCCTAGCTACAAATAAACTACCACTAGACCAACTTACCATACAAATAAATATCATAATCATACCCAATAAGGATCCCTCTTGACTAACAACTTGTTTTTGACTTACTAATAAATAAATACCGATAATACCTAAACAAACACCAACAATAGACATTGGTTGTATTTTTTTACCTTGAAAAATTCTCATTAACAACAAGACTACTAATGGCTGTGCAGATATTTCTAGTGCTGCAAAACCACTGTCTACATAACGTAAAGCCCATACTACTACTCCGTTTCCTAAGGCTAAAAATAAAAATCCTGCTATTACCGTATTTCGTAATTGTTTTGCTGTTACTTTTATTTCTAGCTTTAAAAATTTACTAATAATAAAAACAAGTATCCCTGCAGTAATAAAACGTATGGCCGCCAACATAAAAGGAGGTAACTCTGTTACTGCAATTTTATTTAATAAATAGGTAGACCCCCATATAACATAGATCGAGAAAAAAGCTAAAACTATTAGCGTTGTGTTAGATGATTTACTCATTATAAGGAGGCTAAAATATTAATTCTGCAAAAGTAAGAATAAGTTTTAAGTAATGAATTACAGCTATATTAAATAGACAAAACAAGTTGCTTTTATTACGTTCTTAACATAGATCAATGCAAACAAGTGTAATGCTTATTAAATTTGTTGTAAATAAGATTAGAATATGGAGTACAAACTAATTAATAACACAGAAAAAAGCAGATTTGAGGTACACGTTGGTCCTTATACTGCTATTGAAGAATACAAACTTTTTGATGGTGGTATTTCTTATATACATACAGAAGTTCCTAAAGAACTTGCTGGCAAAGGGGTTGGTTCTTTTATAGCCAAGTCTATTTTAGAATATGCAATTACAAACAAGTTAAAAGTAAAACCATATTGCACGTTTATAAAAAGTTATATCGATAAACATCCTGAATATCAAAAAATCTCAGTTTTTCATAATAAAAACTTACAATAATGAGTATTAAAAACATAGAATTAATAGCAACTCCTAGAGCTCCGCACTTTGTAGGAGACGGATTTAGAGTTCATAATTTTATACCTAGCGGATTTAGGTTAGATATGGAACGTATGAGTCCGTTTATTTTACTAGACTACAACTCTAAATATAATTTTCCGCCATCAGACTCTCCAAAAGGTGTTGGCGTACATCCGCACAGAGGTTTTGAGACCGTAACCGTTGCCTACAAGGGCAAAATTGCACATCACGACAGTAGTGGCGGTGGTGGTATTATTGGTGAAGGTGGCGTACAATGGATGACAGCTGCATCTGGTGTTTTACACAAAGAATACCACGAAGAAGAATTTAGCAAAACAGGAGGCGAATTCCAGATGGTACAACTCTGGGTTAATTTACCTGCTAAGGACAAAATGAGTAAGCCTAAATACCAAGGGTTATCTAATGGTGATATTAACAAGCATACTTTAGATAATAATGCGGGCACTATAGAGGTTATTGCAGGTAATTATAATAATACAATGGGCTCTGCAAGTACATTTACTCCTTTACATATGTACAATGCAAAATTAAACACAGACAAAGAAGCTTCTTTTAGTTTTCCTGAAGATTACAATACAGCTGTTTTAGTTATAGAGGGTTCTATTACTATAAATGATAAAGAAAATGTTGCTACAGATCATTTTGTATTGTTTGAAAACAAAGGAGAAGACTTTACAATTAAAGCGACAGAAAAAGCAATTGTTTTAGTCCTAAGCGGAAAACCAATTAATGAACCTATTGCAGCTCAAGGTCCGTTTGTAATGAATACAAAAGAAGAAATAAAACAAGCCATAAACGATTTTAATATGGGCAAGTTTGGTTATTTAGAAGATTAAAAAAGATACATTATGAAAACAATATTACATAAAGCAGATACAAGAGGACACGCTGATCACGGTTGGCTAAATAGCTACCATACCTTTAGCTTTGCAAATTACCAAGATACAGAACGAATGAATTTTGGAGCATTACGTGTATTAAATGACGATACCGTGAGTGAAGGCAGAGGTTTTGGCGCACATCCTCATCAAAATATGGAAATTATATCTATACCTCTAGAGGGTGATTTGCAACATCAAGATAATATGGGAAACTCCACTGTAATTAAACAAGGAGATATTCAAATTATGAGCGCAGGTACAGGTGTAACTCATAGCGAGTATAACAAAAACAGAGATAAAGCTGTACAGTTTTTACAAATATGGGTAATACCTAATAAAGTAAATGTTACTCCACGATACGATCAAATTTCTACAATAGAACTACAAAAAGAAAACGAAATATACCAAGTCTTATCCCCTAATAAAAACGATGCTGGTGTTTGGGCGCATCAAGATGCTTGGTTTAGTTTAGGTGATTTTTCTAAAGAGACTACTTCTAATTATAAATTACATATGCCTAACAATGGTGTTTATGCTTTTATTTTAGAGGGTGCTATAGAAATAGAAGGTCAAAAATTACATAAAAGAGATGGTTTTGGACTTTGGGATGTAGATACTATAGAAATAAAAGCTACTAAAGACAGTAAAATTTTACTAATGGAAGTTCCTATGGAATTTTAATTGAAAAAATTATATAACTTTAGACTAAAAAAATGTCTAATACACAACTAATTATTGAAGAACGCGCAGCTAATATAGGAAACTTCCTTGTTGGTCGTTTGTTACCGTTTAGACAAAAAAGAAGTGTAGGCCCTTTTGTTTTTATAGATCATATGGGACCTGCAACTTTAACTGAATCTGAAAACTTAGATGTGCCACCACACCCACATATTGGCTTATCTACATTAACTTTTTTGTTTGATGGTAGTATTATGCACAAAGACAGTTTGGGAACAGCAATAGAAATAAAACCTGGCGCGGTAAATTGGATGACTGCCGGAAAAGGTGTTGTACACTCCGAGCGTACTCCTAATTACTTACGCAATACACAGAAAACATTACATGGCTTACAGATTTGGGTTGCATTACCTAAAGAGTTAGAACATTGTGAACCTAGTTTTTATCATATAAACGAAGAAGATATTCCTACTTGGACAGCAAACGAAATTGCAATAAAATTAATCGCAGGAGAAGTTTTTGGTAAAAAATCTCCAGTTCCTGTACATAGTAAATTGTATTTTATAGAACTAAAAAGTACAATTAAACAAACTGTAGATCTAGGCAAGCATTTATTTGGAGAAAGTGCTTTATATATTTTAGAAGGTAGCATTGTTAGTGAAGAACACACCTACCAATCTAAACAAATACTAATAGCAAAAGATAGTAGTTTATGTTCTTTTACAATGAATAAAAACACAACTGTTTATATTTTTGGAGGAGAACCATTCCCCGAAGAACGTTATATACATTGGAATTTTGTTTCTTCTAGTAAAGAAAAAATAGAACAAGCAAAAACAGATTGGAAAAATCAAACTTTTGATAAAGTTCCTGGTGAAACTGAATTTGTACCCCTACCAGAACCAAGAACTAAATAAAAATTATAAAGAACGTCAGATTAATAAGGAGTAAAGTTTTGTTTTGATAAATCTTTACGTATGCGACTTAAACTTTCTGGGGTTATTCCTAAATAGGAAGCTATCATCCATTGCGGAACTCGTAACAAAACATCTGGATACAATTTTATAAACTCTAAATATCTTGTTTTAGCGGATGCTCCCAAAAGTAAATGTATTCTTCTGTTTAAATGTCTAATATGATTGTGTAGTAATTTTTCATTCTTTTTTCTAAATGATGGTGTAAATTCTGCTAAAAGCTCTACAAATTGTTCATCTAATAGAACTACTACAGTATCTTCTAAAGCATCTATGTAATAGTTAGATGGCTCTTTAAAATATACACTATCTCTATCTGTAACCAACCAGTTTTCTGTACCAAATTGTAATATATTTTCTTTACCGTTTTCATCTAAACCATAAAAACGTAACAATCCTTTTTCTACATAAAAGGTGTATTTACAAACATCACCTGCTTTTAAAAGTTGTTCCCCTTTTAGAACATCCCTGCTTTTAATGTAAGGTGATAATTGTTCATAGGCAGTAGCTTCTACTCCCATTTTATCAAAAAGATATGTTTTAAAGTTCTGTAGCATTTTAGTATGTTTACTATTTTTAAACAAAAAAACCGAAGCATAAACTCTTCGGTTTTTTTGTATTAAAGTAACTAATTTTTAAAAGAAGTATCCAACAGAAAACTGAAGCACACCATTTCTTCCATTAAAATCATTAATATTCGTTAAACCAAAATTGTAACGAACACCAAAATTAATTCCATTATCTAACTTATAACCGACCCCAACATTTACTCCTACCTCCATACGTTCATAGTTACTAGTTACAGAAGATCCATTAAGTTTCGCAGAGGATAAATATCCTATTTGAGGCCCTGCTTCTAAACTAAAACCTTTTGCAACGTAATATTTACCAATTAACGGAAGGTTTAAATAACTTAAATCTAGCGTATTTCCTCCTCCACTACTACCTTGTCCAGAATATAATAGTTCTGGTTGAAAAGAAAATTTTCCATTAATTGGTATTTCTGCTATAAACCCAAAATTAAAGGACGTTACAGTTTCAAAATATTCCGCTTCTCCATAAAGAGAAGAAAAGTTAAGCCCTCCTTTTATTCCAAATTGAATGTCTTGTTTGTCTTGAGCATTAACATTTGCTACTCCAAAAGCAGCCAAAATAAAAGTTAGTAATAATTTTTTCATAATTAAAGTTTTAAAACAAATCAACTAGTTATATGTTTAAGTAACCCATTAATTTTCAAAAATTTAACTATTTTAACTTACTTTAACAAGTTGAATTAACTTACAAATAAATGTATTTATATATACATAATTACTAACATAAAAAATTGAAATTTTAGTGTATTCTTTTTTGAAAAACTAGTATCTTTTTATTCTTTTCTTTTCTTTCTACGGAAGGATAAAAAACAACGGCATAACCGTTTTCTTTAGTTTTATTAATACTAGCTATAATCAAATTAGGTTCTTCTAACTCTAAGACATCTCCACTGATTAAATTCTTATACCCTTTAGTGTCTTTACTATAAAAAAGTTCTAAAACTTCATCATTTTTTATAGTTAACCAACCATTACCAAATTCTGTATTAAATTGAACTATAAAAGTATCGTCTTTAATTTGTACAGGCTGCCACGTATTAAAAAACTCATCTTTAATAGCTATAATAGCTTTGGAGGAACAAACGTTATCTGCCGTTATCGTTTCTATACTAATCTCACCCTTTTTTTCATATAAAACATAAGAGTTAGACTCAAAAGATAAACTAATAATTTGCCAAAAATAATTTGTAGTTGCTTTTAACGCTCTACTTTTTACCTCTGTTCCTTTTTCATCTATTTGTCTATGCAGCCAAGTATTACCACTACTAGAAAGTAAGTGAATTTCATTAGCATTAATATATATATTATTGTCTCTAGGGAGTGGTACTTTTTTATTGTATTTTTTTTTAAGAACACCATTCTTAAATTCCATTGCTAAAAGCTTATCTGGTTTTTTGTCGTCCCAAATATCTACATCATAAAAAATAGAAAACTGCTTAGAGACACCTATAAAACCACCAGTAAAAGGCCTATTTCCTTTAGGTAAATCGGTGTTTCCTCTATTAAAAAGTGGAATGCTAATTTCTAATTCTTTATCAGGATGGTAAGGAATTAGAGATACATAATTTTCTAAATCTGGATTAATAAATAAGGTAGGCAAAATACCATCATCCTCTATAAAACTTTCTGCTTTTCCTGTGTCATCTATAACAGTATACACCAGATTATATCCATCGTCTTCATTATAAATATAACTTGCAACTAGCGTCTGCTCCTTACAAGATATACTCTTTTTTACGGATACTTCATTTTTAACCGTTAAGGTTGTTAATACACCATAACTAGATTCCGATGCTGAAACTGTAAAAGGAGTTATTTTATCAATATTCTTCATTTGAAAAGACTTAAAAATTAGAAGTAGTTAAATATATTAAACTTAATCTGTTCTAAGAATAAGCATGCAACAAATCATTAACCTCTTCTAATAACCAAGCACTAAAACTTTCATAAGAGTCGTTATCTTCTAGCCAATGCTCTAAAGGAACTTCCGCTCTAAATAATGCAAAAGTGGCATACTCACGTTTAAATTCATCAAGAATAAACCCTCCCATTTCACCAGATACAGTATTAATTACAATTAAAATCTTTGGAAAAGGATCTTCTCCGTAGTTTTTAAAAATACTAGTTGCGTTCTCTAAATATTTCTGTGGAGCTATAACTTTAAATCCCCACGGAATAAACAAGTCGGCCTCACCAATCGTTTCTAAAAACAAACAATAATCTTGGGGTAACTTTACATTGTTAACTTCCTCAAAATCTACTATTTCTTGTTTTGTAATAGGGCTATACCGAATAAAGCTATTGGCATCCTCCCCTACTTGAGTTAACGGATTTCCATTACTTAAGCTTACCCAACTAGCTAGTTGTGTGCATTGTTCTTTAAAATCCATTATACGTTATAATACATTTGTTATTCTGCTGTTGCTTATTTTTAATTACCACTTCATTCGCTGCAACCTAACTGCATTTAAAATAGCTAGTAAAGCTACACCAACATCTGCAAAAACGGCTGCCCACATTGTTGCTAAACCACCAGCCCCTAAAAGTAAAACAATTAGTTTTACTCCAAAAGCTAATGCTATATTTTGCCAAACTATTATTCTTGTAGATTTACCAATCTTTATGGCTTGTACAATTTTAGATGGCTGATCTGTTTGTATAATTACATCTGCTGTTTCTATAGCCACATCACTACCTAACCCACCCATTGCAATACCAACATCACTAACAGCAAGTACAGGAGCATCATTAATACCATCACCCACAAAAGCTACAACAGCGTTTGGATTGGTCATAATATCTTCAACCTCTTTTAGTTTTTGCTCTGGTAACAAACCACCTTTAGCTCTTAGAACATTAATCTCTTTTGCTACTTTTTTTGTAATAGAATCCCTATCACCAGAAAATATATAAAAATCTTTTACGCCAACTTTATAAGCTTCAGAAATAGTCTCTTTTGCATCTTCCTTAATTTCATCTGCAATAATAACATAGCCTGCAAATTGGCCATCTATTGCTATTAAAACACTAGATTCCACAACATCTTCTATCTCTGTTAACGCATCTATTTTATAATCTAATAATAAGGCCGCGTTACCTACCAAAACTTTTTTATTATTAACAATACCTTTTAAGCCTTTCCCTGCAATTTCATTGGCATCTATTGCTTTAAACGTTTCATCTAACGGATAATCTAAAAGTGCTTGTGCTATTGGGTGTGTAGATGTAGCTTCTAATGCTAGTACATACTGCATCATTTCTTTTTCTTCCATAATTAAAGTATGGATTTCCTGAATTTTAAATACACCTTTTGTAATAGTCCCCGTTTTGTCCATCACCAATGTATTTACTTTTGCTATAGTATCTAAAAAAGAAGCCCCTTTAAACAAAATTCCGTTTTTAGACGCAGCTCCTAATCCTCCAAAATAACCCAGCGGAATAGAAATGACCAATGCACACGGACAAGAAATAACTAAGAATATTAACGCCCTGTACAACCAATCTCTAAATACATAATCATCTACAAAAAAATATGGAAACAAGGTTAAACCCATAGCTAAAAACACTACAATTGGCGTATACACCTTAGCAAATTTCCTTATAAATAATTCGGTTTTAGATTTACGAGCCGTAGCATTTTGCACCAACTCTAAAATACGAGCTATAGAACTGTCTTTAAATTCCTTAGTAGCTTTTATTTCTATTACGTCTTGCAAATTAATACTACCTGCATAAATAACATCATTTTTACCAATTGTAGCTGGCTTACTTTCACCGGTAATAGCAGCTGTATTTAAAGATGCCTTAGCAGAAAATAAGACACCGTCTACGGGTACTTTTTCTCCGGATCTTACCCGTATTTTTTCTCCTATTTTTATAGCGTCTGGTAAAACAGAAATATATTCGTTATTTCTAAAGACTAAGGCTGCTTTAGGCCTAACATCTAACAATGCTTGTATATTGCTTTTTGCTCTTGTAACCGCTGCACTTTGGAACAGCTCACCAACGGCATAAAAAAGCATTACGGCAACACCTTCTGGGTATTCTCCTATAGCAAAAGCACCTATTGTTGCAATTGACATTAACAAAAACTCAGTAAAATAATTACCTCTTTTAATACTTAACCATCCTTCTTTTACAACAGGAAGACCTACAGGTAAATAAGCAATAGTATACCAAACAATTCGTATAAATCCTTTAAAAAAGGAAGCTAAGTTAAAATAATCTGCTGCAACACCAATAAGTAGCATTGTAAAACTAATTATTGCCGGCATATATTCTTTTATACCAGAATTTGTATTAGAATGACTGTGATTGTGTGTATGGTTGTGTGTATTTTTTTCTAGATCTTTTAACTCTTTTCTCTCTTTCATATTCAAATTTCTATAAAATATACGTGCAACAATAGTGCATTGGACTTAACTGCATTTGTTACATATTCCTTTTAGCACCAAATTTGCATTTTCTGCAATAAAGCCATCCGGAACTTCTACTTTCGGAATCTTATAATCTGTTAAACAGATCGTTTCTTCACAATTATTGCAATGAAAATGTAAATGCAAATCTGTTTCCAGTTCGCACTTACAATTCGTTTTGCATAAAGCATATTTAGTACCTGTAGAGCCTTCATTTATTTGATGAACAATACCTTTATCTTCAAACGTTTTTATTGTTCTATATAATGTAGTTCTATCTACTTTATCAAATGCTTTCTCTATATCACTAAGTGTAACCGCGTTACTCCTTTCTGCTAAAAACTTATAAATTAAGAGTCGCATTGCTGTTACCCTAATTCCTTTTGTTGTTATATGTTGCTCTATAGTTTGCATATGCTTAATGACTATGTTCTGCTTCTCCCTTTTTCATTTCTGCCAATAAATAATATGCATTATTATAAGCAAATTTGGTATTCGGATCTATAGGTACTAAAAAATTTACAGCTGCCCAAGAATCTACCGTATTTCCTTTTGAAATTTCTATAGGTTTAAAACTCCAATCTTCATTTTCTTTTTCTACTGTAAACACAAAAAATCGTTCTCCGTCTTTAACAATAGCATTTTCTGGCAACGCAATTCCCTTTTTACTATCTATCTCTATTCTACCCTCTATATACATACCAGGTATTAAATTGTCTTTCTTATTCTCAATTTCTGCGTGTATATGCACTGCTTTTGGATTTTCTTCAAAAGTTTTACCTACAGATATAATTTTAGCCCTTAGCTGTTCTCCCGGTACAGATTGCACACTAAAACTTACTATTTGCCCCTCTTTTACCTTATGCACGTCTTTTTCAAAAACCATTAAATCTGCATGTATATGGTGTGTATCTACAACCTCAAACAACTCGGTTTGTGGATCTACATATTGCCCAGTTTTAATTGCTACTTTTTGCACATAACCTTCTATAGGGCTTACTAATGGTACTTGCTTAAAAATGTTCCCTTTACGAACGCTGGCTACATTTATATGTAAAATTTGCAATTGTGCAGCTAAACCATTTACTAAAGATGTAGATACATTATAACTCGCCTCTGCTTGTTGGTATTTACTACCTGAACCAACACCGGCCTCATACAACTTTTTTTGTCTTTCAAAATCTTGCTTTACAAAATTACTATTGCTGTATGCATTTAAATAATCTGTTTGTAGTTGAATAATATTTGGATGTGATACATAAGCCACAACTTGCCCTTTACGAACTTTATCCCCTTCTATAACCTTTATAGAAACCACATTAGAACCTATAGTCGCTGTAATAGAAGCTTCATTTTGTGGCGGAACCTCTAAGCGTCCATTTGCTTCAACAAAACCACTTATAGTACGCTTCGTTAGTGTATCAACCTCCATTTGTAAAGCTGTAAATTGTTGGGCTGTTAACATCACCTCTTCTTCATGACCATCTTCTTTATGCTCATCTTTTACCTGTTCATTAGGTTTATTGGTGTCTTCTAAATGACCTTCTTTGGTACTGCCCGTATTCTTACAACTAGAAACTCCAATTGCAAATACCAAAACTGTTATATAAATGTATTTTTTCATCTTAATTTTGATTATAATATTGAACTTGAAACAAACTATCCATATAATTTTTAAATGCAGATTGTGCATCTAATTCTGTTTGTATAGCAGCTTTTATTAATTGTGTAAAACCGTTGTAATCCAAAGCCCCCTCTTTATAGGCAAACAATGCTCCTTTACGTTGTTCTTTTGCCAAAGGCAGAACCTGATCTTTGTAAAATAACCAAGAAGAATTCCATTTTTTATAGTTTTCTATAGTTTGATAAAATTCAGATTCAAGCTGCTTTTTAGTATACGCGGCTTTAGAGGATGCAATTTCTTTATCTATTTTAGTCGTTTTAATTTGTGCCTTAGTTGAGCCTGATAAAAACGGAATAGACAAACCTGCTTGATAACTATAAAAACCAGAAGTACCATTTATACGTTGCACTCCGCCCTGAAGATTAAACTTTGGTAAATTTTTAGCTTTAGCCGCCTTATAATTAGCATCTGCCAATGATACTGCATTCTCTAACATTGTATATTTAGGATGATTTTTAAATTCTGGTTGTTCTTCTACAACTATTATATTGTATTCATCTGTAACACCATAAAACAAATCACTTGGTAACCATAAGTTTAGCTGTGACAGCGCTATATTGTAATTAGCACTTGCTTTTTTGTATTGATTTTTAATTTCTAAAGCTTGACTTTTGGCTGCCAAATATTCTAGTCTGGAGATCGCTTCTACTTCGTAATTTAGACCTATAGCTTTATCAAATTTCACATAAATAGAATCTAACTCTGTATACAATACAAACCTTTTTTTTGCCTGCAATGCATTTGCCCAAGCAAGTTTAACTTGCTTTTCTACCTCCAACAAGGAAAGTGAGTATGCCTTTTTAGCAAGCTGTATTTGTTGCTCTTGTACTTTCTTTTTAGATGAAATTCCTAAAACATCTATATTAGATTGTCTAAACCCCACTAGAGTGTAAACCCCTGCCACATCGTTAATTTCCTCGCCACCAGTAAAAACAGAAGTTACTCCTAAGTCTACTGCGCTACTTTTTAACTCTATTTGTTTAGCTACCTCTAAAGCATTTTGCTTTATTGAGGGATAATATGTAGCAGATAAAGAAACTGCCTGTTCTAAACTAATTTCTTGCTGTACCAACTTAGCATCTTGTGCTTGCAATCCAAATGAAGATAAAAAGAATAATACTATAGTTGTAGTAACCACAACCGGCTTCTTTTTAAATGTAAATTTGCCATCTTCTACCCAATGGTATAAAATTGGTAAAATAAATAAGGTTAATAACGTTGCAGTTACTAAGCCTCCAATAACCACAGTTGCTAACGGACGCTGTACTTCTGCTCCTGCTCCAGATGAAATTGCCATTGGCAAAAAGCCTAAAACATCTGTAAATGCTGTTAACATAATTGGTCTAATTCTACGTTTAGTTCCTTCAATAATTCGGTCTTTTAAATTGATAACACCTTCTTCTTTAAGTTCATTTAAACCACTAACCATAACCAAACCATTTAGTACAGCTACTCCAAAAAGCACAATAAAACCAACACCTGCAGAAATACTAAAAGGCATATCCCTAAGCCATAATGCAAATACACCACCGATGGTTGCCATTGGTATAGCCACATAAATCATTAATGTTTGTGGCACCGACTTTAATGCAAAATAGATTAAAATAAAAATAAGCAATAGCGCTAAAGGCACTACCGTTTTTAACTTATTACTTGCACGTTCTAAATTCTCAAAAGCTCCACCATACCTTAGATAATATCCAGGAGGCAAACTTAATTTCTCATCTAAAATATCTTGTATATCTAAAACAACAGATTTAACATCACGATCTCTAATATTAATGCCGACGTAAGTTCTCCGATTGGTATTATCTCTACTAATTTGCATTGGACCTGGCTTGTAGCTTATATCTGCTACTTCTCGTAACGGAATTTGAGAGCCAGAAGGCAAGTTTACAAACAAGTCTTTTACATCAGTAATATCACTTCGGTTGTCTTTATTTAATCGCACAACCAAATCAAATCGTTTTTCTCCTTCAAAAATTACACCTGCTTTTTTGCCTGCAAAAGCAGCTTCTACAATACCGTTTAAAGTTGTTACCTGCAATCCATATTGTGCTAGTTTATTGCGGTTGTAATTAATAGAAATTTGTGGTTGTCCGGTTGTAGCTTCCACTTTCATATCTGCAACACCTTCTACACCCGCTATTAATTTTCCTATTTCTTCTGCTTTAGAGGCTAGAATGTCTAAATCGTCTCCAAATAATTTAATAGCTACATTTTCTCTAACACCTGTAAGCAATTCATTAAATCGCATTTCTATGGGTTGCGTAAACTCAAAATTAACACCAGGAACTAGGCTAACTTCTTCCTTTATTTTACCAATTAATTCTTCTTTAGATGAAGCCGATGTCCATTCTGATGGATCTTTAAGAATAGCAAAAACATCTGCAATATCCATAGGCATAGGATCTGTAGGTACATCTGCAACACCAATACGACTAACTATAGTAATTACTTCAGGGAATTTTGCTTTTACTATTTGCTCTATTTTAGTTGTAGTTTCAATTGTTTCTGTTAAAGAACTTCCCGGTTTAAGTATTGCGTGAAAAGCAATATCACCTTCATCTAATTGCGGAATAAATTCGCCTCCCATTTTTGAAAAAACAAAGACTGTTGATACCAATAAAGCAATAGAAATACCTAAAATTAATTTTCCCTTTTTTAATGATCTTTCAAGTAATGGCTGATATTTAGCTTCTACCCAATGCACAAATTTATCTCCATACGATAGCTTATTATTCTTTGGTGCTCTTAAAAATAAAGCCGAAATCATTGGCACATAAGTTAAACACAAAATCATAGCGCCAACCATTGCAAAAATAAATGTCAACGCCATTGGTTTAAACATTTTACCCTCTACACCTTCTAGTGCTAGAACAGGAATAAAAACAATTAAAATAATTAACTGACCAAAGAAGGCTGCATTCATCATTTTTTTTGAAGAAGAACGTGCTATTTCATCTCTTTCTGTAGCACTAATCTCTTTCCGTTTTAGTATTTGCGACGCTATTAAAAAAACTGTACTTTCTACTATAATAACAGAACCATCGACAATAATACCAAAATCTATAGCACCTAAACTCATTAAGTTAGCCCATACGCCAAAGACATTCATTAAAATAAAAGCAAAAAGTAGGGAAAGCGGAATAGTAGATGCTACAATTAAACCACCACGCCAGTTACCCAAAAGTAATACCAATACAAATATTACAATTAAACCTCCTTCAAATAAGTTTTTAGTTACCGTACTTGTTGTCTCTGTTATAAGCTCACTTCTGTCTAAAAAAGGTTTTATAGATACCCCTTTAGGCAATGATTTTTGTATCTGTACAATTCGGTCTTTTACGTTTGTTATAACATCGTCGGTATTAGCGCCTTTAAGCATCAAAATCATACCACCAACGGCCTCTCCTTTTCCATCTTTGGTTAAGGCCCCGTAACGCACAGCACTACCAATAGTTACTGTTGCAATATCTTTGATTTTTATGGGAATGTTATTTTCCTTTTTAACTACAATATGGGCAATATCTTCTATAGATTTTACCAAACCTTCTCCTCTTATAAAGTTCGCTTGATGATTTTTTTCGATATACGCACCACCTGTATTTTGGTTGTTATTTTTTAAGGCTTCAAAAACATCTGAAATAGTAAGACCAATAGCCGTAAGCTCACTAGGGTTTATGGCAACCTCGTATTGTTTTATTTTACCTCCAAAAGCATTTACCTCTACAACCCCTGGCACCATTGCCATTTGTCGTTTAACAATCCAGTCTTGTAATGTTCTTAGTTTTATGGCATCAAAATCTTTTTCATATCCTTTTTCTACCTCTAAAGTATATTGATAAATTTCTCCCAGACCAGTAGATATAGGCCCCATTGATGGTTTACCAAATCCGTCTGGAATTTGCTCTTGTATTTCTGGTAGTTTTTCAGATACTAATTGCCGTGGTAAATACGTACCTACAGCATCATCAAAAACAATAGTAACAACAGACAAACCAAATCTAGAAATAGAACGTATTTCTTTTACATCCGGTAAATTACTCATTGCCAGTTCTACTGGGTACGTAACAAATTGCTCTATTTCTTCGGTTCCTAAATTTGGTGCTTGCGTAATTACTTGCACCTGATTATTTGTAATGTCTGGCACAGCATCTATGGGTACTTTGGTTACACTCCAAATACCAGCGCCTATAATAGCCAGGGTAAATAGGCCAATTATAAATTTATTATTGATTGAAAAATCAATGATTTTATTAATCATAAAAAAGTATTAATACAGTTAAACTTTTGATGATTTTTAGAATTAATCATCAAACAAATGACTTTAAGAAGTCTAAACAGGATATAAGTATCCTATTAAAAAACTGTATTATACCCTAGGAGGTTGCAAAAAGGAACGTGAAATATCTTTTCCTAAACTATTAAAATAAAGAATAAGATTTGCTGAAATGTCTGGTGAAGGCAATTCTACTTCTACTATTGCGTAATATGTTGCGTTTATATGGCAACAATGGCATTGACAAAAAGGAGAACACATATCTACATGTCCGTGGTTATCTAACGATGACTGTACTAAATTAACTGTGTCACTAGAATCTAACACAACAACATCTTCACAAGGAATAAAGTTTAGTGTTAATATATATAATGATAATATGATTGTTAGTACTTTCACACCACAAACTTATAAACTTTTACAATGCAATGTTGTTGCAAAAGCAAAAAAATCTTAAATATTAAATTTTAATTGTAAAAAAGAAGATACTATCACGACCAAAGGCACGTTATAGATGCTATTATAAAACGTAAAAATTAGTATTTTTTTATGTTTATAATATGTTTATTATTAAAATGGTAATGTTAAATTTGCAAATTAAAACCTAACCAAAAGTGATTATAGAATACATTATAGCAATATTATGGAGTTTATCCCCATTTGGAGAAGCCAAAGTTGGTATACCCTATGGTATGTATAACGGGTTAAACATCTATGTTGTTTTTATTTTATGTTTCTCTGCTAATGTACTGGTTTTTCCCATAATGCTTTTCTTTTTACACAAAATAAACCACTACTTATTAAAGTGGCGTGTATATAAAAAAGGAGCCATTTTTGTTGCTCGTAAAGCTAAAACAGGCTCTGGAGATAAGATTAAAAAGTATGGTTTTTGGGGTTTAATCTTTTTTGTAATGCTCCCAGTACCTGGCACAGGTGTCTATGCAGGTACAATTGCCACTTATTTATTTAAAATTGAACGAAAGAAAGCTTTTTTAGCTAATGTTATTGGTATTTTCTTTTCTTCTGTAATTGTATGGGTAGTCACGTATTTAGCTATGCACGGCATGTCTATGTAAAAACAAGCTATTACTTTATTCTTTTTTTTAGCTCTTCCATAGATTCTTGTAGCTCTTTTAATAGTCCTTTTTCTGTAGTTGTATCTAAACCAAAAGAAATTTTACTATTTACTTGCCAAAGTTCCTGTATTTGATCGTTAGCGACTTGGTACGGAGGATATGTTTCGTTTAAAGAAATCAAGGAAACTGAGTTACTATTGGGTACTTTTTCTATCTTTTTAACCAAAACGGCATCATACAAAACAACCACATACATTTTATTTGCACTAACATCGTCTAAACTTTCTGTAGCTTTGGCTAAAACCCATTCTCCTGGGTATAAATTAGGCAACATACTATCCCCTTCTACCTGAAAACCCCTGTAGCTTGCATTTCTAAATTCGGGAATAGGTAAATCAAAAGCTGGTAATTGTTTGTACCAACTTGCATCTTGTATATTTTGTGGGTAACCCGCAGCAGCTTTAGCATTAACAAGTACCATATTTTCACGGTCTTCTGCATCTACAGTAACAAATTTTGGAATTACACTATTTACTTTCGTAGATAAATATTGCTGATCGCTGTCTCCAAAAAGCCATAGCGGATTTATTTTAAATTGTTTTAAAAGCTCTGTTACAACTTTTCCAGACAATTTTGTGCGTCCCCGTTCTATATCTGCTGTTGTTTTAGAAACACCAAGTAATTTTGCAAATTCAGGCTGAGTAAAATCAAGACCTTTACGTACTTCTATAAAACGCTTTACTTCTATTGTATTCTCTTTTCCCATACGCTAATATACAACTTAAGGAAAAAATCCAACTATAAAATTGGATTAAATCCAATAAATATATTTTTTTTTGACCAAACCTAGGTTGTAATTACGTATAGGCCTCTCAAATTATGTTGTATACAACAATAAAACACTAAAAAACAATTATATACGTTAACCTAACCAATAACCTTAATCAATTTAAAAATATGAAAAAAGTTAACCTATTACTTGTATGCTTTTTAGCTGTAAATTTTTTCTCTTGTTCATCTGACGATGATTCATCAGCAAAAAATAACGATGCAGAAATTAATGCTCAAGAAAATGAACCACTAGAAATAAACAATGTAAGTTCTGCTTTAATTATAGAAGGAGCTACTAAAAAAACAGGATCTATTACTCCTACTGGTGGTTTAGAGTTTACTATGGATTACAGTAAACAATCTGCTTTTCAGAAAAATGGATTTGAAATTGAATTTAATTCTGCTTCTGACTATACAGGTGCTTACATACAGTTAAAAGATGAAAACGGAATGGCAGATTCTTATTTTGATATTCCTAGAAGCGAAATTTCAATATCAGGTAAAGGAGAACAAACTAAAAAGAATAGAAGCTTTTTAAAAGGAAAATCTGCTGGCAAAGAAAATGATGCTACTATTGAAGTAAACTTAGAAGAAAGTGTTACTGCTGGTACTTTTTGTTACCTTATTTGTTTATATGATGGTGAAGGTAACATTAGCGAACCTACAGAAGTTTGTGTAACTGTTGAAGCTTGGGGAGGAAAAAGTGACTTAGTAGGCTCTTGGAAATTTACAAAAGAAATTGCGGATAACGAAGAAATAAAAGTGAATGAAGAGGATTGTTCCACTTTTGACTATACCTTATGTAATGAAGAAGTAATTGTTGACGAATGTTCTACCGTTAATTTTTTAAATCTAAAATTTAATAGTGATGGAACATTTAATTACCAAAATTCTTTCTCTGAGAAAAACATAAATTGGAATAATAGTGATGAAGCTTGTGATGTTATTTATGATGAGGAAGACACTTCCGCAGATAAATCTGGAAAATGGGCATACAATGAGGAGGATAATAAACTTACCTTAGTTGTTTTTTCTGAAACAGAAACTTATGATGGCGAAGAAGAATCTTATGTTTTTGAGAATGGGGCATTAGACCTTGAAGGAACAATTACAATTTCTGGATCTACTTTAATAATAAAGGAATTATTTGAAAATGTTGGTTTAGAAGATGATATTTATGAGTATTACTTTGAAAAAGAATAACTAATTTAAAATTAGTACTTTACCAGATTAAGAGCCCAAACTATATTTTAGTTTGGGCTTATCTTTTTTTTAAATAGTGCTTTTTTATTTACTACGCTCACCTACAAATTGGTCTTCTTTACTTTTAAATAGTACATTAAAAGATGTTAAGCTACCATAAATACGCGTAATATATTGTTGCAAGTCTATCTTTTCTTGATCTACAAGGTTTTTACTCGCGTTAATTTTTTGCTCCATAACTCTAATTCGGTCACGCACCATTACTATTTTATGAAAAAAGGTATCAATTGGTATTTCCTTATTAGAAGATTTACCATCTCCTGGTTCCAATACAAGTGTCCCATTTTTCCATTTATCACCAATTGGTGTTACGCTAGAAGCATCGCTCCATTTTCTTAATATCGAAATTAAAGAAGTTTCTACATCAGAGAAACTAACACTATCTACTTCGTCCTCTACCGCTTCAATAACCTCAAAATTAGCATCTATACCTATTGTTTCTAATCCGTTTTCTATAAACGTAACCCAATAATGCTTACTAGTTACATTTGTTACTACCCCTTTTCCTAATTCTATATGTTGTATTCTAGATCCTATTCCTAAAACTTGCATTCTTATTTTTTTTTTTGGTTTATGTCGCTAATTTAAAATTACAAGAGGAATTAACAAAAAGTAAATAGAACCAATTATTAAATTAAATTCCAAAATCGTAACTTAGCAACTTTGCCAAATTAGGAAATGATAACATACGAAGAAAACATAGAGGTTAAAGGTGCACGTGTGCACAACCTTAAAAATATAGACGTTACAATCCCTAGAGAAAAGCTTGTTGTTATAACTGGCTTATCTGGTAGTGGTAAGTCTTCATTGGCTTTTGACACTATTTATGCTGAAGGTCAACGTAGGTATATAGAAACTTTTTCTGCCTACGCGCGTCAGTTCTTAGGTGGTTTAGAGCGTCCAGATGTTGACAAAATAGATGGTTTATCGCCAGTTATTGCCATAGAACAAAAAACAACTTCTAAGTCCCCAAGGTCAACTGTAGGCACAATTACAGAGATTTATGACTTTTTAAGACTACTTTTTGCTCGTGCAGCAGATGCACACAGTTATAATACCGGAGAAAAAATGGTTAGTTATAGTGATGCTCAAATAAAAGAGCTAATTATAACAGATTTTATGGACAAGAAAATAAACGTTCTTGCTCCTGTTATTAAATCTAGAAAAGGCCATTACCGTGAGTTGTTTGAGCAAATTGCAAAGCAAGGCTTTGTAAAAGTTAGAGTAGATGGTGAAATTGTAGACATTGTTAAAGGCTTAAAGTTAGACCGCTACAAAGTACACGACATAGAAATAGTAATAGACAGGTTAAAAATATCTGACAACACAGATCTAGACAAAAGAATTACAGAAACCATAAATACAGCTATGTATAGTGGTGATAATGTATTAATGATTTTGGAAGAAGGTAAAAAAGAACCTCGTTATTTTAGTAGAGATTTAATGTGTCCTACTACCGGTATATCGTATCCAAAACCAGAACCAAATACATTTTCTTTTAACTCACCAAAAGGTATGTGTCCTAGTTGTAATGGTTTAGGACATAAATACCAAGTGAACACCAATAAAATATTTCCAGATCCTAAACTATCTATTAAAGATGGCGGTATAGCTCCTTTAGGAAAATATAAAAATTCTTGGGCTTTTAAACAGTTAGATGTTATTGCACAACGTTACAATTTTAAACTTACAGATCCCATTTCTAAAATACCAGAAGAGGCTATACACGTTATTTTAAATGGAGGTAATGAAACCTTTGAAGTAGACTCTAAAACTTTAGGAATTAAAAGAGATTATAAAATTGAATACGAGGGTATTTCTAATTTTATAGAAAGTCAGTTTAACGAAGCTAACTCTGCTCCTATTAAACGTTGGGCAAAAGAGTTTATGGACAAAGTAGTTTGCCCTACTTGCGAAGGTTCTAGGTTACAAAAAGCTTCTTTGTACTTTAGATTTGATAATAAAAATATTGCCGATTTAGCAACAATGGATATTGTTGACCTGTCAGATTTTTTTAGTAAGGTTGATAAAAAACTGAGTAAAAATCAGCTTAAAATAGCTGAAGAAGTTATTAAAGAAATTAAAACTAGATTACAATTTTTACTTAATGTTGGTCTAGACTACCTATCATTAAACAGAGGCTCTAAATCTTTATCTGGTGGCGAGGCGCAACGTATACGCTTAGCAACCCAAATAGGCTCTCAGTTAGTAGGAGTTTTATATATTTTAGATGAGCCAAGTATTGGTTTACATCAAAGAGATAACGAACGTTTAATAGCATCGTTAGAAGCTTTAAGAGATATAGGGAATTCTGTCATTGTGGTAGAACACGATAAAGATATGATAGAGCGTGCAGATCACGTAATAGATATAGGCCCAAAAGCAGGTAAACACGGCGGGGAAATAATCTCTGAAGGTAAACCCCAAGATTTAAAAAACTTTAATACACTTACTGCCGATTATATTACAGGTAAAAGAGAAATAGCTGTCCCTAAAAAACGTAGAGAAGGTAATGGTAAAAAAGTAACACTTACAGGGTGTACCGGAAACAACCTTAAAAATGTCTCTGTGGAATTTCCGTTAGGTAAAATGATTGGCGTTACCGGTGTTTCTGGTAGTGGTAAATCTACCTTAATTAATGAAACCCTATACCCTATTCTAAATGCTTATTATTTTAACGGTGTTAAAAAGCCTATGCCGTATAAAAAAATTACGGGTTTAGAGCATATAGATAAGGTAATAGATATTAACCAATCTCCTATTGGTAGAACTCCAAGATCTAATCCGGCAACATATACGGGTGTTTTTGGAGAAGTGCGTGCATTATTTGCAAAAACACAAGAAGCAGCCATAAGAGGCTACAAACCAGGACGTTTTAGTTTTAACGTTACTGGCGGAAGATGCGAAACTTGTCAAGGTGGTGGTTTACGTGTTATAGAAATGAACTTTTTACCAGATGTTTACGTAGATTGTGAGACCTGTAATGGGAAACGATTTAATAGAGAAACTTTAGAGATTAGGTATAAAGGGAAGTCCATTTCAGATGTTTTAGAAATGACAATAGATGAAGCGGTAACGTTTTTTGAAAACATACCGAAAATAAACAGAAAACTAAAAACAATACAAGATGTTGGTTTAGGTTATATATCGTTAGGACAACAATCTACTACATTATCTGGTGGAGAAGCACAACGTATTAAATTAGCAACAGAATTATCTAAAAGAGATACAGGCAATACATTTTATATTCTAGATGAACCTACAACTGGTTTACACTTTGAAGATATACGTGTATTAATGGAAGTTTTAAACAAATTAGTAGACAAAGGAAATACCGTTTTAGTTATAGAGCATAATATGGATGTGATTAAAATGGTAGATTATATTATAGATATAGGATATGAAGGTGGTCGTGGTGGCGGTAAGTTAGTTGCCAAAGGAACACCAGAAGAAATAGCTAAAGACAAAAAAAGTTACACTGCTAAATTCCTAAAAAAAGAATTAAAATAATTAAAAATAATGTATACAAAATGGTGTATACACTTTATAAATTAGAATAGAATGAGAAGAGAAAAACACTCAAAAGGCTGGAACGAAATTAAAACAAACGATTCTTGGGCACTTTTTAAAATAATGGGAGAATTTGTACACGGATTCGAGAAAATGAGCGTCATTGGCCCTTGTGTTTCTATATTTGGATCTGCCCGTACAAAAGAAGGTTCTAAATATTACGAATTAGCTGTAGATGTTGCAAAAAGTATTGCAGAAGCAGGATATGGTGTAATTACAGGCGGTGGTCCTGGTATTATGGAAGCTGGTAACAAAGGTGCAAACTTAGCAGGAGGTACTTCTGTAGGTTTAAATATAGAGTTGCCTTTTGAGCAGCATGATAATCCATATATAGACCAAGATAAAAGTATAAATTTTGATTACTTCTTTGTTAGAAAAGTAATGTTTGTAAAATACTCTCAAGGGTTTGTAGTAATGCCTGGAGGCTTTGGTACATTAGACGAACTTTTTGAAGCTATTACATTGATACAAACGAACAAGATTGGTAAATTTCCAATTATACTTGTTGGTTCTACTTTTTGGTCTGGTTTAATGGACTGGGTTAAAGACACAATGTTAAGCGAGGGAAATATTAGCGCCAAAGATTTAGACCTTATTAAAATAGCAGATACTGCAGACGAAGTTGTAGAAATAATTGATGCATTCTACAAAGGACATGATTTAAGTCCAAACTTCTAATATAAGTATGGTAGCATTTAAAATAAAAGAATTTGTAACGTACACAGGAATAGGAATTATTTTCTTATTCTGTGTACAATTACATGCGCAACACGCTACTATAATAAATGCCACTTTAGATACTTCTTGCCACGAAATTACTATTCAGCAAGAGTTTAAGTACCAAAATGCATCTAAAGACACATTAGAAGTTCTTTATTTTAACGATTGGGCAAATGCCTATTCTAGTAAAAAAACAGCTCTTGCAAAACGTTTTGCAGAGGAATACAAAAAAAGTCTACACTTAGCTAAATCTAGCGAAAGAGGATTTTCTACAATACTTAATGCAGAAGATTCTAAGGGTAACGTACTTGCCAATAAACACACAAAGAGCAAAGATATTCTTTTGTTTATGTTAAATAAACCACTTGCTCCGGACAGTACAATTACACTTAATATTAATTACAAAGTTCAATTACCTCCAAATAAATACACCACTTTTGGGTTTGACGATGAAGGTAATTACTATTTAAAAGATTGGTATTTAACTCCAGCTACGTACAATGGCAAATGGAATTTATACTCCAATAAAAACCTAGAAGATTTACAAACAGATATTACTACAACCAAATTATACTTTACAACTTCTAAAGATTTGTTTTTAGTAACAAACCTTAATAAAACTAACGAATACAACGTAAATAACAATAAAACTACTGTAATAGACGGAGAGTATAGAAACAGCGCCGAAATTATTTTAAATAAAGAAAAAAAATTTATTACCCACGTTACGCCTGACTTAACTGTAGAAACAGATTTTACGTCGCAAAAGTACGAGGAGATTTATCAAGGTATATCCATAAACAAAGTAACTAAATTTATAAAAGAGAATCTAGGGGATTTTCCGCACCAAAAATTACTGGTAAGCGAGTTAGATTACAAAAAAAATCCGCTTTATGGTATTAACCAACTCCCCTCTTTTATTGTTCCTTATTCAGAAGAATTTAATTACGAACTTAAGTTTTTAAAAACTACTTTATATAATATTCTAAATGAGAGCATACACCTAAACCCCAGAAAAGAAAAATGGGTTACAGATGCCATTGTTAATTATTTAATGATAGCATATGTAGATAAATATTATAACGGGCAAAAATTATTAGGTAAATTTTCAAAAATATGGGGAGTTAGAAGCTTTGAAATTTCGAAGTACGACTTTAATGATCAATATGCTTTGCTATCTATGCTTACGGCTAGGAAAAACCTAGATCAACCCCTCACCGCATCAAACGACTCTTTAATAAAGTTTAATCAGCAAATTGCCAATGGCTACAAATCTGGTTTAGGTTTAGCTTATTTATCAGAGTACATTGGTTATGATAAAGTAAAGAACAGTATTAAAGATTTTTACAAGAACTACAATCAAAAAAATGTTACTACTAAAGATTTTGAGCATATTTTAAAGAAATCTACAGAAACAGATATAGACTGGTTTTTTGACGAGTTTATAGCGACTAATGATAAAATAGATTTTAAGATTAAGAAAATTATTA
Source organism: Cellulophaga sp. 20_2_10 (assembly GCF_023476645.1). GTDB lineage: Bacteria > Bacteroidota > Bacteroidia > Flavobacteriales > Flavobacteriaceae > Cellulophaga. The sequence goes on from NZ_JAMCOJ010000001.1 coordinate 525,974, forward strand.
AATCTGAAGATTCATTACAGGTTGTAATAAAAAATAAGACTTCTGCAAATCTTCCTATTTCGTTATTCGGTTTAAAAAAAGATTCTGTTATTTCTAAATATTGGATTACAGATATTACAGGTCAAAAAACCATTACAATACCAAGAAATGATGAAGATAAATTTGTTTTAAATTACGATAAAAAAATACCAGAATACAACCAAAGAGACAATTGGAAATCTTTAAAAGGTTTTCTAGCTAGTAACAAAAAGCTTCGATTTCAGTTCTTTAAAGATGCAGAAAATCCATATTACAATCAGATTTTTTACAATCCTGAAATTAGATTTAACGCTTATGATGGCTTAACTCCTTCTATAAAATTACATAACAGCACTTTATTAGACAGAGCGTTTACGTTCTCTATTGCTCCCGCCTACGCAACAAAAGAAAACTCATTAGTAGGGTCTGGAAATTTTGTTGTTCGAGATTTTAAAAAGAATAAAAACCTGTTTTTATCCACATACTCTTTAAGTTATTCTACATTTCACTTTCAAGAAAATTCTAGATACACAAAAATAACACCTTCTTATGGACTAAGTTGGAGACCAAAGAACTTAAGATCTAACAGAAGTCAAAGCTTTTTTATGCGCTATGTCAACGTCTTTAGAGACTTTAATGAGAACCTAGTTTTAGATACAGAAATAGAACCAGATTACAGTGTATTAAATGCTAGATTTAGAGATACAAACAATGGTTTAATAAACTATTTATCTTGGTTCGTAGATGCCCAATATGCTGGTAACTTTTCTAAAGTTTCTTTTGATCTGGAATACAGAAAACTTTTCCAAAACAACAGGCAATTAAACGTAAGATTCTTTGCTGGTAAATTTATTAATAATACTGCAGACACAGATTATTTTAGTTTTGCCTTAGACAGACCAACAGATTATTTATTTGATTACGCCTACTTAGGTAGATCTGCGTCTTCTGGTATTTATAGTCAGCAAATAATAATAGCTGAAGGTGGTTTTAAATCTAAATTAGCAAATCCATTTGCGAACGATTGGCTAGCTACAACAAATGTAAGTACTAATATTTATAGATGGATTGAGGCCTACGGGGATGCAGGATATCTTAAAAATTCTGGTTCTAGCGCTCGTTTCGTTTATGATGCAGGTATACGCCTAAATTTAGTTACAGATTATTTTGAACTGTTTTTTCCTATGTACTCCAATAACGGATGGGAAGTATCTCAGCCAAATTATGGCGAAAAGATACGATTTATTGTAACCTTAAGCCCTAAGTCGCTAACAGGCCTATTTACAAGAAAATGGTTTTAATTAAATAGTAAATAATCAATTTTTAGCAATAAAATTGGTTATTCTATAAATTAGATGTACCAAATAGAGCTTATTTTATTAAATATTCAATAACATATCGATCTTAGCTATTGCAAAAACCAATCAAATTTGGTACTTTTGCAGAAATATAACTTCTTAAGCTATGAGCGTAAAACCACAAACAAAAGACGATATTTCCTTCGACGATTTTAAAACGCAAATCATTAAAGATTTTGAAATAGCCGTAACTAGTAGGGAGTGTAGCTTATTAGGGAGACGAGAAGTCTTAACTGGTAAAGCTAAGTTCGGTATTTTTGGTGATGGTAAGGAATTACCACAACTAGCAATGGCTCGTTCTTTTAAAAATGGAGATTTTAGAAGTGGTTACTACAGAGACCAGACTTTTATGATGGCTTTAGGCTTATTAGAGCCTAAGCAGTTTTTCCATGGTTTATACGCAACTACAGATATTACAAAAGATCCAATGAGTGCTGGTAGGCAAATGGGTGGTCATTTTGGAACTCATAGTTTAAATGAAGATGGTAGTTGGAAAAACTTAACACAACAAAAAAATAGTAGTCCAGATATTTCTCCTACAGCAGGACAAATGCCTAGATTATTAGGTTTGGCACAGGCTTCTAAAATATATAGAAATGTGTCAGGAATAGATGCAACTAATTTTTCAAACAACGGTAATGAAATTGGTTGGGGTACAATTGGTAATGCAAGTACTAGCGAAGGTCATTTCTTTGAAACTGTAAATGCTGCTGGAGTTTTACAAGTACCAATGGTAATTAGTGTTTGGGATGATGCTTATGGTATATCTGTACATGCAAGACATCAAACAACAAAAGAGAATATATCAGAAATTCTTAAAGGTTTTCAAAGAGATGAAGACCATAAAGGGTACGAAATTATAAAAGTAAACGGTTGGGATTATACCGCTTTAATTCACGCTTACGAGAATGCTTCAGAAATTGCAAGAGCAGAGCATGTTCCTGTGTTAATTCACGTAAAAGAGTTAACGCAACCTCAAGGGCACTCTACTTCTGGATCTCACGAGAGATATAAATCTGCAGAACGTTTAGAATGGGAAAAAGAAAACGATTGTAATAAACGTTTTAAAGAGTGGATTTTAGAAAATAATATAGCTACAGAAGAAGAACTTTTTTCTATAGAAAAAGATATTAAAAAAGTAGTTAGAACTGCTAAAAAAGAAGCTTGGGCAGAATTCATTAGCCCAAACAAAGAAGTTAAAAAAACACTAGTAGTATTACTAGATAATGTAGCAAGTAAAAGTCCTAACAAAAATTTTATAGGTAAAATTAAGAATGATTTAATTGCTATTGAAGAACCTATAAAAAGAGATTTAGCTTCTAGTGCTAGAAAAGCATTACGATATTTGATAGGTGAAGATACTGCAGAAAAAAATGCTTTATTGAACTGGATTACTTCTTATATGGAAGAAATTCAACCAAAATATAGCTCTCACTTGCATAGTGATTTAGAAAATAGAGCTAGCAACATAGCAGAAGTTAAACCCGTATATTCTGATGAATCTGAACTTGTTGATGGTAGAGTTATTTTAAGAGAAAATTTTGATTATATATTTGGAAACAATCCGGAAACATTAATTTTTGGTGAAGATGCTGGTGCCATTGGTGACGTAAACCAAGGTTTAGAAGGCTTACAAGCTAAATACGGAGAATTAAGAGTAGCGGATACAGGTATTAGAGAAGCTACAATTATTGGTCAAGGTATTGGTATGGCATTAAGAGGCTTAAGACCAATTGCAGAAATACAATATTTAGATTACTTAATGTATGCTTTACAAACATTAAGTGATGATTTAGCAACACTACTTTACCGTACTGTTGGTAAACAAAAAGCCCCTTTAATTATTAGAACAAGAGGTCATAGATTAGAAGGTATTTGGCATTCTGGCTCACAAATGGGTGGTTTTGTTCACTTATTAAGAGGTATACATATTCTTGTACCTCGAAATATGGTAAAAGCTGCTGGTTTTTACAATACACTTTTAAAATCTGATGAGCCTGCTATAGTAATAGAATGCTTAAACGGTTATAGATTAAAAGAAAAAATGCCTGCTAATTTAGGAGAGCACTGTACTCCTATTGGAACAGTAGAAACTGTAAAAGAAGGAAAAGATATTACTGTTCTTTCTTACGGATCTACACTGCGTATTGTAGAGCAAGTTGCAAAAGAATTATTACAAGTTGGTATAGACATAGAAGTAATAGATGCACAAAGTTTATTGCCTTTTGATATAAACCATGATGTAGTTAAAAGTCTTCAAAAAACAAATAGATTCTTAGTTGTAGATGAAGATGTTCCTGGTGGATGTTCTGCGTATCTTACACAAGAAGTTATAGAAAAGCAAGGTGGTTATAAATTTTTAGACAGTATGCCACAAGCATTAACTGCTAACGCACACAGACCAGCTTACGCTACAGATGGTGACTATTTTTCTAAACCAAATGCAGAGGATATATTTGAAAAAATATACTCAATTATGAACGAGGCAAACCCTACTAGTTTTCCAAAACTGAGGTAATTGTTTTAAATAATACATTTTGTGTCTTTTATTCATAGAAATAGTAGTTAATAATCGTCTATTAAAAAAAATATTTCTAAATTTGAGATACATTGAATTATTTATCCCCGGATCTACCAATGAGAGATACTATTAAAACAAATATTGGCTTAGCACTTTTAAGAATAGTGCCGTCGGCCATAATGCTTACACACGGAATACCTAAATTACAGAACTTTTTTAGTGGTGAAGAAATAAAATTTCCAGACCCTATCGGTATCGGAGCTAGTCCTTCTTTATTTTTAGCAGTTATTGGCGAAGTTCTATGTCCAATCTTTATAATTTTAGGATATAAAACAAGATGGTTTGCCGTACCTGCAGCCGTAACAATGCTAGTTGCTGCTTTTGTACAGCACGGGGCAGATCCATTTAGCGTTAAAGAAATGGCAGTTCTTTATCTATTATTCTTTGTTATAATATTTCTTTTAGGTCCTGGTAGATTTAGTGTAGACGGCAAGTAATTAAAATACTTTTACTAGGAGCTCTTTTAAAAGATCTGCTTGTGACATATTAGCTGCTCCTACACCTTTACCTTTCAAATCTAAGTCTCTAAGTGCAGAAATAATTCCGCTTACTTTTCTCATTGGAAAGTTTTTGGCTGCAATTTGGTATTCATTTACAAAATAAGGATTTACACCTAGTACTTTAGCGACATTTCCTTTAGAATGGTCTTTAAGACCATGATACTGTAATACTTGTGTAAAGTAGGTGTGTAAAACAGTCACTGTTACTACAAACGGGTTATCTTTTGGATTTTGTGCAAAATAATTAACAATACGCGCCGCTTTTAATACATTACGCTCTCCAATTGCCTTTTTAAGTTCAAAATTATTAAAGTCCTTACTAATACCTATATGCTCTTCTATAGTAGCCGGAGTTATTTCCGTTTCTTTAGTAATTACAATTTTAAGCTTTTCTAGTTCGTTGTTTATTTTACTTAAACTTGTCCCTAGATACTCTACCAATAGCTGTGCAGCAATAGGTGTAATTTTATAACCACTTCCTTGTAGTACTTTTTTAATCCAATCTGCAACTTGGTTTTCATATAAGTTTTTACTCTCGAACAAAACACCACTTTTTTGTACTGCCTTGTAGAGTTTTTTACGCTTGTCTAATTTGGAATATTTGTAACATATCACCAAAACCGTAGTGGGCTGCGGATTATTAACATAACTTGCTAAGTTATCTATGGTTCTAGATAAATGCTGTGCCTCTTTTACAACTACAACTTGTTTCTCTGCCATCATTGGGTAACGTTTAGCATTAGAAACAATATCGTCTACAGTAACATCCTTACCATAAAGCACCATTTGATTAAAACCACGTTCCTCTTCAGAAAGAACAGTTTTTTCAATGTATTCTGATATCTTATCAATATAATAAGATTCCTCTCCCATTAAAAAATAAATAGGTTTTACGTTTCCGTTTTTAATATCGGAGATTAGTTTTTTTACTTCGTCCATTTAAAAAAAATCATCAAATTTGCAGTATGCAGAAGCTTAACTTTTATACGTACGACTTCCGTTTCAAAAATAGCGAAAATAAAGTCTATATATTTGATGTGATAAGAAAAAAGTTTGTGGTACTACAACCTGAAGAATGGGTTAGACAACATGTGGTACATCACCTAATTCATCATAAAAAATACCCAATAAGTCTTATTAATGTAGAAAAACAACTGGTTATTAACGACTTAAAAAAAAGGTATGATGTTGTTGTTTTTAAACCAAATGGAACCATAGACGTTTTAGTAGAGTGTAAAGCTCCAGAAATAAATATTACTCAAACTACTTTTGATCAAATTGCAAGATATAATATGCAATTAGATGCCAATTTCTTAATGGTAACTAACGGATTAAAACATTTTTACTGCAAAACAGATACCGCTAAAGATAATTATGAGTTTTTACGTGACATTCCTGATTTTAACAGTTAGATTTGTAATAGAACCTATAAAAAGTTAGATTTTACTATGCTTAAAATTGCAGTTGTTATTTTAAATTGGAATGGCGTTAAACTCCTTGAGCGCTTTTTACCTTCTGTTTTAGAATACTCTAACAATCATAAAATATATGTTGCAGATAACGCGTCTACAGATAGCTCTATAACATTTATTAAAGAGAATTACCCAAGTATAGGCATTGTAGAAAACACTGTAAATGGTGGTTATGCTAAAGGCTACAACGATGCTTTACAACATATTGATGCAGATATTTTTTGTTTACTTAATTCTGACGTGGAGGTTACACCAAATTGGCTCTGTCCTATTGCTGAACATTTTACAAAAAATATAGATACCGTAATTATACAACCTAAAATATTAGATCTAAAAAAGAAAACACATTTTGAATATGCTGGTGCAGGTGGTGGTTTTTTAGATAGTTTTGGATATCCTTTTTGTAGAGGTAGAATTTTTGATACACTAGAAGAAGATAAAGGGCAATATGATGATACAACTCCAATTTTCTGGGCTAGTGGTGCTTGCTTTTTTATTCGTAAATCTACCTTTACTGCTTTAGGTGGCTTTGACGAAGATTATTTTGCTCATCAAGAAGAAATAGATTTATGTTGGCGTGCACAAAATACCGGGCTACAAGTTATGTACGTAGGCACATCTACAGTGTATCATTTAGGTGGATCCACACTAAGCGAAATGAATCCAAAAAAGACATTTTTAAACTTTAGAAATTCACTCTTTAGTATCATAAAAAATATACCAATACAAAAGGCCATTTTAATAGTTCTGGCAAGGTTGTTGTTGGATGGTATAGCAGGTATTCGTTTCTTGACACAATTACGGTTTTCGCATTTTTTGGCTATCATAAAAGCGCACTTTAGTTTTTACTGGAATATTCCCAAAACATTAAAAAAGAGAGATTTAAAAGTGAAATATAAAAAATATCACAAAATTAAGTCCATTGTATGGTCTTATTTCGTAAATGGAAGTAAAGAGTTTAACAATTTAGTAAAAGATTAACTAAATTGTAGTACCGATAGATAGAACATTTTATATAATTTTGAACCAATTAACAATTAATAGTAATATGAATATGAAAAAGATTTTTTTAGGCGTTTTAGGAGCTACAATATTATTATCTTCTTGCGTATCGCAAAAGAAATATGCGGAGTTAGAAACAAAAAATAAAGAAACTGAAGATTTATTAAATTCAGCTACAGTAAAATTAAACAGCTGTATTGAAGAAAAGGCAACAGCTACTGCTCGATTAAGAACTTTAGAAGATCAAAACGATTTTCTTAAAGCTAACAATCAGGTATTAGTAGATAATATGGGTAACTTAACAGACTTGTCTGCTAAAGGAGCTCAAAATTTAGAAAAATCTTTAGAAAGTTTACAAGAAAAAGATTTAACTATCCGTAAATTAAATGATGCTATTACACGTAGAGACTCTGTAAACCTTTCTTTGGTACAAAGTTTAAAAGGTGTTCTTGGAAACTTGGATGACGAGGATATTCAAATTAGCGTAGAAAAAGGTGTGGTTTTTGTATCTATATCTGATAAATTATTATTTAGCAGCGGTAGCTATAACGTAGCAACACGTGCTAAAGAAGTATTAGGTAAAGTTGCACAAGTTGTAAACAACAAGCCAGATTTTGAATTTATGGTTGAAGGGCATACTGATGCTGTATCTTACAGAAAAGGTGTTTTATTAGACAACTGGGATTTAAGTGTTAAGCGTGCTACTTCTGTAGTTCGTCTTTTACAAACTGAATATGGCGTAGATCCTAAGCGTATGACTGCTGCTGGTAGATCTCAATATGTACCAGTATCTTCTACAGATAAAGCTAAAAACAGAAGAACAAGAATTGTAGTTCTTCCTAAAATTGATCAATTCTATAGTATGATCGAAGAAGGAATGAAAGATCCTGCAATTAACAAATAGTAATACAGTTTATTACAAAAAGAAAAGCCTCGCATTTTGCGAGGCTTTTTTTATTACTAATATTTTAATTATAAAATTAAAATATATCTATATCTCCTTTACCTTCTCTAATAATTTCTGGTTCACCATTTGACAAATCTACAACCGTAGACGCTGTATTATCACCGTAACCACCATCTATTACAATGTCTACTAGGTTATCCCATTTTTCATAAATTAGTTCGGGATCTGTAGTGTATTCTAATAGCTCATCTTCATCTCTAATAGATGTTGATACAATTGGGTTACCAAGTACCTTAACCAATGCATTTGCAATAGAATTATCTGGTACACGTATACCTACTGTTTTTTTCTTTTTAAAATCTTTTGGCAAATTATTATTACCAGGAAGTATAAATGTATAAGGCCCAGGCAATGCTCTTTTTAAAATTTTAAACGTGGCTGTATCTATCTGTTTTACATATTCAGACAAGTTACTCAAGTCTGCACAAATAAAAGAAAAGTTTGCTTTAGCTAACTTTACTCCTTTAATACGTGCAATTTTCTCTAAGGCTTTTGTATTTGTAATATCACACCCAAGTCCATAAACTGTATCTGTTGGGTATATTATTAAGCCTCCTTTTTTTAGAACATCTACAACCTTTTTAATTGCTGCAGGGTTTGGATTGTCTGAATATATTTTAATAAACTGAGCCATAACTTTTTGTTTTTAAAACTAATAACAGTAATTTTTTACTGCCTAAATTAGTCTCGCCACACTGCAAAAACTTACATAGACCTAATCTCTATCTATCTGATAAATAATATGATCTTTATACAAGTCTTTTAATTCCTCTACAGTATAACCGTATTGTTCTTTAGTATAGTTTTTAGCAAGGTTTATTTCGCTAATTCCTGATTTTTTATCTGTATAATATTCGTTATCCATAATGTAAATACTATCAGAAATTGATGCTATTTTCATTGTAGAATAATTACTATCTTCTGTTTTATACCTGTACACATCATTAACCTGTGGCTCACTAATATAGTCCTCGGTATTTTTTCCATCTAAAAAAGAAGAAAAGCTAAAACCTGCTATTAAAAGTCCTATTATAAATAAAGCTGAAAAATGTTTTATTGGTGTTTTAGCTTCTCCTTTTACATTTTTGTATTCTAACTTTAAGTTATGATCCATTTGTCTTGGTTCAAAAACGGTATTACAATTAGTACATACCGCAGCACCTGTTTTACCTATTGGAAAAATAGGAATCCAATATAAATGGGCATACTTACCGTATACTTCTACATTAAATTTAGAAGTTTCTTTGCAATTACTACAAGGTATTTGTCTTGTTAATTTGGATTTTAAATGTGATGAATTAGATCCGTAAAAAATCATAGAGGTTGGTTTTATTGTTATTATTCATTTTAAATATAATACAAATAAAGCTATTTAATAGGAAAATTACATCCCTGTTTACAGTACTTCTAATTTAGCAAAGCGTAGTAATAGTTTTTTAATATCTCCTTTATCAAACTTTATTTCAGCTTTTTTATCGTTTCCAACACCATCAATTTTAATAATAACACCTCTACCAAATCTAGAATGATTAACAGCAGCACCTTCTATTAAGCTTGGATCTAAATCCGAATTATTACTTACTGGATTTGCTAACTCTGGTCTTAATTTTCTTAGTTTACGTAATTGGTTTTCATTTGGTTTTACAGTAGTTGGTGCAATACCAGAGACTGGTTTAATTTGTCTTAATCTACTTTTATCTACCTCGCCAAAAATATTTTTATCAATTAAAGATTTGTATTTGTAGCTACTAACCGGAGTTAAGTTTTCTATATATTTTTCATCTATTTCCTCGATAAATCTACTTGGTTCTGCATCTACTAATTTACCCCAACGGTACCTACTTTCTGTATACGTTAAATATGCTTGTTTTTCTGCTCTTGTTAAGGCTACATAAAACAACCTACGCTCTTCTTCTAGTTCTGTACGGGTACTCATACTCATAGCAGACGGGAACAAATCTTCTTCCATACCAACTATAAATACGTGCGGAAACTCCAAACCTTTTGCCATATGTATAGTCATAAGCGCAACACGGTCATCATCTCCTTTATCATTATCTAAATCTGTAGCAAGAGCCACATCTTCTAAAAACTCTGCAATATTACCTGTTGCATCAGCTAATTCCATTTGGCCTTCAACAAAGTCTTTTATACCGTTTAAAAGTTCTTCTATGTTCTCCATTTTGGCAATACCTTCTGGCGTACCGTCTTTTTTAAACTCTAAAAGAATTCCTGTTTTTTTAGCAACATGTTCAGATAAAGAAAAGGCATCTGCCCCTTTGTTCATAATCTGAAAACTTTTTATCATATTAACAAACTCAGATAATCTACGTTTGGTTCCTGAATTTATTTTTAGATCAATCTTATCTATATTCTCCATAACCTCGAAAATAGAACGACCGTAATGGTTTGCTGTAACCATTAACTTATCTATAGTTGTTTGTCCTATTCCACGACCAGGAAAGTTAATAATACGTTTTAAAGCCTCTTCATCTTTTGGGTTAATTACCAAACGTAAGTAAGCCAAAACATCTTTAATTTCTTTACGCTGGTAAAAAGACAAACCACCATAAATTCTATACGGAATATCTCTTTTTCGTAAGGCATCTTCTATAGCTCTAGATTGTGAGTTTGTACGGTAAAGTACAGCAAATTCACCGTTGTGCAAGTGCTCATTCATTCTTGTATCAAAAATAGTACTAGAAACAAATCTGCCCTCTTCCGCATCTGTTATACTACGGTGCACTTTAATTAATGGTCCGTCTTCATTAGATGTCCAAACTACCTTTTCTAACTGATTTTTATTTTTCTCTATAATAGAATTTGCTGCATTTACAATATTACCTGTAGAACGGTAATTTTGCTCTAGTCTGTACATTGCAACATTATCATAATCTTTCTGAAAGTTAAGAATGTTACTAATATTTGCTCCTCTAAAAGAATAAATACTCTGTGCATCATCTCCTACCACACAAATATTTTGGAATTTGTCTGACAACGCTTTTACAATAAGGTATTGCGAGTGGTTTGTATCTTGGTACTCATCTACCATTATGTAATGAAATCTATTCTGATACTTCTGCAAAACCTCTGGAAAAACATTTAAAAGTTCGTTGGTTTTTAATAATAAATCATCAAAATCCATTGCACCAGCTTTAAAACATCTATCTACATAATTCTTATAGATCTCACCAGTACGTGGGCGTTTTGCCATTGCATCTGCCTCTATTAAATCTGGATTATTAAAATATGCTTTAACAGTAATTAAACTATTTTTATAAGATGATATCCTGTTTTGTATTTGCTTGTATTTATAAATATCCTTATCTAACTGCATTTCCTTAATAATAGAAGCAATTAAACGTTGAGAATCCTGAGTATCATAAATGGTAAAGTTGTTAGGGTAGCCTAATTTATCTGCCTCAAAACGTAATAGTTTAGCAAAAATCGAGTGAAAAGTACCCATCCATAAACTCTTGGTCTCTGCACTACCAGCAATATCTGCAATACGAATTTTCATTTCTCTTGCTGCCTTGTTGGTAAACGTAAGCGATAAAATATTAAATGGGTCTACCCCTTGTTGTATTAAATATGCAATACGATATGTTAACACCCTTGTTTTACCAGAACCTGCTCCGGCAATTACCATTAATGGTCCTTTTGTATGTAAAACAGGTGCTTTTTGAGCCTCGTTTAGTTGGGCAATAAATTCTTCCAATTGATTTGTGTTATAAATTTTAGAGAAGTGTAAATTTAACCATAATTAACACCAGATAAAACAACTAGTATCAATAATTATAAACAATAAAATCTACATTCTTTTATATTTTAAATATCTTTAGAGTATACTACAATTTAAAATACTTGTTAGATTGAAAAAAATTGAAATTAGAAAAGCGCAATTTGAAGATTTAGAAACATTAAAATCTTTTGAACAAGGAGTTATTTTAGCCGAACGTCCTTTTGATGAAACGCTAAAACCAGACCCAATATCTTACTATAGCATTGAGGATTTATTAAAAGATCCAAAAACAGTTGTTGCTGTTGCCACAGTTAATAATATCCTTATTGGCTCTGCATATGCAACAATTAAAGAAGCTAAAAAACATTTAAAACACGACACCTATGCCTATTTAGGTTTTATGTATGTAGACCCTAAACACCGTGGTAAAGGCGTAAATAAAAGTATTATAGATTTTTTATTTAGATGGATAAAAAAACAAAATACTAAAGAGGTTAGGCTAGATGTTTATAGTGAAAATACTGCTGCTTTACGAGCTTATGAGAAAGCCGGATTTAAAAAACATATGATAAATATGAGAATGGAAATCTAATTTTTAAGATTGATAAAAAAACCAAAATAACTGACTAATTACATTATTATGAAAACAAAACACAATTTTATTTTAGCACTCTTTCTTTGTGCTTCTGCCATACAAGCACAAGACTATAAGTTAGATGGCGAATATAAAAACATTGAAAAAAAGGTAATAGAATGGAGACATCATTTTCATAAAAATCCAGAACTATCGAACAGAGAGTTTAAAACTGCAGAAAAAATAGCTGCCCATTTAAAATCATTAGGAATAGAAGTACAAACAGAAGTTGCTGTAACAGGTGTAGTTGGCATCTTAAAAGGTAAAAAACCTGGTAAAGTAATTGCCTTAAGAGCAGATATAGATGCTTTGCCTGTAACAGAACGCAACAACTTACCTTTTAAATCTAACGTTAAAGATCAGTTTTTAGGAGTAGAAACCGGCGTAATGCACGCTTGCGGACACGATACACACACGGCTATATTAATGGGGGTGGCAGAGATTTTAGCGAAAAATAAAGATAAGATAAAAGGTACCGTAAAATTTATTTTTCAACCTGCTGAAGAAGGTGCTCCTCCAGGAGAAGAAGGTGGCGCTCCCTTAATGATTAAAGAAGGTGTTATGGAAAACCCAAAAGTAGATGCTATTTTTGGATTACATATAAATTCTGCTACTCCTGTTGGTGTAATTAAATACAAAACAGAAGGTATTATGGCTGCCGTAGAACGTTTTGTTATACAGGTAAAAGGAAAACAAACACACGGTTCACAACCTTGGTCTGGCGTTGATCCTATTCTTATTTCTGCTAAAATTATAGATGGTTTGCAAACCATAATAAGCAGAGAGTCTAATTTAACTGAAGAAGCAGCTGTTATTACTGTGGGTAAAATTACAAGCGGTGTACGTTTTAATATTATTCCTGAAAGCGCAGAACTTATTGGTACTGTTAGAACGTTAAATCCGGATATGCGAGAACTTATTTTACGTAGAATGAAAGAAATGACAGAGACTATTGCTAAAGCATATGGAGGCACAGCTACTTTAGAAGTAGAGAGTCAAACATCTATTACATACAATGATATTGCCCTAGTGAACCAAATGTTACCAACAATGCAACGTGTAGCAGGTGAAAAAAATATACAGTTAACAAAAGCTACAACTGGTGGCGAAGATTTTTCATACTTTCAAGAGGTTGTACCTGGATTCTATTTCTTTTTAGGCGGAATGACACCAGGAAATACAGAGGTTTTTCCTCACCACACACCCGATTTTAAAATTGATGACGCAGGAATGCTTTTAGGCGTAAAAACCCTAACCGAAATGAGTTTAGATTATTTAAATAAATAACGTTAAACCTAGCAACAAATGACTTTAGATTTGATTATTTTTGCAGCTCAATTACAAAATTATACTTGTAATAAATAGTACATTACTTAACAAATACAGATTAAATGGATTCTTTTTTAAGTTTTTTATCTAGTATCTCTTGGTGGATATGGGTATTAATTGGACTAGCATTGGTTGCTATTCGTGATATTTTCTTTCAGAAAAAACATACTATTTCTCATAACTTTCCAATTGTTGGGCATATACGTTATATGTTAGAGAGCATTGGTCCAGAAATGAGACAGTATTTTGTTGCCAACAACAGAGAAGAATTGCCTTTTAACCGTATAGAACGTGGTTGGATTTATGCTTCTGCTAAAAGCGAGAATAACTACGAAGGTTTTGGTACAGACAGAGATGTATATGCGCACCAGCACATTTTTGTTAAGAACCAAATGATGGCGTATAAGATTGCAGATAATCACCCTAATACTATAGACAAAACATTTTTACCTTGTGCTAAAGTTATAGGTGCTTACAATCAACGTAAGAAACCATTTAGACCAGCTTCTGCAATAAATGTATCTGCAATGAGCTTTGGTTCTTTATCTGCAGCTGCTGTAGAAGCAATGAATAAAGGTGTACTAAAAAGTGGTGCATACCATAACACTGGTGAGGGTGGTTTATCTCCGTACCATAAACAAGGTGGTGATGTAGTTTTTCATTTTGGAACAGGCTATTTTGGTGTTCGTTCTGAAGATGGAAACTTATCAATGGAAAAACTTATAACTTTAGTAGAAAATAACCCGTGCATTAAAGCCATTGAAATAAAATTATCTCAAGGTGCTAAACCAGGAAAAGGTGGTGTTTTACCTGGAGCTAAAATTACGGCTGAATTGGCTGAAATTAGAGGAGTTAAAATTGGTGAAGATGTTTTATCTCCTGCTACACATAAGGCATTTAATACAGTACCTGAGTTATTAGCCTTAATTGAAAAAATTGCTAACGAAACTGGTCTGCCTGTAGGTATAAAAGGTGCCATTGGTAAATTAGACCAATGGGAAGAACTTGCAGATTTAATGGTTAAAACGGGTAAAGGACCAGATTTTATTACAGTAGATGGTGGTGAAGGTGGTACCGGTGCTGCGCCCCCAAGTTTTGCAGATCACGTGTCTTTACCATGGGTTTATGGTTTTTCTAGCTTATACAAGTTGTTTTTAGAAAAAAAGCTTACAGAAAGAATTGTTTTTATTGGTAGCGGAAAATTAGGGTTTCCTGCTAAAGGAGCAATGGCATTTGCTATGGGTGTAGATTGTATTAACGTGGCTCGTGAAGCCATGATGAGTATTGGATGTATACAAGCACAAGCTTGCCATACAAACACTTGCCCTGCAGGTATTGCTACACAAAACAAATGGTTACAAAACGGAATTAATGTGACTTTAAAATCGGACCGCTTAGCGCAGTATTTTAAAAGCTTTAGAAAAGAACTAATAGAGATTACACACGCATCTGGTTACGAGCATCCTTGCCAATATACTATGGATGATATACAAGTAAACCTAGATGATAATGAATTAAACAGAAGTTTGGCTTTTACTTACGGTTACAACAAAGCAAAAGTTCCTTTTAATGGTATGCAAGAATTATATGATTGCCAGCATTTGGGAGGAAAAGAATATATGAAAAACGAGCCTAAAAAATAGACTCGTTTTTATACATTAATAATTAAAAAAGCACTTATTTATTGTACAAATAAAGACGTGCTTTTTTTGTTGTATCTATAACTTGTAGTTTACCTATATGTTTTTTAGGTAAAAAAGAAAACCTTCTTTTATCCGATAAAATATAAAGCTTATCATAGGCCTCTAAAATAGAATCTATTTTAGCAGGTTCCCTAGCTTCTATAACATTTCCTTTGTTGTAAAACTGACTAGAATATGTTTTAGATTTAAGGTATAAAATAGGTGGATTTTTATCAATTGTTAATTCCTCTGATTTCTCAATTAGTAACTTATCAGAATTCATATACAACTTCCACTGGTCAGTAACTAAAAGTCCTGCTCCTGCAATAAAAATCAAAATAGGAAATATAGAACACGCTATTAACGCTCTTTTCTTATGCTTGTATTCTGGCCACCAATGTGCAATTAATAATGCTAACGGAATTGTAGAAGGTAATATGTACGTATGTAAGATATTCTTAGATATTGTAAAAAATATTGGTGTCCATAGTAACCAAAATAATAGAAAAGCAACGTACCTATCGTCTAGAATTCTCTTTTTTAGTTTTACTATTTTGGCTAAAACAATATAGAACCAAGGCAAACAAAACAATAACATAAATACCCATATTAAACCTAATGGTTGTGTTTTTGGTTGCCCATATAAATCACCACTCCATCCTGGTTTTAAAAACCTATTAAAATGCTCCCCTACTATAAAATAATCTAAAAATCCTGGTGATCTTTGTTCGGTTAGTAAGTACCAAGGCAATGCAATAGCTACTGTTATTAGTAATCCTAAAATCCAAGGAAGTTTTCCTAAATTAGAGAAAAATGTTTTACGGTCTAACAACAACCAAAAAAACACTGGAGCTCCTGTAAGCACTAAAACCAAAGGACCTTTAGCTAAAAACCCTAAACCTATACCTACAAAAAAGAGATAATTCCATAGTGTTTTTTTATCTGATGAAATAGATTTCCAAAAAGATAGCATTATCAACATTATACTAAAACACAAAGTAGAATCTGTAGAAACAACTCCCATATGTATTAAAAACTCTGGGGTAGTTACTAAAACTAAAGCTGGCAATAATGGAGATACTTTTGTTTTTCTAACAAAGTAACCCAATATAAAAAGCATTGCTACACCCAATAAAAATGATGGCAATCTAGCAGTTAATTCACTAACTCCAAAAAGCTCAAAACTCATTGCAGACATCCAAGTAGATAGTGGTGGTTTTGCCCAAAAAGGTACATTATAGTCTATTTGCAAAACAACCCACTCTCCTGTTTCTTGCATAATTCTAGAGATCTCCGAATAACGTGCTTCAGTTTTATCTAGTAATGGTATGGCACCAGTAATTATAAATCTAAAAATAACGATAGACAAAATAGCTATCATCATATAATTAAATGTAATTTTTTTAGCTGTCATTTTTACACTGTTATTTATTGTGCTTTTGCACTTTGTTTTACAATTTTATTAATCTTATAAAGGTCTAACCAAAGTTGAAAAAAATAAGATGTTTTTACTTTAGAATCTCCTTGATCTACCCATCTTTTAAGCGGAATTTCTAACATTTTTTGCAGTGCAATATCTTTACCATAAAGCACTACTATTCTATTAAAAATTTCTACATCAAAAAGCCAACGAGACACAAAAGATTTATTAAAAACTTCAATTGCAAGTTCTTTAGTAAATAATTTAGAGCCACATTGGGTATCATACACCTTTAAATCCAGTATTTTAGATATTATTGTAGCTATAAATCTTCCTATAAAAAAACGTGAAGATTTACGCTCTATAGTAGAACCCAATTTCATTATTCTAGATCCAAATACAAAAGATATATCATTCTTAACATAAGAAGTCAAAGAACAAAACTCTTCTAAAGAAGTTGCTAAATCTGCATCTAAATAACCTATCAACTTAAAATCAAAATTAGCAACAGCATAATTAATACCGTTTCGTACAGATTCTGCTTTACCTACATTAGCCTTGTTTTTATATGCAACTACCTTTGCTGGGTATTTCTTCTCTAAGGCTTGTAGCTCCTTAAAAGTACCATCTGTAGATCCATCATCTACAAAACATATAAATGCATCAGTATCCTGTTCTAAAAAACCGTCATAAACTCTATTATTAAGCTCTTTAACTTCGTTATAGCAGGGTATTACAATACAAGTTGTATAAGATAATTTTAGCACACTAATTAATTTTGTCTCGCAAGATATTAAAAAACAATATGCCAGTCATTATTTACAGTACATCTTTAGACAATATTTTAAGTAGTTATTGTTTTTTTTATTCTAAAAAAAGCATCTTTTAAAAATAACAATTGTAACCTTAATTAAATGTTTAAATTTGTCTCTTAAATTATAATTATATATGAAAAAGATTACCCTATCTATCCTACTACTTTTATGCGTAACTACTGCTGCTTTTGCTCAGAAAAAGAGCGACTTGATACTGCAAATAGATAATTTAAAAGATAGCATCGCTAAAACTAACATAGCGTTAGCCGAAGCTAATAAAATTGCTAAAGTAAGTGTTGCTGAGTCCGATCTATATAAAAGTCAGGCTACAGAGTTGCAAGACGCTAACACCTCTTTACTAAACAACCTTAAAAATTTTACACAAGTATCTAGCCAAAATTCTAAGAATATGGAGAGAACACTTGAGGCCTTAAAATCTAAAGAAACACAACTATCTATTTTAGAAACTTCTTTTAGTAAAAGCGATTCTACTGCAATTGTAGTTTTAACAAACGCAAAACAGTCTTTAGGAGAAAATGCTAAAATTAGTGTTGTAAATGGGGAAGTTGTAATAACAGAAAGTGCACAAAACGTTTTAGATGCTTCTAAAACTAAAATAAGTGCTACGGGTGAAGCTTTTTTAGAAAACCTATCTAAAATAATGCTTTTAAACACAGATTCTAAATTAACAATTTCTAGTAACTCTGGAAGTTTATCTGCATTGCATACTTCTTTAATAACTAAGTATGATATAGTTGCTGAGCGTATTACGTTAGAAAGTACTACACTAGAGACTTCTAACCTTTTATTTAAAATACATACAGACTACCCTAATTTTTATCTTAGAGTTAGAGAACATATGAAAAATTTAAAATAATTGACGAGAGACTATTTCTGGTTTTGTATAATTTTTGAAAAAAATATGCGTTCTACAACCGTAGTCAAACTTAAAAATAACCACAATGACATCTGAAATAGTTTTACAAATGTTTGCATATTTATTACCAAGTGTAGTAACTGGTATTGTAGCATTTTATTTTTTTAAATTACATACTAAAAACGAAGACGGAAGAAGACGTTTTTTACTGCATAAAGATTCTCAAAAAAGCACATTACCTACAAGACTACAAGCGTATGAACGTATGGCTCTTTTTTTAGAACGTATATCTATTCCAAGCTTGGTAGTGCGTGTTGCCCCAGTAGGTAACGATAAAAATGCATACGAAACGTTATTAATTAAGAATATAGAAAAGGAGTTTGATCATAACCTATCACAACAAATATATTTATCTGACGAGAGCTGGAATATTATTAAGACAGCAAAAAGCGCAACAATACAAATGATTCGTAAGACTGCTTTAAGTCAGACTGAATCTGCGGACAAGCTAAGAGAAGATATATTAAACGATACTATGGATAAAACTTCACCATCTGCAACAGCTCTTACTTTTATTAAGAAAGAGATTGGCGAATTATGGTAAACAATAAAATTATTATCTTATAACTAAAAGACTGTCTACTATGACAGTCTTTTTTTTTGCTATTTTATAACTACACAAGCATATTCTACAAATTAAATAGAATAACCAATACCCTTTTGTCCCTTTACATAACAGCAACCATAAAGGGTTCTAACTAGTACTCGTTTTATATATGTAATGCATATATAAAGCCATTCACCAAACAAAGAAAGGCATCTAAAATCAACTTTTAGATGCCTTTAAATTATCTTTTAAAGATAAACTTATATTATTTTTTAGGATTAGGTATTACAGTGTTTAATGTTGCTTTTTCTTTAGTAGCCATCCAAAAGTTATTTGTAGTTCCCCAAGAGCTATCTGGTGCAGCGTTTCTAGAAAAATTCTCTATATTATCTTCTAAACTCTTTACTACATCTTTAGAAAGTGCACTTTTAGAAATTACCACGACAATAGCATTAAATGACTTCTGCGATGCTGCTACAGATGGTTTTCTAGCTCCGTGCCTAGCTACAATATCACTAGCTGTTAACGTGATAATCTCATCTGATGTAAACTCACCATACTTTGTTGTTTTTGCATTTTTAGCAATTTTAATATCATTTAATTCATCTGCTCCAATTAAGCCCATTAAGTAAAGTTCTGCATTACCATAAGGAATACTATTACCTCCGTTTGCAAAGGTTCCAAATCCTTTTTCTCCATCTAATTTACCTATGTACGTAGTACCTCCAGAATCTACCAACTCATCAAAACCACCAAGTTGTCCTCCTACAGAAGAGAAACCCCAATGTCCGCTTTCCTGTGTTTCTATAAAATCATAGTTACCCCAATAGTGCATAATTTCGTGTAAGAATGGGCCATTTTTAATATATTCGGTTCTAGGCATATGTATGACACTCTTTAGTTTCCCTGCAGAACCATACTTTGCTGTACCATCAAAAAGGTTTCCTCCTATTCCTTCTATATTATTTTGTGCTGTGTAGGTAACACCATAATACAAACCGCTAGGTTGCTCTTTTTCATTCGAAAGAATAAAAATAAAATCGAATTCATCTTCAAAATGCTCGTATACTTTTTTGGTGATCTTAGAAAAATCTTTTTGAGTATCAGGAACTAAAAAAGAATTATAATCTTCTGAAGAAAGAAGATAGTTTACTACTGTTTTTTTTTCGTTTATATAAAAATCTTCATCTAATTTTAAGGCATCTTCTGTGACAACAGTATCATCATTGCTTGTTTCTTCCTTGTTACAGGAGTAAAAACTAAATACATATATACAAGTAAGTGAAACAAGTAAAGGAAATCTTAAGAACTTAAGGTTCGTCATCATAATTTAAGGTTACATATTTTGTTGATAATTTATAACGATAAAAAACAATAATTCGTATTAAAAAAAGCCTTAAATAAGTTCAAGACTATGGGATTATAGCATTAAGCTTTGTTACTTTTTTTTCAGCGTAATTAAAACCTTGCTCCCACCATTGGGCCATTAACTTTTTATTAAAAACTAAGGAGTTTTCTGTTAATTTGGTAGGCGTGTAATACAGGTTTAATTTAACCCCTTTGTGTGTTGCATAAATTACACCTTCAGAAATATCGTGGTGTTCTATTTGATCTAAGACAAAACCATAAATACTAAGCATTAAGGAAAACGGATTTTTACCTAATACTTTATTGTGTTCCATTTTTTCGGATTCTAAGATAATGGCATCTACTTCTGTAGCGCCACGTTCTATAGCTTCTCTTATTGGTAATACACAGCCTAAACCACCATCACCATATTCGTATCCATCTTTTTTTACCAAAGACATAAAAGGAATATAATTGCAAGAAATCCAAATCCAATCACAAAACTCTTCATAACTAAAATCTCTAATAGACTTATACTCTACCCTGTTTTTAGATAAATTAGAAACCGTTACCACAACGTCTTTAGATGTATTCTCTATAATTTGTCTATAGTCTGATACTGTAAAATGTTTTTTAATTGTAGTTCGTAGAGACTTACTTTCTCCAAATGTTCGTTTCCGTTTTATAAACTGAAGCAACACATTAAAATAGTTAATAGATACAAATTCTCTATCTCCTTTACGGTTAACCACAAACGGATTTAAACTAAATATTTTACGCTGATTTACATTGGTATACAAGTCATACAACAAACCAACATTATTTAATGCTAATTGAGAAATTAACAAACTACCCGTAGATGTACCCACAAGAATATCATAATCTCTGTTCTCTATCTCCATTAAATACTGAGCTACTCCTCCGGCAAACGCTCCTTTGCTTCCGCCACCGCTAATAACTAATGCTCTCATTCTATCTCTATATGGTTAGTTTCTGTATTCTTATTCTTTGCAAAATCATAACCACTTTTCCACCAAGCAGTCATTTTTTTCTCTTCAAAAATAAGCGAATTTGTAGTTAAAACGGTAGGTGTGTAATAAAAGTTAATAATTGTATTATTATGGTTGGCTACAAACTTACCTATACGTATGTTTTGTTGTTCTATTCTGTCTGCCATAAAAGCAAACATATTGGTTAACAACGAGAATGCATTTTTAGATGGCATTCTATTAAACAAATTGGTTTCCGTTTGTAAAATAATCGCATCTATAATGGTGGCTCCTCTTTTAATAGCTTCTTCTATAGGCACCATACTACCAAGGCCACCATCTGCATATTCACATCCATTTTTTTTAACCAAGCTCATAAATGGTGTGTAATTACAAGAAATCCAGATCCACTCACAAAACTCGTCATAAGTACAGTCTTTAATAGACTTATATTCTACTTTATTTAACGATAAATTTGCTACTGTAACTACAATTTCTATGTTTCTTTTTTTTAATAAATTAAACTCTATTTCCGTTACAGATTGTCTTATTAGTTTTAAAAGATTGTGACTTTCGCCAAAGGTTTTACTACCACGTAAAATATTTTTAAGTACATTAAAATGATTAATTCCTATATTTTCTATGCCATGCTTCCTTGTAATTGTATACGGGCAAGAGCTAAAAATATGCTCTTGATTAACAGATGTGTAAATAGATTTTATTTTTTCTATTTCTTGCAATGCTAGATGAGAGATAAGTAAACTTCCCGTAGATGTGCCAATAAACATGTCATAATTATGTTTTGCATCTTGCAACAAATATTGTGCTACGCCACCAGCAAAAGCACCCTTACTACCACCTCCAGAAATTACCATTGCTCGCATAATTACAATTTACTTTTAATATATTTAAAATCTGTTGTAGACACTTGCGCTTCTAGCTCTTCTAATTTCTTTTTGTATTCTTTTTTTTCTAATAAATCTTCAACCAAATTTCTAGCAAACTTTTTAAATTGCCAAACAGGATGGTTTGTAGCGTGTATTAAATCTTTTAGATTGGCATCATCTAGATAAAACAAATCATTTAAATAAGAAAAAGCCAATTGTCTGGTTTCAAAATATTCTGCTTCACGAGTATAACTTCTTAATTCTTTTAAGTATTCCTGCTTTACATCTACATGATACCCTTTGGTCATAATTGCCAATGCAAGCCATAATTGTCTAACATTTTTGCTAGAAAAACCTATAACTCCCTTTGTTTTGTCTAAATAATCTGCACGTTTTTCAGGATTATAAATCCATAACTTATACAATGTATTTTCTATGGTTGTATAGCTCTTATCGGTTAAAAAAGATTCAAAAAAATAAACGTCTTCTCCTAAAATTTTAGGCGTGTTTAAAACCAATGTTTTACGTAACATTACATTATTAGACTTTAAAATATCATCCTTTACTTCTTTAGACAAAAACTTTGAATAAAATTCTATAATATTATTTTTAAGTTCTGTTGATGTTGTTTGCTCCCAATACTTGTCTATAATTAAGCTGTTTGTCTTTTTACTTACACTTAGTTCTTTTTGCAGCCTATAGAATGATGCCAAAGAAGGAGATGTCTTTTTTAAAATAGCTTTTGCTTTATCTGTAGGAAAATCTGTAGCTTCTAACCACGTTTTTTTATAGTCTGATAAATCTGCACCACTAGTCTCTTCTATACTTTTTAAAAAGTCTGTTACAGTAACATTTTTATATTTATGCTTTTCTAAATATTTCTGTACACCATCTTTAAAAGCTTCTTTACCAACTTTGTGCACTAAAGCGTGCAATGCCCAAGCTCCTTTTTCGTAAAAGGTTAAACTACTAGCTTTAGGATCTATTAGAGATTCTCCTTTATTGTTTTGGCTATATTTATCTAATTGAAGTGCTGTTGAAAACAACTTCCAATTAAAATAATCTTCTCCTAAAACTTCTTTCTGCGCTAAATATGCGTAATACGTTGCAAAACCCTCATGCAACCAATGATGATTACTACTAACCTCTGTTACTAAATCTCCAAACCATTGGTGTGCTAACTCGTGTGCATTAATATTTACATAATTAGTATCGTTATACGCAATAGAATCTACAACATAAGCATCAGAAAAAATGGTTGTTGTTGTGTTTTCCATACCAGCATATAAAAAGTCTCTAACAGGTATTTGTTTGTATACTTGCCAAGGATATGGCACTCCTATTTCCTTTTCTAAAAAGTTAAAAATCTCATTGCTATACCTATATGTCGTTTCAACCTTTGCAGAGTCTTTTGGGTAGTAATATAATTCTATTGGTATGCCAGAATTAGAAACTTGCTTTTTAACCGAATACTTACCAATAGCAAAGGCTAATAAATAACTGGACATAGGATTAGACATTGTATACTGCCATTTTTTTAATCCATCATTTGTGCTTGTATTTTTAAGCTTTCCATTAGCAATTACTTGGTACTCTTCATGAAACGTTATGTCTAAATTAAACACCACTTTTTCGTTCATATCATCAAAACTTGGCAACCAATGACTTGTATACTTCCCTTGCCCTTGTGTCCAAATTTGGTTGTTTGTAGCATCCTCTTTAGTCCACCCAAAAAAGTAAAGTGTTTGCTTTGGCTGTGTTGTATACGTAAGCTCTAATTTGTATTTTTTTCCTTCTTTTAATTTTTTAAACAGTGTAATTCTATCTGTATCTACAGTATGCTTTACAGACCTATTGTTTAGCAAAACTTTAGTAAAGGTCATATGTTTTGCATCAAGAAAAACTGAATCTATCTTAGCTAATGTTGTAAAAGTATAGCTAACAGTACCATTTATTACCTTTGTTGCTGCATTTGGGGACAAGGCTGCATTAGCCTCTAAAAAGTCTACTTTTGGTTGCTCTTGTGCCTGTAAAACAAGACATTGAGTGCAAATAAAAAGGAGAGGAAAGTATCTAAAAAAAGTCATCATTCTAATTTTCAACCAAAATAAGCATTTTCATCTTTTGCAGTTGTTCAGATTCGGTTTATTTTAGTGGTATGAATGCTAATTATTTACAAACTCCCATTGCATATTTAAAAGGTGTTGGCCCAAGTAGAGCGGAAACCTTACAGGGAGAATTAGGCATTTACACCTACCAAGATTTAATAAATCTTTTCCCGAATAGATATTTAGACAAAACGCACTATTACAAAATTAATGAGCTGCAACGCAATAGCGCAGAGGTACAAGTAATAGGTAAAATAATACACCTAAAAGCTATTGAACAAAAAAGAGGAAAAAGACTTGTTGCCACTTTTGTAGATGAGACTGGAAAAATGGAGCTGGTTTGGTTTAGAGGACAAAAGTGGATTAGAGAAAACATTAAACTAAATGTACCTTATGTTATTTACGGTAAAACAAATTGGTTTAATGGTGTGTTTTCTATGCCTCATCCAGAATTAGAACTTTTAGAAGACCATAAAAAAGGACTAAAAATTAGTATGCAGCCTATCTACCCTTCTACAGAAAAACTAAGTAGTAGAGGTATTACAAACAAGGGAACAAGTAAATTAATGCAGCAACTTTTTTTAGATACAAAAGCTAGGTTTGTAGAAACACTACCTACTTATTTATTGTCTGAATTAAAGTTGATGGGTAAAAGTGATGCCTTATTAAATATACACTTTCCCAAAAGTCAAGAAGAATTAGCAAAAGCACAGTTTAGACTTAAGTTTGAAGAGTTATTTTACATTCAGCTACAACTAATAGCAAAAAAAATGGTTCGTAAAAACAAAATAAAAGGCTTCCCATTTACTGCGGTGGGCACTTATTTTGGTGATTTTTACAACAACCATTTACCGTTTGAGCTTACTAACGCTCAAAAAAGAGTTATTAAAGAAATTAGAGCAGATCTAGGTAGTAATGCACAAATGAACAGACTTTTGCAAGGAGATGTTGGTTCTGGTAAAACTATTGTTGCTTTAATGACAATTTTACTGGCTTTAGACAATGGTTTTCAGGCGTGCTTAATGGCTCCTACAGAAATTCTAGCAACACAACACTATCATGGCATAACAGAACTACTAGAAGGCTTAGATATAAAAGTAGCATTACTAACGGGTTCTGTAAAAAAATCTGCTCGTAAAGTTATTCACGAAAATTTAGAAAGTGGTGAGTTGCATATTTTAATTGGCACACACGCTTTATTAGAAGATAAAGTACAGTACAAAAATCTAGGTTTAGCAATTATAGATGAACAACATAGATTTGGAGTAGCGCAACGTGCAAAACTATGGCGTAAAAATACCGTACCTCCGCATATTTTGGTAATGACAGCCACGCCTATTCCAAGAACTTTAGCTATGAGTTTGTATGGCGATTTAGACATCTCTGTAATAGATGAATTACCGCCTGGCCGTAAACCAATTAAAACAGTACACAGGTTTGATTCTAACAGACTAAAAGTATTTAGTTTTTTAAAGGATGAAATAAATATTGGCAGACAAGTATACGTTGTTTACCCATTAATACAAGAGTCTGAAGCTCTGGATTATAAAGATCTTATGGATGGTTACGAGAGTATATCTCGTGATTTTCCTGCTCCTAAATATCAAATATCTATTGTACATGGACAAATGAAACCCGTAGACAAGGAGTTTGAAATGCAACGCTTTATAAAAGGTGAAACTCAAATAATGGTAGCTACAACAGTAATAGAAGTTGGTGTAAATGTACCAAATGCTTCTGTTATGATTATTGAGAGTGCAGAACGTTTTGGTTTGTCTCAACTACACCAATTAAGAGGTCGTGTTGGTCGTGGTGCAGACCAAAGTTATTGTATTTTAATGACCAGTCATAAACTGTCCGCTGATGCTAAAACAAGACTAGAAACAATGGTGCGCACCAACGATGGTTTTGAAATTGCAGAGGTCGATTTAAAACTTCGTGGACCTGGAGATATTATGGGTACACAACAAAGTGGTGTTTTAAACCTAAAAATAGCAGACATTGTAAAAGACAACGACATTTTACAAACGGCTAGGCATTATGCTATTAAAATTTTAAAAGAGGACCCTAGTCTTAGTAATCCTAGTAATACTGTGGTTTCAGAAGCATATGCTCAACTTGTAAAGCATAAAAACATATGGACGTATATAAGTTGAACATCGTAATTTTACTTAATATTTTAACAAACAATTTATAGTATTCTTTATTTTTGATAGTTAGAGGTTTTATTAGAAACTTAAGAGTAAGATCGTGTAGCATTACACAAATCTTTATCCTAACTAAGACGAAAATAAATAATACATGAAAACACTGTTTGACAAGGTGTGGGACTCCCACGTAGTAAGAAAAATAGAAAATGGACCAGATGTTCTTTTTATAGACCGCCATATGGTACATGAAGTAACAAGTCCTGTTGCTTTTTTAGGTTTAAAAAGTAGAAATATTGGTGTTAAACACCCTGAAAAAACATTTGCTACTGCAGACCACAACACACCAACTATTAACCAGCACTTACCCGTAAAAGATCCTTTATCTGCTAAACAGTTAAAAGCTTTAGAAGAAAACTCTAATGCATACGGTATTAGTTACTGGGGACTAGGTCATGAAAAAAATGGTATTGTACACGTTGTAGGTCCAGAATATGGAATTACACAACCAGGTGCAACTATTGTTTGCGGAGATTCTCACACATCTACGCACGGTGCTTTTGGCGCAATTGCCTTTGGTATTGGTACGTCTGAAGTAGAAATGGTATTGGCCACACAATGTATTATGCAGCCTAAGCCAAAAAGTATGCGTATTAACGTTGTTGGTAACCTTAGTAAAGGTGTTACACCTAAAGATGTTGCATTATACATTATTTCACAATTAACTACATCTGGTGCTACCGGATATTTTGTAGAATATGCTGGTGACGTATTTAAGAATATGTCTATGGAAGGACGTATGACGGTTTGTAACTTAAGCATAGAAATGGGTGCGCGTGGCGGAATGATCGCTCCAGATGAAAAAACATTAGATTACGTAAAAGGAAGAGAATTTACACCTACAGGTGCTGCTTGGGATAAAGCAAAAGCATATTGGGATACATTATACACAGAGGAAAATGCCACTTTTGATAAAGAACTTACTTTTAAAGGTGAAGATATAGAACCAATGATTACTTACGGTACCAATCCAGGAATGGGTATGGGTATTGGTCGTGATATACCAACTGCTGAAAGTTTAGAAGGTGGTGTAGCTACCTATAAAAAGTCGTTACAATATATGGCTTTTAATGAAGGTGATTCTATGATTGGTAAGCCAATAGATTTTGTCTTTTTAGGAAGTTGTACCAACGGAAGAATTGAAGATTTTAGGGCATTTACAGAGATTATAAAAGGAAAACAAAAAGCACCAAATGTTACCGCTTGGTTGGTCCCAGGCTCTCATAAAGTAGAAGCAGCAATTAAAGAAGAAGGTTTATTAGATATTTTAACAGCTGCTGGTTTTGAACTTAGAGAGCCTGGTTGTTCTGCTTGTTTAGCTATGAATGATGATAAAGTACCTACAGGTAAATACGCGGTAAGTACATCTAACAGAAATTTTGAAGGCAGACAAGGTCCTGGCTCTAGAACATTATTAGCTTCTCCGCTAGTTGCAGCTGCTGCAGCTGTTACTGGAAAAGTTACAGACCCTAGAGAATTGCTATAAAATAGCGGTTAGTTATTAGCTCTTAGCTTCCTGCTAAAAGCTTCAGAAAATTGATAATTAAAATAAACCAATAGCCAAAAGCTAGAGGCCAAAAGTAAATTTAAAATGGCATACGATAAATTCAACACATTAAAAAGTAGCATAGTTCCGCTACCAATAGAAAACGTAGATACAGACCAAATAATACCTGCTAGATTTTTAAAAGCTACAGAACGTAAAGGTTTTGGAGATAATTTATTTAGAGACTGGCGCTACAACCCAGACAATACACCAAAAGAAGACTTTGTATTAAACCAAGATAAATACGCTGGAAAAATACTTGTTGGTGGTAAAAACTTTGGCTCAGGATCTTCTCGTGAACACGCGGCTTGGTCTGTGTACGACTATGGGTTTAGATGTGTAGTTTCTAGTTTTTTTGCTGATATTTTTAGAAACAACTGTTTAAACGTAGGGGTTTTACCCGTACAAGTTTCTCCAGAATTTTTAGAAAAAATATATACAGAAACAGAAAAAGACCCTAAAGCACAAGTAGAAGTTAGTTTACCCGAACAAACCATTACTATTGTTGGTACAGGAGAAAAAGAATCGTTTGACATTAATGTTTATAAAAAAGACAATATGTTAAATGGTTTTGATGATATTGATTACTTATTAAATATTAAAGAAGAGATTACGGCTTTTGCTGAAAATACTCCTCTATAAGTTAAGACGTACCAGAATAACCCACCAACACTATAATGAAAAGAAAAATTGAAATAATGGATACCACACTCCGTGATGGTGAACAAACATCTGGAGTGTCCTTTTCTGTTTCTGAAAAATTAACCCTTGCTAAATTACTTTTAGAAGAACTAAAAGTAGATAGGATTGAGGTCGCATCTGCACGTGTATCTAATGGCGAATTACTTGCCGTACAGAAAATTACAAGTTGGGCTGTATCTCATAATTTTATAAATAAAATAGAGGTCTTAACTTTTGTAGATAATGGTGTGTCTATTAAATGGATGCAAGAGGCAGGTGCTAAGGTTCAAAATTTATTAACCAAAGGATCTTTAAACCATCTTACGCATCAACTAAAAAAAACACCAGATCAACATTTTAAAGAAATTGAAGCTACTATACTTCTTGCTCAAAAGCATCAAATAGAAACAAATGTCTATTTAGAAGATTGGAGCAATGGTATGCGAAATTCGTTAGAATATGTATATCAATTTTTAGATTTCTTATCCAATCAACCTATAAAAAGAGTTTTACTTCCTGATACCTTAGGAATTTTAACACATACAGAAACGTTTGCTTATATAACCGATTTAGTTAAAAAATATCCAAATCTTCATTTTGATTTTCACGGTCATAATGATTATGATTTAAGTGTTGCCAATGTTATGGAGGCTCTTAAAGCCGGTTGCCACGGACTACACTTAACCGTAAATGGTATGGGGGAACGTGCCGGTAATGCTCCAATGGCAAGTGTTGTGGCTGTTATTAACGATTTTTTACCAGAAATAGAAATAGCTATAAAAGAAACATCTTTGTATACAGTAAGCAGACTTGTATCTAATTTTACAGGCTTTGGAATACCTGCAAACAAACCTATCGTTGGTGAAAATGTTTTTACGCAAACTGCAGGTATACACGCAGATGGCGACAGTAAAAAGAATCTTTATTTTAATGATTTATTACCAGAACGTTTTGGCAGAAAAAGACAATATGCACTAGGTAAAACATCCGGAAAGGCAAATATTTTAAAAAACTTACAAGAACTTGGTCTTACCCTAAATGATGATGATTTAGGAAAAGTTACACAACGTATTATTGAGTTGGGTGATAAAAAAGAAAAGGTTACAAAAGAGGACTTACCTTATATAATTTCTGATGTTTTAGATAGCGGCAGCTACCAAGAAAAGGTTATTATAAAGTCTTACGTACTTACCCATTCTAAAGGCTTAAAACCTTCTACAAGTGTTGCTGTAGAGATAGAGAAAGAACTTTTTGAAGAGAATGCACAAGGAGACGGCCAATATGATGCTTTTATGAATGCGATAAATAAGATTTATAACGCTAAAAAAATTGAGTTACCAAAATTAATAGATTACGCCGTACGTATACCTCCTGGTAGTAATTCTGATGCTTTGTGTGAAACCATTATTACTTGGAAAAAAGGAGATAACGAATTTAAAACTCGTGGTTTAGATTCGGACCAGACAGTATCTGCAATAAAAGCAACAGAAAAAATGCTAAATATTATTTAGCGAAAAAAATATAATAACATAAAGAGTACATATTAATATGAAACTAAACATAGCAGTATTAGCCGGTGACGGTATAGGACCAGAAGTAATAGACCAAGCTATAAAAGTATCTAACGCTATTGCAGCAAAATACAATCATGAAATTAACTGGACACCTGCTTTAACAGGAGCAGCAGCCATAGATGCTGTGGGAGAACCTTACCCAGATGAAACACACGCTATTTGTGAAGCTGCAGATGCTGTTTTATTTGGTGCTATTGGTCATCCTAGATTTGATAATGATCCGTCTGCTAAAGTTAGACCTGAACAAGGTTTACTTAAAATGAGA
This sequence comes from Cellulophaga sp. 20_2_10, assembly GCF_023476645.1. GTDB lineage: Bacteria > Bacteroidota > Bacteroidia > Flavobacteriales > Flavobacteriaceae > Cellulophaga. The sequence continues at coordinate 556,582 of NZ_JAMCOJ010000001.1, forward strand.
CAAAAATTAGGCTTATTTGCTAATGTTAGACCCACATTTACGTTTCCTTCATTAATTGATAAATCGCCCTTAAAAAGAGAGCGTATAGAAGGTACAGACCTTATTATATTAAGAGAACTTACTGGTGGTGTTTATTTTGGTGAAAGAGGTCGAAAAGATAACGGAAATACTGCTTTTGATACAATGACCTATACTCGTGACGAAATTACAAGACTTGCCGTAAAAGGTTTTGAATTGGCTATGACGCGAGGTAAAAAATTATGTTGTGTAGACAAAGCCAATGTTTTAGAATCTTCTAGATTATGGAGAGAAACAGTACAGGCAATGGAAAAAGACTATCCAGAAGTAACTGTTTCTTATGAGTTTGTAGATGCCGTAGCTATGCGTTTGGTACAATGGCCAAGTGAATATGATGTTATTATTACAGAAAACCTTTTTGGAGATATTTTAACTGATGAAGCTTCCGTAATATCTGGATCTATGGGATTAATGCCATCTGCATCTGTAGGAACAAAAAATAAATTATACGAGCCAATACACGGTTCTTACCCACAAGCAGCAGGAAAAGACATTGCTAATCCATTGGCAACAGTATTATCTGCTGCAATGTTATTTGAAGATTTTGGATTAACTGCTGAAGCAAAAACAATAAGAGATGTTGTAAACAAATCTTTAGAAGAAGGTATAGTTACAGAGGATTTATCTGAAAAAGGAAAAGCATACAAGACTAGTGAAATTGGAGATTGGCTAGCTAAAAACATATAATCTTAGTACAATTATATACTAGTTTAAAGCCTCTGAATTTAGTTTTAGAGGCTTTTTTTATATGTATTACCAGCTAACTCCGCTACCACCACCACCAGATCTACCACCACCAAAGCTTGAAGATGATGAAGAGGAAGATGAAGAAGAAAAACTACTACCTGAAGAGCTAGAGCTACTAGAAGATCTAGAGCTTTCTCTTACCAATTTAGCTACTACAACAACCTCAGATGTTTTATCATTACAGTTTTTACATTCGTAAAAGTCTATACGTTCTCCTTCCCTATCGTAATTTGGTCTTATTCTAACATTAGACCTTGTTTTTCCTTTAGTCTTATAGTTACATTGGTTACATTTTGAGTATTTTCTACTAGAATTACCATCATACTTTAATATTAAAATATCACTTTTATCATCTGTTGCCCAAACATCATAATCTACAGAGTGTATATTTTCTTCAATAATTTCACCTTCTTTTAAAAAGTTTCTTTCATTTTTAGAACTCAACAAAATTAGTGGTTTACCATTTACTTTACTAAATCTTGGATCGTATCTATATTGTTTTAATCTTGTCTTTATCGTAGTACTCATTCCCCATAACGGAAAAGGAAATAGGAAGGCAAAACAACCTATATCAATTTTTTTTAGACTATTGTATTTATCATAATAATCTTCTTTAGATTTATCTATAGATTCTATTTTAAATGAATAGTAAATTGAGAGAAAAATTAAAATTATTATGTAAAGGATAACAAAAACAAACGGAAAACTTATATACTGCAAACTATCTAAAAATGATAATATCCATGAACCACCATCGTTTACTTCATAAGTAACATCGTTAGAATATATATAATCTATAGTATCTGGGTTTTCTACAAATTCTTTTACCCTGTCTGCAGCTTTTAAAAGGCCTTCGCCATATTCACCTTCTTTAAAAAATGGAACAATTTCATCTGTACCAATTCTGTAGCAAATATTATCGGTTAATATAGCCTCTAAACCATACCCAGTTTCAAACTCCGTTCTACGTTGGTCCATTACGGTTAAAATTAATAACCCATTGTCTTTATCTGCTTTACCAATTCCCCATTCATTAAAAAGTTTAGTTGCAAAAGTTTTGGGAATCTCATCTCCTATACTTTTAACAATAACAACAATAACTTCTGCAGAGGTATGTACTTCTAGCTCAAACAACACTTTATTTATTTCCTCTTCATATATGGCAGAGATATAACCATCTGGATCAGAAACATACCCTAAAACACCTTTTCCTCTAGGTTTAGGAATTTCTAATATAGAGTAATATTCTATTTCTCTATTAGAATAGCTTGGAGCTTTAAAAACTGGATATTCTACTGGGTTGTAAGATTTATTTTCAGGTCCTGGTTCAGATTCTGGTTCTGGTTCTGTTACTGCGATTACAGTTTCTGGAATATCTAGATCTTGATCTATGTCTTCTTCTTCAGCTATATCAATTGAATCTTCCTCAACTATTGGTGCTACAAAAATAACATCTTCAAAAGCATCATCTTCAAGATAGGATACTTCAATTTCCGTTTCAGAAATGTCAATCTCTTCTGGTTTTTTATTCGTACAAGATTGTAGTATAAAAAGTAAAAGAAATAGATAGCCGTATTGTTTAAAATTCATTGGTTAGTTTTATATCAAACTAAACTAGAAATAAAAAACAAGCTTGGCAAGATAATATGACCCGACTAATTAGTGATTGGAGTTATTTGCTTTCTTTTGTCTTCTTCTACTTAAAACAATAGCCACAGCAATTAAAGCACCTGTACCTGCTAAAATAGCACCAACATAGCTAGAAGAGATAACGCTATACCCCATTGCTATAGGCAAACCAGCTAAATAAGCTCCGGATGCATTACCCAAATTAAAAGCACTTTGGTTCATAGAAGAACCCAACATTTCTGCACCCTTAGATGCATTTATAATTGCCATTTGTAATGGTGTAAGCACACTAAAAGATATTGCACCAATTACAAAAGTTAAAACTAAAACTAAAACGGGGTTAGCCGCAAACGAAGCATTAATTATTAAAGCTAAAGCCATTAAACCTAAACTTGTAATTACAGCCCTCATTGGCGATAACCTCTCTGTTAATTTTGCTCCTAAAAAATTACCTGCAACCATTCCTAATCCTGCTAAAATCATAGCATAACCGATCATATATTCAGGGTATTTAGATACGTCTGTAATTAATGGAGCTATGTAACTATACCAAGCAAAAAAACCACCTGTACCCACTGTAGTTAACAAAATAAGGACCCAAAGCTCTAATCGTTTAAAAATCTGAAAATCTTTCTTTACATTTTCTGATGATGATGGAGGTAATTTTGGCATCCAAAAGTAAACACTTAGCATAGCCATAATACCAACAATACCCACCAACATAAAAGCTACATTCCAGCTAAAATGATGCCCAAAATACGTACCTATAGGTACACCTATAACATTGGCTACAGTAAGTCCTGCAAACATTATTGCCATTGCTTGTGGTTCTTTACCTGGCGTTGCTAATTTACCAGCAACTACAGCTCCAATACCAAAAAAAGCACCGTGAGGAAGACCTGATAAAAATCTAAAAATTAATAAACTAGAGTAACTCTCCGAAAAAGCAGAAAGTGTATTAAAAACAGTAAACCAAAGCATTAAAGCCAATAACATTTTATGAGATGGCCACTTGCTACCAATTGTAGATAATATTGGAGCACCAACTACAACTCCTAAAGCGTATGCTGCTATAAAATGACCTGCTTGTGGTATAGTTATTTGTAATGCCGTTGCTACATCTGGTAAAATACCCATAATAACAAACTCGGTCATTCCAATACCAAAACCTCCAATAGCTAAAGCAATTAATGCTTTATTATTCATTTTTTTACCGTTCATTTTTCTACTTCTTTCTGAATAAATTAGACTACAATTCAACCATAAACAAGCCGACAAAGGTAACTAGAATACTATTGAAACTTGTGTATAGCATTAACACATTTATGTTAATTATTAAATAAAAAAACAGTTGGTCTCACAATTATGACAATTCGGTATTTATTATTCTTGGTTTGGTATAATGTACTTCATTTTTGTTGCATCAATCAGAAAACAATAAACCTTATTAAAATGAAACAGTTCTTTTTTTTAGTACTTGTAATAATCCAGTTATCACTAACCGCACAAACCACAATTTACGGAAAAGTAACAGATAGTAAAGGAGTCCCTATTGCCGGAGCCAACGTTTATTTAGATGGTACTTATGACGGTACAGCCACAGCAAAAAATGGAAAATTCTCTTTTACAACTGAAGAAAAAGGACAACAAACATTAATAGTATCTTTTATTTCTTTTGAAACTTTTTATACGACTACCATAGTTAAAAACCTAAGTAATTTACAAATAAAACTTAGAGATGATGTAAATACCTTAGACGCTGTTACTGTAAATGCTGGTTCTTTTAAAGCAGGAGAAAATGCCAAAGTTACTGCGCTAAAACCTTTGGATATTGTTACTACAGCTGGTGCAATGGGCGATTTTATTGGTGCCTTACAAACACTACCCGGAACATCTAATGTTGCAGAAGATGGTCGTTTATTTGTTCGGGGTGGAGATGCTGAGGAAACACAGATTTTTGTAGACGGTATGCGTGTTTTTACACCTTACTCACCTACTGCAAATAATATACCCACACGTGGTAGATTATCTCCTTTTTTATTTAAAGGAATAACATTTTCAACTGGCGGATATTCTGCAGAATATGGACAAGCATTATCTAGCGTTTTATTACTAAATAGTATAGACGAACCTGAAGAAAACAAAACTGATATTTCTTTAATGACAGTTGGCTTAGGAGTAGGTAATACTCAAAAATGGAAGAATAACTCTTTAAGTATAAATGCTTCTTATATAAATTTAAAACCTTATCAAGAACTTTATCCAGATAGTAATGAGTGGCATAAACCTGTACAATCTCTAGGCGGAGAAGCTGTTTATAGACATAAAATAAATGATAATGGCTTACTTAAACTCTACGGTGCTTTTAGCGCTGTGACTTTTGATGTAACACAAGAAGATATTAATACCGAAGAAGGCACACGTTTTGGTATGAAAAATAGAAACTTATATTTTAATGCTTCATATAAAGATTTTTTACCTAACGATTGGAGTGTACAAACTGGTGTCTCTTTTGCTAATGATTATTCTGATATTGATATCGTATCTAATAACGTAAAAGACACAGAAAGCGCTGCTCATTTTAAAGTGAAACTAAGCAAGTTTTACAGCAGTAGGTTTCGTTTAAATTTTGGTTCTGAATACTTTATGACCAATTTTAAAGAAGATTACATTACGGATACCAATGAAAACTACAACTTTGATTTTAACACTAATATAGCTGCTTCTTTTGTTGAGGCAAACATCTTTTTCTCTAAAAAACTTGCTGCAAACATTGGCTTGCGTGGTGAATATGCTAGTTTATTTAACGATTTTACAGTATCGCCTAGAGTATCAGTTGCATACAAATCTGGAGCTAATTCTCAAGTTTCCTTAGCATACGGACAGTTTTACCAAAACCCTAAAAACGATTATTTAAAATTTAATACCGATTTTTCAGCAGAGAACACATCACATTTAATTGCTAATTATCAATATGTAAAAAACAAGCAAATATTTAGAGCAGAGGCTTACTATAAAGATTATAATCACCTTGTAAAATATAACACAGAACAACCCTTACAAACTTCAAATTATAGCAATAGTGGTTCTGGTTTCGCAAAGGGTTTAGATTTGTTTTGGCGAGATAATAAAAGCATAAAAAACACAGAATACTGGGTGTCTTACTCCTATTTAGATACAGAACGAGACTATAAAAACTACCCCACTAAAGCTACACCAAGTTTTGCATCACAACACAACGCTTCATTAGTTATAAAACATTTCATAACCAATTTAAAAAGTCAGGTTGGCTTAAGTTACAATTTTGCATCTGGGCGTAATTACACAGATCCAAATAAAAATGATTTTTTAAGCAGCAAAGCAAAAAACTACAATGCTGTAAATGCGAATTGGGCATATTTAATTAGTCAACAAAAAATATTGTATTTCTCTGTCAGTAATGTATTTGGAACACAAAACGTTAATGGATATCAATTTAAAAACCAAGCAAATACCAATGGTGTTTTTGAAAGCAGAACTATTAGACCTGCTGCAGACCGCTTTTTCTTTGTTGGTTTCTTTTGGACTATAAGTGAAACTAAAAAAGACAATCAATTAGATAATTTATAAAATCAACAATTCAGAAATTAAAAACTACAACTCAGTAACTTAAAAATGCACAACCAACCTAAGGTTATGATATTTGATGAAACAATTAACAGCAACATAAAATTTAACAAAATGAAAAAGATTGCCCTATTATTAGCCTTTGTATGTGTTGCAACAATAAGTGCACAAACACCATATGAAAAAGGAATGACCAAAGCTTTTGAACTATGGAAAAGCAACGAGAGTACAAAAGCAATTCAAATGTTTGAGCGTATTTCTAACGTAGAAAAAGACAATTGGTTGCCACCATACTATGCTGCTACAGTAGAAATTATTAGTGCTTTTGAGATAAAAGATGAAACTGTATTAACTGCCAAATTAAACAAAGCCAAATCTTTTTTAGATATTGCTGACACACTATCTAAAAACAACCCAGAAATACTAATGTCTTATGCATTATTAAACACAGCATATATTGCTTTTGACGGACAAAAATACGGAATGATATTATCTGGTAAAAACGTGGCTATTTATAACAAAGCATTAGCAATTGTGCCAAATAATCCAAGGGTAGTTTTAGGTAAAGCAGAATGGGATATGGGAGCAGCAAAGTTCTTTGGACAACCACTAGAACCGTTTTGTAAAGATGTAAAAAAAGCTATAGAATTATTTAAAAAAGAAGAACAAACTATTAAATTTTACCCGTATAGTGGTTTAGGCAGAGCTAATGAAATATTAGAAAAGTGTGAAAAAAAATCCTCTCAAAATTAATTGAGAGGATTATTATATAGCTCTAAAACTATAGCGTTATAAAATATAATCTGTGCTAATAAAATTAGACAATCTAGTTTCTAACAATTGCTCCATAATTTCGTTATTAATATCATTATCTTTAGACGCTACAAACGTACGTACAGAGAAAGAACGTAAAGCATCATGTACACTTAATGTTGCTTGTGCAGAATCTTTACGACCTGTAAATGGGTAAACGTCTGGTCCTCTTTGGCAAGAACTGTTTAAGTTTACTCTACAAACCAAATTTACCAACGTATCTATTAACGGAGCTAAAGTATATACATCTTTACCAAATAAACTTACTTGTTGTCCGTAATTAGACGCAGCCATATCATCTAAAGGTTCTTCTATATTACTAAAAGGAACAATTGGTACTACTGGTCCAAATTGCTCTTCTTGGTACACGCGCATATCTTTAGTAACAGGGTATAAAACTGCAGGCCAAATATAGTTGTCTGTAGTTTCTCCGCCTTTTGTATTTAGTATTGATGCTCCTTTTGCTGTAGCATCATCTATAAGTTCTTGAATGTAGGCAGGCTTACTTGGTTCTGGTAATGGCGTAAGTTTTGCTCCGTTTTCCCAAGGGTTACCAAACTTAAGTTCATCTACTCGTTTTGCAAAACGCTTGTTAAATTCTTCTGCAATACTCTCGTGTACGTATACAACTTTAAGTGCTGTACAACGCTGACCGTTAAAAGATAAGGTCCCAGCAATACATTCGTCTATGGTTAAATCTAAATCGGCATCTGGTAAAATAATTGCAGGATTTTTAGCCTCTAGACCTAAAACCAAACGCAATCTGTTACTTTTTGGGTGTTGGTCTTGTAAAGCATTTGCAGATTTACTGTTACCAATTAAAGCAAGTACATCTACTTTACCCGTTTTCATAATAGGGCTAGCCACTGCTCTACCTCTACCAAAAATAATATTTACAACACCATTAGGGAATGAGGATTGAAAAGCCTCTAACAATGGTGTAATTAGTAAAACACCGTGTTTAGCAGGTTTAAAAATTGTTGTGTTTCCCATTATTATTGCAGGAATAAGCAATGCAAATGTCTCGTTTAATGGGTAGTTGTAAGGCCCTAAACAAAGAACAACTCCTAATGGTCCTCTGCGTATGTGCGCATAAACGCCATCACTCTTCTGAAACTTTGCAGCGTCTCTATCTAACTGCTTATAATCTTCAATTGTATCTTTAATATAAATTACTGTACGGTCAAATTCTTTTTCAGAATCTGGAAGAGATTTACCAATTTCCCACATTAAAAGTTTTACAACTTCATCTCGCTTGGTAACCATTTTGTCTACAAACTTCTCCATACAATCTATACGTTCTTTAACACGCATAGTTGGCCAAGCACCTTGTCCTTGGTCGTAAGCCTTTAGAGCAGCATTTAAAGCGTCTAATGCTTCTTCTTCTCCCATATCCGGAATACTTCCTAACAATGTTGGCTTGTATTCTTCTGTAGATGATATTGTAGAAAATACTTCTGTTGTTACGCCATCCCATTTTTTAAGATCGCCACCAACTAAGTATTCTTTTTGTTCTATTAGTTCTGTAATTTTATATTCTTCAGGTATCGTTGTTGTGCTCATTTTTTATCAATTTAAAGACTATTTCTAGTATCTTGAGTAGTGAATTTACTAAATCTTACGTTTAAACTTGCTGTTATAATCGATTAAATTTTCGGCATTTGGAACGAAAACGTTTTCAATTTCATTTTTTAATAAAAAATTACCTAAATGTGTCTTTTATACTAAGTATTGAAACAAGTCTGGCTTATTATTTAAGTAATCACCAAAGAAGTTATTCTCTTTCATTCTTGTAATCAATGGTTCTAAATCTTCAGTATATTTTAACTCTATACCAACAACCGCAGGAGCATTTTCTTTGCTCGATTTTTTAGAGTATTCAAAATGAGTAATATCATCCGTTGGTCCTAAAATTTCTGCGACAAACTCTTTTAAAGCTCCAGGACGCTGCGGAAAACGTACAATAAAGTAATGCTTTAAATTAGCGAACAAAAGGGCCCGTTCTTTAATTTCTGCCGTTCTAGTAATATCGTTATTACTACCACTAACAACACAAACTACGTTTTTACCTTCTATTTGTTTTACATACTGGTCTAGTGCAGCAATTGTAAGCGCTCCGGCAGGTTCTACTACAATAGCATCTCTGTTGTACAAGTCTAAAATAGTTTGGCACACTTTGCCTTCTGGTACTGTAATAACAGCATCTAAATACTCTTTACAAATCTCAAAAGTTAAATCTCCCACACGTTGTACAGCAGCACCATCTACAAATTTGTCTATTTGTGTTAGCTCTGTATTAACTCCGTTTTCTATGCTCGTTTTCATAGAAGGAGCACCAGCAGGCTCTACACCTATTATTTTTGTATTGGGTGATAAAGCTTTAAAGACACCGCATAAACCGGCAGCTAAACCACCTCCTCCAATAGCAACAAAAATATAATCTATTTCTGTTTTAGATTGATGAATGGCTTCTAAACCAACTGTAGCCTGTCCCTCAATAGTTTTAGGATCGTTAAAAGGATGTACAAAAACTTTTTGATGTTCCTCGCAAAATTGAATAGCTGCTTTAGAAGAATCGTCAAAAGTATCACCTACTAAAACAATAGTTACCCAATCGCCACCAAACATTTCAGTTTGTTCTACCTTTTGTTTTGGCGTAACCGAAGGCATATAAATAGTTCCTTTTATACCTAAATGATTACACGCAAAAGCAACTCCTTGTGCATGATTGCCTGCACTTGCGCAAACAACACCTTTTTTTCTTTCTGAATCGGATAATGAATTAATTTTATTAAAAGCACCTCTAATCTTATAAGATCTTACACGGTGTAAATCTTCTCTTTTTAATAAAATAGTAGCATTAAAAAGTTTAGAATAGCGAATACTTTCTAGTAATGGGGTGATATCTGCAACGGCACTAATTGTAGTAGCTGCTTTACGTATGTCTTCTATATTTGGGAAATAACTCATTTTAATAAAAATAAAAAAACCTGTCTGATTTCTAAGAAACCAGACAGGCTATAGAATAGTTTGGTTGGGTTTACACAATAGGTTTCATTGCAGTCATAGACGCTCTTAATCTAGCTCCTACAATTTCTACCGGATGCTCTCTTAATGCTTTGTTTACAGCAATTAATTTAGCGTTATCTACACCATTACCTGCACCCGCAGCATATGGTTTGCCAATAATAGAAGTATCTACTTTAGCCATAAAGTCTTTTAATAAAGGCTTACAAGCATGATCAAATAAATAACAACCATATTCAGCAGTATCAGAGATAACCCTGTTCATTTCAAATAACTTTTTACGTGCAATTGTATTGGCAATAAGTGGCGTTTCGTGTAAAGATTCGTAGTAGGCAGATTCTGCAATAATACCAGACTCCGTCATAGCTTCAAAAGCAAGTTCTACACCAGCTCTAACCATAGCAATCATTAATACACCGTTATCATAAAATTCTTGTTCAGAAATTTCTACATCACCAGCTGCTGTTTTTTCAAATGCAGTTTCACCAGTAGCAGCACGCCAATCTAATAAGTTTTTATCACCATTAGCCCAATCTTCCATCATTGTTTTAGAAAATTCGCCTTCCATAATATCATCCATATGTTTTTGAAATAATGGACGCATAATATCTTTTAATTCTTCAGCTAACTCAAACGCTTTTATTTTAGCAGGATTAGACAAACGATCCATCATATTTGTGATACCACCATATTTAAGACCTTCTGTAACAGTTTCCCAACCGTATTGTATTAATTTAGAAGCATAACCAGCATCTACGCCTTCTGCTACCATTTTATCAAAACAAAGAATAGAACCTGTTTGTAACAAACCACATAAAATAGTTTGCTCACCCATTAAATCTGATTTTACTTCGGCAACAAAAGAAGACTCTAAAACACCAGCTTTATGTCCGCCTGTAGCAGCAGCATAAGCTTTAGCTTGCGCCAAACCTTTACCTTCTGGATCGTTTTCTGGGTGAACAGCAATAAGTGTTGGTACACCAAAACCTCTTTTATACTCCTCACGAACCTCTGAACCTGGAGACTTTGGGGCCACCATAATTACAGTTAAATCTTTACGTACTTGTGTACCTTCTTCAACAATATTAAAACCGTGAGAATAAGATAATGTAGCACCATTTTTCATTAATGGCATTACGGTATTTACCACATTTGTATGTTGCTTGTCTGGAGTAAGATTAATTACTAAATCCGCAGTTGGTACCAACTCTTTATAATTACCTACTGTAAATCCGTTTTCTGAAGCATTTTTAAACGACGCTCTTTTTTCTTGTATAGCAGCATCACGTAAAGCATAAGAAATATCTAAACCAGAATCTCTCATATTTAAACCTTGATTTAGGCCTTGAGCTCCACAGCCAATAATTACTATTTTTTTTCCTTTTAATACTGTTACTCCATCAGAGAATTCTATAGTATCCATAAATCTACATTTACCCAACTGAGTTAATTTGTCTCTTAGTGATAAGGTGTTAAAATAATTTGACATTTTCTGTACTCTTTTTTATCTCAATAGGTATACTGAGAATGATTAATTAATTATGTTGAAATTCTTCTAATAAGCTACTAATACGCATTTCGGCTTTACTTACTGCAATTCTGCCTGAATGTACAAATTGCATTATTCCGTAAGGTTCTAGTTGCTCATGCATTTTATTTATTTCGTCTCTTCTTCCAGATTTAGAAATCACAAAAAAGTCTCGTGCCACAGTTACTATTTGTGAGTTGTTCTCTTTTATTATGTTCTGAATCTCTCGTTCATCAAACAATAAATCTGATTTAATTTTAAACAAAGCGGACTCTTGGTAAATTATATCATCATCATTATGATAAAATGCCTTTATGACCTCTATTTGTTTTTCAATCTGACCCACAATGTTTATAACCCATTGCTCTGTAGTATGCACAACAATAGTAAACTTAGAAACGCTGTTAATTTCTGATTTAGAAACATTTAAAGCCTCTATATTAATGTGCCTTTTTAAAAATATGCCTGATATTCTGTTTAACAATCCTACGTTGTTTTCAGAATAAACCGATATGGTATACCAATTATTTTCCATTCTTTTATTGCCCCAATTTTATGCTACTAAAGCCTTTATTGGAATTTTTTAATTAAACTTATTTTAATCTAACGTCTGATACTGATGCCCCAGAAGGAATCATAGGAAATACGTTATCCTCTTGTTCTACTTTAACTTCTAAAAAATATGCTTCCTTAGATGCTAACATCTCTTCTATAGTAGATTTTAACTCGCTACGTTCACTAACGCGTTTAGATTTGATGTGATACCCTTCTGCTATTTTTACAAAATCTGGATTTACCATTACAGTAGATGCGTATCTTTTTTCAAAAAATAGCTCTTGCCATTGACGAACCATTCCTAAATGATCATTATTTAATACAATAATTTTTACAGGTACTTTATGCTGAAAAATAACACCTAATTCCTGTATTGTCATTTGATAACCACCATCGCCAATAATAGCTACTACTTCCCTATCCATTGCTCCCATTTTGGCACCAATAGCAGCTGGTAAAGCAAAGCCCATAGTTCCTAAACCACCAGATGTAATATTACTTTTTGTCTGGTTAAATTTTGCGTATCTACAAGCAATCATTTGGTGCTGACCAACATCACTAACTATAACAGCGCTATTTTTTGAAGCTAAATTAACCTGCTCTATAACTTCGCCCATTGTAAGCTTTTCTTTAGTTGGACGAATATCTTTTTCTATAACCGTATCAAACTCTACCTGATACATTTCTTTAAAAACAGTGTGCCAAGCTTTATGCTCATTCTCTTTTACAAAAGGAAGTAAAGCCTCTAAACTATCTTTAGCATTACCTAAAACGGCAACATCTGTAGGTACGTTTTTATTAATTTCTGCAGGGTCAATATCAAAATGAATAATTTTCGCCTGTTTAGCGTAGCTATCTAAATTACCAGTTACACGATCATCAAAACGCATACCTATGGCAATTAAAACATCGCACTGGTTAGTTAATACATTTGGAGCATAATTACCGTGCATACCAACCATACCAACATTTAGAGGGTGGTCACTATTTAGTGCTGCTACACCTAAAATAGTCCAAGCAGATGGTATACCTGCTTTCTCTATTAATGCTTTAAGCTGAGCTTCTGCCTCTCCTAAGATTACACCTTGACCAAATACAATTAGTGGCTTTTTTGCTGAATTAATTAATGCTGCCGCAGCTTCTACTTTTGCTGTATCTATTTTTGGATATGGATTGTAACTACGAACACCTACACAGGCTTCATAACTAAAATCAAATTCTTCAAACTGTGCATCTTTAGTAATATCTACTAGTACAGGACCAGGTCTGCCAGATCTAGCAATGTAAAAAGCCTTTGCTACTATTTCTGGAATTTCTTCAGCTCTTGTAATTTGGTAGTTCCATTTTGTAACTGGTGTAGAAATACCAACAATATCTGTCTCTTGAAAAGCATCTGTACCTAATAAATGCCTAGGAACCTGGCCTGTAATACACACCATTGGTGTAGAATCTATTTGGGCATCTGCCAATCCTGTAACTAAATTTGTTGCTCCAGGACCAGAAGTTGCTAATGCAACACCTACTTTGCCAGAAACCCTTGCATACCCCTGTGCAGCGTGCGTTGCGCCTTGCTCGTGACGCGTTAAAATATGTGTTAATTTATCTTGAAACTTGTATAATTCGTCATATACAGGCATAATGGCACCACCTGGATAGCCATAAATTAAATCTACGCCTTCTGCTAGTAAGCAATGAATAATTGCCTCTGCTCCACTTATTTTTATGGCCTTTTTAGTTTTTGATATTGTCTTTTTTTCTTTTACTGTCTCCATCTTCAAAGAGTTAAAGTAAAAAGTACTATTGTAATGTTTTATAAACCAATCAATAATACTTTTCTAATTTTTAAGTTTTTAGTTAAAATTCATCCGTTACACAACCTTGTGCTGCAGATGATACAGAACGTGCGTATTTGTATAACACACCTTTTTTAAATTTTAATTCTGGAGCCACCCAAGATTCTTTACGTTTTGCAAGTTCTTCTTCGCTTACATCTACATTAATTGCATTTGTTTCTGCATCTATAGTAATAATATCTCCATCTTTTACAAGTGCTATTGTACCACCATCTTGAGCTTCTGGCGCAATATGACCAACAACAAAACCGTGCGTACCACCAGAAAAACGACCATCTGTAATTAATGCTACTTCTTTACCTAAACCAGCGCCCATAATAGCTGCCGTTGGTTTAAGCATTTCTGGCATTCCTGGTCCACCTTTAGGCCCTTCATACCTAATGACGACTACATCTCCTTTTTTAACTTTTCCGTCTCTTATACCATCATTAGCATCGTATTCGCTATTAAAAACTCTTGCAGAACCTTTAAATAATAAACCTTCTTTACCCGTAATTTTTGCTACAGAACCATTTTCTGCCAAATTACCATACAACATACACAAATGTCCAGTTGCCTTGATTGGGTTTTCTAGAGGACGAATAACATCTTGCCCCTCTATAAAACCAGGAACATCTTTTAAGTTTTCTGCTAATGTTTTACCGGTAACAGTTAAACAATCACCGTGTAATAATCCATTTTCTAATAAGTATTTTAATACTGCCGGAATACCACCAATACGGTGTACGTCTTCCATTAAATATTTACCACTAGGTTTTAGATCTGCTATAAAAGGAGTAGTATCACTAATTTTTTGAAAATCTTGAAGTGTAAAATCTATATCAGCTGCTCTAGCAATAGCTAAAAAGTGCAATACTGCATTTGTAGAACCACCCATAATTGTTACCAAACGAATTGCATTCTCTATCGATTTTCTTGTAACAATATCTAATGGTTTAATATCTTTTTCTAGCAGGTAATACATTTGTTTACCTGCATCTATACATTCTTGTTTTTTTTCTTTACCTGTAGCTGGATTAGATGAGTTATATGGCAAAGACATACCTAAAGCCTCTATAGCCGAAGCCATTGTATTTGCAGTATACATACCACCGCAAGCGCCTGCACCAGGAATTGCTTTTTTAATAATACAACCAAATTCTTCTTCTTCCATTGTACCAGCTACCTTTTCTCCCCAAGCTTCAAAAGCAGAAACAATATCTAGTTTTCTATCATTATGACAACCCGAGGCAATGGTACCGCCATAAACCAATATAGATGGTCTATTTAAACGAATCATAGCCATAAGCGCACCAGGCATATTTTTATCACAACCAACAACAGTAACTAAACCGTCATAAGACATACCTTGTACAACAGTCTCCATAGAGTCTGCAATAATATCTCTGGAAGGCAATGAAAAACGCATACCAGGAGTTCCCATAGAAATACCATCACTAACACCAATTGTATTAAAAATTAGTCCAACAGATTCATTAGAATTAACACCTTCCTTAACGTCTTTGGCCAAATCATTTAGGTGCATATTACATGGGTTACCCTCGTACCCTGTACTTGCAATACCCACAATTGGTTTACTAAAATCTTCATCTTTAAAACCTATACCATACAACATAGCTTGTGCTGCTGGTTGCGTAGGATCTTGTGTTACGTTCTTACTATACTTATTTAACTCCATTTGGTTATATATTGTAATTCTTTGACTTTATTGAATATAATTTACTATTCAAATATAATTCTTTCACTTTCTTCATTTTTTTAACATTGTTTTTTAATATAAATTCAACCTTCTACATATTCACATAACAAACTGATTAACAATAGAATAAAACCTTAATTTGTATAACACTCAGCTATTTTTATTTAGAGTATTTCCCCCTAACATCTTAGCTTTACGTAAAGTTTAAAACAAAAAAAAAGCCTGTGTCAATTTGTATGACACAGGCTTTTCTTAAAATCAATATAAGACCGTATCACCCCCAGAGAGAGATAATAATGACTAATACGATACTAATTATGCTGTTTGTTTTCATTCTGATAACAATATTAAAATAATATTTTAAAATGAGCACTATTTATTCTTTAGAAAAAAAAATAAAATGCATTATTAGCTCCAAAAAGTGTATTTCATCTAAAAGTTTACAAGTTGTGTGTATTTCATCGAAACGAAAATAATAAACTAAAAAAAGTACGGTTATAATAACCCCAAACCTTATTAAACCTACTATTAATGATATGTTTAGAATGTAAGAAAGAGCTAAGCTATATTGACCACAAAAATGCCATAGATGCATTTGGTGTTGAATTATGTGCTAAGCATCAAGTGAGATTAAACAGATTAATCTTAAAAAACAATACGCCTAAAGAGGCTATACAATTATATTATGGCCTAAAGAAAAGAAATCTAAACCCTATGTTAGAATGGTGGGACGGTAAAAAATCTATAGATATTGCCGTTTCTAGAGTAAAACTTAATATAGAAATAGATACGGAGTACAATATGCTAACCCATGAACAAGCTATAAACGATTTAGAAGAAGCAATGCATTCTTTTAAAAATGGGTTTACAACTATACGCATACCAAATGATTTAATTAAACATCATTTTACAGAGACTATCAATAACATAATTGGTATAGTTGAAGGGTTAAACGCGAATATTAAAAAAATATAAATAGCACAAATACGTCTTTAAATTGAAGCACAAGAACGCCTACTTCTTGCGCTTCAATTTAATACTAGTGTATTTTTAATTACCTTCGGTCTTTAACTAAAATTAAAAGATGAAAAAAGTAATAGCTTATAGTACTTTAATTCTCTGTTTTTTTATGTCACGTAACTCACAAGCACAAGACTGGGCTAATTTAACTAAATACAAAGAAGTTAATACCCAATTAAAGACACCTGCCAAAAACGAAAATCGAATCGTTTTTATGGGTAATTCTATCACTGAAGGCTGGAGCAATGCTATGCCTAGTTTCTTTAAAGACAAACCATACATAAACCGTGGTATAAGTGGACAAACTACACCACAAATGTTATTGCGCTTTAGACAAGATGTAATAAGTCTTACCCCTAAAGTAGTGGTTATTTTAGCTGGTACTAATGATATCGCTGGCAACACTGGCCCTACCACTTTAAATGAAATTGCCGATAATATTAAGAGTATGGCTGAGTTAGCGAGCCAACATAATATTAAAGTTGTAATATCTTCTACACTCCCCGCATTTGACTATCCTTGGGCTCCCAATAAAGAACCTAATACAAAAATACCTGCATTAAATACAATGCTAAAAACATACGCCAAAGAAAAAAAATTTATATATCTAGATTACTTTTCTGCAATGGCGACAAAAGAAAACGGATTGCAAAAAATGCATTCTGGCGATGGTGTACATCCAAATAAGTTAGGCTACCAGATTATGGCCCCTTTAGCAGAAGAGGCAATTGCCAAAGCGCTAAACAAATAGTACAATGCAAACCCCTTTAGTTAGTATTCTTATACCGTTTAAAAATGTTGAAAAATTTTTAGACGAGTGTATCTCTTCCATAATTTCACAGACCTACACAAACTGGGAAATAATAGCTATAAATGACCATTCTACAGATAATAGCGCCGATATACTGGATACATACGCTAAAAAAGACAATAGAATAAGAACAAAATTAAATACAGGTAAAGGTATTATTAGCGCCTTACAACTTGCTTACAAATTAGCAAACGGAAGCTATATTACCAGAATGGATTCTGATGACATAATGACTCCTACCAAGATTGAAGTTTTACTTTCTTTACTCCTAAAAAACGGACAAAAACATATTGCAATTGGTAAGGTTAAATATTTTGCCGAAAACGGTGTTAATGATGGTTATAAAATGTATGAAGAATGGTTAAACAAACTAACCATAGACGGGAGTAACTATTCCGAGATATACAAAGAATGCGTTGTACCGTCTCCTTGTTGGATGGTACATAAAACAGATTTTGACTTAGTAGATGGCTTTAATCCAAATAGATACCCAGAAGATTACGATTTAGCTTTTAGATTTTATAAACATAATTTAAAATGTATTCCTTGTAATTTAACCTTGCATTTATGGCGTGACTATTCTACAAGAACCTCTAGAACGAGTGAACATTATGCTCAAAATTATTTCTTAGATATTAAGTTAGATTATTTTTTAGAATTAGAGTACAAAACAAGTAATACAATAATTGTATGGGGTGCGGGCAAAAAAGGAAAGGAAATAGCCAAGAAATTACTAACCAAACAGATTCCGTTTTCCTGGGTATGCAACAACAATAAAAAAATAGGAAAAGACATCTACGATCAAAAATTACATCACTTCTCCTCTGTTGCAAAACAAATAAACCCACAAATAATTATTACTGTTGCTAACCAAGAAGAACAGGTAAACATAAAAACATATCTTAATTCTTTAAACCTTAACACTGTAAAAGATTATTTTTTCTTTTGCTAAAGTACTATTTGCTTTGCGCCAATTTGTTTATATTTGAAAAATTAAATTAAGGAATGCAGTTTAAATATCCGGATCTTCTTTGGGCTTTATTTTTACTATTGGTTCCGCTATTTATTCATCTTTTTCAACTCCGTAGATTTAAAAAAACTCCTTTTACCAATGTAGCATTGCTTCAAAAAGTAAAAATTGAATCTAAAAAAGCACGAAACTTAAAAAAATTGCTTCTTTTATGCACTAGACTCTTATTGTTTGCTGCTATTGTAATTGCTTTTGCTCAACCTTATTTTGCCAAAAAAGACGCCTTTAGAAAAAGAGAAACTGTAATTTATATAGATAACTCTTTTAGCATGCAAGCTTTAAAAAACGGAACTAGTCTTTTAGAATC
Organism: Cellulophaga sp. 20_2_10; assembly: GCF_023476645.1. GTDB lineage: Bacteria > Bacteroidota > Bacteroidia > Flavobacteriales > Flavobacteriaceae > Cellulophaga. Next base: position 575,285 of record NZ_JAMCOJ010000001.1, read on the forward strand.
CGCAGTGCAAGAGCTTATTAAAAATACTGATAAAGAAAAAGAATTTAGTCTATTTACCAATACAGAGACATTTAAAAATGTTGCCTTAAAAGAAATTCAAAACAATTTACTTTCTCTAGACTATAGCAACAACCAACTAACCATAAATGAAGTTTTACTAAAGGCAAACACGCTTTTTAGCACTTCTAATAGTAGTATAAAAGATATTATTGTGCTGTCAGATTTTCAGCAAAAAACAAAAAATACAACTATAGACACACTAAAAACTACTAATGTACATTTTGTAAAGTTAGCTCCAGATACTTTTACAAATACCAGTATAGATAGTGTTTATATTTCTAAAACCGATGCAACCAATATTGAACTTAGCGCTAAATTATCTGCAAATAATAGTGCAGAAAATACCCCAGTAGCATTATATAATAACGATACTTTAATAGCCAAAACTTCTGCTAATTTTAATGGTACAAAGTCAGCTTTAGTCTACTTTACACTACCAAAAAATAGTGCTATTAATGGTGAAATTAAATTAGTTGATGCTGGTTTAAAATACGATAACAACTTCTTTTTTAACATCAACAAAAGAGAAAAAATAAAAGTCCTCACAATCTCTAATGCAGATAATAGTTTTATCAACAGAATTTTTACTGAAGATGAGTTTGTAACCAACACCACATCATTAAATCAGGTAAATTACAGTAGTATAAACGACCAAAATTTAATTGTTCTAAACGAAATTAATTCAATTCCAGAATCATTAAAAAATGCTTTACTCTCATATACAAACAATGGTGGTAGCCTAGTTGTAATTCCGTCTAAGGATATTAATATTAACAGTTATAATTCTCTTTTATCTAATTACTTTTTAACCAGTATAAAAGGCCTTATTCAACGAGAAAATAAAGTTATAAGTATTAATTTTTCTCACCCCCTGTACCAAAATGTTTTTCAAAAAAAAGTAACTAATTTTCAGTATCCAACTGTAAACAGCTATTTTAAAATACAAAGCTCTGCCCCTAGCCTATTAAGTTATCAGGATAATACTCCGTTTTTACTTGGAGCTAATGGTATCTACTTTTTTACCTCTAGCTTACTAAAAGAAAATTCTAACTTTAAAGGTTCTCCTTTAATTGTACCTACGTTGTATAATATGGGATATAATAGCTTTAGCATTCCTAAATTATATACAATACTAGGGACATCTTCTAAAGTGGATATTGCGACTACGTTAGACAATGACCTTATTTTAAAAATTGATAAAAACGGTGAAGAGTTTATTCCTCTACAACAATCTTTTACAACTAAGACTACACTTAGTTTTACAAATAATCCTGATAAAGATGGTATTTACACTATAAAAAAAGGAGATTTAAAATTAGGTTCGCTTAGTTTTAATTACAACAGAGAAGAGAGTAACCTTGTGTATATAAATAGTAATTCTATTGCTAAGCTTAAACAAAATAATAGCATAAGTCAGTTATTTAGAGATTTAGAAAATAACCAAAAGGTATCTGAGCTTTGGAAATGGTTTGCTATTTTTGCTTTGTTTTTCTTAGTCTTAGAAGTTCTTATTCAAAAATATCTTAAATGAATATATTAATAAAATCTGCCAAAATATTTAATAGCACTAACAAAGATATACATCTTAAAACAAAAGATATTTTAGTAATAGATGGTATTATAACTAAAATAGCGGACGCTATAACTCCCGAAAAAGAAACTAAAGTTATATCTAAAAAGAATCTTTGTGTTTCTATAGGCTGGTTAGATACTAGTGTTTCTTTTGGTGAACCTGGTTTTGAGGAAAGAGAAACTATTGCAAACGGCTTAAAAACTGCTGCTAAAGGAGGATTTACAGATATTATATTAAACACCAACACCAACCCTATACCTTACACTAGCTCTACTATTGCATTTATTAAAGATAAAGCTAAAGAGCAAGTAACAAATTTATACCCACTTGGAGCATTAACGGTTAACAGCGAGACGGTAGATTTAGCTGAGTTGTATGATATGAAAAATGCTGGTGCTGTGGGTTTTTCAGATTATAAGAAACCTACAAGCAACTCTAACCTTTTAAAAATAGCATTACAATACGCTCAAAATTTTAATGCTTTAATTTATTCTTTTCCTATGGATACTAAAATCGCAGGAAAAGGGATCGTAAATGAAGGTGTTGTATCTACAGGTTTAGGTTTAAAAGGTATACCTTCTCTAGCCGAAGAATTACAAATAGCAAGAGACTTATTTATTTTAGAATATACTGGAGGTAAACTACACATACCAACTATTTCTACATCCGGTGCAGTAAAATTAATTGCAGAAGCTAAAAAGAAAGGCTTAGATGTTAGTTGTAGTGTTGCTCTACACAACCTATTATATACTGATGAAAAATTAGAAGATTTTGATACTGTTTATAAAGTATTACCACCTTTAAGAACCAAAAAAGATGTTACTGCACTTGTAAAAGGTGTTAAAAACGGAACAATAGATTTTGTAACTACAGATCATGCTCCTTTAGATATTGAACAGAAAAAGATTGAGTTTGATAATGCTGCTTATGGTACTACGGGTTTAGAATCTTCCTTTGGAATTCTAAATTCTATTTTTGATACAGAAACTGCTGTAGAATTATTAGTTAAAGGAAGAGAGAGATACGGTTTACAAACTCCTGAAATTAAAGAAGGAAATACAGCTTGTTTTACATTGTTTGATAATGATACGCTGCACTATGTTACAAAACAAACAAGCATAAGCACAGCTAAAAACTGTATGTTTTATCAAGAAAAGTTAAAAGGACAAGTATTTGGTATTATAAATAACACAAAATTAGATATACTATAATACATATAGCTGCGTTAAACTAATGGCTAAACGTTAGTCAACTTTTTTAACCAACTAATAAATAAAACTATGATTTTTGGAATTACGCTAATACTATTAGGTATTTTAGCAGCACCATCGTTACTACTATCAAAAAAACCAAATGCACAAGAACTTTTAGACAAGATTACACCTTACCAAGGATGGATAGGCTTAGGATTTTGTGTTTGGGGTGTAATTAGTATTGTTCAAGCTATTTTTAGAATAGGTTGGTTAACTACTTATCCTATTTACTGGATAACTTATATTGCCGTAGCCGTTGTTACTGCTGCCTTAGGTTTTATTTTAGGTTACGGAATGATAAACAAACATTTACTATCTAAAAATGAAGAAGCCAAAGCAAAAGGAGAAGCTTTACTTGCAAAACTTAGACCCCTACAAGGTAAATTAGGTTTAGCTGCTATTATCTTAGGAATTTGGGCTATAATTTCTAGCGTATTATTCTTTATGTAATTATAAGCATTTATAAAATTTAAAAAGAGGTCTTAAATAGACCTCTTTTTTTTTGCAAAATTTTTACCTTGCACAAAAAAATAAAATGAGTGTAAATCCTAAAGGAAAAACGACTGCAATTGTATCTTACCTTACTGGTGTTGGTACCTTAATTGCTATTACGATGAATATGGACGATAAGCATGAATTTGCTCGTTTTCATATTAGACAAAACTTTGGTCTAAACTTGTTTTTTTTAGGTTTTGCGCTATTCATTAGTCAATGGCTTAATATGTATGCCTCTATGGGGTTATATATATCTTACATAGTACTTTGGACCTATGGGTTTATTGGTATGTTAAATAACAAAAAACAAGAAATTCCATTTATAGGAAAAGCTTCTCAAAAATGGTTCACCTTTATTAATTAGTATGACAACTGCACCTTTATCCTTAGAACACATTATACAACCAGCAACTGTACAACAAGATAAAACCCCTGTTTTATTTATGCTTCACGGTTATGGCAGTAATGAAGAAGACCTTTTCTCTTTTGCTACAGAATTACAAAAAGAGTTATGTATTATTTCTGTACGTGCTCCCTACCCTATGCAACCTTCTGGCAATGCTTGGTATGCTATTAATTTTGATGAAGAAAAAGGAAAATGGAGTGACGATGAGCAAGCTGCCGAATCTATCCAAAAAATACTAGCATTTATTGATGAAGCTTGTAGTACGTATCATTTAGATAAAGAAAATGTTACATTATTAGGTTTTAGTCAGGGTGCAATTTTAAGCTATACAACAGCTATAGCATATCCAGAAAAAATTAAAAACGTTATTGCTCTTAGTGGTTATATCAACGAAAATTTAATTGATAAATTAAAAACAGATAAAGACCCAAGCAAATTAAACATATATGCATCTCACGGTAGTGTAGACCAGGTAATACCTGTGAGTTGGGCACAAAAAACACCCGAATACTTAAAAAGTTTAGGTATAAATTGTACGTATGAAGAATACCCTGTTGGTCACGGAGTAGCACCACAAAACTTTTATTCTTTTAAAGAGTGGTTGTCTAACAAAATATAAACACAACAATTTACTAAATAAAAGAAAAGCCCTGAATTTACATTCAGAGCTTTTCTTTTGGCCTTAAAATAGACTATTACTTAATCTCTTCTATATAAAAGATGATCCATCATTGTAAAATCTACACCTAAATCGTCTTTAAGGTTATATTTTATAAGAAGTTCTCCCCAATATTTTCCATCAGAAAAATCTGCTAAAATCCACTTATGGTTTAAGACTTTAATTTTATTAATTTTAAAATCTCCTTCCATACCTTCATAAGGCACTAATGGGTTATCTCCTTTAGTTTCGTTTGTTTCTATTAATTTATCTGCAATATATCTAGCAGGTTTGTCTATATCTAAATGATCAAAATAAGATAAAGCGTCATCATTATTTTCCAATAAAAAATACTTTAGATCTAATATATTTATTGCTGTTGTTTGTAAAGAATCTTCAAGCTTAGTATTACTCGCTTCAAGGTTTTCAATCTTAGCCTTTAATTTTCCAAATTTAGTATTGGTCGCTTCAATCATATTATTTGCACTTACAAATTGGTAAAGTGCTATTAACGCAGCAAAAATAAATAGGTACAGATATAAATACTTTTTCATTATATATAATTCTAAATGTTTATGGTTAAATTATCGTAGGCCAAATGTACATTTTTTGGCAATATTTTTTCTACTTCTTCATGAAAACCTAATAAATGACTTATATGAGTAAGATAAGCTGTCTCTGGTTGTACCTCTTTAATAAAATCTAAAGCCTCTTCTAAATTAAAATGAGAATGATGTGCTTCTATACGCAATGCATTAACAACTAATATTTTTACACCTGTTAACTTAGCTATCTCTTCTTTAGAAATACTTTTAACATCAGTTAGGTACACAAAATCATCAATTCTAAAGCCAAAAACTTCTAATCTATTGTGCAATACTTTAAGAGGTATTGCAACTTTATTACCTAATTTAAAAGGTGTGTTCTCTTTAATTTCGTTAATGGTGACAGCTGGCGCACCTGGATATCTGTTTTCATCAGCAAATATATAAGCAAAACGTCTTTTTAGAGCAGCTATTACTTGTTTGTCTGCATATACTGGTATGTCTCCTTGTCTAAAGAAAAAGGGTCTAATATCATCTAAACCCGCGGTATGGTCAGAGTGTTCATGTGTAAATAAAACACCACTTAAATTAGGTATAGGGTTTTGCAATAACTGCTGCCTAAAATCTGGTCCACAATCTATTATGTAGTTATAATTATCCCAAGAAAGTAGAACAGATACTCTAAGTCTTTTGTCTTTGGGGTCTTTACTTAGACATACAGGATGTTTGCTACCTATTACTGGTATTCCTTGAGATGTACCTGTGCCCAAAAATGTGATTTTTAACAATTCAGCCTTTTTTATCAAATTTATAACATATTTATTTAATAGATAAATCTATCTTGTTAACTTTGTATACCGTAAAAAACAAACAAAGAATGTCATCAGTCTTAAAAAAAGATTTTGCTTTTGAGAATATACCTTCAACAAAGGCCAAAACCCTGAGAATAAATTTAAATCCTGATATCTACGGTACTTTTGCCGAAATTGGTGCCGGACAAGAGACTGCTAGACACTTTTTTAGATCTGGTGGCGCATCTGGAACCATTGCCAAAGCAATGAGTGCTTACGATAAGGATTTTAGCGATGCCATATACGGTGTAGAAACCGATGGTAGATATGTTACTCAAGCTCGTTTAAAAACGATGCTTTCTCATGAAATGGGACTTATGGAAGAACGTATTAGTAGAGAAAAGCACCCTGAACGTTTATTTTTCTCTTACGCAAATACTGTTGCAACTATAGATTTTGCAAAAAAATACAAAGGTCATGGATGGATTGGAATACGTTTTCAGTTAGATCCAGATCAAAAAGAATTTGATGAGATTATCATGCACATTCGTTTTAAACAAAACGAAGCAAGATTACAGCAAGAAACTTTAGGTCTTTTAGGTGTTAACCTTATTTATGGTGCTTTTTACAAATACCATAAACCTCGTAAATTACTTAAATATTTATATGACCATATAGATAAGGATACGGTAGAGATTGATATGATTAATTTTTCTGGTCCTAATTTTGAAAAAGTAGACAACAGACTAATTAGCCTACAGTTAATTAAGAATGATATGACCGATGCGGTTATGTTTGGGCCTGATGGTAACAACCTTTTACCTGCTGCTGTTTTATACAAAAAAAATATACTTGCATTACGTGGTAGTTATAGACCCGTAACTAAAGTAAATATGGATATGTTTGAAAAGTCTCATAATATTTTTATGAATGAGCAAACAGTAAATCCAGATAAAACCATTGTAATTTTTGAAATTACCTTAGCAAACTTAAAGGCAAGCGGAGAGATAGATGAACAAGATTTTATGGATAGAGCAGAACTACTTTGTTCGCTTGGCCATACTGTAATGATTTCTAAATTTCAAGAATACTTTAGACTAGTAGAATACTTTAGTAATTATACAAAAGCCAAGATTGGTTTAACAATGGGAGTTAATAACCTTGTAGAGGTTTTTGATGAAAAATATTACAGACACTTAAGTGGTGGTATACTAGAAGCTTTTGGTAAGTTATTCTTTAAAGATTTAAAGGTGTATTTATACCCTATGAAAAATGAAGAAACTGGGCAAATAATGACTAGTAACAATGTTAAAGTACACCCTAGGATGAAAGAGCTTTATAAGTTCTTTAAATACAACGGTAAAGTAATGGACATTTTTGATTACGATCCAGAGATACTACATATATTCTCTAGAGATGTACTTAAAAAAATTACAAACGGAGAAAAAGGATGGGAAAAGATGTTGCCAGAAGGTATTTCCGAAATAATTAAACGTAAAGAATTGTTTACCAGAAAAGAAAGTAAAAAATAATTAAAAAAGCCGCAGTATAAAACTGCGGCTTTTTTTGCTTTTATTCTAATATTTGTGCCGCATGGTCTTTTGTCTTAACCTTGTCTATGACCTTAGTTACAACACCCGCTTCATCTATAAGGAATGTTTTTCTATGAATACCATCGTAGACTTTACCCATAAACTTTTTAGTTCCCCAAACACCAAAAATATTTAAAATAGTATGGTCCTCATCTGCTAGTAATGGAAAAGGAAACTCGTACTTATTTTTAAAATTAGATTGTCTCTTTTCTGAATCTGCACTTACTCCTAAAAGCTCATAGCCTTCTGCTTGCAATTCTTTATAATTGTCTCTTAAATTACAAGCTTCTGCCGTACATCCTGGTGTACTTGCTTTTGGATAAAAAAATACAATTAACTTTTTACCTTTATAATCTGCCAAGCTAACGGCGTTACCATCTTGATCTTTTGATGTAAAATCTGCTACTTTGTCTCCTACTTTTAAAGTATTCATAAGTAATTTAATTAAATTCGTTTATTCTAATTTTTAGTAAAGCTAATCAAAAATGACGAAGGCAGAAAAAGTAACGTTTACAATAAACACTCTAAAAGAGCTGTACCCATCTATACCAGTTCCGTTAGACCATAAAGATCCTTACACGCTATTAATAGCGGTATTACTATCTGCACAAAGTACAGATGTTGGGGTAAACAAAATTACGCCTCTTTTGTTTAAAAAAGCAGATAACCCATACGACATGGTAAAGTTAACTGTAGAAGAAATTAGAGAAATTATTAGACCCGTAGGCTTATCACCTATGAAAGCCAAAGGAATACACGGTTTATCGCAAATGCTAATAGATGAGCATAACGGTATTGTACCACAAGATTTAGAATCTCTAGAAAAATTTCCTGCAGTAGGCCACAAAACTGCAAGTGTTGTAATATCACAAGCATTTGGTATACCTGCTTTTCCAGTAGATACACACATACATAGACTTATGTATAGATGGGGTTTTACAAACGGTAAAAATGTAGTGCAAACAGAGAAAGATGCAAAAAGATTGTTTCCCAAAGAGCTATGGAACGATCTGCATTTGCAAATAATTTGGTACGGAAGAGAATACTCGCCCGCAAGAGGCTGGAATTTAGAAAATGATATAATTACCAAAACTATTGGCAGGAAAACTGTAATTGAAGCGTATTATAAAACAAAAAAGAGCCATTAAGGCTCTTTCTTTTTTAGTTTAAAATGTTTTCAAATTGCATTTCCTTGTAATTAATCACATTCAACGATTTAGAATAGTTCATAATAAATTGAACTGTACTTGCTGATGTTGTCATTCTACAAGAGTTGTTTTGTTGTTTAGAGTAAATTTTTTCCATATAAAATAGTATTGTTATAGTAAGATAACGGTACTATTTTAGAAATATTATACTTTAAGGTTAAAAACCTATTAATTCGTTAAAACGATATTATGTTTTTCTATTATTTTTCTCATGTTAATTAAAGCGTATCTCATTCTTCCTAATGCAGTGTTAATGCTAACTCCTGTATTTTCAGAGATTTCTTTAAAGCTCATATCCTTGTAGATACGCATTAATAAAACTTCTTTTTGATCTTCTGGCAATTCTTCAATAAGAACTTTAAGATCAGAATCGATCTGATTTTTTATCAATTGCTTTTCTGCGTTTAACTTATCATCACTTATTACAGAAAAAATATTAAAATCATCGCTGCCTTCAAACATCGGCATGCGCTTGTTTTTTCTAAAGTGATCTATAATTAAGTTGTGTGCAATTCTCATTACCCACGGTAAAAATTTACCTTCTTCACTATAAGAACCCTTTTTTAAAGTTTTTATAACCTTAATAAATGTATCTTGAAATATATCCTCAGTAATGTCTCTATCTAAAACTTTAGAGTAAATAAAACTACTAATTCTTTGGTTGTGTCTATTTATTAATACTTCTAGAGATTTTTCGTCTCCGTTAATATATTTTTTTACTAATACTGAGTCTTCAATTTGTAGATCCATTTCGAGTTACTTTTTTGGTTATTTAATGCGTACCCCTTCCCATTATGGGAATAAGTTCATGCAATAGTGTTTAATAATTTTTAAAAAAGTAATGTTCGCTATATAGGCCTATAAGTTTAATTACACTTCAAATATATATAAAATAAGAGGTTCCGAAAAAATCTATGTTGTGATTACCCCTATTTTTGATGTAAAAGCGTGTTTTGTGGTTATTAAAAGGTACATATTGTATCTTTACAGTATTAATTACGAACATGAATACACTTTTAGACGTCGACCCAAAACATAATATTATTATCAAAGGTGCTAAACTGCACAACCTCAAAAATATAGATGTAGTAATTCCTAGAAATAAATTAGTTGTTATTACAGGATTATCTGGTTCTGGTAAATCTAGCCTTGCCTTTGACACGCTTTATGCAGAGGGACAACGTAGATACGTAGAAAGTCTATCTTCATATGCACGTCAGTTTTTAGGTAAATTAGATAAACCTAAAGTAGACTATATAAAAGGTATAGCTCCTGCAATTGCAATAGAACAAAAAGTAAATTCTACAAACCCTCGTTCTACCGTAGGTACTACAACAGAAATTTATGACTACCTAAAGTTGTTGTATGCAAGAATTGGTAGAACAATATCTCCTGTTTCTGGTAAGCAAGTAAAAAAACATACCGTAACAGATGTAATCAACTTTATTAAGGAATATAACGACAATACAAAGCTGTTATTGTTAGCCCCTATAAATGTTACAAAAGATCGTGAGCCTTTAAAGGCTTTGGAAATGTTTTCTAAACAAGGCTATGCTAGAATAAAATATAAAGGTAAAGTAATACGTATAGATGATTCTATTACGGAAATAGATAGAAAGTTTGATTTGGTTGTAGATAGAGTTATAACTAAGGATGATGAAGATTTTTACAACAGATTAGCTAATGCAGTAGACACAGCCTTTTTTGAAGGACAAGGAGATTGTATTATAGAAGAACTAGAAACGGGCAAGCAAACTCCTTTTAGTAATAAGTTTGAACTAGACGGTATTAAGTTTGTAGAACCTAATGTGCACCTATTTAGTTTTAACAACCCTTTTGGCGCCTGTCCTACTTGCGAGGGTTATGGAGAAGTAATTGGTATAGATCAAGATTTGGTTGTGCCCAATACTGCGCTATCAGTTTATGAAGGTGCCCTTTTTCCGTGGAAAGGAGAACGTATGGGTAAATATAAAGACGACTTTGTAGCTGCTGCTTATAAATTTGATTTTCCTGTGCACAAACCTTGGTTTGAGTTAACCGATGAGCAAAAGCAATTGGTTTGGGATGGTAATAAATATTTTACTGGCTTACATAAGTTTTTTGCCCTGTTAGAAGACAAGAGTTACAAAATACAAAACCGAGTAATGTTATCTCGCTACAGAGGTAAAACTAAATGTACTACTTGCAAGGGAAAACGTTTACGTCCAGAAACAGACTATGTAAAGGTTAATGATAAATGTATATCAGAATTAGTAGAGCTGCCTATAGAACTACTAACTAACTTTTTTGAAACTTTTTCTTTAAACAAGTATGATGAGCAAATTGCAAAACGACTTTTAATAGAAATAACAACAAGACTAAGCTTTTTAAACAAAGTAGGTTTAAGTTACCTAACACTGAATAGAAAATCTAACACATTATCTGGTGGAGAGAGTCAGCGTATAAACCTAGCAACATCTTTAGGTAGTAGTTTGGTTGGTTCTATGTATATATTAGATGAACCTAGTATTGGTTTACACCCAAAAGATACAGAGAACTTAATAGATGTATTAAAATCTTTACGAGATTTAGGAAACACCGTTATTGTTGTAGAACATGACGAGGACATTATGAATGCCGCAGACCAGGTTATAGATATAGGTCCGGAAGCCGGCACACACGGAGGCGAAGTTGTTGCGAATGGTACAATGGCAGATATTTTAAAGTCGTCTTCTTTAACAGCTAGCTACCTTAATGGAACCAAACAAATTGAAGTTCCTAAAAAAAGAAGAAACTTTACCGAGTTTATTAGAATAATTGGTGCTAGAGAAAATAATCTTAAAAATATAGATGTAACCTTTCCTTTAGGTATATTAACTGTAATAACAGGAGTATCTGGTAGCGGAAAAAGTACATTGGTAAAAAAACTCCTCTATCCTATAGTATTAAAAGAAATTGGAGGCTACGGAGAAAAAGCGGGTCAGTTTACCTCTGTAGAAGGTAGCTTTAAAAGTATTAAAAATGTAGAGTTTGTAGATCAAAACCCAATTGGTAGATCTTCTAGATCTAACCCTGTTACCTATATAAAGGCTTACGATGATATTAGAGCTTTATTTGCTTCACAAAAATTAAGCAAGCTTAGAGCGTACCAAGCAAAACACTTTTCTTTTAATGTAGATGGTGGTCGTTGTGAAAAATGTAAAGGTGAAGGTGAAATTACGGTAGAAATGCAGTTTATGGCAGATGTACATTTAGAGTGCGATGCTTGTTATGGTAAACGATTTAAGAAAGAAGTATTAGAAGTAAAGTTTCAGGACGCCAACATAGATGATATTTTAACAATGACTATTGATGATGCCATTGCTTTTTTTGAAGAACATCAACAAACAAAAATAATGAATAAGCTTAAACCTTTACAAGATGTTGGTTTGGGCTACGTAACATTAGGTCAGTCCTCTTCTACTCTATCTGGTGGCGAGGCACAACGAATTAAATTAGCATCGTTCTTAATTAAAGGAAAAACAACTAATAAGTCGTTATTTATTTTTGATGAACCTACAACAGGTTTACATTTTCATGATATTAAAAAATTACTTAAATCTTTTAATGCATTATTGGCTAAAGGACATTCGGTTATTGTAATAGAACACAATATAGATCTAATAAAATGTGCCGACTTTATTATAGATTTAGGACCAGAAGGTGGTTCTAAAGGAGGAGAACTTATTGCTGAAGGTACACCAGAACAAATTGCGAAAAACAAAAAATCTTTTACCGCTAAATACTTAAGAGAAAAACTATAACTTAAAAAAAAGATTGATTTCCAGATAGTTAACTTGTTTTTTGTTTTTTTGGCACGCTGTTTGTATTATAGATAACAGAATGTAAATAGGTACATTCAGAATTTATAAAACCTTATAGTATGAAAAAATCAGTACTCCTTTTTACAGCACTTATCGTTGGTACGTTTAGTACCATGGCTGTAACTATAGAAAACACAGAGAATAAGGTTGCAACAAGCAATACTTTTAGACAAAACAATTCTTTCATCTTTGTAGAAAACGGTGTCACGTTTTCAGTTTTCCCAGATGGTGAATTCGACTTTTATATTGATAATAGAGTAAATGTAAACGCTAACATAAGCTTAGGTAGAAATAGCAACATCACTTTTAATACAGGATATAATTATAATGGTTATGTACAGTATGATGATTATGGAGCTGTAATACAAGTAGAAAACGTTGGTATCTATTATGACTATTATGGTAGGGTAGAACAAATTGGTGACATAAACATTGACTACAGAAATAATAGAGTTAATAGATTGGGTGGTATGTATGTTTATTATAACAACAGAGGTTATTATGATTACCATAGAGGATATATAAACAGGTATAACAGAAACTATACCTTTAACAGTTACCATAACTATTTTCATAGACCTGCAACAAGCTATTGTTTAGTACAATCTAGACCATACAGAAGATACTATGCTCCTGTTAGATATACATATTATAGTCCGTATAGAAACAACTATAGAAAATCTTATGTAAAAGTTGGAAAAAATTACAAGCAAGACAGACGTAACAATTACAGGTCTCCTAATGTATATAGAAATGACACTAGAGTAACGCAAAGAAGTAACAGAACAGTTGGTCCTGCTACACAGAGAACAAATTCTAGAACTGTTGCACATAACTCAGCTAAAAGTAACAGAGCTGTAGATTACAACAGAAGAGGTACTAATAGTCGTATTTCTCAAAGAAGTAACAATGCTGTTATTAATAGCAACGCTCGTAGAGGTAGCACAACAAGTAGATCTACAACAAAAAATCCAGTAGCTACTAGAACTGTAACAAGGTCTACTACGTATAAAACACCATCTAGAACTAGTAATACAAATAGTAGAGTTGGTACTACAAGAAGCACAACAAACAGAAGTGTTGCTAAAGCACCAGCAAGAACAACTACTCAAAGAACTTCAACGGTTAGTAGAAAACCTAGGAGTACAAATAGTAGAGCTACAAGAAGTACTACAACAACAACTAGAACTGTTACAAAAGCACCTAGTAGAAGTAGTTCTTCTAAAAGTAGAGCCTCTTCAACAAGAAGCAGTTCTAGCAGTAGCAAAGCAAAAACACCATCTAGATCTAGTAGAACTAGTTCTAGTACAAGAAGTAGAAGTTAATAAAGGCAGTTTTTTAGGTTGTTAGTTGTTAAAGCCCTTGGAGAATTAATTCTTCAGGGGCTTTACTTTTTTTTTAGAACAGCTTACTTTTTCTTTTTTAAGTAAGATGATACAATACTGTAGACATCTTCAGAAACTCGTAATTTAAACAACACCAACACATATACTACACTTATTAAAATGCTTTTTAAAGCGATGTTAAGTATCGGATGAAAATTAAAATTGATAAAATAAAAGAGAGCGCCTAAACCACTTAAGATAAGTAAAACTTTAAGAGTATCTAAACTAAACGGATGCATTTTAAACTTTGCATATACATACGTAATCTTAGCGAAGTTAAAACTCGCAATTGCAATAAAAGTAGCCCAAGCAGCTCCTTCTAGACCATAAGCAGGAATTAAAATGTAGTTTAAGAAAACAACTAAAATAGCTAGTAACACTCCCATTACAAGAATAGCTCTGTAATAATCCGAATTAAAAAGAATAGAATTACTATTTCCTAAAATAGAATCTAATACTTTAGTTAGTCCTATTAAAAAAACAACCAATACGCCTCCTCTATAAGCAACAGGCATTAACTTATATAATTCCTGAAGGTTTAGCATAATTAGTAAAAATATAATTCCTGAAATAATAAATAAGGTCAAGGAAGATTTCTTATACAGTTTTCTAAGCTCTGGCTTGTCTTTATTGTTTAATAATTTTGCCGTTAATGGGTGCGTTATTTGGTGCATTGCCCTAGACGGAACAGTTATAACTGTGGCTATAAAAACCGAAACTCCGTAGAAAGCAACATTTTCTATTTCTACATATTGGTTTAGCATAAATTTATCTATCTCTAACAATATTACTGCTGCAGAACCTCCCAAAATAATTAACGCACTATACTTTACAATAGACACATAATTATTGGGCAACTTAAAACTGAAACTTGGCATTTGCAACCTAAAAGCATAAATCTTCATTACTACCATTCGTAAGACATAAACACCTACTAATGCTTTTAAAAAAAAGTCTACTGTTATTGTGTTGAAATAAACTAGCACTAATAAAATAGCAATACACAACCTCCCAAAAACCTCTTTCATAAAGTTTCCAAAAACAGATTTCATATGCACTTTTACCCAAGAGTAAAAAATCTCAAAATAAGACATTGCTAAGCCTATAAAAAATATGTACCAGACATAATCTTTTACTTCTTCATTCTTTTCTGCAATAAAGTTTCCAATAAGGTCATTCGCAAAATAACTAAAAATGCCTAAGGGTATAATTAAAATCAAAGGCAAATACAGCATTAAGCTTAAAAACGAATTAACATCTTTACTATCCTTATAACTGCTGTAAAATTTAACCAATGTATTTTGTGCACCAAAAGTTAAAATGGGCATTAACAAAGCGGCGGTAGCTAGTATAACAGTAACTAAACCATAGTATTCTTTGGATAAAAAATTGGTGTATAAAAAAAGTGTATTTATGGCACCAATGCCAAAACCGACAAAGGTAACAATGGTATTATTAAAAGTTTGTTTAAATACGATACCCATATAAATGCTTCGCTAATTTAGCTGTACGTTCTTTTCTACTGTATGTATTAATAGTAGTAGAAGCGACTCTTAATTCTTGTTTTTTATAATCTGTAAACCAATCTAAAAGTAAACTTTTTAAACTAGACTTATCATCATAATTAAAAGCTACTCCTGTATTTGTTTCTTTTATTATAGTACTTACCTCCCAACCTTTAGGACCTATTCCTAAAATTGGCCTTTGTGCTCGCATATACTCAAACAACTTACCTGCAATAATACCAACAGTATCCGGTGAGTTTATTTCCGACAACAATAATAACTGCGATTTTTCTTGATATGCCAAAGCTTCTGTGTGAGATACATAACCTATTATGCTTACATAAGGCTTCAACTTATGTTTATAAATAGTTTCTAGAACATCTTCACTTACAACACCAACAAACTGAAGGGATAAACTATTTTTAAAATCCTGGTTTTCATCACACAATTCTGATAATGTCTCCCATAAATTCTCTGGGTTTCTGCCTGTTAATAAAGAACCAATGTGAGATATGGTAAACTTATTATCTAAAACAATCTGTTCTGCAACGGCACCATCAAACCCATTTGTAATTACCTCAATTGGTTTAGTTGTAATGCCTAAAAATTCTTTCTTAGTTGTTTCACTGGTAACCACAATACTATCTGCACTATTTAAAACTAAATGCTCTAAATATTTGTGCTTTTTAGCAGATGCTTTACTTAAACGCAATTTTTTATGATACCCAATAGAAGTCCAAGGGTCTCTAAAGTCTGCAACCCAATTTATACCAAGGTTTTGTTTCAGTTTATGACCTATTAAATGTACACTATGTGGCGGACCCGTAGTAATAACCGTATTTATTTGTTCTTTTTCTAATACCGTTGTCAAATAAGAAACCGATGGCTTAATCCAGTTTTTACGGGCATCGGGAATAAAAAAATTACCGCGTACCCAAAGTAAAAATTTTTCTACTGTAGATTGATTTTTATGTTGTATTAACCCAGAACTTATTTGTTTTGTTTTATTTTTAGATAGAAAACTTGCCCAGCCATAAGGCTCCCTAATCTTATGTTTGTATATTTTTATACCTTCTGGAATTTGGTTTACAAATGAAGTATCTGTAATTGGGTAATTAGGATTCTCTGGTACATAAACCACAGGCTCAATATCAAACTCTCTTAAGTACTTTACAAACTTAAGCCACCTCTGCACACCTGGACCACCAGCTGGTGGCCAATAATAGGTTATAATAAGTACCTTTTGCATTACGCCTCTTCTTTTTTGTCCGTTTTTCTAAAAGACAAAAATACACCACCAAGAACAATCAAAGCCAATAGCAAATTACTAGCGAGAGCAATTTTACTTCCATTTTTAACAATTTCTGGTTCAAATTTAAATTCTATTTTATGCTTTCCTGCAGGAATTTCTAAAGCACGCAGTGTATAGTTTACTTTAAAGTAAGGTACGCTTTTACCATCTATATAAGCATTCCATCCATTTTTATAATACATCTCAGAAAAAACTGCTAAGGCATCATTCTTACTAATAGCTGTATATGTTAAATGGTTAGGCTCGTAATTATCTAAATTTAGTACTGATGTAGAATCTTTTACAAAGTTAAACTTAGACAAAGTTGGAAACTCCTTAATATTTACAACAGCCTCTGTCTTAACATTTAAACTATCTAAAGCCATAATTTCTTCATTAGCAGAAGATACTTTTTTTAGGTTTTCTACAAACCAAGCATTGCCATTAGCGTTAGGGTTAACCGCTGGGTAACTGCGCCCTTCTTCGTCTTGCTGTATTACATACTTTACGTTAAGCATACTTAATACCCTAACATTGTTCTTGTAAATATGAAAATCGAATAAATCTTGCATTGCTGCAGGCTTAGCTCCGTGATAACCACCAATGGAATTGTGATAGTAAGATGTACTTGCGCCATTTAATCCTTCTTGCGGATTGTAAACTCTGTATACAGATTTGTCTTGTTTAATCTGCTCATCTGTTTTTGTTTTAGGAAAAGGTTGCTCCATTTTTCTAGCGCTAACAAAATCGTCTTCTGTTACATACCTCTTATCTACAGAAATTAAATCTGCTATAATTAAAACACCAATAGCTAAGGCAAATATATTTTTAGATAGTTTGTTGTAAATAAATAAATACAAGACTAACATAGCTAAAAACACATACATTATAGACCTTAGTATATCACTAGAATAAACTTCTTGCCTATCTAACTTTATCATTGTTAATACTTCTTCTCCAAAATACTTTCTGTAAGTATCATCACTAAGTGCATCAAAAGAAAACATCCCTTTAGAGAACAATAATAAAAGTAAAGTTCCCAATACTACAACCGCACTAATTAATAAATGTGGCTTGTATTTGGCTCTATTTTCTTTTTCTTTAAACAAAGTCATTAAAGCTAAAATACCTAACAGCGGTATACAAAGTTCTAGTACTACTTGTATAGATGATACTGCCCTAAATTTATCATACAGCGGAAAATTATCTATCATAAAATTGGTAAGCAAGCTAAAGTTTTTACCCCAAGAAAGAAGTAAAGACATCATAACACCCGCCAAAAGCCACCATTTTACTTTTCCTCTTACAATTAAAAGTCCCAGTATAAATAAGAAAAATAGAACTACTCCAACATATGCAGCACCAGAAACTCCTGGTTGATCTCCCCAATATAGCGGCAAACTTTCTGTAAAATCTAATGCTTTAGATCTAGATAAACCCTTATTAGTTAAAAAAGCATAAGTTTTAGAATCCGTACCTAAATTTTCGGCATTAGAACCACCAAACAGCCTAGGTGCTATAATATTAAAAGACTCCACAATACCATAACTGTACTGGGTAATATATTCTTTATCCAAACCACCTGTACTTATTCTAGGTGTACCATCAGGATTAATTGTTAAACTAGACTTACCTCTAGTGCTCCAATCCGAGTATTCTTTGGTTGCCATTAAATTGGTTGCGTTTGTAGCAATACCCAGAACAACAGCTACAATTAATAAGCCAACAGAAATAAAGTAGTGTTTTAATTCTTTTTGTACAATGGCATATATTAAATAAATTACACCTAAAATAAGTATTAAAAGCATAAAATAATAGGTCATTTGGTAATGGTTTGCATTTACCTCCAAAGCCATAGCAAATGCCGTGAGAATAAAACCTAGTATATATTTTTTTCGAAACATTAATACTATACCACCCAAAAGCATAGGAATATAGCCTAAAGCGTGCGCTTTAGCATTATGACCAACACCTAAAATAATAATTAAGTAAGTACTAAAACCAAAAGCCAATGCACCAACTACTGCCAATCTATAATCTACTTTTAAACAACACAATAGTATATAAAAACCTAGAAAATAAAGAAATAAATAATCTGCTGGTCTAGGTAAAAATCGTATAACTTTATCTAATTTCTTAATATAGTTATTGGGATAATTAGCTCCTAATTGATAGGTTGGCATACCACCAAAAGCACTATTTGTCCAGTATGGTTCTGAATCTGTTTTATCTCTAAAATTATTTTGCTCTTTTGCCATCCCAGTATACTGAGCAATATCTGATTGAAATATTTTTTTTCCTTGAAGAACAGGCGTAAAATAAGCCAAAGAAGCAACTACAAATAAGACAAGAACAAAAAAGTTTGTTAAGATTGATTTAAAGCTGATTTTCATTTTATTTTTAATGGTATTAGATTAGCACGCATAACAGTAGTTAACAGCAATTAAGCAATTGTTAGGCTACTAATATAATTTGGGTTGGTTGTATTTTTGATACTACTCTACTTCCTCAAAATCTATATATTCCCCAACTTTTTTAGATGGGTTAGACTTTAAGTTGTCTTTTTTAGTTGTAGTACTATTTGTTGCATTCTGATTAGAGTCTTGAGCAAATTGCTCAAATTTTTTCTTCAAATGTTCTTCCGTTTTCTTAGCTGCATAGTTCATCATTTTAGGCGCAAACAAACGCACTAAAAACTTTAACAGGTAATAAACAGCAATAATTACTAGAATGGCTATTAAAAAATTCATAATTGTTGTAAAAATTTATATCAAAAATACAATTCTGTCGTTGTATATAAAGAGTAATTCTCTTAAAATAATAATAAAAGTGACTTTTAGGCAACCTTATTGATATGAAAAACTTAAAAAATATATTCTCTTTATTTCTATTTACACTTCCTTTTTTAGGAATATCACAATACACAGACGTTATAAACTCTAACAGACCAGGACAATCTGTAAGCGCATATGCAATTGGCACAGGTGTTATACAATCGGAATTTGGCGTTTCTTATGAAAAACAAAGCCACAACACCTTGCAAACCGATTCTAAGTTTTTAGGTGTAGATTTAGCGCTTAGATATGGTTTGCTTTTTGAAGAATTAGAACTTATTTACGAAGCCACCTACTCTAACGAAAACAGAACATACTCTGCTATTGGTTTTCCTGATCAAAAATTTACAGATTTTAGAAGAAATAGAATTGGACTTAAATATTTAATTTTTGATCCTTATAAAAGTGAAGAAGCCAATAAGCCAAATTTATATAGTTGGAAAGCAAACAACACGTTTCAACTTAAAAATTTAATTCCTGCCATTTCTGTATATGCAGGAGCTAATTTTGTTTTAGGAGACAATCCATTTTATCCAAACGAAGCAACAATATCTCCAAGAGGGATGATAGCTACACAAAGTAGATTATCCTCTAAATTTGTACTTATTACAAATGTAGCTTACGACAGAATAGGTACCGATTTCCCAGAATGGAATTATGTAGTTTCTTTATCTCATGCATTAAGAAACCCTAAGTGGAGTGTTTTTGTAGAAAACCAAGGTATAAAAAGCGATAGATATTCTGATGTGGTTTTTAGAGGAGGTACAGCTTATTTAATTGCAGAAAATATGCAAGTAGATTTTAATTTAGGTGCTAACATAAAGGATACACCAACAAGAATGTTTGCTACAGCAGGTTTTTCATACAGAATAGACAACCACAAAGACAAAGAAATTGCTATAGAAGATCAAAATGCAACCACTAAAGACGGAAAAATCAGAAAAAAAGATTTAAAGAAATCTCAAAAAGAAGCAAAAAGAGCTGCTAAAGCAAAAAAAGGTAAAAAGAAGAAAAAATCTAAGGACGACGAGCCAATTGATTTTTAAAATAAAATAGTAAACCACAAGCTTTTTCTTATTAATTAATATCCCTAATATTGATGTAGCAAAAAGATATTAGAATATGATTACTATTGTTGAAGCTAAAACGACTTCAGAATTAAAGAAATTTGTAAAATTTCCATTTACCATATATAAAGATTCACCATATTGGGTTCCGCCCATTATTAGTGACGAATTAGATTCTTTTAACAAAGATAAAAATCCTGTTTTTAAAGATGCAGATGCTTGGTTTTTTCTAGCTTACGATGGAGATAAACTTGTTGGTAGAGTTGCTGCTATGATTAATTGGATTGAAATTAAGCAACAAAAAGTAAAGAAAATGCGTTTTGGTTGGTTTGATTTTATTGATGACACAAACGTATCTGAAGCACTTTTACAAAAGGTTGAAGAATTAGGTAAGCTAAACGATTTAGAATATATGGAAGGTCCTGTAGGCTTTTCTAATCTAGATAAAGTTGGAGTGGTAACAGAAGGTTACGATCATATAGGTAATATGATTACCTGGTACAACCACCCGTATTATGTAAACCACTACGAGCGTTTAGACTTTAAAAAGGAAAAAGAATACTTAGAAAACAAATTCCCGTTTGCTAATGTGAAGCCAGAGTTTTTTGAAAGGATACAAACGCTAATAAAAAAGCGATACAACTTAAGAGAAATGAACTTTACTAAAACTAAAGAAGTAATGCCTTTAGCAGACGAAATGTTCGATCTTTTTAACGAGTCTTACGCTTCACTATCTTCTTTTGTTCCTATAAACGACATTCAAAAAGAACACTTTAAAAAGAAATACATCAGTTTTATAAATCCAGAGTACATAAAATTTGTTGTAGATAAGGATGATAAAATAATTGCATTTTCTATCGTAATGCCTTCTTTTTCTAAAGCACTACAAAAATCAAATGGAAAATTATTTCCTTTTGGTGCTTACCATTTATTACAAGCTAAAAAACATAGTAAAGATGTTATATTCTATTTAATCGGTGTACACCCAGATTATCAAAACAAAGGTGTAACTGCTATTCTTTTTAATGAATGTTATAAAACCTTTAAAGCCAAAAATATAGAAAACTGTATTAGAACTCCTGAGTTAGAAGAAAATACAGCCATTAGGCAAATTTGGAAAAACTTTGACCCTAAAATTTTTAGAAGACGTAGAACATATCGTAAAAACTTATAATATAAAAAAGCTCCTTAGAATTATCTAAGGAGCTTTTTTGTTGTTGTACCAATTAGAAAATTATCTAATTAACTTTTTATACTTAATACGTTTTGGAATTAAATCTCCTCCCAAACGTTTTTTCTTATTTTCTTCATAATCAGAGAAAGATCCTTCAAAGAAATAAACCTGAGAATCACCTTCAAAAGCTAAGATATGTGTACAAACACGATCTAAAAACCATCTATCATGAGAAATAACTACAGCACAACCTGCAAAGTTATCTAAACCTTCTTCTAACGCTCTTAATGTATTTACATCCAAGTCGTTAGTAGGTTCATCTAAAAGTAAAACGTTACCTTCTTCTTTTAGTGTCATTGCTAAGTGTAAACGGTTACGCTCACCACCAGACAACATACTTACTTTTTTGTTTTGTTCACTTCCAGAGAAATTAAACCTACTTAAATAAGCTCTAGAGTTTACTTGTTTACCACCCATCATTACCAGCTCTTGCTCATCGCTAAAGTTTTGCCAGATTGTTTTTTCTGGATCAATTTTAGAGTGACTTTGATCTACGTAAGCAATTTTAGCTGTTTCACCCACGCTAAACTCTCCCTTATCAGGAGCTTCCTCACCCATTATCATTCTAAATATTGTAGTTTTACCTGCTCCGTTAGGGCCAATAATACCTACAATACCTGCTTGTGGTAAATTAAAGTTTAAATCTTCATACAATAACTTATCATCAAAAGCTTTACTAACACCTTTAGCCTCTATTACATTTGTTCCTAAACGTGGACCGTTAGGTATGTAAATCTCCAATTTATCGTCAAGCTGTTTTTGATCTTGACTCATTAATTTATCGTAATTCTTTAAACGTGCTTTTTGTTTTGTTTGGCGTCCTTTAGCTCCTTGGCGTACCCAATCTAACTCTCGTTCTAATGTTTTTTGGCGTTTAGATGCTACTTTACTTTCATCTGCCATACGCTTCGATTTTTGCTCTAACCAACTAGAGTAGTTCCCTTTCCAAGGAATACCTTCACCTCTATCTAATTCTAAAATCCAACCAGCAACGTTATCTAAAAAGTATCTATCGTGCGTTACAGCAATAACGGTACCTTTATATTGTGCTAAATGATGTTCTAACCAGTGTACAGATTCTGCATCCAAGTGGTTGGTAGGTTCATCTAATAATAAAATCTCTGGTTCTTGTAATAAAAGTCTACATAAAGCAACTCTTCTACGCTCACCACCAGATAATACACTAATCTTTTTATCGCCATCTGGAGTACGTAAAGCATCCATAGCAATTTCTAATTTAGTATCTAATTCCCAAGCGTTACTAGCATCTATCTCATCTTGCAATACAGCTTGTCTAGCCATTAGCTTGTCCATCTTATCTGCATCAGAATACACTTCTTCTAAGCCAAACATATCGTTTATCTTATTGTATTCATCTAAAATAGCTACTGTTTCTGCAACACCTTCTTTAACTATTTCTATTACCGTTTTATCTTCGTCTAGTTTAGGTTCTTGCTCTAAATAGCCAACATTATACCCTGGAGAAAAAACAACATCTCCTTGGTAGTTTTTATCTAAACCTGATATAATTTTTAACAAGGTAGATTTACCAGAGCCGTTAAGACCTAGAATACCAATTTTTGCACCGTAGAAGAAACTTAAATATATATTTTTTAATACTGGAGTATTGGCCGTTTTAAAGGTTTTTGTTACACCAGACATTGAAAAAATGACTTTCTTATCGTCAGACATATTCTTTATAGTATTAGTTATTAAATAATTTAATTAAAAAAAGGCAAAACAGTGTATGGTTAATACTGTTTTACCTTAATGTTTTATGTTTTACACTCTACCTTTAAGTGCATTAAAAACCCATGCAATAGCAAAAAAGCCAAAACCTACGGCTGCAAATCCCCATCCGGCAACATCATCATATCTAAAAGCACCAAGTGCAATTAACGCCAAGCCTACAAATATCATTATAAAAGTAGCCCACGCTAAAACTGTATTTTTATTCATCTTCTAATTTTGTTGGTTTAGTAATTGTCAAATATCGTGATTTTATAGGTAATTTACCTAATAATTTAGACTTCAAAAGGAAAAACTATGTTTGTTTTTTCTCTAATTTGATCTAGTAAATGTATTAAATCTAAGCTATTTTGATGCGACCATAGTGCACTTTCAACTTTTCCGTTTCTAATACAAGTATGTACTTCTTTAATTTCATGTGTATACCCTACTCCTATTTTGGGAGTTTTAAAGTATTCTTTTTCTCTATTTTTCTCAATATAATACCCCTCTGCTTCGTGCCATCTGGTTTCTAATTTTAGAAGTCCCTTCTCTCCAGAAATTTCTGAACTAGTCTCTGTGTTTGCAGTTAAAGCACTATACAAATGCGCCTGTGCGTTATCATACTTAAAAATAATAGAAATTTGTTTTTCTACACCTGTACTATAAAAGTTTGCCGTTGCTACTATTTCCTTTGGCTTACCTAAAAGCAAATATGCTAAAAACACAGGGTAAATACCAATATCTAGTAAAGAACCTCCTGCTAAATTTGGATTTAATAACCGGCTATCTTCTGCTCTATCTAAACCATAAAAAGCAAAATCAGATTTTATATAGCTTATTTCCCCTAACTCTTTAGCCTCTACAATTTGCTTTACTTTTTGTATAGATGGTAGAAATCTACTCCACAAAGCCTCCATTAAAAAAACATTATTTTTAATGGAGGCAGCTATCATTTCTTCTACTTGTGCTGTATTAACACCCATCGGTTTTTCACATAAAACGTGCTTACCACTGTTCATAGCTAAAACAGCAAGTTCTGCATGTATTGTATGTGGTGTAGCAATATAAACCACATCTACCTCTTTACAATTACATAAATCTAGCGCGTTAGAATATCTATTTTTTACACTGTATTTTTCTGCAAAAGAAGTGCTTTTTTCTGCGTTTCTAGAGGATACAGAAACCAGTTCTGCATCTTTAACCAAGGCCAAATCTTTAGCAAATTTTTCAGCTATATTACCTAAGCCTATAATTCCCCAGCGTATTTTATCTCGCATTAAAATAATTTTATTTATATATTTTATCAAAGTTAATCAATATCATATATATTATTCCACTTATCTTTATGGTCTAAAGCAATTTTTAAAGAATGGATATAAATTTCAATAAGAACGAAGATCACAACAAACTTCTTTTATCAGATTTAAGATATAAATTTAATACAGTAAAGTTGGGTGGTGGCAAAAGTAAAATTGAAAAACAACACGCAAAAGGCAAAATGACAGCCAGAGAGCGTATAGATTACTTATTAGATCCCAAAGCAGACGTTATAGAAATAGCTGCTTTTGCTGGCGAAGGTATGTATAAAGAACACGGTGGCTGCCCTTCTGGTGGCGTTGTGGTTAAAATGGGATACATACAAGGCAAACAATGTATTGTTGTTGCTAATGATGCAACCGTTAAGGCTGGGGCCTGGTTCCCAATTACAGGAAAGAAAAACTTAAGAGCGCAAGAAATTGCAATAGAAAATAAATTACCAATTATATATTTGGTAGACAGTGCAGGTGTTTATTTACCAATGCAAGACGAAATTTTCCCGGACAAAGAACATTTTGGGCGTATTTTTAGAAACAATGCTAGAATGAGCAGTATGGGAATTATTCAAATTTCTGCCATTATGGGAAGCTGTGTTGCTGGTGGTGCTTACCTACCAATTATGAGTGATGAAGCTATAATTGTAGATAAAACAGCTAGTATATTTTTAGCCGGTAGCTATTTGGTAAAAGCTGCTATTGGAGAAAATATTGATAATGAAACGTTAGGAGGGGCAACTACACATTGCGAAATTTCCGGAGTTACAGATTACAAGGCTAAGGACGATGCAGACGCCCTAGATAAAATAAAAAATTTAGTAAGTAAAATTGGCGATTACGATAAAGCTGGTTTTAATAGAGTTGAAGCTAAAAAGCCCAAAGAAGATCCAAAAGATATTTACGGTATTCTACCAAAATCTAGAAGCGACCAGTATGATATGCTTGAGATTATAAAGCGTCTAGTTGATGATTCTGATTTTGAAGAATACAAAGAAGGCTACGGTAAAACTATAATTACAGGTTATGCGCGTATTAATGGATGGGCTGTTGGTATAGTTGCCAACCAACGTAAATTAGTAAAAACTACAAAAGGAGAAATGCAGTTTGGTGGTGTTATTTATAACGATAGTGCAGATAAATCTACCCGTTTTATCGCCAACTGTAACCAAAAGAAAATTCCGCTTGTATTTTTACAAGATGTTACTGGTTTTATGGTAGGTAGTAAAAGTGAGCATAGCGGTATTATTAAAGATGGCGCCAAAATGGTAAACGCTGTTAGTAATTCTGTTGTACCTAAGTTTACTATTATTATTGGTAATAGCTATGGTGCTGGTAATTATGCTATGTGTGGAAAAGCATATGACCCTAGATTAATTGCCGCTTGGCCAAGTGCAGAACTTGCTGTAATGAGTGGTAAATCTGCGGCTAAAGTATTAATGCAGATTGAAAAAGCTTCTTTACTTAAAAAAGGAGAAGAAATAGACGAAAAGAAAGAAAAGGAACTGTTTGATAAAGTGAAAGCTAGGTATGACGAGCAAATATCTCCTTATTACGCTGCTTCTCGTATTTGGACAGATGGTGTAATAGATCCGTTAGATACTAGAAAATGGATCTCTATGGGTATTGAAGCTGCAAACCACGCTCCTATTGAAAAGCCTTTTAACTTAGGAGTTATACAGGTTTAATTTCACATTGTAAAATCTATTTATCGACACTAAAAAAAAACATAACTGGCTCTATTTGTTTCTCCTAATTTTATCTGGAGAAGCTGTGTTTATATTACCTTTTGTTTTAGCAAGAGTTTTTAGACCTACCGTATTAGAGGTCTTTAATCTAACCAATTTAGAGCTAGGTACTTGTTTTTCTGTTTACGGATTTGTTGCTATGGCGTCTTACTTATTAGGGGGACCAATAGCAGATAAGTTTTCTCCTAGAAAATTAATTTCAGTTGCATTATTTGCTACTGCATTAGGCGGATTGGTACTTGCTGCCAACCCTAGCTATTTTGTACTTAAAGTATTGTATGGCTATTGGGGTTTTACAACCATTTTTTTGTTTTGGGCTCCTATGATAAAAGCTACTCGTGTTTGGGGCGGAAATACCTCGCAGGGTAAAGCATTTGGCTTTTTAGATGGTGGTCGAGGCTTAGTTGGTGCTAGTTTTGGTGCTTTAGGTGTTTTTATATTTTCTTTATTTATAATTGGTGCCGTAGAGACTGCAAGCTTAGCAAATAGAACAGAAGCTTTTAATTATATTGTTTGGGTAACATCTGCCATTATAGTTGTAATTGGTATTATAGTTTGGTTTTTTCTAAAGTCTGATAGTATAAAAGAAGAAGAAATACAGATACAGTCTATCTCTACGCATCAAATAAAAACCGTTTTAAAAATACCTGCAATTTGGTTGTTAATGGTCATTATTTTATGTGCCTACGTTGGGTACAAAATAACAGATATTTTTTCACTATACGCAAAAGAAGTAATGCTATATAACGAGGTAAAAGCCGCTGAAATTGGCACACTTTTACTATTTATTAGACCAATAATAGGTGTTTTAATAGGTTTTATTGCTGATAGAAGCAAAACTACACTATGGCTTATTATTAGTTTTATACTTAGTATTTTAGGAGCTTTGCTATTTGCTTCTGGTATTATAACTCCGAACAGCACAACACTGTTTTTAGTTTCTATTCTAATTACGGTTACCGGTGTTTATGCAGTGCGTTCTTTATATTTTGCAACTATGCAAGAAGGACACATACCTTTGATTTTAACGGGAACTGCAGTTGGACTTATTTCTATTATTGGCTATACACCAGATATTTTTGCAGGACCATTAATGGGCGTTTTACTAGATAATTCTCCGGGTGAATTAGGACATCAACACGTTTTTATTATGCTTGCAAGTTTCTCTTTAATTGGCTTATTAGCATCTGTCTTATTTTATAGATTACAGCATAAAAAAAGTGCTAACCATAATTAGCTAGCACTTTAAAAACACAACCACTATCTATTTTATAATTCTTTATTTGTAGCACGTACTAAGCGTATAAACTCTGCTCTATATCCTTGCTTGTCTTCCCCTCTACCTTGTTCTGCTAAGTTAGTTACCGTATTAAAATCTGCATTATTTGTAAACTGAGATTTACGTAATTGCAATCCGAATAAAGCTACTGCTGAAGCAAATTTAAAATCTACTGACATTGCTGTATCTTCATTTTTTTGAATGTGAACCATTTCTATACTGGTATCTGAATCTGGTTTCTTATATCTAAACTTAACCGTAAACAACTCGTCAGTATAACTATCTGTTGCTTCTGTCTTGGTGTATTTTAAATCTGCTACATCTTTTACATAGTCACTTTTTACACCAAAAGGAACCACCTCGTAAAGAGCCGTTACTTTATGTCCGCTTCCCAACTCACCTGCATCTTTAGTATCATCTACAAAATCTTCATCTGCCAAAAGTCTGTTTTCATAACCTATTAAACGGTATGCTTGTACTTTAGCAGGGTTAAACTCAACCTGAATTTTCACATCTTTTGCTATAGTGTACAACGTACCACCAAACTCTTTACCAAATACTTTCTGAGCCTCTTGCATAGTATCTATATACGCGTGGTTACCATTACCTTTATCTGCTAGAGTTTCTAACTTAGAATCTTTATAATTACCCATACCAAAACCTAAAACAGATAAAAATACACCAGAGGTTCTCTTTTCTTCAATTAACTTTTCCATATCGCTGTTACTAGACGCACCAACATTAAAATCACCATCTGTAGCAAGTATTACTCTGTTATTCCCGTTCTTTTTAAAGTTTTTTTCAGCTATTTTATACGCTAGCTCTATACCCTCGCCACCAGCGGTAGAACCACCTGCTTCTAATTTAGATAATGCTTTTATTATTTTTTCTTTTTGATGTCCGCTTGTTGGCTCTAAAACAACACCAGCTGCACCAGCATAAACAACGATAGCCACTTTATCTTTTTCTCTAAGTTGTTGCACCAATAATTTAAACGCAGATACCAAAAGCGGTAATTTATTTTGATTGTTCATAGATCCAGATACATCTATTAAAAAAGTAAGATTAGATGCTGGTAACTCTTCATTTAAATACGTTTTGCCTTGCAAACCAATACGAACTAATTTTGTTTGCGTATTCCAAGGAGTTTTGGCCACATCTGTAGTTATAGAAAATGGATGTTCGTCTGTTGGTTGCGGATAATCATAATCAAAATAATTTACCATTTCTTCAACCTTAACAGCATTAAAAGGAATATTTTCTCCATTATTTATCATTCTTCTTATATTACTATAACCAGCCTTATCAACATCTATAGAGAAAGTAGAAAGCGGATCTAGTGCAACTTTTTTAAACTGACTTTCTGATAACTTAGCATATTCTTCATCATAGTTAATTGTACTAGTGTATCCTTTTGTTGTAATAATTACGCATCCATTTTTACCTGCTTCACCAAACAAAACACTTGCCTTAGGAGATTTAAAAACCTCCATAGATTTAATTTTTGATGGTTTAATTTTATAAATAGCTCTGTTACCTTCTTTTGCCGGAACTCCGTCTACAATATATAGTGGCTGGTTATCTATGTTAGTTGAAGATACTCCTCTAATCTGTATTGGTTTAGCCGTGTTTTTTGTACCCTTTGTAATCTGCACACCTGCAACACTACCCGCTAACTGATTAGAAATTTTGTTTTGTATTTTCTCTCTCTTTGTAACCTTTCTAACATTATTACCTGTGTATGCTATCTCTGAAGAACCTACATAACCTGTAATAACTACTTCTTCTAAACTAGCAGTATCCTCTTCTAAGACAATATCAATTTTAAGACTATCTTTTACTATAACTTCTTTGTATTTATAACCTATGTAGGTGAATGCTAACGTGTCCCCTTTTTTGGTTTTTATAGTATATAGGCCATCAAAATCTGTGGTTGTTCCATATTTTGTTCCTGAACTAATAACATTTACTCCTGGTAAAGGATCAGAAGCATCTGTAACTGTACCCGTAATTGTTAGTTCTTGTGCGTTTGCTTGTATGCTACATACAATTATGCAAAGTATAAATAATA
Organism: Cellulophaga sp. 20_2_10; assembly: GCF_023476645.1. Taxonomy (GTDB): domain Bacteria; phylum Bacteroidota; class Bacteroidia; order Flavobacteriales; family Flavobacteriaceae; genus Cellulophaga. The sequence goes on from NZ_JAMCOJ010000001.1 coordinate 605,163, forward strand.
GATTTTTCATAATTTTAGTTTTTATAGATTAGTAAATAATTAGAAGCCGCAACAGAATTAGCAACGTATACTTTTTCTATATCTAAGGGGTTTATAGTTTGCAAGATTGAAGTATCTGTATAGCGAACACCATCTATAATTACAATGGTATTGCTATCGCCTCTCATTGTAATTTTTGGTGCATTGTTATTTTGAGCATTGCTTATTTGAACCCCAGGAACCTTAGTCCTTATTGCATTATAGAGGTCTTGTTGCGTGTTTATGCTTTCTGCACCAAACTCATAGATATTAAAAGGTAAAAAATATGATAAGCTAGTAAAACAAATTGTAGAATCTTCCTGTAGCTTAACTGTTGACTTTATTTTTTTCTGTTTAATTTCTTTAGGTTTAAAACCTAAATAGGTAAACACTAGTTTATCATACTTATTAACTTCTATTGAAAAATGACCATCAAAATCCGTTAACACTCCTTTTTTTGTTCCTTTAACAACAACATTTACCCCTGGCAAAGGGCTGTTTCCGTCCATTACAGTTCCTGTAACTGTTTTCTTTTGAGCACTTAATTGTGTGCTACAAAAAATAATACATAAGGCAAATAAAAAGTTTTTCATCTTGATTGGTTTATAAGTTTAAAACAAACCTACGATACAGTCATTACTAGAAAAACACGGAATTAGGGAAGTGTACTTTTGAGTGAGTGAAGTTACTTTTTAAGTAATGCTAAAGTTTTAGCTCGTTGAATTTTACCAGATTCAGTGCGAGCAAACTCAGAAATACAATAAACTTCTTTAGGTATTTCATAAGAAGTAAACGCTGTTGACTTTTTTAGTGTAGCAATTAAATCATCATTTATCTGTTCACCTTCAATTAACAGAACAAGCTTATTTTGTAGCACGGCATCTGGCAAACTCGCTACAAAAAAATCGGTTTTAATATAGTTAGATAGTTTAGCTTCTATCTGTTCGGGATTTAACTTTATACCGCCTGAGTTAATAATAGTATCAAACCTACCCAACCATTTAAATTCAGTTTTAGAAACTAGTTCTACAACATCATTAGTGGTAATAATTTCGTTAGAAACTTGTGGAGCTTCTATAACTAAACAATTACGATTATCTAAAGAAATAGTTACATTAGGCAAAGTTTTAAAAGAAGTTGCATTAATTTCTTTTACTGCTATATGGGTAATAGTCTCCGTCATCCCATAGGTCTCAAACAATTTGTTTGGCACAGCTTTAAGTTGTTTTTTTAAATCTAAAGAAACTGCCGCTCCGCCAATTATAAGTATATCTATTAAATGTAGCTTATCTATACAATTAAAAACCTGCATAGGAACCATTGCAGAAAACTTGTATTGTTTACCTACTTTTTCTAATGGATTAGAACTTGGGTCAACATAATCTATCTCTAACCCTAAAACAAGAGCTCTAACCAGCATCATTTTACCGGCAATGTAACTAGCGGGTAAACACAACAAAGCTGTATCACCTTCTTTTAAATTAAAAAATTTACCAGTCGCTAAAGCAGAATTTACCATCTGCTCTTTTTGTATTATTATTGGTTTTGGTGTACCTGTAGAACCAGAAGTATGGACCACCAAATCTTTACCATCAGACAACCATAGTCGTAAAAACAAGCCAATGGCATTTTCAAAATTATCTTTCTTAATCAATTCTAAAGCAAATGCTTTTAGACTATCATTAGAAAAAGAAATACCATTTAATTTAAATCTAGGATGAATAGTTTTAAAATACGTCATCTGCAAGTTGCTCAGGAGTCATTTCTTCTTCTTTTAAAACTTTACCTGTTAGTTTTTCTTTCCAGTTAGTCCACTTGTATTTTTTAGCAAAAAGCAATATTAAAATAGGATATATTACTAAAACTGGAACAAAAATATCCCATCCTAATTCTGGCTTACTCACATCTACATAAATAGAATCTGTCTGGAAAACGGTCCAATCTGCAGTAACAAGTAGTGCTCCAATTAAATTATTAGCAGCGTGAAAACCTAGTGACAATTCTAAACCTTCGTCCATTAGTGTAATAATACCTAAAAAGAAACCTGTACCAATATAATATACCATAATACCATAACCTAGGGTTTCTACCTCTGGATTAGCCATATGCATAACACCAAACAAAACAGATGTTATAATTAATGGCACTAATTTATTACCCGCCAAGAGTCCTAGACCTTGCATCATATGCCCTCTAAAAAGATATTCTTCAAAACTAGTTTGTAAAGGTATTAACAACAAACTTATAATCGCCAAGGTTATAAAAGGCCCAGCTTTAAAATTGAAAACAAAATCGTTTGGAGATAACACAAAACCAACGGCAAATAAAACTACAGTTAATAAACCCCAAAAAGCAAATGAAAAACCAATGCGCTTAAAATCTATTTTTTTTCGAGCTGTGGTTAAAGATGTTATAGATTGTCTGTGAACCAGCTTTGTCCATCCTAAAACGAGTAGCAAGCCAAACGCTAACGGTAATAAATTAAGAGCAAAAACAGTATTTCTTCCCAACTGATTAATCAACTGATCCATCATTTCACCCATATCTACAGGTGATGCTTTTACTGCTATATAATTAAAAATCATTAAAATAATAAAAGCTGTAGGAATAATAAAATATTTCCATAAACCTCTAGTTTTTGCTTTAAGACCTTGTTCTATATACATAAATCTGTAATTAAATTGTTCTGCCATTCTAAGTTTTTACGGTAACTAATAGCACCGTTACGAACCTCTAAAGGACTATTAAAATTATTGGTATACAGACTACCTGTACCCAAACCTTGTGGCATTTTACTTTGCAAACCATACGTCCATTGCGCAATGGCATTTAGACCAATATTGCTTTCTAATGCACTGGTAACCCACCAACCAATATTATACTTTTCTGCAATAGAAATCCATTCTTCACACCCTTTAAAACCACCAACTAAACTAGGTTTTAAAATAATATATTGTGGTTGTATAGTTTGTAGCAGTTCTTCCTTTTTTGTTACACCAAATACGCCAATTAATTCTTCGTCTAAAGCAATAGGTAATGGTGTAACAGCACAAAGATTCTTCATTTTCGTATAATTACCCTGCTTAATTGGCTGTTCTATAGAATGTAAATCTAAATCTGATAAAATCTTCAACTTATCTAAAGCGTCATCTTTAAAAGCACCATTAGCATCTACACGCAATTCTATTTCCTCTTTTTTATATTTTGCTCTAATCGATTTTAAAAGCGCTATTTCTTTATCAAAATCGATTGCACCTATTTTCATTTTAATACAACTAAAACCATCTTCTAGTTTTTGCTGTATTTGTTGATGCATAAAAGATTCTTCTCCCATCCAGATTAATCCGTTAATCGGAATACTAGCTTCATTGTTTGAAAAATCGTTTTTAAATGTAATAAAAGGATCTTTGGATGCTAAAGATAAAAATGCTTGTTCTAGTCCAAATTGTATACTAGGAAACTCTGTTAAATAATTTAAAAGCGAATCTAAGCCCAAATGGATGTTACTACATGCCCATTTTAGCTTTGCTTCATAATTAGGAACGTCGTCTATACTTAAACCTCTTAATATGCCGCACTCACCTATACCTACTTTATCATTTTGTTTTAAAATAATAAACCAAGTTTCTTTTTGTGTAAGTACACCTCTAGAGGTTCCGCTAGGTCTTTTAAAGTCTAGTGTATATTTTTTATAAGTTGCTTTCATTACAGCTAAATTAGACTGTAAGTGATGCGCCTATTGGCAATAGATGTAGTTGTTTACCAGCAGCTTTAAATTTTTCTACAGCTTTTGTTTCATCAATCTCTATAAAACCAAAAGTATCAAAATGATAACCCAAAACTGTAGTACACTCCACAAAGTTTGATGCAATAATAGCATCATCTACCCCCATAGTAAAATTATCTCCTATTGGTAAAATAGCTAGGTCTAACGTTGTAAACATAGGGATAAGTTTCATATCCATAGTTAAAGCTGTATCACCTGCTATATAGATACTTTTTTCATTCGTCGTAACTATAAAGCCTCCTGGTAAGCCTCCATTAGATCCATCTGCAAAAGAAGATGTGTGTATCGCGTTTACGTATTTTACAGTTCCAAAATCAAAAGTCCAACTACCACCGTGGTTCATTGGGTGTACTTTTAGTCCTTTGTTCTCGTAATGCGTAGCAATTTCAAAATTACTAACTATTACGGCATCGGTTCTCTTAGCTATATCTTCTACATCTAAAACGTGGTCTTGATGTGCGTGTGTAACTAATATGTAGTCTGGGTTTAAAGTATCTTTATCTACTAAATTAGTATTCTTTGGATTTCCTGAAATAAATGGATCTACCAATACAGTTTTGTCACCAATTTCTAGTAATAAAGTTGCGTGACCAAGGAATGTAATTTTCATAGTATTTTATTTTAATTCAAATTTATTTAAAATTGAACCAAAAACGAACTCCTTCTACAGATTTATCTATATTAAGTGTAGATTGTAACTGATTTACTAAACGATTCATTAATCGAATACCCATAGAAGACTTTGTTCTTTCGTCTGTATCATCTGGCAAACCTACTCCATTATCTGTATACTCAAAATAACCACCAGTTTCTGTGTTTCTTAAATGTATATAGATTTTCCCATTATCGTCATTCTCTGGAAATGCATATTTAAACGAGTTAGATACAAGTTCGTTTAATATTAAACCAAACGGAATTGCTCTATCTATATCTAGTTCTACACCCTCTGCATCTATGGTTATAGTAATGTTGTGGCCACCCTTTTTAAATACGGATTGCACACTATTTACCAAACTCTCTACATAACCTTGCATTTCTATGACAGATAAATCATCATTCTGATATAATTTTTGGTGTATTAAAGCCATTGCCTTAACCCTACTCTTACCTTCTTCTAAAGCCATAATAGCAGCTTTACTTTTAGTGTTTTTAGTTTGTAGACTTAACAAACTAGATACCATCTGAAGGTTATTTTTTACCCTATGATGAATTTCTTTTAATAATGAATCTTTCTCTATTAATTGACTTTCTATAATGTTGTTTTGTTTTGCTATAACACGTTGATTTTTAATACTCTTTATGTAAGCAAAAACCAAACCACCCAAACCTAACAATGTAAATATTAAAGAAATTAAGATAAGACTCATACGCTCATCATTGGCCTGAGCCTCAATTTTCGCATTTTCTAATTCTATCTTCTTCTCATCTAGTCTATCTTCAGAATTCTCTAACTCTTTTTCAAAGACTGTTGCTATTTGCTGATGTTTTTTAAGTGTCTCGTTAACTCTAATAGAATCGTTTATTCTAATATTATTATTTAAATAATAGTTAGCTCTCCTAAAATCGTTCATTTTTTCGTAATAGACAGCTAACAATTGGTTTTTACGCAATACATTAGAAACCTTAATCGTACGTAAATCACCATTAATTAACTCTAAAACCTTATCTAATTTATTGGTTTGCAAATAACAATTGGCTAAGTCCAATGTATTTTCTACTGCATCTTGCGAGTATACTTCTACGTTGTTTTCTCTTATTTTAACTAAACTAGAATCTAACAGCGGTATAGCTTCATCATATCTTTTTAAGATCATATAACATTTACCAATATTACCTTCTATAACACCTTTTAAAAGAGCTCCTTTAACCAAATCGTCTTCAGTTTTAGGTCTTGCAATAGTATCTAAATAAGTGTTTATAAATTTTCTTGCTTCTTGGTACTTTTCTAAAGCTACTTGTGACGACTTGTCTAATCTTAGAAAATCACCAATTTTATTATTGTATTGTGCCTGTCCGTAGTAATCTTTACTACTAACAGAGTTGCTCATTTCTCTAATGTACTCGCTTCTAGCTTTTTGGTATAAGCCTTGGTCTGCATAAATATCGAAAAAAGAGATATTATCTGCCAAACCCAATTCCTTTTTTTCTTTACGAATAGCTATTTGCTTTTCATATAATTTAAGTTGAGAATAATTCTCATCCATTATATCTAATAAAGCACTTTTTAGAGTATCCGTGAGCTTCGTTTTGTCTATATATAGTTCGTTGGTAATTGCTATACTCTTATCATACTGTACTAAATCCTGATGAATATGAGCCTGAAGAATTTTATAGTATTCAATAGAGCCATCATCTTGGGCTGTCCTAGCTTTAGTAAGCATAGAATCTATACGCTCTAACCACTCGTAACTAGAATTTTCTTTGTATCTATTTGGTGTTTTATAAAAATAGCTAAACTTGTCTTTTGCAGATGGTATTTTTACAAAGCTATCTAGAACCGTTTGTTGTAGTTGTATTTCTTGCGCAACTAAATCACTTGTTGCTATAAATAACAAAATAAGAGCACTACAACACATTTTAGTGCTTAATACGCTTATTGTTGGAGTTAAATTAGTTGTTCTCGTTCTTGGTTTGCTCAATATACCAGCAATTATAGTAATCATATTCTGAGAGGTCTGTTATAAATATTTAGCCTAACTAAATGTTAAGTAAAAAGAGGCTGAAACTCTAAAATTTCTCTTTTCCCTAAGTTTCTGTTAAAGTCTAGGGCAAGTTATGATTTTCTACATAATAATAAGCTTAAAATAGCAAAAATAATAAGGCAAAACTTCTTTGTTTTTACAAAAAATGCGCCCTATTGTAAGAATTACTTACAATTCTTTAAAACAAGAGCCCTAATTTGCTAAAATAAACCACTTTTAGCACAACACCATAGGACTTAAAAAGATAAGGGTAGAAACCCATTTGCCATAAACTAAATAACATTAAATATATTGTAGTAAAAACCTACACTAACAACCAATAAAAAAAGCCTTACTAATTCTAGTAAGGCTTTTTTTATTTTATACATTTAATTTTATGAATTCATTGAAGAAATTATGAACTCTTTAAATTCTTTAGAGATTGGAATTAATTTATCATTAATCATAACATCTTTAGAATTTACAGCTCCAATATGATCTACATTTACAATATAAGATTTATGAGCTCTGTAAAATTTATCTCTAGGCAATTTCTCTAAATAATCTTTTAGTGGCGACCTTACCAAGAACTTCTTATCTACAGTGTTTACCTCTAGGTATACATTATCAGCCTTTATAAACTGTATATCTGTAAAATTAATTCTGTAGTATAGGTGTTGTTTTTTAACAAAGATAGAATCTTTTAAAACTGAGTTAGACATAGGCTTATCTACATCATCTTCTGTAAGACCTTGTTTATCTAAATAATTAAAATTAGATAAAGCTATCTCTATAGATGTATATAAATCTTGTTGCTCAAAAGGTTTTACTAAATACCCGTTTGGTTTAACAACTTTTGCTTTTTCTACTGTAGCTCTGTCCGAGTTAGACGTAACAAATATAAAAGGGATATTATAGTTTGCTCTAATATGCTTACCTAGATCTATACCTGTTTTATCTGATGCCAATATTATATCTATAAGTACTAAATCTACTTCTGTAGTTCTTAATACTTCCTCTGCCTGCTCATAAACAATAACGTTACCTACTATTTCATAACCTATCTCCTCTAGCATTGATTGCATATCATCTGCTATGATAACATTATCTTCTACAATTAGTATTTTTATGGGTTTTTCCAATTTTGTTGGTTTTAGGATGGACTTTATATACGCTAATTTACAAAAAAATATTAAAACTAAAATAAAACAAAATAGCGAATAAAAAACTGCTCAAAGCTACTATTTTTAACTCAGGATCCATTGTTAATGAATCTTTCATTTTAACAATTCGTGTAAAATGTTTAGCTATAGGTATATAAGCTAATATCCATATAAAATTAATATAACTTGTATAGCTGTATAGCGTGAAAACTAATGCACAAATAAAGCTAACAATAAGTATTGAATAATGGTACTTTTTTCCGTTTAAAAAGCCCATTTTAACAACTATTGTATTTTTTCCGGAGTTTTTATCGGATATAATGTCTCTTAAATTATTTAAATTTAAAACCGCTACGCTTAACAGCCCAACTGTTATTGCGGGTAGAAATGCTATTGCATATAATTTACTAGTAAGCAAAAACATACACCCTAATACACTAACTAAGCCAAAAAAGATAAATACAAAAACATCTCCTAAGCCTCTATAGCCATAAGCAGATTCTCCTACCGTATATTTTATAGAAGCCCATACTGCCAATACACCTAACACAAAAAAGATGGCAATATATAAAAGGCTATCTCTACTAAATGCAGACAATATTAGCGCTACTATTAAAGCTAAACTTACAACTATGGCTATAATAATACCCCTTTTAAGCTCCTTTCTAGTAAGTATACCGCTTTGGTAAGCACGTTTTGGCCCTATTCTTGTTTCGTTATCTGTACCTTTAACTCCGTCTCCATAGTCGTTTGCAAAATTAGAAGTTACTTGTAACGCTACGGTTGTTAGTAAAGCTATTATAAAAATAGTGCTGTTAGTAAAGCCAAATAGGCTAGCAAGCGCATAACCAACTATGATTCCAGATACAGACAAAGGTAAGGTTCTTAACCTCGCTGCATTTACCCAAGCTTTTAATTTCATTCTTAATTAGGATTCTCTATTTTTAATCGTTTGCCATCTTTATAAGAGGCAACAAAAGCATCTTCAAACCCCATTTTCACAAGCTGCAACCTAAATGTTCTAGCTTCATCAATAGTTTCAAAATTACCAATGGAATAGGTATAAAAAGGGTTGTTCTTTACAAACAGTGTGTTTGCCAATGTATTAGACACTAACGTTACATTGTTATCTACAAATGTTTTTATTTGAACAGAATATATTATTTCTTTATCTAAAATATTTTTAGCGAGATAAAAATCGTTGACAAAGTTAAGCTCTTCATTTTGCTCTTTAAGATTATTGATCCTAGACTTAATAACATCTAAACTATCTATAGATACCAATATATTATTGTTCTCCTGCGTATTAAAAGCTCTTGCCCTTGTAGATAAACCTGCGGAAAACGATGTAAAAACTAAGGTGCCAAGAAAAAAAACAGCAGCTATTACACCTAAAACATTACGTTGTCTTTTTTTTCTTTTAAGTTCTTTATTTTTAAACTTAATTTGATCTAGCAAACGCTCGTTCATTAACTGAGCCTTGTCTATGTCTTTATGCAATTCTAGTAAATCTACTTCTTCTATAAATGGCATATGTTTTTAATTTAATGGTTAGTTAAATAGTAATTATAAAGACATTACCGTCTATGCAATTTAACAATTTTTTAGACGAATAAAGAATGTTGCACTATTAAATGTAAGTTACAAAATTAATCTTGTGCGTTTAAATTTACAAACGAACAGTTCCTTTTTTAAAGCAAATAAAGACCGTCTTCTCTTATTTCTATCTTACGTTCTCTGTATAAAGTGCCTACACCTTTTTTAAATGCCTTTTTACTTAACTGTAATTGCATTTTAATATCTTCTGGATCAGATTTATCGTGTAGACCTAAATAACCTCCATCGTCCTTAATTTTTTGTAAAATTTTGGCAGCAACAGGTTCTAAACTTAAATGACCTAAAGGTTGTAAAGAAACATCTATTTTATTATCTGTTCTTATGTTTTTCACATACCCTATTTGCTTATCGCCTATAGCTATATCTTTAAAAACTTCATTAGAATATACTAAACCTTTGTGCAAGCTGTTAATTATAACTTCCCAACCAAGATCTGTTTTACGCGTAAACAAGATATTAACCTCATCGTTATCTTCTACAGTTAATTCTTCATTAGATAAAAACTTATCTAGTTTGTTAGAAGCAACTAACCTATCTGTTTTTTCATCTAAATAGCAATATACAATGTACCATTGTCCGTCTACCATTTTAGTACGCTGCTCTCTAAAAGGAACCAACAAGTGTTTCTCTAATCCCCATTCCATAAAAGCACCAAAGTTATTTACCTCAGCTACTCTTAGTAAATGAAAATCGTTACGGGTAATATATGGTTTTAATGTAGTAGAAACCGGTCTCTCATCATAATCCAAGTAACAGAAAACCGTAAGCATATCTCCTATCTCAAAATTCTCTGGCACGTATTTGTTAGGCAACAAAACGTCATTACCTTCTTCATCTCCTAAAAACAAACCAACACTGGTGTCTCTTAAAATTTCTAGTGTGTTATATTTTCCTAATTCCATTTTACAATTGTATGCTACAAAAATACAGTAAAAAAAAGAGGCTACCTTACTTAAGGTAGCCTCTTTTAAATTATTTTATTAAAAGTTCTATTTGTTATAAACAGATTCTTTTTTAAAATGCTGTGCTAATTTATAATATACAACAGCCCTATGCTTATTTCTATTAGAAGAACCATACTTGTCCATAACAGCTTTTACACCTTCCATTAATTTAGGATCATCACTCATCCCTAATTTTTTCATTAAAAAGTTTTTCTTAACTGTTTCTAATTCTTTTTCGTCAGAACCAGACACTAACGAAGAGTCTTTATTGTAAATAGACGGACCTAAACCAATAGTAACTTTAGTTAATAAATCCATATCGGCAGTTTCTCCAAATTTATCCTTTATGTCTGCTGCATATTTTGTAATTAAATCATCTCTTTGACTCATAATTTTAATGTTCTTTTTTATAGTTAATGTTAATAATGCTTCTAAGATATAAAATCAAAATAACTAAGCAAAATTTTATTGTTTATTATTCTAGGTGTTTTCACCTCTAATAATTTAGGCCCGTCAGATTCTTCATAAAAATTCTCTAACTGTTTTTCCAACATTTCATCATCTTCAGCGAGCTTATAATCAATACTATACATTTTACACAAATTAGAAATATCTAAGTTATGGGTCGTTTCAAAATATGTTTTGTAGTTCTCTGTCTCTTCTTGCCCTGGTAATATTCTAAAAATACCACCTCCGCTATTATTTATTACAATAACTCTAAAATTAGGTTTTATATAGTTATTCCAAAGTGCATTACTGTCGTACAAAAAACTTAAATCACCTGTTATTAAAACAGTAGGTTTTTTTGCATAGATTGATGAACCTACGGCTGTAGATGTGCTACCATCTATACCACTGGTTCCTCTATTACAATATACTTTTAACGCACTTTTTAGAGGAAAAAGCTGTGCATACCTTACCGTAGAACTATTAGACAAATGCACTTGGTAGCCGTCTGGTATGTTTGGTAGTATTTTTGAAAAGGCCAACATATCTGAAAACGGAATCGTTTCTAAATATGCTTCTCTTTTTTGTTCGTAGCTGAGTTTAACCTTAGACCAATACTCATAATAACTACTTTCTTTATAATTTGTCTTATCTAAAAAAGCATTAAAAAACGTATTTGTATCTACTTTAAAATGATGCGATAAACTAAAAAACGTATCGTAAGCCTTTTTACCATCAATATGCCAATGATGTTTTGGCTTGTACGTACGTAAAAATTGTTTTATTTTTTTAGAAACTACTAAACCACCAAAGGTTAACAACACATCTGGTTGCAATGCCTTAAACAACTCTTCTTTATTTTCTAATTTTTCAATAGGAGCCAAAATACTGTCTATGCTATTAAAAAAAGAAGGATGATGTATATTAGATGTTGTCTCGGTAAAAACAATTACAGATTCATCTTCAGCCAATTCATCTAAAAACTGTTGTTCTACCACACTGGGTTTATTAACACCCACTAAAATCATTTTTTTGCTAGCACTATTCCATATAGCTGCAAAATCATCTAAACGAGAGCACGTTTCTATTACAGGGTCTTCTTCCTCCTTTATACTAGGAAAAACAGACACTTGCCCTTGCGTATTATATAAAGGCTCCTCAAAAGGAACATTTATATGCACAGGTGAGCGCTCTTCTAAGGCATAATCTATCGCTTTTTGCAGCTCTGCTCCATTGTAATTATTTATGCTATTTTGCTGCGTCTCTGGAGATTCTTTAGTAGACAATAATGCCTTGCCATATTTTTGAACGGTTGCTGTAGCGTGTAAAACATCTTGCTTTAAATTAGCTTGATATCCTATATGGTTTTTAAACACATTAGCTTGTCTAATGGTTTGTCCGTCTCCTATGTCTATTCTATAGCTTGGTCTATCTGCAGAAATAACCAACAAAGGAATATCACTGTAAAAAGCTTCCGCAATTGCCGGATAGTAATTAAGCAACGCACTCCCAGATGTACAAACAACAGCAACACCCTTACCCGTGTTCTGAGCCAAGCCTAATGCAAAAAAAGCAGCACAACGCTCGTCTACAATACTGTAACACTTAAAATAAGGATCTTCTGTAAAACCAATAGTCAATGGCGCATTTCTAGAACCTGGTGATATTACGATATCTTTAACTCCTTTTGCCTTACAATGTAATATAACAGATTGGGCGCTAGGTATACTGGAGTATCTCAATTTATAAGAATATTTATTAGTAATTTAATTGTGCAAAAGTACAATAGTAAACTATTGTTTACCCATTTATTTTAGAATAATACGCAACATAGTGCCACTTTTAGCTACGGTCTCTTCCCATTCTTTTTCGGGATTAGAGGCTTTTGTTATTCCGCCTCCTACATAGACCTTTACTCCTGTATTAGTTACCTCTGCACAACGTAGGTTCACATAGATATTAGAAACTTTTTTAATTGCAGTATATGCTCTATTTTCTATATTACGTCTTGTCTTTGCTCTATGCAGTTCTTTGCTAAAATTAAGTTCCCCTAAAAAGCCTGTATAATAGCTTCTATTGTAATTTTCGTTTGCCAAAATAAACTCTTTTGCTGTTTGTTTTGGTAAACCACAAGTTGCCGGTGTAGGGTGCAATGCTACTAAAATATCTTTTAAGTTGTTTTGCATTACTCCTGTAATCTTAGTTCTAAGGTGCCATAATTTACCTGCTTTTACAGACGCTACATCTGTTACTTTTAGATTGGTTACCTTATCCTCTAATTCTTTTTTTATAAACTGAGTTACTACGTCTTGCTCATTATATTCTTTTTCTCCCCATATTGGTTCTTGCCCTTCTTTATAAACCTGAGTACCTGCCAAAGATGAAGTTTCTAAACGTTGGTTTTCTGTTTTTAACAAAACTTCTGGTGTTGCACCAAACCACATCCCCACTTTAGGATGGTACCACAAATAACAAAATGCCGTAGCATATGTATCTAATAATTGTTTAAATAAATCTAAAGGAGCTTTTTTTGTTGATACTTCTATGGTACGCGACAACACCACTTTTTGCAACTGATCTTCTACTATTGCTTCAATTCCTTTTTTTACTAGGTTGATATGACTCTCTCTTGCAGCTACAACCGACGCTACAAAAGAATCAACTCCAGAACTAGTATTTAGCTCTTCTGATGTATAAGTTGCCGTTAAAACAGTTGTATTTGGTATTAAGATTGATGCATCCTCGCTATTAAAGGGTGCAAACACAAAGCCCGACTCCTGGTAGTCTTTTACGTAGTGCAAAACAGTATCTGCTTGTAGCACTGCATTAACTATAATTTCATTCGGTTTTCTGTAAACTACAAAAGGTTTAGCCTGGTCTAAATGTGTTTGTAGTTGCTCAAAAAAATGTTTCATCTATTACTTTTTTCTTGGCAGAGAAATAGTTGTTAATTTACATAAAGAAACCAACTCACCTGCATCATTGGTAATTCTAATCTCCCAAAGTTGCGTAGTTCTCCCCTTGTGTACTATACTTGCTTTTGCATAAACAGCACCTTCTTTAACACTTTTTACGTGATTTGCCGTAATTTCTAATCCACGTACAAAAAAATCTTGTCCGTTTAAAAAAATATAAGAAGCAGCACTACCAACACTTTCTGCCAATGCAGCTGTAGCACCGCCGTGTAAAATTCCGTCTGGCTGATACACCTTTGGTCCTACTGGCATTTTACCTACTAAAAAATTCTCTCCCACCTCAACATACTCTATATCTAACGTTTCCATTAAAGTATTCTTAGAGTTCTCATTACAAATACGTAGTATTTTCTCTTGAATTTCGTTCATACCCTATTTTTTTGTAAAAATAATCAATCCTAATACAACAAAAGCTATAACTTTAAATTTTGATTTTAGACCTCAACAAAGCACATTTTATGCAGCTAATAGAAAAAGAAGTAAGCTACACAACAACCAACTCTTATGCTACACTTAATGCCATAACAAAAGACACTAAAAATATCTGGCTTGTGTGTCACGGTATAGGATACTTAAGTAAATACTTTTTGCGCTATTTTAACGAACTCCCAGAAACCGAAAACTATATTATTGCCCCACAGGCACCGTCTAAATATTACTTAAACAATAAATTTACGCATATTGGCGCTAGCTGGCTCACTAGAGAAAATACGATTACAGAAACCGAAAATTTAATATCTTATTTAAATACGGTATACCAGGCAGAACATATACCTGACCATTGTAATTTTATTGTATTAGGGTATTCCCAAGGTGTATCGGTAGTTACAAGGTGGTTAGCTAAAGAAAAAATAAAGTGTACCAACTTTGTATTGTATGCGGGTACAGTACCAAAAGAACTACACAAAGAAGATTTTACTTTCTTAAAAGATAACAATACCAAAACAACATTTATAGTCGGCAACAAGGATGCTTATTTTGATGATGACCGCAAAGAACTAGAAAAAATAAGGGTTAAGAATATTATAGATCCAAATACAAATTTTATAATCTTTAATGGCACACACGAAGTAAAAAAAGAAGTCCTAAATAATCTAATAAAATGATAAACACTACGCGAGTATTAGAGGATAATATTGTTAAGTTAATTCCATTAGAACATAGTCACGCAGACTTATTATGGCCAGTTGCTCAACAAGTAGATTTATAGAAATATGGCTCTAATGATATATCTACCCGGGTTAATTTAAAGGAGTATATCTCTGACGCTCTAAAAGCAGATAATGTAATTGCTTTTGCCATATACGACAAAAAAGCAACTAGCTATGTAGGTTCTACACGGTTTGGAAATATAGATACAAAAAACAAAGTGCTACACATAGGGTGGACTTGGATCTCTCCTGCTACACAAGGCACGGGTCTTAATCATAAAATGAAGTTTCTAATGCTTTCCTATGCGTTTGAATACTTGGATTTTGAAAAAGTAGAATTTCGTATTGATGAAAGAAATATAAAATCTAGAAAAGCTGTTGAAAAACTTGGTGCTAGTTTAGAGGGTATCCTAAGAAAAAATGTAACTACAAAAGGTGATTTTAGACGTAGCTCTTGTTGTTACGGTATTTTAAAAGAAGAATGGCCTACTCTAAAACAAATACATTTTAATAAGTAACAGTTAGCAGATATTAATTTTTTATGGTTTCTTCAGACACGGGGGCTATTTCTTCTGGGTAGTATTGTATTTTTCTGGTGATGTATGTATTATCTGGTGAAATTACCTGCTTAATCCAATTACCATTCTCACCATCAAACTGGTGTAAATAAGTAATGTCGTATGTTTTCTTTGCTGTTTTAACCGTAATCTTATCTACTACTTGGTTGTCTTTTTTATAGGTGTACATTTCCTTTTTACGAAACACAAACTTAGTCTCAGCTGCATCTGTAGTAAAGTAATCTATAGACACTATGCTGCCATTCTCTTTTGTAACTACTTCTTCTGCTTTTAATGGTTTCCCCATTATAAACTCTTTGGTAAGTACTATCTTTAATTTTTCTGCCTTAGAGTTTGTTTTATAAGACTCTCTTATAGATTTTAAGAGCTTTCCGTTTAAGTAATATGCTTGTTCTGTTTCTGCGCCATATTCTGTATACTCAATAGTCGTTTCATCTACCTCCTCATCATTTATACGCTTAATTGCTTTTAATCTATTTTCAGCATCAAACTCGTACTCGTATTGGTCTAAAAACTTTTTACTGTATGTTAATATTTTTTCGATTACTTTTTTATTAGCTGTAGTATCTATTTTATAGATATGAGCTATGGATGTATTTTTATCAAAAACACCATCTCTATAATTCTCTAAACGTTTTTCTAATATTTCATTATTAGCGTATTTGTAATATGTAATACTATAGTCTTCATCTGTGTAGCGCGTAATAGACTTTGTAAGCCTTCCTTCTTTATTAAAATAAAACTCTTCCTTACCATAGTTCGTAATCACGGTACTCTTTTTTACGTTTCCGATTAAACTAAAATCTGCTTTGGTAAAAATACGTAGCTCTTGGGCGCCTATAGTTACAGGCAACAAAAAGATTAATACGAAGTAAAAGTTGTATAGGTTATGTTTAGTTATAGTCATACACCAAAATTAGTTCATTTATTAGTTATAAAAAATTAAATAAGAAGCAAAAGGTGGTTGTATTGTACTAAAAAACCCACTAAAAATTAATTTAGTGGGTTTAAATTGTATTGTGTAAAATATTATTTTACTTCTTCAAAGTCAACATCTTCTACATCATCACCTTCTTTAGCTTCTGCACCAGCATCTGGTCCTGGAGCTGCACCACCTTGAGCTTCCGCTTGGGCTTTGTACATTTCTTCAGAAGCACCTTTCCATACTTCATTAATCTTATCTAAAGCTGGAGTAATAACTGCTAAGTCTCTAGTTTCGTAAGCTTTCTTTAATTCTTCTAAAGCTTCTTCTACTGGTTTCTTGTTATCATCAGAAATCTTATCTCCAAATTCTTTTAATTGCTTTTCAGTTTGGAAGATCATTCCATCTGCTTCATTTAACTTATCTGCAGTTTCTTTAGCAATTTTATCAGATTCAGCATTAGCTTCTGCTTCAGCTTTCATTTTCTTGATTTCTTCTTCAGTTAAACCAGAAGAAGCTTCAATTCTAATGTCTTGCGTCTTGTTCGTAGCTTTATCTGTTGCTGATACTTTAATAATACCGTTAGCATCAATATCAAAAGTTACTTCAATTTGCGGAGTTCCTCTTTGTGCTGGTGGAATACCATCTAAATGAAAACGACCTATTGTCTTGTTATCATTAGCCATTGGTCTTTCTCCTTGTAAAACGTGTATTTCTACAGATGGCTGATTGTCTGCTGCCGTAGAGAATACTTGCGACTTTTTAGTTGGAATTGTAGTGTTAGCTTCAATCAACTTAGTCATTACGCTACCCATAGTTTCAATACCTAAAGATAAAGGAGTAACATCTAATAATAATACATCTTTAACATCACCTGTTAAAACACCACCTTGTATAGCTGCACCTACTGCAACAACCTCATCTGGGTTAACCCCTTTTGAAGGCTTTTTACCAAAGAATTTTTCAACAGCTTCAACAACAGCAGGGATTCTTGTAGAACCACCAACTAAGATAATCTCATCAATATCACTCTTAGATAAACCTGCAGCTTTTAATGCAGACTCACATGGAGCTATAGTTCTTTTTACTAAATCATCAATTAACTGATTAAATTTAGCTAAAGTTAATGTACGTACTAAATGCTTAGGGCCAGAAGCCGTAGCTGTTACGTATGGTAAGTTAATTTCTGTAGATGCAGAAGAAGATAATTCAATCTTAGCTTTCTCAGCAGCTTCACGTAAACGTTGTAATGCCATAGCATCTTTACGTAAATCTATACTTTCTTCATTTTTGAATTCATCAGCTAACCAATCAATAATTTTTTGATCAACATCATCACCACCTAAGTGAGTATCTCCGTCTGTAGATAATACTTCAAAAACACCATCACCTAATTCTAAGATAGATACATCATGCGTACCACCACCAAAATCAAATACTACTATTTTCTGGTCAGTATCTTTTTTGTCCATACCGTATGCTAAAGAAGCAGCAGTTGGCTCGTTAATAATACGCTCTACTGTTAAACCAGCAATTTCACCAGCTTCTTTTGTAGCTTGTCTTTGCGCATCGTTAAAGTAAGCAGGAACTGTAATTACAGCTCTAGTTACATCTTGACCTAAATAATCTTCTGCAGTTTTCTTCATTTTCTGAAGAATCATAGCAGATAATTCTTGAGGAGAGTATAAACGTCCGTCTATATCTACTCTAGGTGTATCGTTATCCCCTTTAACCACTTTATAAGGTACTCTTTCTGCTTCGTTCTTAGACTCAGAATATACGTTACCCATAAAACGTTTTATAGAATATATGGTTTTAGTAGGATTTGTAACCGCTTGCCTTTTAGCAGGGTCACCAACCTTAATTTCACCACCTTCTACAAATGCAATTACAGATGGCGTAGTTCTCTTACCTTCTGCGTTTGGAATTACAACCGCTTCATTTCCTTCCATTACAGAAACACAAGAATTGGTTGTTCCTAAATCTATACCAATAATTTTACTCATATTATATTACTTAAATAATTAGCGTTTATATTTTAATTTGATAATAGAAAGACAAACAATATGCCAAGTAAACAAAATATGACAAGGTGGCAGTAAAGACTTTGTGCAATTACTGTATTAGCGTTTTCATGACTGATGATTTACAAGCACGCAAACAAACTAATACAGTAAAAGGGTATGTTATATCA
Source organism: Cellulophaga sp. 20_2_10 (assembly GCF_023476645.1). Lineage (GTDB taxonomy): Bacteria > Bacteroidota > Bacteroidia > Flavobacteriales > Flavobacteriaceae > Cellulophaga. The sequence continues at coordinate 623,640 of NZ_JAMCOJ010000001.1, forward strand.
TTCCAAAATGTATATTTGTCCGTAGTAATAAAACGTTTTCGTAAATGGAATGCATCAGTGTTTTTGATATGCTTAAAATTGGCGTGGGGCCATCTAGCTCTCACACGCTTGGACCTTGGAGAGCTGCAGAGCGTTTTCTGCAAGAACTACAAGAGGTTCACCCTATAAATAGTGTAAAAACTATACACACAGAATTGTATGGTTCTTTATCCCTAACAGGTAAAGGCCATGCAACAGACTTAGCCGTTATGTTAGGTCTTTCTGGTGAAGACCCCGTAACTATGCAAGTGCAAAATATAGGGACTATAATAGACACTATTAAGCAAAGTAATAAATTATTACTTATTGGCAAACATGCTATTACATACAATGCCACAGAGCACATTGTATTTTTAAAGACATCTTTGCCATTTCATGCAAATGGCATTAAATTTTCTGCCATAATGGAAGATAATAGTGTTTATGAAGATACCTTCTACTCTATTGGCGGTGGTTTTGTTGTAAAAGAAGAGCGTATTCACGCTAAAGAAAACATACAAGTTTTTAAAACTTTTCCGCACCCTGTAAATTCTGGTGTTGCTTTACTAGAACATTGTAAAGCTGGTAATAAAACAATTTCAGAAATTGTTTTAGAAAACGAATTGTCTTTAAGAACAAACGAAGAAGTAGACACACAATTAAAAGCCATTTGGTCTACTATGCTAGAGTGTATGCATATTGGTTGCCATACAGAAGGTATTTTACCTGGCGGATTAAATGTGCGTAGACGTGCTTTTGACATACATGAAAAGCTAAAAGGCGAAATACCTTATAACTCTCCTGAAGAATGGTTAGAGACCATACGTGGTACCGAAGTAAAATTTAGACAAATACTAAAATGGGTTAGCTGCTTTGCACTAAGTGTAAACGAGGTTAACGCATCTTTAGGTCGTGTTGTAACCGCACCAACAAATGGTAGCGCTGGGGTTATACCTGCGGTACTAATGTATTATATGGTCATAGAAAATCACGAAGCAGATTTTAGTCACATTAAAAAGTTTTTACTAGTTGCTGGTGAAATTGGTAGTTTATTTAAAAAAGGAGCTACTATTTCTGCCGCAATGGGTGGTTGCCAAGCAGAAATTGGCGTGTCATCTGCTATGGCTGCTGGTGCATTAACAGAACTTTTAGGTGGTACTCCAGAACAAGTTTTAATGGCTGCAGAAATAGCTATGGAACATCACTTAGGATTAACTTGCGATCCTATTGGTGGCTTGGTACAAGTGCCATGTATAGAACGTAACTCAATGGGTGCAATAAAAGCTATTAACGCTGCAGAGTTGGCACTAGATTCTGATCCTGCAAATGCAAAAGTACCAATAGATAAAGTGATTAATACAATGTGGGAAACTGCAAAAGATATGAACTCTAAATACAAAGAAACATCTACAGGTGGCTTAGCCGTTGGTGTATTTTTAAGTGATTGTTAAGATTGATATAGTAAACCTTTACCTTATGAAAACTACCATTAAATTTAAAGTAAGTTGCTTATTTTTATTTCTATCCATAATAAGTATTGCACAAACTGAAAAAACGGTTCCTGTTTTTAAAGACGGAGAAGCGCAAATTGTAGAAGGCTTTAGCAATTCTGATAAATGGATACGTCACGACTTATTTGTAGAAACAACTTTTGATACTGATGGCGATGGTAAACTAGATCGCATGCATGTTAGCGTTACAAGACCAGCACAAACTGAAACTGAAGATTTAAAATTGCCTGTTATTTTATGTTCTAGCCCGTATTACGCAGGTACAGCTACAGGAGAGGAAGAAGGTTTATTTTGGAATGTACATCACGAACTTGGTGAAAAAGCTCCAGAACGCTCTCACCCAGAAGTAAAACGAAGAGGCGAACGCCCAATAATATCTAACTCGCACATACAAAAATGGGTTCCTAGAGGATACATTGTTGCGCACACATCTGCTCCAGGAACAGGATTTTCTCAAGGTGCGCCTACTGTTGGCGGGCCTAATGAAGCTTTAGCCCCAAAGGCTGTTATTGACTGGTTATGTGGTCGTGCAAAAGGATTTACCTCTCCGGATAACACAGAAGAAGTTACTGCTTTTTGGTCTACTGGTAAAGTCGGAATGACAGGCACATCATACAACGGAACAATACCTTTAGCTGCTGCCACTACTGGCGTAGATGGTTTAGAGGCTATTATACCAATTGCACCAAACACATCATCATACCACTACTACCGTTCTAATGGTTTAGTTAGGAGTCCTGGCGGTTATTTGGGTGAAGACATAGATGTTTTATACGATTTTATACACAGTGGAGACCCTAGTAAACGTGCTTACAATAACAAAACCATTAGAGATACAGAGTTACTAAATGGTATGGATAGAGAAACCGGAGATTTTAATGACTTTTGGGCCGGAAGAGATTACCTAAATAAAATGAAGCCTATGAAAGCGGCTCTATTAATGTCTCACGGTTTTAACGATTGGAATGTTGTGCCAGAGCATAGCTATCGTATTTACAAAGCTGCAAAAGAAAAAGGCCTACCTACACAAATATACTACCACCAAAATGGGCACGGTGGCCCACCTCCAATAAAATTAATGAACCGTTGGTTTACAAGATATTTACATGGTGTAGAAAATGGCGTCGAGAATGATAAAAAAGCTTGGATAGTTCGTGAACACGATACACAAGACAACCCTACTCCATATGATGCTTATCCAAACCCTAATGCTTCTGATGTTATTTTTTATTTAAAAAACGGAGCACCAGAACAAGGACAGTTAGTTTTATCAGCTACAAAAAAACAAGCTGTAGAAACTTTAGTAGACGACCATAACATAGCTATGGAGAATTTAGCACAAGCTGCTTCATCAAAAAATAGATTAGTATTTACCACGCCTACTCTAACAAAGGATGTTCACATCTCTGGATTAGCATCTATTACCATAAAACTTGCAAGTAGCAAACCTGCTGCAAATTTATCTGTGGCATTAGTCTCTTTGCCTTGGAACACTAGCGAAGGTGCAGTTATCACAGACAACATTATTACACGTGGTTGGGCAGATCCTCAAAATCACAAATCAATCTCTGAAAGCAAGCCATTAAAACCTGGTAAGTTTTATTCTATGACATTTAATTTGCAACCAGATGACCAAATAATACCTGCAGGACAGCAAATAGCCTTAGTTATTTTCTCTAGCGATAATCAGTTTACTATTTTACCAAAACCAGGAACAGAATTAACTATAGATACTAACGAAACTAAAATTTCTTTACCAATTGTTGGCGGTATAGAGAGCTATACAAAAGCTGTTAAGTAAAATATATGGAAGATAGAAATTCGCTCACCTTTAAAGGATACTTAAAAGTAATGTCCGTAATGCATTTGGTTTTTTGTGTTGGCATATTACTTTTTACTATTTTTCTTTATTTGCAACAAGAAAGCTGGGTATTTACTTTTCCTATAAGTAGTCCAAGTATTGTAATTGTTCCACTTATAGCTATTACAGGTATATACCTAAGTAATTACGTTTTTAAAAAGAAAATTGAACCTATTCTTGATAAAAAATCTTTAAAACAAAAACTAGGTGTTTATCAATCTGCTTTAATTTACAAATTTGCTTTTGTAGAAGGTGCCGCTTTTGTTTGCTTAGTGTTTGCACTATCTAACAGTAATTTATTTTATTTAAGCTTTACAGGTTTAATTATAATTTACTTTATAACGCTAAGACCTACTAAAGATAAAATAGAACAACAGCTACAACTAAAAGGAGCACAAAAAGAACAATTTAAAAGAGAAGATGATGTAATTAGTTAATACTACTTACAATCTTCTTAAATCCTTTTCATCTCTAGAATTTTTCTTAATTTATAAAAAATATATCATGTTCTTAAATATAATAAAGAGGTGTACTCTTAATCTTTTTTCATAATTTTAGCACATCAAAACTAAATAAACATACAATGTCAGTTGCCAAAAAAGAATACAAAAGAGTTACCGTGAAGTCGCTCGTAGATATGAAGAAAAATGGAGAACGTATCTCTATGCTAACTGCCTATGATTATTCTATGGCAAAGATTATAGACGATGCCAATGTAGATGTTATCTTGGTTGGTGATTCTGCTAGTAATGTTATGGCAGGCCACGAAACTACATTGCCTATTACTTTAGATCAAATGATTTACCACGCGTCTTCTGTTATTAGAGCAATAACCAGATGTCTTGTTGTTGTAGATATTCCTTTTGGTAGCTACCAAAGTGACCCTAAAGAAGCTTTGCGTTCTGCTATACGTATTATGAAAGAAAGTGGTGCACACGCTATTAAGGTAGAAGGTGGCATAGAAATTAAAGATTCTGTAAAACGTATTCTTAATGCTGGTATTCCGGTAATGGGACATTTAGGTTTAACGCCACAATCTATTTATAAATTTGGGACATATACAGTTAGAGCTAAAGAGGAAGAAGAAGCTAAAAAGCTTAAAGAAGATGCATTATTGCTTCAAAAGCTAGGTTGTTTTGCTATTGTTTTAGAAAAAATACCCGCTACACTTGCTAAAGAAGTTGCAGATAGTTTAACTATTCCTGTAATTGGTATTGGTGCTGGTGGTGATGTAGACGGACAAGTACTTGTGATACATGATCTTTTAGGTATGACAAAAGAGTTTAACCCTCGTTTTTTAAGGAGATATATGAATTTATATGAAGAAATGGGTACTGCTATTTCTAACTATGTAGACGATGTAAAAACGAAAGACTTCCCTAACGAAGAAGAACAATACTAAGCAATTAGAATAAAGTCGTTAGTACAAAGTTAACAATAGCTCTTTAGAACAAATTTTAAATGAAAACCGTTTCTACTCCTCAAAATCTTCAGGTATTGTATGAAGACAACCACCTTATTGCTATAAATAAGCGTGTTGGCGATATTGTACAAGGAGACAAAACTGGAGATGCTCCATTAAGTGATATTGTAAAGGATTATATTAAAGAAAAATACAATAAACCAGGCAATGTATACCTTGGTGTGGCGCATAGGCTAGACAGGCCTACAACCGGAATTGTTGTTTTTGCAAAAACATCTAAAGCATTACCGCGTTTAAACAAATTGTTTGCCGAAAAAGATGCTAAAAAAACATATTGGGCTGTTGTAAAACAACAGCCCAAAAAAACGAACGATACCCTTGTACATTACCTAAAGCGTAACACAAAGCAAAACAAATCTTACGCAAACATTAAGGAAGTACCAGATAGCAAAAAAGCCATTTTAGACTATACTGTTCTTAAAAAATTAGACAATTACTATTTACTAGAAATAAACCTACAAACAGGTAGACATCATCAAATTAGATCTCAGCTTACAAGTATTGGCTGCCCTATAAAAGGCGATTTAAAATACGGTTTTAATCGCAGTAATGCTGATGGCGGCATACATTTACACGCTCGTAAATTGTCTTTTATTCACCCTGTAAAAAAAGAGCTATTAGAAATTATAGCCCCTTTACCAGATGATCCTATTTGGGATGCTTGTTCTTAAATTACCGTGTTAGTTTTTTTGCTTTTTCACGTACAATTTTACCTACCGGTTTATTATATAAGTGACTCTCTAACCAAGAGATAATATCTAAATACAAAAAGGCTCTTTTCTCATAAGGATGATTTTCATATTTTTTTAATTCTGTATGTAATTTTTTAAACGCATTAGGCAAATCCGTAGGATAGATGTCTCTTAGGTTTCTTAAAAACTTAATCATCTCTTTCTGCACAGCGTGCATATCATTCATCTTAATTAAAAACTTATATGTACTTTTTAATTGTACTTCTAAATGATAATCCATACCAGCTTCATAATGCGCAACAAGACTTAAAACACGAGAAAAACACATAAGATCTTCTCTCATTTTTAAGTTTTTATTGTTTATAATTTTCTTTAAGTACTGTATACACATCTTATTATCACCAATACCAAAATACAAACAAGCGCACTTATAATACAATAACATTATATGATGCTCATCTATACGATCTTTATGTTTATTAATACCATATTCTACTATACGTACCAAATACAAGCCTTTTTCAAAAGTACCCTCTAAAAAGTGTTGATTAAGCTTATTAGAATTTAAATACAAGAATGCTAGAGAAGAAATATTATCGTTCTTAGGAAAATTCTTGCTCTCTATCATTGCTTCCATTTTTATTAATGTCGCTTTAAATTGAGAACTATATTTTACATAAAACAACGACTCTAACAAATAATGGCTTCCTTTTAAAAAGAAAACCGGGTTTAGATAAATCATTTCTTTATTATCATAAAAAAGATCCACCCATTTATTAGCGTATTTATAACAAGATAAAAAATCCTGAGTTAAAAAACTATACCATAAATATGCTTTATAAAGCCAAAGTTTTTCTCTAAAACCTAAGTCTTCAATATCGTAAATAGGCAAATGATCATTAAAATAAGTTTTTACTTTTTTTAAATCTTCATCACTACGCACATACCCAACTTTAAGCATCATACCATACAACTGTAAAGACAAATTACTTAGTTTACTTGTCATTACATTTTGTGCCGATAGCTCTTTTGCCTGTACCGCCAATTCATTTGCTCTATCTGGAATACTACGAGTTATGTATTGAGTTTCTATTATTTTTTCTAACTCAACTATTTCATATGCTATATTTTTTTCTTCGTTCTCTATAGCAATACCCTTTACTTTATCTAAAAGCTTTAGACTTTGCTTGTACAGCCCTTTATGATACAAAATAGTGGCAAAATCTAATTGCTCTCTAATTTGCACACGTATGTTTTGGTTTACAGGATTTAACCTTAGACTAACTAAAATTTGCTTGTACAAATGTGCTTTTAAGTTAGATAGCTGTGCTTTTTTTACAATAGCACTTTCTAAAATCGCTTTTTCACTGTAACTTTTTGTCTTATCTAAAAGATTAAAAAGCGCTAAAAATTTAGCATCAGTATTTACACCTAAGCGACCTACATACAACTTAAATTGTCGTTTTTCTGACTTAGAAAGAGACTTTACCAATACAAACAGGGCATCTTTATGAGGAGTTGTCATCGTAAAAAAATGAATTTAAATAACTGATTATCAATTGATTAATATTTTAAAAAACCACTTAAACATTGTAAATGATTTTTAGCTGATTCAATATTAAGAATAAAGGACTATATATTCGTATAGCAGCACAAAATTATATAAATAAAATGAGTAAAGATAAAGTTCAAATATTTGACACCACGCTAAGAGACGGAGAACAGGTTCCAGGATGTAAATTAGATGCTACACAAAAGCTAATAATTGCTGAACGTTTAGACCTCTTAGGTGTAGATGTAATAGAAGCTGGCTTTCCGATTTCTAGCCCAGGAGATTTTAACTCTGTAAAAGAAATAGCGAAATTAGTTAAAAATGCAACTGTTTGTGGTTTAACAAGAGCTGTAAGAAAAGATATAGAAGTTGCTGCAGAGGCTATAAAATACGCCAAGAGACCTAGAATACACACAGGTATTGGCACATCTGACTCCCATATTAAATATAAATTTAATTCTAATAAGGATCAAATTATAAAAAGAGCTGTAGCCGCTGTAAAATATGCAAAAACGTTTGTAGAAGATGTAGAGTTTTATGCAGAAGATGCAGGTAGAACAGATAATGAATTTTTAGCAAAAGTATGCTCCGCAGCCATAAAAGCTGGGGCAACGGTACTTAATATTCCTGACACTACAGGGTATTGCTTGCCTGAAGAATATGGAGCTAAAATAAAATACCTATACGAAAACGTAGAAGGCATGCACAAAGCCATTTTATCTTGCCACTGTCATAACGATCTAGGTTTAGCTACTGCTAATTCTATAGCTGGTGTTATGAACGGAGCTAGACAAATAGAATGTACAATTAACGGTATTGGTGAACGTGCAGGAAATACTTCTTTAGAAGAGGTTGTTATGATTTTAAGACAACATCCAAACTTAAATCTAGATACAGATATAAACAGTAAATTATTGTACGACACCAGTTTGATGGTATCTAACAAAATGGGAATGCCTGTGCAACCAAACAAAGCTATTGTTGGTGCCAATGCATTTGCACATAGCTCTGGCATACACCAAGATGGCGTTATAAAAAACAGAGAAACATACGAAATTATAAACCCAGCAGATGTTGGTGTTAACGAATCTTCTATAATACTTACCGCCCGTAGCGGTAGAGCTGCTTTGGCTTACAGATCTAAAAATATTGGTTACGAGTTAACAAAAACACAATTAGATGTGGTCTATACTGAGTTTTTAAATTTTGCTGATAGAAAAAAAGAAATTGTAGACCAAGACATACACGAAATTATAAGTGTTTGTAATATAGAAATTGAAACAACGGTATAATATGAATTTAAAAATAGCTCTTCTTGGCGGTGATGGTATAGGACCAGAGGTTCTTGCACAAGCTGTTAAATGTCTACAGTCTGTAGAAGTTACATTTAACCACCATTTCACCTTTTCCCCTGCCTTAGTTGGCGCTACCGCGATAGACCAAACCGGCAACCCGTTACCAGATGAAACTTTAGAAATTTGCAAAAATTCTGACGCTGTTCTTTTTGGTGCTATCGGTGATCCAAAATACGATAACGACCCTAATGCTAAAGTACGTCCAGAACAGGGTTTACTTAGGCTTAGAAAAGAGTTAGGTCTTTTTAGCAACGTAAGACCTGTACGTGTTTACCCCAGCTTAATAGACAGGTCACCACTAAAGAAAGAAATTATATCTGGAGTAGATTTTACTATTTACAGAGAATTAACTGGAGGTATTTATTTTGGTGAAAAGAAATTAAATGAAAAAGGTACTATAGCATCTGACCTTTGTGAATATTCTGAAAAAGAAATTAGCAGAATTGCACACTTGGCATTTAAAGCTGCTAAAAATAGAAGAAAAAAAGTAACGCTTATAGATAAAGCTAATGTTCTAGAAACTTCTAGACTATGGCGTAAAGTAGTTACAAGAATAGGAGAAAGTTATCCAGAAATAGAGTTAGACTTTTTATTTGTTGATAATGCCGCTATGCAAATGATTTTAAATCCTGCACAGTTTGATGTTATTTTGACTAACAATATGTTTGGCGATATAATTTCTGATGAAGCTAGTGTTATTACGGGTTCTATTGGTTTACTTGCTTCTGCATCTGTTGGTACAGACTTTGCCATGTTTGAACCTATTCACGGATCCTACCCACAAGCAACGGGTCTAGATATAGCAAATCCTATTGCCGCAATTTTATCTGCTGCAATGTTATTAGAACATCGGGGTTTAAATGAAGAAGCACAAGCTATTTATATGGCTGTAGAAAACGCAATAGTAAACAATGTAATTACATCAGATCTTAATCCAGACAGTAGATTTGGAACAGATTATGTTGGTAATTATATAGCAAACAGTATTGTAGATACAGATGAATATCTACACTTAAATGATGAAAATATAGGCTTAGGAAAATCTACTATTATTTAGTAGATTTTTCCTTTAGCAATTTTTTTACTGTAGTAGCAAAGTCGGTTTTAAATTCTGTATATTTTTCTCCGGTTGCCGGACCATTAAAACCCGTATGTATTTTACGCACATTTCCATTCTTATCTAGTAACAACGTAGTTGGGTAAGATAAAATATGATTTAGCATTGGTAACTTCTGTTGTGCTTCTTCCTTACTAGAATTTCCGTATTGTGCCAATAAAACAGGGTATGTAACACCTACTCTATCTGTTAATCTTCTAATTTTATTAAAAGCACTCTCTTTTGTTTTTGCATACTCAAAAGCCAACGATAGTATTTCCAATTCTTCATTCTTATGGTCTTTTAAAAACTGAGTTAAAAATTTAGTTTCATCTAAACAATTAGGACACCAAGTTCCCATTATTTGTACTATTACTACTTTATTTTTATACTTTTCATCAGCTAAAGAAACCATCCTATTATCTACATCAGGAAAAGAAAAATCCAATTTCTTATAACCTTCATTTAAATACGTAAGCGTAGTATCTGCAGGCAATTCATATAATTTATTTCTCTTTGCTACAAATGGTTCTTTAAAGTGATTTCCAGAATAAAAAGTTCCTTTTAAAACGGAATCCGTTACCTTGGCTGTAAACAAGAATGCATGCGCGCCATCAAAAGTAGAAAGCTTTAAAGAATCTCCATCTACCACTCCTTCTAAATATCTATAATCTCCGGTAGTTGTTCTAAATGTCCCAGTGACCTTAGCATCAACTTGTTTAAAAATACCTTTTGCACTATAACTGTCTTCTGTTTTTGGGCTAAAAACAGTCTCCCAAACACCAGTTACATCTTTTTTAGCATCCGTATTTGTTTTAAATCTCTTTTCATCACCATATACTGCTGTAAAAGGCACTACTCTATCTAAACTTTCTTTTATAAAATTTCCAGATATTTCTTTTGCCGTAAATTTACCTTTTAAATACCCTTCAAAAACAGGCATTTTTATAGTAATAGAATCTCCAGTAATTGTAATTTCATCAACCTTTATTACTTCCTCAGCATTAAAAACCACTATTTCTATATTATTTTGGGGGCCGTAGTTCACTGAAAAAGTAAAAGGCAATACTTGGTTGTCTTGGATATTTAATTCTAACAACCAATTACCTTCTTCCAATTTCTCTATTTTTGGCTCTGAACAAGAAAAAACAAATAACAAAACAATAAAAAGGCAGCCTATATTCTTCATAATAAAGTGGTTTCTGTAAAAATCGTAATATAAATTGAAAGCTTACAATAAAAAAAGAGAATTGATTAAAATATGTGTTGAATCTCTATTCTCATTGTCCTATCTTTGAGCCTTTAAATTTTTAGAATGAAAATATCTTACAACTGGTTAAAACAGTTTTTACATATTGATTGGGAAGCTGAGAAAACAGCAGAATTATTAACAGATTTAGGCTTAGAAGTAGAGGGTATTTCTGAGTTTGAAACAGTTAAAGGTGGACTAAAAGGTATTGTAGTTGGACACGTATTAACGTGCGTAAAACACCCTAACGCCGACAAACTAAAATTAACAACTGTAGATATAGGCGCAGATGCCCCTTTACAAATTGTTTGTGGCGCACCAAATGTAGAAAAAGGACAAAAAGTACCTGTTGCAACTATTGGCACTACACTATACACTGAAGAAGGTGAAGCTTGGAAAATTAAGAAGGGTAAAATTCGTGGTGAAGAAAGTCACGGAATGATTTGCGCCGAGGATGAACTAGGTTTAGGTAAAGGCCATGATGGTATTATGGTTTTAGATGAAGACTTAAAACCAGGAACGCTATGCGCAGAAATCTTTGAAGTAGAAACAGATATTATTTTTGAGATTGGGTTAACTCCTAATCGCGCAGATGCAATGAGCCACTTTGGTGTTGCAAGAGATTTAAGAGCTGGTTTAATACAGCAAGAAATTACAAAAGAACTTATTACACCTCCTGTTACTAATTTTAATATAGAAAACAGGTCATTAAAAATAGCAGTAGACGTACTTAATAATGAGCTAGCACCAAGGTATTGTGGTGTTACGATTAGTAATTTAGAGGTTAAAGATTCTCCAGATTGGCTTAAAAACAGATTACGCTCTATAGGCTTAACACCTAAAAACAATGTTGTAGATGCCACTAATTATGTTTTACATGAATTAGGACAGCCATTACATGCTTTTGATGCTAATAAAATTAAAGGTCATAAGATTGAGGTGAAAACGGTTCCTGCCGGAACAAAATTTACAACTCTAGACGATGTAGAAAGAGAACTACACGAAGAGGATTTAATGATCTGTGACGAAGAAAAACCATTATGTATTGCCGGTATTTTTGGAGGCAAAGATTCTGGTGTAACAGAAAACACAACTGCTATCTTTTTAGAAAGCGCATATTTTAACCCTGTTTCTGTGCGTAAAACTGCAAAAAGACACGGTTTAAATACAGATGCTTCTTTTAGGTTTGAAAGAGGTATAGACATACAAAATGTAGAGTACGCGTTGCGCAGAGCTGCGTCCTTAATTAAGGAAATTGCTGGTGGTGATATTACATCTGACATTGTAGATCTTTATTCTAAGAAGGTTGAAGATCACGAAGTGTTTTTAACTTACGAGAAAATAAATAAATTAATAGGACAAGAAATTTCTAGAGAGACTATAAAATCAATCTTAACATCTTTAGATATTAAGGTAAAAAATGTATCTGAATCTGGAATGGGTCTTGCCATTCCTTTTTATCGTGTAGACGTACAGAGACAAGTAGATGTTATTGAAGAAATTTTAAGAGTATACGGGTATAACAATATTAACTTTACTACAAAGTTAAATGCCTCTATAGCAACTACATCTAGGTTTGAAGATCACAAACTACAAAATGTAATTGGAAACCAGTTAGCTAGTCAAGGTTTTTACGAAATAATGGCTAACAGTTTAACTACAATAGAATACAACAAGCATTCGGAAGCTATAAAGGATGAAAATTCTGTAGCAATGCTAAATCCCCTTAGTTCAGATTTATCTGTTTTAAGACAATCTATGTTATTTAGTGGCCTTGAAGCTATTTCTCATAACATTAATAGAAAAAGATTAAACCTTAAGTTTTTCGAATTTGGAAAAACGTACCACAACTTCTCTGACAAGCGAATAGAAAATAAACACTTATCTTTATTTTTAACTGGAAAGCAAGAAGAAGACAATTGGTACGGCGCTCAGAACAAATCAGATTTCTTTTTCCTTAAGTCTTCTATAGAAACAGTTCTTAGTAAATTAGGAATAAATAAAACCAGCTCTACCCCTGTAGAGAACGATGTTTACCAAGAAGGTTTATCATTAAAAGGCAACAAACTAAGCCTAGTAGAATTTGGCGTTATTAAGCCTACAATTACAAATGCTTTTGATATTAAACAAGAAGTATTGTTTGCAGATTTTAACTGGGATAACATTATTAAACTAGCAGCCCAAAATGCTGTTGTATTTAAAGAAATAAGCAAATACCCTGTTGTTAAAAGAGACTTTGCTCTATTACTAGATACTAAAGTAAGCTTTAAAGATCTTTATGATATTGCTTTTGAAACTGAAAAGAAATTCCTAAAAGAGGTAAATTTATTTGATGTATACACTGGCGATAAACTACCCGAAGGGAAAAAATCTTACGCTGTAAGCTTTACGTTAGCAGACGATAAAGACACACTAAAAGATAAGCAAATAGATAAGATTATGTCTAAGCTTAGAAATAACTACGAAAATAAATTAGGGGCAGAATTACGCTAATACGTTAAATCTGTTTCGGTAAAATTACGCTGTCTATAAGATGCATTACACCATTACACTGTTCTGCATCTGCAGCTGTAATTTTAGCAGAATGCCCTAGAGCATCTGTAAGTATAATATCTGTACCTTTCATCGTTGCTACAATCTCATTACCTTGTACTGTAGTATAAGTAGCAACTCCATTACCTTGGCACATTGCTTTTAATATTTTGGATGCTGATATTTTTCCGGCTATTATATGGTACGTAAGTAAAGAAGTTAAATCCTTTTTGTTTTCGCTTTTAAGAAGCTCCGCAATTTTTTCTGATGATATTTTACTAAACGCCTTATCTGAAGGTGCAAACACGGTAAAAGGCCCATCATTACGCAACAAATCTTCTAGATCTGATCCTTGCATAGCAGCCAATAATGTTTGGTGCGTCAGGGATTGTTTTGTGTTTTCTACAATAGAAAAATTGGGATTCATCCCTTGATTCTTAGTAGTTTGAGTGGTGTTTTGTGCTGATAAATAGCCTACCGATAGTATAGCTAATAGAAGATGAATTTGGGGGAATTTCATAATTGCTTTAGAGTAATAATCATAATAATTGTCGGTGAACTGCATAAGTTCACCGACAATATACAACTTTTACTGTACGTACAACTATAAAATTGGTATTTTATCGATAAAATAACCTTAAGTTAAGATTCGTATAATTTTTGTCTTTGTTCTTTTATCGACTTGTCAGACATATATTCATCAAAAGTAATGTACCTATCTATAGATCCGTTTGGTGTTAACTCTATTACTCTATCTGCTACTGTATTTGCAAATTCATGATCATGCGTTGTAAACAACACTGTTCCTTTAAAGTTCTTTAACGAGTTGTTAAATGCTGTAATACTCTCTAAATCTAAATGATTTGTAGGCTCATCTAACATAAGGACATTAGCCCTTATCATCATCATTCTACTAAGCATACATCTAACTTTTTCTCCTCCAGAAAGTACAGTACATTTTTTTAATCCTTCTTCACCACTAAAAAGCATTTTACCTAGAAAGCCCCTAATATGCACTTCTTCTCTTTCTTCTTCTGTTGTAGCCCATTGACGCAACCAATCTACCAAGTTAATTGGCTTATTAAAAAAGTCTGAGTTATCTGCTGGCAAATAAGACTGTGATGTTGTAACACCCCATTTAAATTCTCCTGAAGTAGCCTTTTTATTATCGTTTATAATTTCATAAAAAGCACTAGTTGCTCTAGAATCTTTAGAAATTACAGCAACCTTATCTCCTTTTGCTAAGTTTAAGCTAAGATCTTTAAAAAGTAAATCTCCATCATCAGATGTTGCAGAAAGATTTTCTACATTTAATATCTGATCTCCTGCCTCTCTATCTCTTTCAAAAATAATAGCTGGGTATCTTCTACTAGACGGTTTAATATCATCTATCTTTAATTTAGAAAGCATTTTTTTTCTAGACGTTGCCTGTTTACTTTTTGCAACGTTAGCACTAAAACGCATAATAAATTCTTGTAATTCCTTTGCTTTGTCTTCTGCCTTTTTATTTTGTTGTGCTCTTTGTCTTGCGGCAAGCTGACTACTCTCGTACCAGAATGTATAGTTACCAGAGTATATATTAAGTTTACCAAAATCTATATCACCAATAGAAGTACAAACTGCATCTAAAAAGTGTCTATCGTGAGATACTACTATTACGGTATTATCATAACCAGCTAAGAAACGCTCTAACCAGTTTATTGTTTCGTAATCCAAATCGTTGGTAGGCTCATCCATAATTAACACATCAGGACTACCAAAAAGTGCTTGTGCAAGTAAAACCCTTACCTTTAATTTAGAATCTAAATCGCCCATTAAAGTAAAATGAAACTCGTCTGAAATACCTAAGTTAGACAACATTGTTGCTGCTGCACTGTCAGTGTTCCAACCATCCATTTCTTCAAACAAAACTTGTAACTCACCTATTCTATCTGCATTTGCATCATCATAATCCGCATAAAGAGCATCAATCTCTTTCTTAATTGTATATAAGGGCTTGTTACCCATTACCACTGTTTCCAGAACAGTAGATTCATCATAAGCGTTGTGGTTCTGCTCTAGAATAGACATTCTTTTTCCTGGCTCTAAATGAACGTGACCAGAGGTTGCGTCTATTTGTCCAGATAATATTTTTAAAAAGGTAGATTTACCAGCACCGTTGGCACCAATTATACCATAACAATTTCCTTGAGTAAAACTTACGTTAACATCATCAAAAAGAATTCTTTTACCAAATTGAACAGATAAATTAGATACTGATAGCATATTTTAATTTTAAAATTTGTGCAAAAATAGTGAATTTTAAAACCTTAAACCAATACATTTCAACCAATAAAATAGCTATTTCATCTTTCTAATAATTATTTTAACGACACATTAACAAGAGTACACCCTTAGGTTTATTAAATTTGTGTGTAACGTTAGCTATATACTATATGAATAAATTTTTACTCTTTCTTTCCATTACTTGTTTATTTAGTTGCGGTAAGAATCAAAAAAACTCCCCATACATATACTTTGCTGGTGAAATTGTAAACCCAAAAAACGATAGTGTTATTCTTTATAAGGATGATCACAAGGTTTGTTCTGCCAAATTAGATAAGAATAATAGGTTTGCTTTTGAGTTAGATTCTTCTGCCCAGGAAGGCCTCTATCATTTTGGACACGAAGAAGTACAATATATTTATCTTGAAAAAGGTGACAGTCTTTTGATAAGAGTTAATACGGTTGACTTTGATGAATCTTTAGTTTTTGATGGAAAAGGACAAGAGATAAACAATTTTTTACTTGAAATGTTTTTAATTCATGAAGATGAAGAGTTAAACATTGTGGACAAAATGTATTTTTTAAATCCTGATGAGTTTAGCAAAAAGGTTGATTCTTTACACGATAAAAAAATAGATTTACTAAACACCCTTAAAACAGAAGCGTCTTTAGCCGATAACGCTGTTCGTATAGCAAAAACAGGTATTGACTACACTACGTACTTGTACAAAGAAAAATACCCTTTTAAACACAGAAGAGCTGTAAAAGAAAAAGCTTTAATGCAACCTCCTGAAGGTTTTTACGAATACAGAAAAGACTTAACATACAACAACCCTAATTACACCTACATAACACCGTATTACAATTTTATGAAGCAACACTTTGGTGGTATGTCTTATATAAATTGCAAAGAAGGTTGTGAGGTTAACGGAAGTTTTTACATAAATCAATTACATTTTAACGAACACCAACTTACCTTAATAGATAGTATGGTTGGTGAAAAAAATCTAAAAGATAATTTAATTAGAAATGTAGCATTAAACTACCTATTGCGTTCTGATGACACTTATGAGAATAATACTATTTTCATGAAAGACTTACACAAAGTAGCTAGCAACAATAAACATATTGGCGAAATAGATTCTTTATACAAGAGTATTAAAAACTTGCAACCCAATTTAGTGTTGCCTAAAATTTACATACATAACGTAAATGGCGAAAAAAAATCACTAGAAGATATTAGCAAGGGACACAAGAATGTTGTCTTCTATTTTTGGATGGGTGAAAATAACGTACACTTTAGGCACATTACTAATCGTGTAAATCAGTTAAAAGAAAATCCAAACAATAAATATACCTATATTGGAATTAGCTTACGTACAGATGAAAAAAGCTGGATAGATATTGTAAAGTCTAACAACCTAGATCAAAAAACCCAATACAGAGCAGAAGATCTTAAAAAGCTAAATAATGTATTGATTATTAACGGGAAACTAAACAGATCCATAATTACCGACAACGGTAAAATTGTAGATGGTTTTGCTAATATATATGGCAATTACAATAAATAATAAAACGTATCTATAAACACAAAAAATCCCCTAGAATAAATTCTAGGGGATTTTTTTATATTGTATAAAGAAACTTAGTTTCCTTTTTTATAATCTTCTAAAAACTTAGCCAAACCACTATCTGTTAAAGGGTGCTTTAATAACCCTTCAATAGAAGACAAAGGTCCTGTCATTACATCTGCACCAATTTTAGCACAGTTTATAACATGCATTGTATGTCTTACTGATGCAGCTAAAATTTCTGTAGCAAAACCATAGTTATCATAGATGTGTCTAATTTCTGCAATAAGGTTTAAACCGTCTGTAGAAATATCATCTAATCTACCAATAAAAGGAGACACATAAGTAGCACCTGCTTTAGCAGCTAATAAAGCCTGACCTGCAGAAAAAACCAAAGTTACATTAGTTCTTATTCCTTTGTCAGAAAAATACTTACATGCTTTAATACCATCTTTTATCATTGGTAATTTAACAACAATTTGCGCATGTAATTCTGCTAATTCTTCACCTTCCTTTATCATTGCATCGTACTCCGTAGCAATAACTTCTGCCGAAACATCACCATCTACGATGTTGCAAATATCTACATAATGTTTTAAAATATTATCTCTACCTGTAATGCCCTCTTTGGCCATTAAAGAAGGGTTAGTTGTTACACCATCCAAAACACCTAATTCTTGTGCTTCTTTGATTTGTGCCAAATTTGCTGTGTCAATAAAAAATTTCATCTTGTGTTATTTTAAAAATTATGTTTTAAATAAATATAGCTGTTAATAAGCCTATTTTACAATTTGTACAAAACTACAACTTGTAATGGTTCAATAATAATTTTTCATATGTTTTATCTGGTAAAACTTTCTTTAAAAACAATGAAAATTTTTGCATAAAAGCTCCTACTCTATAATGTACTTTTGGCTTTTTAGTATTCATTATTTTAAACACTACTTTTGCAACCTGTATTGGATCTTCACCAGAATCTACATGCTCATTCATTACCTGTAACGTATTGCCGTAAGGTTTTTTATATGCAGAATCTTCTAAAAGAGGTGCGTGGTATCTACCAGAAGCTATATTAGTAGCAAAATCTCCGGGCGCAACAGTTGTAATATGCACACCAAAATCTTTTACCTCCATACGCATTGCTTCTACCACAAGCTCTAAAGCTCCTTTACTAGCAGAATAAATACCTCTGTACGGCAATCCCATATAACCAGCAATAGATGTAATATTAATTATAAGTCCGCTTTTTTGCTTTCTCATTTGCGGCAAAACAGCTTTCATTAAATTTATAGGACCATTTAAGTTAATATTAAATGCATTTACAATTTCCTCGTTTGGAGTTTCCTCTATTGGGCCCGTAATACCAACACCTGCATTATTTACCAAAACATCTATACAACCTTCTTTTGCTACAACATAAGATACAGCTTGCGCTATAGTTTCTGTTTTTCTAACATCTAGTTCAACTAAATCAAAATCGTTAAAATTTGGATATTTTGCTTTATTACGTGTAGTGCCGTAAACCTTATAGCCTTGTGTAGTTAAATATATACCTATTGATTTTCCTATACCTGAAGAACCGCCTGTTATTAAGACTACTTTTTTACTCATATTATTGTAGATAATTATGAGTGCAAATTAACAAATAAATAAAGGATGGTGGAAATTATGCTTTGCTAAATTTAGCGCATAAAAAATGGCAAGCTACCTACATCGCACCGCTCAACCGTGTACCCTTGCTGCGTTCCCACCCTGGGGGATTAAACAGGAGCTGGTCGTGTAGGACTTGCCGCTGCAAATATACAATCTTTTAAATTTGACGCAATCATTTTTCTATCTAATTTTTATTAAATACCTTGCTTAGGAATAACACTACTATCATGAAAACACTTAAGTTTTTAACTTACAGCGCACTAACTATTTTACTAGCTTCTTGTGGAGGAGCAAATACTCCTGCTTCAAGCCTATTTGAAATACAGATTTCAGGGAAAAATGCCAAATTTCACCAAAATGAAACGGTAGATATCAACCTAAAAAACAAAAAAAACAAGACTATTAGCAGTATTACCTATTCTATAGATGGTGAAAAAGTTGATATAAAAGAAAATAAATTAACTTTAGATATGCCTAAAGTAGGTAGTAAAACTATTACCGCAGAAATTAAATATGATGATACGGTAGCAGAGATTTCTAAAAAAATCATTGTTTTTGCTTCCAAGTCTCCTAATATATATACGTACGAAGTAATTAATGAATACCCACATAACCCAAATTACTTTACCCAAGGCTTAGAGTTCTATAAAGACACGTTGTATGAAGGAACAGGAAAAAGAGGCAAATCTGTTTTAGTTAAACTAGACTACAAAACCGGTACTATTTACAAAGAGCACAAATTAAAAAACACCCAGTTTGGAGAGGGTATTACTATTTTAAATAATAAAATATACCAACTTACTTGGCAAAGTAATATTGGCTTTGTTTACGATGTAGATACCTTTAAAGAAATTGACCAGTTTACCTACGGAAAAAGTAAAGAAGGTTGGGGATTCTGTAATGACGGAGAAAAATTATACAAGAGTGATGGGTCCGAAAAAATATGGACATTAAATCCAGAAACATTAATAGAAGAAAGCGCTATAGAAATATACACAAATAGTAAAAAACTAGTTAAAATCAACGAACTAGAATACGCAGATGGTAAAATCTATGCAAATACTTGGCAATCTGGCCAAGACGTTGCCGTAATTATAGATCCAAAAAGTGGCGTAGTAGAAGGTATTATTAACTTTAACGGACTTAAAGATAAAGTTACCAAAACAGACGATGTAGATGTATTAAACGGTATTGCATACAACCCTACTACTAAAACATTCTTTGTAACTGGTAAAAACTGGGATAAAATGTTTGAAGTTAACATTATAAAAAAGTAAGACATTGAAAGTTTACCACAAAACTATTACGGTAACCGCAGATGACATAGATGACTTAAACCATGTAAACAATGTTAGATACCTACAATGGGTACAAGATATATCTAAAGAACATTGGCAAGCATCTGCTAGTATAGAAATACAAGAGAACCACATGTGGGTTGTTAGTACCCATTTTTTAGAATATAAAGCTGCTGCTATACTAGACGATATTATTAAAGTTAAAACATTTATTAAAAAGTCTGAAGGAGCAATTTCAGTTCGTATTGTAGAAATGCGCAACTCTTTAACCAATAAGATTATTTTAAAAGCTAAAACAGAATGGTGTTTATTAAACTCAAAAAGTTTTAGACCTATAAGAGTTTCTGAAGAAATTAAAAATATTTTTATAGACTAATCCATATTTAAAAATGAAAGCGCATTCCTTATTATATATAGCAATTATATTCTTTGTTATTTTAGGGAATTCTTGTCGTAAGGATTTTAATTTTGAAAATAGTACTGGTAATCTATCTTTCTCCAAAGACACCGTTTACCTAGATACAGTTTTCTCTACTATAAATAGCAGCACGTATGGTTTTAAGGTTTACAATAAAAGCAACACAGATGTACAAATACCTAAAATAGAACTAGCAAAAGGAGTTCATAGCTATTACAAATTAAATGTAGACGGGCAAGCTGGCGATAGCTTTACAAATACACCACTTTACGCAAAAGATAGTCTTTATATCTTTGTAGAGATACATGCTTTGAATGTAGAATCTTCAAATTTTTTATATACTGATGCCGTTTTATTTGATAGCGGTAACAACACACAAAAAGTAGAACTTGTAAGCTTGGTTAAAGATGCCATTTTTTTGTTTCCCACTAAGTTTGAAGATGGCACTACAGAGACAATTATTTTAACATTAGACGAGAATAATGAAGAGCTAACTAAAGAGGGCTTTGCTCTAACAGATCAAAATTTAAATTTTACAGCAAATAAACCATACGTAATTTACGGCTACGCTACAATACCAGAAAACGAGACTTTAACAATAGAAGCTGGTGCCAGAATCTATTTTCATAAAAATTCTGGCATCCTAATAAAAGACCAGGCAAGCATACAGGTTAACGGAAAACTAAGTACAAACCAGGACCTATTAGAAAATGAAGTTATTTTTGAAGCAGATAGATTAGAGCCTTCTTATAAAAATGTAGCCGGACAATGGGGAGGTCTTTGGTTTACAAAAGGGAGCATAAATAACAGCATAAACTACGCTACTATAAAAAATGCAAGTATTGGTATTTATATCAACGGAAAAACAGAAAACAAAACCACTACCCTAACCCTTAGTAACACACAAATATACAATAGCCTACAAACTAATGTCTATGCGCTTAATTCTAATATTGACGTTTATAATTGTATAATTGCGAATGCTGGATTTGCATCATTACAACTAAAACAAACGGGTACATATAATTTTAATCACACTACAATTGCCAACTATTGGACCAAAACGTATCGTACAGGTACAGCCTTACAAATAAATAACACCTCTACTACTAGCGTAGCAAATACATTAGAGGCTAACTTTACAAATAGTATCATAGATGGCAACGCAACCAATGAACTCCTATTATTAGAATCCTCATCTAACGTACTAAACTTTAAGTTTACAAATTGTATTATTAAATTTGATACTGAAATAACAAGTAATCTTTATAACTTTAAAGATATAACACATTACATACTTCCTTATATTTCTGCAGAAACAGCTTTTATAAATCCCCTAAAGCATAATTTTGAAATCAAAAATAATTCGGCTGCAATAGATAATGCAGATAAAAATAGTGCGCTAAAAATACCATTAGATATTAATGGAAATTCTAGAACCTCTTCTCCAGATATTGGCGCGTATGAATTTGCTCCTAACAACTAATTAATCTAATTTCTTTTAAAAAAGTAAGATTATACCTCTAAAACGGGTTAAAATCAATATTTTAACACTTAAAACCACATAAAATTAGAGGTTTACCTATAATCAATTTCAGCGATCTATACTTAATTTTATACTTAGAACGTTAGGAATGAATTATTCATACATTATTATAGGCAACTCTGCTTCCTCTAATTTGCAACTACAGCATTTTTTAGAAGAATACAACGACTTTTCTTGTGTAGATATTTCAGAGAATTCTAACGTTGCATTAAACAGTATTTTAAAATACAGTCCAGACATCATTTTTGTTGATTTACAAAAAAACACAAGAGAGTACTTTCAAATGGTCTCTGACTTACATCAATATATTGATCAAATTCCATTAATTATAGGCGTTAGCACAACTAAAGACTATGCCTATGAAGCTATTAAAAATGGTTTTTTTGATTATTGGTTACTACCTTACAATGAGTTTGAAATTAGAAAATCTGTTTTTAAAATAAGAAAACAAACTCCTAAAAAAGAAACAGCACCTACGCTATGCTTACAATCTTATAAAGATTACCAATATATAGATACTTCAGAAATTCTATATCTAAAAGCAGATAATAATGCTACAGATTTATTTTTAAATAATGGAAAGAAAATTAGTGCTTTTAAAACACTAAAAACATTTGAACATAAATTACCAGAAAATTTTATAAGAATACACCAAAGCTACATTTTAAATACCGAGTATGTATCTAGAATTAACTACGGAAAAAGCATATGCAATATAAAAAGGTCAGATCTTCAGCTTCCTTTTTCAAAAACCTATAAAGAAAATATAGATAAATTAAAAAGCAAAATGGGGAAAAATGCAATTTCCACACAGAATTAACTAAATCCTAACAGAAACAGCAAAATAACTATCAGAAGTAAACCACATACTAAAAGAAATAAATTCTTACTTTTTTCATAAGTGAATAATTATACTTTAGCAAAGCAATAAAAAAATAACCAAAAAAAATGATTATGAAAAATTTAATTAACCTGCTTGCGATGTTTATTTTTAGTCTATTATTATTCTCTTGTGATGTAGACACTAATTCTAATGATGCTTTATACGAAAATGTAAACGCTACTGATGATGACGAAGTTGAAGCTCCTAAAGGTAGTGGTGGAGAAGTTGCTACGGATGACGATGAAGTTGAAGCTCCTAAAGGTAGTGGCGGAGAAGTTGCTACGGATGACGATGAAGTTGAAGCTCCTAAAGGCAGTGGCGGAGAAGTTGCTACGGACGACGATGAAGTTGAAGCCCCTAAAGGTAGTGGCGGAGAAGTTGCTACGGATGACGATGAAGTTGAAGCTCCTAAAGGTAGTGGTGGAGAAGTTGCTACGGACGACGATGAAGTTGAAGCCCCTAAAGGTAGTGGTGGTGCTGTAAACTAATCCCCAGATTAGAACATATAGATAATAAAAAAAATATTTATAAGCCTTAAATTTAACATTTAAGGCTTTTTTTATACCTTGGTGTTTCCTTAAACCAAATCTACGTGCAAAAATTTTATACGCTGTTCCTATTAATTACCTTAATCTCATCGTGCACCAACGAAAAGGAAAAAAATAGTTCTACAGAGAAAACAAAATACGAACAAAAAACTAAAGACACCACTAACCTATTACAAAACAAAAAAGATTCAATTTACAGAAAACAATTACAGTCATTAGCGTATACCTATTTATCTCAAAAAGATTCTGTAAACTTTAGAGAAACGAACAAAAAAGTAATTGATTTATCTCACAGTCAAAATGATTCTACCCTACTAGCTTTTGCTTACTGGGATTTGGCCTATTTTTTTCAAACTAAAGCAAAAGTAGACAGTAGTTATTTTTATTATTTAAAAGCTCAAAACATTTTAAGATTACAGAAGAATATCTTGAAAGAAGGAGATATTCTAAGATCCCTTGCAGTACTTCAATCTAATGTAAAAGACTATAGAGGCAGTGAAATATCCACTATCAAAGCTATTGAATTATATAAAAAATTAGATGGTGTAGACAAAAATTTATACCACACTTACAACAACCTAGGATCCGTAACAAATGCATTAAAAGAACATGACAGAGCCTTAGGTTACTATGACAAGGCACTAGAGTATTACAAAAAATACAAACCAAACAATACAATAAACACATCTGTAGTTAATAATATTGCGAATGTTTACAGAGATAAAGGAGACTATAAAAGCGCTATTAAAAATTATAAAAAAATATTAGAAGTAGATAGTTTATTTGAAAACAAAACGGCATTTTATTCTAAAGTGTTAGATAATCTGGCATCTACAAAATTAAAATCTGGTGACACTATTAATGTAGAAAGTCAATTACTTTACTCTTTAAAGTTAAGAGATAGTTTAAATGATATTTCTGGTTTAGCCATAAGTCATTTTAATTTAGCTGAGTTTTATGTCTATAAAAAAGACACTGCTAAAGCCTTAGAAAATGCCAAAAAATCTGAAGAGTACGCCATTATAAATAAAAACAATAAAAGACTGCTACAAGCTTATGACATCCTAACTACAATAGACCCAATTAACGCAAGTACATACGCGCACAAATACATTGTACTAAATGATAGTTTAATTGCAGAAGAACGCTTACTACAAGACAAGTTTACAAGAATTAAATACGAAACTGATGAAGTAATAGAAGAGAAAGAAATTCTAGAACAACAAAAACAAGTGCTTATTTATTTTGTTATAGGCGCACTATTATTAGCATTTGCAGTTTTTGTTATTGGTAGTCAATATTTAAAAAACCAGAAATTAAAATTTGAACAAGAACAACAAGAAACCAATTTAGAAACCTTTAATTTAATGCTTGCGCAAAAAGGCAAGTTAGCTCTAGCAAAACAAGAAGAACAATTAAGAATATCTCAA
Organism: Cellulophaga sp. 20_2_10; assembly: GCF_023476645.1. Taxonomy (GTDB): domain Bacteria; phylum Bacteroidota; class Bacteroidia; order Flavobacteriales; family Flavobacteriaceae; genus Cellulophaga. The sequence continues at coordinate 648,601 of NZ_JAMCOJ010000001.1, forward strand.
GAACTTCATGATGGGGTACTTGGCAGCTTAACTGGTATTGGTCTAATTTTAAAGGCTACCAACAAAAGAGCAGATGAGGAGGCAATGGCAGAACGTTTAGATCTAATTAAACAACTGCGAGAAACTGCAGAAGAAATAAGGACTATTTCCCATACACTTAGCGCTGCTTCTTCTAAAAAGATGCAAAACTTTACAAACTCTTTAATAGAATTATTACACAATACAAGTAAAGCTTCTAGCATTAAAACCAACTTTAATTTTGACAAGCATATAGACTGGGATCACTTAAACGCTGAAATAAAAATTAACTTGTATCGAATGATACAAGAAGGAGTGCAAAACTGCGTTAAGTATTCTAAGGCAGAAAATATTTTATTAGATTTAAGTATGAAAAATTCAAATTTAACTGTAATTTTATCTGATAATGGCGTAGGTTTTAACCTCCAAAAAAAGAAAAGAGGAATAGGTCTAAAAAACATCTATTCTAGAGCTAACAAAATCAATGCTGATGTAAAAATTAGCAGTGAAATTGATAACGGAACTAGAATTATCATTACTATTCCCTTAGACAGCAAAAATATAGTACACACATAAACAAGATCAAAGTTTAAAATAATATGCGAACCTTAAAAATATTAGCAGTAGATGACCATCAACTTATTTTAAAAGGGTATCAATACACTTTTGCTGACATAAATCCAGCTAAATATAATATCAATCTAACTATAGCCAATAGTTACCAAAAAGCAAAAGAACTTATAGAAAGTACTATTTTTGATGTTGCCTTTTTAGATATTCAGATAGAAAAACCAGACAAAGAAAACATAGACGGAAATAAAACTGGAGAAAATTTAGGAATGTTACTACGAGAAATATCACCTAAAACAAAAATAATATTCCAATCTTCTTTTAGCGATAGTCTAAGAATTAGTAATATTTTTTCTTCTGTAAATCCCGATGGTTATATTGTTAAAACCGAAGTTAATGATGAAGTACTAGAAAAAGCGTTAGATAACGTCTTAAATGATAGCACTTATTATTCTAAATCTGCCATTGATGTTTTCAGAAAAACAATGACAAACAATATTATGATTAACGAAGATGATAAAGAAATTCTTTACCGTTTATCGTTAGGAATAAAAACGAAAGATTTGGTAGACTATGTAAATCTTTCTGTAACCGGAATTGAAACCAGAAAACGAAAGTTGAAATTTATTTTTGATATAGAAAACGAGAACGATTTAGCCCTAATAAACGAGGCAAAAAGAAGAGGTTTTATATAATTAAACAGTCAGAAAAAAGAAGCTTCATTCTAAATTTTAACATTTTACCCCCTTTAAAACATAACAACCTCAGAAAATTTGAGGTTTACGTGTAATCTAAATTCGGAAAATCATCATAGTTTTGTATTAAGTATAACCTACAATTGATACTATGATGACTAATCCATCAAAATACAATGGAATTCGCTATTCTAATACTGTCCCAAAAAGTGTTTTAGAACAATTAGAAATCTTTAAAAATAAACTAGAAAAAGCATATTTTTCTGGTGTACTTATTAGAGTTCTAAAAAACACACAAGACAGATTAGAAATAGGTGTAGAATTTCAATCAAACTTTTGGCTATCAGAAGGCGTTTGTTATTACAACAACTCTAACTGGTTAAAAGATAAATTAGATATAAATTCTTCAAGACTAGAGGAATTCTATAGCAGCTTAGAAAGCTTAAGATATAATACAGAGCAATTTGTAGATATAGCTGAACTTGCTATTTACCTAACAGATACCTCTATAATAGTTAGTAAGGTCTGTGAAAATAGCATTGTAAATAGTTTAGATGCAATACTGGACACTCTAGTAACCAACATTGACAATTTAATGACGGAAAAACTGGAGTTACCTACAGAAATACATCTACCTCTTTTACCAGAAGATAAAATAGACTTAACCAATATAACTGAAAAATCTTACTTCGGATTCTGGGGACTTTATTATGAGTCCGAAGAAGATGCCGTGATATATGATGTTAGTAATAATACCACAAATAAGGGGGACTTATTTATGGTAGATCATATTTAAAAATTATGGAAAACCTTTTTAAGGTTTTCCATAAAAACGGTTACAAGCTTAAAACTTAGTTAAACAATGCTCTACCTTCCATTAGAGCATTTACTTTTTCTCTAATTTCTTCAAGTACTTCTTCATCTTCTGGATTCGTAATTACGGCATCCACAAAATCAACAATAGTTTGCATATGTTCTTCTTTAAGACCACGTGTTGTAATCGCTGCAGTTCCAAAACGAATACCAGAGGTTACAAAAGGAGACTTATCATCAAAAGGAACCATATTCTTATTTGCTGTAATATCTGCTTTTACCAATGCTTTTTCTGCATCTTTACCTGTTATATCTTTATTTCTAAGATCTATAAGCATCATGTGGTTGTCTGTACCTCCAGAAATAATTTTATACTCTTTTTTCATAAATGCTGCTGCCATAGCCGCCGCATTTTTCTTAACCTGAATCATATAATGTAAATATTCATCAGTTAAAGCTTCACCAAAAGCAATTGCCTTAGCAGCTATAATGTGCTCTAAAGGACCACCTTGATTACCAGGGAAAACTGCTAAATCTAATAACGCAGACATTTTACGTAAGTTTCCATTTTTTAGAGTTATTCCAAATGGGTTGTCAAAATCTTTACCCATCATTATCATTCCTCCTCTTGGTCCACGTAATGTTTTATGCGTAGTTGTAGTAACTATATGGCAATGTGGCATAGGATCGTTTAAAATACCTTTAGCTATTAACCCTGCTGGATGAGAAATATCTGCCAATAATAAAGCACCAACACTATCCGCTATAACTCTAAAACGCTCAAAATCTATATCTCTAGAGTAAGCAGAAGCACCAGCAATAATCATTTTTGGTTTTTCTTTTGTCGCTATCTCTTGTATTTTATCATAATTTAAAACACCTGTCTCCTCTTCTACTCCGTAAAAAACTGGACTATATAAACGACCTGAAAAATTTACCGGAGAACCATGAGTTAAATGTCCACCATGTGACAAATCAAAACCAAGAATAGTATCTCCAGGCTTTAAACACGCATGGTATACAGATGCATTGGCTTGCGAACCAGAATGCGGCTGTACGTTAACATATTCCGCTCCAAAAAGTTCTTTAGCTCTATCTATAGCCAATTGCTCTACTTGGTCTACAACCTCGCAACCACCATAATAACGCTTTCCAGGGTACCCCTCTGCATACTTATTGGTAAGCACTGAGCCTGCCGCTTCCATAACTTGTGGACTCGTAAAATTCTCTGAAGCTATTAATTCTATTCCTTCTAATTGACGTTCTTTTTCGTCATTAATTAAATCAAAAATTTGGTTATCGCGTTGCATAGATATTTTATTGCGTTAATAAAGTGTAAAAATACAAATTGAGATTCTTTAATCAGAAGAAAATAATATATTTGAAAAGAAATTTATCATAATTAAAATTAACACGTACAATATGCCTATAAAAACTAATGATCCTTCAAAAAAATCCTGGATTTCTGTTGATTCTAATTCAGATTTTCCTATTCAGAATATTCCTTTCGGTGTATTTTTGACTAGGGACGATATTATTACCATAGGTACTCGTATAGGAAACTATGCAATAGATTTAGGTGCACTGCACCAATTAGGGTATTTTGATGGTATTCCGTTAACAGATGATATTTTTTTACAAGATTCTTTAAATGATTTTATATCAGACGGAAAAAAAACTTGGCGTTTAGTTCGTAATAGAATTAGCGAAGTTTTTGACATAAATAATTCTGCTTTACAAAATAATGAAGAACACAAAAAAATTGTGTTGTTTACTATGGAAGAAGTAGAAATGCAATTGCCAGTATTAATTGGCGATTATACAGATTTTTACTCTAGCAAAGAACACGCGACCAATGTTGGCACTATGTTTAGAGACCCTGCAAACGCTCTTATGCCTAACTGGTTACACATACCAGTAGGGTACCATGGTAGAAGTTCTACAATTATACCTAGTGGAACACCAATACATAGACCAAACGGACAAACATTACCTAAAGGAGCAGAAACACCAGTTTTTGGACCTTCTAGATTAGTAGATTTTGAGCTAGAAACAGCTTTTATAACTACAGATGCTAACGTTCTAGGAGAACCAATACCTATTGATGAAGCCGAAGATTATATTTTTGGTATGGTTGTTTTTAATGACTGGAGCGCTAGGGATATTCAAAAATGGGAATACGTACCTTTAGGTCCGTTTTTAGCTAAAAACTTTGCTTCTTCAATTTCTCCGTGGATAGTAACTTTAGATGCTTTAGAACCATACAGAACAGAAAGTCCTGTTCAAGAACCTAAACCTCTTCCGTATTTACAACAAAAGGGGAATAGATCTTTTGACATTAATTTAGAAGTAGATATTACACCTGAAAACGGAGAACCAACAACTGTATCTAAATCTAATTTTAAATACATGTACTGGACAATGGCGCAACAATTAACGCACCATACAATTAATGGCTGTAAAGTAAACAGCGGAGACATGATGGGTAGCGGAACAATTTCTGGACCTACTCCAGATTCTTACGGTTCTATGTTAGAGCTTTCTTGGCAGGGTACAAAGCCCGTACCTTTAGCTAATGGTGAGACTAGAAAGTTTATTGAAGATAATGATACTGTAACCCTTAGAGGTTTCTGTAGTAAAGATGGTGTTCGTATTGGTTTTGGAGAAGTTTCTACAAAATTATTACCTGCAGTTACTATAAAATAAATTACAACTTATACTATTGATTAGAAAAATTCCTTAACAGGAATTTTTCTTTTTTTTAATCATTTTGAAATTAGATTTAAGTACTCAAAATTAATTCTTTATTGTATATAAATTATACTATAAATCAATACAAAATCACTGATTAAAAAATTTATATCAAAAAATAAGAGTACAAAAATCCCTTTAAAATATACTATTGAGCACCATACAGCGTTTGCTCTTTTGTATGTTGGCACGACTATTGAAAACATACCTACAACAATAAACCAAAACGTTATGAGAAAATTTCTACTATTAACCACAGTATCCATATTTTTAGCATCCTGTGGGGGAGTTAAAAAAACTCAGGAAGCTATAAACACGGGTAATTATCTATCTGTTATACAAACGTCTGTAAAAAATTTAGCAGCTAATAAAACAAAAAAAAGCAATCAGCCCTATATCGCTTTATTAGAAGATGCCTTTAAGAAAAATACAGAAAGAGAATTAAACAAAATTACGTTCTTAAAAAAAGATGGTAATGCTGCTAATTACGAAAATATTTTTAATGCATACAGTAGACTTAAAAACATTCAAGAGCAAATAAAACCATTACTTCCCCTAAGAATTACGGAAGAAAATAGAAATGCTAAGTTTGATATTAAGAACTATGATGATAAAATTTTATCATCTAAAAAACAACTAGCAGAATACCTATATAGCAATGCTAGTAATTTATTGGCAAATGCAGTACAAAAAGATGATTATAGAAGAGCTTATGACGATTTCAACTATTTAAATGAACTAAGTCCTAACTATGCAGACACTAGAGTAAAAATTGAAGAAGCGCACAACAAAGGCATCGATTATGTAAAAGTTAGGCCTGTAAACAGTACAGACAAAATTATTCCTGTACGTCTAGAGGATGATTTACTTAACTTTAATACCTATGGTCTAAACAGCTTATGGACAGTGTACCACACAAGTCCTGTAAACAATATTGTATACGATTATGAAATGCAGGTTGATTTTAGAGATATTAATATATCTCCAGAACAAATAAGAGAAAAAGAGCTTGTGAAAGAAACACAAGTTAAAGATGGTTTTAAGTATGTTTTAGACGAAGATGGCCAAGTTGTAGTAGATGAAGACGGGAATAAAGTAAAAACAGATAAGTTTAAAACTGTTACGTGTAACTTTTATCAATTTACGCAATCTAAGACTGCACAAGTTACAGGTGTTGTTAGTTATGTAGATTTAAAAACACAGCAACAAGTAAACTCATATCCACTATCTAGTGAATTTGCTTTTATACACAACTATGCAAACTACAGAGGAGATAAAAGAGCTTTAAGTAGCGACTTAATATCTATGCTAAGCTTAAGATCTATACAGTTCCCTAGTAACGAACAAATGGTCTATGATGCTGGTGAAGATTTAAAAGCAAACATAAAACAAATAATTACTAGTCAAAAATTCTAAAATTAAGACCAAGTACAACAGAATATAAATAAAAAACCCAAGCTTATAAGCTTGGGTTTTTTAGTATATGTAATAAAAGTTATTTACTCTCCCATTGCAGCTGCAACAGCGGCAGACAATCTTTTGTATGTACCATTTGTTAAACGCTCACGTATTGCATCAAAAGCAATAAGTGTTTCGTTAACATCTTCTAATGTATGAGAAGTTGTAGGAATCATTCTTAATAAAATAAGTCCTTTTGGTATTACAGGGTATACAACTATAGAACAGAAAATACCATAATTTTCTCTTAAGTCTCTAACCAAAGCCATAGCTTCTGGTATGCTACCATTTAAAAACACTGGTGTTACACAACTAGTTGTAGTTCCTATATCAAAACCACGTTCTTTTAAACCACTTTGTAATGCATTAACATTTTCCCATAGCTTATTTTTTAACTCTGGCATAGTTCTTAGCATATCTAAACGCTTAAGAGCACCCACCACAAGTTGCATTTGCAAAGATTTTGCAAACATTTGAGAACGTAAGTTATATTTTAAATAATCTATAATTTCTTTATCAGCAGCTATAAATGCTCCTGTACTTGCTAAAGATTTAGCAAATGTTGCAAAGTATACATCTATATCATCTTGTACTCCTTGCTCTTCACCAGCACCAGCACCAGTTTTACCTAAAGTACCAAAACCGTGAGCATCATCAACCAAAAATCTAAAGTTGAACTTTTTCTTAAGAGCAACTATTTCTTTTAATTTACCTTGCTCACCACGCATACCAAAAACACCTTCAGAGATAACTAAAATACCTCCACCAGTTTGTTCTGCCATTTTAGTAGCACGCTCTAAGTTTTTCTCTAAACTCTCTATATCGTTATGCTTATACGTAAAACGTTTACCCATATGTAGACGAACACCATCTATAATACAAGCATGAGAATCTACATCATAAACAATAATATCATCTTTAGACACCAAAGCATCTATAGTAGATACCATACCTTGATAACCAAAGTTTAAAAGGTAAGCTGACTCTTTATTTACAAAAGAAGCTAATTCATTCTGTAACTTCTCGTGTAAATCTGTATGTCCAGACATCATACGCGCACCCATTGGATACGCAGAACCGTAATCTGCAGCCGCTTGCGCATCTACTTTACGTACTTCTGGATGATTTGCTAAACCTAAATAATCGTTAACACTCCAAGTAATTACTTCCTTCCCTTGAAATTTCATCCTATTAGAAATGGTTCCTTCTAATTTTGGGAAAACAAAATATCCCTCTGCTTGCGATGCCCATTTTCCTAATGGTCCTTTGTTCGCTAGTATTCTATCAAATAAATCTCTCATCTAAGCTATTTTGGCTGTCTGCAAAAGTACAGAATTTCAGCAAGTTTTCATAACAATTTTATGAACAAAAAAAAACAATGAATTAAAATTCATTGTTTTTTTTTGTTTTTACGTAGTTTATTTTTTACTTAACAAATTGAATCTCTGCTTTTTCCTCTGTCTTAACAGCGTTTAAAAAGCCTTGAGCCTCCATCCATTCATCACTATAAATTTTACTCATATATCTAGACCCGTGATCAGGAAATATAATCACTACTCTACTATTAGCATCAAATTCACCTTCTGCATGTAGTTGTTTTACAGCTTGCATAGCAGCTCCACTTGTATACCCTACAAAAAGTCCTTCTGTACCAGACACTTCCCTTGCGGTATGTGCACTTTCTTCATCGGTAACTTTTATAAATTTATCTATAGTATCAAAATCTGTTGCTCCTGGTATAAGGTTTTTACCTAAACCTTCTATGCGGTATGGGTAAATCTCATTTGCATCAAACTCACGCGTTTCATGGTATTTCTTTAATACAGATCCAAAAGCATCTACTCCTATAACTTTTACATTAGGGTTTTGCTCTTTTAAATACTTAGCTGTTCCAGAAATTGTACCTCCTGTACCACTACAAGCAACTAGATGCGTAATATTACCATTTGTCTGCTCCCAAATTTCTGGACCAGTAGAAAGGTAATGAGCTTCTCTATTTAACTCGTTAAAGTACTGATTAATATATATAGAACCTTCTGTTTCTTGGTGCAACCTTTTTGCAACCTCATAATAAGATCTTGGATCATCTGCACTAACGTGAGCAGGACAAACATAGACTTGCGCACCCATAGAGCGCAACATATCTATTTTATCTGGAGATGATTTAGAGCTTACTGCTAAAATACATTTGTACCCCTTAACAATACTAGCCATAGCAATACTAAAACCTGTATTACCAGATGTAGTTTCTATAATTGTACTGTTTTCATTTAAAATCCCTTTACGTTCTGCTTCTTCAATAATATGAATTGCTATTCTATCTTTTGCAGAATGACCTGGATTAAAAGCCTCTACTTTAGCGTAATATTCCCCTTTAAAGGAGCTCGTAATATTATTAATTTTAATTAATGGAGTATTACCTATTAACTCTAAAACATTGTTGTAGGCATTAATTTTATTTTTCATGCGCATTTGGTTATGATATGATAAACTTCTATTGGTTTGCTTATCAAATACGGTACAAATTTAAGTATTTTTTTTTACTTAGAGATTTTTCCTTCTAAATCTATTAAAAAGGCATACTCTTTTGCCACCTCTTTTAAGGCCTCGAACCTACCAGATGCTCCACCGTGGCCTGCATCCATATTAGTATCTAAGAACAATAAATTAGTATCTGTTTTAAGTTCTCTTAATTTAGCTACCCATTTTGCCGGCTCCCAATACTGTACTTGCGAATCATGTAAACCTGTAGTTACTAACATTGTTGGGTAATCTTGTGCCACAACATTATCATAAGGAGAATAAGATTTCATATACTCATAATATTCCTTATCGTTAGGGTTTCCCCACTCGTCGTACTCACCCGTAGTTAGTGGTATAGAATCGTCTAACATTGTAGTAACAACATCTACAAAAGGTACACTTGCAATAATACCATTATATAATTCTGGCGCCATGTTAATTATTGCACCCATTAATAAACCACCAGCAGAACCACCAGAAGCATACAAATGCTCTTTGCTTGTATACTTAGTATCTATTAGGTATTTAGAACAATCTACAAAGTCCGTAAAAGTATTTGTCTTTTTTAAAAGTTTACCATCCTCGTACCATTTTCTTCCTAAATACTCACCTCCACGTATGTGTGTTATTGCATAAATAAAACCTCTATCTAACAGACTTAAACGCACTGTAGAAAAATAAGGATCTATAGTATAGCCATAAGAACCGTATGCATATTGTAAAACAGGACTAGTACCATCTAACTTTGTGTCTTTATGGTACACAATAGACATTGGCACTTTAACACCATCTCTAGCTGTAGCCCAAATTCGCTTAGACTTATAGTTCTCCTTATTAAATACACCTCCTAAAACCTCTTGCTCTTTTTTAATTTCCTTGGATTTGGTATCCATATTAAAATCTATTACAGAGCTTGGCGTAGTTAAAGAGTTGTACCCATATCTTAAGATTGAAGTGTCAAAATCTGGATTAGTCCCAACATATGCAGTGTATGTCTCATTTTCAAACGGTAAATAATAAGCTTCGTTTGTATCCCAACGCACTATTTTTATATTATTTAAACCATTTTCTCTTTCAGATAAAATGTAATAATCTTTAAAAATATCTAAATCTTCAAGTAATACATCTGCTCTGTGCGGTATAAACTCTTCCCATAAATTAGACGTAGTAGCTGTATCACTACACCTCATCAACTTAAAATTAAAGGCTTTATCCTTATTTGTTAGTATAAAAAACTGATTTCCGTAATGTGCTATAGAATACTCTAACCCTCTTTCTCTTGGAGAAAAAATCTTAAATTCTGAATCTGGCTTATCTGTCTCTATAAATCGATACTCAGATGTTAATGTACTAGAAGAACCTATAACAATAAACTTTTTAGATTTAGTCTTGTATATATAGGTATTAAATGTTTCGTCTTCTTCATGATACACCAATTCATCTTCTGTAGTTGGTGTGCCTAATTTATGCTTGTATATTTTATCTGATCTTAGGGTAACCGAATCTTTCTTTGTATAAAACAATGTTTTATTGTCTGCCGCCCAAACGCTACTACCTGTAGTATTCTCTATAACGTCATCATAAATTTGACCTGTTTCAAAGTTTTTTATTCTAATAGTATATTCCCGTCTAGATACAGTATCTACACCATAAGCAGCTAAATTATTATTAGGACTTATTGCAACTCCGCTAAGATTAAAATAGTCATTCCCTTTTGCCAACTCATTACAGTCAAACAAAATTTCTTCCGGAGCTGTTTCTTCACCTTTACGTCTAGAATATATTGGGTATTCTTTTCCTATTTGGTAACGAGTACCATACCAATACCCGTTTAGCTTGTACGGCACAGACGCATCATCTTCTTTTATACGAGCTTTCATTTCACTAAAAAGAGCATCCTGAAAGTCCTTAGTATGCGCCGTTAAAGTATTATAATATGTATTTTCTTCTTCTAAGTATGTAGTTACTTCTTTATCTTCTCTATTGTTTAACCAGTAATAGTTGTCTATTCTAACATCGTTATGCTTAACTAATTCTTTAGGTTCTTTTTTTGCAACAGGAATTTTAATACTAGCCATAGGCTTCTCTTTTTATTTACATGAAGCAACAAAAATAATACTAACTAACATAACAATACATTTTTTGTGACTTTCATTTTTTTTTAAGATTGATTGAGCTACAATTTATTAATTTTGCTAAGAAATAATTAAAACACTATAAAATATGTTTGGAGATATGATGGGAATGATGGGAAAACTTAAAGAAACCCAACAAAAGGTTGAAGAAACAAAACAACGCTTAAATTCTGTTTTAATTGATGAAAAATCTAGTGATAATACTCTAAAAGTTACCATTACAGCAAACAGGACTATTAAAAGTATAGAGATTGATGAAAGTCTTTTAAAGGATAAAGAACAGTTAGAAGATTACTTAATTATAACATTAAACAAGGCTATAGAAAGAGCTACACAGGTTAATGAAACAGAATTAGGTGCTGCTGCAAAAGATGGTTTGCCCAATATTCCGGGAATGGATTCGTTATTTAAATAATAATGGCAAGTTTTTTGCAACACTAAAAAAAAGACAAAGATGAAACACTTATTAATAGCCCTAATTTTCCCAATAGTATTTGGTACAGCAACTTCTACTAAAGTAATTGCAGATGTAGAATGGAATACGGATTACGAGACAGTTTTAAAAAGAGCTAAAAAACAAGATAAAAACATTTTAGTATATTTTACTGGCAGCGATTGGTGTGGACCTTGTAAAATGCTTAAAAAAGATTTATTTGAAACAAGCGAATTTAAAGAAATTGCAAAAAACTATGAATTACTTTATGTAGATATTCCTAGAAACAATGACTTACTTACTCCTGAGCAATTAAAGCATAATATGGATTTAATGGCTAAGTATAATAAAAAGGGTGTTTTTCCTAACCTTAAAATTTTAGATAGTAAAGGAAGAGAAAAAGGCGCTTTACATGGGTATAGTATGAATGGTGAAGTACAACATCATATTAAGTTTTTAAAAAAATATATGAATTAATTATTTATATTTTATAAATCATAAAAAAGACCTTCAATTATTTTGAAGGTCTTTTTTTTACACCACAACTAACCTATTTAAATACCTTACTATGGCAAAACATTAATTGTAGTTACCAAAAGAACTTAAAGATTAATATTGCCTTAAAAGCAAGGTATACACAATAAACTTAAAGGTAAAAAGGATTAAGACTATGTATCTAGTCTTATAAAATGAGAACTATGAATGTTTATAAAATCAAAAGGGCTTTCAATATTAATTGAAAGCCCTTTTGTATTCGTTTGTAATTAACTAGTATAGATAATCTATTAGTTGTTAATTAATCTAAACTCAGTTCTTCTGTTAGCAGCGTGCTCTCTTTCTGTACAAGAAACACCATCCTTACATCTGTTCTTTAATTTGTTTTCACCGTAACCGTTTGCTACTAATAAACTAGAGTTAACACCCTTAGTAATTAAGTAATCAGCAACAGACTTAGCTCTTTTTTCAGATAAACTCTGGTTAGAAGCATTGTTACCTCTTGCATCTGTATGAGAAGCAATCTCTAATTTAACACCAGGATTTTGACTTAAAATTGGCATTAATCTAGAATCAATAATTCTTTTAGCTTCTGCAGTTAATGTAGAGCTACCTAAGTTCCAGTTAATCGGTAAAGCTTGGTACTGCACTAAAGAACATTCAACTTCGCTCCAAGAAGTAAGACCACCTTTTTGCTTTAAAACTTCTTTAGTGATTGTTTTAGTAACAGCAGGTACAGATACATTGCTAGTAAAAGCATCTTTATCTAAAATAGTTTTAGTAATTTCCTTGTATTCTGCAGGAATAATAGTTTCAACAACAGAAGGACCAGAAACCAATATCGTTTTCTTGTAAGAAGCATCTCTAGATCCAATTGGAGTTTTTGATACAGAAGCATCTGCTCCTAATACTTGAGTCTGAATAGTTGTAAATTCAGCTGGGTAACCTTTGTAACACCAGTATCTACAATCGTCAGGATTACCAGAAGCACAATCAGGAGCAGAAGCACCTAATTCCCATACAGCATATGCTGGCTTAACTTCAATAGTTTCTGAACTAGGATTAAAACTAGCTGGAGTAATACTTAATGTATTACCACCTTCTTTAGATACGTAAGAAATTGTTTCAGTTCCCCATTTTGCAGGTACAACTCTAAGTGTCTTACTTTCGTCTTTTACCAATACACGCTCTGTCACTGTCTTAAAAGTAGCAGGTACTGTTTTTAAAACAGAATATGCAGGCTTAGTTGTAATAGTTATAGATTCGTTTACGTATACATCCGGAGTTGTACAACGTACGTAACATTTACCTGGTTCTGGATTTGTTGGCAAATCTTGAGCCATAGTAACTGATGCAGTCATAACTGCCAATAAGAATAATAATTTTTTCATTTGTGGTTAATGTGTTTAATTAATGTTAAAATATGTTAATGTTTGACTGCAAATATAAAATTTTATGAGCGAAAAAACACAAAAAAGAGAACAAAAATATTTAAAGCGCCTATTTACTGAGTATTCAAGGGTTAACAAGAGTTAATTTTTAAGCAATTACACACTCTTAATAAAACCTTAAAATTATTATAATTTTAGAATTAAAATTATATTATCTTTAAAACAAAAGATAAATTATGATACATATAATCAAGAATAGCGACAATACATTCACATTTCATTTAAAAACAGCAAATAATATTGTCTTGTTACAAGGGGATAATTTTTCTAGTAAAGAAGAATTAAATACTACAATTAAGAATATAGTACCCGCTATAAACAGTCTTAACATTTTTGAACGTAAGACTGATTATAATGGTAAATTCTTATTTAATTTAAAAAATCTGGAAGGTAAAGTTATTGGAAAAAGTCAATTTTACTCTTCTGAAGCCGGAATGGAGAATGGAATAAAAAACTTAAGAAACAATATTAGTTCTCTAAACAATCTATAAACTTTTTAAAATAGATATAAACTTAGTATGCATACTATCTGTATAATCTAAATGAGTAACTATTCTTAGTTTGCCCTGCCCCATTCCTATTATTTCTACATCATTCTCTTGTAACTTAGCTAAAAATTGCTCTTGTGTAATTCGCTTTTCATCAATAGCAAAAATTATAATATTAGTTTCTATAGGCTCTACACTTTTTACAAAGTTAAGACCAGCTAACACCTCTCCTATTTCTTTAGCTTTTCTATGATCTTCTTGTAAACGTTCTATATGGTTATCTAAAGCATAAATTGCAGCTCCTGCCAAATAACCAGCTTGGCGCATACCGCCTCCAAACAATTTACGAACACGTATAGCACGCTGTATATCTTCTTTAGAGCCAACCAGAACAGAACCTACTGGGCACCCCAATCCTTTACTTAAACAAACACTTATCGTATTAAATAAAGCACCATATTGCTTTGCAGATTCTCCTTTAGCTACGAGTGCGTTCCATAAACGAGCACCATCTAAATGATACTTTAACCCGTGTTTCTCACAAACTGCTTTTATTTTTTCTAACTCTTTAAAATCCCAACAGGCACCGCCTCCTTTATTTGTAGTGTTCTCTATACACACTAAAGTAGTAAGTGGACTATGGTAAAAATCTGGCGGATTAATTACTTCTTCAACCTGTTCTGCCGTCATCATACCTCTATGACCATCTACCAACCTACAACTAACGCCACTATTAAAACTAACACCACCACCTTCATAATTAAAAATATGGGCATACTTATCGCATATCAATTGTTCTCCCGGTTGCGTATGTAATTTTATTGCTGTCTGGTTTGCCATTGTTCCGCTAGGAAAAAACAAAGCAGCCTCCATACCAAACATAGCAGCTACTTTAGCTTCTAACTCATTTACCGTTGGGTCATGCTTAAACACATCGTCACCAACTTCTGATGCAAACATCGCATTTAGCATCTCTGGTGTTGGCTTTGTTACCGTATCGCTTATAAGGTTAATTTTCATTCTAATTAATATTTATTTTTAGTTTGACAAACATTCCATTCCTATTGGTGATCCATCAGGAATTTTAGGAGATTTTACTGTAGTAAACAGCTCTGGATGTTCTTGAAAATGATTTATTCTTGTAACAACTTCTAATGCATACGCATTATCTTTTAAAACAAACTCTTTTTTAATTTCTCTCAATTTAAAATTTGCAATTGCATTCACTTGTGGATGCACATTTTTACTAGCAGCTAAATTTAATATATAAAATAAGGTTCTAAAATTTATGTTTTGCTGCACTTCACTTAAGTAAGCATCCTTAATTTCCGATCTTAAAGTTTCGTTTACCAAAGCATCTAAAACTTCTGGCAGACCAAGCTGATTCTTATCTAAGCTCTTTTGTTGTATTAACCTAGATGCTCTTTGCGGATGTAATAAAAAAGAAAGTGTAATATCTGCTGCTGTTTCTGCTGCCGAAAGCGGATCAAAAGACACTCCAGTTTTTCCGCTAAAAGATTCTCTTGTTCTGTTATACCCCATTGCTCTTGGCGGAAACAAATCTAATTTATTTTTTGGTATTGCAATATAATTCGCATTTACGGTTTTAAGCAGTGTACGCAAAGCTTCTTGTTGTTCTTTTTTAGAGACAGTTTTAACCGTAAACTGTCCATCTCCTTTTACTGCGTAATTATAATCTAAACCACCAACTACTTTAGATACAGCTTCAGTTTGGTATCTATGAAAAAAATACAACGGCGCAAACACATCTTCTAAGACAGAATTTGGTTCTCCGTCCTTAATATTATCAATAGAAAAATTATGTATAGCAACTTCTCTAATTTTTAAAACATTATTCAACTCCTCGGTTGCGTTACTACCATTATCCCATAAATGTGCGTATGCGTGTGCACCGCCACTTGCTCTTGCATCACTATCAGATATAAAACGATATCCTTCTTTATGCGATTTTGCTATAATTTCTTTTAGTGCTTTTTCTTCATCTACTCCCTCTTTAAAATCTGAATATGAATAGGCAACGGTGTACTTATCCCACGCTCCTATTCCTGTTGCGTACGCATTTGAAAAATCTATTGTAGTCCCTTTTAAAGAAAACTGTGGATGAGGATAGTCCATAACCGAAGCCTTATTATTACTACTAGCAGCAAAGTTATGCGCAAAACCTAAGGTATGTCCTATTTCATGCGCAGATAACTGACGTATACGCGCCAATGCCAACTCTAGCATTTTTTCATAATTATCATTACGTTTAGCAAAAGGTTTATCTGTTAATGCTTGTGCTATTAAAAAGTCTTGACGTATACGTAAACTTCCTAAACTAACATGGCCTTTTATTATCTCCCCTGTTCTAGGATCTGTAACACTAGCCCCATAACTCCAGCCCCTTGTTGCCCTATGTACCCATTGTATTACATTATACCTAACATCCATTGGATCTGCATCTGACGGTAGTATTTTGACCTGAAAAGCATCTTTATACCCAATAGATTCAAATGCCTGGTTCCACCATTTTGCTCCGTCTAATAACGCAGAACGTATAGGTTCTGGTGTTCCGTTATCTAAATAATAAATTATAGGCTCTACAGCTTCACTTACCGCTGCATTTGGGTCTGTCTTTTCTAAACGATGTCTTGCTACAAATCGTTTTTTAATATCCTTCTGTACCGGAGTAGCATAATCATAATAAGAAAACAGAAAAGAACCGCTACGAGGATCATAGGCTCTTTTTTTATATCCAGCATCTGGCAACTGCACAAAAGAATGGTGCTGTGCCACAGTAACCAAACTAGATGTTGGTGTTACCGAACTTATATACCTCCCTTTTGCTTCCCCTTTAAAAGTAAGATAAACATCAAACTCTATATTTTTAGGAAACGCTTTTGTTCGCTCTAAATTAAAAGTACTTTTTGTAGCATCTAAACTATAAGAACCTTGCCCCGTATTCTTCAATTTAGATATAACTCCATGCGTATCTTGCATAAAAAGACTCGTAATATCTATAATAAATTTTCCGTTTTTTTCTTCCTCAATTTTAAATCCGCCTAAAATAGATTTTGAAAACGCTTGTTCAACAGATTGTTTTTCTAATAAATTGTCTGTTATAGCTCTGTATTTTAAATTGGGTTGTATTAGTAATAATTTATTCGCTGCTTTTTTAAAGTACACAACCCTTCTATCTCCTAACTGCCCCCTATCTAAACCAATATCATTACTGCCAACACCACTACTTAAAGAGTTTACATAGAGAAACTCTTTTTCTAGATCGTTAACTTCTAAATATACTTTATCTGTTTTTGCATCGTAATAAAAAGAAAAGTAGCCCTCGTATTTCTTAAAATTTTTACTCTTTTCTGCAAATTGAGCTGTTACCATAATGCAATTACATACTAGTAGTAGAAAAATAGAAATACGTCTCATTGGTTCTTTTTTTGATTTTCTAAATTTATATAAAATAGATTGTACAACCATAGTTTAGTGTTATTTTTGCTTTTAAATTATTTTAAGAATGATAACAACAGATCAGTACAAAGATCTTTTAGATCGCCTTGGTGCGTTAAGGAGGTATCTTTGACATAGATGCCAAGCTTATAGAAATAGAAAATGAAGAGGAAAAAACTTTAGCTCCAAATTTCTGGGATAATGCACAGGTAGCGCAAGCTCAAATGAAAGTGCTACAGTCTAAAAAGAAATGGGTAAAAGATTTTGATGATGCTAAAACACTTATAGCAGACCTTGAAGTTTTACTTGAATTTTTAAAAGAAGGCGATGTTACTGCTGAAGAAGTAGAACTACACTATAACAAAGCTAAAACACATATTGAAAGCTTAGAGTTTAAGAATATGCTTTCTGATGAAGGAGATGAACTTACAGCTATTTTACAAATAACTGCAGGTGCTGGCGGAACAGAAAGTTGCGACTGGGCAGCTATGCTTATGCGTATGTATCTCATGTGGGCAGAAAAACAAGGATACAAAATAAAGGAGCTAAACTACCAAGCAGGTGATGTTACTGGTATAAAAACTGTTACTCTAGAAATAGAGGGCGATTATGCTTTTGGATGGTTAAAAGGAGAAA
This sequence comes from Cellulophaga sp. 20_2_10, assembly GCF_023476645.1. Classification (GTDB taxonomy): domain Bacteria; phylum Bacteroidota; class Bacteroidia; order Flavobacteriales; family Flavobacteriaceae; genus Cellulophaga. Next base: position 666,526 of record NZ_JAMCOJ010000001.1, read on the forward strand.
ATGGCGTACACCGTTTGGTACGTATCTCTCCATTTGATAGTAATGCCAAAAGACACACCTCTTTTGCTTCTGTCTATGTTTATCCGTTAGCAGATGATAGCATAGAAATAGAAATTAACCCCGCAGACATAGAAATTACAACAGCTCGTTCTAGTGGTGCTGGAGGCCAAAATGTAAACAAGGTAGAGACTAAAGTACAATTAAGTCACAAACCTTCTGGTATACAAATTTCGTGTTCGGACTCTCGTTCGCAACACGATAATAGAGCTACTGCTATGAAAATGCTTAAATCTCAATTATACGAAATTGAATTGCGTAAAAAACAAGAGGCACGTAGCGAAATTGAAGCTGGAAAAATGAAGATTGAATGGGGTTCGCAAATACGTAATTATGTTATGCACCCATACAAACTGGTAAAAGACGTACGTACTGCAGAAGAAACTGGTAATGTAGATGCTGTTATGGACGGTAATATAGATCAGTTTTTAAAAGCCTATTTAATGATGATGGGGCAAAAACAAGAAGATTAATATAGTAAAACTAAAAAAAGATGATCACAATATACCATAACAACAGATGTAGCAAATCTAGAGCAGGTGTGGCTTTATTAGAAGACTCTGGTAAAGAGTTTAAAATAATAAAGTATTTAGAAGATGTACCTAGCAAAAAAGAATTAGAAGAAATTATAAGCTTACTAAACATACAGCCAATAGACCTTGTTCGTAAAAACGAAGCTATTTGGAAAGAGAACTATAAAGGCAAAGATTTATCTAAAGAAGAAATTTTAGATGCAATGCTAACCAACCCTAAACTTATAGAAAGACCAATAATTATAAATGGTAAAAAAGCTGTAATTGGCCGTCCTACCGAACTAATAAATTCCATAATTTAGAGGCGTTTTAGTTCTTGGCATTTTTATTGCTATTTTCTTTTAACAAATCTTTAACCAAACTAGATTAAACCTTCTTTAATTTTTAAACTCTTACTAATTCAGAAAGTTATGAAAACTAAAAAAATATTTTTTTATGCAACACTAACATTTGTATTATCTGTTTCTACTGTAGAAGCGCAATATGGTTACGGTAACGGTTATAATAATGGATCTGGAAGAGGTCGTGTTAGAAACCAAATGCCACAGACACAGTCTAATGAAAAGCCAAAACCACTTACAGCAGAAGAAATTGTAGAATTACAAATGCCAAAAATTACTGAAGTTATAGAACTAAATAGTTTTGAACAAGCAGTCCTAAGTACTACTCTAACCAAGTATATTAAAAAGTATATGGAACTGCAGATTTTAAAGCTAGAAGGTGAAAAAATGAAGGAAAGCATTGAAAAGTTACAAAAAGAACAATCTGAAGAATTAAAAGCGGCATTGCCAAAAGAAAAATACGACGCGTATGTTGCTTTAGAAAAAGAAGGTTTTAAAAAGACCAAAAAAAAGAAAAAGAAAAAAAATAAAAAGAAAGAATGAAACACTTATTTTCCTTAGTACTATTATTTGCTACAGTAATAACGTACGCTCAAGGTCCTAATGCACAAAAAACAGATCCTAAAAAAGTTAAGATTACAGGTGCTGTTGTAGATGATGAAACAGGAGATCCTTTAGAATACGCAACACTTATATTACAAAGTGTTAAAGACCCATCTATTGTTACTGGTGGTATAACAGATGAACAAGGAAAATTTAATGTTACGGCAGACGCAGGCATGTATCATATAAAAGTTGAGTTTTTATCTTACAAAACTTATACTCTAAACAATCAAGATTTATCTAGCTCTAGAGATTTAGGTATTATTAAATTAGCCTTAGATGTTGAGCAGTTAGACGCTGTTGTTATTACAGCAGAAAAAACAACTGTACAACTAAGACTAGATAAAAAAATATACAATGTTGGTAAAGACTTAACCGTTAAAGGTGGTTCTGTAACAGATGTATTAAATAACGTACCATCTGTAGATGTAGATGTAGAAGGAGCAATTAGCTTAAGAGGTAACGAGAGTGTAAAAATCTTAATTAACGGTAAACCATCTGCTTTATCTGGTTTAGACAATGCTGCATTAAAATCGTTGCCTGCAGATGCTATAGAAAGAATAGAGGTTGTAACTAACCCTTCTGCTAGATACGATGCTGAAGGTACTGCTGGTATCTTAAACATTATTTTAAAGCAAAGCAAAACAGCTGGTTTAAATGGTTCTGTTTCTGCTACAGTAGGAGACCCTGAGCAATATGCTGGTTCTGCTAACATAAACCTTAGAAGAGATAAATTTAACCTTTATACAAATTTAAGCTACAGAGACAGAACTGGTCCTGGTAATGCTTTCTATGAAAACCAATACCTAGACGAAGACGGTAACCCTTCTAGTTTTGAAAACGAATACAGAGAATACACAAGGAGTAGTAAAAGTTACAATGCAAACATAGGTTTTGAGTATTTTATTGATGAAACAAGTAGTATTACAAATTCTGTTTTATATAGAAACTCTAATGGTTTAGATCTTGCTGAGGTAAACTTCTTTAATTTTGATGGTAACATGACTCCTACTATTGAAAGACAAAGAACTACGAATGAAGATGACGATGAAGAAACAGTACAGTACTCATTAAACTACGAAAAAAGATTTAATGAAGATGGTAATAAATTAACTGTAGACTACCAATATTCTAGATCAGATGAATTAGAGAACGCTAGTATAGAAGAGGTAGTTAGCGGTAGCACAACTAATAGTCCTTTAGAGCGTACAATAACAGACAATAACCAAATAAAGCAATTGGTACAATTAGATTACGTACTGCCATTTGGTAAAGATTTTGCTTCTCAGTTTGAGGCTGGTTATAGAGGTAACTTTAACAACTACACTACAGATTATGACTTTGGTCAAGAAATAGGCGGTACTTTTAATAGTGATCCTAATTTTAGTAATACATTATTTTTTAATGAAACTGTAAATGCAGCTTACGTACAATTAGGTACTAAGATTGATAAATTTAGTATCCTTGGTGGTATACGTGTAGAAGACACAGATATAGAAATAGAATTAGCAGAAACTAATGATATTAATACTAAAAAATACACAAACTGGTTCCCTTCTGTTTTCTTAGGATATGAGTTATCAGAAATGGAGCAATTTACAGTAAGTTACAGCAAAAGATTAAGAAGACCGGGATCTTGGTTTATTAACCCTTTCCCTTCTAGATCTAGTAACACTAACCTATTTTATGGTAATCCAGATTTAGATCCAACTTTTACAGATGCTTATGACTTAGGTTATTTAAAAAGATGGGATAAAGTATTGTTTAACATCTCTGGTTATTACAACCACTCTACTGGTGTTTTTCAATTTATAACACAAGAAACGGGAGAATTTGTAAGCATAAGCGACCCTTCTAACCCAGGAACTTCTGTAGAGATACCAGTACAAGCAAGAACACCAATTAACTTAGCTACAGAAAGTAGATATGGTTTAGATATTACATCTACATACACACCAATGAGAAACTGGAGATTTAGCTTAAATCTAAACTTGTACCAACAAAACGTAGAAGGAGAACATTCGTATACAAACTTCCAAAACCAAGTAATTACTCAGGTTTTTGATGCAGATAACTTTAGCTGGTTTTCTAAGTTTAGCGCAAAAATTCCACTACCTGCAAAAATCGATTTTCAAACAAACTTAACATATAGAGGTCCATCTGAAAATGCCCAAACCATTAGAAAAGGAATGTTTGGTTCAGATTTAGCTTTAAGTAAAGATTTACTTAATGACAAAGCTACTTTATCTTTAAGTGTGAATGATATTTTTAATACCAGAAAAAGAATTTCTGAAAGTACAACGGAAAATATTATCTCTAACAGCGAATTTCAATGGAGACAGAGAAGTGCTTCTTTAACTTTTACATACAGATTTAACCAACAGAAAAATCAACGTAGTAAAGGAGAAATGAAAGATAACGGAGGTGATATGGAAATGCAAGGATAAACAACAATAAACAAGTAACACATAATTAGAAAAGAGGCCATTGGCCTCTTTTTTTTATTTAAAAAAACAGCAAACATAATAGTTGCTATACTTTTTTACATAACGAACTATATTTTGCATCTAAAAAATATATGCAAAAAAAAGAGACTCAATTGAGTCTCTTTATATTTTTTTATTCTAATCGTTTTGCTTTTTTAGCTTCTCGTTTTTCCTTAAGAAATTCTATAAGTGATCCGCCCAACCAATAAGGTATAACAAAAGTTAATAAAAATATCATTAACCAAAATCCTATGGTAAGGATAGTTAAAAAAGCTAAAAAACCTAAGTACTGGTCAAATTCAAACATATATAATTTATTTTAACGATTACAAAGATACTTCTTAAGATGAATAGTACAAATCTTAAGCTAAAAAAAATTAGAATTATTTTAGAATTATTCTATATTTGTAGTATAAGACGTATTAAAATTGTCCCAAAATTTAATATTGCACTGAATAATTTTAAATTCTTACAAACTGACTTAAACTACGCACCTACTCTACTATGTTTACAACAATAAAAGCTAACCTACTCTATAAACTAACCACTTATACGGCTATGCTATAATGAGAAACATACCATTGTTCGCTTTTTTACTCCTTTCTATTTTAGGCAACTCACAAGAGATAAAACCAAGTGAAAACCTACAAAATATTAAAATCACCGGTATTGTTAAAGATAGTAACACCAATAAACCATTAGAATACGCTACCTTAATTTTACAAGACCCTAATAACCCTAATTTTATTTCTGGAGGGGTTACAAATAAAAACGGAAAGTTTGCAATAGAAATTCCAAGTGGCACATACCATTTAAAAGTAGAATATCTAAGCTATAAGGTAATTAACCTAAATAACCTGGATTTAAGTTCCTCTAAAAACTTAGGAGAAATTAAATTAGAAGCAGACGTAGAAAAATTAAATGAAGTTGAACTTATTGCCGAAAAAACAACGGTAGAATTAAGACTAGATAAAAAGATATACAATGTAGGTAAAGATCTAGCCCTAAACGGTGGTTCTGCATCAGACGTGCTTAACAATATACCTTCCGTTTCAGTAGACCCAGAAGGATCTATTAGTTTAAGAGGAAATAATAATGTAAAAATACTGATTAACGGTAAGCCTTCTACCCTTTCTGGTATTAGTCCGGAAGCCCTAAAACAAATGCCCGTAAGTACAATAGATAAGGTGGAAGTTATTACAAACCCATCCTCTAAATATAGTTCTTCTGGTACAGCGGGAATTTTAAATATCATTTTAAGAAAATCTAAAAAAGCAGGGCTCAATGGCTCTATCACAGCTACTGCTAAAGATCCTGAATATTATAAAGTTGGCCTTTCTTTGGGTTTAAAAAAGAAGTTGTTTACTCTATTTTCTAATGTAACTTATACAGACAGAGAAAGACCTGGCTATTCATTATTTAACAATGATTTTTTTGACATTAATAACACGAGCACCGGCTACGAAAATGAATATAGATCTTTAGACAGAAACTATAAGAATCTTACAGTAAGCTCTGGAATAGAACTTGCACTAAATGAAAGTACAAGTATTACGAACTCTGTAGCTTACAAAAAATCTTCAGGCTTGCATGCTACAGGTATAACCTTAAATAATTTTAATGTTTTATCTAACTCCCTTATCAACAGAACTAGAAATACACTAGAGGATAGCGATGAAGAAAATATTAGTTATTCGGTAAACTATAAAAGAAAATTTAATTCTAAAGGGCATAATTTAACTGCAGATTACCGCTACTCTAGGAACAACGAACTAGAAGACAGGGAAATTAACGAAAAAATAGTTTCTAGTACTATTTTTATGCTTGATGAAGCAATGACTCACGATCATCAAATAAGTCAGCTTGCACAAGTAGATTACACATTACCTTTTGGAAAAGACTATAACTCTAAGTTAGAAATTGGGTACAGAGGTGTTTTTGACAATTACAATATAGATTATACAGAAGGCTCCATTATAAACAATCAGTTTATTAAAAATACGATGTATAGCAACAACCTAGTTTACAATCAAGATGTAAATGCAGGATATTTACAGTTTGCACAAGGTTTTAATAAGCTAACAGCTTCTTTAGGTGTACGCGTAGAGCATACAGATGTTTCTGTGTTATTAACTAACTTAAACACTACAGCCGCAACATCTTACATCAATTGGTTCCCATCTCTATTTTTAAGTTATGAGTTTACTTCTAAAGAAAAAATAGGTTTAAATTATAGCAAAAGAATAGACAGGCCTACAGCAGGCAACTTAAATCCTTTTCCTAACAGAGTTAGTAAAACCAACTTGTTTTATGGCAACCCAGATTTAGACCCAATGTTTACCAATTCGTTTGAGTTTAACTATATAAACAAATGGAATAAAGTAACATTTAACTCGGCCTTATTCTACTCTAAAACTGAGGATGTAATACATAATGTTGTTATAGAAACAGGAGAAACAGAAACTATTACAGCCAATAGCGGCAGCATCTCTACTCCTATAATTGCTAAAACCAAAAGAAATATAGCACAAGAAGATAGACTTGGTTTAGACGCAACAGTTACTTATGTACCTCTAAAAAAATGGCGTTTATCCGTAAATTTATTTATGTACAACCAAAATTTAACGGGGAACTATACGTATACAGATAGCAACAACCAATTAGTTCATGTAGATTTTAACGCAGACCAATTTAGATGGACGAGTAGTTTAAGTGTAAAATTGCCGCTACCCTATGCTGTTAATTTTCAGACAAATTACTATTATGTGGGTGCAGATAACAACTCGCAAACAAAAACAAAAGCTTTAAATAGGTTAGATATTGCTTTTAGCAAAAATATTATTAAAAATAGAGCATCTATAGCTATAGGAGTTACAGATATATTTAATGCTTACCGAAGGTATTCTACTAGTAATTTAGAAAATTCTACTTCTTATAACGAGCTTCAATCAGACCAAAGAAACCTAAGAGCCACTTTTACATATAAATTTGACTAGATCGCTTTCTTTTTTTAGCTAAACACCTACCAAAGCAAATATTACAGAAATAGGTGTTTTTAATAGGTTAAAATAATTCTTCAAAATTGTATCTTTGTATCTATAAAAAATTAGTATAATGAGCTTTAGAATAGAAAAAGATACAATGGGTAACGTAGAAGTACCTGCTGATAAATATTGGGGAGCGCAAACAGAACGCTCTAGAAACAATTTTAAAATTGGACCTGCTGCCTCTATGCCTTTAGACATAGTTTATGGTTTTGCCTATTTAAAAAAGGCTGCTGCATATACCAATTGTGAATTAGGAGTATTAACTGAAGAAAAAAGAGATTTAATTGCACAAGTATGTGATGAGATTTTGACGGGTAAGCACAACGATCAATTTCCTTTAGTAATTTGGCAAACAGGCTCTGGTACACAGAGTAATATGAATGTGAATGAGGTTGTTGCTAACAGAGCTCATGAAATAGCTGGTAAAGTTATTGGTGAAGGCGAAAAAACAATACAACCTAACGATGATGTTAACAAATCACAATCATCTAACGATACGTTCCCTACTGGTATGCACATTGCTGCCTATAAAAAAATTGTAGAAAACACTATTCCAGGAGTAAAACAACTTAGAGATACATTAGAGAAGAAATCTAAAGAATTTGCTACTGTTGTAAAAATAGGACGTACACACTTAATGGATGCTACTCCCTTAACTTTAGGTCAAGAATTTTCTGGTTACGTATCTCAATTAAGCCACGGTTTAAAAGCTTTAGAAAATACATTACCACATTTAAGTGAGCTTGCTCTTGGTGGTACTGCTGTTGGTACAGGATTAAATACTCCTGCCGGTTATGATGTCCTTGTTGCAAAATACATTGCAGAATTTACGGGATTACCATTTATAACAGCAGAAAATAAGTTTGAAGCTTTAGCTGCGCATGATGCAATTGTAGAAAGCCACGGAGCCTTAAAACAATTAGCTGTTTCTTTAAATAAAATTGCAAACGATATTAGAATGATGGCTTCTGGTCCACGTTCTGGAATTGGCGAAATAGTTATACCTGCTAACGAACCTGGAAGTTCTATTATGCCAGGAAAAGTTAACCCAACACAATGTGAAGCCATAACAATGGTTTGTGCACAGGTTATGGGTAACGATGTTGCTATTTCTGTTGGTGGTACACAAGGTCATTACGAGCTTAATGTATTTAAACCAATGATGGCTGCTAACATATTACAATCTGCTCAATTAATTGGCGATGCTTGTGTAAGTTTTGATATTAATTGTGTTGCTGGCATAGAGCCTAATCACGCAATAATTAAAGAGTTACTAAACAATTCATTAATGCTTGTAACCGCTTTAAATACTAAAATTGGGTACTATAAAGCTGCTGAAATTGCAAACACCGCACACAAGAATGGTACAACCTTAAAAGAAGAAGCTATTAATTTAGGGTACGTAACTGCAGAACAATATGATGACTGGGTAAAGCCAGAAGAAATGGTTGGTTCTTTAAAATAAAAAATCAATTACCTCTAAAAACAAAAAAGGTGCAATCTAAAGATTGCACCTTTTTTTATATGTATTATTTAGGTCTATTTAAGAGTAAACTCGCTCTTACCTAATATCTTCAATTTAGAATCATAAACAATAGCCATATAATTTCCTTTTTGAAAATCACCTACTGGTTTGTTTACGTAATCACAAATATCTAATGTTCTGTTTTCGTAATAAAAAGCAGTTGCTTTACTAAAAGTTAAAGATGCACCACCTTCGTTAGATTTAGTAGTTCCTTCTCCTAAAACATTTCCTTGAGGATCTAATACTTCTAAATAAAATTCTCTATCACCAGCTTGTGCAATTGCATTATCTGCAACTGTAAAACAAATTTTAAGCTTGTCTGCTCTACCTGCTCTAGTCGTAGAAACTAATTTACCACTACCACGTTCTTTTACTGCATCTACAGAAAATTTAGCTAAGTTTAATGCAGAACCTTTTTCTACTGCATCAGCCAACTGCGTATTTTGTACTACTAAAGAATCATTAAAAACAGTTTGTTTAGATAACTCTTGGTATGTACTATCTCTTTCCATTGCTAACATCGAGTTAGATGTAGTTAAAGAATCTACTTTTCTAAGTAAAAAAGCTCTTTCTTTCTTTAACAAATCTACTTGTCTTCTGTATCTAGATAAAGAAGATATGTCTGTCTTCATTGTTTTAACAGAATCAATGTATTTCGCAATTCTATCTCTAGCTTCTACCAATTCTTCATTTGTAGCATTGCTCTCCATAATAGCTTTATCATACTCAGACTGTAAGCTAGTTAAATCATTAACTACATATTCTTTCTCTTGTGTTAAAACAGTTTTGGTTCTTTCTCTGTCTTTATACAATGATACTGTGTAGGCTATAGAACCTAACAATCCCACTCCCAATAAAACAGCAAGTACCTTTAATCCCGTATTACTCTTTTTCTCACTCATAACAATACTATTAATTCAGTTTAATTTATTAACTTGACTTAAGCTAATCTTTTTGGTTTAGTTTATATACGTTTTGGTTTAACATTTAGATTATATCCCCCCTAAAAACTGGTTTAAGGTAAAGTTTAATCGTCTAACGGAAACAACTGCTTAAAATTATACTTTATGATAAATAATTTAACATTTATTCCCTATCAGCCAAAATACGCTAAAACCTTTAAAAAACTAAATTTAGAGTGGATAAAAAAGTTTTTTGAAGTAGAAGAAAAAGACATTGAACTCTTAGACAAGTGCGAAGAGAATATTATAAATAAAGGAGGTTACATTTTTTTTGCTAAAATTGATAAAACTATTGTGGGCTGCTTAGCCTATATTAAGATTGAAGACAACGTATACGAACTTGGCAAAATGGCAGTAGCAGAAGATCACCAAGGAAAGCGAATAGGACAAGCACTTTTAAATTACGCCATAGATTTTGCAAAAAAAGAACAATGGAGCAAGGTCATTTTATACTCTAGCATAAAACTTAAAAATGCCTTACACATTTATAAAAAAATGGGGTTTATAGAAATCCCTATAGAGCCAGATGTTGTCTATAAAAGGAGTAGCATTAAAATGGAACTTCATCTAAACTAAGCAAGAAGTACATTCTTAACCTTAATTTAAGAATACAAAAAAAAAGCCCTTGCGCATGCAGGGGCTTTTTTAAGTTTAAAAGATAGCTCTTCTTTTAAATGTATTTCTCTAAATGCAATTCGTTTATACTACCATGAGATGCATTAGCCACTGCTACACCGTTTTTAACCACTATTAATTGTGGCGATTGATGCATCACCTGAAATTTGTACCCCGTTTCATTAGAAACCTCTCTGTATTGTAATAAATCTAGATAATACAAATCTACCTGTTCTTCTGTATAGTCATAAGTATCTCTAAACATTTTAATAACCATACGGCTAATACCACAACTGGTAGAGTGCTTAAAAATAATTTGCGTTTTAGTTTTAGATTTTGTTTCAATCTCTTTTAACTGCTCCACAGTAGTTAAAGGAATCCAAGGCAGCTGCTTCTCCTCTTTTTTTTCTCCATTACCACCAAATAAACCTGTAAATAATCCCATTATAATTCTTAAATTTATAGTTAAGTCGATCTAATTGCCTAAACTTACAACTGACTAAATGTCTTGCTTAATCGAATAAAAACAGCCATTTTGTCTTACGTTTGTGTTTGGTAAGGTAATTGTCTTTTATCTTGTAAAAATACTAATACTCTAAAAAATACAACATATATGAACATTAATAATTTCACAATAAAATCCCAAGAATCCTTACAGCAAGCACAATTACTTGCTCAAGAGCTTGGAAACCAGCAAATAGAGAACGAACATTTATTTAAAGCGCTAATTAAGGTAGATGAAAACGTAATGCCTTTCATCCTAAAAAAGCTGAATGTAAACGTTGCGTTATTAACACAAATTATAGACAAAGAGCTACAGAGTTTACCAAAAGTAACTGGCGGAGATATTATAATGTCTCGTGAAGCTGGTAAAACAGTTAACGAAGCTATCATTGTTGCTAAAAAAATGAATGATGAGTACGTATCTACCGAACACTTACTCTTAGCTGTTTTTAAATCTAAAAGTAAAATTTCTCAGATTCTAAAAGATCAAGGAGTAACAGAAAAAGATTTAACTGCTGCTATTACAGAATTAAGAAATGGCAACAACGTAACATCGCAAAGTGCAGAAGAAAACTATAATTCATTAGAAAAATATGCTAAAAACTTAAACAGATTAGCAGATGAAGGTAAGTTAGACCCAGTAATTGGTAGAGATGAAGAAATACGTAGAGTATTGCAAATTTTATCTCGTAGAACAAAGAACAATCCAATGTTAGTTGGTGAGCCAGGTGTTGGTAAAACCGCAATAGCAGAAGGAATTGCACACCGTATAATTCAAGGAGATATTCCTGAAAACTTAAAGGATAAAATTATTTATTCTTTAGATATGGGAGCACTAATTGCAGGTGCAAAATACAAAGGTGAATTCGAGGAAAGACTAAAGTCTGTTATTAAAGAGGTAACATCTGCAGACGGACAAATAGTATTGTTTATAGATGAGATACACACACTTGTTGGTGCTGGTGGTGGAGATGGTGCAATGGATGCTGCTAACATTTTAAAACCTGCTTTAGCCCGTGGAGAGTTACGCGCAATTGGTGCTACTACCCTAGACGAATATCAAAAGTATTTTGAAAAGGATAAAGCCCTAGAGCGTAGATTTCAGAAAATTGTAGTAGATGAGCCTAGTACAGAAAGTTCGATCTCTATTTTAAGGGGAATTAAAGAAAAGTATGAGGCACACCATAAAGTACGCATTAAAGATGAGGCTGTAATTGGCGCCGTAGAATTATCTCAACGTTACATTACAAATAGATTTTTACCAGATAAGGCCATAGATTTAATGGACGAGGCTGCGGCTAAATTACGAATGGAAATTAACTCTAAACCAGAAGAGTTAGATGTTTTAGATCGTAAAATAATGCAACTAGAAATAGAGATTGAGGCTATTAAAAGGGAAGATGACAAGGATAAATTAAAGAGCCTAAACATAGATCTTGCTAATATTAAAGAAGAACGCAACGAAATTTTTGCCAAATGGGATAGCGAAAAAACAGTTGTAGACAATATACAGCAAGTAAAACAAGATATAGAAAACTATAAGATAGAAGCAGAACGCGCAGAACGTAATGGTGATTATGGTAAAGTAGCAGAAATACGCTACGGTAAAATTAAAGAATCGCAAGAGGCTTTAGAAAAACTGCAGAATACATTAGCAGAACAACAAAGTCACGGTACTTTAATACAAGAAGAAGTAACCTATGAAGACATTGCTGATGTTGTAGCTAAATGGACAGGTATACCTGTAACCAAGATGCTAAAAAGCGAAAGAGAAAAGTTACTTGATCTTGAGTCCGTTTTACACAAACGTGTTGTTGGGCAAGAAGAAGCTATAGTAGCAGTGTCTGACGCCATTAGAAGAAGCAGGTCTGGCTTGCAAGATGCCAAACGCCCAATTGGTTCGTTCTTATTTTTAGGTACAACAGGTGTTGGTAAAACAGAATTGGCAAAAACACTAGCATCGTATTTATTTGATGACGAAAATGCATTGACTAGAATAGATATGAGTGAGTACCAAGAACGACACTCTGTAAGTAGATTGGTTGGTGCACCTCCGGGATACGTTGGTTATGATGAAGGCGGACAATTAACTGAAGCTGTTAGACGTAGACCTTATTCTGTTATATTGTTAGATGAAATAGAAAAAGCACATCCAGATACTTTTAATATTTTATTACAAGTGTTAGATGAAGGAAGACTAACAGATAACAAAGGACGAGTAGCAGATTTTAAGAATACCATTATTATCATGACAAGTAATATAGGTAGTTCTATAATACAAGAAAGTTTTGACAAGCATAAAGATGCTATAAAAGCAACTGAAGCTGCAAAAGCAGATGTATTAGGATTATTAAGATCTAGTATTAGGCCAGAGTTTTTAAATAGAATAGATGATATTTTAATGTTTACACCATTATCTAAAAAAGACATCATAAAAATTGTTCGTATACAATTAAATAGTCTTAAGAAATTGGTTGCAGAACAAAACATTACAATAGATGCTACAGATGAAGCTGTATTGTTTTTAGCAGACAAAGGTTACGATCCGCAATATGGAGCTAGACCCGTAAAAAGAACAATTCAGAAAGAAGTATTAAATAACTTATCTAAAGAAATATTGGCTGGTAATGTAGCCACCGATAGCATTGTTTTAATAGATAGTTTTGATAATAAACTGGTATTTAGAAACGAGAAATAAGAAAAAGTGACAAGAATAGTAAAAAAGCTTCCGTTAAGGGAGCTTTTTTTATGGTTCTATTTTATAGATTTTATATATTCGTAGAAACAACCAAGAAGCATATGTCCACTAAGGCAGAAAAAACTAAAGAATTCATAATAAAAACTTCTGCGCCAATATTTAGCAAGCAAGGCTATGTTGGTACAAGTATGAGCGATATTACCAAAGCAACTGGACTAACAAAAGGTGCTTTATATGGTAATTTTAAAAACAAAGAAGAAATAGCATTAGCTGCTTTTGAATACAATACAAACAAGCTTTTAGCTAAGATTGATGAGCGTTTAGAAATTGAAGGTAATTCTTTAGATAAAATATTCAGTTTAACAAGCTTCTACAGGCAATATGCCGTTTTTACATTAGATATGGGCGGCTGTCCAATAATTAATGTAGGTGTAGATGCAGAATACAACAACAAGACGTTATCTGGTGCAGCCAAAGAAATAGTACGTACCATAGAAGGTAAAATAGCAGCAGTATTAGAAATAGGTGTAAATAACAATGAACTAAAACTACCTGTATCGCCCTTGCAATTTGCAAAACAGCTCTATACGATGTTACAAGGTTCTGTAGCTATGGCCACTGTTACTCAAGATCGCAAATACCTTTTAAATACGGTTACCTACATTAACCACCTTATAGAAAAAGAAGTTAAAATATAGATTTTTCTATAATACCTTAAATACAAGCATACCCCTAACTTTTTAATAGAAAAGCAATATACTTTTCTACTAAAAATTAAGTTATACTACATACAACAACCTCAATAATTTATTTTAAAATGAAATTTATAAAATCTATTTTTTTAGTACTTCTATTCACAGGATTATTTAGCTGCAAAGACACAAAAGACGCACCAAAAGAAGAACCAGCAGATAACACGGTATCTACCTTTTACTTTATAAGACACGCAGAAAAAGACAGATCTAATCAAGAAAACCAAGATCCAGAATTATCGCAACAAGGTTTGGGAAGGTCTATATTTTGGGCGAAAGCTTTTGAGCCTGTAGATTTTGATGCTATATACTCTACAGATTACCAAAGAACACAAATGACGGCAGCACCAACAGCCATTCAAAAAAATATTACGGTAACTAGTTATGATCCTACTACAATAGATCCGCAACAGTTTGTTACAGATAATTTTGGTAAAAAAGTACTAGTTGTAGGGCATAGCAATACCATTAATCAATTTGTAAATGCTATTATTGGCGAAGAAAAATACCCACAGATAGACGATTATGATAACAGTGGCTTATATACCGTTACAATTATTGGTGACCAAGCCACTGCTAGCAAACTTAATTTAGATATTAGTCGAGAGTAATATTTTTCAACTCTATTTTAGATAGCAATTCTAAACCATTATTCAGGTACATACTATCTATTTCTAAAATCTTATCAGATTCGGTTTTAGGTTTGTAGTTTTCATAATCTACAAATCTAATTCCGTTTACAACTCTCTCGTTATACGCTACTCTAAAACGCATACCTCCATCATTCACAAAAAACTTATATGCTAAATAATCGGGCTTAAAAGTCTCTTTATTAAACCAATACAGGTACGTATCGTCAAAATCATCGCCTCCACCCTCTTCACTAAAAGTAACTTTTACTTTGTAATAGTCTTTCCCTTTAATAGTAACTTCTCCCAAGTATTTTTTAGTTACCGCAGCATCATTTAAACCATAAGGTAAAAGTGCAAAGTAAAAAACTGAATTTATAGCATTGTCATATTTTTTAGCCATAGAATCTACTACCACAACAAGGCTATCATTTACCAATCTGCTAAACTTTTCCGCTTTAACATCCGTAATACTAGAAGAATCTTGCATAAAAATGCGCTTCATTACCTTTTTTCCATCAGTTTGCTCTAACACATACTTTTTATCTCTAAACTCAAAAGAAATATTTTTTGTTTGATACAAATCACCTCCGGTAACCTCAATAGATTTATCAACAATTGTTTGTGCTGTTACTTCTTCCTTCTTTTCATTCTTACAAGCTGCAATTACTATCAGCAATAAGAAAAGTATCGTTTTTTTCATCATAAAATAAAATCTTTAGTGCATTAGTTGTAATGCTTTTAAATTCTTTACAAAATTGGTTTAAATTATTCTATTTTTGTACTCTATGATGCAGAAAAAAATAAATATAAAAAACAAAAGAGCTAGGTTTGAGTATGAGCTTATTGATACTTATACAGCTGGCTTAGTATTATCTGGAACTGAGATAAAGTCTATTCGTGAAGGCAAAGCATCTATTACAGAAAGTTTTTGCGAGTTTAACGATAGAGGTGAACTTTTTATTATAAATATGCAGGTAGACGAGTACTCTCACGGCTCTCACTACAATCACAAACCAAAGGCAGAACGTAAGTTATTATTAAATAAAGGAGAATTAAAAAAGTTAGAGAAAGAAGTAAAAAATTCTGGACTAACAATTGTACCGCTTAATCTTTTTTTAAATGATAGAGGTCTTGCCAAAATAAACATATCATTAGCCAAGGGTAAAAAGCTACACGATAAACGAGACAGTATTAAAGATAGAGATAACAAAAGAGATTTAGACCGCGTTAAAAAAAGTTTTAACAACTAGTTTTTATTTTCTAGAAGTGGTACAAATTTAAAAGAACCAAATTCCTGCTTTTCAAACTCTAACTCAGATTTACGTACAAACAGCGTCATTATTTGGTCTACTACCCCAACTGGTATCACCAACCTACCTCCTATTTTTAATTGCGCTAGTAACGGCTTAGGCACTATTGGCGCACCTGCCGTAACTATAATACCATCGTAAGGTGCTTCTTCTGGATACCCTTTATAACCATCTCCTAGAATTGCCTTTTTAGGTCTAATTCCCATTTTAGGAAAAAACAACTTGTTCTTTTTAAATAACTGAGATTGTCTTTCTATAGTAAAAACACGCGCACCAAGTTGTAATAAAACTGCTGTTTGGTACCCACTACCTGTTCCTATTTCTAAAATAACATCGTTTGGCTTTACCTCTAACAATTGCGACTGAAAGGCAACAGTATAAGGCTGAGAAATTGTTTGCTCCGCTCCTATAGGAAATGCTTTGTCTTGATAGGCGTGATCTTCAAAACTACTGTCTAAAAACAAATGTCTAGGCACCTTTTTAATTGCCTCAATTACCAATGTATCAGTAATTCCTTTGGCTATTAAAATGTCTGCTAAAAGGTTGCGTTTACCACGGTGTTTTAAGGTATCCTTCAAGGGTATTTATGGTTTAGTTTGAGATGCGAATTTAAGCATAAAAAACAGGATTTTCTAGTAAAAACTACTTGTAGAAATAGAATTATATATCTAAAATTAAACTTGTGCACTTACTAAGTTTAGAACAAACATTATACGTATTTTTGAAAAATAATAATTAAAGAAATATCGTATGAGCATCGAAAGAGAATTAAGTAAACGAAGCCAAAACAAATGTGAACTTTGCTCCAATGAAGAAAATTTAGCTCCTTATGCAGTTTTACCTGCTAAAAACGGAGATTTACAGGACACTATATTTGCTTGTGCTACATGTATTACGCAAATAGAAGATCCAGAGCAAACAGACCCTAACCACTGGCGCTGTTTAAATGACAGTATGTGGAGTGAGCAAATACCTGTACAAATTATTGCTTGGCGCATGCTTAGTAGATTGCGTAAAGAAGGTTGGCCACAAGATCTTTTAGATATGATGTATCTAGATGATGACAATTTAGAATGGGCAAAAGCAACAAATGAAGGTGAAGCCGACGAAGACAAAATAATACACAGAGACAGTAATGGTGTTATTATTAATGCTGGCGATAGTGTTGTTCTTATCAAAGATTTACCGGTTAAAGGATCTAGCATGATTGCTAAAAGAGGAACTGCAGTACGTAGGGTATCTTTAGATCACGAAAATGCAGAATACATAGAAGGTAAAGTAGACGGACAACAGGTTGTTATTATTACCAAGTACGTAAAAAAATTATAAGTTCTAAGTAACTCAAAGAGAAATACATTTTAATGTTTCATTTTTTTAGTAAAAAATATTTTTTAGTTGACTATTTAGAGGGGTTTACAGATATTCATAATCACATTCTACCCGGTATAGATGACGGTGCAAAAACACCTGAAGAATCTATTGCCATTTTAAAAGGGTTTAAAGAATTTGGAGTAACTAATTTTATAGCTACACCACATATTATGAGTGGCTATTACCCAAACACACCGCAAACGATTAAAGCATCTTTGGCGCTGTTACAAAACGAACTAAAGAATAACAATCTGGACTCTTTTACCATAGAAGTTGCGGCAGAGCATATGGTAGATCCTTATTTTGAAAGCATCATAGATACAAAAACCTTTATGCCTTTAAAAGAAGATTTTATATTAATAGAGATGTCTTTTTTACAAGAATCTATTAATTTTAAAGCGGCTGTACAGAAATTAAATCAGTTACCAATTTCACCTATTCTAGCACATCCAGAACGGTATGCTTTTGTACACAACAAATTTGGTGATTATCAGTATTACAAAGAGCTAGGTACATTTTTTCAATTAAACCTACTGTCGCTCTGTAATTATTATGGCCCAGAGGTACACAAAGCAGCTTTAAAACTATTGGATGCTAACATGTACAACTTTGCTGGTTCAGATGTTCATAATAGCAGGCAGCTAAAAACTCTAAAAGAAATAAAGCTACCATTAAAAACAATTGAAAAACTTAAACCAATTATAGAAAATACAAATTATAATTTTGGTTAAAATAAAAATCCCAGCCTTAGTAGAGCTGGGATTTTTATTTTATAAATGGAATCTTTATTTTTTAAATAAATGCCACCATCTTTTCTTATTTACACCATAACCGTATCCGTATTTACCACCGTAACCTAAATCGGCTTCTGGTACATCATTCACAATAAAGCTAAGGTTATTAATCTTGCCTTCTTGTTTTAAGTGTATTGGGTGTTGTATTACTTTATTTTCTGTAGAACCAGCTCTTGTAACATACAATAACTGATCTGCATACTTGCTTATTAATAACGTATCTGTAACCACAACCATAGGCGCTGTATCTACAATAACATAATCGTACTGCTCAGACACTTCTTCAAATAAGGTCTTCATCTTAGTACTCATTAATAACTCTGCCGGGTTTGGCGGAATTTTACCAGAGTAGATAATATCTAATTTAGTTTCTCCTAAAACGGTAGACTTAATTATATCACGAACACCAATATCAGATGTTAAGTACTCTGTAAGACCAACGTTTTTCTTTCTTGTATTTCCTTTTTCTTCAGAAGGATCAAAAAATGTATACAATTTAGGATTTCTAATATCTGCTCCTACCAACAATACTTTCTTATCTGTATTTGCAAAAATAAGTGCCAAGTTAGATGCTAAAAAGGTTTTACCCTCTCCAGATACACTAGAAGTCATAAATACAATATTGTTCTTTTTACCATTGGTATTAGACTGCATAAAGTAATCTATATTAGTACGCAGAATTCTAAAAGCTTCTGCTTGTACAGATCTGTCGTTCTTTTTTACCAATCCTGGATTTTTACCTAAACTTGGTATTTCTGCAAGCACTGGTATAGATCCTACTAGTTTTTCTAAATCTAATTTATTATGAATTTTGTTATCTAATAAATCGCTTACATATATAAATCCAAAAGGTATAAATAGACTTGCTACTAGTGCTAACAAATAAATATTTCTCTTTACAGGATATACAGGACCATACCCGTAATTGTACGCATTATCTATCGTTTTTAGTTTAGGAGTTGCAGATGCAAAAGCAATCTGAGACTCTTCTCTTCGTTGTAATAAAAACAAATAAATACCTTCTATACTATTTTGCTTTCTAGTTATGTCTGTTAATTTTCTTTGGTTCGTTGGCGATGTATACAGCTTAGATCTAAACTGACTTACCTGCTTGCTTAAATTATTAACCTGCAATCCCAGCGCGTTTTTTGTACTAGATAAACTAGATGCCACTCCCTGCTTAATACCAGATAGCTGATCGTTTAAAGCAAGTACAGCTGGGTTATTAGCGCTCGCATTCTTTAAAAGATTATTTCTAGTAATAACCAATTCGTTGTATTTACTTACAGAGCTAGAAATAGAAGGATCTTGCATAACCCCGGTTGGTAAAACATTAAAACCATTTTGATTTTCAACCTGGTCTTTCATCGCATCTACAATTCCCAATTGTATTCTAGCACTCTCTAATTCTTGACTACTAGAGGTACTCATCGTATAATTAAAACTGGTCTCCCCTTGAATATCGGAAACTCCTTTTTCACTTTTAAATTCTTGCTCTTCTTGGTCGTAACCAGACAAACTAGAGGCAATAACCTTTATTCTATCATCAATAAAATTAGATGTTTTATCGGCGATAGCTTTTCTTGCGTCCAGTGCGTTTTTATTGTTTATTCTAATCAATTCATCTAGAACATCTTTGGCTTTTTGTTGGTCTACATCTGTTAAAAACAAATCTAACATTTTAGACCCCTTTTCTGTAGGCGCTATACTTACTTTTCCTCTATACGCTCCTGCTATTGCCTCTACAGGACTAACTATAACCTTAAATTTTCTCCCTTTGTATCCTTTTGGGTTTGTAAAAGCTGGTGTTATTACAATATCACCTGCTGCTGTTGGCACTTTAGATCCAAAAGTAAATTTCTTTACTTTAGATTCTGCTGTCTTAGAATACCCAAACTTATCTTCAGAGATGTAATTGATATAAAATGAAAGATTCGCTTTATCTACAATAGAATCATGTTCTAAGAAGTTAAATGTAAACGGCGGTTTTTTATAAACTTCTGTTTCTAAAATCCGACCCTCTGTAAATACTCTTACATTTAGATTTAAATTTTTAACTACCTCTATAAAATTAGATCTCGATTTAATAGATAGTATCTCATCCAACACCTCTACATCGCCATCCGAAGAAAACCCACCCATGTCTTTTAAAACACTCAACTCACTTTTAGAACCTTGTTCAGATATAATCTGAATTTTAGCAATAGCCGAATATTGAGGTACCGTATACCTGAGGTAAACAAAAGCTAGCGCCAATGCTAAAAACACAGAAACTACAAACCACTTCCAATGTTTGGTGTAGTTTTTAATAATTTCTTTAATGTCAATACCGCTTTTTATACCACTACTGGTAGAATTTATTTCCATATTTTTTAACGTCTAAATCTTTAATTGTATCTAATTTTAGTTTCTTAATAAAACGACAACCGTAGTTGTTAGTGTTAATAATAAAGAAGCCACAGATAATGTTAAGGCTCTATTACTAGATTTAGATTCGTTAATTTTAGATTGATTTGGTTCTACGTAAATTACATCGTTTTGTGTAAGGTAATATACAGGAGAATTTAAAACTTCTTTTCTTGTTAAATCTATACGTGTAGACACTTTGGTACCATTAAAGTCTCTCATTACTAAAACGTTACTTCTATTCCCTGTAATATCTAAATCACCTGCCAAACCTAAGGCCTGTAATACTGTAATACGTTGTCCTGGAATATAAAATGTACCTGGAGATCTAACTTGTCCTAAAACAGTAATATTAAAACCATCTAAAGCTACAATTACTTGTGGATCTTTTAAAAGACCACCATCTATTAATTTACTTCGTACAGATGCTTTTACCTCAGGAATAGACATTCCCTTTACTTGTTGCACTCCTAAAACTGGCAATGTAATGTTACCATCTACATCTACTAAATAATACGTCATCCCAGCAGTTGCTTGTTCACCACTAGCCGTAACACCCGTAGACATATTAAAAGGTGCACTTGCAATTGGATTTTCACTTGTAATACTCAATGCTACTTTATCACCCACTTTTAATCTTGGCGTGTATGTTTCTGTAGCTACCATTGTTTCAAAAGCAGATAAGTTTTGAAAATAAACTACATCTTTTTTTGAAGCACAAGAAAATAAAATTGCAATGATAAAAAATGGGAGAACTTTATTTAAAATTGATTGGATGGTTTTCATATAGTTATGTTTACTTAGTTAATGTTTGTTAGTATATTTTGTTCTTTGTCTTTTGCCATTTCTTTATCTACTTCGCAAAGGTCAGAATTGCTAGAGATAAACTCTGGAACTATTTGTTTCATTAAGCTTATGGTATTAGACTTAAAGAACATATTATTTATACACAACTCATCTATTAAAGAACGTGTTTTTAAATAATCTAGTCCTCTTACTCTACTTATCATTATTTTTTTATGATACGTAGGCATTGTATTTTCTCCATTCGCCAAAAGCTCTTCATACAACTTTTCTCCTGGTCTAAGTCCTGTAATTTTAATATCCATTTCTTCAGGATATTTTAAACCACAAAGTTTAATCATGTTCTTAGCAAGATCAAATATCTTAACAGATTTACCCATATCAAATATAAAGATCTCTCCGCCTTCTCCCATTGCTCCAGCCTCTAATACCAATTGAGATGCTTCTGGAATAGTCATAAAAAAACGAGTTACATTTTTGTGTGTCACGGTTAACGGACCTCCTTTATCTATTTGTTTTTTAAATAACGGAATTACAGACCCATTAGAACCTAAAACATTACCAAAACGAGTCGTAATAAACTTCGTTTTTTGTTCTTGCTGCATGCAACTAATATACATTTCTGCAATTCGTTTGGTACCCCCCATAACATTGGTTGGGTTTACCGCTTTATCTGTAGATACAAACACAAATTTTTCTACATTGTGCTGTATTGCCAAATCTGCCAACACCTTTGTACCCGCAACATTAATTTTTATGGCCTCATAAGAATTATACTCCATTAAAGGAACATGCTTGTATGCTGCTGCATGAAATATAATACTTGGATTGTGCTCTGTAAAAATATGGTTTAGTCTATTCTTGTCTCTAATATCGCCAACAATAGGTAAGAAGTTATGAAATCCGTTTTGTTTTAATTCCTGTTGTAAATCGTACAAAGCAGATTCTGCTTGGTCTATAACAATTAAAGATTTATAATCGTATTTGCATATTTGGCGCACCAACTCGCTCCCTATAGAACCTGCACCACCTGTAACTACAACTACTTTATCTTTTAATTCCCCAGATATTTTAGAATTTTCAATAGTTATGGGTGCTCTATCTAATAGATCTTCAATCTGTACTTGTTTAATCTGCGAGAATTTTAATTCCCCATTAATCCAATCTTCAACTGGCGGTACAATTTTAACCTTCACAGGATAATCTACCATACCCTCTACCAACTCTCTTAACGCTGTAGGGTTTATATTCTGAATAGAAAAAATAACCTCAGAGATACTATTTGCAACAATAAACTCCTCATTAAGATCTTGTTTACTGTATACCTTAACTCCGTTTATACTTTTGCCTACCTTTTTGTTATTGTTATCTATATACCCAACAACCTTTACATTAGATTTAGAATGGTTTGTAATGGCACTGTGTGTAATAATACCAGACTCACCTGCTCCATATATTAGAACACGCTTTGTATTGTGTAAGCTTTTATTAACTATGGTATTGTATAAAGATTTAAATAAGTATCTAGAAGCAGATAATGCCAAAAAGCCTATTAAACTGTGTACAATAATAATCTGTAAAGGAATGGTTGTCCACCCAAAAACAGCCAATTTCTTATTCGCCAAGACCAATAAAATCATCAAAATACTAGACAAGCAAATCGCGTTAAAAATGTTGTAGACATCTTTAACCCCTGTATGTCTAACAACTCCTTTATAAGAACCTGTTATTAAAAAAGCCACGGTAGAAACAACAGCCACTATAGGAATCTGAAACGGCAGTTGTGCCACATCAAATTCCAACGTTAAATTATATCTAATAAGGTAAGATAGGATAAAGGCAATTATCATAACAACCACATCTATACCCAAGACAAGCCATTTAGAGGCATATCTAGCTACATTATTATTTAAGTAATTTTTAATCATAAAAACTTAGACTTTATAATACGTACAACTCTTTCTAAATCTTCTTTTTCTAAATTAGAACCACTTGGCAAACACAAGCCTCTTTCAAAAAGATTTTCAGATGTTCCATCCATATAACTAGCACAACCGTTAAAGACAGGTTGTAAATGCATCGGTTTCCATAACGGACGGGACTCTATATTTTCCTCTAACAATAGTAATCTAATTTCTTCTCTAACTTTAAAAGATGGTGTTAAAATACAACTTAGCCATCTATTAGAAAAAGAACCTTCTGGTTCGTTTAAAAATTCAATTTCTTCTATTGTTTGTAAATTATCGTAATAATACTGATAATTTGCTCTTCTAGCCGCTACTCTTTCATCTAAAACAAGCATTTGTCCACGACCAATTCCGGCCAAGACATTACTCATTCTATAATTGTACCCAACAACGCTATGTTGGTAATGAGGAGCATCTTCTCTAGCCTGTGTCGCTAAGAAAATTGCTTTATTCTTTATGTTTTCATCCTTGGTAACCAATGCGCCGCCACCAGATGTTGTAATTATTTTATTTCCATTAAAAGATAAAATACCAATAGCACCAAAACTACCACATTTTTCACCTTTAAATGTACTCCCTAAAGCTTCTGCACTATCTTCTACTACAGGAATATCAAATTCTTTTGCAACAGCTGTAATTTCGGTAACATTATACGGCATCCCATACAAATGTACCGCTACTATTGCCTTAGGTTTTTTACCCTTTGCAATTCTATCTACAATAGCTTCTTTTAATAATTTAGGAGACATATTCCAAGTGTCTACTTCACAGTCTACAAATACAGGAGTAGCACCCAAATATTTTATTGGGTTGGCAGATGCAGAAAAAGTAAATGTCTGACATAGCACCTCGTCACCAGCAGAAACACCTAATATCTCTAATGCCAAATGTATTGCTCCTGTTCCAGAACTAAGCGCTGCAGTAAACACATTACTATCTATATAGGTTGCTATTGCATTTTCAAAAGAAGTAACATTTGGTCCCAAAGGAGCTATCCAATTGGTGTCAAAAGCTTCTTTTACAAATTTTTGTTCCTCTCCACCCATGTGCGGAGATGACAACCATATTTTACTTTGTTCTGGCATATATTTAATTTAATACGAATAAAAGTGTTTCCTATTCTCTACTAATTTTCAAATTTATCGTAATTTTTTTCATTTAAGGAGTAGTACTTTAATAAATCGGTAAACTTGTATAAAAATCGATTAAATACTGTGTAAGGCTTTACTTAGCACCCAATCTTTCTTCAATTTAGAGTTACACCAACTTTAATGCCAAGAATAAAAATAACAATCCTGCCCTATATGAGGCTCCTACAAAACAATAACAAAAAACTCTTTTTTGCTTCACTTTTTACACGCTGGTTTTTTTAGCTAAAATCGACTTTATTTAGACACAAAAATTAAAATAAATTAGCTCCTAAACGGCAATTTTAAAAGAGATATTAAAACTTTAACCACTATAAATTACAATTCATCGGAAATAACATTGCTTTAAATAAAAAAGCAGTTATTTCGCACTTTAAATTCACTCGTATATTTTCAAAAACAATAAATGGATATTACAACATTACAACTAGACGCTAACTTGCATATTTTAGTAACTGGCGGTGCCGGTTTTATTGGCTCTAATTTAATTGAAGCTTTACTAAAAAATGGCAATAAAGTTACTTGTTTAGACAACTTTGCTACAGGACACAAGAAAAACATAGAACAACACTTTAACAACCCAAAATTTACATTAATAGAGGGCGACATTCGTACTTTAGACGATTGTAAAAAAGCAACTACAGGCGTAGATTACATTTTACACCAAGCTGCTTTGGGTTCTGTTCCTAGATCTATAAACGATCCTATTACAAGTAATGCTGTTAATGTATCTGGTTTTTTAAATATGTTAGTCGCTGCAAGAGATAATGGTGTAAAACGTTTTGTTTATGCTGCTAGCTCATCTACGTATGGCGATTCTAAAGGTTTACCTAAGGTAGAACATGTGATAGGAAAACCGTTGTCTCCGTACGCCATAACAAAATATGTGAATGAATTGTATGCTGATATTTTTTCTAAAACATACGGTATAGAAACGGTTGGCTTGCGTTATTTTAATGTCTTTGGACGAAAACAAGATCCTAAAGGGGCTTATGCCGCTGTTATTCCTAAATTTGTAATGCAGTTTATGGATTACGAGTCTCCTAAAATTAACGGAGACGGATCTTTTTCTAGAGATTTTACGTATATAGACAATGTAATACAAATGAATGTTTTAGCGCTGACTACAACCAACAAAGAAGCTGTAAATACAGTGTACAATGTTGCTTGTGGCGAGCGTACAGACTTAAATGAGTTAACTACTTTGTTAAAAGAATACCTAAGTAAGTTTGACCCTAAAATTAAAGATGTTGCTGTTACGTTTGGTCCAGAAAGACAAGGAGATGTACCACACTCTTTGGCCTCTATAGACAAAGCTAAAAACTTATTAAATTACAACCCACAATACACCATTGAAGATGGCCTAAAAGAAGCCGTAGATTGGTACTGGGAAAATTTAAAATAATTTAAGAAATAAACACTACATTATGAGTACTTTAAAAATTGCTGTAATAGGATTAGGATATGTGGGCTTGCCATTAGCACGCTTGTTTGCAACCAAATATCCTGTAATTGGTTTTGATATTAACCAAGGTAGAATTGCTGAATTACAATCTGGAACAGATAGCACCCTAGAAGTTGAAGATGCTGTGTTGCAAGGTGTATTGCGTACAAATGCGCAAATGGACACTGGTTTGTTTTGCTCTCACAATTTAGAAGACATTAAAGACTGTAACTATTTTGTGATAACAGTACCTACGCCTGTAGATAAAAATAACAGACCAGATTTAACTCCATTATACAAGTCTAGTGAGACTGTTGGTAAGGTGTTAAAAAAGGGAGATATTGTAATTTACGAATCTACGGTGTACCCAGGTGCAACAGAAGAAGAGTGTATTCCTGTATTAGAAAAAGTTAGTGGTTTAAAATTTAATGTAGATTTCTTTGCTGGCTATTCTCCAGAACGTATAAACCCGGGAGATAAGGAGCATACGGTAGAAAAAATATTAAAAGTAACTTCTGGTTCTACACCAGAAATAGGACAAAAAGTAGATGCGCTATACAAATCTGTGATTACAGCAGGCACCCATTTAGCACCAACTATAAAAGTAGCCGAAGCGGCAAAAGTAATAGAGAACTCGCAACGAGATATTAATATTGCCTTTGTAAACGAGCTGGCTAAAATATTTAACTTAATGGATATAGATACACATGCTGTACTAGAAGCCGCTGGTACAAAATGGAACTTTTTACCATTTAAGCCAGGTTTGGTTGGTGGTCACTGTATCGGTGTAGATCCTTATTATTTGGCACAAAGAGCCCAAGAATTTGGGTACCATCCAGAAATTATATTAGCAGGTAGACGTTTAAACGACAGCATGGGTGGCTATGTAGGTTCTGAGGTTATTAAACTAATGCTACAAGAAGATATAAAAATTAAGAACGCGAATGTTTTAGTCTTGGGTATTACATTTAAAGAAAACTGCCCAGATGTACGTAACACACGCGCTGTAGATGTTATACAACAACTAGAGAGTTATAGTACACAGGTTACAATTTACGATCCTTGGGCTAACCCAGCAGAAGTAGTACATGAATACAATTTAGAAACAACTACCACCGTACCTCAAGGTACTTATGATGCAATTATATTAACCGTTGCACACAAAGAGTTTTTGGAGCTAGACCTACAATCTTTACTTAAGCCAAATGGTATTTTGTATGATGTTAAAGGCATACTAGATCCTAAAACAGTACACGGAAGACTATAATACTAGCAACCACTAGTTGTAAACATAAAACCAAACCATTTTGAGTCAATTAAAAAAAGGAGCCTTTTTAAATTATGCCACTATATTTTTAACAAATGTAGTGGGCATCTTATTAACTCCTTTTATTTTAAGTTACATAGGAGCTTCAGAATATGGTATATATATTACCATAGGCGCGCTAGTAGGTACAATATCTTTATTAGATTTTGGACTAAATAGTACCATTGTACGTTTTGTAGCCAAGTATAGAGCAGAGAAAGATAAAAAGGGGGAAGAAAACTTTTTGGCAACCACCATGCTTATTTTCTTTGTGATATCTGCAGTAATTGTAATTATAGGACTTGTGTTTTACAATTACTTTATAGACTCCTATTTTACAAAAATGAATGGGGAAGAAATTAAAATAGCCAAGACCATATTTGGTATTTTAATTTTTAACCTAGCTATAAGTTTGCCAGGTGCTGCTTTTACGGGCATTTGCTACGGTTACGAATCTTTTGTATTTCCTAAGACATTAAATATTATTCGGTATATAACACGCTCTCTTACTGTTGTAGCGGTATTAACATTAGGTGGCAAAGCTATTTCACTTGTTATTCTAGATACCGTATTTAACTTACTAATTATTGTAATTACATTAACTTTTGTCTTTAAGAAATTGAAGGTTAGAATAAAATTACACAGTTTTTCTTTTGTTTTTATAAAGCAAATTTTTAGTTATTCTGGGTGGATTTTTGTCTTTGCACTAGTGAGTATTTTCCAATGGAAAGCAGGTCACTGGGTATTAGGTAGTACAAGCCCTCCAGAAGTATTAACCATTTATGGTATTGGTATTACATTAGGTACCTATTACGGAGCATTCTCTACTGCTATTTCTGGCGTGTTTTTACCAAGAGCAACACAGATGACTGTAGGCAAAGCTACAGGAGAAGAATTAACAGATATGATGATAAAGATTGGAAGACTTTCCTTTATTGTCCTGATGTTTATTTTTGGAGCATTTTTGTTTTTCGGACATCAATTTGTTTTGTTATGGGTCGGTAAAACATTAGGAGCAGAAGGTAGTTATGAAGCTTGGCTCATTGCTATTATGATAATGGCAGCATATACATTACCACTTGTACAAGGTTTTGGAAACTCAATTTTAGAAGCAAAAAGTAAATTAGCATTTAAAGCGATTCTATACCTTTCTTTTATGATACTTGGTACCATACTAGGTGCGGTATTAGCGCAAGAAAATGGTGCTTTGGGTATGATTACTGGTTCTGTAGTTGCTTGGGTTATAGTGCAAAATGTAATGAATTTTTATTACCACAAAAAAATAGGCTTAAATATTATTCGTTTTTTTAAACAACTTTTAAGCAAAACAGGTATTGCCATACTACTGGTATTTGGTATAGCTTATTTTATAAACCTCATACCAGGTGAAGATTGGTTTAATTTTATATACAAGGCTATACTTTACACTATAGTATATGGCACACTTATGTATACTTTAGGCTTAATTCCTTTTGAGAAAGATTTATTTAAAAAGCCCATGAATAGCTTATTAAAAAAAATACGTAAATGAAAAAATGTACATTAAAGAATATATCATTTACTAATGATAATTCTACAATAGAATATGACTATGAACTAAGTAAGGATATCCAAAAATATTTTAATAAAGAAAATCCTTATTACGTAACTTATGAAAAAGAGATAAGTAATACTCCTAGTAGCATTGCCGTAATACCTTTTTTAGCAAATATTATGCCTATAGCATGGTTTGCAGGATTTGATGTAGTGGTAGATGAAGTAGATGAAATATTTTTTAACTCCTTAACCGAATTAAAAAAAGAGTTTACAAAGTACCACCCAAACAAAACAATTAAAGGAGAACTTATTTCAAAAAAATTAGTGAAAAATATAATTTCTGGTACAGAAACTGCTTTACTATTTAGTGGCGGTCTAGACTCTTTTGAGTCCTATACTAGAAATTATGAAAGTAATCCTTACTTAATATCTATTCATGGTGCAGATGTAGAAATAAATGATCACAAACGATGGGAAGATTTTAAACGTTACAATACGGAAGAAGAAATCGTAGCAAATGACAAATTGTGTTATATTAGTACAAATGTACGTGACTTCTACACCTATAAGGTTGATCTTTTAGTAAATATTGGCTGGTGGGGTAAAATACAACATGGCATGTCATTGTTAGGTGTTATAGCTCCTTTAGGTTATCAACTGGGAATTTCCAAAATTCTTATTGGATCTTCTAATACAGAGGAAGTTGATTTTGGCTGGGGGTCTTCACCTAATATAGATGAAAAGATGAAATGGTCTAATAGTACTGTAATTCATGATGGATACCATTTACGACGAACCGATAAAATTGACAATATTGTAGCTTTTACTAAAAATAACCATACTCCCATAAAATTAAGAGTCTGTTATTCAGAGTTAAGAGATGGGTATAATTGTAGTATTTGCGCAAAGTGCCAACGTACCATTTTTGGATTACTTTTAGCCAATAGCAACCCAAACGATTATGGCTTTAAAGTACCTGCTAATATATACTCGTTACTTTTAAATAATTTTAAAGCAAATACGGTAATGTCTACAGGTGTAAAGTATGAATGGAAGTGCTTGCAGAAAAAGGCATCAGAAATAACCGATTTTTTTGTTCTGAACAACAAAGAAACTGAAAAACAAAGTATTCAAACATTTATTAATTTGGATTTAGAAAGCCTTGTAAATGTTGATTTAGAAAAAACGAAACCCATTTTTAAGCTTAAATTTATACTACGACATAAATTTAGAAACGCTTATAAGACGTATAAAAAAATTAGATATAATTAATTTACACACGACCATTAACTCTAGTATTAGTAATACTAAAACAAAAAAATATGAAATACGGACTATTAACTTATGATGAAAACAAACGTTTTTTTAATGTTGGTGATAATATTCAAAGCTTAGCAGCCAAACAATTTATTCCACAAGTTGATGAATTTATCAATCGTGAAAAGTTAGCAGATTACAAAGGAGATAAAACAAAACTAATCCTAAACGGTTGGTTTACCCACAATATAAAAAACTGGGTACCTTCTGAAGATATAGACCCAATCTTTGTTTCTTTTCATATGAACAATACTGCTGCACCTTTTATGTTAAGTGAAAAAGGAATTGCATATTTAAAAAAGCATGCACCTATAGGTTGTAGAGATCAATTTACTGCGGATACTTTAAAAGCTAAAGGGATTGATGCGTATTTCTCAGGTTGCCTAACACTAACACTGGATACCTACAAAGTAGACGATAGTGAGCGTACAGATGATATTTACATTGTAGATCCATTATATAGTTACCCCAGAGCTGGTAAAGTTTTTTATAGTACAAAACATACTATTAAAAATATTTTAAATGGTACTGCATTTCAATTAGGAAAAAAACAAAAACACCTTAAAAACTTTATTAGTAAGGAAGTTTTAGAAAGCGCACATTTTGTAAATCAAGAACCTCCCGCAAATACCTATTCAGATGAAGAAAAGTTTGCTATGGCAGAAGATTTATTACACAAATATGCCAAAGCAAAACTGGTTATAACATCGAGAATACATTGCGCATTGCCTTGTTTGGCTATGGGTACACCTGTGATATTTGTTAATGGATTTGATAGTTTTGTAGACTCATGTAGATTCGATGGTATCCTAGAATTGTTTAATAGAATAGATATT
The DNA here is from genome assembly GCF_023476645.1 of Cellulophaga sp. 20_2_10. Classification (GTDB taxonomy): domain Bacteria; phylum Bacteroidota; class Bacteroidia; order Flavobacteriales; family Flavobacteriaceae; genus Cellulophaga. The sequence continues at coordinate 697,520 of NZ_JAMCOJ010000001.1, forward strand.
GATAGTAAAACCGGTTCATATACTGCTAATTTTGATTTACCTGGAAAAGTTACCAAAGACACTATGGTTAAAAATTTAGAAAAACACCATAAGCTAGCAGATAGCTTAAAAAAAATTGTCAATCAAAAAGTTAAATGATACTTAAAAAAGAATAAATTATGATACCAAAAGTTATTCACTATTGTTGGTTTGGAAGAGGGAAAATGCCCCGGTTGGCAGAAATATGCATTGCATCTTGGAAAAAATATTTACCAGAATATGAACTCTACCTTTGGAATGAAGATTCATTTGATGTAAACAGCTGCCAATTTACTAAAGAGGCTTATGAAGCTAAAAAATATGCTTTTGTAACTGATTATGTTCGTCTCTACGCCTTAAAGCATCACGGAGGTGTTTATATGGATACCGATGTAGAAGTATTAAAAAACTTAGATAGATTTCTTAAATATCCAGCTTTTTCTGGTTTTGAAGATGAAATAAATATACCGACAGGAATAATGGCTAGTGTAAAAGATGGTAAATGGGTTAATTACCTTATATCATATTACGACAATAAACCATTTAAACTAGAAAACGGTACATTAGATACCTTAACAAACACGTTTATAATAGGTGATATGACTAAGAAATTAGGGTTTATACCTAATAATAAATATCAATGTATTGATAATGAATTGCATCTTTTTCCTAAAGATTACTTTTGTCCAAAGTCACAAGTAACGGGGAAAATCGAAGCTACAGAAAACACCTATTGCATACACCATTTTTCTGGGTCTTGGATGCCTATGAAAAAAAAGCGTATGACTGCTATAAAAAAATGGTTAATGAGAATCATTGGTGTAAAAAATGTTGAATTTTTAATAAAGATTCTTAATCTAAAAGCATTAAAAAAGCACATATGAAAAAAGTATTATTAGTATTCGGAACTAGACCTGAAGCCATAAAAATGGCCCCTTTATTAAAAGAGTTTAAAAAATATCCAGATTCGTTTGAAACATTGGTATGTGTCACTGCGCAACATAGGGAAATGTTAGATCAAGTTTTAGATCTTTTTAATATTATACCAGACTTTGACTTAAATCTTATGAAACAAGGTCAAGATTTATATGATATTACCTCCAGAGTTTTATTAAATATGAGAACTGTGTTAGCAGAAACTAAACCCGATTTAGTATTAGTTCACGGAGATACAACTACTTCTACAGCAACAGCCTTAGCCTCTTTTTATCAAAAAATTCCTGTTGCACATATAGAAGCTGGTCTACGTACACACAACATCTACTCGCCTTGGCCTGAGGAAATGAATAGGCAGTTAACAGGAAGAATAGCTGCTTTTAATTTTGCCCCTACGGAGCTAAGTCAAGAAAACTTACTTAAGGAAGGAATTTCAGAGAAAAACGTAATTGTAACTGGAAATACTGTAATAGATGCTCTACAATTAGTTCTTAAAAAGATTGAAGAGGATATAGAAATTAAGGAAAACATTTATAAAATTCTTAAAAATAATCATCTTGATCAAGAAACTATTGAAAATTGGATCAATAACAAACGTAAACTAGTCCTAATAACAGGACATAGGAGGGAGAATTTTGGAGAAGGATTTTTGAATATATGTAAGGCGATAAAAGAACTTTCTGAAAAGCATAAAAATGTAGATTTCTTATATCCTATGCATTTGAATCCAAATGTAAGAGAACCTATAAATGAAGTTTTTGGTAGTGATAGCAATAAATCAAATGTCTTTTTTATAGAGCCATTAGAGTACCTGCCATTCGTATTTTTAATGAGTAAAAGTTACCTTGTCTTGACGGATTCGGGAGGAATTCAGGAAGAAGCTCCAGGAATAGGAAAACCCGTTTTAGTCATGAGAAACACTACAGAAAGACCAGAAGGTATCCTTGCGGGAACTGTTAAATTAGTAGGAACTGATAAGGATATAATATGTAATGAGGTATCCACTCTACTCGAAAATAATGACTTGTATTTAAAAATGTCTGAAGCTAATAATCCTTATGGTGATGGTTTAGCTTCTGAAAAAATAGTTGCTTTTTTAAAAGACAATTTAAAGTAAAGTACTACATGAAGAAAATAGTTTATTTAACGGATCAAATGTATTTACACGGTGGTGCAGAACGTGTACTTACCAACAAAGCAAACTATTTTATTAAACATAATTTAGCTGAAATTTATATAATTACAACAGAACAGCAAAATAAAAAACCTTGTTATGATATAAATTCTAATGTAAAATTTATTGATTTAGAAATAAACTATGACCGTAATAAATCTTATTTTCACCCAAAAAATGTACTGAAATTACCTAAACATTTTTTAAATTTAAAAAAAGAATTAAATAAAATTAAGCCAGATAATATAGTAACATTAAGCCTACAGTTTGATTATTATTTTCTACCCTTTATTTTAAAAGGAATTCAAAAAATTAAAGAATTTCATTCTTCAAGATACTTTAGATCTATAGAAAGAAAAAAGAATAAATCGTTTTTTAAAAAGCAATTTTATAAATTTAATGATTACATCGAGTCTAAATATGATTCTTTAGTGTTATTAACCATTGATGAAAAACAACACTTTAAATCTGATAATATTGCAATAATTCCAAATGCAATTTCACATTATCCAAGTAAACAAAGTAATTTAAATAATAACAAAGCCATCAGTGCTGGCCGCATAGCTCCTGTAAAACAGTTTGACAAATTAATAGAAGCATGGTCGTATGTTGCCAAATCGATTCCTGACTGGAAATTAGAAATTTACGGAGAAGGTAGTAAACAAGATCTTGATGAGTTACAAAAAAAAATAAATAAATTAAACTTATCGGAAATCATTTTTTTGCGTGGTCAAACAAATGATTTGGAATCCAAAATGCTAGAAGCATCCCTGTATGTAATGTCTTCTAAAACAGAATGTTTTCCTATGGTATTACTAGAAGCTATGTCTTGTGGGTTGCCTGTTATCTCTTTTAATTGTCCATATGGTCCAAAAAATATTATAACAGATACTAAAGATGGTTTTCTAACCCCAGCAGATGACATTAAAGGATTAGGTAGTAAAATAATAGAAGTTATACATAATAAAAAAGAACTAGAAATACTATCTATCAATGCTCGTATGAAAGCTAAACTATTTTTACCAGAAACAGTAATGCAGAAATGGTTAAAGTTATTTAACATAAAAAATATAACTAAATAATAGCAACCTCAAACCAATGATAACTTTTGTTCCTTTAGAAAATTATTATGATATCTACATTTACTTTGCCTTATTTTTAGTTTTGGCAAACGTATTACACGCCTATACAGTACCTCTAAATAATAGAAAAAATATTTCGTTTTTAAAAGTTTCGGGAATTATTCTTTTGTTTGGGTTAATACTATATATTGGTTTAAGACCGATTAGTGGACGTTATTTTGGAGATATGAATACATATTCTAAATATTTTTTTCATTATGCAAATGGAGGATCAATCACTACAGATAAAGACCTTTTCTTTCATTACTATGTAAAAACACTTAGTATGTTTACTTCTGTATATGGCATGTTTCTCACCAGTGCCTTTATATACATTTATCCAATGTACAAATTATCCAAAAAATTATTTCCCTCTTATTGGTTCTATATGTTTTTTGTTTTTGTAGTTTCTTTTTCTTTTTGGTCCTATGGTACTAATGGTATACGAAATGGACTAGCTACATCGCTTTTTTTATGGGGCTTATGTTACCGCAATAATAAAGTTTTTATGTCTTTATTTTTTATAGTTGCTGCTATGTTTCACAAAACCACACTTTTGCCAATTGCAGCCTATTGTCTTACTATGCTATATAACAAGCCTAGGCTTTATTTTTTAGGCTGGCTGGCTTCAATACCCTTATCCTTAGTAATGGGTAGTGTATGGATTTCTTTATTTGCTAGTTTAGGGTTTGGAGACGATCGTTTGGCAGGTTATTTAACAGGTGAAGTAGACGCCTCTGCATTTAGTAGCACAGGATTTCGATGGGATTTTGTAATCTATAGTGCTTCTGCTGTCTTTGTTGGTTGGTATTTTATTTATAAGAAAAAATTCAACGATAAATTTTACAACCATATTTTTAACACCTACTTAATTTGCAATGCATTCTGGATTTTAGTCATACGCGCTAATTTTTCAAATCGATTTGCCTATTTATCATGGTTTCTTATCGGTCTTGTCATTATCTACCCGTTTATTAAACAAAAATATTACCCTAAACAAGCAGTTACAATTGCTAAAGTGATTGTCTTATATTTTTCATTTACCTTCTTAATGTACTTCGTGTACTATGCAAAATAATTCTTATGCAAAAAACAATAACTGTATTTACCCCTACGTACAATCGAGCCTACTGTTTAGACCAGGTGTACCAAAGTTTGCTAAAACAAACCAATCAAGATTTTTTATGGTTGGTTATAGATGATGGTTCTACAGATACAACCAAAGAACTAGTTGCAAGTTGGATTGCTGAGGGTAAAATTGCCATACAATACCACTTCCAAGAAAATTTAGGCATGCACGGTGGTCACAATGCTGCCTATAGACTAATTACTACAGAATTAAATGTTTGTATAGATTCTGATGATTTTATGCCTGTAGATGCTGTAGAAAAAATACTATACCACTACCCTCGTATTAAAGACAACTCTAAATTTGCCGGTTTCGTTGGCTTAGATGCCGATAAAAAAGGAGCCATCATAGGTTCTAAAATACCAGAAACGCTAAAAGAAACCACATTATCGGAGGTTTATAGCGTACATAAGGTTAAAGGAGACAAAAAAATAGTTTATAAAACGGAAGTCGTAAAAAAATACCCCGCTTATCCTATATACTCTGGAGAGCGTTTTGTACCTCTAGGGACACTTTATTTAATGATTGACCAAGACTATAAACTAAAACCAATTAATGAAGTCCTTTGCATTGTTGAATATTTAGAGGATGGTTCTTCTAAAAATATATTAAGGCAATATAAAAAACACCCCGCAGGATTTTTATATTCGCGAGTTATAGAGATGAATTACTCTAAAAGTATTAAATATACTTTTACAAGAGCTATGCACTACATATCTTCTTGTCTTTTTTTAAAAAGAATAAATATTTTTAAAAACAACCCTAAAAAGGTAATTACTTTCTTTGCCATACCACTTGGAGTATTGATGCACATCTATATCTTACTAAAAATAAAAAAATGAAAATTCTTCAAATTATAAATAACCTGCAAACAGGTGGCGCAGAAAAACTTTTATTAGAATCTATCCCTCTTTTTAATAAAGAAGAAAATATAATGATGGATTTGGTAGTTTTAAATAATAACAATGCCCCTTTTTTTAAAGAATTTAAAAAAAAGAGTGCTACTAAAATATTTATTTTATCTAAAGGAACTCCTTATAATCCAAGTTATATTTTAAAAATAATACCATTTTTAAAAAAATACGACGTCGTACACGTTCATTTATTCCCAAGCTTATATTGGGTAGCACTGGCTAAAATCTTAAGTTTTTCTAAAGCTAAACTAATATATACTGAACATAATACCTCTAACAGAAGAAGAGAAAAATTAGTTTTTAAGATAATAGATAAACTAATCTATTCTCAATATTCTAAAATTATAACTATTTCTGATGATGTAGATATAGAACTAAAAAAACATCTAAAATTTAAAGATTCAAGATTTGAACTTATACAGAATGGCGTTAATTTAAATACTATTAAAAACGAAACAGGCTATTTAAAGTCCGAGTTAGCTAAAAATATAAATGAGAATCATAAAATACTTTTACAAGTTTCATCTTTTACAACTCAAAAAGATCAAAAGACACTCATAAAATCACTAGAGCACCTTGACAAAAATATAATAGCTGTATTAGTTGGTGATGGGCCCTTAAAGGTTGAGTGTGAAGAATTAGCTCATAAGTTAAACTTAACTGACAGAGTATTTTTCTTAGGTATACGTATGGATGTTCCCAAAATATTAAAAACGGCAGACATTATTGTTTTATCAACTCATTATGAAGGCTTGTCATTAGCCTCTATTGAAGGTTTAGCCTCTGGTAGGCCATTTATAGCATCGGATGTTCCTGGCCTAAAAGATATCGTCAGAGGCGCTGGTTTACTTTTTGAAGAAAATGACAGCATAATGTTAGCAAAGCATATTGTAAATTTGCTGAGAGACAATTCGTATTATAATGAAATAGCGGGTAAATGTTTAAAAAGAGCTGAAAATTATGATATCAACGAAACAATAAATAAACAAATAACTTTATATCAAACTATAAGTCAAGAAGTCTGAAAAACTATGAAATAAAGATTTATTTAAATATTGCTTTCTAATCATAATTTATTAAATATCGCGTTGATAATGAAATTATAAAGCAAAATTAAAAGATTTACACTCTATCATAGTTATAAAATATTTATTGTATACATAAAACCACATTCAATTTTAATTTATCCATAAGCCCTAAATATTTTCATTTAACATTTTTTCAGAAAAGCTTAATATATAAATGATTTAAAGAAAAAATCATCTTAATTTATTTTTATTAGACTAAATATAAAAAAAGTAATTAAATTAAAAAAACGTCTAAAATTATCAATTAGACGTTTTTCTAATATAACTAATAATTAATCAAGGTATATCTAACCTTTTAATTACAATTATTGTTAATAACAATAACTTCATTTTTTGCTGTAGTAGAGGCTATATCAATACACTTTAAATTATCAGTAGATGGATGCGTAATTTGATTGTTTTCTAAAACTATATCTTCATTTACACCCCTCAAACCTATTCCGTGACTATTATTTGTATCAATAATATTATTTAATATTACAATCTTACTAGCAGAAGCTAATTGGATACCTCCCTTTAAGATATTTTCTTTAAAGGAAACACCTAATGCATTAGAAAATATTGTTATTCCCGAAGTTGTAAAGTTATTTTTGAACACATTAACTTTAAAATCCCTAGAGGTGCTAATACTATTATTTAATTGAACAAAATAAAGCGGGTTAGAAGCTACACTTATTTCATTTTCATAAATATTTACATTATTAACATTTGCAATATGTGCCGCAATCCCTTTACTATTTTTGTTACTACTGTTTATAATATTCCTAAATATCTCCATATCAGCAGATTCTTTCAACTGCACCCCAGTAACACAATTATTTATTCTATTTTCGAAAATTTTTATATTTTTATAATTTGCAGATATACCAACACCATAACCAGTAATAGAATTACCTGATATTTCGTTACTAAAAACAGTTTCACCTCCACCACCTGCAATAATTGCAGGTTTACCAGGGTTAATGGGTGCAGTAAACGTATTATTTCTAATTTTAGCATTGGACGCATAGCTCCAGCTTACAACACTTTCTAAATCATTGTTCTCAATTATTATATCGTCGCCAGCATATATATGAAAAGCTCCTTGTCTACTCCCTCTTTCCTTATTGCCTCTAATTATTACGTTTTGCACTTTTTGGTAATAAATAAACTCTCCAGTAGAGGCATCACGTTTACGTACAGGTTCAATATTAATGGCATAACCAACTGTACCTCCGTCAGAATTTGCTGTTGGTTGCGAACTGTCAATAAACGTATTATTTTCAATAGTTATATTATATCCGTCGGTTAACACTAAACTCATCCTACGTACCTTATCAAAAACACAGTTCTTAACAATTACATTATTGGTCGGATTATAATGTGCATCAAACGTAAAACCTAGTGAAGCTATGTTTACACCTCCAGCAGACCCCATAGTCATTGTAATACCGTCTAATATTACATTGCTGCTAGCCCGAACGGTAAGTAAGTGTGCTCCAACCTCATCATATTCTTCATCATACTCTCGTAAATTTCGATCACCATACAGAAGACCGCCTATTACATTTACGTTTTTAACCTCTCTAATAGCCAAAAGTGTCGCATTAGTACTGTTTTCAGTTGGAAATACACGTAATACGGTATTATCAGACATAAATAAAGTAAAATCGGAAGGAATATTAACAGCCTCTAAACTAGGATAAAAATTACGATTAGAATTGGTACTTGTAACCTTCGAAACTTCAAAGTAGGCATCAAAGGTATCAATTTTAAAGGTGGTTGCCCCAAAACTCTGGGTAACCTCCATTAAATCTTCTAAATTATCATTATTTTTTTGTGCAATTTCTGAAGTTGTTTTTCCTTGCACTAATTCCCAACGGTTAGGGTGTAATATAAAAGTTTCACTAAGTAAACTAACATTACCTGCTATTGTCAATTTATGGTTTAATAAATTACCATCTATTTTACCTTCACTAGCAAAATTTAATGTTCCATTAATAATTTCACCACCTTTGTACTCTAAAGTAACTCCTGAAGGTATGCTTATGGCAGCACCTTTAAGATCTATTTGGCATTCTACAGCCAAAGTAGTACCTACCTCCAAATTGGCTATTGAGTAGTCACAAGGTGTGGTATTAATTTTTAAATCGTCTACAGCGGTAGCATCTGGTTCTGGAACTGGTTCTGGCGTTTCTGCCTCTTCGATAATATTAGACAACAAATCTTCTTGCGTGCAAGAGGTTACTGGCGCTATTAGCAATAAACTAAAAACTAAAACTTTTACTAGGGATAATGGTTGCTTGTACATACTACTTTTAATGTTGGGGTTTAAAGATACAATTTTAACGTAATAATCGATTAAATGTTCATAAAAATCGACAACTAACTTAAACAATTACGCTACAAACTTAATTCCAGACGTTTACACCCCTATTTTTAGTGATAAAATCGACGAACTACCTAATTTGTAGTATTTATCTGTATATGAACAAGGCATATACTTTTAATTAAACTCACTTTTTTATGGTTTTAGTATAACCGTTACCGTTAAAAAACACCTTTAATAGATTAATTATGACATAAATAGGTTTTATACCTAGCTTTGCTGTTCTAAAAATTGTGTTAGACAAACATTCGAATGGAAAGTAAAAGAGTATACTACATTGATAATTTAAGAGTTTTAGCCTGTTTTTTAGTAATTTTAACCCATTCCGCGATGGCTACGAAAGACTCATATGGTATCTATGCTGTAATAGTTTCACTAGTAAGTTCTCCTAGTTCTGAGTTATTTTTAACTATTTCTGGAGCTCTTTTACTCCCTACTCGTATTAAAATGAAAGATTTTTATGTGAAAAGATTTTCTAGGTTGGCATTACCTGTTTTATTTTGGTCTTTAATTATTTTGTTCGTTGATTATATTACAGGTGCAAGTACATTAGGAATAACCATAAAAAAATTAATTTTAATTCCTTTGTCTCCAGTTACTGGTGTCTATTGGTTTATATATACTATATGTGGTTTATATTTATTAGCCCCAATAATTTCACCCTGGATAATAGCTTCAACTAAAAAAGAATACCAGTTTATATTACTATTATGGTTATCTACTATTTTACTACCATATATTAGTTTTGTTCTGCCTGATTTTTATCATATAGATGGTAACTACTATTTTATTTTAAATTATTTCGGCGGCTTTTTAGGGTATATGCTACTTGGTGTATATTTAAGAAAGTATCCTATTGTATTACCCAAACCAAAAGCCATAGCTGTTATTTTATCACTAATTGTAATTGCGGTTTTACCTATATTATATTGTTATTTATTTAAAAGAGACTTAATCACGACTATCAATAATAACTTATCTATTTCTAGTGTATTATTAGTTACTGCCATTTTTATCTTCTTTCAAAATTTTGGTTCAACCAATGTTAAATTCAATAATTTCATCAACTATTTAGCGAAATATACTTTTGGGATATACTTGGTACATATCATGATTGTAAGAAACGTTGTTTGGCACATTTACTCCTTATTTAGAGTAGAACCTTTAAACCCTTTAATTGAAACTCCATTAATAGCTATAGTGTCTATGATAATATGCTATGCTTGTGTTAAGTTAATTTCAAAACTACCACAGAGTAAAAATATAGTAGGCGTATAAAACCATAACTTTACCTTGCAAGGCCAATCAGTATTATGAAAAAGAAATTAATTCGTGTTACCACAATTCCCAACTCATTGGGCAAACTACTTACAGGACAATTAAGTTACATGAGTACCTACTATGATGTAATTGGTGTTTCTAGTGGTGGTAGCGCCTTAGAAGATGTACGCAAACAAGAGGGTGTTCCTGTTATAGCTGTAGAGTTAACCCGTAAAATAACGCCTTTAAAAGATTTAAAATCGGTGTACGGTTTGTATAAAATATTTAAAAAAGAAAAGCCTTTTATAGTGCATAGTCACACCCCTAAGGCCGGTACTGCTGCTATGCTTGCTGCAAAATTAGCTGGTGTACCGCACAGATTACACACTATTGCTGGTTTGCCATTGTTAGAAGCTACAGGAACAAAGAGAACCATTTTAAACCTAGTTGAAAAAATTACCTATGCTTGTGCTACTAAAATTTATCCTAATTCTTTTGGGCTGCAAGACATTATTATAAAAGAAAAATTTACACGTAAAGACAAGCTAAAAGTAATTGGCAAAGGTAGTTCTAACGGTATAGATACCAACCATTTTAACCCCGACTTATATAGCGCAGCAGACAATTTAAAATTACGAACAGAGTTAGGTTTTGCAGCTGAAGATATCGTTTTTACATTTGTTGGTAGATTAGTTGCAGACAAAGGTATTAATGAGTTACTACTCGCTTTTAAAAAATTAGCGGCTCTAAAAAAGAACGTAAAACTATTGTTGGTGGGTACGTTTGAGACAGAATTAGACCCACTTAACAAAGCGTCTTTAGATTACATTTACAATAACGATACGGTTATAGGTATTGGTTGGCAAGAAGATGTTAGGCCTTATTTTGCAATCTCTGATGCGTTAACGTTCCCTAGCTACAGAGAGGGGTTCCCTAATGTTGTTATGCAAGCTGGCGCTATGAAACTGTATAGTATAGTAACAGATATAAACGGTTGTAACGAAATTATACAAGAAGGTATTAATGGTACTATTATACCGGTAAAAGATGCAGATGCGTTGTACACTAAAATGCTTCAGTTTTATGAGCAAAAAGACAGCTTATACAGCCCTGAAACTTGCAGAACTATCATGATTAATAATTACGAACGCGCTTACATTTGGGAACAATTACACAAAGAATACAGCTCATTAGAAAAATAAACCTACTTTTTTAAGTATTTTCTGATAGTATTAAGAATATACCACGACTATGTACTGATATTTGGATTTTTAATAATCAACCAACTAAAAACCAGTACATAGGCCTATGGGAATAGCAGCTAAATGTAGAAATTTCGCTTTTTGGACTCTTGATACTCTTAAAGGAGGTGCCGTAAAAAAAGAATTGAAGTCTATTCAGTCTTTTTATAGCTCTTCCAAAGAAAAACAGCTACAAGAACAACGAACTGCTTTAACCTCTTTATTGCATAGTGCTGTAACCACTACTGAATTTTACAAAGAATATAGTGGTGTTACAAACTTAGAAGATTATCCTGTGGTAGATAAAAATACCATAAAGGCTAATTTTAAGGCTATTACATCAAAAACCCTAAAACCAGAAAAATTAATTTCTGTGAGTACTAGTGGTTCTACAGGTACGCCTTTTAAAGTGTACCAAACTTCTGTAAAGAAAAAAAGAAATACCGCAGACACCCTCTATTTTGCAAAGTTGGCTGGTTTTACAATTGGGCAAAAATTACTATACCTTCGTTTTTGGGCCGCATACTACAAAAAGCCCAAACTTTTAGCCTATTTACAAAACACAGAACAATTAGACGTTAGTAAACTAACCGACGATTACATTAAAAAATTAGTAGCCAATTTACAAAAAGACAGTGCTCCTAAAGGCTGGCTTGGTTACCCATCTGGCTTTGAGACTATTTGTAAATATTTAGACAAAGTAAACGCACCACCCTTAGACTGCAACGTACAATCTACAATTGCAATTGCAGAGGGCTTATCCCCTACGGTACAGTCTAAAATGGAATATTATTTTAAAGCGCCTACCGTATCTAGATATTCTAATGTTGAAAATGGCATACTGGCGCAACAACTGCCCAAACAGACTTATTTTACCATAAACTGGGCAAGTTATAGGATAGAAATACTGGATTTAGACAAAGACATCCCTGCAAAAAAAGGGGCACTTGGACGCATTGTTGTTACAGATTTATACAATACAGCTACGCATATGATCCGTTATGATACTGGTGATGTGGGTTCTTTTTACGAGACCGATACAACTGCTTTACCAATGCTTAAAAGCGTTGAAGGAAGAAAAATGGATGTATTGTACAAAACAAATGGAGATGCATTAAACCCATTTACAATGCATGCTTATGTGTACGACTTTCATGAGGTAGAACAATTACAATTTATACAAACAGCAGAAAAAGAATATCAAATAAAAATAAACACAACGACCAATTTTTTAAGGGAAGATGAATTAGTTGCCTTGTTTAAAAATGACATAGGTACCGATGCTACCATACACGTAGACTATGTACATGAAATTGCATCTTTAAAATCTGGAAAAAGAAAAATAGCAATTAACCACTATAAAAAAAGCCTGTAGCCCACGCATTTAAAATATAGCAATGAAAAAAACAAACATACTTTTTACGTGCGCAGGCAGAAGAAATTACCTTATTAATTATTTTAAAGAAGCTCTAGACGGCAACGGTCTTGTGCTAGCTACCGATATGCTTGCAAATGCACCTGCTTTAATAGACGCAGACATCGCTAAAATAGTTCCTAGCATTTATGATGAGGACTATATAAATTGCATAACAGAAATTTGTAAAGAGTACCATGTAGATGCTATAATTTCTTTAAACGACTTAGAGCTGCCCATATTAGCCAAACATAAAGAGGAACTACAAGAAATTGGCGTTGCTGTACTTATCTCTAGCGAAGCGATTATAGACATTGCTTTTGACAAATGGAAAACCTATAATTTTTTAGTTGAAAATGATATTTTAACGCCAAAAACATATATAGACTACACCTTAGCTTTAGAAGCCGTAAAGGCCAATAAATTAAGTTTTCCTTTGGTACTTAAGCCTAGATGGGGAAGCGGTTCTATAGGCATAGAAGTGGTAGATACTAAAGAAGAACTTGTATTGGTATACAAACTATTGCAATTAAAGTTAAAAAAATCTATTCTTAACAATGCTAGTAAAAACAGCATGAACCAGGCCATACTAATACAAGAAAAGATTAACGGTATAGAATATGGACTAGATGTTTTAAATAATTTTGAGGGAGATTACTATGGTACTTTTGCAAGGGAAAAACTATACATGCGATCTGGAGAAACAGACAAAGCCACCTCCGTAATACACCCAGAAATAACTGCTATAGGAGAAACTATTGCTAAAAAACTAAAACATACGGGCAACTTAGATTGTGATGTTTTTATTGCGAATGATAAAATTTACGTATTAGAGCTAAATCCTAGATTTGGAGGCGGTTACCCTTTTTCTCATGAAGCAGGCATAAATACCGCTGCAATTTATATCGCATGGTTAAAAGGCCATACAGACATTGCTAAATTTAATACCTACAAAAGCGGAATAACCTACGTTAAATGTGACCGATTGTTAAAAATAAACACACTATAAACCTTCAATAATCAAACTATTAACAAGGCTTAATATTATCATTAACACTACACAAAACCGCATAATTTTCTTGTTAATAACAGGCGTAAGTGATGCGTTAATCTAATTAATACTACACTATATCTAGAACTCTGTATATATTGGTGTACCCTTCTTTTTTTAGTTATTTTTGGCATGAAATTAGCAAGTAGTATTATTCATGAAAAACAAAGCAGGTTTAGGTTCTTTTTTTCACAGTACAGATGCTGATAAAATCACTGATTTTAATACCTTAGAATACATTCCGGAATATGAATTATTCTATACAGGAAGACACGCTATTAAGTATATTTTTGATAAACTTAGTGCGGAGCAAACCATTGAAAAAATATGGCTTCCTACGTATTATTGTCAGCATGTTACCAGTTGGTTGCAAAACTGTTATTCCAACATACATTTTTACACCATAGATCCTTTTAACGCATTGCATAATTTAAACATATTAGATTTTGCGACTGAAAAAGACATTGTTCTTTTAAATAATTTTTGGGGATTTTTCTCTTATACTATTCCGACTACAGCAAACAGACCTATTTGTATTGAAGACCATTCTCACGGCTGGTTAAGTACTGGGTGCTTAAAAAGTACAGCAGATTATTGTGTGGCTTCTTTGCGTAAAACATTGCCCATTGCATTAGGAGGTATTTTATGGCAACCCAATAAAGAAAAGATTAAAATAGCTAATATAGAAATTTTACCAAATACAGCCTTTTACAACAATTGGGACGCTATTACTACCGCAATGGATCTTAAAAAAGAATACATAGCTAGTACTGTAGACTCCAGCGCAAAAGACAGGTATTTAGAACTTATAGGCACATCAGAAACCTACTTACAACAGCAGTATGATGTAGTTTCGCTAAAAGAAGAACATAAAACGTATATTAATTCTTATATTCAGAAAGCGTATACCGCTTATAAAAAGCATAATTTTGAGTACCTTTTAGAGCATATACATTTAAATAGTAACTTTAACATTCTAACAGACACTAAAAACACACCTTTTGGTCTGCATTTGGTATTTAAAGATAGAGCCGCTTTTTTAAGTTTAAAAGCATTTTTAATTGGCAAAGATATTTACCCATCTGAACTATGGCCTGGAAATGAAAAAACCGATAGCTGGTCTTATCTATTAAATATACATATAGACTTTAGGTACAACACTACAGATATGATGCATATAACCACCTCAGTTAACCAATGGGGAATGCATTTTTCTGAAAACAATTAAGTTAAACCAAAACAACAACTGCCAAAACAATTAAAAAAAATGTACATTAATTTTTTTAAAAGACTATTAGATTTTCTTCTTGCCGGTTTAGGATTTATTTTCTTATTCCCGCTATTCTTTACTGTTGCCATTGTTCTATTCTTTTTAAACAACGGAAAAGTTTTCTTTTTTCATCCTAGACCAGGTAAAAATGAGAAAATATTTAAAGTAATTAAGTTTAAATCTATGACCGATAAAAAAGATGCGAACGGAGAATTATTACCGTTTCATTTACGAGTTACAAAATTTGGAAACTTTATACGTAAGTATTCTTTAGACGAAATACCACAATTGCTAAATGTTTTAAAAAATGACATGAGCCTTGTTGGTCCTAGACCCTTATTGGTAGAGTACTTGCCATTATATAATAGTTTTCAAAAGCAAAGACATTTGGCAAAACCCGGAATTACAGGCTGGGCACAAGTAAATGGTAGAAATTCTATTTCTTGGGAACAAAAATTTGAGTTAGATGTTTGGTATGTAGAAAACAGATCTTTTAAAACGGACTTTAAAATTATACTCTTAACCGTAAAGAAAGTGTTTTTTAAAGAAGGTGTTAATAATAGTGACAACCTAAACATGACTACGTTTACAGGGTCATAATAATACGTCAATTTTATAATATTTCAACTTAATTATAAATTTTTATTTATGAGAATAAAAAACACCGTTATATTAGGGTCTGGTTCTTATGGAGAAGTTTTTTTAAATTATTTAAAAGAACAAGGACACAACGTTATTGGTTTTTTTGATGATAATTTAAATAATAGCAAAAAAATAATCTTTGGTGTACCTGTCATAGGCACATTCAATGATTTGCTAACTGAAAAATCAAAAAAAAATATTGATTACATATACTGCCCAATTGGAGATAATGAAATACGATATAAATATTTAGAAAAATTGATGGATTATGGATATGATATTCCAAACTTCATACATAAATCTGTAATCTTCGAGAGTGAATCAATAAAAGGTAAAGGTATTTATTTATTGCCAGGTGTTATTATTATGCCTCATACCATAATTAAAAGTTTTGTCATAATAAGTATGGGAAGTAAAATTGCACATCATACAATAATTGAAGATGGTGTGTTTGTATCTACTGGAGTTAATGTTGGCGCCAACATAACGATAAAAAGAAAATCTTTTTTAGGAATTAGTTCAACTATTATGACAGGTGTAAATAGTGTCGGTGAAAATGCAGTCATTGGCTGTGGTGCAGTGGTTATTCGTAATGTAGAAAAAAATCATATTGTAGCCGGTGTTCCCGCTAAAACATTGAAAATAAAAAAAAATGTTGCAACAAAAAAGAAAGCTAAAGAATACAATTTATTTGTAAAAGAATTAAAAACATTAGAAGAAATAAATATCTATAAAGAATTATTAACTAATTACTGGTGTGATAACGTATACTACAGCTATGAGTATTTAAAGTATTATGAAAATTCTACTGATGAATTGCGTTATTTTTTACTAACTGAAGACGGTATACCGGCTACAATAATGCCATTTTATATTCGTAAAATTGATGGTATTGAAAATTATAAGGATGTAATTACACCGTATGGCTATGGCGGCCCTTTATGTAAAGATTGCTCTAAAACCAAAATATTAAACCATTTTTGGTCCATGGTAGATGGTTGGTATTATAAGAACAATATTGTATCAGAATTTGTACGTTTTAACCTTAATGGCAATCATGTAAACTACACAGGAGAGCTGTCTGCAACCTTGCGTAATGTAAAAGGTACCGTTAAAGAAAATGATGAGGACCAATGGAACGCTTTTTCTACCAAGGTTAGAAATAATTATAGAAAAGCAGAAAGCCACGAGCTTACATTTAAAATATGGGAAGGTAAAGATATTACAGATAGCGTAATTACAGCATTTCATGATGTGTATATAGAAACAATGGAACGCAACCATGCTAGTGCTATCTATTTTTTTCCAAAACAATATTTTGAAAGTATAATATATACAAACCGCGATAATTTTGCTATTGCAATAAGCTACAAAGACGGCATAGCTGTTTCTGTAGAACTTATAATTATAAACAATAGTACGCTTTACGCATTTTTAGGAGGTACACGCGCTGCATATTTTGAATGCAGACCAAATGATTTTTTAAGAGTTGAGATCCTAAAATGGGCTGTACAACAAGAAAAGAAATCCTATATTCTTGGTGGCGGGCTAAAAGATGATGACGGTTTATATAAAAGTAAAAAAGTATTTTTCCCTAAAGATGATGATGTCATTTTCTATACCGGAAGAAAAATAATAAATAAAGAAATATACGACTCACTATCTGAACCTACTGTTTCTGCCACAGCATGTGATGAAGTTTGTAATTATTTTCCAACCTATAGAAGACCTTACTAAGGATGTAGTGTATGATGAAAATAATAGGAAATAAAAAAGAGTGGGATGCTCTTTTAGATAAGGTAGCTGGGTATGATTTTTATCATACCTATGACTACCATATCAATTGTGCGCATGATCATGAAGAGATTGCACTTATTTCCTATACAACACAAGACACTATTATTGCATTTCCTATACTTATAAGACCTATTAAAAACAGTTCTTTTTTTGATGTTACTTCGGTGTATGGTTATGGAGGGCCGCTAAGTAAAAACATAACAGCAGAGACCAACCTTACTCCGTTTTACAACAAGCTACGCATCTATTTTCAGAAGAAGCATATCATATGTGCCTATAGTAGTTTAAACCCATTTATAGACAATCAGAAAAGAATTTTATCTGGTCTAGGAAAAATTGAAAACATAGGTAAAATAGTAAACCTAAATCTAAAGCAAACCTTAGAAGAACAAGAGGCTAATTTTTCTAAAACCACAAAGCGATATATTAATAGAAACAAAAAATTGTTTTACTCTAGAATTGGTAAAACAAAAGAAGATGTTGCTATTTTTATTGACATGTATTACAAAACAATGTCTAGGTTACAGGCCAGTGAAAATTATTTTTTTAAAGAAGATTATTTCTACGATATTTTAAAAAGCGAACAATACCATGCAGAAATTGTTTTTGCGGTTACCAAAGACACCAATACAATTGCTTCTGCTGCTCTAATTATAAAAACAGATAAAACCATAATACAATATCATTTATCTGGTACCTTGGAAGAATACAAGCACCTATCTCCTATTCGGTTTATTTTAAATGAGGTACGTATACAAGGAACATTAGAAGGGTATTCTTATTTTAATCTAGGTGGTGGTTTTGGTGGAAATCACGATTCTTTATTCGATTTTAAAGCTTCGTTCTCCAATGATTATAAAAAATTTAAGGTGTGGAAATACATCCTAAATGCCAAAGAATACAATGCGTTGTCTAGTGAGAACAAAAATTTAACGCCCTTGCTTAAAACATCTTTTTTTCCGTTATATCGATACAATAAATACTAACTTGTATACATATTAATCTAATTAATAGATAAACAGGCCTCTTATGAATATTTTAGATGAAATTTTAGAGTTAAGCACAACTGTAGAAGAATTAACTACAGTAGACGCTAACTCATTTAAAAACATTCTTTTTAGTAAAAAACAACCTGTAGTTCTAAAAGGGTATGCTAAAAATTGGGGTGCAACAAAAAAATGGAGTTTAGAGTATTTAATAAATTTAGCCGATAATAAAGAAATAAGCTTACTCTCTGGTAATTACATACAAGGAGAAACCAAATACCAAAAATCTACACTTAAGCGTTATTTAGAAAAATTAAAAGCGGCAAATACCGATGCTAACTTTAAAGACTATTTAACCACACTAGATATCTTTAACTATTTGCCTAATTTAAGTGGAGATACAGATTTTTCAATTTTTGAACAACACACTGCTGTGAATGACATAGCCGCGTGGATTGGTCCTAAAGGAACCGTTACAGGTTTCCATAACGATTCTGGAGATAACATGTACGCGCAAATTAAGGGTGAAAAATTATTTATTATTGTACCTCCTACACATGCTAAAAGCGTATACCCAAGTTCTAAATATATAAATGGCGCCGTAGCAAGTAAAATTGATCTTGCTAATTTTAATGCTGAAGAATTTACGAACTTTAAAAATGTTCCGTTTTACAAAGTTATACTACAACCTGGAGATGTCTTATTTTTACCAAAAAAATGGTGGCATTATGTACAGGCCTTAGATAGCTCTATTAGTATTAGTAACTTTGGCTATACAAAACCAGAAATATTAAAAATGAGGCTCCTTAACTTTTTACATAGAAGAGGTTATTACAAACCAAATAATTGTTATTGTTGCACTAAGTAACCACGTATTACCACTTAAAAAAATAATTCTACGAGCCGCTATATTACTATAAAAGTTATGTTTCTTACTACAAAAGATTTTTATACAGAGTTTACCGAAAATAGGCACATACTCCCCTACTACATTAAATTAGAGAGCAACTACAATACAAAAACATTTTACAGCTTAGAAGATGATGCACTACCTATTTCTAATCTAAAATGTGTTTCTATTAAATTATTTCCTAAGTATTTAACGCCCCATTTTTATACAGATGCTGGTATAGGTGTAAAAAAAGTATTTCAGAAAGATGTACATGGTTGTGCCATACATCTTACAGAGAAAACAACTATAGATTTATTTTTAAGGAAAGAGTATTCTAAAAAATTTAGAACTAGTATTAATAGATCTGTAAACAGATTTGAGCTTTGCTTTAATTACAGTTACATCATGATAACGGAAGGTATTACTGCAGAGAAATACCGCTCTTTAATGGATGCGTTACATACCATGTTAGTGCATCGTTTTAACCAAAGAAATGAGCCCAATGATGTGCTTGCAAACTGGGACCATTACTACGCTCTAGTTTTTAATTTAGTAAACACCAAAAAGGCTTCTATCTTTGTTATTTACAGCAATGACGAGCCTATAAACATTTGTATAAATTATCATTTCAATACTATTTTATTTATTTCAATCGCTTCATTTAATCCTAATTTTTCTAAATTTTCGTTGGGTAATATTTCCATCTATAAAATTATAGAATGGTCTCTTAATAACGATTACGAATTGCTAGATATGGGGTATGGAGATTTAGAATATAAAAGATTTTGGAGCAATTACATGTACGCATATGAAAATCATATTGTGTACTCAAAAAAAATAAATTATCGTTTTATTGCCGCTATTGAGGTTTCAAAAATAAAATTTAAAAACTTTTTAAAATCGTATAAAATAGCAGAAAAACGTACTAAATTAAAAGCGTTACTTCGTGAAAATAAAAAGAAATTAAACAACAGTACCAAATATACAACTACACCTTTAACAGACTACATTACAACTAATTTACCCACTTTAGAATATGATGACACTAGTTTTAGTCTAATAGCCAAACCTGTTTATGATTATCTTTTTTTACAAGCTACATCTATAGATACTATTGCCATATTTGAAATAGAAAAGGCTAAAGAGTACCTAATTGTAGGCCCTAAAGCAATGGAGAAAATAACCATAACAGCGTAATTTTTTTCAGTTAAGACTGGCATAAAGCGTAACTTATCTTGTATTTTAACATTTCAGCATTTTTAAGCCTATTCTAATAATGAAATAGCTAATTTAGCTTGTTACTAAGCACCTTATAACTACAACTAAAATGTTATTTAATTCGTTTGAATTTTTATATTTTTTACCGCTTATTGTTATAGGTTTCTATTGCATACCTCATAAGTTTAGATGGATATGGCTACTAATTGGTAGTTATTATTTTTATATGAAATCTGAACCTGCTTTAGTTTTATTACTAATAGCATCTACTTTAGTAGATTATTTCTGTGCCCTTAGAATTTATGCTACCGATATACAAAGAACAAAAAAGATATTTGCCGGTATCAGTATTTTTGTAAACATAGGCATACTAATAGCCTTTAAGTATTTGTTCTTTTTCTCTACGTCTCTTGCCAGTCTATTAGAATTTTTTGGAATAGCTGCACCTCTTGAAGAGGCCGAACAAAGTTACCATATAAGTCAGATTTTACTACCCGTAGGAATTTCGTTCTACACTTTTCAGACCATGAGTTACACCATTGATGTGTATAGAGGAAATGTAAAACCAGAAAAACACTTAGGTATTTTTGCTTTATATGTGGGTTATTTTCCGCAGCTAGTTGCTGGCCCAATAGAGAGAGCATCTACTTTATTACCACAGCTAAAGAAAAAGGTAACTATTAATATTAAAAATATTGAACAAGGCCTAATTATGATGGCTTGGGGATTTTTTTTAAAAATTGTAGTTGCAGATAGATTAGGTATATATGTAGATGAAGCGTATGCAGATCCAGAAAGTCCTCACGGCTTTTCTTTAATACTAGGCGCTATCTTCTTTATGTTCCAGATCTATTATGATTTCTCTGCGTATACAACCATTGCAATAGGTACTGCTAAAATATTAGGTGTAGATTTAATGCAGAATTTTGACAGACCAATTTTCGCGAAAAATAGTTCCGATTTTTGGCAACGATGGCATATATCCCTAATGTTATGGCTTAAAGATTATATTTACTTGCCTTTAATAAACAAAGTAAAACTTAAAAAGTTAACCGCTACATTAATTGTATTTTTTATTGTTGGTTTATGGCACGGAGCCAACTGGACTTTTGTTGTCTGGAGTATGCTAAATGCCTTGCTAATTATTTTGGAAGTAAGTATTGTTAAACCTAGTAAAAAGGCATTAATTGCAAAATTTAAATTTCTAGAATTTTTCTTAAATAAAATTCATTGGTTTTTTGGCTTTGCTTACTTTTTAGTATCTCTAGTATTCTTTAGATCTTCATCTGTATCTAGCGCTGTAGTTTACATAAAAAGTATGTTTAATTTAAGAAGTTTACATATAAACTTGCTTAACAATTATCTAGAATTATTTTTATGCGTACTTTTTATAATCATTGTACAACTAATTCATTACTACAAAGGAAACGATAAAGTCTATGAGCTAGTTTTAGATAAACCTCAATACCGTAAATGGCTCATATGCTTTGCTTATATCTTAGTTATTGTGTTATTTGGAATTAACAGACAGAACTCTTTCATCTATTTTCAATTTTAATCTTATGAAACATTTCTTATTAAAAATAATTCTGTTTTGTGTAGTATTAGCTGGTGTGTACTTTAGTTTTATGTATAAAGTATCTAATGGCTATGTAGATGAAAACTATCCGAAATTTTGCCAAGAAGCAGGAAGCCTTATCATAGGAGTATCTACTGCCAGTCAAGGGATTTCGCCTCAAATATTGGAAGACAATTTAAGTGAGTTTAATTTAGAGAAACCAATGGTTAATTTTGCCATTAACTTTGAGCAATCTCAGTACGGAGACACCTATTTAAACGCTATAAAAAAGAAGTTAAAAAAATCGGACAAGAACGGTTTATTCATTTTATCTGTTTCTCCTATTAGTTTTAGCTCCGTCAAAAACTTAGAGGAATCTGCTATAGAAAAACTAGATCAAGAGAAAATTCTGGGTAAAATTACTAATTTTACTTCTGCTCCAAATTTTGATTATATTAGTAATTGTTATCCTATTTCTTTATACAATGCATTTTACCCAACCAATAAATGGGATAACTTAGTAGTACACCCTGACGGATGGAACGAGTTTAAATTAAAAAGTGAATCGTATACCGTTACCAAAGAAGATATTAGTGATTGGAAAAAAAAGACAATAGAATTTCAAGATAAATTTTTAAAAACACAAAAAATAAGTAAAACTAGATTTTTAAGCTTTACTAAAACAATAGACTTTTTAAAACAAAAAGGAACTGTTTTTATAGTACGCATGCCCTTAACCCCAGAAAGTCTACAACTCGAAAATGAAGAATGGAAAAATTTTAATTTTCAGTTTGACAGCATTGCCAAAGTAAAAAACATTTCGTTTTTAGATTATTCTGAAACAAATTCTGAGTACAAAACATATGATGGAACGCATATGGTATCTGAAAGTGCTAAAAAGTTTAGTAAAACCTTAAGCGATGATGTTAAAAGTATCCTTTTATCTGATTCCATAAAAAAGTAGTTCTATTAAAAAATGATACACAACAATCCTTTTCTTAGCAAAACATTTCTAAAGAAGTGGTTTCGTCATTTTTTAGATGACCAAAAGGAAGTATCATTTAAACTATTTCCGGACCTTACCTTTTTTAAAAGCGCTAAAAAACCAATATTCATAAATAGTGCGAAGACAAATACAAAAGGAATTAGTTACACTATTGCAACGAAAGAAAGTGATACTACCTTAAAAAAGACCTTTTTAATCTATGATGTACACTCCTTTTTTAACACCCCAAGTGTTTTAAACGACACTAGATATAAAATAAAAAAAACGGTACAATACCCTGGTTACTTATGTGAGTTAGAAGACTTTTTAAGTGTTAAGGAGTACATGCAAAAAAGGCTAAGCAAAAATAGTAATTACAAGTTTAATCTCTACAAAAGAAAGCTAGAACACTCTTTTGACATTCGATATAACATGTATTATGGAGCCATTACTAAAGAAAAATACAATTTTCTTTTTTCTGTCTTTAAAAAGTTACTTGTAAAACGTTTTAATGACAAACAGGAGACTAATAATAATTTAAACCCAAAAGAATGGGACTTTTATTTTGATGTTACCTACCCAATGCTGCTAGAGAAAAAGGCTGCATTATTTGTTACCTACAACAAGGAAACACCCATTGCAATTACCTTATTGTATTTTTCTGACACTATTGCCTTTGATACCATTAGAGTGTTTGATATTGATTATGCGCCCTTTAGACTTGGTACTATTAGTATTATAAAACAACTAGATTGGTGTATTACCAATGGTGTTAAGTTTTTAGATTTCTCTAAGGGTTATTACGAATATAAAGAACGTTGGGCAACAACAACGTATAATTTTGAATACCATATTATTTATGATTCTAAGTCTATGGTATCTAAGGCTACAATGGGCATAACCTTACTTTTTTTCAAGTTTAAAAATTATTTAAGGGATAAAAACATTCATAAAAAATTTCATCAACTTACTTTTGCCCTTAAAAACAATACTAAAAAAACAGAAAAAATAATTCCTGTAAAAAACAATACAACTCCAGTAAAAGAAAACTTAAAAGAGATCCCTATTTTTGATACTGAAAATGAAAATCTTTTAAAATATGTATATGCTTTTTTATACAAGAAATCAGAAAAATTAAATGATATAACGCTCTATAAAATAACAGACCAACGAAATTGTTATTATATTAAAGGGGTACAAAACGTTGCTACTTTTATAGCTTATAATTTAGAAGAATAAGGTACCGTATGCTTGAAAAATATTTCTCAAAAAAATTAACAAACTTTGTTTTCTGTCTATTTATAGAGAGAAGCAAGCCTTCATTTTTTGATGATACCTTATACAACTCAATTACAAGCACCCCTATTACAGGAACTAAAAGCTTGGATCTTGATTCGTCTAGCAGACACCTTGTCCTAAATATACCAAGTTACATACAACTTACCGAGCACAAAGAAAATTTAGGGAATTTAAGATGTATAGATGTACCGCAATACAAAGGCTTTTTAGTAAACCTTAAGGGCCAAGATAGTGCTGCTAATTTTTTGCAAGATCAGCTAAGTAAAAGAAATCAGAAAAATTTACGCTCCAAACAGAAAAAACTAGAAAGCAGCTGTAAAATTACAAGCAGTGTTTATTTTGGCGATATTGAAAAAGATACTTATTCCTTAATTTTTAAAACATTTTATAGCTTATTAAAAGACAGGTTTGACCAAAAAAAGACCCATAACAGATACCTTGCAGATTGGGATAACTTACAAGCTTATGTGTATCACAAAATTCTAAAAAAAGAAGCGTCACTATTTGTTTTGCACGACAATGAAAAGCCTATTGGCATTACTTTAAATTTTCATATTGGAGATATCGTTTTTAGTCATATACAAGCCTATGATGTTGACTATGCTATATATAACATAGGAGATATTTGTATGGTAAACCATATTACTTGGTGCATACAGCATAATGTTAGTATTTTTGATTTGTCTATGGGAGAGACCTATTACAAACTAAAATGGAGTAATTACCAGTATCACTTTTACAATAGATTGTACTACAATAACAACGCTATAGTAGATATGGCTTGGGTAAAAATAACCCTTCTAAAATTTAGATTATTACAGTATTTAAGAGATAAACAAATTCTAGGAAAATACTTTTCTTTAGACAAACTCTTGTACAAACTTAACTAATAAAAAAACTAGGCTTAGGCTATCGTAAATAAAAAAAGATGTTAATAAACATAGACTTTCTAGACCGTATACTTCTAAAGCCAAAGGCTTTATCGGTTTTCTATGTTCAATTAAAAAATAAGATTACCACTAGCGTTCTCTATACAAACAAGTCTGCTACGCCTTTAGATTTTAATAAAAAAGCATACCTATTTGATGATGTTCCAGGTTATATAGCACCAACAATTGCCACAAATAACAACATAAAACTTATAAAGCTTAACACCTATAAAGGTTCTATGATTAATTTAAGTGCCTATGAAAGTGTTGATCACTATTTAAAAGCAAATTTTAGTAGTGACAGGAGGTCTAAATTTAAAACATACAAAAAGAGATTAGATAAGTGCTTTAATATTACCTATAAAACTTATTATGGAAATATAGATAAAGTAGAATACGATCGTCTATTTGTGTGTTTTTCTGAAATGATAAAAACTAGGTTTGAGGATCTAGAAGCAAACCATTATGCGCTAGATAACTGGAGTCTTTTTGAAGACAATTGTTATGATTTAATTCACGCCAAGAAAGCTACTTTATTTGTAATTTATGATAGTAATAAACCTATAAGTATTTCTTTTAATCCTGTATTAGGTGATGTTGCTTATGGCTACCTTAGATCTTTTGATATTGACTATTCTAAATTCTATCTTGGGTTTATAGACACCATATGGGAATTAGAATGGTGTTTTTTAAATAAGATTGCCTTTTTTGATTTGCTAAAAGGATCTTACGCTTACAAAGCAAAATTTACAAACACCTCTTATTTCTTTCAAAAGCAAATAGCATTTAATCCAAAATCTTTACGCTCATCTATTTCTGCTGTTGCACAAGCTTTTAAAGTAAAGAGCTTCTATACCTTAATTAGTTTCTTAAAACTCCTAAACATAGATAGCGTATACCATAACTTTAGAAACAAAAAAAAGGCCGCGCAGATAAATAGCAAAAAAGAAAAAAGCCCCTATTCTGCTCTGGACAATACGGTAGCTGCTGTTTCTACTAAAAATACCCAAGAAATAAATATGAATTCCAATGAGTATTCATTTTTAAAAAAACCAGTGTACGATTTTCTATACACGAGTCAAGAATCTATAAACAATACAACTGTATACAAGATACTAGAAGAAGACAATGCCTATATAGTTAAAGGATTAAATAAGAACAGAAAAATAATGTATTAGTGAATCAGTTTTTAGTACATATCGTTTTAAAAAAGTTAATTAAAACTATTCTTCTATGAGGCATATCGATTTTTTTGACCTTCTTTTAGTATCCAAAGATTTTGCTTTCTATTTTAAAAAAATAAAAAGTAAGGTCTCCAAGAATGTACTATACACAAACACGGAGCCTTCTTTATATAAGCCAAGTAAGGAAGTGTACAAAATAGTAGACATCCCTGATTATATGGAAGTAGAATTACATAACAGTTCTACTAAATTAAAAAGTATAGATATAAACACCTATAAGGGATCTATGGTTAATTTAACCAAGTATAGCAACCTTAAAGAGTTCCTTACTAAACATTTTAATGCAAAAAAAAGAGCTCAATTTAACACCTATAAAAAACGATTAGAAAAATGCTTTAACATAAGCTATAAAGTCTATTTTGGTAACATTGAAAAGGCGGAATATGATCGTCTTTTTAAAAAGTTTCCTGAAATGATAAAAAAACGTTTTGACCTACTAGGTACGGAGCATTATGATTTAGCTGTTTGGGATAGGTACGAGCAAAATAGCTTTTCTTTAATAAATGAAAAAAGAGCATGTCTATTTGTAATTTATGATGGCAACAACCCTATTAGCATCTCGTTAACTCCAGTAATGGGCAAAGTTTTATACGGCTTTGTAAGAGGTTTTGATGTTAACTACTCTAAATTTTATCTAGGATTTACAGATTTAATTTTTCAATTAGAATGGTGCTTCAACAATAATATGGAAGTTTTTGATTTAGTCAAAGGTGTTTTCCCTTATAAATCCAAGTTTACAAATAGTACGTATTACTTTCAGAATAAAATAATATACAATACTACATCTGTATCATCTACCTGTATTGCTTTGGCTAAATCTTTAAAAATTAAAAGCTTTTATTTTATAGTCAAATTGCTCAAAAAAATTAATATAGATACCCTATACCATAGCTATATAAATAAAAAGAATGATGAAAAAAAGATTGAAAAGCTCAGTTTAAATAACGAATGTATGTTGTACAAAACAACAATCTTAACTTCTGATTTTATAGTCTCTAAAAACCATAACACAATAGATATACGTAAAAGTGAAAATTCTTTTCTAAGAAAAACTGTTTATGACATTCTATATACTTTGCAAGAACCCATTACTTCTATTACTATTTATAAAGAAACAGAGGAACGTTATATTTTAAAAGGAATAAAAAAAAGCTATAAAATAACCGCAACTAAAGCACTGTAACTATGGCTAAACATACTAAAACTGTATTTTTAAAAGGCCTGTTTTTTAACGACAACACCTTGCCTTTTTTTGAAAAAATAGCATACCAAACAAAAACGATATACACCACAAAAAACACCAATATAAAATATAACAAAAACACATTTTATGAGGTGGTTGATGTACCAGATTACTTAGATATAGATATACCTAACGAGGCCGTAAAATTAAAAAAAATACAATTAAAAACACTTAAAGGCTATTTAGTTGAAACAAAAAAATATACCACAGTAGAAGAATACCTTACGGCTAATTTTGGCACTAAAAGCAGGTCTAATTTAAGACGCTATAACAATAGGCTAGAAAAATGTTTCAACATTACTTACACTTGTTATTACGGAGATATCTCTAAAGAAAAATACAATAGTTTATTCGTAGCTCTTAAAGCTTTATTAATTAGACGGTTTGAAGAAAAAAAAGAAAACAACTATGAGTTGCGTCACTTTGATGAATACCAGGATACCATCTACAATTTAATTGTAAAGAAAGAGGCTAGCATTTTTGTTATTTATAATGACCAAAAACCTATTAGTATACGCATTAATATGTTTAAGGAAACACTTGGCTACTACATCATGAGTTGCTATGATATAGATTACTCTAAATTTCATTTAGGTTCCTTAGATATGCTTAAAAACATAGAGTGGTGCATAAAAAACAACATCATAACATATGATCTTCTAAAAGGTTATGATTATTATAAAAAGGATTGGAAAACCACTACTTTTGATTTTTACAACTACCTAATTTATGATCCTAGCGCTATACAAGCTACGTTTAATGCTTATGCTAAAAAAGCAAAAACAAAAGCTACGTACAAAATTTACGATACGCTAAAAAAAATACATTTTATTACATACTATAAAAAAGTAAAGCAAAAATTACACAGAAAGGCACCTAGCGTTAGTACAGAAAAAAAAGTAACGCACACTAAATTAGAAGTAAACGAACGAACTGCGAACAGTGTTCAACTAGATTTTGATAAGAATGAAGCTTATTTTTATTTAAAAAGACCTATTTTTAATCTGCTCTTTACGTCTCAAGAACATTCTAAAGATATTAAGGTTTATAAAAACTTAGAAGATGTAAATAATTTCTACGTAATAGGAAAAAACAATAAGTGGTCTTTACATCTTATAGATTAGATCGTACTTACACAACCATGATCACAATACTTATTTTAAACAAAGCGTT
This sequence comes from Cellulophaga sp. 20_2_10, assembly GCF_023476645.1. Lineage (GTDB taxonomy): Bacteria > Bacteroidota > Bacteroidia > Flavobacteriales > Flavobacteriaceae > Cellulophaga. The sequence goes on from NZ_JAMCOJ010000001.1 coordinate 726,470, forward strand.
ACACTTATAGATCGCGTTTTAGTAAACATTTATGTTAAACAATTTGGAACCACATACTAAATTTTCATTTTTCCTTGATCTCTTTTTTAAAGACAAGACTTTTCCGTGGTTTTATAATAAAATAACAAATAACTACTTAAAAACTGTTGTTTACAATAGCGATCATACGCTGCATAAAACAGCTACTATAGAAACGTGTATTGTATATGATATTCCTAATTATTTAGACATAAAAACCACAATACAAGAGGCCGACTTAAAAGAAATTAGATTCCCTCTTTACAATGGCTATGCCGTTTATTTTGGCAATCATGCTACTTGCGATGCTTTCTTACATGACCAAGTAGGTAAATCTAGAACAAACAAGCTTAGAAGACATCAAAATAGACTAGACTTATCTATTGCCCCAACCTATACTATGTATTACGGTGCAATTGAAGAAATAGAATACAAAAGGTTATTTAAAGAATTAAAACGAATAACAGCCTTACGTTTTACCCAAAAAGAAGAGTCAAATTTTGAATTGCCATATTTAAACTATTATGAAGAAATAATGTTTAAAATGATTCTTACCAAAAAAGCAAGTATCTATGTAATTTATGACAAAGATAAACCCATAAATATTACGCTAAATTTTATAGACGGACAAACGATGCTTCACTTTAATAGTTGTTTTGATGTTGATTATAGTATGTATAATCTAGGGCATTTAAACACCATAAAACACCTGCGTTGGTGTTACGATAATAACATAAAGTTATTTGATATGGGCAGGGGAGATTTTTTTCATAAACGTCAGTGGATAAACAAAACATACCTATACCAAGAGCATATTATATATAATTCTAAATCTGTAACGGCTACACTAAAAGCAAAAAAAACAATCGCATTTTACAAGCTTCGTTTTAAAATGGTAGCCGTATTAAAAAAAATGAAATTTCATTTAATATATGGCAAATACATTAAATATAAATACAGATTATTTAATAAAAAAGACACAAAAAATAACCACATATACACTTTAAGTACTGGTGTAGCCATACCAAAAGATGCAAACATAGTTCAGATTAATTATTTAGATGAAGAATACAACAACCTCTTATTTTATGTAAATGATTTTTTACACAAGAATTTTGAAAAAAACTCAGCTATTTGTGTTTACAAAGACACTAAATTAGCGAACACTTATTATATTAAGGGTGAAAAAAACACTCAAAAGATACGTATTAAATCATCATAAATAGTTAGAATACCCTGCAATGATTTCAACCAATAAAATAATATTTAACACACACTTATTCAAAGGTAATTCTATCCCTGCTATAGTTACTTCTCTAACCTATTTTAACGAGCAGCTAGAGAACACTACGAGTAACAATGCTATAAACACCAAGAACTTATCTTTAAGTTTGGTGCCAAGTTATATTAAACTACACATAAAAGACACTACTATAGCGCATAAAATAATAACTCAGAACAATTGGGGTTATGCTATACATTTAAATTCAGATTCTACAATTGACACTTATTTACAACGTCAATTTAAGTCTAAATACAGAAGTATAATTCGTAGGTATGTAAATAGGTTAGAAGCTTGTTTTTCTATAACCTACAAATTGTATCATGGTGATATTTCTAAAGATACTTACGATTTTATTTTTAACTCGTTAAAAGAAATGATTGTAAATAGATTTAAACAAAGAAATGAAGAAAACAAAGAGCTCTATAAATGGGATGTTTTACGAGATGAAACTTACGAGAAAATTAAAAACAAACAAGCTTCCCTTTTTGTTATTTATGATGAAGACAAACCTATAGAAATTTCTTTAAACTATCATTTTGGTACTATGTTATTTAGTACTATTTCCTCTTACGACATTAATTATTCTAAATTTGGATTAGGTCATGTTGAAATATACAAACAAGTAGAATGGTGTTGTGCTAACAACTATGTTCTTTATGAAATGGGCGTTGGTGGTATGGATTACAAAAGAAGGTGGAGCGATACAATTTATAATTTTGAACACCATATTACGTATTCTAAAACCAGTCTACTGTCTAAGATTAAAGGAGAAACAGAGATCTTTAAAATAAAGCTTAAAGAAAATTTAAAGGCGAAAAAACTAAATGAAATAATTCCGAACCTTAAAAACAAGTTTTTAAAAGGCAAACAATTTGAAGAAGCGGATGAAAACATTACTGTTTCTGCAATAACAAAAACCAACGGTACAGAACAATTTAATTTAAATAGTTCAAAAGAAATTGCAATTGATACTACGGACTATAATTTTTTAAAAAAATACATGTATGATTTTGCTTATACAACTACAAAGCACGTAGATACTATAAAGACATATCTAATAGAAGAGAACAATTACCTAATTGTGAGTGAAAATGAATATCAAAAAGTTAGCAAAAACTAAAATAGTAGTGATCACTATTTCACCAACTGAATATTTTCATTTTTAATATAATCTACAATTTCATCTGCAACTATACTTCTACCATTATTATTCCAATGCATATCGTAGATGAGTGTCGTATTTTTACGAGATTCCTTAAGTTTTTCACCTATCCCAATATATTTATAGTTTTTTTCTTTTAAATAATCTAAAAACTTAGGAGGGGTATTAGTTTCATCTAATAAAAAACAGAATTTCGCTTTATTAAAACCATATAGATTTATCAGGGAATTTAGGTTATCAATTCTAGTTTCTACTTCTTTATCTAAGTCTACTTCTTTAGGACTTACATTTCTATTTTTTTCTTTTCTAAAGTTTTTTAAATTAGCTACAAAATCTGTTATAGGCTTTAAAGCTCCAATACTTTTTGTATAGACTAAAAGCTTACAGTGTTTAAGAGCTCTGTTAAAAGGCGACTCTAAGGACATACGAGATTTCTCGACCTCGTACTTATCTCTAAATAAATCATTCTCATATTTTAAGCCCAAAACCACAATATCTATGTATTTAAACTGATCCTTATATTGACTAATAAGATGTAATTGATCAGCCATATCATAACCCGCATAACCATATTCATAAACAGATATAGTATCTATTCTGTTTTCTATTTTTTTTCCTATAGAGTTATAATAATTTTGATGAAAGCCTTCTATAAAAGAATCACCTACCAAAGCTACCTCAAAATTCTCCTTGGTAGCTTTAAATTCTCTGTAAGAGTTAAAGCCAAACTTATTAATATGAAACTCAGAAAAATTTTGTCTTCTATTACCTGTAACAGAATAACCAGATTGATTCGGCCTCCACTTTTCTACCTGATAATCATCTACATATCTTGTCGGAGCATCTTTAGCCAAATGGAACACACGTACAAGAACTTCTAAACATAAGAGTAGAAGAAAAAAATATAATCCAATTTTTATAATTAGTTTTTTCATATCTAAAATTGAAAATAAATAAACGATCTATTTACACCATCATCATAAAATAATAGCATTAAAAAAATCACAAGTGTATAAATAATAAATCGTACTATTTTTGATTTAAATTTAAAAGGGTTTCTCTCATCTTTTCTAATCATATATTCATAAATAACAAAAATAATAACCAATACATAATAATCTATCATCCTATATCCCATAGGGTGAGTATATGGCTCAAAAGCAAAATTTGTACAAATTTGTTTAATAAACTTAAAAGAATCAGTAATAGACTCTGATCTAAAGAAAATTCTAGAAAAAGTAACTATTCCAAAAGTTAGTAAAACCTGAAAAAATTCTTTAATAGACGGCAATACAGTATTCTGAGCTACTACACTATTTTTATATATAGAATTACGCCCTAATAAAAAAACAGGAATAAAGGCTACCGCATGAAACGCTCCCCAAAATATGAATGTCCAATTTGCTCCGTGCCAAAATCCACTAACCAAAAAAACAATAGTAATATTTCTAATAGATATTAATTTACTTACACGAGAACCACCTAATGGAATATAAATGTAATGCCTAAACCAGGTAGACAAAGAAATATGCCATCTTTGCCAATACTCTGCCACATTTCGAGAAAAATTAGGGAATTTGAAGTTAGACATCAATTCTACACCAAATAATTTAGCCGTACCAATAGCAATATCCGTATATCCACTAAAGTCTCCATAAACTTGAAAACTAAATAATGTAACTCCTAATATTAAAGTAGATCCGGGGTAGCTAGCGTAATTAGCAAAAATATCATCTACTATAGGAGCTAAAGCATCTGCAATAACTAATTTTTTAAAAAGGCCCCATAAAATTAATTTTAAACCACTAACAATCTGATCATAGTTAAAAACCCTTTTGTTTTCTATCTGCTTAAGTAAGTTTGAAGCTCTTTCTATTGGTCCCGCAACCAATTGCGGGAAAAAACTAACAAAAGTTGCAAAGTTCAAAAAGTTCCGAGTTGGCTTAAGTCTTTTATAATAAATATCCAAAGAATAAGACATTGTTTGAAACGTATAAAAAGAAATACCTACTGGTAAAATTATTCGTAATGTCCAAGTGCTCTTAATTGAATATCCAAAGAGCTGAAACATATCAATAAAAGAATCAATAAAAAAATTATAATACTTAAAAAAACCAAGTAAAGACAGGTTGAAAATCACACTACACCAAAGCCATAATTTTTTCCTCTTAGCATTATCACTATTCCTATCTATATAAATCCCTACAAAAAAATCTACTAATGTACTTGCTAAAATTAAGAAAAGAAAACGCCAATCCCATAACCCGTAAAAAAAATAACTAGCAATTAAAATTAGTATATTTTGATTACGTATTTTCTTCGGAAAAACTATCCAATAGAGTATAAACACTATTGGTAAAAAAATTGCAAAATCTATGGAATTAAAAAGCATTTAATTTAGTAGTTAAAATTATATTTCGTCTATAATTATTTCTATTCTACGGTTTACTCGGTGTTCTTTCTCTGTACAATATACACCATTTGTACAATTATTTAAAAGATCTTTTTCTCCGTAAGCTTCTGCTGTTACTCGTTCTACCCGTATTTCTTTAGAAATTATATAATCTAAAGATCTTTGCATACGCTTAGCAGACAACATTAAATTGTAGCTATCTGAGCCTCTAGAATCTGTATATGCACCTAATTTAATGGTTACTGTTGAGTTTTCTTTTAATAAACCAGTTATTTTATCCAAAATAGTTTTCGATTTAGCATCTAAATACGAACTATTTAAAGCAAAGTTTACACTACCAAAACTATTAATTTTTGATTGCAAATCTTCTCTTAGCTGCTTTTTAGCTTCTAATTTATCTTTCTCTATTTGAGCTAAACGTGCTGACTCCTCTTCTCTTTTAAGACGTTCTGCTACTAATCTAGCTTCATCTTCTTGCTTTTTAGCTATGGCAGTAGAATCTGCAATACGTTGCTGTTCTTTTAAAATTTGTTCTATTTGCGCTTGTTTTTCTACGCCTTTTTTAGAAAGGCCTTTTTCTGTTTTAAATTGATAAACAACTCCTACAGCATGTTGTATATGGTTTGTAACTCCGTCACCTTTATTCATTGCCCATTTACCAGAAGAGCTAAAATCTAAACCAATGCGTTCTGTAATCCAAGTTCTAAACCCTACAACGGCATTATAGGTTCCTCTCCCTTTATTATTAGCATCTGAGTATCCTAAACCTACACCTACGTAAGGATCAAACCAAGCAGTTTCTCCTACTAACTTATTTAAGTCGTAACTAATTCTACTATCAATAGCATAATAATTTGACTCTTTAGGGTTTACTATGCCATCTATTGTTTTACCTACTTTGTACTTATTGTAACTACCAATAGCTTCTAGTCCTATTCCGCTTTCAAAATATTTTCCAATACTAACCCTAGACGGAAAAGCAACAGAATTCCACTGCTTATCTACATCTAACAATTTATCAAAAACATCTCCTGAATCATCTACAACATTATATCCTAGACCAAACATCCAAGAACTTTTAACAATGCTATCTTTAGCGGTAAGCTGTAAATCCTGAGCCCATGCAGAGCCCATTGTGTGAAGTAAAATAACTAAAATCCCAACCTTAATCTTTTTCATAATCTAATTTCCCCAAATTAAGATTACGAAGTTATCTTGTAACAAAACTACACCCAATAAAATCGTATAAAGAGCGAATTTTATCGACGAGGAACTGTATTTAACAAAACTTATTGATGCAAATTTTTGTAGTACTTTTTAAAGGCATCTTCATAGATTTTTTCATACATAGGAAGAATGTTTACGATGTCAAACTTATGCGCCTCTTTTTCTGCGTTATCCTTAAATCTGTTTAAAGTTTCATCGTCCTTTAAAATCTTTAATGCATTTAATGCCATATCATCTACATCACCAACATTACTCATATACCCTGTTACGCCATCTACATTAACTTCTGGTATACCACCCGTGTTACTAGATATTACGGGCACTCTATGCATCATTGCTTCCAATGCTGCTAAACCAAAACTTTCTGTTTCTGATGGCAATAAGAATAAATCTGTAAAACATAAAATACGATCTACCTCGTTGCTGTTTCCTAAAAAAACAACTTTATCTTTTATTCCTAATTCTTCTGCTAATTGTTCTGCTTTCGCTTTTTCTGGACCCTCACCTACCATGACCAATTTGGCTGCAGTCTTATCTTGAATCTGCTTAAATATTTGCACAACATCAGGTATCCTTTTTACTTTTCTGAAGTTACTTATGTGCGTTATAATTCGCTCATCATCATTTGCCATTAAAGAACGTTGACAATCTGTATAATCTGCGTTATAATTGGTTTTATCTATAAAATTTGGGACTACATGTATTTCATTTTTTATATGAAAAAGATCTAATGTACTTTGCTTTAAATTTTCTGATACAGACGTAACTACCTCAGATTTATTAATACTAAATGTTACTGCTGGTTTGTAAAACGGGTGCTTACCTACCAATGTAATATCTGTACCGTGTAGTGTTGTTACCATAGGAATATAAATTCCTTCTTCCTCTAGCATCTTTTTTGCCATATACCCCGCATATGCGTGTGGTATTGCATAATGCACGTGTAACATTTCTATACCAAAAAACTTAACAGTATCTACTAATTTACTAGATAAAGCCAACTCGTATGGCTGGTATTGAAACAATGGATATTCTGGTACGTTTACTTCATGAAAATGTATACGCTCGTTTAAAAGCTCTAACCTTACCGGCTGTCTATACGTTACAAAATGTATCTCATGTCCTCTATTTGCAAGAGCAATTCCTAACTCAGTGGCAACTACACCACTTCCTCCAAACGTTGGGTAACAAACTATAGCTATTTTCATTATAACAAAATTACTATTTAATTTAGTATAGAGTCGTAAATTACTTGTTGAATTCTTGTTCTTAACCCAGATTTAACTAAAAGGTTGTTGTTTTGGGTAGGATACGTTCTGTTAGACAAAAACACATACACTATTTCTTCTTCTGGATCTGCCCATGTATAAGTTCCTGTAAAACCACTATGACCAAAACTTTTTCTTGACACACAGCCACAGGTAGACCCGGATCCTTTTATTTGTGGCTTATCAAAACCTACACCTCTACGTACATCTTCATCACAAAAATAGCAGGTATTAAACTTTTTAATAGTACGCTCATTAAAATAGCGGGTGCCACCATAATAACCACCTTGTAAGTACATTTGCATAATTTTAGCAACATCATTGGCGTTGCTAAATAAGCCTGCATGACCACCTACGCCACCTTGCATTGCTGCTCCCATATCATGCACATAACCTTGCACGGTTGCATAGCGGTAATAATTATCTTTTTCAGAAGGTACTATCATATCTTTAGAAAACTTGTCTAAAGGGTTGTAAGCTGTTCGGTTGGCTCCTATAGATTGATACAGAAAACCATCTACCAACTTATCTAAACCATCATTATACGTATCTTCTATATATTTTTTAAATACATAATAACCTACATCACTATACCGATACCTATTAGATTTTAAATCTTGCCTCCCTATTCTATTGTAAATAGAATCTTTGTAGGCTTTTGTTAAATATAAATGATCAAAAACTTTATAGGGATAATCTGCAGATTCTTCACTACTATAAAACTCTTTAGATGGTTTTCTATTCTTATCCAGCGTACTTACATAAAAAGCGATCCAAGCGGGTAATCTACCATAATGAGACAACGCTTTTAAAACAGTTACATCTTTTAACTCCGTGTCTGCATATGCAGGATTTAGGTCTTTAAATGTATTGTTTAGCGCAATTTTATTCTCCTCCTCCATTTTCATAATCATAGGTAAGGTCCCTAAGATTTTTGTTACTGAAGCTAAATCGTATATGTAGTTGTTTGTAATTTTATCGGTAGACTCGTAAGTTGGCTTACCAAAACTTTTATTGTAAATTATTTTACCTTTTCTAGCTACTAAAACTTGAGCTCCGGGAAACATTAAAGAATCTATACCCGCCAACACCATAGTATCTATTTTCTGCAAGCCGTATCTACTTAAACCAACACGTTCAGGATAATCGTACCCCAATCGTTTTAACGGTTCAAATTTAATTCCCGTACCTACAGGGTATTCAGAACTTATAGAAACAGGCAACTTGCCTTTTGCTCCTATTGCTCCAAATAATAATTGTGCTGTTTTTTGTTGCGCTAAAGTGCTATTTTGGTAGCCCATAACCACAACATCTAACGCAGACATATCTATATCTAAAAGTGAATATGGTTTTGCAAAATTAACCAAGATTGAATTGGATGTTCTTAAAGCCGATACTGCTTTTACTATTTCTAAATCTTTTTGAGAAAATCGATACGATTTCCATGGACTACCATTACTCTTATGATGCCCTATAATTACAATATTAAATTGCTTTAATTTTTGCAACAGTATTTGTAAATTATCTTCTTTTACTTCTGTAATAGTCGTGTAGTTTTTTAACTCTTGTACAAAGTCATCACCAGATGCATCTCCCAAACTTAGATAGGCAATTTTTTTATTCTCTAATTTTACAACAGGAATTAAGTCTAGCTTATTTTTTACAACGGTAATTGCTTCTTCAATGGCCTCTTCATACACCAAGTCATTTTCTAATGTATTTAAGTCTTCATACAAATTTTTAAGGCTTACTAACTTGTGCTTGTGTAACCCTGCTTTGTATTTGGCTTTTAAAATCTTCTTTACAGAAAAGGCCAATCGCTCTTCAGAAATAACACCATAATTAAAAGCTTCTATTATTTTTTGTTTTCCTTTTGCTACATCTAAAGGCATCAATAAAATATCGTTCCCCGCTAAAAAAGCTGTTAAATCTGCATCTCCAGGATTTGTATAGTCCGCAACACCTTTCATATTTAAAGCATCAGTAAAAACCAAGCCTTTAAACTGTAGTTCTTTTTGCAATAAATTAGTTACTATATTTTCTGATAAAGATGAAGGGTAATTTGGTTTTTCCTCTAAACTAGGAATATTTAAATGCGCGATCATTACACTACTTAATCCACCGTGTTTTATAAGTTCCTTAAAAGGATATAACTCTATACTATCTAACCTTTCTTTAGAAAAATTAATAATAGGTAATGTTTTATGAGAATCTGTAGCGGTGTCTCCGTGGCCTGGAAAATGCTTTCCGCTAGACAATACCCCTGCTTTCTCAAAACCGTTTACAAAAGCAATCCCCTTTTTAGCAACGTTCTCTTTTTGTTCTCCAAAAGATCTGTTTCCTATTATAGGGTTTAATGGGTTGGTATTAATATCGATATCTGGAGCAAAATTTATATGTACTCCAAGACGCTTGGCGTGTTTGCCAATTTGCGCTGCTACTTTTTCTACAACTGCATTGTTTTTAATTGCTCCCAAGGTCATATTCCAAGGAAACGCGTAGGTAGAATCTAAACGCATAGCCAATCCCCATTCTGCATCCATACCAATAAGTAAAGGTATTTTTGAAGCTTTTTGGTAGCTGTTGGTCAATTTTGCTTGACGCACAGGACCTCCTGTAGAAAATATAACACCTCCTATGTGTTCCTTAGCAACAAGCTCCTTAATTTTAGTAGTTGCTTGTTTACTTTGATCAGACGCTACACTGACCATAAACAATTGCCCAACTTTTTCATCTAAAGTCATGGCATTATACTGGTCATCTACCCATCTTTTTTGCAACACATAATCCTTAGTTAGTAAAGGATCTATGGTGGGTAATAACGAATCTAATTCCTGAGCATTAACTACTAAAAAACTAAAAAAAAATAAAGGAATTGATAAAAATAACCGCATAAAATAGGGTAAAACAGGTTTGTTCTTGGGTAAACTTTTAGGTTAAGAACTTTGTTCTAGATAATAGAAGCAAAAAAAGACTTGGGAAACTTTTTATACCACCATAAATCTACCGTGCCAACTTTCTTCTGCTGGAACTTCCCAATGATTTACATACTCGTGCTTGTTAGCTACCAAGTTGTTAAATACAATGGTCTTTTTAGAAACCGACTTATTTTTTGCCATTTTCTTAAAGTCGATTAAATTCTTGTATGCAATAAACTCTCCTTGCTTGTAAGAGACATTCATTTTATCTAACAAGTCTATCTCGTACTTTTTCTCTAAAGACTGAATAAAATGTACAGATGCATCTATAGAACAACCTGTTGCAGATGCATTGGTTTGGTCTAAAGCTAAAATGATAAAACGTTTGTACTTAATTTCGTAACCAGCAGTAAGCTCACTACCGTGCGCTGTCCAGTCTACGATAAAAGTCTTTAAACCTTCTTCAATTTCTGATAATTCTTGCTCCGTTAAAGACCTACTGGCCTGGTATATCCAAACACGAGATGTGTCTGACAATTCTTTAAAATCTACTAACATATATATTTTTATTAAAAGTAAATAGACGTTTTATAGTTAAAAACGTCCACACTACCTATAAGATTATTTTACAAATCTTCTGCATTAGCAATAAGTTCTGCAATATCTAGAACTTCTACATCTCCTTCTTTTTCTTTACTCTTAACACCGTCCGTCATCATTGTATTACAAAAAGGACAACCCGCTGCTATAATGTCTGGCTTAGTACCTAATGCTTGTTCTGTACGTTCTACGTTCACATCTTTAGTTCCCTTTTCCGGTTCTTTAAACATTTGCGCACCACCTGCACCACAACACAATCCTTTTTTCTTGCAGTTTTTCATTTCTACAAGTTCTGCATCTAACTTACGTATTAAATCTCTAGGCGCTTCATAAACACCATTTGCTCTACCCAAGTAACAAGGATCGTGAAAAGTAATACGTTTTCCTTTGTATTGGCCGCCTTCCATTGTTATTTTACCCTCAGTCAATAAATCTTTTAAAAACTGTGTATGGTGCACAACCTCGTAGTTACCGCCTAAACCTGGATATTCGTTTTTAATTGTATTAAAACAGTGAGGACAAGCTGTTACTACCTTTTTTACTTCATAAGCATTCATCACCTCTATATTGGTAACGGCTTGCATTTGAAACAAAAACTCGTTTCCTGCTCTTTTTGCAGGATCACCAGTACAACTTTCTTCAGTACCTAAAACAGCAAAACTTACGTTTGCTTTATTTAATATTTTTACAAATGCTTTGGTAATTTTTTTAGCTCTATCATCAAAACTTCCTGCACAGCCAACCCAAAATAATACTTCTGGTTGTTTACCCTCGGCAAATAACTCTGCCATTGTTGGCACTTTTAATTCGTTACTCATAAATATTTTGGATTTCTATTTAAGATTCGTTTTTCCAGTTTAACCTATCCATTTGATTAAATGGCCAAGGCGCTCCGTTATTTTCTATATTCCCCATCATATTATTTAAATCTGATGGTGCTGCAGATTGCTCCATTACCAAGTAACGACGCATATCCATAATAATAGATAATGGATCTATACTTACAGGGCAAGCCTCTGTACAAGCATTACAAGATGTACAAGCCCACAATTCTTCTGGAGTAATATAATCTCCTAATAATTGTTTACCGTCTGCAACAAACTCGCCTTTATTTTTATCTATATTTTCACCTACTTCATGTAATCTATCTCTAGTATCCATCATTATCTTTCTTGGAGATAATAATTTCCCTGTTTGATTTGCTGGACACTCACTTGTACATCTACCACATTCTGTACACGTATATGAGTTAAGCAATTGTACCCAATTTAAATCTGTAACGTCTGATACTCCAAACTTATCTGGCTCACCTGTTTCTTCTGCTCCTTCTGCTGGTGCAGCAAAAGGATCTGCATCTGGATCCATCATCATTTTAACTTCTGCAGTTACAGCTGCTAAATTATCTAACTGTCCTTTTGGTTTTACTTTACCGTAATACGTATTAGGGAAAGCCAATAGAATATGTAAATGTTTAGAATAGTATAAATAATTTAAGAACAATAAAATACCCGTAATATGCATCCACCAAGCCGAACGTTCTACAACTATTAAACTCGCCTCTGACATACCACCAAATATTGGTGCTATAAACTGACTAATAGGAAAAGAACCCGCCTTAACATAATGCAGTGCATCTATAGTTTGCAATTGAAAGTCCGCCCCGTTCATTGTTAAAAACAGAACCATTAATACCAATTCTATATACAGAATTAAATTACCATCTTTTTTAGCCCAGCCTTTCATCTCCGGGTTCATAAAACGTTTAACTCTAATTACATTTCTTCTAATCCAGAAAATAACAACAGAAACAATGACTAAGAATGCTAAAATTTCAAATGAAGCAATTAACACATCATAAACAGCTCCAAGCGGAGCAAAAATACGGTGTGTACCTAGTAAACCATCAATAACAATTTCTAATACCTCTATGTTAATTATAATAAAACCAACATACACAATAATGTGTAAAATACCAGGAATAGGACGTACTACCATTTTGGTTTGTCCTAAGGCAATACGAGCCATATTTTTCCAACGCAATGGTTTATTATCGCTTACATCTACATCTCTTCCCAATTTAATATTACGGGAAAGTGTTTTAACATTTTTTGCAAAAAATCCTACACCGGCAACTAATACCAGTAAGAAAATAATGTTGGGAAGGTACTCCATATATAATAGTTAGTTAGTTTTTTATTTCAGCTGCAGGATCGTTTTCCGGTAACTCGTATTCTTTTTGTTTTTTTCCAAAAACAGAAACATTTACATAACGTTTAGGATTTAATCTAAAGTCTTGTAACAATAGATCTAACTCCTTAGATGCTCCTGCCAGATTATTGTAAAGTTCTTCATTGTTCATTAATTTTCCTAATGAACCTTCGCCTTTATCTATCTTAGTTAGTAATTTATCTAAGTTCGTTACTGTTTTTTGTAAACCAGCAATACTCTTATCTAGTTCAGCTTCAGATAAGGCCGTTGATATTTTAGAGAAATCGTCTGTTATCTTTTTAATATTAGACAAAGAACCTTCTAACTCCTCCTTATTATTGGCCATAATGCTATTAAGAGAGTTTGTAGTTACTTTAAAACTTTTAATTAAATCGTTTAAACCAGAAATACTACTTTGCAAGTCTTTCTTTGTTTTTACATCTAGTATATCATTAAAGCTAACTAAAAGAGAATCTGCATTAGATATTGCTCCTTCTACTTTAGTCTGCAAGGGTGCTAAATTTTGTTGTACTAAATCTGTTAAACCTGGCTTTGTATTTGTTACCAATGTATCTCCAGATTCCGCTAGTTTAGCATCGTCAAAAACAGGAATAATTTGTATTCCCTTACCTCCAATAATACCCGTGTCATATAATTCTGCTATACTGTTTTTGGAGAATTCAAAATCATTCTCTACAGTAAAAGTTACTAATAACTTTCCTGTTTTATCCTTAAATCTAATATCATTTACTTTACCAACACTAAAGCCGTTTATAGATACTTGTGTCCCTGGCTGTAGACCTCCTACATCATCATATATAGCATAAAATGTTTTACTATTATCAAACAATGGTGTTGCCTTTAAATAGCTAAACCCTAAAATAAATAGCAATATTCCGCCAATTACAATTATCCCTGTTTTAATTTCTCTAGATAGTTTCAATAGAAATATGTTTTGCTCTAAATTTAATTAGAATTATAAATTATTCTTTTGTGTACTTAATTGCTTCTTTTATAGTAATTCTCTTGCCGTCTTTATATGCTACAATATAAGAAGAAGTATACCCTTTTAAATCTGCATTAGACTTAATTAATTTAGCATCGTAATGAGATTTGGCGTGCCCGCTCATATAACGATACATTTTATTTACTGGTTCTTTTGATAACGCTCTTAACCCTTTAAAATTATCTGAAACTAAAGGTATAGATTTAGAACTGGCAAATAACTGTACCCTAAACTCTAAATTACTACTTGTTGCTAGCTGTTCTTCAACCTCTTTAGGCTTCGTTTCGGTTTTAACAACAACCTCTTTCTCTTTAGGCGCTTCTACAACTATTACAGGCTTTTTTTCTTCTGGTTTTTTTTCTTCTACTTTTTTCTCTTCAACTACTTTCACTTCTGCTTGTACCACTTCTTTAGGTTCTGGTGTGGCTGTAGATGCTGAAATTGCATTAGACACAAGCTGATCCATATAGGCCAAAACAGATTCCGCAATTGCCGTACCCATTTCTAATTGTCCTGATTTAGAATTTAAGTAAGCTCCTTCTCCTTTATTTGTTAAAAAACCTGTTTCTACCAGTACACTTGGCATAAATGTTTGGTGTAATACTATAAAACCAGCTTGTTTAACTTTACGGTCTGTACGCTTTAATTTTTTAGAAAATTTATCTTGTAACAACTTAGCCAATGCAATACTTTGGTCTAAAAACTCTTCTTGCATTATCGTTAAACCAATTACAGACTCTGGCGAATTAATGTTGTACTCAGAATAATTTGCCTGGTAGTTGTCCTCTAAATAAATAACTGAGTTCTCTTTTTTAGCAATATCAAAATTTTGCTTATTCGCGTGTAAACCTAAAACAAAAGTCCCTGCTCCGTGTGCATCTGATGTATGCGAATCACAATGTACAGACACAAATAAATCTGCATTTGCCTTATTGGCAATTTGTCCACGTTCAAACAAATCTACAAACGTATCGTCTTTTCTTGTGTACAAAACCTTAATATTTGGATTCTGAGACAATAACTCCCCTGCCTTTAAGACTATATTTAAGGCTATATTCTTTTCTAAATACCCATTACCTAAGTTCCCTGGATCGTGCCCACCGTGACCTGCATCTAACACAACCACAAACTTATCTTGGGCAGAAACTGTATTAAAAACAATACTTAAAGAAGACAACAAAAAGGTAAGCACCAATACTCCTACTGATGAAAACTTGGTACATTTTAATATATAATTATTAAATCTTTTATTCATTTAGGTTAAATTTATTCTAATGCGTATTCTAAAATAAAAAATATGCGTAAGTTTGAAACCCGAAATACCGAGCCAAATCAATACAAAAATAGGATTTATAGCCTTGCAATCAAATAAACATCGTTTACTTTTTTATTTACTCCTATTTCTAGGGGTTTTAAGCCTATCTGCACAAGAAGATAAGGTAATTCCATTAACTGTAAAGAAACAAAAAGATTCCATAGTAGCTCCTTTAATTCCTGCGGATATTATAAACAAGTCGCAAAAAAAAGACAGTATTACACAAGATTCTTCTAAAACCAAAGAACCTTTACTTGTAGATCTAGTAAAAAGGAAGGCAGAAGGCTATATGCGCTACGATCGTAAGGAGCAAAAAATCTATTTGTATGATAAAGCAGAACTGTACTACCAAGATACGGAATTAAAAGCGGGTATTATTATAATGGACCTTGCTAAAAATGAAGTGTACGCAGGTCGTATAAAAGATTCTACTGGTGTCTATTCTCAACTACCAGATTTTAAACAAGGTAGTCAAGTTGTTAAACCAGATTCTATTCGGTTTAATTTTGATACACAAAAAGCACTTATCTGGAACTCTAGAACAGAACAACAAGCTGGTTTAGGTAGTATTGGTAGCGATGCTATGAAAGTGTATGCCGAAAAAACTAAAAAAGAAAACGACTCTGTTTATTTTATGAGTAGAGCTAGAATAACGACCTCTAACGATACTGTTAATCCTGATTACTACATACTAGTTCGTAAAGGTAAATTTGTGCCTGGTAAAAAAATGATAGCTGGTTATAGTAATATGTACATTGCAGATGTACCTACTCCTATAGCGCTGCCTTTTGCATATTTCCCTATGAGTACAGGTAATACGGCAGGTTTAATTTTCCCTACCTTTGGTAGTGATCCTGACCGAGGCTATTTTTTACAGAATGGTGGTTATTATTTTCCTATAAACGAATTTGTAGATCTAACCCTACAGGGAGATTTCTACACCAACGGTAGTTATGGTTTTAGAGGACAATCTACCTATATTAAAAGGTACAAATACAGGGGTAATGTTAATATTAGGTATGAGAATCAGATAAATAGTCAAAAAGGTTTTGATGATTACAGTAGGGCTACCAACTACAACATACAAATATCGCACACACAGGATCCTAAAAACAATCCAAATTCTAGGCTTTCTGCAAGTGTAAACTTAGGTAGTAGCGATTATTATAGAAGTTCGTTAAACCAATACAACGTACCAAATACACAAAACAACAACTTATCATCATCTGTATCGTATTCAAAAACGTTTCCTGAGTACCCTTCTGTAAACCTTAGTTTAACGGCTACACACAACCAAAACACAAACACAGATGTTATAAACCTTACGTTACCTACAATGCAGGCAAGTATGGAACGTATTTTTCCGTTTGCTAAAAAAGATGGATTAAAAAAAGGAATTATACAGAATATTAATTTCCAGTATGATGTTAATGCCCAAAACCAAATAACAACTTCAGATTCTCTTTTCTTTAAGTCTGAAATGTTTGACGATGCAAAAGTAGGCGCAAGACACAGAATACCAATTAGCACAAACTTTAAAGTTTTTAAACAATTAAGTGTTAGTCTTGGTGGTTCTTATGAAGATGTATGGACATTAGAAACATACGATAAGTTTTACGATGCTGCTACCGATGCTGTGATTTCTGAAAAAATTAATGGTTTTGACCGTTACAACAAATACAGCTATAGTGCCAGTTTAGGAACTACAATGTATGGTACTTGGACATTTGACGAAAGCAAAAACATCCAGGCCATTAGACATACCATGAGGCCTTCTATTGGATACAGCTACTCCCCTTCTTTTGAAAAAACTTATGATGAGTATATGAATGCCGATGGTGAATATATTCAATACAGTAGGTTTGAAGGCACCTTAAATGGAGCCCCAGGACTTACCCAAAGTAGCTCGCTTAGTTTTTCGTTACAAAACACTTTAGAAGCTAAGGTAAAAGACAAGGATTCTACAGCAACAGAACCTAAAAAGATATCATTGTTAAGCAGTTTTAATATTTCTACCAACTATAATTTTCAAGCAGATTCTCTACGTTTAAGTCCGTTTAGAATTAATGGTGGTACCACCATATTGAATAAGAAAATGTCTATTAACTTTTCTGCTAATTTAGATCCTTATGCTATAGATAACAAGGGAACTAGAATTAACACCCTTAATATTAATAATGGCGGTAGCTTAGCTAGATTAACTAGTGCTAGAGCCAATATTGGTTACTCTTTAAGCAGTAAAATGTTTAATAAAAAAGAAGGCGAAGATGATGATGAGGAAGAAGACGATTCTTATGTAGCTACCAGTGGTGGTAGAACAGATGATTTATTTGGTACTTCTGATAATTTTAGCGACTCTAGACCCGGTACTAGAGGTGATGAAGATGAAGAGGTTGAAGAAAACCCGCTATACAGAAATGCAATTCCTTGGGATGTTAGATTGGCTTATGCAGTTAGCTATAGCAACCCTAACAGGCAAGATGAAATTAGCAACCACTCGTTAATGTTCTCTGGAAATGTTGACTTAACTCCAAGATGGAAAGTTGGAGTATCTTCTGGTTACGATTTTAAAAATCAAGGTTTTTCTTTAACACAATTGCGTTTTGAAAGAGATCTTAAGAGTTTTAGGCTTAACTTTAACTGGACACCATTTGGTACATACGAAAGATGGTATTTCTTTATAGGAATTAAGAGTAGCATACTTAAAGACCTTAAATGGGAACAAAGAAGTCAGAGATAATAGAGGTATTATTTATTCTTTTACATTAATTAAAACTACTAATTAAGATGAAAAAAATTATTACAACGGTACATGCACCTGCTCCTATAGGACCATATAACCAAGCTGTTTTAACTGGCAATACGTTATATATTTCTGGTCAAATACCAATAGATCCAAAAACAGGAGATTTGGTAGAGGGTGATATTAAAGCTGAAACTAAACAGAGTATGGAAAACTTAAAAGCTATACTAACAGAAGCCGGAATGACATTTGAAAACGTAGTGAAATCTTGTATTTTTGTAAACGATATGCATCAGTTTGCAGAAATTAACGAAGTTTATGGTTCTTACTTTAATGCAGATACTGCACCCGCAAGAGAAACGGTAGAAGTAGCTAACTTACCTAAATTTGTTAACGTAGAAATTTCTATGATTGCTGTTCAATAAGTAAAACAACAAAAATAAAAGCATAAAAAAAGCGTAACTCTAAAAGGTTACGCTTTTTTATTTATAAGCTATTTAACAACTACACTAGTATTAAATAGTGCTTCTATGAAAGTCTACCAATCCTTCAATTGGCCTTCTTCTTATAACACCTAAAATAAGGTCGTTTCTTTCTATAACTTTAGCTAATTCATCTCTTAAAAAATAAGAAATACTACCCACAAAATTTACAGGTACTTTAGTAGCCAATTCAAACTGCATTACATTGTTATTAATAAACTGTTGCAATCCTTTATTAATAACGCCTCTAGAATAAGGATGATCTTTATTCTCTATAATAAACCTAGCAAAAGTTGCCAAGTATGTATTTGGATTAGGCTGTTTGTATAAATTTTCTTTTATAACATCTGCTTCTAAATCATATTCAGCTGCAAACTTATCTGCCAAATCCTTAGGTATTTTATGAAAATAGTAATCTCTTAGTAGTTTTCTTCCAAAGAAGTTACCACTACCGTCATCCATTAAAATATACCCTAAAGATGTTACTTTTTGATGCACATTTTCTCCATCATAATAACTACAATTAGACCCTGTACCTAAAATACAAACAATACCAGGATCACCAAGCTTTGTAGTAGCGTGTATTGCCGCATAAGTATCTTCTTTTACCTCCGCTACCGCGTTAGGGAAAAAGACCTTAAAAATATCTTTTAAAAATAAGCGCATACGCTCAGTACCACAACCAGCTCCATAGAAATGTAACTTGGTAACTTTCTCTTTGTTTTTAGACAATTCAAAGTTATTAGCCAACCTATCTTCTATAACCTCTCTAGTTAATACTTCTGGACTTAAACCTAAGGTTTGCGTCATAAACAATTGCTCGCCTTTATCATTCAAGGCAATCCAATCTGACTTAGTAGCACCGCTATCTACAATTAAAATCATACGTTATTACTTAAAATTAATGTATCCTGAAAAAAAGTAATTATTAACCAATTTTCAGGATACTATATCACATTTATAAAACGATTATAGACTAGCTACGTGTTGTGCTAAATCTACCATTTTATTAGAGAAACCTGCTTCATTATCATACCAAGAAACTATTTTGAAAAACTTAGAGTTTAACTCCATACCAGCGTTTGCATCAAAAATACTAGTTCTAGAATCTCCAATAAAATCTTGAGAAACTAAAAGTTCTTCTGTATATCCTAAAACACCTTGTAATTCTCCTTCAGAAGCTGCTTTAAAAACTTTCTTAATTTCTTCGTAAGATGTTTCTTTTTCTAAACGTACCGTTAAATCTACTACAGATACATCTGCAGTTGGCACTCTAAAAGCCATACCAGTTAATTTACCCGCTAATGCAGGTATAACTTTAGTTACTGCTTTTGCAGCACCTGTAGAAGCTGGTATAATATTTAACATTGCACTACGGCCACCTCTCCAATCTTTTCTAGAAGGACCATCTACTGTCATTTGAGTTGCAGTAGTTGCGTGTACAGTTGTCATTAAAGCCTCTTCTATACCAAAATTATCATTTAACACTTTAGCTATAGGAGCTAAACAATTTGTAGTACATGATGCATTAGAAACTATAGTATCTGATGCTTTTACATCTTTATGATTAACACCCATTACAAACATAGGAGCATCTTTAGAAGGCGCAGAGATAACAACTTTTTTAGCACCACCATCTATATGGTATTGAGCCATTTCTAAAGTTGTAAAAATACCTGTACATTCTGCAACGATTTCTGCACCAACAGCATCCCACTTAATGTTTTTAGGCTCACGCTCTGCTGTAATACGTACAACTTTACCGTTTACTACTAAATGCCCGTCTTTAACATCTACAGTTCCATCAAAATTACCGTGAACAGAATCGTACTTTAAAAGGTATGCTAAGTGTTCTACATCTAATAAATCATTAATTGCAACAACATCTACATCTCCTCTTTTTATTGTTGTTCTGAAAACCAACCTACCTATTCTTCCAAATCCGTTGATTCCTATTTTTAAATTTGACATTTTCTTGCTTTTTGTTATTAATTATGTTGACATTATGTCTGAAACTCTAATGAGCTCTTTATCTATTTTTGTGTGTCCTTTTATTGCTTGTTCTATTGGTGTTAGAATAATTTTGTTATTCTGAGTGCCAACCATTAAGTTGCTTTTCCCTTCTAACAAAGCTTCTACAGCCCTAACTCCCATTCTACTCGCTAATACACGATCAAAACAAGAAGGTGAGCCACCACGTTGCATATGTCCTAGCACAGATACACGTACATCGTAAATTGGCAAATGTTCTTCTACATATTCCTTAAGTTCAAAAACATTTTTACCTGTCTTATCTCCTTCAGCAACAATTACAATACTAGACGACTTACCTGATTTTTTACTACGCTTTAAAGATTCTAGCAAACGATCTAAACCTAAATTTTCTTCAGGAATAAGTATTTCCTCTGCTCCCGCACCAACACCTGCATTTAATGCAATATGGCCAACATCTCTACCCATAACCTCAACAAAGAAAAGTCTGTTATGAGAACTTGCTGTATCTCTAATTTTATCTATTACCTCTACAACGGTATTTAAAGCAGTATCAAAACCTAGAGTGTAGGTTGTACCAAAAATATCGTTATCTATAGTTCCAGGAATACCCATTACTGGGAAATTATATTCTTGATTAAAGATCATTGCTCCGGTAAAACTACCATCGCCACCAATTACAACAAAAGCATCTATATTATTTGCTATTAAATTATCGTACGCTTGTTTACGACCTTCTTTTGTTCTAAAAGAGTCTGAACGAGCCGATTTTAATATTGTACCACCTTTGTTAATAATGTTGTTTACACTACGGGCATCCATTGGTTTAAAATCTCCTTCAACCATTCCTTCATACCCTCTATAAATACCTACACACTCTATCTTTAAATAAGCACATGTACGCACAACAGATCTTATTGCAGCATTCATCCCAGGAGAATCTCCACCAGATGTAAATACTGCTATTTTTTTAATTTTTGACGCCATTTATAAATTTATAGTAGTAAAGCTAGGAAACTTATTTTAATAAATTAACGGTATGAACCCTAAATTTTGGCACGACTAAAACTTCAAACGTTTTCGTTAATAAGTTTTATCAAAAGCTCTTAAAAATATGTGATTTTAAAGTCGAAAAATGATGAATTCTGAAGAAAAAATGATTTTTAGAAGATAGTCTTGAACTATATTCAATTTTAATTTTGAGCTGTTTTTTGCTTTTCCTTTACTTTTAGCTCTTCTTCTTTGCGTGCTTTTTTAGGGAAAATTTTATGCATTAACTCTTTAAACGTATCAAAATCTACTTGATATGTTAATCCAACTCCTTGAGTATATCCTTGACGCTCTGCTAAAAATTGTTGAATTTCGTTTTCTCTATTAAATACTTTAGCACTTAGTGTTCCTTTTTCATTTAAGATAACCTGTACTTCCATATCACCTGCAACAACAGATTCGCCAACACCACCTACAGGAACTCCAAACTTACCGTTAAACAAGATTCTTTCTCCAAGCCTTGTAGACACAGTTACACCAACTCTATTTTCTGTTTGTACCGCATTAGGATTAAGATTTCCTTGCTCGTACACAATACCTAAATCTAGGTTTTCTCCATTATTTTTAAAAACCGAATTAAGTAAACCAGATGCTGTTTGCGCTAGGTTGCCACTTAGCGCTGTTGCATTTAAGCCGCTTTCTTCATTTACAAAAGTTCCCTGCGCTAGCAAGTAAAATGCATTGTTTTGCTCAAAGTTATGATCTAGTAGTCTATATTCTAGTTCCGACTTTACAATAGAACTGGTTCCAGGAAATTCTATATTAAAATCTATTTCTGTTTTCTCTAATGGGCCTTCTAAGCTTACTACAACATCTACAGGGATACGGTTTCTGTAATCAGAGTTATCTAACAACGGAGCTGGGTTTGCTTCTAAAGAATATTTGGCTTTCATATTTACCTCAGCATTTAAAGGTGAACCATCCCAAATAATAGAACCTCCTGGCTCTACCGTAAACTTACGGTTTATGATACCTCCGTACTTGTAATTGTATTCGCCAGTAGCTGTCGCAAATTCGCCGTACATATTAAATTTACCGTTGGTATTAATTTCCATCAAAATAGTACCACCTCCTGTTCCTTTTAAAGAACTTTTTGTACTAGGATCTATTACAATCTCTACTTCTGCTTCTGGAGTTACATCTAAATCGAACATTAACTCTAAACCTTCATAGCTTCTAAGAACACGTCCTTTTTCTTCTTCTGTTTCTTTTGTTACAAAGTTTATAAAATTATAATCGCCCACAGTAGCTACATCACTTAAAGGTATTTTTAAAGAGGTTCCTTTAGCCGTTGCCCCTAACACATCTATATTAAGTGCTTTTGTAGGGCCATAAATTTTTCCGGTACCATTTAAATACCCTGTTCCATAGTATAAACTTTCTTCGTTATACTCTGTATTAAGAATTAAAAAACGATTGTTGTTTGTGTTTACATTTAAATCCAAATCCCACTTCGCAAATTCTTTATGACTAATAGTGCCATCTAACGTAGCTGTAGTGTTCATAGCAATATCTGTTAGCTGTATCTCTTCAAAATCAAAAGTTTGCTTAAACAGATTAACCACAGAGTTATCTGCAAAACTATAATCTACATTTAAATAATCTACACCTATACCTGCATTGCTTAAAAACAACTTGCCCGTAATTTCTGGGTTAGAAAGACTTTCTGTTATTTTTGCTTCACCATTTATAGATCCTCTAATATTAGTAATAATACCTTCTCCTAAAGCCGAAAAAGGTTCTAATAAAAAGTCTTTAAAATCTACATTTAAATCTGCTGTTGGTATATTGTCGTTATTATTAATAACACCAGTTACAACGAGGCGATCTTCCCCCTTATTACGCAAATGCGTTTCTACATCAAAAACAGTTAAATCATCGTTACCAACAACTTCTATACCTAGATTCCCTAATCTAATCTTATTAATGGTAAAATCTGTCATCGTTAAATTACTAGATGGCATATACTTCCCATCTTCTTGGTAAATATTTAAAGATCCATTTACCTCGCCATCTAACTCTAAATTTTTTAACGCTGGTGTTACTTTATATAATGACACGTCATTAAACTCTAGCAGTAAATCTTTGTAGGTAGAATCTATAACTTTACCGCTAAGTTTTATTTGCTCGTCTTGTGCATTGTTAAAGACAATTTCTTTAATATCTATACTGTCTAAAGTTGTATTAATAATAACCTTATTATTTTTATCCCTATTCTTATTAATTACCCACTCGTTTCCTTTTAAAAGAACAGTAGACCTTTTAAGCCCAATTACAGATCTATTGTCTTTGTTAAATGTGTGGTAAAAGTTTAAGAAGTAATTATCATCATACCCACGGCCACCAGCAAATTCCGTTCTAAAAAATAGCGTATCTTTTAACTTGGTATTGATCAACTTAAAATTTTTAACATCGTAAAAACTAGTAGTGGCATCGTCTACAGAAATAAAGGTATTAAAAAGCGGATTTTTATTATCAATCTTAACATCTATCTTATCTAACTTATTGCCATAAGCTTCTATACCGGGTGATTTAAATGTTAGTTTAAAATCTCCTTCGTCTGCAACAACACTTCCTCTAATAAATGTATTGGGTCCAAATTTAACCTCTGGAAAAAACACATCTACAATTTTATTGTAAACATTAAATTTAAAATCTACATACTGACCCTCAGATATCGTATGTGGTTTATAGTTGGTATAAATACTACCAACAGAATTCTGCATTAATTTGCCAAGCTCATTTACCCTAAAATTACCCTCTAAATAACCGGTAATAATATCTGGTGAGTTAATTGCTATTTTACGAAGAGAATCATTTTCAAAATCTGAAGTTACTTTAAAATCTTCAAAATAGTACGTATCGTTTTTATTCTGATAACTAGTTTCTGTAAATTTAATAGCACCAACAATGTTATCTAGTGTATTCCCTGTAATATCCATATTAATATTACCCTTAAATACAGAAACACTATCATTTATAAAATTTAAAGCTTTAAAATTTGCGTGATCTACAGATGCAATAAAATCGAACGTATTTTTTTCTGATGAAAAATCGGCAAGACCTTTAAAGTTTAATTTTAAGTTTTCATCATTGCTAATTAAAGCACCGTCAAAAAACTGTTCCTTTAATATACCTGAAACTACTTTTATATTTCTATACGTGTACTTATTAAATTGTATACTGTACACTTCCCCTGTAATTTCTGTGTTCATTGTTTTTGCAACAAACCCTTTACCGTCTACATTAATATCTACTGTTGCCTTACCAAAGCTTTTAGACTCTAAAAAGCTAGCCAGATCAAAATCTATTAAAGAAACAAAACCGTGATAATTTGCATTATCTATATTATTAATATTTGTAAGTTCTATATCTGCATAACTACTACCAATGGCCGTATTTATATTTACCTTGGCTTTTACCAAAGTTTCTGTAATAGAGGTGGTACCTCTAACTGTAAATTGTCCAAATTTAGCAAAAGAAGAAGGCAATACACTCCCCAATATGTTTGGTAATAAAGAGCGCAACTCATAATAACTAGTCGTTACACTTTTCATATTAGCATCTATAACATAAGGCTTACTTAGTGTAAATAGGTTTTTAAAGTTAAAATCGCCACGAACACCAGTGTTATCAGAAAAAAGCATAAGACGATCTGTTTTTAAATCGTTTAAAACACCGCTAACCTTTGTAGACAAGGTTACTTTTTT
Source organism: Cellulophaga sp. 20_2_10 (assembly GCF_023476645.1). Lineage (GTDB taxonomy): Bacteria > Bacteroidota > Bacteroidia > Flavobacteriales > Flavobacteriaceae > Cellulophaga. The sequence goes on from NZ_JAMCOJ010000001.1 coordinate 751,867, forward strand.
ACCACTACCAAACTCATTATAGAGCATGTTAATATCGTCTAAAGCAACTTCTGAGTCTGTAAAGTTTGCATCTATCTGCACTTTATTAATAAAATCTGCAAAGTCTTTACGATCGTAATTAAAAACTAAATTCCCTTTTAAGTTAGACTCTTTTGTTTTTATCTCTAAAGCGTCAAATCTCATTTGAGTTCTAGAATACTTAAAGGCCGTGGTTAAGTTTTCTACCTTAGGTCCTTTTCTACTTGTAAAGGTAAGTGTGTTTATTTGTGCAGATACATCTGGTCCTAATATTAGAAAATCTGTTGCTCCAATATTCAAGTTTTTAAAATCTAACTGCTGTGGTCGTTCTAAATTATCATCAATTAACTGAAACCTACTATTTTCTATTCTGACATTAGAAGATCCTAACTTAAAAGGTTTGCTACCAGCAGCACGTGGTTTTTTATCATCTAATTTCTGTATAAAAACTTCTAAATTAGTCGAAGGGTCCCCTTTATATCTTTTTAATTTTAAATGAAGATCATCTATGTCTATATCTCCAAACTCCAATTGACCTTTTACTAAATTTTTTATATCTAAGATAGACGTGGTAAGATCACCTATATAAAAAAGAGTGTCTTTTTTTTCATCTTCTGCGTAGATGCCTTTTGCAGAAGTGTTCCAAGTAATAAAGTTAACTTTAAGCTTGTCTATTTTTAAATTGGTACCATAATCTTCGTTTATGGTTTTTGTTGCATAATTAGCTAAGCTCGTCTGTACAGAAGACAAGGAAAAAATAAGGGTCGTAATAAGACAAAGCAGTATAATAACCAGCAATATTCTTAGTAGTATTTTAAATAGTTTTTTGATAGCCCTTTATGTTTTACCTTTGTTACTTCAATATTTATTCCAAAAATACGTGGAAAAAAACAATATATACATACTTGCAATAGAATCTTCTTGTGATGACACGTCTGCGGCCGTTTTACATAACAGTAAAATGCTTAGCAACGTTGTTGCTACGCAAAAGATTCATGAAGAATATGGAGGTGTTGTTCCCGAGCTAGCCTCTAGAGCACACCAACAAAATATAGTGCCGGTGGTGCACCAAGCATTAGCTAAGGCAAATATCAACAAAAAAGACTTATCTGCAATAGCTTTTACAAGAGGACCTGGATTAATGGGTTCCTTGCTTGTTGGTACTTCTTTTGCCAAATCTTTAGCCCTGGGGTTAAACATACCTTTAATAGAGGTTAACCATATGCAGGCTCATATTTTAGCTCATTTTATTGATAACGAATCTGGTAAAAAACCTACATTCCCATTTATTGGAATGACTATTAGTGGCGGACACACGCAAATTGTGTTGGTTAAGAGTTATTTTGATATGGAAATTTTAGGTCAGACTTTAGACGATGCTGTTGGTGAAGCCTTTGATAAAAGTGCAAAAATATTAGGCTTGCCTTATCCTGGAGGTCCTTTAATAGATAAATATGCACAATTGGGTAACCCTAAAGCTTTTCCTTTTCCTAAATCTAAAGTAGGCGCATTAGACTTTAGCTTTAGTGGGTTTAAAACAAGTGTACTCTATTTTATACAAAGAGAAACACAGAAAAACCCTAATTTTATTACCGAAAACTTGAATGACATTTGTGCTTCTATACAGTACACAATTATTAGCGTTTTATTAGACAAATTAAAAAAGGCAGTAGCGCAAACCGGAGTAAACCAAATAGCTATAGGTGGCGGCGTATCTGCTAATTCGGGAATTAGAAAGGTTTTACAGGAAGCAGAACAAAAACACGGTTGGAAAACTTTTATTCCTCCTTTTGAATTTTGCACAGACAATGCTGCTATGATTGGTATTGTTGGTTATTTAAAATACAAAGAAGAATTATTTGCTACACAAGAAATAACAGCAAAAGCACGTTACGTAATTAACGAGTAAACAAAACAAACAGTAACCTAATTATAAATTTATGCAATTATTTTATAGCGAGACATTAGACAATAGTATTTCTCAATTTGTTTTTCCTTCAGAAGAAAGCAAACATATTGTTAAGGTGTTACGTAAAACGGAAGGAGATGAATTGTACATAACCAATGGTAATGGCTATTTATTTACTGCTAAGATTATGGTTGCTGATATGAAAAAATGTAAGGTTCAGATTATTTCTAAAGAAAAAAAACACAGACCAATGCATTGGATGCACGTAGCTGTTGCACCAACTAAAATGAATGATAGGTTTGAGTGGTTTTTAGAGAAAGCTACTGAAATAGGTATAAACGAGATAACTCCTATAATTTGCGATCATTCTGAACGTAAAATTATCAAATTAGAACGTATGGAGAAGGTATTGCAATCTGCGATGAAACAATCCTTGCAAACGTACCTTCCAAAATTAAATGCTCCTATTGCATATTCAGAATTTGTAAAAAAAGAACATAAAGATCTACTGTTTATTGCACATTGTGAAGATGAGGAAAAAGCAGAACTTAAAAGGAGAGTTGCAGCAGACAAAGACGTAACTATTTTAATTGGACCAGAAGGTGATTTTTCTCCCTCTGAAATAACACAGGCCTATGAAAATGGTTTTATTCCTGTATCTTTAGGTAAAAACAGATTGCGTACAGAAACTGCTGCTATAGTAGCCTGCATCACTGTTGCTATGATAAATAACGGATAGTATTTTTTAAATCCATAATTACAACACCATTAATTTTATGAAAAAAACTGCTCTTTTTTGCTTGCTACTATTATTTGTTACCACAACAGCTTTACAAGCACAAGAAATTGCTATTTTAAAATACAATGGTGGCGGAGACTGGTACGCTAACCCTACTGCATTGCCTAATTTAATTCAATTTTGCAATACCGAAATAGGAACAAAAATAAAAGCAAAACCAGCAACCGTAGCGGTTAACAATGTTGGTATTTTTCAGTATCCTTTTTTACATATGACGGGACACGGTAATGTGGTTTTTTCTGATGAAGAAGCAGCAAACCTAAAAACGTATTTATTATCTGGTGGGTTTTTACATATTGATGATAATTTTGGTATGGAACCTTACATTAGAAAAGAGCTAGCAAAATTATTTCCCAACAATAAACTTGAAGAATTAGGCGCAAACCATCCTATATTTAACCAAAAATATAAATTTACTGATGGTTTACCTAAAATACACGAGCACAACGGAAAAAGACCACAAGCTTTTGGCATAACTCACAATAATAGACTTATATTGTTATTTACTTTTGAGAGCGATTTAGGTGATGGGTGGGAAGATCCAGAAGTTCATAATGATGCTCCTGAAGTAAGATTAAAAGCTTTACAAATGGGAGCCAATATTATTAAATACGTTTTTAACAACTAAATTAATGAAATCAAAAACAATAGCAGATGGTATTTTACGCGCTCTAGGTATTATAGTTGGCGTTCTTTTATTATGTTTTTTTCTCTATAAAATTAGTTCTGTATTAGCGTATATCTCTATTGCAGCAGTCGCCTCTTTAATTGGCAGACCTATTGTTATTTTTTTACGAGACAAATTAAAGTTTAATAACACACTAGCTGTTATTATAACCATGCTATTGCTCATTAGCATTATAGGTGGCATTATTGCTTTATTTATTCCGCTGATTATACAGCAAGGTAAAAATTTATCTCTTTTAGATATAGACCAACTACAAGGAAACGCAGAAGACTTATACACAGAAGTTGTAAATTACTTTGGAGTTAGCACACACGATATAGAAGAAAATGTAAAGTCCTCCAATTTTTTCAGTAAATTAGATTTTGCATTTATTCCAGATTTTTTAAACTCACTTGTTGGTGTACTTGGCAGTTTAAGCATTGGTTTATTTTCTGTACTTTTTATAACTTTTTTCTTTTTAAAAGATCGCAAACTTTTTAGTGATGGACTTTTAATGTTAATACCACAAACCAAAGAAAACAGATTTAAAAAATCTATGGACACCATAAGTAACTTGCTATCTAGATACTTTGTTGGTTTGGTTTTTCAGATCTTAATCTTGTTTGTTATTTACACTATTGTTTTACTGGTTATAGGTATAGAAAACGCTATTGTAATTGCCTTTTTATGTGCATTACTAAATCTTATACCCTACGTAGGGCCAATTATTGGAGGTGTATTAATGATGGCCCTTACAATGTCTAGTAATTTAGGAGAGAGCTTTAGCGATGTAATATTACCAAAAACAGGTTATGTTATGATCGGTTTTGCTATTGGTCAGTTGGTAGACAATTTCTTTTCGCAACCTGTTATATTTTCCAATAGTGTAAAATCTCATCCCTTAGAAATTTTCCTAGTTATTATTATTGGCGGTTTACTTTTTGGCATTACAGGTATGATAATAGCTGTACCGGGATACACGGCTATAAAAGTAATTTTAAAAGAGTTTTTTGCAGAGAATAAGATTGTAAAATCTATGACAAAAAATTTATAGTTTAAAGCTTGAATACAACTATTTTACATACCAGCGTACAAGATTTTATTACTGAAAATTTAAGCACAGATATAATGTCTATTCTGCTTAAAAAAGAGGTGCTAAACAATGTATCTAACAAAGAAATAGCAGCGCAAATTGAGGCTAAAAACAAGTGCAAAGACAAGTTACCTACTTGGTACAATACACCCTATATATATTACCCTAACAAACTAAACATAGAGCAAACCTCATCAGAAAAAACAGCCGCATACAAAGCTTCTATTGTAAATAACAAAACACTTATAGACCTTACAGGTGGCTTAGGTGTAGATTGCTTTTTTTTTGCAAAAAAACTAGCTACTGTTTACCATTGTGAAATTTCTGAAACCGTATCTAAAATAGCAACACATAACTTTAAAACGTTAGGTGCAAACAATATTAATACCTACGCAGAAAACGGTTTAGATTTTCTACAAAAAACACCTCTGTTTTTTGATTGGATATACATTGACCCCTCTAGAAGAAATGACGCCAAAGGAAAGGTCTTTTTTTTAGAAGATTGCTTACCTAATGTACCAGAACATTTAAGTTTAATTTTTAGTAAAACTGATCACATTCTTATAAAAACATCACCGCTATTAGATTTCTCAATTGGAATAAAATCGTTACAAAGTGTAAAAGAAATTCACGTTGTAGCACTTCATAACGATGTAAAAGAATTGCTATGGGTTTTAGAGAAAGGCTATACAGGAGACATTTATATTAAAACTATAAATCTAACTAAAACCGAAGATGCAATTTTTTCTTTTAATTATACTGAAGAAAAAGAAGCCGCCTGTACCTATAGTACACCTCAACAATATGTTTATGAGCCCAATTCGGCTATTTTAAAGGCAGGAGCGTTTAAATCTGTTGCTGCTCATTACAATATAAGTAAACTTCACGAGCATACCCATTTATACACGTCTAATGAAATCATAGATTTTGCTGGCAGATCTTTTAAGGTTGAAAAACAAATAGCCTTTAATAAAAAGGAAATTCAGCGTTTACAACTCACAAAAGCAAATATTACCACACGTAACTTTCCTGAAAGTGTTGCAAACATTCGCAAAAAATTTAAAATTAAAGATGGTGGTACAAACTATTTGTTTTTTACTACAGATTGTAACAATAATAAAATTGTTCTTCTATGCCGTAAAGTATAACAAACTACTCTGGACAATCCCACTTAAAATTAGCCACCTTTGCATTAGACATAGCAGATAAATTGTAATGCCACCACTCTGTACGTATAGACCAAAAGCCGTGTTTTTCCATTGTTTCTTTTAACAATTTTCTATTTGTTAAAATATCTTCAGCTAAGTTAGTATTATCATGGTACGCTTTTTTTCCAAAGAAATCAAAATCTGTTCCCATATCTACTTCTTTACCATCTAAGGTTTCTAAGGTAATATCTACGGCGCCGCCTTTGTTATGTATAGATCCTTTTTTAGGGTTAGCCACATATTGCGGATTAGGTACTATCTCCCACATTTTATATTGCACAGAATTTGGCCTGTAACAATCAAAAAACTTAATTCGGTATCCAAGTTTCATAAAATATGCATTAGCCTTTAAAAGCGCTTTAGCTGTTTTTACACGAGTGTAACACTCAGGACAATCGTACACTTTAGCTTTTAAAAAATTATTGGTAGTTGCATAGCGCAAATCATAAGCAAAATCTCCACTAAAATCTGCCAAGCGCACAAACGTAGTATCTGCCAAACCAGTAAGAGATTTGTATTTTATCTCTTCTAGGACTGGCGCAGTTATAACTGTATCTTGCTTAATTGTAATTGTACCTTTCTTTACTGTATTAATTACATCAGCTGTTTTATTGTCTTTACAAGCTATTAACAAACTAATTAGCACTAATGATGTTATGTATTTAATTTTCATAATATTTAATTTCCGTAAATTAACTCTCCTTGTTCTATTAGCTTAGCGCTATAATCATCTTCCTCTCTAAGGTCTATTATGTCAAAAAAGTTATGCTTATAAAATCGTTTATAAAGTACTTTTTCTATGTGTTTTATATCTAAAGCATCTGTCCCTGTAATTTTAAATCCAATTACTGTATATGGAGATTCATATTCTTCTGTATTAATAAATTCTGCAACGTAAATATTTTCAATTGGCACCAAATTTCTATTCAGCTCTTTTATTGTTTTAACGATTTCTTTCTTTTCAGTTTTATCAACCTTAGAAAAAATAGTATGCATAATTTTTATATCTACCTCTTTATCAACTAAACTATCAGAAGTTATATTTAGCATAATATCTTTAGTAACATCTATACCTCCTTTAACATTAGACTTATAAATATCGAATGTTAAAAATGGTCCTTTAAATATAAACCAAGGTCCTAAAAGAAGATTTCTTCTATTATATTTTCTTTTAAAAAAATCTAACTCTTCTTTATTTTCTATAAAAATTGCAGGTGAAAACCGCAATAAAGAAATAAAACCTAAACCAACTCTATAGTTAAACACCACAAATTTACTCCCAGAATCTACACCGGATTTAAGAATCGTAATATCGTTAGTCTTTAGATTACCTAACTTATGTATCATACAAACAGATTTAAAAGCAAAATTGCCCCTAGATTATAACTCTAGGGGCAATTTAACACTCTTAACTTAAAACTTAATTAGATTATGTTATTAAATTCATATTATCATCCCATTCTGCCATTACATTTCTTTTGCTTTGGTCTACAAATTTTGACATCCATTCTTTAGGATAAGATTTACCATGCTTATCTAACACATCTTGTGGCACTCCGTCCCAAACATTAGGTGTATTCCCTTTGTATCCTAAATCTTCTATTCCTTCTTTAGTGGTGTAATATCCTGTTACTGTTAAATTACGCACTAAAGAAAAGAAATTCTGTTCGTATGTTGGCTCTTCCTCATCTGGAAAAGCAATACCATCTAAAATTACTTTTTGCTGCTCTGGCGTCGCTTTTTTAAACTCTACACTATAGTCTTTGTTGCTTTTATGATCTAACCACATTAAACCACCTTTAAGCTCTGTTTGGTATGCTGGAATATCTTTTGCCATAAACTCTATAAAATCTGGCACACCTGCATCTGCGGCGCTACCATATTTTTCGTTTGCAGGTAAAATTAGTGCACATAAGACACCTAATGTTTCCATCTGGTGCTCGTTAAAAAACTGCTCTGCGTTTAATTTTGCTATTTGTTCTTTTTCTTCAGGTGTACGTCCAAAATACTTTTCGTCTACAGCAGCCTCTTCAGGTACAGCAGCATCACTATCTGTACCAGGTTTACAGCCGTTTAAAGCTAAACCACCGGCTACACCACCAAGAATAATAGATTTTATACTTTTTCTTCTATCCATAACTTAGATATTTTGCTTTTTAAACTGTTCTACTATATAATCTGATGTTCTCCAAGCTAAGGCTAAAATTGTCCATGTTGGATTTTTATCGGCTTGAGAAACAAAAGGACCTGCATCTACAATAAATACATTGTCTACATCATGCATTTGCTCGTATTGGTTAACTACAGATGTTTTTGGATTATCTCCCATACGTGTAGTACCAACCTCATGTATAATTTCTCCTGGTTTATTAAGTCCGTAATCTTGCTCTGCTGTTGGTGTATCTCCTAACACCTTGCCACCCATATTATGAATTATTTCTTCAAAGGTTTGTTGCATATGCTTTGCTTGGTTACGTTCGTAGTCTGTCCATTTATAATTAAAACGCAATACAGGAATACCAAATTCATCTACGGTATTAGGATCTATTTCACAATAATTACTTTCTTGAGCAATAGACTCTCCTCTACCACCAAAACCTAAGGTAGCACCGTAATACTTTTTAACATCTGAACGTAAACTATTACCATAGCCACCAACTTTTTCTCCAAAGTACTCGTTAAAATTATTAGGATTAAAACCAAAACCGTAGTTAGGCATACCCATACCACCCCAAACTTCTATATGGTAACCTCTAGGGAAATCTAATTTTTTATTATCTAACCACCAAGGCGAATATACGTGCATACCACCTACTCCGTCTTCGTTATACATTTTACGGTCCATCATAGACGGTATAAAACCACCTCTACTAGCACCAGTAGAATCATGTAAATATTTACCAACTAAACCACTACTATTTCCTAAACCAGCAGGATGTTGCTCGCTCTTAGAATTTAATAAAATACGTGCAGAACTACAAGCAGATGCGGCCATTACGACCACTTTACCTTTTAATCTGTATTCTTTACGATCTTCTTTATTTATGTATAAAACTCCTGTTGCTTTACCCTCATCATTTGTAGTAACCTCTCTAACCATAGAGTTTACAAATAAATCTATTTGTCCGCCATTATTTTGAGCCGGAAAAATTAAGCAACTACCAGATGAAAAATCTGCATAGTATTGGCAAGCTCTAGCACATTGTCCGCAATACACACAAACACCTCGGTCTTTGTTCACTTTTTTAGTTACCATAGACATACGTGCAGGAATTACAGGAACTCCAGATTTTTTTGCACCATCCATATAGTATAGCTCATGTAATCTGGGTTTTGGCGCTGGCAAGAAAAAACCATCAGGCTCATTAATAAGTCCTTCTTTTGAACCAAAAACACCAATTAATTTATCTACTTTATCATAATATGGTCTAACATCCTCATAACCAATAGGCCAGTTATCTCCTAAACCATCTACATCTTTATGCTTAAAATCTCGTTCACTAAAGCGCAGCGATATACGTCCCCAGTGGTTGGTTCTACCTCCAAGCATTCTAGATCTAAACCAATTAAACTTAGATCCATTTTTTTGCGTATACGGTTCTCCTTCTATATCCCAGCCACCTAAAGCCATATCAAACTCACCAAAGTCTCTTACGGTATTAGCACCTCTTCTTGGCGATTCGTAAGGCCATTTAAATTGTGTTTGTTGTTTAGGGTCTTTGGGGTCAAAAAATGGGCCTGCTTCTACTACAGCTACTTTAAGTCCGGCTTCTGACAAAACTTTAGTTGCCATACCTCCACCAGCACCAGAACCAACTATGATAACATCATACATAGTTGAAGATTCTATTATCTGCATATTAATTTAGTTTGAGTTAATTTGGTTAATTTCTTTGATTAAAGCTACAAGTTAAGCAACTTCATTTATTTTTTGTTTGGTATTCATCAAAAAACAGAAGCTACTAATTTAGATTTTTTAATCCTATTACAATTTAAATTTATGTTAATACAAATAAATTTAGTGTTATTAATAGACGGATAACAAAATATCATCGACTAGCGTAAAAAATAAAAGAACCGCTCTAGTTTGCCACATACCTTACTACTACGTAGTCTAAAACCTAATAAAAATAGACTTTCATTAAAAATAAAAAAAATAAATTATCATTTTTTGTAACAAAACAAAAATAGGTAGACTTACTATTTATAATTTATTTAACAGTATACTACTAAGGGTATGGCGTTATTTAAGCGTCTTTTAATAATATACTAACAAAAACTAACAAAATTTACAAATGAAGAAAATCACAACTCTGCTTAGTTTATTTCTATGTATTGGCCTCTCTGCCCAACAGTTAGATTTAAACCAACCATTGCCAGTAAACACTAAATTTAAAAAAGGTGTTTTACCAAACGGCATGACGTATTACATATATAATACAGACGTAACAAAAGGTGTTGCTAGTTATTATATTATACAAAATGTAGGTTCTATTTTAGAGAACGATGACCAACAAGGTTTAGCACACTTTTTAGAGCATATGGCTTTTAATGGTACTAAAAATTTTGCTGGAAAAGGTATTTTAAATACACTACAAAAACACGGTGCGGTTTTTGGAAAAGATATTAATGCATATACTGGTTTTGATGAAACTGTATATAATATGGATAATATACCAACTAAAGATGGTTTGGTAGATACTTGTCTATTAGTTTTAAATGACTGGTCTAATTATTTATTACTTACAGATGAAGAAATAGATGCAGAAAGAGGTGTTATTAAAGAAGAGTGGAGAACACGCCAAAATGGTGGAATGAGAATTCTTCAACAATCCTTACCTGTTATGTTTAACAACTCTAAATACAGCAATAGATTACCTATTGGTTTAATGGACGTTGTAGACAATTTTGAATACAAAGCTTTACGTGATTTTTACCATGATTGGTACCGTACAGATTTACAAGCTATCGCTATTGTTGGTGATATTAATGTAGACGAGATTGAGCAAAAAATAAAAGACAAATTTTCTAAAATTCCAGCTGTTAAAAATCCTAAAGAGCGTTTTTCTGTAGAGATTCCTGGAAACAAAGAAATGCTTTATAATATTGCTATGGATGAAGAAGTTTCTACTGCAAGTATTTCTTTCAGTATTAACCATCCTAAAAAAATAAAAGACCAAACTATAGGGGATTTAAAAGAATCGCTATTAAAAGGTATGGCAACTTCTATGTTATCTACGAGATTAAACGAGATTAGACAACAGCCAGATGCTACTTTTTTAGGAGCTAGAGTTGGTTTTAGAGAAAAAGCTAGATTAAATAACGATTTTTCTGTTAATCTTACTCCTAAGCCTGGACAACAACAAGAAGCTTTTAAAACAGTAATGGATGAAATTAACAGAGCTGTTAAATTTGGATTTACGGATGGCGAAATAGATCGTATTAAAAAGCAATATGAAAGTTATTACGAAAATAGTATTAGTAAAGAAGATGATATGTCTCACGGACAACTTATCAACTCTATAAAATCTAACTATTTATCTAACGAAACGATTACTCCTATTGCAGAAGAATACAAAATTGTACAAGCAATATTTGCATCGGTAACTAAAGAAGATTTTCATACAATCATAAAAAATCTTTATACTACAGAAAATAGAACACTTAACGTAACTGGTGTAAAAGGAAAAAACAACTTAACTAAAGAAGAAGGTTTAGCTATAATTTCTGCATCAGAAAACAATAGTGAATTAACTGCTTATGCTGATGAGTTTAGTGGTAAAACTTTAATTTCTGGAACAACAATTAAAGCCGGCAGCATTGTATCTGAAGAAGAAAACAAAGAAACTGGCGCTACAATTTTTACGCTAAGTAATGGAGCTAAAGTCTATTACAAGTTTGCAGATAAAAACAAAAACGATGTAAAATTAACTGCTACTAGTTATGGTGGTACATCTTTATTAGAAGATAAAGACTTGCCATCTGCAAACATTATGAGTAGCATAGTGCAAATGTCTGGTTTAGGAGATTTCTCTGCTACAGAGTTACCTAAAGTATTGGCAGGTAAAACAGCTAACACAAGTGTTAACTTATCTAGCTTGTCTGAAAGCATTAGTGGTTCTTCTACAACTAAAGATGTAGAGACGATGTTACAAATGGTTTATTTACGTTTTGAAAATCCTCGTTTTGATGAAGATGCTTATAAAGTACTACAAGGTAACATTACCAACTTTTTAGCAAGAAAAAGTAAAGACATTAACTCTAAAATGCAAGATAGCGTTACTGTTACTTTATATGGTGACAACAATCCTAAAGAACGTCTTATGGATGAAGCTTATATGCAAGATGTTTCGTTTAACAAAATGAAAGAGATCTACTTAGAAAGGTTTAAAAATGCAGCCGACTTTACTTTCTTTGTTGTTGGTGATATTCAAAAAGATGCTTTAAAGCCGTTATTAGCTAAGTACATTGCTAGTATTTCTGCTAACGCAACAAAAGAAAACTACAAAGTAAATCCTTCTGCTTGGATAAATAATTCTATAGACAAAGATATTTTCTTAAAAATGGAAGATGAAAAAGGTTCTGTTAGAGTTGGTTATAAAAACGAAATGAAATACAGCCTTAAAAACGATATTCTAGCAAGTGCCTTAGGTGATATTTTACAACTAAGAATTACAGAAACAGTAAGAGAAGCAGAAGGTGGTGCGTACTCTCCTAGAGCTGGCGCAGGTTTTTCTAAAAGACCAGTATCTGAAGGTAGTATTAGTGTTAGTTTTGATTGTAACCCTGATAAAGTAGATGATTTATTAAAAATTGTACACACAGAAATTAAAAAAATAGGTGAAGGCGAAATTAGTCAAGTAGATTTAGATAAAACTTTAACTAACTTTATTAAAGAACGTAAAGAATCTAAAGATTACAATGGATATGATATGAGCCTACTTCAAAACTATGTTTTAGAAGGTTATAATATGAACGATCCTAAGAATTTTGAAAACATTGTAAATTCAATTACAGTAAAAGACATTCAAAAATTCACGAAAAAATTATTAAAAGGCGCAAAAACATATGAGATTGCGTTTAAACCTAAACAATAATAACTAATGAAAAAATCGATTTATGTTTTAGGCCTAGCTGTAATAAGTTTAGCCTCTTGTAAAGAAGAAGTAGTAGCACCTATAGATTATGCAGTAGTAACTGGTAAAGTTGCTAATGCCACTACCAATCAAGTATTAATTGCTAGCTACGAAAACAGAAAAAAAATAGATACACTTACTCTAGCTGCAGATGGTTCTTTTATAGATACTATACAATCTCCTAAAGGGCAGTATGCACTTATTAACGACAAAAATAGAACTAGTATCTATTTAGAGGAAGGGTTTAACATTGCTTTTAATGCAGACGCTAAAGATTTTGCTAAAAGTATAGCTATGACTGGTACTGGCTCTTTAGAAAATAACTTTTTTAAGGCTAAAAGCGAGAAAGAAGCTACTTTTAAAAGTGGTGACAACCCATACACTTTAGACGAAGCTGCTTTTAAAGAAAAAATGGCTGGTCAAAAAACAGCTATTAATTCTTTATTAGATAGTACAGAAGGCTTATCTGAGACTTTTAAAACAACTCAAAAAAATGATAACAACTACAACTATCTTGTAAGCTTATCTAATTTTGAAAGTTACCACCAACATTATGCTCAAAAGCCCGACTTTAAAGTTTCTGAAAACTTTTTAGCTGAGTTAGATGCTGTGGATATTAGTAACGAAGAAGATTTTAGCAACTCTAGTTCTTACAAATCTTTAGTAAATGCTCACTACGGTAAAATAGCAGGAGCAAAAGCAGAGAAAGATTCTATTTCTTATGACCTTGCTATGTTAAAAACTGTGGCTCCTATAAAATCTGAAGTAATTAGAAATGGCTTATTAAAAGAAACTGTTTTTGGTATTACAGTTACAGAAAAACTAGATGAGTATTACAATACTTTTATGGCTGCTTCTACAGATGAAGATCAGAAGGAAATTATAAAAGAGTATTACACTAAATTAAAAGCAGTAGAAGCAGGCAACCCTTCTCCTAAGTTTGTTGGCTATGAAAACCACGCAGGTGACAAAACCTCTTTAGAAGATTTAAAAGGTAAATATGTGTACATAGATGTTTGGGCTACTTGGTGTGGACCTTGTTTAGCAGAGATCCCAGCTTTAAAAGAAACTGAAAAAGCATACCATGGTAAAAACATAGAATTTGTAAGTATTTCTGTAGATAGACCAGATGCTTATGATAAGTGGAAACAAATGGTTGTTGATAAAGAATTAGGAGGTATACAATTAATTGCCGACAATAATTTTGATTCAGATTTTATTAAAGATTATGTTATACAAGGTATTCCTAAATTTATATTATTAGATACAGAAGGTAATATTGTAAATGCAAATGCGCCAAGACCGTCTGACCCTAAATTAAAAGAAGTTTTAAATAGTCTATTGTAAAATAGCAAACTACAAGCTTTAAAATATAAAAATCATCTTGGTAATTTATCAAGATGATTTTTTTGTCCATTTTTTTTAAAAATAAGAAAAAACTTACTAATTTGTTGCCAGAAAAGAAAATCCAATCTTATGAAAAAACCACTCTACATTCTAGGGCTATCTATTTTACTATTGGCATCTTGTAAAGATAAAGAAGCACCTTTAGTAGATTATGTAATATTAAAAGGAAATATTACAAACACTAATAGTAATAAAATATTACTTACTAAAGAGCTTAGTACATATGCTGATACCTTAATCGTTACTGCAAATGGCGCGTTTTTAGATACAATTAAAGTTCCTATTGGCGAATATTCTTTTATGGTTGACAACAATAAAATTAAACTGTACTTAGAAAAAGAATTTAATCTTAAAATTAATGCTGATGCAAAAGATTTTGATAATACAATCTCAATCGTTGGCAAAGGTGAATTAGAGAATAATTATTTAAAATTTAAAAAAGAACAAAATTCTAGTTTTAAAGTTGATGCTGACTTGTTAAAATTAGAAGAGAACTCTTTTAAAGAAAAAATCAATAATCATAAAACAACTCTAAATAATAAATTAGATAAAACTGAAGGTCTTTCTTATAAGTTTAAAGCATTTCAGAAAAAGGACAACAACTATAATTACCTTTTAGCTTTATCAAGCTATAAAAATATGCATACTCGCTATGTAGAGAATAAGGAGTTTAAATTGTCTAAAGAGTCTTTACAAGAACTTGAGCAGGTTACATATTATAGCGATGAAGATTATAAAAATCATGATGGGTATAAAACGTTAGCCATACTAAAATTACGAAATGAAATAATAAAAGAGTCTAAAAATAGTAAGTATCCTGTTTTAGCTGTTGCAGCCAAATTACAATCAGAGTTCATTAAAAATGAATTGTTATTACAAGTCAAATATGTAATTACACATAAAGTAGATATGCATCAAAACTCTGAGCCCAACTTTAATATGGATGAGTATTATGCTAAATTTAAGTCAATTGCCACAGATAAAGAATTAATAACTCAAATAGAAAAGCAGTATAAAAACTTAAAATTACTAGATAAAGGTAATCCATCTCCTAAGTTTGTTGATTATGAAAACCACGCTGGTGGCAAAACCTCTTTAGAAGACTTAAAAGGTAAATATGTGTACATAGATGTTTGGGCTACTTGGTGCATACCATGTATAGCAGAAATACCTGCTTTAAAAGAAACTGAAAAAGCATTCCACGGTAAAAATATAGAATTTGTAAGTATCTCTTTAGATAGTCATAATCATTATGAAAAATGGAAGCAAATGGTTGTTGATAAAGAATTAGGTGGTATACAATTAATTGCTGATAAAGAATTTGATTCAGATTTTATGCAAGACTACGTCATACGAGGTATTCCTCATTTTATTTTAATAGATACAGAAGGTAATATTGTAAATGCGCATGCACCAAGACCGTCTGACCCTAAATTGAAAGAAGTTTTAAATAGTCTATTGTAAAATAGCAAACTACAAGCTTTAAAATATAAAAATCATCTTGGTAATTTATCAAGATGATTTTTTTTTATATCTATTATTCGTTTTTTGTCACCCTAAACTATAAAAATCTACTCTTATATTAAGAAAGCGTAAACTTAACTTTAAAATATTAACCAAATTTAACAGCATTAAAGTAAGGGTTCTTTGTTATTTTTACGTCTTATATTATATATCCATAAATATTATATTTTGAACAAACGTACTTTTTATTTTCTCCTAGTTATTTTTACTGCTATTTTTAGTAGTACTGTAAAAGCACAGATACTAGACCCTGTTAGTTGGTCTACATCTGTAGAAAAAATTTCAGAAACAGAATACGACTTAGTAGTAAAAGCTACTATAGATGGTTCTTGGCATTTGTATTCTCAACATTTAGAAGAAGGCGGACCAGTAGCTACTGAATTTACTTTTGTAGAAAGTGAAGACTATACATTGGTAGACACACCAACTGAAGAAGAAGGCCATTCTGCTCCAGAACCTGCTTTTAATAATATGATGGTTAAGTATTTTGAAAACTCTGCTACATTTAAACAACGTATAAAGCTTTTAAATAAAGAGTTATCTGTTGTAAATGGAGAAGTAAGTTATATGGTTTGTAATGACTCGCAATGCCTGCCTCCTACTTACAAAGACATTGTATTTAATATAAAAACGGAAAATGCTCCTGCAGTTGCAGCAGCTAAAAAGGAAGATGCTCCCGCTGATAAAAGTTCTAAAGAAAAAGATGGTTCTGAAAAAGGATTGTTTTCTATATTCTTTTTAGCATTTTTATCTGGTTTTGCCGCCTTATTAACCCCATGTGTATTTCCTATGATACCAATGACGGTTAGTTTCTTTACAAAGCAAAGTAAAACCAAAGCCAAAGGGATACGTAACGCTATTATTTATGGTCTTTCAATTATTATAATATACCTTTTATTAGGTATTATAGTTAGTGCTGTTTTTGGTGCTGATGCACTAAATGCATTATCTACCAATGTATGGTTTAATGTAATTTTCTTTGTACTATTATTAGTATTTGCAGCATCGTTCCTTGGAGCTTTTGAAATTATGTTACCTAACTCTTGGGCTAATAAAGTAGACAAACAAGCAGACCGTGGTGGTTTGGTTGGTATTTTCTTTATGGCTCTTGCTTTAGCAATAGTTTCATTCTCTTGTACTGGTCCAATTGTTGGTACATTATTAGTACAAGCAGCATCTGGTGGTAGCCAAATAGGACCAATTGTAGGTATGTTTGGTTTCTCTTTAGCTATAGCATTACCATTTGCTTTGTTTGCAGCTTTCCCAGGTTGGTTAAACTCTTTGCCAAAATCTGGTGGATGGTTAAACTCTGTAAAAGTTGTTCTAGGATTTTTAGAACTTGCTTTAGCATTTAAATTCTTATCTAATGCAGATATGGTTTTACAAATGCACTTATTAGAGCGTGAGGTATTTATAGCAATATGGATAGCCGTTTTTGGAGCCTTAACACTATACTTATTTGGAAAATTACAATTACCACATGATTCGCCTTTAAAACATATTTCTGTAGGTAGATTAAGTATGGGTCTGGTTACATTGGCCTTTACCATATATATGATTCCTGGTTTATGGGGAGCACCATTAAATTTAATTAGTGCTTTTCCACCACCACAACATTATAGTGAATCTCCTTATGGAGTTGGTAATATGCAAACTGGTGGTGGCGCAGCCACACATACTCAAGAAATACCAGAAGGTGCACATTTAATGGCACCATATGATATACTTGCTTTTAACGATTATGAAAAAGGATTGGCTTACGCTAAAAAAGTAAACAAACCAGTAATGATAGATTTTACAGGTCACGCTTGTGTAAACTGTAGAAAAATGGAACAGAACGTTTGGGTAAAAGACAATGTACTAAACGTTTTAAAGAATGATGTTATTTTGATTTCTTTATATGTTGATGAAAAAATTAAGTTTGAAGGTGAAGCTCCTGACTCTAAAATACGTCCTGGAAAAAAATTACGCTATACAGGTCAGCAATGGAGTGAACTTCAACAATTACGTTATGGTACAAATGCACAACCATATTACGTTCTTATAGATCATAATGAAGAAAATTTAAATGACCCAGTTGCTTATACCCCAGATGTAGAAGAATATCACATATGGTTAAAAGAAGGAGTTGGTAACTTTAAAAAATAGTTGGTATAAATTTTGATTTTAACAATATAATCTTAAAAAAATCTAATGAAAAAATACATTCTAGCCGCCGTAGTTTTACTAATTAGCATAAGTTCTTATGGACAAATATTAGATCCTGTAAAATGGACAACATCAGTAAAAAAAATATCTGCAACCGAGTATGATTTAGTGGCTACAGCTACAATAGATGCTGGTTGGCACTTATACTCGCAAAATGTTCCAGAAGGCGGACCAATAGCTACTGCTTTTATTTTTGAAAAAGGCAATAACTATAGTGTTTCCGGAAAAACATTAGAAGAAAAAGGACATACTGTAGATGACACTATGTTTAAGATGAAAATTACATATTTTGAAGGTAAAGCAAAATTTACACAACGTGTTAAATTAGCTAAGCCCGGTAAAACAACTGTTGTTGCCGAAGTTGAGTTTATGGTTTGTGACGACTCTAGATGTTTACCTCCTACTTATGTAGATTTAGATTTTACAATACAATAGAAAAAGAACACATAAATAAGTCAAAAAAGAGAGTTACCTATTGGTAACTCTCTTTTTTTATACATAAAACTGAATTTAGTTCGCTAAAAGACTAGCCATCATTTGCTATGGTCTTAAAATTTCTTAAATTTGTCTTTATACTAATTTTTATAGCATTTTAATTTATGGGAAGAGCGTTTGAGTTTAGAAAAGCACGAAAAATGAAACGTTGGTCTGCAATGTCTAAAGCATTTACTCGCATTGGTAAAGATATTGTAATGGCTGTAAAGGATGGCGGACCAGATCCGGACACTAACTCTCGTTTAAGGGCTGTTATACAAAACGCAAAGTCTGTAAATATGCCTAAAGACAATGTTGAGCGTGCTATTAAAAGAGCATCTGACAAGAGTCTTGGTGATTATAAAGAAGTACTTTTTGAAGGTTACGCACCTCATGGTATTGCTATTTTAGTAGAAACTGCTACAGATAACAATACAAGAACTGTTGCAAACGTACGTAGTTACTTTAATAAGTGTAATGGTAGCTTAGGAACTTCTGGTTCTGTAGAATTTATGTTTGACCATACCTGTAACTTTAGAGTACCTGCAGAAGGTTTAGATCCTGAAGAACTAGAATTAGAATTAATAGATTTTGGTGCAGAAGAAGTCTTTGTAGATGATGATGGTATTTTAATATATGCTCCTTTTGAAAGTTTTGGTGCACTACAAAAAGAATTAGAATCTAGAGAATTAGAAATATTATCTTCTGGTTTTGAACGTATACCACAAGTAACTAAAGCACTTGATAACGAAGAGCACGTTGCAGAGGTAGAAAAGCTTTTAGAAAAGCTAGAAGAAGATGATGACGTGCAAAACGTATATCATTCTATGCAAGAATAAGACATACCAACTATGTAGGAAAAAGCCCTCAAAATTAATTTTGAGGGCTTTTTTTAATCAATCTATATTTTAATAATAATAATAACTACATATTTCTTTTAACCCTACCTTCTACTCCTTCAAAAAAAGCTTCATAGGTTTTAAAGTCTAATTCAGTGTTCTCTGTAGTACGCATGGCCTCAGATATTTTTATTTCTTTTTTACCGTAATCAAAAGCAACCATTACTACAGGTACATTTGCTTGCTTTGCTATGTAATAAAAACCTGTTTTCCATTTAGATACTTTACTACGTGTACCTTCTGGCGCAAGCGTTAGGTGTATTTTAGGTGTGTTTTTTATTAAGTCTGTACACGCATCTACAAAATTATTACTTTTTGTACGATCTATTGGCATACCGCCTTGCCATCTAAAATACCAACCAATTGGCCATTTAAATAGGCTCTTTTTTCCAACAAAATTAAACTCTTCATTAAGGACTCTACGTATTAGTAAGCCCATAAAAAAATCTAAATTACTAGTGTGTGGCACAACGATTACAACACATTTATCAATTTTAGGAAAAGACCCATTTACGGTCCACCCCATTATTTTAAAATATATAAATTTTGCTAGTGCATGCATCATCTTTCTTCCTCTTAATCATTATTACAATAGTAAGATACAAAAATACATTACTCTTTATCTAAAGTATAGATGTAATGCATTTTTTTATCTATCATAGATTTTGGCATACTCCTAAACACCATATTTCTAATACTTGCTCCAAAACCTAAATGGGCAACTTTACCAGTTAACCAAGACTGATTTACAATAGAAGAGACCTTTTTATATCGTGTATTTTGAAATTCTGCAAATGTATTTTCAGTCTTCTCCTCAGCAATAATTTTAGCTAAAAAATAAGCATCTTCTATTGCCTGTGCGCCTCCTTGACCCATATTTGGAGTTGTAGCGTGGCCAGCATCACCTAGCAAACACACTTTATTAGAATACCATTTTTTAATTGGCTTAAGATCTATAATATCATTCCTAAGAATATTACTTGTATCTGTATTTGCAATTAAATCTTTAACTACAGTTGTATAGTCTTCATATTTTTTAAGTAAATCATCTTTTAGCGTCTCTTTATTATCGGTTAAAAAAGGTTTACTTTTAACTACTGCAAACCAAGATGTTTTATCCTTAGACAACTTAGAGATCCCAAATCTTGTTTGCTTTCCCCACATTTCTAAACCACGATGATTAAAATCTACAGGTAACTTAAAATTTGTAACACCTCGCCAGCAGGTTTGTCCGCTATATCTAATTTCACTTTCAGGAACCAGTTGTTTACGTATTACAGAGTTTATACCATCTGCTGCTATTAAATAGTTTACACTAGTTGTTGTAGCATCTAAAAACTGAAGTATTACTTCTTCTGTTGTTTCTGTGTAACTCTCTAAGCCTTTTCCCCAGCTAATATTAGTCTTAGGTACATTTTTAGACAATACCTTTTGCAACTCTGCTCTATGGATCGCTATTGTAGAATATCCGTATTCTTCCTTAGCTTCATCTTGTTTACTATCCGTAAGTGGTTTTAAGTCAGCCGTTGCAATCGTAATACGGTTTATAGAGTTGCCGGCTTCTTTTATCTGATCTAAAATACCTAACCACTCATACACCTTTAATGCATTTGGAGCTAACCATATTCCAGCACCAATGGCATTTATAGCATCTGATTTCTCATACAAATGATACGGTATATTTAACTTTTCAAAAGCTAAAGCCGTTGTTAACCCTCCAATACCAGCACCTATAATAGCGTACATTTTGTTCTAATTTATAGTTATTTATAAAATTACTACAAAAAAAGCCGAAAGTGAATAAACACTTTCGGCTTTTTTAAAATTATATAAAGTCTATTATATTTTAGCGTAAATAGATCTTAATTTCTCTGGTGTTGCTGTTTTTTTCCACTCTTTACCTAAAGCATTTTCCCATAGCGGCTCTAAGCTTAAAGCAACATTTATCATCGTAGTAAATTCTTCTTCAGTAAGGTCTTTACAAATACCTGTTGGTAATGTAATGTTGTGCTTATCCATCATTTTATAAAATACTTTTACACCTTCTGGGTAAAACTCCTCTAAATGATTAAAAACTAAACAGTTTCCTATACCGTGTTTTACTCCTAACAAATAAGACAATCCGTAGCTTAATGCATGTGCTACACCTACTTGAGAGTAAGCAATACTCATACCACCGTGCCAAGATGCCATCATTAATTTATCTCTAGACTCTGACTCTGGAATATCTTTTAGGTACACATCATTACAAAGCTCCATAGCTTTTTCGCCATAACTTTGACTAAAAGCATTTAAAAAAGTACCTTCTAAAGACTCTACACAGTGAATGTAACAATCCATACCCGTGTAAAACCATTGCTCTTTAGATACACCTTGCGTTAAATCTGGATCTAATACAACCTGATCAAAAGGAGTGTAATCTGAGTTTATACCTAATTTACGTTCTGGGCCTAATAATACAGTTGTTCTAGAAACCTCTGCACCTGTACCACTAATTGTAGGTATACCTACATGGTAAATCGCTGGGTTTTTAACCAAATCCCATCCTTGGTATTCTGCAGAGCTACCTGGGTTGGTTAACATAATAGCTACAGCCTTAGCCATATCTAATAAAGTACCGCCGCCAATACCTATAATACCAGAAGGCAACTCATTATACTCTGCCTTAATTTGTTCTACCAAAGCATCTACTTGGTATGTTTTTGGCTCAAATTCTGATGAAACAAATATAGTTTTATCATTCTCTACCAAGGGTATTCTAGTAGCTAACTCTTTTCCTTCAAAAACATCATCAATTAAAAAAATAAAAGGTGCATTGGCACTTTTACGCTTCAATTTTAAAATATCTCCTATTTGGCTAAAACTACCGTTCCCAAAAATTACTCTAGGTACCATTGGGAAATTTCTATATGTTGTCATAGTATTATATCTATTAAGTATGATAAGACAAATTTAAGAAAACCTATCTTGTTATGTGAATTTCTTTTTCTAAAAAAAATGTTATTTTAAGTAGTCTAAAATATCTTCAATCTTGTCTAAAGTTAAATAGGTGTTAGATTCCTCTTCTTCTTTTGATACCGTTTCATGTACCCAAGTGGTATGAAAAGGAATATGAACCGCCTGCGCACCCAACTTAACAATAGGCAACACATCTGACTTTAAAGAATTGCCAAGCATTATAAATTCTGATGTTTTAATTTGAAGGTGATCTAATAAATTTTTATAGTTAGATTCTTTTTTATCGCTTAGAACTTCTACGTGATGAAAATATTTTTGCAAACCAGATTTCTCTAGCTTCTGTTCTTGGTCTAACAAATCTCCTTTGGTTAAAACTATTAATCTGTATTTAGATTGAAGCTTTTGCAAAACAGACTCAACACCAGGTAGTAGTTCTACCGGTTGCGCTATCATCTCTTTACCAATATCTAAAATTTTTGCTATTACAGAATTGCTTACTTTGTTGTTAGACAGCTCTAGAGCCGACTCTACCATAGACAATACAAATGCTTTTATGCCGTACCCGTAACGACCTAAATTTTGCATTTCCATTTTAAACAATTCCTGATCTATTTTATTTTTAGTTTCGTACCCTTCTAACAACTCTGCAAAACGCTCTTCTGCTTCTCTAAAGTACGTTTCATTAACCCAAAGTGTATCATCGGCATCAAACCCAATAACTTTTATATTCTTGTAATCTACTTCCATTCTGCCTGCGCTCTTTCTAAATCTTCTGGTGTATCTATCTCTATACCAGATGAATTATCTACAATCATTTTTATTTTTTTTCCATATTCTAAATAGCGTATACACTCTACTTTTTCTGATGCTTCTAAAGGCAACATAGGCAAGTTGTAAAAATCCATTAAAGCAGATTTTCTAAAAGCATAAACCCCTTTATGCTCGTAGTATTTAAGATCTACATTTTTTTCTCTAGGATATGGTATTGGAGAGCGAGAGAAGTACAATGCAAAATTTCTATTATCTACTATTACTTTTACAAAGTTTGGATCTTTAATATCTTCCTCATTTGTCATTTCTGACATAATAGTAGCAAGATCTATTTCTTTTTTTTCATCGTTCTTAAAAACAGATAACAACTCTTCTAATCCTTCTTTAGGAGTAAAAGGCTCATCACCCTGAATATTAAAAACAATATCTACATCCATATTTTCTACAGCCTCCGCTATACGGTCGCTACCACACTCGTGCTCCTTAACACTCATTATAGCCTTACCGCCAGCTTCTGTAATGGTATTGTAAATAGTATCGCTATCTGTAACAACAAAAACAGTATCAAACAAATTTGTTTTTACAGCAGTTTCATAAGTTCTAACAATTACAGGTTTACCTGCTAAATTCTGCATTAGTTTACCCGGAAATCTAGATGCTGCATAACGCGCAGGAATCATTGCAATAATCTTCATGTATCTCTTTTTCTAGTTTTCTAGTTTTCTATTTTTTACGTCTGGGCATTAATTTTCTGTACATTCTAAAAATTAATGTCAATATTATTACCACCAAAACAGCACCAATTACAGGAGCAATAATGGCCGCTGTAGATACAACCACAGCTGTACCTGTTTCTACTGTTGCTATAACGGGGTTTGCTAAGCCGCCTGTTGTTGCTGTAGATGTTAATCTTGTTGCGGCGGAAGTTCCTTTAATAGCACTAGCGGTACCACCACCAGCTATTATAGCTAAAGACCAAGTTACTACGGGGTCTAAATTAGCTATTGTAGATACCATTACCGCTGTACCAGCTATAGCTGCCAAAGGTACGGCAGCAGTATCTAAAATATTGTCTACCCAAGGAATAAAATAAGCAAAAACTTCAACAAATGTAGCTACACCTAAAACTATTAATGCTGGTAAACTTCCTATCCAATTCCAGCTCTCATTTACTTCCCAAACCCCAAAATATGCGGCTAAACTTAGTGCAAATAAAGGTAAAAAGACTCTGAAGCCCACAGATGTGGCTAAACCTATTCCTAAAAAAATACTTATAATGGTTTCTGATGTCATTTGTAATGGTTTTATGTGTTTAAACTACTTATAAAAAGCAGCTATATGGTTAGTTATACACATATATTATACCAAAAATAGGTTATTCCCAATCAAGAAAAAAATCGTTCTTAAATCCTATAAGGTACAGTTTCTTTTTTGCTCTTGTTACAGCGGTATATAGCCAACGCAAATAATCTTTATCTATACCGTTTGGCAAGTATGGCTGTTCTACAAAAACAGTGTCCCACTGTCCGCCTTGGGACTTATGACATGTTATAGCGTAAGAGAACTTCACCTGTAGCGCATTAAAATACTTATTGTTTTTAACCTTTAAAAACTTTTTATATTTAGAGGTTTCATCTGCATAATCTAACATTACTTCTTGGTACAATCTATTGCTATCCTCATAAGGTAAAGATGGCGTTTCTGCATCTATGGTATCTAACATCAAAACAGTCTCAAACGGAGGCATATTAGGATAATCTACCATTTTTACGTTTACTTCTGCAAACTTAAAACCGTATAATTCTTTTATGGCAAAAATCTCTAAAATTTCTATAATATCGCCGTTAGCAATAAAGCCTGCTTCTGTGGTTGGTTTAATCCAGAAATAGTTGTTTTTAACCACCATCATGTAATCACCGGTAGCTATTACGTTTTCTAGGTATAAAATTCTGCCTCTAATATTGGCATTGTATAAGTTCGCTCTTTTGTTAGAGCGCACTATAAAAGCTGTTTCTTCTTTTCCGTTTTGAGAGTAAGAGTCTTCTATAGCTTCTAAAATATCGTTCCCTTCTATTAAACGTACAATGTCTTTATAGGGGTTAACATCAAACTTAAAATCTTCAAAAAAACTACCGTGTAGTTGCTCTCTTAAATTTGTTGCGTTCATTAAAATACCAGAGTCTTCTGCTTGCCTCATTACTTCATCTAACTCTACCCTAGTTACTTCTTTATTGTAATTTAAAGACAAACGGTCTTCATCCAAAGCCGGACTAATATCTAATCTAACGGGTGGTAACTGAGCCGTATCTCCTATTAAAATTAACTTGCAATTTTTACCAGAATACACATAAGACATTAAATCATCTAACAAAGAACCGTTTTCAAACAACTTAGAATCAGATGGTGCATCTGGTATCATAGAAGCTTCATCTACTACAAAAACAGTATCTGTATGCTTATTTGGCGCTAGGGTAAATTGTATACCTCCACCACTCTGCTTTTTGGGGAAATATATTTTTTTGTGTATCGTTAATGCCTTTGTATTTGCGTAATTAGACATTACTTTAGCTGCTCTACCAGTTGGCGCTAACAAAACGGCTTTCATTTTAACATGCCATAGATTTGTCACAATAGTGCCTATAATTGTTGTTTTTCCCGTTCCAGCATATCCTTTTAACAGAAATAGCGTGTCTTTTTCCTTTGAAACTAGAAACTGTGAGAGCTTTTCTAAAGTTATAAGTTGCTTTAAAGTAGGCTCAAAAGGAAATTTATCTTTTAAAATTGTAAAAAACGATGTTGAGGTAGGTAGATTCATATGTGTTCAAAGATAATGATGAAATTTAAGCTGAAATACTTTTGTGATTAAAAAAAAATTGTAGATTTGTGACAAACCACTAAATAAAAACAACAGTATACTGATGAAAACCGTAATTAAAATTGTTCTTTGGTTAGCAGCTATCTTTTTTGGATACATGATCTACCAATCTGTAAATGGTCCTATAGAATTTAAAAAAGTAAAACAAGAGCGCTTTCAAGCTGTAGTAAATTCTCTAAAAGATATTAGAGATGTACAAGAAGCTCATAAATCTGCCACTGGTAAATTTGCTCCTAATTTTAAAGCTTTAGTTAATTTTGTAGAAAAAGGAAACTACTATATTATACAACAAAGAGATTCGTCTTATATGGAGTATGATAAAGGTTTTGGTATTGATTTACAAAAAGATGTAAAAATTCTAGATACTTTAAGCGTAGTACCTGTTAAAGATTCTTTATTTAAATCTGATAAGAGATATGAAAGAATGATGTTTGTTCCTTTCTCTAAAGATGGTAAAACTGAATTTAAAATGAGTACAGCTACTATTGAAAAAGGTGGTAAATCTGTTTCTGTATTTAAAGCTTCTACTAAAAAAGATGTTGTTTTATACGATCAGCCAAAAGATTTAACAGAAAGAGAGAACGTTTTAAATAGTGTTGAAGAAATAAACGGCGATGAAATTATTGTTGGTGACTTAGAAGACGTAAGCACTAGTGGTAACTGGCCTCCGATCTATGACAGAAAAACAAAAAAATAATACGTTAGATTCTACATCTAATTATAAAAAATTGTCCATTCAAATTAGTTTGAATGGACTTTCTTTTTGTGTTGTTGATACACTAGATAATTCTATTTTAGTATCAGACCAAAAAACTTTTGATGAAGAACTAAACCCTATAGAGTTAGAAAAAGAGTTGGTTACTATGTTTACTGAACATAAAATTACCACGCAAAAATTTTCTGAGGTCATAGGTATACATCGAAATACACTTTTTTGTTTTGTTCCTAAACCACTGTTTGTTGAGGAAGAAGCAAAAAATTATTTAAAATACAATACCAAAGTTTTAGCTACAGACCTAATAGCGCAAGACGAGATTACCAACTACGAGATTATAAACCTATACGTACCGCTGGTTAATATAAACAATTATATCTATGACCTATTTGGTGAGTTTACTTATAAACACAGCTCGTCTATACTAACTTCCTCATTGTTAAATGCAAATACAAATAATGACATTACCTGTTATATTTACGCATCTGAAAAACAGATGGATATAACTGTTCTTGACAAGAAAAAATTATTGCTTTTTAACAGTTTTGAATATACGACCACTGAAGACTTTTTATACTATTTACTCTTTACTTGTGAGCAATTAAAGTTAAATAACGAAACACTACTACTTAGACTTTTTGGAGAAATAGAAGAGGATAGTGCTATTTACAAAGGAAGCCACAAACATTTTAAAAATGTTTCTATATACGCTCCTGACAGCAGTACTTTTCAATTAGGAGATTACACTAAAAAAAACATAGACCTTACCATCTTAAACGCTTTATAATGCGCATAATATCTGGAAAACACAAAAGTAAACGTATAACAGCTCCAAAAAGATTGCCTGTTAGACCAACAACTGATATGGCTAAAGAAGCCATATTTAACATCTTAAACAATCATTATTATTTTGAAGATGTTAGTCTTTTAGACTTATTTTCTGGTACAGGTAACATTAGCTACGAGTTTGCTTCTCGTGGTACAGAAAATATTATTTGTGTCGATGCAGATTATGGCTGTATTAAATTTATAAATCAGATTGCAAAAGAGCTAGATTTTAATTTATCTACTGTAAAAAGTGATGTTTTTAAATATTTAGAACGTACTTCTATAAAATCTAATGTAATTTTTGCAGACCCACCATACGACATATCACTAGAAAACTTTTCTAAAATTCCGGAATTAGTATTTAAAAATGAACTACTTCTAGAAGACGGAATGTTGATAGTAGAACACTCTAAACACACCAAATTAGAACATCTACCCCATTTTTCTTACGCAAAAAGATATGGAGGAAGTGTTTTTAGCTTTTTTGAAAATAAATCTGAAGAATAAAAAAAGAGCAGGCAATAAGCCGGATTCTGTAAAGCTTCTAAAAGAAACTCCCCTATCATTTATCTAGGCTTTTGGTTACCCAAAAGCTCAAACCGCCTACCCTTTAGCTTGGGCGTGTACCCTTATAACGCTAATTTACATGGCGTTGCACCGCATAGAGTTTACCTGGTTTCACTACAGCATTACCTGTACATACTTTCTGCTGCACTTGTCCTCGTCTTACAACGGACGGGCGTTACCCGCTATACTGCACTATGGTGTCCGGACTTTCCTCTTTACAAAATAAATTGTAAAGCGATAGAGTAACCTGCTCGCGGCAAAGGTAATTTAATTGTTGATAAGTAAGTACTATATCTTTACAAAATACAAGGTAAAATAAGAGGGTATTTTTATATTTGTAGTGTTAACAGTAGTTCACTAAATAAAAGCAATATAATTGGAACCATTTGTAGTATCAGCTAGGAAATATAGACCACAAACATTTAAAGATGTTGTGGGGCAACAAGCTATTACAAATACGCTATTAAATGCAATAGAAAGCAATCATTTAGCACAAGCTTTATTATTTACGGGCCCTAGAGGTGTTGGCAAAACAACTTGCGCTCGTATTTTAGCAAAAATGATTAACTCTGACGGGGAAGAACACTCTGATGAGGATTTTGCTTTTAATATTTTTGAACTAGATGCCGCCTCTAATAACTCTGTTGATGGTATTAGAAGTTTAATAGACCAAGTACGTATACCACCTCAAGTTGGTAAATACAAAGTTTATATTATAGATGAGGTACATATGTTATCTCAAGCAGCTTTTAATGCTTTTCTAAAAACATTAGAAGAACCGCCTAAACACGCTATTTTTATTTTAGCAACCACAGAAAAACATAAAATAATACCAACGATTCTGTCTCGTTGTCAAATATTCGATTTTAAACGTATTACAGTAAAGGACGCAGCAGAATACCTAAAATACATTGCAGAAAATCAAGGTATAGAAGCAGATGATGATGCTTTACACATTATTGCTCAAAAGGCAGATGGTGCAATGCGAGATGCGCTTTCTATATTTGATAGGGTTGTTAGTTTCTCTGGAAAGCAGCTTACACGTAAAGCTGTTACAGAAAACTTAAACGTATTAGATTACGATACCTACTTTACAACTACAGATTACATTTTACAAAACGATATACCATCTTTACTAATCTTATTTAACACTACACTTAGCAAAGGTTTTGATGGGCATCATTTTATTATAGGTCTTGCATCTCACTTTAGAGACTTAATGGTATGCAAACATCCTAATACTGTAGACTTATTAGAGGTTGGTGATGAAGCCAAGAAAAGGTATCTAGAACAGTCGCAGCAAACCAACAATGCATTTCTGCTAAAAGCAATAGATATTGCAAATAGCACGGATTTAGATTATAAGACAAGTAAAAATCAGCGCTTGTTAATAGAACTTGCCTTAATGAAATTAGCCTCTATCACTTTTGATGGAGAAAAAAAAAATCCTGAATCTGTAGCACTAAGTAACCAAA
Organism: Cellulophaga sp. 20_2_10; assembly: GCF_023476645.1. Lineage (GTDB taxonomy): Bacteria > Bacteroidota > Bacteroidia > Flavobacteriales > Flavobacteriaceae > Cellulophaga. The sequence goes on from NZ_JAMCOJ010000001.1 coordinate 781,398, forward strand.
TTATATCATTGGTTCCTGCATCTCATTTTAGAAATATAGAGACCACCAATACAAATACTACAACAAATAACGCTACTGCTAACCAAAATGTAGCTTCACCTACAGAAGAAAAAGAGCAAATAATTGTTGCAGACACTAAACCAATTGTAGTTCCTACAACTGCTAATCCTATTGTTATAGCCAAAGAAACGAGCATAACAACAGCAGAAATTACGCCAGCTCCTGCATTAAAAAAACTAGACATTAATGCTCCTAAAAGAGTTTCTGGTTTATCATTATCTAGTTTAAAAGCAAAACAAGAGCACAAACTAAACAAAATAGATGTTGTTATTGATGAAAGCGCTTTACCTAACGAGGACTTTGCTATAGAGAAATTAAGAGAGTTATGGAATATTTTTGTTGATAAAATAGAAGCTGAAGGGCAACGTATTTTAGCGTCTAACCTTAATAGTGATATTCCACAACTAAAAGATAGAACTACTATAGCAATACAATTACCTAATGATACAATGAAAAAAGAGGTCGAACGCGAAAAGTTTGAGCTTATGGAGTATCTTAAAAAAGAATTAAACAACTACTTTATTACATTAGATATTACTGTTAACGAAGAAGCTGTAAAAAAGTTTGCGTTTACTCCTGAGGAAAAATACGCGAAATTAAGAGAAAAAAACCCTGTAATTGACTTATTGCGTCAAGAGTTTGATTTAAGTATCTAAGAAAAATAGAAATACCCCTACACAAATAAGGTTAATCGCTATTCTAATGATTAACATCCGTTTCCTTCTAAAAAAATTATTTTACCTTTTATAAGCCCCCTTTACTCTAGTTTTTCTTTGAAATAACAGAAAATACTCCCCCCTTTTCATATAAGAATAATAGTAGTATTGAAATAAATACGTCTTCAACCTACCTTGTTTTCTTTAATTTAATCAGTATTTACCTACAGATACATATTTTAGACTACAAACTACATTCGTTTTCTAGATAGCCTATAGACTTGCAATAAAATTATACACTTATGAAAAAGAACAATTTTAAATCAATTATTTTACTTCTATCTATTGGCACAATATTATCGTGTTCCAAAAAAGAAGAAACAACAGAAGAAGTATTAAATTCAACCGCTTTAGTTTACGAAGGAAACACCCCTAGAAGTCGGTTAGCAGATAATGAAGATCGATTTTACACAAACAGGATACCTAGTACAGAACTAGTATCAAACTTAAATGGTAATTGCAACCCTCTAGATAGTGCTATACTTAACAACGAAATAGATTCATTATCTACTGAAGGCGGAGGAATTATTAAAATAAAACAAGGATCTTATTGCTTAAGAGACATTGTACTTAGGTCTAATATTCATTTAAAGATAGACCCAGAAGCTACAATTCAGCCCGATCTTAGTGGTGATATTAGAAATAAGAACATAACAATATTTGTTCTTGGAGAAGACTTTCCTATAAGAAATGTAGCTATTACTAATTTAAATGAAGACAGTAAAAACAGATCTACTTGGTTTAAATCTAATATACCGGAAGGAAATTATGGAGGCGTAAAATTTATAGAATTTGGAAACGTAAAAAACTTTAAGTTGTCTGGTTTATATCTAACAGATAGCAATTCTAAATTTTCCAATATTGTTCTAAATCTACCAGCTAGCCTAAAGACTGATGAAGTTTCAAAAAAAGGGATCATAAAAAATGTATTTATGACTAATATGCACGTTGGCTATGGTGTTATACAAATGCAAACAGGTAAAACTATTTTATGTAAAAATATTAGTGGTGAAGGCGGAATTACTATGAGAGTAGAAACTGGCGCAGCCGGAACAAATATGGTAAATGAAAAAACAGTAGATGACATCGTTGTAAGAGACATAAATGTTAAAAATGGAGATGCCGCTATGAACTTTTCTCCACATAGGGTAGATCAAGGACGAGTAGATGTTGAAAGGGTTGTTGCAATAAATTCTACACATGCAGTACAAATAGCTGCTGGATTTCTGGACAATAATACCGATGGCGTAGAGAATATTGGCACTTTTGACAACAGATCCTATGTTGGAGATATTACTGTAACTGGCGGCTATGGTGCACAAATAAAAAGCAAAGATTTTAAATATTATGATTGTGAAAAAAGAAAAGAACTAATAGAAACGTGTTATAATCCAGATGGAGAAAGTGTAACCGATACATCTATTGGCGTAATTAGAGATAATTCTAGTTTAGAAAGTGGCTGTGAAAACGGAAGTGATGGAGGGTGTTATGAAATTATTATTGGATCAATAAATAAAACCAATGAAAATTTTGTAGTAGATAGTTTATTTACCCGTCCAAGTAACGCCGTAAAAGGATGTCCTAAAATTGAAAAACCAGCGGAAGGAAATTGCAATTAAATAGTTTTAAGTTAATAGTATCCTATAAAGCGTCTCGTTCGTTTTTAACTTGACGCTTTATTATATAATCTCATTAAAAAAAAATTCAACTATCATTTAACTGAGCATTTTTATCTATGAAAAACAAAGCACAATAATCTATTTGGATTATTTAAGATATCTATACTAAATTACATTTCAGCAAGTTAAGCTTTTGTTTTAATCAGTATTTACTTACGAGTACAACTAATATACGATGAACAACGTTCTATATTTATATCAATCATAAATTTGCGGAAATTTTAAAAACAGATGAAGAAAAACAGTTTTAAGTCAATTATTTACACACTATTAATAGTTACCACTATTATATCTTGTTCAACAAAAGATGAGGATACCAATGAAAAAGAAGAGACTATAGAGCATAAAGATCCACTTATTCATATAGGAGAAACTACAAATGATAGGTTAACAGATACTGAAGAACGCTTTTATATTAATAAAATACCTAACAAAGAACTTGTAGTAACCTTAAATGGTAATTGTAATACTTTAGATAGTGACATATTAAACAATGAAATAGAATCGCTATCTAATGACGGAGGTGGTGTTATTAGAATACAAAAAGGAGCTTACTGTTTAAGGGATATAGTACTTAGGTCCAATATTCATTTAAAGATAGACCCAGAAGCTACAATAGAGCCAGATCTTAGCGGAGATATTTCTAACAAGAACATAACTATATTTGTTGTTGGTGAAGATTTTTTTATTGAAAATGTAGCTATTACAAATGTAGATGAAGACAGCACAGAAACATCTACTTGGTTTAAATCTAACATTCCTGAAGGCGATTACGGAGGTGTAAAATTTATAGAATTTGGAAATGTAAAAAACTTTAAGTTATCAGGAGTATCAGTAACAGATAACTTTTCTAAATTCTCTAATATTGTTTTAAACCTACCAGCTAGTTTAAAAACAGATGAAGTATCTACAAATGGAGTTATCAAAAATGTATTTATGACTAATATGCATGTTGGCTACGGTGTAATACAGATGCAAACAGGTAAAACTATTTTATGTAAAAATATTAGTGGTGAAGGCGGAATTACAATGAGAGTAGAAACTGGCGCAGCAGGAACAAATATGGTAAATGAAAAAACTGTAGACGATATTGTTGTTAGAAATGTTTATATTAAAAATGGTGATGCCGCAATGAACTTTTCTCCACACAGGGTAGATCAAGGAAGAGTAGATGTAGAAAAAGTTGTTGCCGTAAACTCTACACATGCCATACAAGTAGCTGCTGGTTTTTTAGATAATAACACAGACGGAGTGGACAACATTGGTACTTTTGATAGCAGGTCTTATATTGGTGATATTACCGTTACTGGTGGTTATGGTGCACAAATAAAAGGCAAAGACTATAAATATTTTAGTTGTGAAAAAAGAAAAGAGCTCGCTGAAAAATGTTATAACCCAGATGACGAAAGTGTTACTGGATCTTCAATAGGTGTTGTTAGAGACAATTCTAGTATTGATGGAGGTTGCGATAATGGTAGCGAAGGAGGCTGCTATGAAATAATTATAGGAACAATAACCAAGACGAATGAAGATTTTGAACTTGAGGAGTTTTATACTCATCCAAGCAATGAAATTAAAGGATGTCCTAAGGTTGAAAAAGCAACGGAAGGGAATTGCAACTAGCAACTTATGACATACTTCTATAAAAAAAGCGTCTAGTTTAATCACTAGACGCTTTTCTTATAGATAACAAATTCTTACTTTTCTCCAATTGCATACAGCAACCCTCCCAATAAATGTTCTAAAAATTTAGCATCACTATAAGATTCTTTTGTATGCCCTAATCCTGTATAAAAAGCTCTTCCGCCATCATAGTTATGATACCAAGCCATAGGATGGTTAACACCATTTTTACCGCCAGAGTAACTACCTTCATCTAACATTAATAATACATGTACATCTTCGTTTAAATCCTTGTAATTGTACCACTCATCTACCTTACCCCAAGTCTTACCCAACATTTTGGTAGCCAAATGTGTGCTATCTACTACTTGTAATGTTGCGTGTTGTACTTTAGGGTGTCCATTAAAATACGCTCCAACTAATTTATTATACCAAGGCCAATTATACTCGGCGTCTGCCGCAGCATGTACACCCACGTAACCACCTCCAGTGTTGATATATTTTTTAAACTCAAGCTGCTCTTTATTATCTAGTAAGTTTCCGGTTGAATTTAAGAACACTACAGCTTTATACTTCTTTAAATTCTTATATGTAAACAACAAAGAACTGCTAGTTGTATCTACACTAAACTTATGCGCTACACCTAACTTTTGTAACGCTTCTACTCCTGCATCTATTGAGCTATGCCTAAAACCATCTGTCTTAGTAAAAACTAAAATTTTTGGCGTTTGCAAACGACACGAAAAAGAAACTAAACTAATTAATAATAGCACTAACACCTGAAAAACTCTACTCTTCATTTCTATGTTTTTAAAGATTGATAAACACAATAGCTTAGTAAGTTAAACAATTTACAGCAAGCGTCCGCAATAGTACTTGGTACAGCACTTATAAATTATAAGAAAAATGGTTCAGAAAAAAAGATAGAAAAAAACGTAATGTACTAAAAATAGGTGATTCACAAATTTAAAATAGGTTTTCATTGTTATGTAATTAAGTAACAAATAATACAAAATTGTTACTTTACACCCTTTTTTATTTTATAAGTGAATCATTTATACTACATTTAGGTTTTAGTATAATTTTAACAGTAACACTTACTATTGTATTCTATTATAGAACAAGTGTTCTTTAAATCAATATTATATTTAAAATAACTAATCAACCTAAACCTTTAAAAGGCATATTTTCTATTATAGAAAATATGTCTTTTTTATTTACATACTAATCAATATCCCTATTTTTGCACTATAATATATAAATTATGCTAGGCTTAAAACTCCCTACAGATCCACGATGGGTAAACATTGTAGAAAAGAATATAGATGATATATTAACGGATCATGCTTTTTGTGAACAGAAAGCAGCTGCTACAGCTATTTCGCTAATTGTAGGCTTTCCTGAATACACAGAGTTAGTACAAGAAATGGTTGCTTTATCTAGAGAGGAAATGGGGCATTTTAAAATGGTTCATGATCGCATTATTGCTCGTGGCAACACATTAGGTCGAGATCGCAAAGACTTATACGTCATAGATCTTTTAAAATTTTTCCCTAAAGGAGGTAGCAGAACAACACAATTAGTACACAGACTCTTATATGCTGCCTTGATAGAGGCTCGTAGTTGTGAACGCTTTAGATTACTGTCTGAAGAACTTACAGATAAAGATTTAGCTGAATTTTATCGTAAATTAATGGTTAGTGAAGCCGGACATTATACCATGTTCTTAAACTTTGCCAGACAATACGGTGAACGCGATGAAGTTGACCAAAAATGGCAAGACTTATTAGAATACGAAGCTAGTTTAATGAAAAACTTAGGCGAAACAGGAAATATACACGGATAATTACTAAATAGACTCTTTGTTTTTTTGATACAAAGTCTTAATCATACCATCTGATAGTCCAATTTTTGGAACGTGTATTTTTTTTGCTCCAGACCATTTTGCTGCAGATAAAAATATACGTGTAGCTGGTATAATAACATCTGCCCTATCTTGGTTTAAACCAAGTTCAGATATTCTGTCCTCATAACTCATACTCTCTAAAAAGTGATACTGAGAATTTAACCAGATATAAGATAATGGCTCCCCTATTTTACGGCCAGACATTTTGTGCAACTTATTTATATTACCACCAGAACCTATAATAGAAACCTTTACAAGATCTTTTGTATACAACTTAACCCATTCTTCTAATTGGTTCCAAACTTTAACAACAACCATATCATTTAACAGCCTAACCGTACCTATTTTAAAAGATTTAGATGCAATTAGCTTTCCTTCAGAAAAAACAGTAAACTCTGTGCTACCCCCACCAACATCGATATACAGGTATGCCTGGTCGTTATTAATTAGTTCTTTTAAATCTGTTGATGCAATTATAGCGGCTTCCTTTTTACCGTCTATAACCTCAATCTTTACTCCTGCTTCGATCCTTATTTTTTCTATAACCTCGTACCCATTATTGGCCTCTCTAATTGCAGATGTGGCACAAGCCATATAACCATCTACACCATTTACGTTCATTAATAATTTAAATGCCTTCATAGCATCAATCATTCGTTCTATGTTCCTATCAGATATTTCACCAACAGTAAAAGAATCTTCACCCAAACGTATAGGCACCCTAACCAAAGAGCTTTTTCTAAACTCTGTCTTCTTCCCCTTGGTTTCAATAATGTTATGTATAAGCAAACGTATGGCGTTAGAGCCAATATCTATTGCAGCAAGCTTAAAAATCTTCAAAATAAAGTCTATTTATTTAATTTCTCCTTATAATAATTGTATAACGCAAACTGTGATCGCAACTCTGGCATATTATCTTTGCGGTATGCATTATCTTGTTTAACTGAAAAGATACGCGCTTTTAAATTATCATTCCAAGAAATATCAAAAGTATCCAATAGTTGCTTTTTAATATCTTCATCATAAATAGGACAACCAACTTCTACTCTAAAGTCCAAGTTTCTTGTCATCCAATCTGCAGATGAAATATAAATTTTTGGATCACCTTCGTTACCAAAAATAAAAACACGTGTATGCTCTAAAAATTTATCAACTACACTAATGGCTTCTATATTCTCGCTCATTCCTTTAACTCCTGGAACTAAACAACAAATACCTCTAATAATTAATTGAACTTTTACCCCAGCATTACTAGCCTCGTAAAGTTTATCTACCATTTTATAAGAAGTTAAGCTGTTCATCTTAATTTTTATAAAAGCATCTTTACCCGCCTTTGCATTTTCAATCTCCTGATCTATTAACGCTCTAAAAGCATTTTTTGTATAATGAGGCGACACAATTAAGTGCTTGTACTTATTAATCTTATAACTAGTTTCAAAAAAATCAAAAACTTTATTTAACTCTTTTAAGATTGATGAGTGCGCCGTAAACAACGTATAATCTGTATAAATCTTAGCAGTAGACTCATTAAAGTTCCCGGTACTAATAAAACCATAACGTTTTAATCCTTCTGCTTCCTCTCTCTCTATAACACATATTTTACTATGTACTTTTAAGCCTGGTACTCCAAAAATAAGCTTAACTCCTTCTGCTTGTAACAACTCTGCATATTCAATATTTGCTTGCTCATCAAATCTTGCTTGCAATTCTATTTGAACAGTTACTTGCTTACCATTTTTAACTGCATTTATTAAAGAAGAAACTACTTGAGAATTACTTGCTAACCTATAAACAGTAAGCTTTATAGTTCTTACGTGAGGGTCTAATGCTGCCTCTCTTAAAAATTTAGTGATGTAAGAGAATGTATGGTATGGCGTATACTGCAAATGATCTTTCTCTGCAATACGCTCTAAAATACTACCTTCTAAACTAAAATCCTTAACAGGTAAAGGGCTAATTTTCTCGTACATTAGGTCCTTACGACCTAAGCTAGGAAATTTCATATAATCTCTACGGTTGTGATAAATACCTCCCGGAATTATACTATCCGTTTCTTCTATCCCCATCTTTTCCATTAAAAAAGCCAAGGTATCTTTTGCTATTCTTTTATCATATACAAAACGAACTGGATCACTAATCTTACGATGCTCCACACTAGAAGAAATTTTCTCTATAAAACTCTTACTAAGATCATTATCTATATCTAATTCCGCGTCTCTAGTAATCTTAATCATGTGCGCTGAGATAGACTTATACGTAAACATATTAAAAATATGACGCAAAGAATACCTAATTAAATCATCCAAAAGAATAATATAATTTTTATCTCCTTCTTTTGGCAATTCTACAAAACGCTCTATTTCTTTAGGAATCTCTATTAATGCATACTTATTTTCCGGAACACCATCTTCATCAACATTATTTAATACCATTTTTATGGCCAAATAAGCTGCGGTATCTTTTAACAAAGGAAACTCTCTTAAATCATTTAAAACAATTGTCATTAAACGAGGGCTTACTTTTTCGGTAAAGTATGTTTTTATAAAAGCTTCTTGATTTTTAGTAACTTCTTTTTCATTAATAATAAAGATATTCTTTGTCTCTAACTCTTTTTCAATATCACCTAAAATCTTTAAACTTCTAGTCTGCTGCTTTATAACTATAGTTGTAATTTCCTCTAATAAATCTTTAGCTTTTTCGCCACCCAAAACACTTTTACCTGTTTTACCTGCGTCTACAATACGCTTTACAGTTGCGTAACGCACCTTAAAGAATTCATCTAAATTATTAGAAAATATACCTAAAAAACGTAACCTCTCTATTAACGGAACTTTTACATCTGCACTTTCTTGCAATACTCGCGCGTTAAAACTTAACCAGCTAATTTCTCTATTTATATATTGATATTTAGTCTTAATCATTCTTTAAATTTTTAGGGAATAATACATTTAGCGTATTACCTTTGGTAATAGCTTTCCACTCTAACACATTAAAATTTAGCTCTACCAAACCTGCTGTGGGTACATTTTCAATCTCTTTATCTCCCCATAAATTAACAATATGAGTTAAGGCGTGGTTGTGTCCAAAAATAAAAACATTTTCCAAACTATTATCTAAGGATTTTATAAAGTTGATTACGTGTTCTCCTGAGAAATCGTAAAGTTCATCATAAATACGTAAGTCACTAGAAGGTATGTTTAGCACTCTTAAAAAGATATTACACGTATGTAATGCTCTGTTAGCCGGACTAGAAAAAACGGCATCTATAACCGGCTCTTTAATAGCACTAGCTACTAAATAAGCATCATTAATACCGCGTTCTAACAAAGGTCTATCTCTGTCTGAAACATCGTAATTCCAAGAAGATTTTCCGTGACGAATTAAGGTTAGCTTTTTCATTCAATTTTAATGCTGTTATAGATTAAAAAATTAAATGGAAAAATACAAAAACTTATTAGAATTTACTCAATGTATTACCGCTTCTTAATCATTATTTAATCTTTTCTCCACTTTTTTGTTTCTTCAAAAACGTGGGTCAAAATTGCTGCATCTTGTTCCGTAAATTCTATATTACGTCTTTCCATCATAACTTTTGCTGTCTCAAAAGCTTTTTTAGTGCCATAGGTTGTAAAACCAGAAGCTCCACCCCAACTAAAACTAGGTACAAAATTTCTTGGAAAGCCTGGTACGTAAATATTAACGTTTACACCTACTACCGTACCTGTGTTAAACATTGTATTTATAGCACTTTTACTATGATCACCCATCATTAAGCCACAGAATTGTAGTCCTGTTTGCTCAAATTTTTCGGTTTCATAACTCCATAACTTAACTTTAGCATAATTGTTCTTTAGGTTAGAGTTGTTAGAGTCTGCACCTATGTTACACCACTCTCCTAAAACAGAATTTCCTAAATAACCTTCATGACCTTTACTAGAATACCCAAAAATAACCGAATTACTTACTTCACCACAAACTTTACCATAAGGACCAATAGTTGTAGCTCCGTATATTTTTGCTCCCATTTTTATTACCGCATTGTTACATAGTGCCAAACCACCACGTATCATTGCACCTTCCCAAATTTCTGCATCCCTACCAACATAAATAGGACCTTTTGTAGCATTAAGAATACAATGCTCTACAATAGCACCTTCTTCTATAAAAATGTTTTCTGGGTTAATTACAGTATTGGTTTTAGAAATAGGCATACTAGTTCTTCCGGCAGTAACAAGATCAAAATCTTCTTGCAATGCTTCTTCATTCTTAGAAAAAATATCCCAAGTTTGTTCTATTGTTAGTACGTCTCCTTTAAAATCTAGTACTTGGTAAGTATCAAAATCTATTTCATCTTGAGCCTCTTTAGCAAAAAAGGCAACAATATTATCGTTGTGATAGATGACCTGATTCTCTTTTAAATCTTCAATTAAAGCAACCAAAGTAGCATTAGGAAGGTAAGATGCATTAATCATTACATTCTCTTCTAACTCCACCATAGGGTGTTTTTCACTTAAATAATCTTCTGTAATTGTACTTGTAGTACTTCCAAGATGCATTTCCCACTTCTCACGAATGGTAAGTATACCTACTCTAATCTCTGCAACAGGCCTAGTAAAAGTGAAGGGTAATAATGCTGTTCTTGCGCTACCATCAAATAAAATATAATTCATAAGATTAAAACTTTTTAATTAAAAACTAAAAAAAGTCACATTTCAAAATAAATTGAAAAGTGACTTTTTAAATATATTGTAAAGAAATTATTACTTCGTAAATTTCTTGTATTTGTTTTTGAACTTGTCAATACGTCCAGCAGTATCTACTAACTTAGCTTTACCTGTATAAAACGGGTGAGATGTTCTAGAGATTTCCAATTTTATTAATGGATACTCAACACCTTCTACTTCTAGTGTTTCTTTTGTATTTGCTGTAGATTTAGTTAAAAATACCTCTTCGTTAGACATATCTTTAAACGCTACTAATCTATAATTCTCTGGGTGTATACCTTTTCTCATTTTTTAAAAACTTTAATTCTTCTAAATAAATTTAGCGGTGCAAAAATACGCATTTTTATGAAAACCACAATGTTTATCTAAAAAAAAAGATAAAAAAAATAACATAGTTTGTACTGTAACAAATTTACAAAAAAGATTACTAACTAAGTAACAACCTAAAATAATATGAAAATGGAAGAAAATTTACCAAAAACTGGAAAGTACGCATTAAACTACGGATTAATGTTAGGAGGTATTAGCGTGGTGTTTGGATTAATGTTATTCTCTTTAGATATGCATTACCAAGGTGGCGCAATGGTATTTGTTGTGTCTATGTTATTGACCTTAGCTTTTATCTTAATAGGTATGTTTCAATTTAAAAAAGCAAACGGAGGTTTTATTTCTGTTGGTCAGGCTTTAAAAATAGGAGTAGGTGTTAGTTTAGTTGGTGGTATTATAGGTATAATATTTAACCAAATACTTGTAGGTGTAATAGACCCCGACTTTATGACTAAAGCTACCGAATATCAAAAAGCTATGCTTTTAGAGTCTGGCTTAACTATAGAACAAATAGAAGCAAATATAGAGATGACCAAACCATTTCAAACACCAACAATGCAAATCTTATTTGGATTATTATATAGCATTATAATGGGCTTTATTCTTTCTTTAATTCCTGCATTACTAATAAAAAAGCAAGAAACTATTTAGGAATTTGTACTTTTGAATATATTTTCAAGAGTACCTTATGAACTTATCTATTGTTATTCCCCTTTTAAACGAGGAAGAATCATTAAAAGAACTACATGATTGGATTGTATCCGTAATGCAATCCAATCATTTTTTATATGAAATACTTTTTATAGACGATGGCAGCACAGATAATTCTTGGAGCGTTATAACCGAGTTATCTGCAGTAAATCCAAATGTAAAAGGTATTCGTTTTCAACGCAACTTTGGTAAGTCGCAAGCCTTACACGCAGGGTTTAAAGCTGTACAAGGCGATGTTGTTATTACTATGGATGCGGATCTACAAGACAACCCAGAGGAAATTCCTGAACTTTATAACCTTATTATAAAAGACGGATTTGATCTTATTTCTGGCTGGAAAAAGAAGCGTTACGACTCTGTTATTGCTAAAAACTTACCTTCTAAATTATTTAATTGGGCTGCGCAACAAACATCTGGTGTTAAACTACATGATTTTAACTGCGGATTAAAAGCATACAGAAAAGATGTTGTTAAAAATATTGAAGTTTCTGGAGAAATGCACCGTTACATACCTGTACTGGCAAAAAATGCAGGTTTTACAAAGATTGATGAAAAAGTGGTGCAACACCAAGCACGCAAATACGGAAGCACTAAATTTGGAATGGAGCGTTTTGTAAATGGATTTTTAGATCTAATTACAATCTGGTTTTTATCTAAATTTGGAAAAAGACCAATGCATCTTTTTGGGGCCTTAGGAGCTATGATGTTTATTATAGGTCTTGGATTTGCCTTGTATTTAGGAATAGATAAACTTTTTCTTAATAAATTTGGACGGTTAATTACAGAAAGACCACAATTCTACATTGCCTTAACCGCTATGGTTATGGGTAGTCAGTTATTTTTAGCAGGCTTTATAGGAGAAATTATTGTCCGTTCTAAAAAAAATGAAACAAGATATTCTATCTCTGAAGAGCTAAATATCAACTAAAATATATTTTACCACTTAAAAAACCATTAAAAATGAGTTCAATTTTAGAATCTGCAAAAACTTGGCTTACAGCTACTTTTGATACAAATACAACATCTAAAGTAGCAGATTTAATACAAAACAAACCAGAAGAATTAAACGATAGTTTTTACAAAAACTTAGAGTTTGGCACTGGTGGTATGCGCGGTATTATGGGCGTTGGCACCAACCGTATTAATAAATATACGCTAGGTAAAAATACTCAAGGAATTAGTAACTACTTAAAAAAGGTATATCCTAATGAAGAATTAAAAGTTGTTATTGCTTACGACTGTAGGCACAATAGTGACACACTAGCCAAAACTGTTGCAGACGTTTTTTCTGCTAATGGTATTAAAGTTTATTTATTTTCAGATTTAAGAACAACACCTGCTTTATCATTTTCAGTTAAACATTTAAATTGCCATGTTGGTATTGTACTTACAGCATCTCATAATCCACCAGAATACAATGGCTATAAGGTATACTGGACAGATGGCGGACAAATTGTACCACCACAAGACAAAGAGATTATATCAGAAATAAATAAACTAGATTTTAGTGAGGTGAATTTTAATGCTGATGAAGCTAAAATTGAATTAATAGATACAGAAGTAGATGAAGCCTTCTTAAGTGCTTCGGTAAAAAATGGTAGTTTTAATGCTAAAGGTAAAGACGATTTTAAAATTGTTTTCACTTCATTACACGGTACTTCTATAACCGCTGTTCCAGAAGTTTTAAAACGTGCTGGCTATAAAAATGTAACTATAATAGAAGAGCAAGCAAAACCTGACGGTGATTTCCCAACAGTTGTTTCGCCTAACCCAGAAGAGCCAGAAGCACTTTCTATGGCGATTAAAAAAGCCGAGGAAATTGGAGCAGATATTGTTATTGGCACAGATCCAGATTGTGACAGGCTAGGTGTTGCTGTTCGTAATTTGGAAGGAAAATTAGAGTTGCTAAACGGCAACCAGACAATGGTTTTAATGACCAAGTTCCTTCTAGAACAACGCAAACAAAAAGGATTTACAGGAAATGAGTTTATAGGCTCTACCATTGTATCTACGCCTATGATGAATAAGTTAGCAGATCTTTACAATGTAGAATGTAAAACTGCTTTAACTGGTTTTAAATGGATAGCTAAAATGATTAAAGACGCACCTAACCAATACTTTGTAGGTGGTGGCGAAGAAAGTTTTGGTTTTATGGTGGGCGATTTTGTACGCGATAAAGATGCGGTTACCTCTACCCTATTGGCTTGCGAAATTGGAGCAAATGCTAAAGCAAACGGAAGTTCTTTTTACAAAGATTTAATAGACACCTACGTAGACTGTGGTTTTTACAAAGAAAAATTAGTTTCTTTAACTAAAAAAGGAGCTACTGGAGCAGAGGAGATTAAGCAAATGATGGTCGATTTTAAAAACAATCCTGTAACAACCATAGATGGCTCTAAAGTAGCATGGATAGAAGATTACAATACATCTACAGCTAAAAATATAATCACTGGAGAAGAAAAAGAAATTACCATTCCTAAGTCTAATGTATTAATTTACATTGCAGAAGACGGCACAAAAATGGCTGCAAGACCAAGTGGCACAGAGCCTAAAATAAAATTTTATTTTAGTGTGAATACCACCTTAGAAAAAGCTGAAGATTTTACAGCTAAAAACATCGAGTTAGAAGAAAAAATAAACAGAATTCTAAAAGAACTGAATTTAAATTAATGAATTACTTTAAAAAAATATTAGTTTTTGCAAAGCCTTACAGAAAGTATGCAATACTAAATATAATTTCCAATATCTTTTATGCGCTATTTAGCACGCTAGCAATGGTATCTTTATTTCCAATGCTTGCTGTACTTTTTGGAGACACAGAAGCGGTTACTGTAGCTCCAGAATGGAGTGGAATTACAGAAATGAAGGATTATACCATAGATTACTTAAACTTTTTTATTACTGAAAATGTTGGTGACGGTAACCAAGGAGATGCCCTTATGCTAATGGTTGGGCTGGTTATAGGTATGTTTTTCTTAAAAAATGTATTTGGTTACTTAGCAATGTATTTTATTACATTTTTAAGAAACGGTGTTCTAAAAGATTTAAGAAATGCTTTGTATGATAAAACTGTAGAACTACCAATATCTTACTATTCAGAAAAAAGAAAAGGAGATACTATTGCACGTATCACTTCTGATGTTTTAGAGATTCAACATTCGTTTTTATCTGTATTAGAGTTAATAGTTAGAGAACCACTTACTATTATATTTACAATTGCAGCAATGCTTACTTTTAGTCCGCAATTAACCTTATTTGTATTTATTTTTCTACCTATTTCTGGATTTTTAATCTCATTAATAGGAAAGTCATTAAAAAAGAAATCTGATAAAGTACAGCAAGAACAAGGTACATTTTTATCAATTTTAGAAGAAACCTTAGGCGGTTTACGCGTTATAAAAGCCTTTAATGCAGAAAAAACTTTTGCAGGAACATTTCAAAAATCAACCAACAGATTTTTTAGATTTTCTAATAGCTTATTAAACAGACAAAATCTTGCATCGCCTGCTAGTGAATTTTTAGGCATTGGTGTAATTGGTATTTTACTTTGGTATGGTGGACGAATGGTCCTGGTTGAAAAAACGCTAGAAGCCGGTTTATTTATAACATATATGGGCCTTGCCTACCAAATACTAACTCCTGCTAAAGCAATGAGTAAAGCATCTTATGGGGTTAAAAAAGGAAATGCTGCCGCAGAACGTGTTATAGAAATATTAGAAACTAAAAACCCTATCGCAGAAAAAGAAAACGCAATTGTTAAAGAAGAATTTAAAAGTAATATTACTTTAAAAAACATCTCTTTTAAATATAATGATGATTATGTACTTAAAAACTTTAATCTAACTGTAAACAAAGGAAAAACAGTTGCTCTTGTTGGACAATCAGGTAGTGGAAAAAGTACCATTGCAAACCTGGTTACTCGTTTTTACGATGTTAACGAAGGTGAAATAACTATTGATGGAGACAACATAAAAGACCTTACTAAAAAGTCGCTTAGAAATTTAATGGGGTTAGTTACACAAGATTCTATTTTGTTTAACGACAGTATAAAAAATAACATTGCTTTAGGTAAAATTAACGCCACTGAAGAAGAAATTATTGAAGCCGCAAAAATTGCAAACGCCCACGACTTTATTATGGAGCAACCAAATGGCTACGAAACTAATATTGGCGACAGTGGTAATAAATTAAGTGGAGGTCAAAAACAACGATTGTCTATTGCGCGTGCTGTTCTTAAAAACCCTCCAATAATGATTTTAGACGAGGCTACCTCTGCTTTAGATACAGAAAGCGAGCGTTTGGTACAAGATGCATTAGAAAAGATGATGCAAAATAGAACCTCCATTGTTATTGCTCATAGATTATCTACGATACAAAGCGCAGATATAATTGTAGTTTTACAGAAAGGAGAAATTGTAGAGCAAGGATCTCATACAGAATTAATTAGTAATAATAGTGTCTACAAGAAACTAGTAGACATGCAATCTTTTGACGTTTAGTTTTAAACCTTTTTATTTTAATTAAGTCAAATAATTAAACAAGTACAGTTTTTGATGACCGAAGAAGCTTTAGTACATCAACTTAAAGAAAAAACCTCTCAGGCCAAGGCTTTTGAGGTGCTAGTTGATACCTATAAAGAAAGACTTTATTGGCATATTCGTAAAATTGTACTAAACCACGATGACGCTGATGATGTGCTCCAAAATACATTTATTAAAGTATTTAGAAACATAGATAAGTTTAAAGGTGATAGCAAATTATTCTCTTGGATATATCGTATTGCTACCAATGAGTCCTTATCCTTTTTAAAAACAAAATCTAAAATGCTTGGCGTTACTAGCGAGGAACTACAAGATTTATTGTTAAACAACTTGCAGTCTGATGTTTATTTTGAAGGTGATGAAATCCAATTAAAACTACAAAAAGCAATTAGCATACTGCCAGAAAAGCAAAAATTAGTGTTTAATATGAAATATTTTGACGAATTAAAATACGAAGAAATATCAGAGATACTAGGCACTTCCGTTGGTGGTTTAAAGGCTTCTTACCATCAAGCAGCAAAAAAAATTGAAAATTATTTAAAAAGCAATTAAACCATTTAGAGTATTGACAGTCAAATTATAAGTATGAAAAGTCTACCAAAAAATAGCGGATTTAAAATGCCGGAGTCTTATTTAGATAATCTCTCGGCTAAACTGAACAATTCTATTGCTCAGGATACTGCTATTCCAAAAACCGAAGGCTTCACCATACCTGACGACTATTTTAATACACTGCATACCAAAATTCAAACCAAACTAAACCAAAAAGAACCTAAGGTTGTTAAGCTACATTCTTTTAAAAAGAAGCTATATGCAACCTCTAGTATTGCTGCTGCAATTGCTATTTTAATTGCAGCCGTAGTATTTAACAACTCAAGTTCTACAAGTATCACATTTAACGACATAGCTGCATCTGACATAGAGAGCTATTTTAATGAAAATGATATAGAATTCTCTACGTACGACTTGGCACAGATATTACCTGTAGATGACATTAATATTTCAGATGTTGTAGAGCGCAATTTTAATGAAGATGAAATTATGAATTACTTGGAGTCTAACAATAGTATAGACATACAAGATATATATTTAGAAGATGATGAAGAACAATACCCGTAACCTAATAACTGTTTTAGTCTTCTTTATAGGAACTACAGTTTTTTACGGTCAAAAAAATGACTGGGAAAAAATTAAATCCTTAAAAGTAGCCTACTTTACAGAAAAACTAGAATTGTCTAGTAATGAAGCTAAAGGTTTTTGGCCTATTTATGATGATTTTGAAACAGATCTGCATAAATTATATGAAGGTAGAAGAGATTTAAAGAAAAAATACGATTACAATAATTTATCAGAAAAAGATTCTAAACACCTACTAGATACATATTTAGAATTTGAGAAAGAGAAAGTTGATATTACAAAAGCATACTACGCAAAAATAAGCAAAGTATTAAGCTATAGAAAAACATACAAGCTTGCACGTGTAGAGGAAGAATTTAAAAGGCAACTAATACGTGAGTATAGAGATAAACATCAAAAAGGAAAGCAATAAGCTTTCCTTTTTCTTTTTAGTTAAATACCAATTTAGCTATTCGGTCTTTACCTGCAGCATAAGCAATAGTATCGTTTACAAATCTAATTGTATAAAAACTTTCGCTAGATAATTCTTTCCAAGTTTGTCCTTTATCCTTAGAATAAGATATCCCAGTAAAACCCACAGCAACCAACTCGTTACCTTTTCTTCCTGGTACAAACTGCACACAACTTTTATAATCTGGCTCTTTACCATCTGCTACTAGATTCCAAGTTTTACCTCCATCTAAAGTAATAGCCTTGTTTCTTATATTTTTTTCTGGTTTAGTAAAATCGCCACCAATAGCAAAACCTAAATTTTCATCATAAAAATCTATAGAGAATATACCGTGTGTTTCCCCTAATCCATCCATAGGAACCGTATATGTTTGCCAATTGGCTCCTTTATCATCAGAAAAATACATACGTCCTTTAGTACTTGCTATCCACGTTTTATTACCTACAATAGCAATATTGGTATTACTAGCAGCAAAAGCACCTTCACCGGCAATACCTTCTGGTAAACTAGTACAAGCAACCTTATTCCAAGTAGCACCAGCATCTCTAGTAATAATAACAGATAAACAACCATCTACGCTATCGCCAACAGCAATACCTTCTAAATTATTCCAAAACTTAATGGCGTCGTAAAAAACACCGTCACCTTTTTCTGTATAAACCAACTCCATTTGGCCGTTTTCACCGGTTTTATATAGCAATGCAGGGTTAGTAACAGATAACATAAAAAAATCTGTTGCTGTATGTGCCGTAGCTCTAAACTCAGGTAAAATAGTATCATACTTTTGTATGTTAGTTAAAACTTTATCTGTTTTTAAATCTACAGAACCAAAAATACCATTGCTACCTGCAAAACCCAGACTACCATCTAAAACATCTATAGCTCTAATGCTCACTTTTTCTGTATAAATATCTTTAACAGTAACAGCCGAAAACGACTTTACCTCTTTCTTATCTTCACAAGCAAAAAGTGCCAATGCACACAATACAAATACTACTTTCTTCATTTTTTATCTAATTTTATGTATTCAATTACAGCTTTAAAAGAGCGTACTTCTTTATTTAAATACGCAAGAACACCTTTAAATAGCTATTAACATACATATAATTCATCAAAAATAAGTGTATTCCTTTCTAAAACAATACCTTTGCAGCCATATTTTTTTAAACGAATTGAATGTAATTTTTCTTCCGTGAAATTTTACATAGAAGAATAATTAAATTTATATACATTCTAGGATAGGTTTGCGTTTTGCGAACATCTAGATATCAAAAAAATAAAAAGTAAAAATGAAATTACATAGAAACTTAGTATTTGCGGTTATAGACGCACTAAATCTTATTTTTAATGAAGACGAATATGCAGATAAGGTTGTAGAAAAAGTTTTAAAGTTTGATAAACGTTGGGGATCTAGAGACCGTGGTTTTATAGCTGAAACAACATATGACATCGTACGTTGGAAAAGGCTATACACAGAAATAGCAGAGGTTAAAGCTCCGTTTAGCAGACCTAATTTATTTAGAATTTGGACTGTCTGGGCTGTTTTAAAAGGAATAGAGTTGCCAGATTGGAAACAATTAGAAGACACACCTACAAGAAGAATTAAAGGTAGATTTGATGAATTATCTAAAGTTAGAAAGTTTAAAGAATCTATTCCAGATTGGATAGACGAATTAGGAGAAAAAGCTTTAGGTGATAAAAAATGGACTAAAGAGATGAATGCTTTAAATATGCAAGCACAAGTTGTTTTACGTGTAAATACGCTAAAAGCAACTAAAGAAAGCTTACAAAAAGCATTATTAGAAGACAATATTATTGCCAACCCAATCAAAGGGTACCCAGATGCATTAGTACTTACAGAAAGAGCTAATGTTTTTAAAACTGAAGCTTTTAAAAATGGTATGTTCGAGATGCAAGATGCGTCTTCACAAACGGTTGCTCACTTTTTAGATGTTAAACCTGGTCAACGTATTATAGACACATGTGCTGGTGCTGGTGGTAAAGCTCTACATATTGCCGCTTTAATGGAGAACAAGGGACTTTTAATTGCTTTAGATATTTACGGTAACAAACTAAAAGAACTTAAAAGACGAGCTAAAAGAGATGGTGCTCACAACATTGAAACCAGACCGATAGACTCTACCAAAGTAATTAAAAAACTATACAATAGTGCAGACCGTGTTCTTATAGACGCGCCTTGTACTGGTCTTGGAGTTTTAAGAAGAAACCCTGATGCCAAGTGGAAATTACAACCTGAGTTTTTAGAGAAAATTACTAAGACACAGCAAGAAATTTTACAAAGCTATAGTAGAATGGTTAAAAGTGGAGGTAAATTGGTATACGCAACTTGCTCTATTTTACCACAAGAAAATAACGATCAAGTTATAGCGTTTTTAGCTTCTGAAGCTGGTGCAGATTTTACCTTAGCAAAAGAAGATAAAATATATGCTTCTACTTCTGGTTTTGATGGGTTTTATATGGCTTTGTTAGAAAAGAAATAAAGTTTAGTACATATACAACTACATCTATAAAACAAAAAAGTCGGCTCTAACCAGCCGACTTTTTTTCCCAAATACAAATTATAAATTATCAATTATAATCCAATTCTAACGCTAGGTACCCCAATACCAACGCTAGTTCTTACTACATTAGAACGCCTTGGTGCTCTTCTGTAATTATTTTGACTATAGTAGTACGTAGTATGACTATGGTAGTAATCACTATGGTGACAATGAGAATTGCAATGCTCAGCGTGTTCTGCATAAGCATCTCTCTTACCTTTCATATACGCTCTATAGGCTTTTCTATCTCTTTTCTTTAAATCTTTTTCATAAGCCTTTTGCTCATCCCAAAACTCTTCTTCGTCTTCTGTTACTACTTCAGTAGACTGCTCGTAAGCAGCATCTTCTTGCGCACGTTGCTGGTAATAAGATAACTTTTCCTTTTCTGTAGTTTTCTTCTCCTGTGCTGTCACAGTAAATGTCATTGCAATTATAAATGCAGGCAATAAAAAATGTAGTTTTTTCATAAAATCTGGATTTTTAGTTTAAATAATTACAACATTCTTCAACATTGCAATACCAACTTATAACAGCTATCATTTAAAAAACCCTACTTTATTTTTTAAAAAAAATTAAAACAACATAAGTTTCTTTACTAACAACAAGTATCTAGCAGTTGACAACATAAAATTTAAAAAACAAAACACTCATTATATATTAGCGGTATAGTTAGTTAGAATAAATTTTTCATTTTCATATAGTGTTCTCGTAAAAAGAGTCTTGTTTTTGCCGACAAGACTCTTTTTCATTTAAAACCTTTTGTTTTTCTATTCATTTTTTTATTGATAAAAAAGCAAAAACCACATAAGTTACTTTACAAACAACAACTATCTAGAGGTTGACAACATAAAATTTAAAAATCAAAACACTCATTATATATTAGCAGTATAATTAGTCAGAATAAATTTTTCATTTTCATATAGTGTTCTCGTAAAAAGAGTCTTGTTTTTGCCGACAAGACTCTTTTTCATTTAAAACCTTTTCTATTTTTAAACGCAACCTCCCTTTTTAAATTAGTAGTTTTATTTTTAAATTAGTAGTTTTATTTTTTTCAGATTGATAAAACTCGCTTTTCACCAAAATGAAGATTTACTACAGCGTACGAGAATTATTGAAAACCAATATTTATTCATTTTTTTCATTGATAAATAAGTAAAAACAACAAAAGCTTCTTAACTAACCACAATTCTAAAGCAGTTGACAACATAAAATTTATTAAACTACATCTCCGTTATATATTAGCGGTATAGTTAGTTATAATAAAAATTTTCATTTTCATATAGTGTTCTCGTAAAAAGAGCCTTGTTTTTGCCGACAAGGCTCTTTTTCATTTTAGATATTTATTATTATAAAGTATACACCATAAAACTCACTATAAATTCTAGACACTTTTCTTCCTACTTCCAAAACGTATAAAATAGGCGTAAGAAGAAATTAACAATCACCCCTAAAAACTGTTAACTATTCTTCTAAAAAAATACACTTAAAAAGTGTAAATTTGTGGCTTGTTAAACAAAACAACACAAGAGCTACAATGATTCACTTTTTCGGAGACCATTCCAGCAAAATCTTTGCTGTAGAAACCAAAAACAATCTTACACCAGAAGATATTACCAAGTTAACTTGGCTTTTTGGCAACAATCCTAAAATAAATGCGGCGTCTCTTGACGCCTTTTTTGTTGGCCCAAGAGCAGCTATGATAACCCCTTGGAGTACAAATGCCACAGAAATTACCCAGAATATGGGTGTAGAAGGTATTTTTAGAATTGAAGAATTTTTTGCTTCTACCGCAGATGCTAAAGATTTTGACCCAATGATTTCTCAGAAATACGCACAATTAAATCAGGATATTTTTAAAATTGATAGCACTCCTGAAGCTGTATTACCAATTGAAGATATTTCAGCTTACAACCAACAAGAAGGTTTGGCTTTAAACGATGAAGAAATTGCTTATTTAGAAGGTGTAGCTACTAAAATAGGAAGAAAACTAACAGATTCTGAAGTTTTTGGTTTTAGCCAAGTAAACTCAGAACACTGCAGACATAAAATATTTAACGGCACATTTGTAATAGATGGTCAAGAAAAACCATCTTCTTTATTCAAATTAATAAAGAAGACTTCTCAAGAAAATCCAAGTACTATTGTTTCTGCTTATAAAGATAATGTTGCTTTTATAAAAGGACCTACTGTAACACAGTTTGCTCCAAAAACAGCAGATAAGCCCGATTTTTACCAAGAATCAGAATTTAACTCTGTTATTTCATTAAAAGCGGAAACGCACAATTTCCCAACAACTGTAGAGCCATTTAATGGTGCTGCAACTGGTTCTGGTGGAGAAATTAGAGACAGACTTGCTGGCGGAAAAGGTTCTTTACCCTTAGCTGGTACTGCGGTGTATATGACATCATACTCTAGGTTAGAAGAAAATAGACCTTGGGAAAAAGCAATGGAAGAACGTCCATGGTTGTACCAATCACCAATGGATATTTTAATAAAAGCATCTAACGGGGCTTCAGATTTTGGAAACAAATTTGGACAACCTTTAATTACTGGTTCTGTTTTAACTTTTGAGCATCAAGAAGATGCTCGTAAACTTGGGTTTGATAAAGTTATTATGCAAGCTGGAGGTATTGGATATGCTAAAGAAAACCAAGCTTTAAAAGACGAACCTAAAGAAGGTAACAAAATAGTAATTCTTGGTGGCGACAATTACCGTATTGGTATGGGTGGTGCTGCTGTTTCTAGTGCAGATACGGGCGAATTTGCTTCTGGTATTGAGTTAAATGCAGTACAACGTTCTAATCCAGAAATGCAAAAAAGAGCAGCAAATGCTATTCGTGGTTTGGTAGAAAGTGAGGAAAACCCTATTGTTTCTATTCACGATCACGGTGCAGGCGGACACTTAAACTGTTTGTCTGAACTTGTAGAAGATACAGGCGGACATATAGATTTAGACAAATTGCCTGTTGGCGATCCTACATTATCTGCTAAAGAAATTATTGGCAACGAATCTCAAGAACGTATGGGTCTTGTTATTGGTAAAGACGATATGGGCTTACTAAAGCGTATTGCAGAACGTGAGCGCTCTCCAATGTACGAGGTTGGCGAAGTTACAAACAACCATAGATTTACATTTGAGTCTAAAACTACGGGAGAAAAACCGATGGATTTAGCTCTAGAAGATATGTTTGGGAGTTCTCCAAAAACAATCTTAACAGATAAAACTGTTACACGTAATTATGAAAACCCTAATTATTCTTTAGAATTTTTTCACGATTACTTAGAGCAAGTTTTACAATTAGAAGCCGTAGGTTCTAAAGACTGGTTAACAAATAAAGTAGACCGTTGTGTTGGTGGCCGTGTTGCCAAGCAACAATGTGCTGGTCCATTACAATTGCCACTTAACAATTGTGGTGTAATGGCTTTAGACTTTAAAGGTAAAGAAGGTATTGCTACTTCTATTGGTCACTCTCCTATTTCAGGATTAATAGACCCAGCTGCAGGTAGTAAAAATAGTATTACAGAAGCTTTAACTAATATTGTTTGGGCTCCTTTAAAAGACGGATTAAAATCTGTTTCTTTATCTGCAAACTGGATGTGGCCTTGTAAAAACGAAGGTGAAGATGCACGCTTGTATGAAGCTGTAGAAGCTGTATCTGAATTTAGTATTGCTTTAGGCGTTAACGTACCAACTGGTAAGGATTCGCTTTCTATGAAGCAGAAATACAAAAATGAAGAAGTTATAGCTCCAGGAACCGTTATTATATCTGCTGCTGCAAACTGTAACAATATTAACCAAGTAGTAGAGCCTGTTTTACAAAAAAACAGCAATGCTATTTACTACATAAACCTATCTAAAGACACCTTTAAATTAGGTGGTTCTTCTTTTGCTCAAACGCAAAACAAAATAGGAAATAGCGCTCCAAATGTTACTGATGCTGCTTATGTAAAAACAGTATTTAATACATTACAAGACGCTATTAAAGCTGACAAAATTAACGCCGGACACGATGTTGCCTCTGGTGGTTTAATTACAACTTTATTAGAAATGTGTTTTGCTGATGTTAATTTGGGTGCAAACTTAGACTTATCTGCTTTAGGCGAAGAAGACACTATAAAGTTATTGTTTGCTGAAAATGCTGGTGTTGTTTTTCAAGCAGATGCAAGTGTAGAAACTTTATTTGCTAACGCTGGAGTAACTGCTATTAAAATTGGTTCTGTGGTTGAAGAAGCTACACTAACCATCAAAAATAACGGTATGGAAATGGGCCTAAACGTAACTTCTTTAAGAGATACGTGGTTTAAAACATCATACTTATTAGACAATAAGCAAACAGCAAATAATTTAGCTAAAGACAGATTTGATAATTATAAAAATCAGCCTTTACAATATACTTTCCCTGCTAACTTTACGGGTAAATTACCTTTAATTAATGGAGAAAGACCAAAAGCAGCAATTTTACGTGAAAAAGGAAGTAATTCTGAACGTGAAATGGCAAATGCAATGTTCTTAGCTGGTTTTGATGTAAAAGATGTGCATATGACTGATTTAATATCGGGACGTGAAAATCTAGAGGATATTCAGTTTTTAGGTGCCGTTGGTGGTTTCTCTAATTCTGATGTACTTGGTAGTGCAAAAGGTTGGGCTGGAGCAATTAAGTATAACGAAAAAGCAAACAAAGTAATAAACAACTTCTTTAAAAGAGAAGACACCTTGTCTATTGGTATTTGTAACGGTTGTCAGTTATTTATGGAATTAGACCTTATTAACCCTGAGCACGAGAAACACGGAAAAATGACATATAACGATTCTCATAAACACGAGAGTAACTTTACATCTGTAACCGTAGAAGAAAACAACTCTGTAATGTTATCTACTTTAGCAGGTACTACTTTAGGTGTTTGGATTAGCCACGGTGAAGGTAAATTTAGCTTACCACAAGCCAAAGAAAACTACAATATTGTTTCTACTTATGGGTATGAAGGCTATCCTGCAAATCCAAATGGTAGTGATTTTAACACTGCTATGTTGTGTGATAAAACAGGAAGACACTTAGTTACAATGCCACATATAGAGCGCTCTACGTTCCAATGGAACTGGGCAAATTACCCAACAGACCGTAAGGACGAAGCTACGCCTTGGCTAGAAGCATTTACAAATGCTAGAGAGTGGATTTTAGAGCAAAAAGGATAATATCTCTTTTTAAATTATAAAGTAAAATCCCGTTTCTTAGTTGAAACGGGATTTTTTATGCTTGATAAAACAACTTATCTTCACATTGCAAAACTCATAACTTATATGAAAACTATTATCGATTTTACTTCCACAACAGACTCCATAGAATGGCAAACCATTACCGACGCGGTTATGGGTGGTGTATCTAAAAGTAATTTTGAAGTTACAACTGATCATTTAGCTGTTTTTAGTGGTCACGTTTCACTTGACAATAATGGCGGTTTTGCAATGGTTAAACATAGCATTACAGCACATTGTAAAGACTACACTACTATTTGTATTACACTAAAGGGTGATGGTAAAGCATATCAATTTAGAATAAAAGAAAACACAGCTACCAAGCATTGGTTTATTGCTTCTTTTACAACAAATGGAGAGTGGCAGACTATAGAAATTAAGCTAAGCAGTATGTATGCAATGTTTAGAGGAAATAAGGTTGACATTCCTAATTTTAATGGTGACAACATTAACGAAATAGCCTTTTTAATAGGAAATAAAACAGCAGAGAATTTTAGTTTAGAACTGAAGAGTATTGCTTTAAAATAACAATCTTACTTTTTTAGGCTTCCCTTCTTTATTAGTCTTTTTAGTTGTAAAAAACCGTTTGTAACATTTCCTTTATTTACCACAATTGGTATCGCCAAGGTTACTAAAAGAGCAATACAGGCGGCAGAACCCAATCCGCCTCCAAAGCCTGTGAAAAATTTACTTGTATTTAAAAAAAGCAGTGTAAAAATTGCTCCAGATACACCTATTATCCAATAGCTTTTTACCAGATTAGAAGATACCATACCTATAAAAGAAGCTCCAAAACATACCAATGGTAAATTCTGCGATAAATAACTTGACAAGACATTAGGAAATAACAACACAAATAAACCCGAAAAAACACCAACCAATGAAGATGATCTTACAGCACTTTGCTTGTACTTAAACTGAAGTAAATATGTTACAATTGCTGATAAACTACCGGCAAAAACTAATATAAAATGTACTATTTTCATTGCGATAGTAAAAATGTTATTAAAAATGCCAATACAACTCCGCCAAAAGCTAATGTACCAAGCTTACCTCCTACTCCGTGAAAACTATCTTTAGATCCCACTAAAAGTAACCCTGTAAAAACACTTGCCAAGGCTATAAACACATAATCTGGAGCAATACTAGCGTTCGTCATACCCACAAATGCGCCACAATAAACGGCTGTTGGTATCGTATTTACTACTGTATTATCTTTAATAATGTTAGGAACAAAACTAATGACCAACCCCACTATTGAAGCTGCCAAAACAGTAGAAAATCCAAAAGATGTATGCAATACATAGGTCACAATAGCGCCAAAAAAAACGAAGGCTACAGTTAAAAAATGTTCAAAAGTGTGATTTTTAGCACTAACTGGTGTCTTTTTATAAGTAACAAGTAACAAGGCCAATGCAATAATTAAAAAGCCAAAAATTAAATAATTGTTTTGCTTTTCAAAAAGAATAGCCGCCAAGAAACCTAAATGACAAAGGATTATTAAAATAAAAGTAAGCTGTTTTGCACGCTTCTTAATCATACTACTAATTTAATAATTGGTAAAAATAAGCAATATAACAAGTGTACAAGCATAGAATTTGTGTGAAAAATGAATATAAATGAGATGAATTAGTGTTGTTGCAAATTTTGTAACTTACCTACTTATTCATCAATCTATAAAAATGGAAAATCAAAAACAGAACAGTAGCAGAAGGTCTTTTATTAAAAATGCCTCTTTATTAACCATGGGTACAAGTAGTTTACTAGCATTTCCTTTAGGAAAACCATCAACAATTGTTACACAAGAAACTGATATTAATATTATTGGCCCAAAAGAAGGCTATAGTCCGCAAATAGGAACTTTAGTTTCTATGATGACTTGGATGCGCATGGTAATATTAGCTCCTGTACATAATATGAGTGCTACAGATTTAGATTATTTGGTAGACGATAATGCTAACTCTATTGGTGCAATGCTTATGCATTTAGCTGCAACAGAACGCTTTTACCAAATACATACATTTAACGATAAAGCTTGGGGAGATTGGCCCAAAGAAGATACAAAAAGATGGAGTATTGCTTCTGGTTTAGGCGATAAAGCACGAAAAAAAATTAAAGGAAACGAGCTAAGTTATTATTTAGATGCCTTAGATGAAGTACGACAAAATACTTTAAAAGAGTTTGCTAACCGGGATGATAAATGGCTTTTAAAAGTAGATGAAGCATTTCCTTGGGGACCAACAAACAATTATTGTAAATGGTTTCACGTTTGCGAACACGAGTCTAACCACAATGGACAGTTTAAGTTTATAAAAAGTAGAATACCATCTTAATAAAAGACAAAAAAGCAGGATTATAAAAATCCTGCTCTTTTTTTAAAAATGGTTGTGTTTGTGCAATGGTTATGTTTGGTAATGGTTAGTGTTTACGTAATGGTTGTGTTTATTTTTTTATCATTTTACCACTCCAAATAGCATTATTAGAGCTAATTAATTTGTATAAATAAATTCCTGTTGCTAAGCTAGATACATTAACATCTATACTATTTTGTCCTTGTTTTGCACTACCAACTATGGTGTACGCAGGCATTAATGTTCCTGATACAGTATAAAACTCTAATGTATAGGTGCTTGGCAGCTCTTCAAAAAAGTACAATGTTGTATTTTCTTCTACAGGATTAGGTAGTAAAAAAGATTTAGTTCTGTTTTTTTCTAAATATGCATTACGCTTTTCAGTGTTATTAAAATCAATATCCGACAATTGCAATTCCTTATTTTGCAAACTACCATCACTCGACTTTAAATTAAACAACAATACTTTTAATGAATTAAAATCTGTAATGCCACCAAATTGATTTCTAAAATCGCTATCTTCTATCACAAAACGTTTTGCTTCTCTTGTTAATTCTACTGTAGCAATATATGGTTCTCCAGAGCCTTTAAGCAATTTAACTTCTAAGGCTCCTGTGCCAGATGCAGTAAAAGATAATTTTTTATATTCTGATAAGTCTACTGCCAAGAATCTAGGGTTAAAAGCTCTATATGCTCCTAAATACTCTTGTGTTGTACCTTTTAAATGCAGATTACGCTCTACTCGGTAACCATCTCCAAAATACGAAGTACTGTTTTGTTCTATCTCATAAGTATCAATAGACGTAGAAGCAGAAGAATTATCTAACCCCCAAGGAGCATCTGCAACAAATAAATCGTCCGGAGTATCTCCTTTTTCATTTTTAAGTCTAAACCCTAAATCGAATAAAGCACCTGTTTCTATAGTAATTACATCTATATATTTATCTAAAGAAGATTCTAAAGTTACTTTATCTGTTTCACTAGTTTCAGTACGTTTTAATCCGCCTTCTAAAGTTATTTTTTTAGAAACGTTTGTATTTACAACCTTCATTTCTACAGTGCCATTTACATATTTTGCAGATCTAACAAATACTGGTGGTGGCGCAGAACCTTTGTACGCTGTTATTTTATTATTAGACTCTAACAGGGACAATATTTCTTCAGCAAGTAGTACTAAATCATCAACAGAATTAGACCATATCTGAAAATTATAAAACATATTATTGTTCTCGTATGCATCTATATTCCAATGAGATTCTACTGTAAAAGTCTTATCAGTATTAAGTCTTGCAGAAAAAGACAGTGCAAATTCCTTATTGCCATCTGCTTGTTTAATTATAGATTTTATAAAATTATTATCTTTTACTTTTAAACTTGATACTGATAGTAACTCTGCTCCTAAAAAACGATCACAAATAAACTTACTGTGCTCATACACTTTATCTTCAGTTTTAATAACCATTAAAGCTCCAATAGTTTCATTTTCGTATAAATAATCTACAGAGAAAATATCACTAGCATTGGTAAGAGCAAGTAAATCTGCCGGAGAAGATTCTATGGTACTAGTCTCACCAATAACACCTAAAGGCACAAGCTTATTTAGAGGTATGTTAGCACTATCGTATTTTCCACTAAGCTTATACTCTTTACTTTTTGTTACCTGTGCTGCGGTTAATTTGTCAAAAATGTAATTATTTTTTGCTCTATTATAATTTCTATTGGTAATTAAGTTTGCAAGCCTATCGTTACTTTCTAATCCGCCATCGTTACCACCAGAAGTTGTTGTAATTACGGGACAAGCACTAACTCCAGAACAAGAAGGATCATCACAATCTACTAGTCCGTCACCATCATCATCTATTCCATTTGCACAATTCTCTTGTGGCACTGGAGCTGTTGGGCAACGCGCACCATCGTTAGAAGAACTAGAAGGGCCAAAAGCAAATATATTAGATGTTATATTGTTTGGCGTAATATCTTGTACATTATTAATTTTATAGACAGAACCTGTCTGGTTTGCAGAAACATAAAGGTTACCATCTACATCAAAATAAACAGCACCATATGTATAACTAAGTCCTGCTAAAATAGGAACTTCACCTAAATCTTCTACCGTACCTGTTTCTGCTGTAATTCTGTACAAACGGTTTGTACTTTTACTAACGCTATATATTTTACCATCTACAGCATTAAAAGCCCAATCATGAATACTAATACTTGTGTCTAAAGTATAAGAACCTATATATTCTAGATAGTTATTAGATTCGGGATTTAAGTCTATTGCATAATATGTAGTGCCACCAGCTCTTAAATAATAAATGCCGTCCAAATTAATATCTCCAACATACTTATTACCATTAGTAGGCAATTCTGGAATAGTGTGTATCGTTGGCTTAAAATCTTTTCCTATTTGTACTATTGACATCTGTGGAGAGGATAAGTAACCCCAAATATAACCATCAGCAGAATTATAAGCAGCTGCATTAATATTACCTGGCACTATGTCTTCTGCAACTATGTAGGAGCTTCCCGAGGCTAAGTCTAATGCGTAAATATCGTTTGTCTGAAATAAATACGCATTAAAATCGCACTCAAAAGGATCTGACTGAGCCGATACTTTTATACTTATAAATGTGGTAGCTAAAAACAAAAAAAGTGTAATCCTTTTTTTTATGTAACTTAAGTTGCGTAGATATTTATTCATAATTAATAATTTGGGCGTTAATTAATTACGGCAAATATCCTAAACACTTAGTGATATTTTTATTGCTTAAAGATGGCCTGTTTTATTTGTGCTATAAAATGCGATTTACTGTAGACAAATGGTAAAAAAATACAAATCGCCCTAAAAAAGAGATACTTAAGAATAAAATTATAACATATAATTATATATTTCTGGTTTATAATTGTTGTATTTTAGATATGTCTTTGGCAATAAAAGTGTACTTAATTAAGTTAAAAAGAATAAAAACAAATCAATTGTTAATCTAAAAATTATTTTAACAAAATGTTAACTTGTTAAATTATAGCATTTTACTAAACTAGACTAAGAAAATAATAGAATTTACAGTGTTTTTTTACGAATCTAATTTTAAAATAAGCATTCCTTTTCTTAATTTGCAACTCTGATACAATCAATTCTTATGCAAGAAGTTACTAGACTATTTGATTTCCCTTACTATCAATTAAAAGAATACAACCTACAACAATCATTAGCTACAAAGTACGATGGCAAGTGGGTATATATGTCTACGCAAGAGTACATAGACAAAGCAAATACAATGAGTAGGGCCTTGTTAAGGCTAGGTGTTTCTAAGGATGACAAAATTGCCGTAATATCTTCTGCCAATAGAATGGAATGGAATATTATGGATATTGGTATTCTGCAGTTGGGCGCACAAAATGTTCCTGTATATCCGACTATTTCTGAAGAAGATTATGCTTATGTTTTAAATCATTCTGGAGCTAAATACTGTTTTATTTCTTGTCGTGATGTTTATGAAAAAGTAAAATTAATCAAGGACCAAGTACCCTCTTTATTAGACGTATATTCTTTTGATGATTTAGACGATTGTAAAAATTGGTCAGAAATGTTAGAACTTGGCAAAGATCAATCTAACCAAGTAGAAGTAGAAAAATTAAAAAACAGCGTTAAGCCAACAGACTTAGCTACTCTAATATATACTTCTGGCACAACCGGAAGACCTAAAGGTGTTATGTTATCTCACGAAAATCTTGTGAGCAATGCTTTGGGAAGTTTTAAAAGAATACCAATAGCATTAGGTACTTCTAAGGCGCTTAGTTTTTTACCACTATGTCATGTATACGAGCGTATGTTAATATACTTGTACCAATATTGTGGTGCAACTATACATTATGCGCCAATAGACCAAATTAGTGAGTATGCACAAGAAATACACCCGCATGTAATGACGGCTGTACCGAGACTACTAGAAAAAGTTTACGATAAAATTATAGCTAAAGGAGCGGCATTAACCGGCATAAAAAAGAAATTATTTTTCTGGTCTGTAGATGTTGGCTTACAATACGAGCCTTACGGAGCAAACGGATGGTGGTACGAACAAAAATTAGCAATAGCTCGTAAGCTAATCTTTAGCAAATGGAAAGCTGCTTTAGGTGGCGAAGTTGGTGTTATGGCCTCTGGTAGTGCGGCATTACAACCACGCTTAGCACGTGTATTTAACGCTGCAGGTTTTGGTGTTATGGAAGGTTATGGGCTTACGGAAACTTCTCCAGTTGTATCGGTAAACGATATGCGTAATCGTGGTTTTAAAATTGGCACCGTCGGTAAACCTATTCAAAACACAGAAGTTAAAATTGCATCAGACGGAGAAATTTGTATTAAAGGTCCACAAGTAATGATGGGCTACTATAAAGATGAGGTTAAAACAGCAGAAGTAATTATAGATGGTTATTTTCATACAGGAGATATAGGCGAAATAGATGCTGAAGGCTTCTTAAAAATAACAGATCGTAAAAAAGAAATGTTTAAAACATCTGGTGGTAAATATGTTGCGCCACAGTTATTAGAAAACAGATGTAAACAATCTAGATTTATAGACCAAGTAATGGTTATTGGTGAGGGCGAAAAAATGCCAGCTGCTTTTATACAACCAGATTTTGAATTTATAAGAAACTGGGGAAAAATACATAATCTTGAATTGGGTAGCAATGAAGAAATTGTTGCTAATAAAGAAGTAATTGCACGTTTCCAAGAAGAAGTAGATGCTGCCAATGAAAACTTTGCTAAATGGGAAAAAATTAAACAATTTAGATTAACTGCAGATACATGGAGTGTAGAGGGCGGACACTTAACCCCTACTCTAAAACTTAAAAGAAAAATTATAAAAGAGAAGTATAAAGCTCTTTATAACGATATTTACGGATATTAAATTGTATTTAGCTGCTAATGCCCTAAATCATTAGCAGCTAAACTACTACACTACTTCACACACCACGTATACTTCATGTTAAGTATACATTAAGTCCTCATTTTTTCTTAAATTTATTATGCATGCATAATAAATTTTACTATATTTGGTAACCTATTCAAACAACAAATGAAGGAGATTACCATAGATTATGCTTTACGAGAAACTTGGCTAGCTGTAGCCAAAATGTATAACGAAGAAGCTAAGAACCATAATAACACAATGGCTATGGCTTTTACCTTATTAAGTATAGACCCGAAAACAGGTACTGCATCTACTGCATTAGGCCCAAAAATGGGAATGGAAGCCACTAGTCTATCTAGAATATTAAAGAGTTTAGAAGCAAAAAAATTTATAGTTCGTAAACCCAACCCAAATGATGGTAGAGGCGTAATAATACACCTAACAGATATAGGTTTAGAAAAAAGAACCCTATCCAAGGATACTGTATTTCAATTTAATAGCGTTATAAAGGCAAGTATTCCAGAAGAAAAGCTAAATAACTTTTTTGAGGTTACAGAAACAATCAACGCACTTATTGCTAAAAAAGAAATTTTTAAATAAAATTATAACTAATAAATAGGTCTAAATAAAAATGAACAAACACATAAAAAAAATAGCTGTAATTGGCTCTGGTATTATGGGTAGTGGCATTGCTTGTCACTTTGCCAATATTGGTGTAGAAGTGCTATTGTTAGACATTGTTCCAAGAGAACTAAACGACAAAGAAAAAGCTAAAGGCTTAACACTAGAAGACAAAGTAGTTAGAAATAGATTGGTAAACGATGCTTTAACTGCATCTTTAAAATCTAAACCTTCTCCTATTTACAATCAAAAATTTGCTAATCGTATTACTACGGGTAACCTAGAGGATGATATTGCTAAAGTTGCCCATGTAGATTGGATAATGGAAGTTGTTGTTGAAAGGCTAGATATAAAGCAACAAGTTTTTGAAAAGCTTGAAAAGTACCGTACACCAGGAACGTTAATTACATCAAATACCTCTGGTATTCCTATTCATTTTATGAGTGAAGGTCGTTCTGAAGATTTTCAGAAACATTTCTGTGGAACGCACTTTTTTAATCCTGCACGTTACTTAAACCTATTCGAAATTATTCCTGGACCAAAAACTGATGCGTCTGTATTAGAGTTTTTAAGCGGTTACGGAGAAAAATTTTTAGGTAAAACATCTGTAGTTGCAAAAGATACGCCGGCCTTTATTGGTAACCGTGTTGGTATTTTTAGCATTCAGAGTTTGTTTCATGCTGTAAAAGATTTAGACTTAACTATAGAAGAAGTAGATAAATTGTCTGGTCCAGTAATTGGTCGTCCAAAATCTGCAACTTTTAGAACTGTAGATGTTGTTGGTTTAGATACTTTAGTACACGTAGCAAACGGTATTAGAGAAAACTGTCCAAAAGACGAACGCTTAGAGCTTTTTAAATTGCCAGATTTCATCAACACAATGATGGAGAATAAATGGTTAGGAAGCAAAACGGGACAAGGCTTTTATAAATTAGAAAGACACGCAGATGGTTCTAAAGACATTTTATCTTTAGACTTAAACACTTTAGAATACAGACCTAACAAACGTGCAAAATTTGCAACTTTAGAATTAACTAAAACTGTTGATAAGGTTGTAGATAGATTCAAAATTTTAGTAAAAGGTAAAGATAAAGCAGGTGAGTTCTATAGAAAAAGCTTCACTGCATTATTTGCTTACGTATCTAACCGTATTCCTGAAATTACAGATGAATTGTACAAGATTGATGATGCAATGAAAGCTGGTTTTGGTTGGGAACACGGTCCTTTTCAAATTTGGGATGCTATTGGAGTAGAAAAAGGAATTGAATTAATGAAAGCTGAAGGCTTAGAGCCTGCTGCTTGGGTTAATGAAATGATTGCTTCTGGCAGTACGTCATTTTATACCGTTAAAGATGGTGCTTCATTCTTTTACGATATTCCTACTAAAAAACAAACAAAAATTCCAGGTCAAGATTCTTTTATCATTCTAGATAACATCAGAAAAACAACAGAAGTATTTAAAAACTCTGGCGTTGTTGTTGAAGATTTAGGTGACGGTATCCTTAATGTAGAATTCCAGTCTAAAATGAACACTATTGGTGGCGATGTTTTAGCAGGATTAAACAAGGCTATTGACCTTGCTGAAAAAGACTTTGCTGGTTTAGTTGTAGGTAACCAAGCTGCAAACTTCTCTGTTGGTGCTAACATAGGTATGATATTTATGATGGCTGCAGAGCAAGAGTATGATGAGCTAAATATGGCTATTAAATACTTCCAAGATACAATGATGCGCATGCGTTATTCATCTATACCAACTATTTCTGCTCCTCACGGAATGGCTTTAGGTGGTGGTTGTGAATTATCATTACACGCAGATAAAGTAGTTGCTGCAGCAGAAACTTATATGGGACTTGTAGAGTTTGGTGTAGGTGTTATCCCTGGTGGTGGTGGTTCTAAAGAAATGGCTTTAAGAGCTTCTGACCTTTTTAGCAAAGGAGATGTACAATTAAATGTATTACAAGAGCATTTCTTAACTATTGGTATGGCAAAAGTATCTACTTCTGCTTACGAGGCTTTTGACTCTAACCTTTTGCAAAAAGGAAAAGATATAGTTGTAGTTAACAAAGCACGCCAAATAGCAGTTGCAAAACAACACGCTAAATTAATGGCAGATATGGGGTATACACAACCTGTACGCAGAACAGATGTAAAAGTACTTGGTAAACAAGCTTTAGGTATGTTCCTTGTTGGTACGGATTCTATGGAAGATAGTAACTATATTAGTGAGCACGACCATAAAATTGCCAACAAATTAGCTTATGTAATGGCTGGTGGAGATTTATCTGAGCCAACACTTGTTAGCGAACAATATTTATTGGATTTAGAACGCGAAGCTTTCTTAAGTTTATGTACAGAACGTAAAACGCTAGAAAGAATTCAGCATATGTTAACTAAAGGGAAACCACTTAGAAATTAGAAACAAGACCTGGGGACTAAAGAAAATTTGTCTTGACTCTTGATTCTATTAATCTTAAAGAAAAAAAATGAAAACAGCATATATAGTAAAAGCATACAGAACCGCAGTTGGTAAAGCTCCAAAAGGCGTGTTCCGTTTTAAAAGAACAGATGAATTAGCTGCAGAGACCATTAAACATATGATGAGTGAGCTGCCTGGTTTAGACCCAAAGCGTATTGATGATGTTATCGTTGGTAACGCAATGCCAGAAGGTGCTCAAGGATTAAATATGGCACGTTTAATCTCTTTAATGGGATTAGATATTGTTGATGTTCCTGGAGTTACCGTAAATCGTTTTTGTTCTTCTGGAATAGAAACTATTGGTATGGCTACTGCAAAAATACAAGCCGGTATGGCAGATTGTATTATTGCTGGTGGAGCAGAGAGTATGAGTAGTGTTCCTATGACTGGTTTTAAACCAGAATTAAACTATGATATAGTTAAGGCAGGACACGAAGATTACTATTGGGGAATGGGTAACACCGCCGAAGCTGTTGCAAAGCAATTTAAAGTATCTCGTGAAGATCAAGATGAGTTTGCTTTTAACTCGCATATGAAAGCTTTAAAAGCCCAAGCAGAAGATCGTTTCCAAGACCAAATAGTTCCTATAGAAGTAGAACAAACTTATGTTGACGCTAACGGAAAAAAAGCAACAAAAACGTATACTGTTACTAAAGATGAAGGTCCACGTAAAGGAACTAGTAAAGAGGCTTTAGCTAAATTACGTGCAGTATTTGCTGCAGGTGGTAGCGTTACAGCTGGGAACTCGTCACAAATGAGTGATGGTGCTGCTTTTGTAATGATAATGAGCGAGGATATGGTTAAGGAATTAAATCTAGAACCTATTGCTCGTTTAGTTAACTATGCAGCTGCTGGTGTAGAACCTCGTATTATGGGTATTGGTCCAGTTAAGGCTATTCCAAAAGCATTAAAACAAGCAGGTTTAAAGCAAGAAGATTTAGGTTTAATTGAATTAAACGAAGCTTTTGCTTCTCAATCTCTAGCCGTAATTAGAGAATTAGGTCTTAACCCTGATATTATTAACGTAAACGGTGGTGCAATAGCACTGGGTCATCCACTTGGTTGTACAGGAGCAAAACTATCTGTACAGTTATTTGACGAAATGCGTAAACGTGATATGAAAGGTAAATACGGAGCTGTTACAATGTGCGTAGGTACAGGACAAGGAGCTTGCGGAATATTTGAGTTTTTAAACTAAAAAGAGAAAAGAGAACAGAGAACAGAATATAGAGTTAAGACAAATGTGTGCCAAACAAAGACATAATTATAGAAATTTAAAAATTTGGAAGCTTGGTTTAGAGATTACAAATGATATTTCTGATATATTATTAAACTTTCCAAAGCACGAGAGATTTGATTTAAGTTCACAATTAAGTAGATGCTCAGTGTCAATGCCAAGTAACATTGCTGAGGGTTCTTCTAGAACAGATAAATCTTTTAGTCATTTTCTAGATATTGCTTTAGGTTCTTCTTTTGAATTAGGAACTCAGTTATTAGTAGCAAAACATAGACAATATATAAACAACGAAATATTAAAAACAATTGAAGATAAAATAGAAGAATTCCAAAGAATGACGATGGGATTCCAAAACGGGCTAAACTGAGTCTATATTCTATTTTCTTTCTTCTATAATCTAATATAAAAAAACAAATGGCAGATACAGAAAAAGATATCCTACGTGGAGGTCAATTCTTAGTAAAAGAAACAAATTGCGAAGACGTTTTTACTCCTGAAGATTTTTCAGAAGAACAAACAATGATGAAAGAAGCGGTAGCTGAATTCAACGAACGTGAAATTATAGCACACAAAGCAAGGTTCGAGGCTAAAGATTATGCATTAACAGAAGAAGTTATGCGTAAGGCTGGTGAATTAGGATTTTTAGGTGTTTCTGTACCAGAAGCATATGACGGTTTAGGTATGGGCTTTGTGTCTACGGTATTAACTTGTGATTACATCTCTAGTGGTACCGGTTCTTTTAGTACTGCTTTTGGTGCACATACGGGTATTGGTACAATGCCAATTACATTATATGGTACCGAAGAACAAAAACAAAAATACGTTCCTAAATTGGCTACTGGTGAGTGGTTTGGTGCGTATTGCTTAACAGAACCAGGTGCAGGATCTGATGCAAATTCAGGTAAAACAACTGCGACTCTTTCTGATGATGGTAAGACATACAAAATAAACGGACAAAAAATGTGGATCTCAAATGCAGGTTTCTGTAGTTTGATGATTGTTTTTGCTCGTATTGAAGATGATAAAAACATTACTGGTTTTATTGTTGAGTACGATCCAAAAAATGCCAATGGTATTACATTAGGTGAAGAAGAGCACAAATTAGGTATTAGAGCATCTTCTACGAGACAAGTTTTCTTTAGCGATACAGTTGTATCTGCCGATAATATGCTTGCTGGTCGTGGAGAAGGATTTAAAATTGCAATGAACGCATTAAACGTTGGTCGTATTAAATTAGCTGCTGCTTGTTTAGATTCTCAACGTAGAATTGTAACAACTGGCGTACAATATGCTAACGAGCGTAAGCAATTTAAAACTCGAATATCAGATTTTGGAGCTATTAAAATAAAATTAGCTGAAATGACAACTAACGCTTATGTTGGTGAGTCTGCAACATACAGAGCTTCTAAAAACATAGAAGATCGTATTGCAATGCGTGAGGCTGCGGGTAATACACACCAAGAAGCGGAACTTAAAGGTGTAGAAGAGTACGCTATTGAATGTTCTATACTAAAAGTTGCAGTATCAGAAGATGTACAGAGTTGTGCAGATGAAGGTATCCAGATTTTTGGCGGAATGGGCTTCTCTGAAGAAACACCTATGGAAGCTGCTTGGAGAGATGCTCGTATTGCTCGTATTTACGAAGGTACAAACGAAATTAACCGTATGCTTTCTGTAGGTATGTTGGTTAAAAAGGCAATGAAAGGTCACGTAGATTTATTAGGCCCTGCAAGTGAAGTACAAAAAGAATTAATGGGAATACCATCTTTTGAAACTCCAGATTTCTCTGAGTTATTTTCAGAAGAAAAAGTAATGATTAAGAAATTAAAGAAAACATTCTTAATGGTTGCTGGTGGTGCTGTTCAAAAATACGGTCCACAATTAGAAGATCACCAACAGTTATTAATTGCTGCTGCAGATATTTTAATTGAGATTTACATGGCAGAATCTGCAATTCTTAGAACTGAGAAAAACGCAAAACGTTTTGGTGAAGATTCTCAGAAAACGCAAATAGCAATGTCTAAATTGTACTTATACAATGCTGTAGATATTATAGAGAAAAAAGGTAAAGAAAGTATTATTTCTTTTGCTGAAGGCGATGAGCAACGTATGATGTTAATGGGACTTAAACGTTTTACGAAGTACCAAAACTACCCAGACATCGTAGATTTACGTAACGAAATTGCAGAAAAAGTAAAGGCAGAAAACAAATATTGTTTCTAATATAAAAGAAACTATACGTACTGCCGTTCTTACTCATTTTAGCAGGTAAGAATGAAGATTGACTAATTCGAATTGAAGCTTACAAAGCAGAGATTTAACAAACCATCAGTTTTTGCTGATGGTTTTTTTTGTTTAAAAGGCTTAATTTTACAACAACTGTTTAATTCTTATAGATTGAAAAAATTAACCGAAGCTTATAGTCCAGAAAATTTCAGAAAAAGAGGTCACGATTTAATAGACCAATTAGCCGATCATTTTGAAAATACAATTCAAGAAAAAAACACCAAGGTTATACATTGGAGTCAGCCTAACGACGAACATATTTTTTGGAAAGACTATTTAAAAAACGGAGATGAAGAAAATTTATTTAGTACTATTATTGGTCACTCAATACACGTACACAATCCTAAATATATTGGACATCAAGTAACACCAACTTTGCCTATAACAGCTCTTACTGCAATGCTAAGTGCATCTTTAAATAATGGAATGGCTGTTTATGAAATGGGTGTAGCAGCATCTGCCATAGAACGCATTGTTACAGATTACATTTGTAAAAAATTAGGCTATACAACAGCTTCTAACGGCATATTAACCTCTGGCGGCACATTAGCCAACTTAACAGCGTTACTTGCAGCACGTAAAGCAAAAGCAGCTACAAACGTATGGAGACAAGGAAGTTCTAACGCATTAGGAATTATGGTTAGTGAAGAAGCACATTACTGTGTAGATAGAGCTGCTAGAATTATGGGATTAGGCGATGCTGGGATTATAAAAATACCATCTACTTCTAATTTTAATATGGATATTAACTTGCTAGATAAAGAATACGAGAAAGCAAAAAGTAATGGAATAGAAATATTTGCCATTATAGGCAGTGCTCCATCTACCTCTACCGGTATTTATGACGATTTAGAAGCCCTTGCAGATTTTAGTACTCAAAAAGATATATGGTTTCACGTAGATGGTGCTCACGGCGGTGCCGCTATCTTTTCTAAAACCTATAAGCATACGGTAAAAGGAATTGAGAAAGCAGATTCTATTGTAATAGATGGTCATAAAATGATGATGATGCCAGCGTTAACCACTGCTCTACTTTTTAAAGATGGCAGCACGTCTCACGCAACATTTAGTCAGAAAGCAGATTATTTACTAGAAGAATCTATAGAAGAAGATTGGTATAATATTGCCAAACGCACCTTTGAGTGCACAAAAACAATGGCGTGTATACATTGGTACACTATTTTAAAAACGTATGGCGAAGAAATTTTTGATGAATATGTTACTACGCTTTACGACTTAGGGCATCAATTTGCAGAAATGGTTACTGCTAATCCTAATTTTGAAATTGCGGTACAACCGGCTTCAAATATAGTTTGCTTTAGATACGTTGACGCGCATTTGTCAGAAAAAGAAACGAACTCTTTAAATGAAAAAATTCGTCAATCTATATTAGAAAAAGGCGAATTTTACATTGTACAAACAAAACTAAGAGGTATGCATTATTTACGAGTAACAATAATGAATCCGTTTACAACTAAAGCACATTTACAACAATTGCTAGATCGTGTATTAGAAGAAGTAAACTAAAATATGCAGACAAAAAAGATCCCTTACAATGATGTAAGGGATCTTTTTTATAATACAATAATGAAAAAACCACTACCCTACTCTCTCATAGATTCAAGTATTTTTTCTTCATTTTTTTTTGCAGAAAAATTAAGAGCACATTCTATTAAAGCTAAATGAGAATACGCTTGAGGGAAATTACCCAAAAGTCTTTTTGTTTTAAAATCGACATCTTCACTAAACAGACCTAAGTGGTTGCTATACCCTAGTAACTTATCAAAATACATACGTGCTTTTTCTTCTTCACCTATTTTAAACAAACTGTTTATAAACCAGAATGTACAAATAGTAAAAGATGAAGATGGGAGTCCAAAATCGTCTTCATTCTTATATCTATATAACAAACCGTCATTACATAGGTTTTCTTCTACAGCTTTAACTGTTGCAACAAACTTTGGATGCTTAGCGTGTATAAATCCGTAAGATTCCATTAACAAAACAGAAGCATCTAAATCTGTAGACCCGTAGGACTGTGTAAATGCATTTACGTCGTCATTCCAAGCATTATCGTGAATATCCCGTTTAATTTCTTGTTCTAACTTGGTCCACTTTTCAATTTTGTGGCTTTTATCAAAGATTCTAGCAACTTTAATAGCTCTATCTATTGCGACCCAGCATAGCACTTTTGAAAATGTAAAGTGACGATCTTCTGCCCTAAATTCCCAAATACCTTTATCTGCTTCTTTCCAGTGCTTTTCTACAATCCAAACAATACCTTTTGTTATACCCCACAAATCTTCTCCATTTTCTAAATCGGTAGAAAACTTAACAAGCTGTTCGTAAATAACATCCATAAGAATGCCATAAATATCGTTCTGCTTTTGCTTGTAGGCTGCGTTACCAACACGTACAGGTTTAGACCCTTTGTAACCCTCTAGATGTTCTAAGGTTTCTTCCGTTAGTTGTTTTTCACCATTAATACCATACATTATTTGCAACTTCTCATCCTTATCTGGTATAAGGTTTATAATAAATTGCAAGTATCTTTTGGCTACATTTTTATGTCCTAGTTCGGACATAACTTTTATAACCATTGATGCATCTCTAATCCAACAAAAACGGTAATCCCAGTTTCTTACTTCACCTATTGTCTCTGGCAAAGAGGTTGTTGCTGCTGCTAAAACGGCTCCAGTTTTATCGTAAGTTAATAGCTTTAAAGTTATAGAACTTCTATTTATTTCGTCATTATATAATTCGTAATTCGGTATTTTTCCACTCCAGTTTAACCAATAAACCTTAGTACGCTGCTGCTCTAAATAAACATTTTTTACTGTTGGTAAAAAAATCTTCTCGTTGTAACCAAACAAAAAATAACCATCTTCAGTTAGTTCTATTTCATTACCACCTACTACATGTTCTTTATTAAATGAAGTATATAAAAAAACGGTATCAAATTTTTCTCCGTGAGTTAAACTCGTAATAAAGTCCTTTTTAATATATGTTTTTGTTTCACCAGCCGCATATTCTAACTTAGGGTTATACAACACTTTAAAAGTTGGTTTACCAGAAACATACCGTAAATAACGTGCAATTTCTGGAGGCGAGTAATAAGAACCATCCTCGGTCTTATAACGAGGCATAAAATCACGTACTTCAAAAATATGCTCACCATTACTATATGTGGTAACTAATATTGCCGTCTGTTTTATATAATTCTGTGTAATTTTATAATCACTACTTGTTAGGATTTCAAAACTACCTCCTTTATTCTCGTCTAAAATTTTAGCAAAAACCGAAGAAGAATCAAATGCAGGTAAACAACTCCATTCTATTGCACCATTCTTAGAGATAAGGGCTGCGCTTCTACAATTTCCTATAATTCCATAGTCTAAATTATCCATATAATAAATTAGGGTTAAACATTTCTAATTAGTAGGTTTTATTACCAATTTTATCGAAATTTATACAAAAATCAATTAAATACTACCAAAAAATACCGATTTATGAGTAAAACTATCATTATCTCAAATAGACTACCAGTACAATTGGAAATTCATAATAATGAAATAAAAACAACACCCAGCGTTGGCGGATTGGCAACAGGGATGAAATCTGTACACTCTGGAAGTAACGATTTATGGATAGGATGGAGCGGTTTAACGGATGAAAATATACCCGAAAATTTAGAAAGTAAGATAGATGCTACTTTAAAAGATCACGGTTGCGCAAAAGTTAAATTAAATGCAGAAGAGGTAGATGGTTTTTATTTTGGTTTTAGTAACAGAACAATTTGGCCATTATTTCATTATTTTTTAGAATATTCAGAGTTTGAACTT
Source organism: Cellulophaga sp. 20_2_10 (assembly GCF_023476645.1). Classification (GTDB taxonomy): domain Bacteria; phylum Bacteroidota; class Bacteroidia; order Flavobacteriales; family Flavobacteriaceae; genus Cellulophaga. The sequence goes on from NZ_JAMCOJ010000001.1 coordinate 824,817, forward strand.
GATAATTGGGAAATATACAAAGCGGTAAATCAAAAATTTGCAGATGAAATTATAGCCAAAGCAGATGATGATGATATTATTTGGGTCCACGATTACCAACTAATGTTAGTCCCTCAGATGGTTAAAGAAAAGAAACCAGACATTTCTATTGGTTTCTTTTTACATATTCCTTTTCCTTCTTATGAAATATTTAGAACACTACCATGGCGTGAAGAAATCTTAAGAGGTCTGCTAGGGTCAGATTTAATTGGTTTTCATACGTACGATTATGAAAGACATTTTTTAAGCTCGGTTAGACGTTTACTAGGTTTAGATGTTAGTTTTAATGAAGTACATATAGAAAATAGAATTGTAAAAGTAGATTCTTTTCCTATGGGAATAGATTACAAAAAATTTAGTGAAGCGGGCAAAGCAAATTCACTAAACGTTAGAGAAAAGCAATCAGACTTTCAACAACGATTAAATTCACACAAAGAATCTACAAAAGATGCCAAACTAATTTTATCTATAGATAGATTAGATTATACAAAAGGAATTGCAAAAAGATTAAACGCTTTTGAATACTTTTTAAATAAGCACCCTGAATACAAAGAAAAAGTTAGGCTAATCATTTTAGCTGTACCATCTAGATCTAACGTACCACAATACCAATTATTAAAAAAAGAAGTTGATGAATTAGTAGGTAGAATTAACGGAGAATTCTCTACTGTAAACTGGACACCAATCTGGTATTTCTACAGATCTATGCCGTTTGAAAACTTAATAGATTTATATACCTCTTGTGATATTGCTTGGCTTACTCCTATTCGTGATGGTATGAATCTTGTAGCCAAAGAATACATTGCGACAAGAACAGATAAAACCGGCGTTTTAATTTTAAGTGAAATGGCTGGCTCTGCTAATGAGATGAATGAGTCACTACTAATTAACCCAAATAATTTTGAACAGACTGTAGACGCCTTGCAACAAGCAATTAATATGCCTATTGAAGAACAACAAGAACGCAATGATATTCTACAAAAGAGATTAGAACGTTACAATGTTGAAAAATGGGCTAACGATTTTGTTAATTCCTTAAAAGAACAAAAAGAAAACAGCATTTCTTACGTATCTAAAAAACTAGGAAAAGAACTTTTAAATACTGTAGAAAAAAATTATAAATCTGCTAAAAAGAGACTGCTATTTATAGATTACGACGGTACTTTAGCTGCTTTTAAGAATGATCCACAAAAGGCTAGTCCAGATGAAGAGTTATACGATTTACTAGATAATATAGCTGCACAACCAAATACAGATATGTATTTAATTAGCGGTAGAGATAAAGAAACTTTTACCAAGTGGTTTTTGCATAAAAAGTATAATATGATTGTAGAACACGGTGTTTGGATTTCTCAAAACGGAGAAGAGTTTAGAATGCTAGAGAATGTAAAAAAGGAATGGATGCAAAAAATTCATCCTGTTTTAGAATCTTTTGTAGACCGTACGCCTGGTAGTTTTATTGAAGTGAAAAATTACTCCTTAGCTTGGCACTACAGAAAAACCGATCCAGATTTTGGAAACAAAAGAGCTACAGAATTAAATACTGTACTAACTAGTTTAATTGCTAATGACGATTTAAGCGTGTTAAACGGTAATAAAGTAATGGAAATAAAAAGTAGCAACGTAAACAAAGGACGTGCTGCCATGCGTGTTTATAATGATGATGCCTATGATTTTGTTTTTGCTATAGGTGATGATTGGACAGATGAGTTTATGTTTCAAGAACTACCAGAAAGTGCTATTACGGTAAAAGTAGGGCACCAAAAAACACAAGCAAAATATTTTGTAGATGGCACTGCAGATGTACGTAAATTACTGAAACGCTTTTTAGAATAATTTTAGGCTTTAGGTTTAGTACTTTTGTACGACCAACCAAAAACCTAAAATTAGTAACTTGACAAGGAAAGTTTATATTTTACCATTATTAATAGTCTCGCAATTTGCGTGTACATCTTTATGGTTTGCTGGCAATGCCATTGTAGACGATTTAGCCTTAAAAACAGGCTTAGGAGATAGTATTATTGGCTATGTTCTATCTTCTGTACAATTGGGTTTTATTTTAGGTACTTTGGTCTTTGCTTTATTAATGATTGCAGACCGGTTTTCTCCTTCTAAAGTTTTTGCTATTTGCGCTTTATGTGCTGCGCTTTGTAATTTTAGTTTGCTGGCAGATACTATTACAAAATGGCATATTTTAGGAGCACGTTTTGGCACTGGTTTTTTCTTAGCAGGAATTTACCCTGTAGGTATGAAAATAGCCTCTGATTATTATAAAGACGGACTTGGGAAAGCATTAGGCTATTTGGTTGGTGCACTTGTTTTAGGCACAGCTTTTCCTTTTTTAATAAGTGGCTTAGGCTGGGGTAGCAATTATCAAACTATAGTACAAGCAACTTCTATACTCGCTATTTTAGGAGGCTTACTTGTTCTACTACTTGTTCCTAATGGTCCGTTTAGAAAACAAAGCTCTAAATTAGAACTAAAAGCAGGAATACAACTATTTAAGAATCCCATATTCTCTAAAGCTGCACTAGGCTATTTTGGGCATATGTGGGAACTGTACGCTTTTTGGGCCTTCACACCATTAGCCATAAAAACAATAAACAGCATACAAAACATAAACTATTCTGTACCATTACTAACTTTTATAGTTATTGCACTAGGGGCATTTTCTTGTGCTCTTGGAGGTTACTTTTCTAAAAAATATGGCAGTTACAAAGTTGCCGTTATTTCTTTATTTATCTCTGGGGTATTTTGTTTTATATCTCCCTTATTATTTCAGCTACCTGCAGTATTCTTTTTCATTGGTTGGTGTGTTTGGGGAATGGCAGTAACCGCAGATTCGCCCCAATTTTCTAGTCTTGTTGCGCAAGCAGCACCAGCAGAGTTAAAAGGTACCGCTTTAACTATTGTAAATTCTATAGGGTTTGCTATTAGTATTATTAGTATTCAACTTTTAGCTGCTTTAACTACTAAAATAAATACTCCTTTAATTTTCTTATTTTTAGGAGTTGGACCATTAATTGGCTTATTCGCATTGCTAAAAAAGAAATACAACTAACTCACATAAAAACTAAAAAAATGACTCTTAAAAAATTATTCTCGCTCTTATTTCTGTTTGGAACAATAGTACTTAGCGCCCAAACAAGCTCTAAAATTTATGATATCATTAATTCCGTATCGGAAGAGCGTATAAAAAGTGATGTAACTACTCTTGCTAATTTTGGAACTAGAAATACGTTTAGTGACACTGTTTCTAACACCAGAGGAATTGGTGCAGCTAGAAGATGGATAAAATCTAAATTTGATAACATGTCTTCCCAATGTAGTAATTGTTTAAATGTATTTTATCAGAAAGATTTTGTTACAAAAAAAGGAAACAATAGAGTACCACACGACGCCTGGGTTGTTAATGTTGTTGCGATACAAAAAGGCACAAAATACCCTAACAGATATATAATAATGAGTGGCGATATAGACTCGCGCGCTAGTGACACTATGGATTTTACTACAGATGCTCCTGGAGCAAATGACAATGCTAGCGGTATGGCTGGTACTATGGAGGCTGCCCGTGTTTTATCAAAATACAAATTTGAAAATAGCATTATATACGTTGGGTTATCTGGTGAAGAACAGGGTTTATTTGGCGGCGCCGGTTTAGCTGCATATGCACAAGAAAAAGAATGGGAAATTATTGGCATTCTTAACAATGACATGATTGGGAATATTAAAGGGGTAGACGGCGTTATTAGCAATAGAGATTTTAGAATTTTTTCTGAACCTGTACCTGCTAACGAAACAGAAAGACAACGTAAAGCAAGACGTTTTTATGGAGGTGAAGTAGATGGTATTTCTCGTCAATTAGCTCGCTACATTCACAAAAATGTAAAAACATATATGCCAGAAATGAATCCTATGATGATTTACAGACTAGATAGGTTTGGTAGAGGTGGTCATCACAGACCTTTTAACGACCTTGGCTTTCCAGGAATACGTATTATGGAAGCGCATGAAAATTACACACAACAACACCAAGATATTAGAACCGAGAATGGTATTGCTTATGGGGATGTTGTAGAACACGTTAATTTTGGATATGCTAAAAAACTAACTGCTGTAAATGCACTAACAATGGCAAATTTAGCTTGGGCGCCACCTGCCCCTAAAACCGTGAAAATTGGTGGTATTGTAGAAGCTTCTGCAAAATTTGAGTGGTCTGCTGTAGAGGGTGCGGTAGGTTATAAAATATACTGGAGAGACACCACCTCACCTACTTGGGACCATAGTAAATATGTTGGCAATGTAACAGAACAAATATTAAAAGGTATTGTTATAGATAATTCATTTTTTGGCGTTGCTGCTGTTGGCAAAGATGGTTTTGAGAGTGTTGTTGTTTTTCCAAACCAGATTATGAGATAACATTAACTTAATTTTAAAATTAAATTCTAAGCTAAAGAGCTATATTTGCTCAGCTAAAAAAACACCACAAATGAAATACGGAATACTAATACTAGTTTTTACATTATTTATTTCTTGTAAAAACGATGACAATGTAGATTACACAGAAAAAAACGAAAAAGAAATTAAAGCTTACATAGAGGACAATAGCTTAACGGCTTTAAAAAGTCCAACAGGTTTATATTATGTAATTAATGACGAAGGAACAGGCTTAAGACCTACTACAACATCTGATGTTACTGTAGCTTACAAAGGATATTTTACAGATGGTAATACTTTTGATGAAAGTGATGCTAACGGTATTTCTTTTAACTTACAACAAGTAATTGCTGGTTGGACGGAAGGTATTACTTATTTTAAAGAAGGTGGTAACGGTATTTTACTTGTACCATCTAGATTAGGATACGGAGATAGCGGTCGTGGTTCTATACCAGGAGGGGCTGTTTTAGTTTTTGATATAAACTTACTTAGCGTTAACCAGAACTAAGCACACTTTACAATATTATAAAGCCATTAAAGAGGAAACTTTTTAATGGCTTTTTCCTTTTATAAGAACTTTAGATAAGTATATATTTGTAAGACTAACAACTACTACTCTTATGAAAAAAACTTTTTTACTAAGCGCTGCCATTCTTTTTAGCTTTGGTGTTATAGCTCAAAAAACATTTACAAAAACCGACACGCTACGTGGCACTATTACACCAGAACGTATTTGGTGGGATCTAAATTATTACGATTTAGATGTAACTGTAGATCCTGCTAAGAAATATATTTCTGGTAAAAATACTATTAGATATACTGTTTTAGAAAATAACCAAGTGCTTCAGGTAGATTTGCAACCGCCCTTAAAGATTACAAAAGTGATGCAAAAAGGTAAAAAACTAAAATTTACCTCAGCTATAAATGCTCATTTTATCAAACTAAAACAAAAGCAACAAGTTGGTGCTGTGAACGAAATTGTTGTGTATTATGAAGGCAGTCCAAAAGAAGCTGTAAACGCTCCCTGGGATGGTGGTTTTTCTTGGTCTAAAGATGAAAATGGAAAGCCATTTGTTGCTACATCTTGTCAAGGTTTAGGCGCTAGTGTTTGGTGGCCAAACAAAGACCATATGTACGACGAGGTAGATAGTATGCGCATTAGCGTTACAAACCCTAAAGATTTATCTAATATCTCTAACGGAAGGCTAGAAAAAATTGAAGAACATGCAAACACAGTAACATCTCATTGGGTCGTTAAAAACCCAATTAATAATTATGGTGTTAATGTTAATATTGGTGATTATGTACATTTTTCTGAAGTGTATCAAGGTGAAAAAGGTCCTTTAGACATGAATTATTATGTGCTACGTGATAATTTAGAAAAGGCGAAAGTACATTTTAAAGATGCTCCTAAAATGATGAAAGCTTTTGAGCATTGGTTTGGGCCTTATCCTTTTTATGAAGACGGCTACAAACTAGTTGAAGCACCATATTTAGGAATGGAACACCAAAGCTCTGTTACGTATGGCAATAAATATATGCAAGGGTATATGGGTAACGATTTTTCTGGTTCTGGCTGGGGGCTAAAGTTCGATTATCTAATTATTCATGAATCTGGTCACGAATGGTTTGCAAACAATATTACCAATAAAGATATTGCAGATATGTGGATTCACGAGAGCTTTACAACGTACTCTGAAAGTTTATTTTTAGACTATTACTACGGCACACAAGCTGCTAATGAATATATTATTGGCTTACGAAGAAATATTGCTAATGACATACCTATTATTGGTCATTACAATGTAAACGACGAGGGCTCTGGTGATATGTACTTTAAAGGTGCTAATATGATACATACTATTAGACAATTGGTAGATAATGATGAAAAATGGAGACGTATTCTAAGAGGTCTAAATAAAGAATTTTACCATTCTGTTGTAACTACAGAACAAATTGAAGACTACTTAAGTCATCAATCTGGAATAGACTTAACTACCGTTTTTAATCAGTATTTAAGAGACACACGCATTCCTAACTTAGAATATAAATTAGAAAACAACAACCTAAAGTATAGGTATACCAATACTGTAGCTGATTTTGAGATGCCTTTAAAAGTAGTAATTAACCAAAAAGAACAATGGATATTCCCTTCTGTTGATTGGAAAACAACTAAAGTTTCTTCTGCAAACGCTACTGTTGTTTTTAATCCTAATTTTTACATCAATCTAAAAAAGATTTAAATAAATAATATGTTACTTTTCAGAATAAAAAAAATCCGCTTTACAAGGTGTAAAGCGGATTTTTTTAGGTTTAAAACTGTGGTTTAGTCTTTTAATATTTCATCAGGATTTAATAATTCTGGCTCACCATAACCTAACTTATCTAGATTTTTAAGCTGTGTTTTAGCATCACCTACAATTAAGTAAATCATTTTATCAGGATTAACATACTCGTCTACTAACGCTTTTACATCTTCTACAGACATGTTTTTTACCCCTTGCTCCCTTTGCTTAGCATAATCTACAGGATAATTATAAGTACTAATATTAAGTAGCATATTTAATTTAGAGTCCATAGTTTCAAAAGCTCTTGCATTACTCTTTATCATGTATCCTTTAGACACATCTAAATCGTTTTGGTTGTAACCTTTGCTGTAATTATTAAAAATATCCTTAATTAATTGTGAAGCCTCATAAGTTACATTTGTACGTACACCACTAGAAACTGTAAACAAACCTGCAGTTTTATCTCCACTAAAGCTAGAGCGTACTCCGTATGTATATCCTTTACCCTCTCTAAGCTCTTGTGTTAATTGAGAAGCAAAACTACCACCTCCCAATCTATAGTTCATTACCTGTGCTGGGTAATAATCTTTATCTGTAGCTGCTATTGCAGGTGCTCCAAACAAAAGAACAGATTGCTTAGCATCTGGTACATTGTAAAAATATACTTTAGATTTCTCTGGAGTTTTAGCTGCTATAACCGTTGGCACATTCACATCTTTCTTTTCCCATTTTGTATTTAACGTTTCTAAAGATGCCGTTACATTTGCAGTTGTAATATCTCCTACAATATGAAAGCTAGCGACTGTTGGCGATACATTAGCTTTGTAATAGTTTTGTAAATCTTCTAATGTTATTGCCTTTACAGATGCCGTTGTACCAGCATTGTTATTCGCTAAAATATTGTCTTTGCCATAAAGTACTTTAGAAAACTCATCCCTAGCAATACTATTAGGGTTTGCTTGTGCTCTTTGCAACTGGCTAATAGTACTTTGTTTTAAAAGTGCAAACTCTTTAGCATCCCAACGTGTTTCTAAAATAATTTCATTTACAAGCTCCATTACTTTAGTGTAGTTTTTAGCTAAACTATTACCAGATATTGTAATATACTGGTCGTTGGCAGATGCATTAATACTTGCTCCTAAACTCTCTATTGCATTCTCTAACTCTTCTGGTGTTTTATTTTTTGTTCCTTTAGTTAACATAGAAGCTACTAAATTAGAAACACCAATTTTATTTTTATCTTCTAACAACATACCACCATTAATTTTAATACTAAACTGTACTAATGGCACTTCGTTATTTTCTATACCAAAAACCTTAATACCAGAAGAAAGTTCTTCTTTGTATACATCTGGGACTTTTACATCTGGACTAGATCCGTATGGCGGCTCTATACTACGATCAAAACTAGAAGGAGTTTTCTCATAAGTAGCAGCAATGCTAGGATCAAAACTACTTTCCTTACCTTCTACTATTTGCTCTTCTACAACCTCAGCTTTTGTAGAGCCTTCTAAAACCAAAGATGCTTGCCCTTTTGGCACTGCACTTACTGCAATAAAGTTTTTACCTTTTACATACGTATTATACACGCGCATAACATCTTCTTTTGTTACTGCTAGAATGTTTTTTACATCTTCACTAACGTAACCAGGATCACCTGCAAATATTTCGTATTGCGCCAACTGAAACCCTTTACCCAATACACTAGAAAGTGAATTGTAAAAATCTGTTTCTTGTCCTGCTTTAATTCTACTTATATCTGCATCAGAAATACCCTCTTTTTCAAACGTAGCAAATGCTTCTTGTATAGCACTATTCACTTTTGATAACTCTGTAGTATCAAAAGCAGTAACAGATAATGTTAACTCGCCCGCAAGTTCTGATGAGTAATTATACATACGTACAAAATCTGTAAGTTGCTTTTCCTCTACTAATGTCTTGTATAAAGGGGCTTTTTTTCCTGAAGATAAATAAGACGTTAATACATCTAATGCATAGGCATCTTTATCAAACTCTGGTACAGAAGGCCACGTTAAAGATAATTGTGGTAAACGAGCAAAGTTATCTTCATAATACAACTTTTTAGTTTCTGCCAATGTAACAGGTTGTTTCTCTAGAGCAGGAATTGCGTCTCCTTTTTTAATTTCGTTAAAATATTTTTTTACCCACGCTTTTGCTTGGTCCTTATCAAAATCACCCGCAATAGTTAGTGTTACGTTATTAGGAACATACCATTTATTATAAAAGTCTTTTACATCTTGTAATGTAGCATTTTGCAAATCTTCTAAAGACCCAATAACCGTCCAGCTATACGGGTGACCTTCTGGATATAATGCTTTTGTTTGCACATAATTTACGTGCCCGTAAGGATTGTTATCTACACGTTGCCTTTTTTCATTCTTTACAACTTCTTTTTCCTTAGCTAAAACAGGGTCTGTAACTGTATTAATAAAGTAACCAAGTTTATCTGCCTCTGCCCAAATCATTTTTTCTAAGGCATCTTTAGGAACAGTTTGGTAGTAATTTGTACGGTCTCTACTCGTAGATCCGTTTGCTCCAGAACCGCCGATACGTGCACTCATTTTATCTAAACCACCTTTACCAAGGTTTTCAGATTCTAAAAACAATAAATGTTCAAATAAGTGAGCAAAACCTGTTCTACCTACTTTTTCACGAGCAGAACCAACGTGACTAGTTAAAGCCACTGCCACAACAGGATCTGACCTATCAATATGAAAAATAACTTGTAAACCATTATCTAAAGTAAATTTTTCATATTCTACTTTAAATTCTGTTTTTGCTATTTCTTCTGTTTTCTGTTCCGGTTTCTCTTTACAAGAGACTACAAACAACACGGCTAATGCTGCTAAAAAAGGTTTCATTTTTCTCATTTTTTTTATTGATGAATTAGTTTTTAGTTAAGTGTAATTATTTTTTAGTTCCCATTAATACATTTACACCTTTTGGCATTGGATTACCAGATGTTCTGCGCATTACTACTATTTGTCCGCTATGCCAAATGGCATCTGTAATGGGTCCGTTTATAGCATTCCAAAACGGAAGTTTAAATTTTTCATTAAAAACCAACTCGTGCTCTTTTAGGTCAGTTGCATTTTTTAAAATATCACTAGCTTTTTTAAAATTTTCTAGTGTTTGCTTTCTTTTTTGTTCAAACGTTAGCTCTTGATTCTTATCTTCGTCAACCTTTAAACTTGTAGTTTTTAAAATCATTTTAGACAAACCATAAATATGATCTACAGTTTCTCCTGTACTTCTACCCTCTTCATTTGGCTTATATGTTAAATCTTCTGATCGTAAGCCTTCTGTTGCCCAATAATACCTAAAACCCAAAGCATCTATAGTTCTGGCTGCTACTGTACCTGCTGTAAAATTTTCTGGGGCGTCTGGTATTTGGTAATAAGGTAAGTCTTGCGCAGACTGCTCTTGCGCATTTGCAGACATCATAATCATTAGGGTTAAAACAATGAAGGTATATGTACGTTGCATGTATTTTTATTTAATTTTGGATATAAATATACATTAAACTTTATAGTAAAATATCACCCTATTAAAAAATGAAAACAAAACCAGAGTTCTATTTTAAAAATACTATAGAATGATTAGAGTGGTTACGCGACTACCAAAAAATTAGTTTTGGAATTTATATCATGTGAGATAAGATAAATCACGAAAAAGAAAGTATGCTTTGGATAGATGCTATAGAAAGTGGAGTTATACCCGCAAACCCGCAATTAGATTTTACTAAAAACCTTACTGCTTTTAGTACTTACAACAACCTTGTGCCATTATACAAAAAAAACAATATGTACAGTAACTAAATCAAGCTAAAAGAGAAGAAGCTAAACAAAAAAGAATCGCAGAGATTCTAAAACTCTACGATTCTAATATAAAATCTAAATATGTATAATTACTTATAACCCGCTTATATAATTACTGTACGGATCTTTAAATTGTATGCCTTCTGTAAATCTGTATTTACTTAATTGCTTAAATTGTACCAAGCCCCAAAGTATAAACTCTTTTACAAAATAGCTTTCTTCTTTTTTTAATTTTGGTTGATGTGCTCCTAGCAAATCATCTAACGGAGATACAGCATCTAACATATTTGTATATTCTTTATCACTTAGATCGTCTAAAAGCTCAAAACCAGCTTCGTTATTAAAGAACCAAGAAACTACATCGTCATACGGACTAGCATCTTCTTGCTTTTTAAGTTTTTCAATCTTAGGAAAATACTCTACAAATAATGTTTGTACCGCTTCACCTATTAAATTATAGGCAACACTTGCTGCTCCTTCTTGTTCGCCTTCGTAAACCAATTCTACTTTACCTGTTATCGCTGGTATAATACCAATAAAGTCACTTAGTCTAACTGTTGTTTTATTTTCTCCGTTTTTTAAAGCTCTAAGTTCTGCTGTACTTAATAAGTTTTCAAAAGCAGTAATACTAAGTCTAGCACTTACTCCACTTTTTGCATCTATATATTCACTTTTACGTGCTTCAAAAACAATTTGTTCTAAAAGATCTTTAGCTAAATCTGGCACTAAAATAGCGTCTGACTGTCTGCTATCTAATTTAGCTTCCTGTGCCGTAATAATTTTAGCCGTTTCTATATCTTCTGGGTAATGCGTAAGAATCTGCGATCCTATTCTATCTTTTAAAGGAGTAACAATACTACCCCGATTTGTATAATCCTCAGGGTTTGCTGTAAATACAAACTGCATATCTAGGGGCAATCGTAATTTAAAACCTCTTATTTGTATATCGCCCTCTTGTAAAATATTAAACAAAGCAACTTGTATTCTTGCTTGTAGATCTGGCAACTCATTAATAACAAAAATACAACGATTGGCACGCGGTATCATCCCGTAATGTATTACTCTATCATCTGCATAACTTAATTTTAAGTTTGCTGCTTTTATAGGATCTACATCTCCAATAATATCTGCTACAGTAACATCTGGCGTTGCTAATTTCTCTGCAAAACGTTCACTTCTATGCATCCAAGTAATAGGTGTATTATCACCTTCTTCTTTTATTAACTCTACTGCATATCTAGAAATTGGTTGTAATGGGTCATCATTTATTTCAGATCCTTTTACAACCGGTATATACTCATCTAATAAATTAAGCATTAGTCTAGCCAAACGTGTTTTTGCTTGTCCACGTAAACCTAATAAGTTAATGTTGTGTCTAGAAAGTATAGCTCGTTCTAATTCTGGTATTACTGTATTTTGGTACCCGTGGATACCAGTAAACGTTGCTTCTTTATTTTTAATTTTCTCTATTAAATTATCTCTTAACTCGTCTTTTATAGACTTGCTTTGGTATCCGGCTTTTTTTAATTCGCCTAGTGTTTTAATTGTATCTATTTTCATATTTTATTTTTAGAAATGAGGTTAATAGATTTAAGAAAACCGACTTGATTATAATTATCTTTTTTCTTAACGCTACGCTCTTAATTCTTTTATCCTTTAATTCGTTTTTTTCTATTGGTTTCGTAATCTTCAAAAATCATTTCTCCCAATCCTTTTAAACCAGTATAAAATGCTTTTCCTTGGTTTGCTTGGGTAAATGCCTTTACAAATTGCATTAAATACGGGTCTTGCGCAATCATAAACGTAGTTATAGGTATGTGCAACTTTCTTGCTTGTTGTGCCATTCCGTAACACTTATTAATAATATCCTCGTCTAGACCAACACTATTTTTATAGTATGTACCATCTGGCATTTGCAAACAACTAGGTTTACCATCTGTAATCATAAAAATTTGTTTGTTGGTATTACGTTTTCTTCGCAGTAAATCCATTGCCAACTGCAAACCAGCAACAGTATTGGTATGGTATGGTCCTACTTGTAAGTATGGTAAGTCGGCTATTTTAATAGGCCAAGCATCATTACCAAAAACAAGAATATCTAAGGTATCTTTTGGGTAACGCGTAGTTATTAACTCTGCCAAGGCCATAGCAACTTTTTTGGCTGGTGTAATACGGTCTTCCCCATAGAGAATCATGCTATGACTAATATCTATCATAAGCACCGTACTCATTTGTGATTTATGCATTGTTTCTTCAACCACCAAATCATCTTCAGTTAAATTAAAATCATCAATACCATTATTAATTTGCGCGTTTCGTAAACTCTCCGTCATAGATACTTTATCTAAAGCATCTCCAAATTGGTAATTTCTAAAATCTCCAGTATGCTCATCTCCTGCACCTACACCTTTGCTTTTATGGTTCCCTGAACCGCTACGCTTAATTTTACCAAAAATCTGATCTAGTGCTGCCTGGCGTATAGCTCTTTCTGTTTTAGCCGTAATAGCAGTACCATTAGTACCATCTGGTTTTATTTCTTCTTTTATATACCCTTTAGCTTTAAGGTCTTCTATAAAATCGTCTATGGTATAGTCTTCTGTAGTAAGTTTATATTCTTTATCTAACTCCCGCAACCAATCTATAGCTTCATCAAAATCTCCAGATGTATGTGTAATAAGCTCTTTAAATATATCAAAAAGCTTTTCAAACGGAGTTTGTGAAGGGGCTTTGTATTCTTTAAAAACAAAACCTTTTCTGTTTATTTTATCATTCTTCATACAAGTATAAAAATACGGATTTTTGAGTTAAACATTGGTTTTCAGAAATGAAATTATATTAAATGTTTGCTAAATAACAGAACGCTTTGTTAACATATTATTATGAAATTTTGATAGAGTTTTCATTATTTTCGGAAACTTTAAATAAGTTCCTATTGAAAATAAAAATTAATAAGCTTGCGAAAAGCACTCGTTTATACAGAAAATTACATAAAACAATAGCAATTGTCTTGGTGTTTTTTATTCTACTTATAAGTGTTACAGGTGCCTTACTTGCCTGGAAAAAAGAACTTTATTTACAGCCACCAACATCTAAAATAGCGCACAATAATAAAGCGCTTGTTCCTTTAGAAATAATAGAACAAAATGCTATTGCCTATATAGACTCTTTGCAACTCTCTACTACAATTAACAGAATAGACTACAGGCCTACAAAAGGCATTGCTAAAGTTAGTTTCGAAGATCACTTTACGGAACTACAAATAAACTGTTACACTGGTAAAATTGTATCCGCAAAGCAGCGTACAGATACTATTATAGAAATGATACACGATGGGTCTATTCTAGATTTTTTAATAAAGAATAATACCTCTGCATTTAAACTCTTTTACTCATCCATAATAGCTCTAGGCCTTATATTTATAAGTGTAAGTGGAATTATACTTTGGATAAACCCTAAGAAAATAAAAAAAATTAAATCTACTGACAATCAATAAAATAACTCACAAATACCTATTTTTAAACCAAACTAAGATCAACTAAAAATGAAAAAACTACACTCACTTTTATTCTTTTTTACCGTCTTGTGCCTTTCTGCACAAGATTTTAAAATGGACTATGTACAAGATTTAAAACCTAGAAATATTGGCCCCGGAGGTATGAGCGGCCGTGTAACTGCCATTGATGCAGTACATACCAATCCTGATATTATTTATGCCGGTACAGCTTCTGGTGGATTATGGAAGTCTACTTCTGGTGGTATAAAATGGGATCCTATATTTGATAAGGAAGTTACGGCTTCTGTTGGTGCTGTTGCTATACAACAAAGTAACCCATCTGTTATTTGGGTTGGTACAGGCGAAGGTAACCCAAGAAACAGTTTAAATGGTGGTTACGGTATTTACAAATCTTTAGACGGTGGTAAAAACTGGTTGCCAATGGGCTTAGAAAAAACCAGACACATACACAGAATTGTAATAGACCCTACAAATCCAAATATAGTTTATGCTGGTGCAATTGGTTCTCCTTGGGGAGAACATCCAGAACGTGGTGTTTTTAAAACTATTGATGGCGGTGTTACTTGGAAAAAAATATTATTCACCAACAACAAATCTGGTGTTGCAGACTTGGTCATGGACCCTACAAACCCAAACAAGCTAATTGCTGCCATGTGGGAGCATAAAAGAGATCCTTGGTTTTTTAAATCTGGAGGTTCCGGCAGTGGTTTGTATATGACCCATGATGGCGGAGAAAACTGGAAAAAAATAACAGAAGAAGATGGTTTACCTAAAGGTGAGCTAGGCCGTATTGGTATTGCTATTGCACGTAACAAACCAAATGTTGTTTATGCTTTAGTAGAAGCTAAAAAAAATGCACTATACAAATCTGAAGATGGCGGATTTAAGTGGAAAAAAATTAATGATAAAGCCGATATAGGAAATAGACCTTTTTACTACTCAGAAATTTACGTAGATCCTAAAAACGAGAATAGAGTATATTCTGTTTTTACTTATATAAATGTATCTGAGGATGGAGGAAAAAACTTTAACCAATTAATGCCTGCTTATGGTGCAGATAATGGTGTGCACCCAGATCATCACGCGTGGTGGATACACCCTGAAAACGGAGAATTTATGATGGACGGTAATGATGGTGGATTAAACATTACCAAAGATGGCGGTAAAACTTGGCGTTTTATTGGCAACTTACCTGTAGCTCAATTTTATCATATTAATGTAGATAATGAATTCCCTTATAATGTTTATGGTGGTATGCAAGACAATGGTTCTTGGCGTGGACCTGCTTTTGTTTGGAAATCTCAAGGGATACGTAACAGCTACTGGCAAGAAATTTCTTTTGGAGACGGCTTTGATGTTGTTCCAGATTTAGATGATTCTCAGTACGGTTATACTATGAGTCAGCAAGGTTCTTTATCTAGATACGATTGGAAAACCGGTAACAACTACTCTGTAAAACCAACTTCACCAGATGCAGAAACTAAATTACGTTTTAACTGGAACTCTGCAATTGGGCAAGATCCTTTTAACAACGCTACAGCCTATTTTGGTAGTCAGTTTGTTCATAAAACTACAGATAAAGGGTTAACGTGGACTGTAATCTCTCCAGATTTAACCACTAATGATCCTGAAAAACAAAAACAAAGTGAAAGTGGTGGTTTAACTATGGATGCCACTGGTGCAGAGAATCATTGTACAATTTTAGTCATAGAGCCTTCTTCTGTAGAAAAAGATATGCTATGGATTGGTACAGATGATGGCCGTGTACACATAACACAAAACGGCGGCACTACTTGGACAGACGTTACTAAAAACGTTAAAGGTTTACCAGAAGGCAGTTGGATACCACAAATTAAAGCATCAAACAAAAACAAAGGAGAAGCGTTACTTATTGCCAACGATTATAGAAGATTTAATTACACACCTTATGTATACAGAACAAGAAATTACGGTAAAACGTGGACAAGAATTGTAGATGAAAACGATGTTAAGAGTTATGCTTTAGCTATTATTGAAGATCCAGAAACACCAAACTTATTGTTTTTAGGTACAGATGATGGATTATATGTTTCCTTTGATGCTGGTAGTAAATGGCAAAAATGGACAGAAGGTTTCCCTACTGTATCTACAAAAGATTTAGTTATACACCCTAGAGAGCACGATCTTGTTATTGGTACTTTTGGTAGAGCTGCTTGGGTTTTAGATGATATTAGACCACTAAGAGCTATAGCTAAAGACAAAACTTTACTTTCTAAAGATGTTGTTTTATTTACACCTCCTACAGCATACCAAGCTGCATACCAACAACCAACCGGAAGCAGATTTGGTGCAGACGCCTTGTTTAATGGCGAAAACAAAAAAGGTGGTGCCATGCTAACGTATTTCTACAAGAAAAAAGAAAAAGTAGAAAAGCCAGAAGCTACTAAAGATAAAAAAGATGACAAAGATGATTCTCTTGCTAAAAAAGATGGCGTTGTTTCTAAAGATTCTTTACATTTTCAGTTTTATAATGGTGATGATTTAATACGTACTATTAAAATTAAAGCTCCTAAAAAGACAGGATTACAACGTTACTACTGGAATATGACGGAAAAAGGTCCAGAAAGACCATCGCGTAGCATAAAAAAATCGAAAAGAGAGCCTAGCGGACAAGGTGTAAAACCTGGCACATACAAAGTGCAGTTAACATACGGTACAACTACAGCAGAGACAATGCTAATTGTAAAATCGGATCCAAGGTTAAATGTATCTTCTGCTGCTATTAATGATGTTTATGCTGCCAACAATGTTTTAGCTAATTATACACAAACTGCTGCAGACGCTGTTAAACAATTGGTAGAAAGTAAAAATACAGCAACTAAATACAAAGCAGATTTATCTTTATTGGACAAAGAAAAATACAAAGAAGAGATAAAATTATCTACAGAAATTGTTAAAGAAATAGATAGTGTTATGGCTCTTTATTTAGGTACAATAGACAAAAGGCAAGGGATAACAAGAAATCCAGAAATAACAGTTATGCAAAGAATTAGCAGTGCCAGCGGGTATGTCCGCAGCAGAAAAACTGGCATAACTGAAACAGAAAAAAGATTAATACAATTTGCCAAAGAAGAGTTAGAAAATACTTTAGAAAAAACAAATACATTTTTTACAGAAAAATGGAATCCCTATAAATCTAGAATAGGCGACTTAAAAACTATTTCTTTTAAAGAAATTAAAACCTTTAGAGTTAATTAAAAGGATAAGAGTAATAGATTTTTTACCTTTATGCTTTATTAAATAATAGTATTATGAAAAAGATAAAATTAGTATGTGTAAGCTTATTAGCCGTAGCAGCTTTTAGTTGTAAAAATGCAAACAAAGAAGATTCTCATAGCTCAGAAGACCATAATGATGCAGATCATAGTCACGCAGAGACAGAAGTACAATATTCTTTAGTAGCAGATTCTACAAAAGCTAGTTTTACGGCGTACAAAACTACAGACAAAGTACCTGTTGGTGGAACATTTAAAACTATTAACATTACTAAATCTAATACTGGTGCTACAGCTTTAGAAGCTTTAAATGGCACAGAGTTTAGTATTCCTGTTAGTAGCTTATTTACAAACGATGGTACTGGAACTAGAGATCCTAAAATTTTAGAATTCTTTTTTGGTGTAATGAAAAACACCGAGTTAATTTCTGGGGTTTTAAAGGTTGATGGAGATAAAACTTCTTTAGAGGTTACTTTAAACGGAGAAACGGCTAGCATACCATTAGAAACTGAAAAATTAGCTGATAACAAATACACCTTTACTGGAGTAATGAATTTAGGTGAGTGGAGTGCTTTAGATGCAGTTGCATCTATTAACAAAGCTTGTGAAGCATTACATACTGGTGCAGATGGTATAAGTAAAACTTGGGAAGATGTTGCTATAAAAGGAGAGGTTCTTTTAATGAAAAAGTAATATACAGAAACTCCCAAAAGCAATCTATATAAAAGCTACGTTATTACGTAGCTTTTTGTATTTTTAGAATCTAGATATATAAATTTATATGCAATTAGAAACCCTAGTAGTACAGTTTCAGCAAAAAGATCCCAAAGCTTTTGAAAAACTCTACAATATGTATGCAGAAAATATCTGTGGTGTAATTAACACTATTGTTAAGAACTCAGATATATCGCAAGAAATTTGTCAAGATGTATTTATTAAAATATGGAATAATGCTGATAAATATAATTCTTCTAAAGGTCGTTTTTTTACTTGGATTTTAAACATTGCGCGTAATGCCGCTATCGATGAAGTGCGCTCTAAGTCACACAAAAACAGCAAACAAAACCTATCTGCAGATTACTTCGTAGGTATACTAGAAGACAGTACAAATCTTGATCATAAAACTGATGCTATAGGTATTAAAAAGTTTTTACAAGATTTAAAAAGCACCTGTGTACAGATAATAGAAATGCTGTATTTTAAAGGGTATACACAGAAGGAAGCTTCTGAGGAGTTAAATATTCCTATTGGCACTGTTAAAACAAGAAATAGAAGTTGCATTTCGCAATTAAGAAAAAATGTATTGAACTAGGCATATGAATATTGAAGAATACATATCATCCGGAAAATTAGAACTTTATGTTGCTGGTTTGCTTTCTAAAGAAGAAAACGAACAAGTACATAAAGATGCTGAACAATATCCTGAATTAAAAAAGGAAATAGAAGCTATAGAGGCGTCAATTTTAGCTTTAAGTAAAAAAGCTGCCCCAACTATGGACAAAGCTAACTTTAACGCACTAAGACCTAGACTAGGCCTGTCTGAACCTAAAGTTATAGCATTACCAAAAGAAAAAAGCAACTGGTCTAGTTATACTGGTTGGGCTGCTGCTGTTGTTTTATCTGCTGGTTTATTTTGGATGTACAACCAGAATAAAGAATTAGAATCTAAAATAGAGGTAGTATCTCAAGAAAAAGAAACTTTAGAAACTACCATAGAGAATGCCAACAACTCTTTACTAAAATCTCAAGATTTATTAAATACAATTAGAGATAAAAATATTGCTGTAGTTGCCTTAGGGGGACAAGCCGTATCTCCTGAGTCTTTTGCTAAAGCGTATTGGAACAAAGCAGAAAAGAAAGTATTTATAGATGCAAAGGGATTACCACAGCCTCCAGATGGTTTTGTATACCAAGTATGGTCTTTAAAACTTAATCCTTTAACGCCAACCAGTCTTGGTTTATTAGAAGACTTTAAAGGTGATAAAAACAAAATATTTGCGTTAGCAAATAACAATGAATCTGAAGCATTTGGTATTACATTAGAACCAGCCGGAGGTAGTGAGTCTCCAAATCTAGAGCAACTATATACATTAGGTGTAGCTTCTAACTCTTAATAGTTTAAGAGTACAAACAATAAAAAATCCTCTAGTCTATACTAGAGGATTTTTTATTTTATATGATAGTAGCGCATAAAAAAAGCTCTACACGCGTAGAGCTTCCTTATTTAACAAAACCAATAAATGTTAAACAAACATATTTTAAGAACCTACTAAAAAACACTACTTGTGTATCTTAATCTGTTTATCTTTTCTTTTGTGTGTGTTATTATACTCCATCTTTTTTAAAGATTTATGAGCAGCTAATAACTTATAACCATAAAAGGCCATAATTGCGATCCAAAGTATAAAAAAGTAATATTCCATATACAAATATGTTTTAATACAAATAGTACAACTTTAGGAATTGCACTACCGCGATTTTCACTACATACGGAGTTTTAGGTTAAGTGGTTTTATTAAAACTGTATTTTTATCAATTTAGTATTGAAGATACAAAAAAATCTTAAATTTTGTTAAAAAAAAAGTGCCTAAAACATAACTGTTTTGGCACTTTTAGCAACAACCTACAACTAAGCTCTACAAAAGTTGTACTTATAAACAATCCCTAACCTTACTTATAATAGCTTAATCTTCTTCTCCATATTTGGACCTAATTCGTAAATAGCTCCAGATAATTCTACTTTTAATTCTTTGACCTTTTGTGTATTACCTGCTGCTTTGTATATTTCTGCAGCATTATATAAAATATGTGGTTCAAAAGTTTTACCATCTATATGCTTTACTATAATTTGTAGAGCATTAGTTAAATCTCCCTTTTTATAAAGACTGTTGGCTAATAACATATACGACTCTGGTGTTTCTCTATTTTTAATTTCTTGTTCTGCTATTTCTAGAGCTTTTGTGTATAAATCTGTGTAATCTAAATAAAAATTAACGTTATAACTGTTGTACATAGCTCCATACGCAGGGTTGTCTACTGCCTTTATGTATTGATCCATATTTTTAAGCTTCTCTTTATGGTTCCCTTGATATTCTGCAATCTCTGTCTTTAACAAATAGTAATCTGGAGAATTATAGTTTTTGGTAATCGCATTTAGAATGCGCAATGCTTCTTCTGGGTTTCTTTCATGAGAAAATACAATCCAAGCAATTCCCTTTTTAGCATACGCATTGTGAGGTTCTAACTCTAATGATTTTAAATAGTAGTTATAAGAATCTTTAATTCTTCCGGCGTGACCGTAATAATCTGCAATATTAGTGTAAGACCATATTTTAAGAGTTTTATCATTCGCCATTTCTGCTAATTGCTTTGCTTTTTCCATATACGCAATGGTTGCTTCTAAATCACCTTTATAATCTTTCCATTTAGCAATACGTATTAAATAACCAAAACTATTTTTATCTTTTAAAAGGTTCAAGTTATTTTCGGCTTCCGTATAATTTCCTAATTCCATATACACATCAAACAAAAGACCTTGAGTTTCCTCTACTCCACTTCCCATTTTTTGCGCTTTCATTGCCATTTCTAAAGCTTCTTTAAATCTGTGTTCAGAAATATAAGTACGTGCTAAAGACCTATAATACCCAGCTTTACCAACTGCTGCAATTTCTACTGCCTTAACTAAGCTTTGTTCTGCCTTTTTTAAGTATTCTATTTTGCCAGTATTTTTAAAATACCTGTTATACTCTTGCGCAACTATACCAAAACTGGTTAATTGCATACTGTCTGGTTCTATTTTTGAGTTCCACAACTCATATTTTCTTGAGGTTGTTTTTTCTGCATCAACCTTTAAATAAGCATTGTAATCTTCTGCACTTGTAACTGCTGTACTGCCTCCTAAATTACAAGAGACCAAAGTAATTGTTAGTATAAGTAGGGCTATCTTTTTCATTATATTTAATTTTTGTAGAGTTATAAAAAGTAGTAATAAAGGGAGGCAAAAACCTCCCCTTATAGTTATTGTATTCTAGTTTTCTGGAGTTCCTAAAAAAGGAAAATCAGTAGAAACTGTAGCTGTTAAGCTAACACCATCTGATGTTAAACGAGGTAAATCTGCCATACCATCGCCATCTGTATCTTGACCACTAAAACGATCGCCTTCAGCTCCACCAAAAAGTAGAATTAAAGAAACATCAATAACATCGTCTGTAATTAATCTTCCAGTTAAAGCAACTTCATCACCATCTGGAACTAAAATTCTACCATCGCCATCGTTGTCTGTACCAGGATTAAAGTAAGTAGTTGGTAAATTAGGAGCAACTTCTAAAACATCAGCAGCTAAATAACCAGTTAATGTAGCAGCATCTAAACCTAAAATATTGTTCTCGTAGTTTACAGCTGCAGGATCTGCTCCTAATAAATTTGCATAAACATCATGGTATTGTTCTAACCTTGCTTCAAAACCTGCCTGAAACATAGCTCCCATTTCCGATGGTATTGTAACATTCTGTGCGTCTTTTACACTTGCTTGTCCGTTCATGTCAAAAGACAAAACTGTATTTATACCTGGTCTCCCCATATGGTCTACCTGTGCATACGTTCCAGAAAAATCAGTCGTTTCTGGTTCCATTTGCATATCTCCGTTATCATCATCAGAACAAGATGCAATAGTTAATGCCGCTCCAAAAGCTAAGGCAAGGTGTTTTATATTGTTTAGTTTCATAATTGTAAATTTTTAGTGTTGTTATTATTTTTTGTTTGTAGTAACCCAAGTTTTGTATACTTCTAAACCTAAAGCATTAGTAGCAGTAGTAGTACCTAACATTGCATTAGGAATCTCTATTGCTATAGACATCGTATTTGCACCATCAAAAGTATCTACAGCCTCTGTAGAAACTTTAAAACCTTCTGGAGCCATACCACCTATTACAGCATTAAATTGGAAAAAATCAAAAAAGAAAGCATCTTGTCTTGGGCCAGCAAATAACTTAACTCCGTTAGATAACTCTTCTACTGTAGCCGTAGCATTAGAAATAGCAACAGATCCTAAAGGAGAATCTACCATTACTTCTCCGTTTAACCCTGTAGAAGATGGAGCAACTGGACCAAAGAAATACATTTTACCATCTCTTGGTATAGCTTGTATCACTATATCCTCTACTAAATCACCATCTCTATCAATATTTATTTCTGTTAATACGCCTTCGTCAAAAGTACCATAAGCTAAATCTGGAAGAACACTTGTTTGTAAGTCAACAATAAATACTGTATTGTCTGACCCAACTGTTGGCTCAAAAGCATAAAAATCTGCAATATCCGCAGTCTTACCTGTAGTAGACGGAGCATCAATATGATCTGCCGCTACTAATACCACACCTACTATTGCTAGTAAGCATACAACTAATAAATTTCTGTTTTTTCTCATTGTAGTATGTTTAAAATTAAATTCGCCTTACCTACGCAGCATTGATTAGGAGGGTTTGGTTTTTAATTGTTAAAATTATGTTAAAACGAAATAATCCATTTATTACATCTATACAATATATAGCTTAGCATAAAAATTAAGTTATGAACCCTTCTTCTTCTGGTTGGATAGATAAGTTTGGACAAACGGTAACAAATAGTGGCGTTACTTATTCTAATTTTAATGACTTATACCGTAGTCTTTCGACTACAGGTTTTATTTATGGAATACACGTAAAATGGTTAGATTTTATACCAATTACACACACACCCACAGAGGATGAAAATGCAAAAGCAAACCTTATTACTGCTTTATATTTTACGTATGTTATAGCGTACAATGACAAAAATTATAGCAATTTTGTAGAAAAAACGAACCACTTTTACGAAGCTCTAGGAGTAGATTCTAGCTTTTTTGACAAGGTTTTTACCAGTTCTAAAGCGAGTAACAAACTAGAAATACTTATAAAATCTAGAGTCTCTTTAGAAGATAATTTAATAAATAAAACCTTTGGAAGCTCTGTTACAAACACCTTGCTATTTGTTGATGTTTTACTTTTTAAACGTTTTTTGCAGGATGAAAAAGACATAAAAAAGTATGCTGAAGAGTTAGAATATATCTTAATAAATCTTGTACACCACACGTTAAATTCTAAACATCAGCAAAAATATGACGAGCGATTAAGTTATTTATTTATTGCTTCTTTATCGTTTTTACCTGACGATTATCATCATTTTGATGCACAATATAGAGTTCGTTTAATTGATAAATTTACACCCGAAGTGTATCACTATTTAATGGATATTATTTGTGTTACAGCCTGGGAAGATTTAACCTTAGACTACAAAGAATCTGAGTTTGTTTTTGGTATCGCAAACGATCTAAATTTGACAAAAAAAGAAGTAGAAAACTCTATAGAAAAAGTAGCTGTATTTTTTAAAGAAAATGCTAAAAAAATACCGCATTTAAAAGATCATAATTTAGCTGAGAAATTCTACGATAACACGTCTAAATTTGCCAATAAACTAATACTAAGAAATAGTAAAAGATTGCAAAAAGAGTTATCTGAAAGTAAAGAATTAGTCGCCCTAATTTCTAAATCTACGGTTACAAATTTAAGTGTAGAAGAAAAGAGAAAAGTACAAAACCAACTCTTAGACATTTTTAAAAGCATACCGTCTTTGGCTATTTTTATGTTGCCAGGAGGAGCTATTTTACTACCTATTTTTATTAAACTGATTCCAAAATTACTTCCCTCTTCTTTTGATGAGAACAGAATAGAATAACAATACACAAAAACATAAAAAAACCTAGTATAGAGAAAACTTATACTAGGTTTTTTTATTATATTACCATACTGCAAACCATTTATTTAAAAAGCACTACTCTAACCACAACTTAAAGTCTTTTACCTTTTCCCTACTCACTATAATTTCTGACTCACTGTACTTATTTAGCACTATTTTTAATCTAGAATTTGTGTAAGATACAATATCTTTTATAAAATTTACATTTACATAAAACTTACGACTAACTCTAAAAAAGTTTTTAGGTTCTAGCTCAGATTCTAAATTCTCAAGGCTAATATCTAACAGGTAATTTCTACCATCTGAAGTAGCTGCATATGTGCCTTTATTCTCGCTATAAAAACATTCTATCTCATCTGCATTTATAATCTTTATATGCTGCCCAACCTTAACCGTAAATCGCTTTTTATACTCGCGCTCAATTGGGTTTACAAGCAGTCTTTTTATGTCTTCAAAATCTACAGATAATTGAGTTTTAGAAGAGGCCATATCCCTGTACTTTTTAACAGCAACTTCTAGCTCCTCATCATCTAAAGGTTTTAGCAGATAATCTATGCTATTTAATTTAAAAGCTTGCAGCGCATATTCATCATAAGCAGTGGTAAAAATAATAGCGCTTTTCACCTCTACTTGATCAAAAATTTCAAAAGACAAACCATCTGATAATTGTATGTCTAAAAAAATTAAATCGGGGTGCTTGTTCTCGTTAAACCAAATTATAGATTCTTCAACCGAGTGTAACATTGTAGAAACTGTAACATCTAATTCTGCAAGCAATCTACTTAGTCTTCTTGCTGCTGGTTTTTCATCTTCAATAATTATTACATTCATTGGTTTGGTTATTTAGTTATTGTTGGCAACATAGAAAAATTAATTTAAAACTGCCTGTTCTATTTCTAAATTTTAAGATCGTATTTTTTAAATTACATGTATTTGGTATCGTTATCTTCCTCCATATATTTTTCAATTTGGCGTTGCTCCCAGTTTTTATAAAACCGAAACTTGTCTTTAAAAACATAAAGCCCATGACAGGTTAGTCCAAAGAGCCAAAGTAATGGCAATATCGTCATATTAACATCAATCCAATTCGTAACGTTTTTTCCTACAACATCAAATTCAACAGAGAAGCTATCTATCATTTTAAATCTAACTATTAAGACTATACTATTAACAACCAAAAACCAAGCTAAATGATTGTAAAAATCCATAATTTCTTTTACTTTTTTTTCCGCTCTTTCTAATTTACCCAATGGTTCTTTTTTCATTTTATTTCTTTTTTAAAAAATCATCTGACTCTCTTTTTTCCTTTTCCATGTACTTTTCTATCTGACGTTTCTCCCAGTTTTTACTAAAAAAAGGTAACGAACCATATACTTTAGAATAATGGCCAACGAGTCCTATTCCCCAAAAAAATGGTGTAAAGTAAGTTCCTATATTTAAAAAGCCATCCCATCCAGAGTTGTAAACAACATTGCCAACAATAAAGGTGTTTACTATTACATATACTGTTAGGTGTACGTAAAACCCTTTTAGCTGCTTTATTTTTTCTTGAGCTCTCTCTAGCTTTTCGTTTCTATATTCTTGACTATAATCTTCCATTACCTCCATTTTTTATTAGTTTCCTCATCCTCTTTCATCAACTGGTTAATTTTCTTCTGCTCCCAGTCCTTACCCATAAACGGAAAAACATTAAATACTTTTACCGCTTTAAAAACAAGACTAATACCCACTCCTAATACAACCCATAAAAACCAAGGGTTACTAAATTCGTTTACATAGTAGTTTATTGCAGCTACTACGGCTATTGTAAAAGATGAAGATATTACTTTGTTGTAAAACTCTTTTTCATCCTTTACACGCTCTTTAGCCCTTATATATTTGTCTTCGTTAGTGTTAATTTCCATCTTTCTATTTTAAGGTTAGTTGGTGTATTATTTTAAAACTTGTCGTCTTCCATGTATTCTTTAATCTTACGATTCTCCCAGTTTTTGCCAAACAATGGATTGTAACCAAAAGCCTCCATACCGTGAGCAGCTAACCCTAAGCCCCAACCAAAGGCAGGAAATACTGACCAAGGAAAATCTGTAGTTCTATAGTTTAACCATATTAAAAATGGAATAACAAAGCAATAGGAAACTAGGTTGTATGTAAACCCTTTTATTTTCTCTACTCGTTCTTTTGCGCGTTGATATCGTTTTTCGTCTAAATGTACTTTTTGCGTTTCCATGGTTGATACTTTTTTGGTTAAGATTGGCAAGTGAACACTAAATTCTGCTGCGTCTTTGTTGATGATTACTGTTCTGTCTGTTAACATTTTGTAGCGTTGATGTATGTTTTTAAGTCCCACTCCACTACTCTTTTTAACAACTTTTTTCTCTTGTAAATTATTACTCACAATTAGCATATTATCTATTTCTTCAACCCTTAAATGCAATGGTTTATTGGATGACACTATATTGTGTTTTACTGCATTCTCTAACAACAATTGTAAAGACAATGGTATTATTTTAGCATCTGGATTACTACTTTTTTCTGGCACTTCAAAAACAATACTGTCTTCAAACCTCATTTTTAGTAATCGTATATATGTTTTAGCAAACTGCAATTCTTCGTCTACTGTCACCAAATCTTTATTTTTCTGTTCTAAAACATATCTGTATACTTTAGATAATGATGTAGTAAACTTTTGCGCCTGGAACGGATCTTCTTCTATTAAACTTGTTAGCACATTTAAGCTGTTAAATAAAAAATGTGGATCTAACTGGTTCTTTAAAGCATCGAACTTTGCAGAAGCCGTACCTGCTATAATTTTTTGCTCTTTTATTTTAGAATCTTGTATGTATTTATAAAAATAATACGCGTGTAATGCTAATGAAACTACTATAGAAATTAATAGCGCTAACATATACGGCGCCAGCGTTTGGTTGTTTACAAAATGCTCTATACTGTTACCAAAAAGAACAATTGCTATTATAAATTTTACTATTGCAAAAGCAATAACCGTAAGTAATATGGAGCCAAATGCACCAAACCACAATCTCTTTTTTGGTTGATGTTCCCAAGTATACACTTTAGTTATGTATTGAAAATAATAAGCATTTACCACACTTAAAACAAAAGAATATAAAAAGCTAATAGCCGCATTACGTAACGCATTGGTTAAAGAAAAGCCGTTACTAATAGTACCCAATACATTTATAATGGTTAGTACAATTGTAATGTAAATACTTATTTTTAATATTTTTCTTATGTTGAACATTCTAAAAATCTGATTTGCCTCTAAATTACTAAATATTTGTTGTTCTTATCTGCTACAAAGTTGAAGTATTACCTACACTACAACAATAAAATAAAACCGAATTGTATGTTTTTGCAGATGAGCTGTAAAAAATTAGTACAATTCTGTAATCTACACGACTAAAACTCAGAAAAATTAAAGGAACAAAGTAAAACAAACCCTTATCTTTGTCGTTAGAATAGCAATTATAATGAAAGAAGTACAAGCAACTAGAATTAATAAATATTTAAGTGAAGTTGGTTATTGCTCTCGCCGAGCGGCAGACAAACTAATAGACCAAGGACGTGTAACCATCAATGGCAAAGTGCCAGAAATGGGAACTAAAATAGTTCCTGATGATGAAGTACGCGTAGATGGAGAGCTAATTTCTGAACCTAAAGAAGATTTTGTATATCTAGCTTTTAACAAGCCTGTTGGCATTGTTTGCACCACAGATACACGTGTAGAAAAAGATAATATCATAGAATATATAAATTACCCTAAACGTATTTTTCCTATTGGTAGATTAGATAAGCCTAGTGAAGGTTTAATATTCTTAACTAACGACGGCGATATTGTAAACAAGATTTTACGCGCTAGAAATCATCACGAAAAAGAGTACATAGTTAAGGTAGATAATATTATTACAGACGAATTTCTACACCAAATGAGTAATGGTATACCTATTTTAGACACTATTACCAGAAAATGTAAAGTAGAAAAATTAAGTAAATACGAGTTTAAAATTATACTTACACAAGGTCTTAATAGACAAATTAGAAGGATGACAGAGTATTTAGGATACAATGTTGTTACACTAAAACGTGTACGTATTATGAATATTTCTTTGGATATGCCAGTTGGCACGTACCGTGAGTTTACTAAAGAGGAGCTTACAGAAATAAATAGACTTGTAGAAACATCTACAAAAACAATTAGAAATGATTAAAAAGTATGCCTTTGTTATAGTTGTTGCGTTTACATTATTTTCGACTTCTCTTACTAGTCAGAATATAAAGGCAATGACCTTTAATATTAAGTATGATAATACTGGTGACACTATAAACAATTGGAACTTTCGCAAAGCTAAAATGGTAGCTTTAGTACAACATTACAATCCAACTTTTTTAGGTATACAAGAAGGCTTACACAACCAAGTTAGGTATTTAGATACTAATTTACCAAACTACAGTTACGTTGGTGTTGGTAGAGATAATGGCAAGGAAAAAGGAGAATACAGTGCTATTTATTACAACCATAAAGACTATAATGTAATAGCTACCAATACATTTTGGTTATCTACAACACCTAATAAAATCTCTATTGGGTGGGATGCATCTATGGAACGTATTTGTTCTTATGCCCTTTTTGAACATAAAATAACAAAACAGAACTACTGGGTATTTAATACTCATTTTGATCATATTGGTGTGGAGGCTCGTAAAAACTCTGCCAAACTAATTACAGAAAAGATTAAGAGTTTAAATACAGAAAACAATCCTGTTATTTTAATGGGAGATTTTAATGTTACCCCAATTACAACAACTATTACAACCATAAAAAATTACCTAGAAGATAGCTACTCTGCAACAGCAGAAAAACCATACGGACCAAAAGGCACTTTTAATGGCTTTACAGATATGGTTTTAAAAGACAGAATAGATTACATATTTGTAAAAAATCTTGATGTTTTATCTGTGCTAATTATAGATGACAGACTAGACAACAACAAACACGTATCTGATCATTTACCTGTACTTACAACACTAACTATAAAAAAGTAATAATGTATATTCCGCCAGCTTATCAAAATAAAAATGTAGAAGAAGTAAAAAATTTTATAACCAAAAACAGTTTTGGTATTTTGGTAAATCAAACTAACGGCAAACCTTGGGCTACGCACATACCTTTGGAACTAGCTCGTAAAGACGGAAAAGACATACTTGTAGGCCATATTGCAAAAGCAAACCCGCAGTGGCACAATTTTAAGGAAACTCCAGAAGTGCTTTGTATTTTTAACGGACCACACGGCTACGTCTCTTCTTCTTGGTACAAAGATGAAGAAGTACCAACCTGGAACTATATTGCTGTACACGTATACGGCAAAGTGTCTATTGTAAATAATGCTACTGCTATGGAAGGTTTACATACGTTAGTTAATAAATATGAGAAAGCTTCTGAGTGCCCTATACATTTAGATAATTTATCTAAAGGCACCTTAGCGCAAGTAAATGGTATTGTTGCTTTTGAGATTGAGATAACAGACATACAAGCCACCTACAAACTGTCTCAAACAAGACAAGAAGACAAACCCAAAATAATTGAAGAGTTAGAAAAAAGAGATGTAGGCAGTAAGGAAATTGCTGAGCAAATGAAAAAGCAAAAATAGGGATCTACTAAAACAAAGTAGATACCTAATAATTTTGTATTTTTAAATATGCCAACAATCAACCTAAAATCTTTACGCTCTAAAACGATACTTATTTTTGTAGGCATCACTTCCCTTTTTCAAATTACATCTTGTTCTAGCGATAGTAAAGAAGAAGAATTACCAACACCTACAATACCAAATGTTGTTTTTACAGCTATTGGCGATGTCCCTTATAATACTGAACAAAGAGATTCTATTATTAAGGTTATTGCTGCTCATAACACAAAAGCCAAGTCGGACTTTGCAATTCATTTAGGTGATATAAAACCTGGAGCCGGCGCTTGTGAAGAGGCCGTTTACAAAGATGTAAGCAACATTTTAAAACAGTTTAACACACCAACCTTTGTAGTTCTTGGAGATAACGAGTTTAACGATTGCATAGATCCGGAACAAGGTTTAGCGTATTGGAACACTCATTTTTTAAAATTTAATACAAACTGGACCTTTGCACCTAAAGTTAGCTACCAAGCAGAACGACCAGAAAATTTTAGTTGGGTACAGAACAAGGTTTTATTTATAGGCATAAACATAGTTGGCAGCACAGTACACAATACAACAGAATGGGAAACAAGATTAACAGATAATGCAAATTGGGTACAACAACACCTGCAGGCAGAAAAAAACAATGTAAATGCCGCAGTTGTATTTGGACACGCAAATATTACGGAAGGAGACGCTACCAAGTTTAATACATTTACTACCGTTTTTAGATCCAGTGCAGCTGCTTTTAAGAAACCCGTACTTTATGTACAAGGAGACGGACATATTTGGTTTACAAATAAACCTTGGCCAGAAAAAAATATAACTCGCGTACAAATAGAAGGCGGACATAGAGCTGTAGAAGTTACAGTAGACCCAAACAAAAGTAATCCGTTTAGCTATAACCGTACTTTTTTAGATTAGAAATAGGTTTTATTTTCTACCCCACAACACCTGTTTTTTATTTCATTGCATTACACAATACTCTTTATACTTTCTACTTAAGACATTATACGTTAAAGTTTATTTTCTATTCTCTATTCTCTATTCTCTCTTCTCAATTTTCTATATTTCATCAACACAAATCCATATTCTACAACTCAGTCTTAAAAATCTACAGTTGAGTCTATTGTATTTTAAAATACAGACCTAGCGCTTCATCTTTGTATCATAATCAACTTAAAAAAAATATTATGAGAACTTTAGGATTACTTTTAGGATTATTTTTAATGAGTATTGTAGCAACAGCTCAAAACGAAGAAACTACGTATAACATTACTATAACTATAGACAATGTAGTTAACGATAATGGTACTGTTTTAGCTGGCTTACACAGCGTAGAAACTTTTATGAAAGGTCAAGGTTTACAAAATCTACAAAGTACTATTAAAGACGGAAAAATAACGCTAGTGTTTAAAGATGTACAACCTGGAGAATATGCAATTTTAGCAATGCATGACAAAAATAATAACAAACAAATGGACAGGGAAGCAAACGGAATGCCAACAGAGGATTATGGTATATCTGGATCTTCAACTCCTTATGGACCACCGAGCTTTAACGATGCTAAATTTATAGTTACAGACAAAGATTTAGAGTTTGCTATCCGCTTTTAAAAAACAACTAGTCAACATAAAAAAAGGGAGGTAAAGCATTTGCTTTATCTCCCTTTTTTGTCAACTTAATTACAGAAATCTATTCCTCTAACCAAGCATTCATCATCCAAATAGTTTTTTCTTGTTCAGCTATAAAGTCACTCATTAAAGAGTTTGTACCTTCATCATTAGCATCTCCAGAAACTTCTAGTAAATCGCGTTCTATAACTAATAATTCTTTTAAAGAATTTACAATTAATTTTATAGCTTCTACATCTACAGATATGTTTTTACCTACTGGTAATTTAGATATTGCCATATAATCTTCAAAAGTATGCAAAGGTTTACCTCCTAATGTAAGTATACGTTCTGCAATCATATCTACTTTTAAATTTGCATCTGTGTATAACTCTTCAAACTTAATATGTAAATCAAAAAAACGTTTTCCTCTAATGTTCCAATGAACACCTCTTAAATTTTGGTAATACACCTGAAAACTAGATAATAATATATTTAATTTACTGTTTAGTTCTGTAGCTTTTTCTACCTCTAATCCTATACTGTTTAATTTCATAATATATATCTTTTTTTGTTACTACAAAGTTAGCTTCTATTTAGTATTTTTGAGGTGATTTAAATCATTTATTTTTATAATTTTATAGTTTTAACCTATCAAGAATGACAATAACTCAATTACAATATGTATTAGCGGTTGCCAAATACCAAAACTTTACACTAGCAGCGGAAAAAAGCTTTGTTACGCAGCCAACTTTAAGTATGCAAGTACAAAAGTTAGAGGACGAGTTAGATATTCAGATTTTTGACAGAAGTAAAAAACCAATTTCTATTACGGAAGTCGGACAAAAAATAGTAGAACAAGCTAAAAACATTGTAAACGAAGCTGATCGTATTAAAGATATTGTAGATCAAGAAAAAGGATTTATTGGTGGTGAGTATGTTTTAGGAATTATACCTACCATAATGCCTACGCTCTTACCTATGTTTTTAAAGGCTTTTATTTCTAAATTTCCAAAAGTGAATTTGGTCATTAAAGAACAAAGCACAGATACGCTTATTAGAAATTTACAAGACGGACAAATAGATGCTGCTATTGCCGCAACTCCTTTAGAGATTGAATTTATAAAAGAAAGACCTTTGTATTACGAGCCATTTGTTGGTTATATACCACAACAACATAGGTTGGCCAATATTGAAAAATTAACTCCAGAAGATTTAGAGATTGATGATGTTTTGCTATTACAAGACGGACATTGCTTTAGAGATGGTGTTATTAACTTATGTAAATCGCCTAAAAACTCTGTTGTAGATCATTTTAGATTGCAAAGTGGTAGTTTTGAAACTTTGATAAATCTATCTAATGAAGGGTTAGGAATGACATTGTTGCCCTATTTAAACACATTGGATTTAGATGATAAGAAAAGACAAAATTTAAAACATTTTGAAACTCCATCTCCTGCAAGAGAAGTAAGTCTTATTTACCATAAAAAAGAGCTAAAAATACAAATAACAAATGCGCTACACGAAGTAATTACAAGTGTTGTACGTGGTGCAATTGCTTTTCAAGATGTAAAAATTATTAGTCCTATTACTAAAAAATAAGTTATTTGCGAGCGTATCTATAAGAACACTCTTCTATACAACCAATAAAACCTAAGATAATTTTATCGTCTTTAAAAGTAACATAGTAAGACGGGGAGTAATCCTCGTCATTACATTTGCCTTTAAAAGAAATTATATCCTCTTTAAAAGTATAAGACCCCGTAATTGGTGTATTATTACAGTTGTAACTATTGGTATGCGTAAAAGTATAATCTGCATTAAACTTAATTATATCTCCGTCTTTAACAGCTGTCCATTCTTTTACTACTGTTCCTGGACTAATTTTAGTAGCGTCTAGTTGCCAAGCACCTACAAGTTTTCCTTGTGTTAAAGGAATATCGTTATCATCATCCTTATTTAAACCACAAGCAACTACCCCTAAAAACAACAAACACACTACATATCTCATACATTATTTTTAGATAAGATGTTAACAACAACAAAAGGTTGCTTATAAAAAAAGCCACCTTATCGGTGGCTTGTTTTTAGTTCTTTATATATATCATACACTGCCTTAATTCCGGCTTATCTGTAGTAAAAGAATTTAACCAGAGTTTTAATTCTTCAATCTCGTAAGGTAATAGCCTTGAAATTGATTTTTCTAGTTCTTTGCAAAACAACTTAGAATCAAAACTTACTTTTTGTAAAATAGTCTTAGTATAGTCAAACATTGCTCTTGCCATTTTTCTAATTATTAATTTATTATTCCATAAATTTAACGATAAAAGGTATTACAATAGTCTATACAAAATGTTAAATATTCAATGATTTTCAAAAAAACTTACGTAAAGTCCTACAAAGCCATATTTTACAATACTTACCGACTTACTCTAAAAATTTTTATTTTTTCTTTTTTGGCAAGTTGCGCAACTAGTAAATCTAAAATAACTAAAGTTGCGACTAATAAACTAGAAACTTCTTTGTTTAAGAATCATTTTGTGGGCTTAAAAGTATATGACCCAGCTAGCAAAAAAACTCTTTTTGAAAAAAACAGCACCAAATATTTTACACCTGCCAGCAACACTAAAATATTTACACTTTATACCACTTTAAAACTATTACCGGAATATAGTCCGTTATTAAAATATGCTGTAAAAGGCAATACAACCTATATCCAAGGAACGGGAAACCCAACAATAGTACATCCGTATTTTAAAGACGATACTGCTATTGAGTTTTTAAAAAAGCAAAAAAATATAATGTTATATCTAAACAACTTTACGTCTGACAAGTTTGGTGGTGGCTGGGCTTGGGAAGATTTTGACACCTATTTTTCTCCCGAACGCGGTGGTTTACCTCTTTATGGTAATGTAGTAACTGCGTATAAAAAAGGAGAAATTGAAACATACCCTAGTTATTTTAAAGACAGTGTTTCTAGAAGGCCACATAGTTTTAAAAGAGACTTAGTTAAAAACATCTTTTATATAAGTCCTAATTTAAGAGACACACTAGAAGTTCCTTTTAAAACAAGTTCTAAACTAACCAAGGAGCTATTAGAAGCAGAAACAAGTAATAAAGTTACCGTAACAAAGAGCTTTCCTTCTATAAAAAAAACAATCCTTTATGGTATAGCAACAGATTCAATTGCAAAAAGAATGATGTATACAAGTGATAACTTTTTAGCAGAACAGTTGCTTATTATGGCTTCTAGCACTTTGTCTGATACGCTTAACACGAACAAAACAATTAATTATATTTTAAAAACTGATTTAGCCGATTTAGAAGAACAACCACGTTGGGTAGATGGTTCTGGACTCTCTAGGTACAACTTATTTACACCAGCCTCTTTTGTAGACGTACTAGACAAAATGTATACAGAAGTCCCAAGAGATAGGTTGTTATCATTATTTCCGGTAGGCGGCATTTCTGGAACCTTAAAAAACTGGTATAAAGGCAACCCAACACCATACATATATGCAAAATCTGGTAGTTTGGGTAACAACTATAGTTTAAGCGGCTACTTAATTACGAAGTCTGGAAAAACATTAATTTTTAGTTTTATGAACAATCATTTTAAGACAAAAACTTCTGATGTAAAAAAAGAAATGGAAGCCGTTTTAGAACTAATTAGAGATAACTATTAATTATATATTGATAAAACTAAAGACTTATTAACGATGATGAAACTAGTGGTAATCGCAATTGTATTTATACTTACTGTACTATACTTGATAAAAACTAACGACCCCAATAAATTAAAAATAGATAAGAGTCTCTTCCTATTTACAAGTAAATCAATACTAAAAGGTTTTATCCTTTATACTATTGCGGGCTGCTTATTAGCTTCTATAATACTATGTACTATGTTTTACCAAAACGGAGAACCTCATTCTCACAATATGCCCGAATTGTTGTACATATGGCTTGGTGCAGCAGGTGCAATTACAGGTTGTATTTTAGGTTTCTTTTTATCTTTAGTAAGCAAAACTAATATAAACAAAAAACTAACAATTGGATCTTTCCTTTTTGCAATTGGATGCTTTATTTGGTTAAACCTTTTATGATTTTTAGCCCTAACTATTCCTATTCAATTTTACACTACCAAATATTTAAAAACCTATTAAACTTACCTGCAAGTCAACTGCTACCCTACTATTAATTACTTTTTGCACAGAAAAAAACACGTAAATACGCTCTACGTAATTCCTTTTACCTAGTACTTCTTACTTTCTTAAACGTATTGTCCAATCAAAATTAAAAGTAGAAACCACTACTCCGTCTTTATTAACACCAATAGATTTCATTGTAAAAATTTGTCCTTCTCCAGTTGCAACTGTTTTAGCAATTGCATCCTCAATTAAATGTCCGTCTTCACACGTAAACGTAATTCTCCCCGTAGCTTTTTTAGTAAATGTAGCGTTGTTACTCGCTACCAACATAGAAATTTTTTTTCCACTTTTCTCAATTTGGTCAATAACCATAATTCCTGTTGCGTATTCCGCAGCCATACCTTGCACTGCCCAAAACATAGAGTTAAATGGGTTTTGATTAAACCATCTGTGCTTAACTGTAACTACTGCTTTTTTCTCATCTATGTGCTGTAAACGTACGCCACACCACCAAGCAGATGGTAGTTTAAAAAAATTAAATACGTTGTACTTTAATGTGCTCTTTGCCATTCTATAATTTATAATTTTTATAAAAGTATTGAAAATAGTTGAATTTATAAATGTTAAATTAAAGTTAATTTTTAGTACTATGTTTTGCATAATACCTTTTTAAAGACATATATTTGTATAAGAAACTAACAAGTTAGAATTATAGAACTTAATCAATTCTATAAAAAAATAATTCAGCGGAGTTTGTTCATCAAATCAATTAACCCTTTTCTGGTGGGTTATTAAAAGAATATCTAAACTATGAAGATAGAAAACACAAAGGCACAAATGCGCAAAGGTGTTTTAGAGTATTGCATCCTCTCTATACTTAAGGGAGAAGACAAATATACTTCTGAAATTCTTGCTACATTAAAAGATGCCAAAATGCTAGTTGTAGAAGGCACTATTTATCCATTACTAACAAGATTAAAAAATGCCGGGCTACTAACCTACCGTTGGGAAGAGTCCACATCTGGCCCACCAAGAAAATACTACGCACTTACAAAAACAGGAGAAGATTTTTTAACCGAATTAAATTCTACCTGGGACGATCTAAGAAATGCAGTAAACCTAGTTACCAACTCAAAAAAAACGAACAATGAATAAGACGATAAACATAAACCTGGCTAACTTATTCTTTCATATAGACGAAGATGCATTTCGCAAATTAGACAACTATTTAAAAGCAATAAAGCAATCTTTAAACAATGGTACGGGTGCGGACGAAATTATTTCTGATATTGAGGCTAGAATTGCAGAACTTTTTCAGGAAAAAATTAAAAACAACCAACAAGTAATTACCAAAACAGATGTAGAAGATGTTATTGCTGTTATGGGGCAACCTGAAGATTACCGTGTAGACGAAGAGATTTTTGAGGACGAAGAAGCACCTGCATCAAAATCTAAAACAAAAAAGCTTTACAGAGATACAGACAACAAATATATTGGTGGTATTTCTGCAGGTATGGCGCATTATTTAGGCATTAACCCTTGGTGGGTTCGTTTATTATGGATTGTACTTACACTAGCTACTTTTAGCGGATTTATAGTAATTTATATTCTATTACTTTTTTTAATACCAGAAGCTAAAACAACCTCGCAAAAACTAGATATGCGAGGAGAGTCTATAAACATTAGCAACATAGAGCGTACTGTAAAAGAGAGTTTTAATACTGTTACAGATAAGGTTAAAAACGCAGATTACAATAAGGCTAGCGGAAAACTAAAAACAGGTATTCAAACTTTTTTTGATGCAATAGGAACCATCTTCAATTTCATTTTTAAAAGTATTGGTAAAATTATAGGTGTATTTTTTATTTTAATTGGTGGCGCTGTAGTAATAGGTACCTTTATAGGCTTATTTACTGCTGGTTTCACAGATGCATTTGTTATAAACAACACACCACTTTACAGCATCGTTAATAGTACAAGCGCACCAATTTGGTTAATATCATTACTAACATTTTTTGCCATTGCAATACCATTTTTCTTTCTACTTTATTTAGGATTAAAAATTGTTGTATCTAACTTAAAATCTATTGGTACAATTGCTAAATTAACTCTACTTGGTGTTTGGTTGGCTGCTATTATAGGCTTAACAATTGTTGGTATTAAAGAAGCGACTGCTAATATGTACAAAGGAAGTGTAAACAAAACAGAGGAACTTAATTTTACACAGCCCTTAGATACTTTATACATAGCTACTAAAACAAGTAAAAATTATGACAGACCAGAAAATTTTAGAATTAATGGAATGACATTTACTATAGATGAAAACGGAAAAAAACTGTTACTAGATAACGATTTTATCTTTGATATTGTTAGGTCTAATGACAACGTAGCACGAATTAAAATACAAAAAGTATCTCAAGGTAGTTCTTTTGATGAGGCTAGAGAAAGAGCTAAAACTATAGAATACAACTACCAAGTATTAGACAATAAAGTAGTTTTAGATAACTTTTTAATGCTAGACCCTAAAAGTAAAATTAGAGACCAAGAGGTTAATATTACCCTTTACATTCCTAAAGGTGTAATTATTAAGTTTGATTATGATGCTGATACTCACAACATTGGTTGGCATACATCATACAAAGAAGAAATTTACAGATCTGAGGTAAAAGATTACACTTGGGTTATGAATAAGCAAGGAGTTTTAGATTGTTTAGATTGTCCAAGTGAAGACATTATTGAAGAAGAAGCAGATGAATTTGATAAAGAGACAAAACTATCTGTGGACGAGGAAGGCGTTAATATTAAAATTAATGGAAATGAGAGCTCTTTAAATATTAAAATTGACGAAAATGGAGCACGTATTGAAGCTTCAAAAAATTAAAACATACAATTCAGTATCAAAAAATAACAATTGAGTCTATCTTTTTAGAAATAAGACTATCATTTATAGACTTTTACATCATCAACCAAAAAACAACAATTATGACAACACTATCTAAAATCACAATCGCATTAGTAGTAAGTTTACTGTTCAGCTCTTGCTCTTTTAACTTTGGAGACGGAAAAAAAGGAAATGGCGAGTTAACAGAGCAGAATCGTGAAATTACAAACAGTTTTGATCGCATTTCAGCATCAGAAGGCATTACTGTTTATGTAACTCAAGCAAAAGAATTTAGTATACGAGTAGAAGCAGATGAAAATGTTATAGACCTAATTGGTACAGACGTTAAGGATGGTAAACTTAAAATACACGCTATTGAAAACATTGGTAGAGCCACTAAAAATGTACATGTTACATTACCAGTTGTTACTGCTTTGTATAGCTCTAGTGGAGCCGACTTAAATTCTGAATCACAGATAGAAGCAGATGAAATTGACTTAAACGCAAGTAGTGGTGCAGATATAGATGTTGCCCTTGTAGCAAATTCTATAAACGCAGACTCTAGCAGTGGGGCAGACATTAAACTAAGTGGTAAAACAAATAACTTAACTGCAAATGCTAGTAGTGGGGCTGATATTGATGCTCGCGATTTAAAAACTAAAACTTGTGATGCAGATGCAAGTAGCGGAGCAGATATTAGCGTAGATGTGTCAGATTCTTTAATTGCAGATGCCAGCAGTGGAGCAGATATATTGTACAGCGGTA
Source organism: Cellulophaga sp. 20_2_10 (assembly GCF_023476645.1). GTDB lineage: Bacteria > Bacteroidota > Bacteroidia > Flavobacteriales > Flavobacteriaceae > Cellulophaga. The sequence continues at coordinate 864,056 of NZ_JAMCOJ010000001.1, forward strand.
ATGCATCGGTTAAAAAGAATAAATCTTCTTCTGGAAGCGTAAAAAAGAGATAAAAAAACTAAATGTTAAAAGCGTTTTATTAAGGTCAATCTTGTTTTGTTTACAAGGTTGACCTTATTATATTAGTATAAATTTAAATATTGATATGAATTTAACCTTAACAAAGTATGTACTTCCCCTAAAACATACATTTAGCATCTCTAGAGAGTCGCATAATTTCCAAGATAGTATGGTGGTAAGTCTTGGTTTAAACGACAAAACAGGTTATGGTGAAGCTACTGCCAATCCTTATTATAAGATCACTTTTGAGAGTATGCAAAAGGAGATTGAAAACATACGTACAGCAATAGAGAATTATAATTTTACTACGCCAGAAGATTTTAATCAGTTTTTAATACAACAACAATTAAGCAACTTTGCTATTTGCGCTCTAGATTTAGCTGCGCACGATTTATATGGTAAAATTTTAAACAAACCTTTGTATAAAATCTGGAATACAGATAACAGCACCTACCCTATTACAAATTTTACGATAGGCATAGATTCTATAGAGAATATGGTTGCTAAAATGAAAGAACAACCTTGGCCTATTTATAAAATAAAACTAGGAACAAACCAAGATGTTGCTATTGTTAAAGAACTTAGAAAACATTCTGATGCTATTTTTAGGATTGATGCAAATTGCGCCTGGACTGCAGAAGAAACTATAAGTTACGCTCCTGAACTTAAAAAATTGGGCGTAGAGTTTTTAGAACAACCATTAAAAGCAGATGACTGGACTGGAATGGAAAAAGTAATGCACGCTAGTGTTTTACCTGTTATTGCAGACGAAAGCTGTATTGTTGAGTCTGATGTAGAAAAATGTGGTTACCATTTTAACGGTATAAACATTAAACTAACCAAATGTGGTGGTTTAACTCCTGCTCTTAGAATGATAAAAAAAGGAAAAGAACTTGGGTTAAAAGTTATGGTTGGTTGTATGACCGAATCTTCTGTTGGCATATCTGCTATAGCACAATTAACACCTCTGTTAGATTATGTAGATATGGATGGAGCAATGCTTTTAAGTAAAGACATTGCAAAGGGAATAGAAATAGAACCAAACGGAAATCTTATTTTTCCAAGTCAAGGAGGTTCTGGCGTTACATTACTATAATGACGTTCGTTTCTTCTTTTCCTGCTAGAAAAATTACGGTAGATGGCTCCAAAAAATTATATTTTGGAGGCACTGCCTATTTAGGCCTTCAAAAACATAAAAAATTTTTAAAAGTATATATAAATACTATTAAAAAGTACGGCACCAATTATGGAGCCTCAAGAAAATCTAACATTAAAATATCTATTTATGATAAAGCCGAAAAACACCTAGCTAAAATTGTAACTAGTGAAGCTTGTGTTACTGTTTCCTCTGGCTATTTAGCAGGACAATTGGTCTGTGATTATCTTAAATCTGAAGGGCATAGTCTATTTTATGCTCCCAACTCGCACATTGCACTACATCAACAAAAAACAAAAAATTACGATACCTATAAAGAGCTAACAAATGCTATAGAAAATCATTTAAAAGAAACTGATATACCGCCTGTAGTATTGTTAGACAGTATAGATTTTAACGGCTTAAATTATCCTAGCTTCAATGGTTTAAAAAAACTGCCTTTAGATAAAATTATATTAGTTGCAGATGACTCTCACGCACTAGGTTTGCCTTTAAACAATGGTACTGGCTGTTATGCCCAATTACATAAGTTAAACCCTAAAGAATTGTTAGTATGCTCCTCTTTGGGTAAAGGATTTGCAATACAAGCAGGAGCTGTTTTTGGAAAAACAAAAAGAATAGAACAATTAAAAAACACTGCCTTTTTTGGCGGCGCTAGTCCGGCTACACCTGCAAACTTAGCTACTTTAGTAGATGCTAATGCTATTTATATAAAAAGACAAAAGAAATTACGACAACATATTTTACAATTTTCAGAAGGTTTACAAGCTAAAGATGAATTTAGCTATATGCCAGAACACGCTGCTTTTACTTATAGTAACCAAAACATTACAACATACTTAGAAAAGCACAACATTATTGTTACAAGCTTTAATTATCCAGATAAAGACTCACCTACAATGAGTCGTATTGTAGTAAGCGCACATCATAAAAAAAAGGATATTACTAAGATTGTACATCTTATTAATACCCTTTTTAACTCTTAAAATATAATTTACTTAAGCTATCTCTTCTACAGCTGCTAAGTAACGTTCTGCGTCTAATGCAGCCATACAACCTGTACCAGCAGCAGTAACCGCTTGTCTGTATTCTTTATCTTGTACATCCCCACTAGCAAATACGCCTGGTAAGTTTGTTTTAGTAGATTTACCTTCTGTAATTAAGTAACCCGTTTCATCCATATCTAACTGACCCTTAAATATGTCTGTGTTAGGTTTATGGCCTATTGCTATAAAAAGACCTGTAATAGCAATATCTTCCTTTTCTTGTGTTTGGTTGTTTACCATACGTAAACCCTCTACAACTTGTTGTCCTAATACTTCGTCTACTTCTGTATTGTATTTTACAGTAATATTAGAAATATTATTTACCCTATGTTGCATAGCTTTAGAAGCACGCATTTCATCTTTACGAACTAACATTGTAACATTTTTACAAATATTAGCTAAGTAAGATGCTTCTTCTGCTGCTGTATCTCCTGCACCAACTATGGCTACATCTTGACCTTTATAAAAGAAACCATCACAAACCGCACAAGCAGATACTCCACCTCCTCGTAAACGTTGTTCACTTTCTATCCCTAAATATTTAGCTGTTGCCCCTGTAGAAATAATTACAGTTTCTGCTTCTATTGTTTTAGAATTGTCTACAGTTACCTTGTGTATACCACCAACTGTTTTATTAAAATCTACAGCAGTTACCATACCTATTCTAACCTCCGTTCCAAAACGTTCTGCTTGCGTTTGCAATTGCGTCATCATTGTTGGTCCGTCTATACCTTCTGGATACCCTGGAAAATTATCTACCTCTGTAGTAGTTGTTAATTGTCCTCCTGGCTCCATACCTGTATACATAACAGGTTTTAAATCTGCTCTAGCTGCGTAAATTGCCGCTGTGTATCCTGCTGGTCCAGAACCTATAATAAGACATTTAATTCTTTCTATTGTATCTGACATAATATTTTATTCTAAGTTTAGTTTAGAACACAAATGTAATTTTTTTATGCAAACCGAAAAGCGAATTACCATAAATTGTTACAATAGAACCATAGTCATATATAATTTGAGATTATTTTAACATTTTTACCGATACTACTGTTCTAAAACCGGTGTGTTCTGCAGAAGAATCTGTACTAGATCCCATGCGTGCAGAAATTCTATAACTAGCACAATAACTATCACTACATAAAAAAGAACCTCCTTTAATAACCTTTTCTTCTATATATACATTTTGTGGGTTATACGCTTCGGTAGCTCCTTTAGGATTTTTTTGTAAAAGTGCTGCAGATTGCTCTTTATAATAATTTATATTATACCAATCGCTAGTCCACTCCCAAACATTACCAGCCATATCATATAATCCATAACCATTAGGTTGGTAACTTTTTACAGGAGCACGTTTCTCATATCCATCTTTTTTACTATTCTCTACAGGAAATTCGCCTTCCCAACTATTTGCGTTTTTAGATAAAACAGACATATCATCTCCCCAAAAAAATATGGTGCCAGATTTACCGCCGTTAGCTGCATACTCCCACTCTGCTTCTGTTGGCAATCTCCTTCCTGCCCAATTGCAATAAGCCATTGCATCTTCATAACAAATTTGTACTACCGGATGATTTTCTAATCCTTTTATAGAACTATTAGGGCCATCTGGATGTTTCCAATTTGCACCAATTGTCCAATCCCACCACTGAGAAAAATCAAATAAGTTAGGTACAGATGTTTTTGCTTTTTTAAAGGTTAAAGAACCCGGCTGCAAAATGGAATCGTGTGGTTTTGGTGTGCCTGCAGGTACTTGTTTCTTCATTTCTTCCCAGTCTATTGCTCTTTCGGCTACCGTAATGTATTCTGTTTCTTTAACAAACTTAGAAAACTGAGCATTTGTAACCTCTGTGATATCCATAAAAAACCCATCTACAGCAACCTTATGCGCAGGTTTCTCATGCTGCATTGCCATTTTATCTTGTGGAACAGCTCCTTGCATAAACTCGCCTCCAGGAATCCAAACCATACCTTTTGGCACTTCAATTTCTTCTGGTTTATTTATGACTACACTATATACAGTATCCTTTTTTTCTTCTTTTTTCTGATCAGAAACGACATTTACGGATGGGACTTTTTCTGATTTTGATACGTCTTTACATTGACTAAAAAAAATTAGTACAAAAAATAGAATTGTAATATGCTTTAGACTAGATACTTTTATTTTCATAATTTGAGTTGATGTATTCTAAATTAGGTAAACAAATATATTAATCTATAAAAACTAAATGTATTTCTCAGTAATAATTATATATCCTTAGGTATTAATTTTTCATTTTAAGGCAAAATTAGATGAATGAAAAAATTGCCCAAAGCTCTTAAAATTATCAAATTAATAAAAAATAACGGCTTTAAAACAAGATAATAGAAATTTACCCCAGTCATTACTATTAAATTTGTATTTGGAGGTAAAACTTTATTACTTTTAAATTTAACAACTAAAATAAATTAGAAATTTGCCTTTAGGTTTTTATTCTAAAAAATTAACTTAAATTCAACTTTTTTTACCAAACAAAACAAACTTACTAACTTATGGAAAACACGAATATGGGAACAGGAACTAATGCCAAACGGTTATTTTATGGCAGTTGCTTTGCTTTAATTTCTACCGCTTTATCTTTTAGTATTAGAGCCGGAATATTAAAACAACTAGGAGAAGAGCTTAGTTTTAGCGCAGAACAATTAGGTTTTATTAATTCTATGTGGTTTTTAGGTTTCCCAATTTCTATGGTTATAGGAGGTTTAATTTATCATAAGGTTGGTGGAAAAGTGATTATGCAATTTGCTTTTTTTGCGCACGCCATTGGTATTATAATGACCATTTACGCTACTAGTTATACTGGTTTATTAGTATCTACTTTATTAATTGGTTTAGGAAATGGTTGTACAGAAGCAGCTTGTAACCCTATGATAGCAGATGCTTTTAAAGGCAGCAAAATGAGTACAATGCTAAACAGATTTCATATGTGGTTCCCTGGCGGTATAGTTATAGGTAGCCTATTATCTAATTTTATGACAGCAGAAGAAATTAGCTGGCAATCGCAAATTTGGATGATTATGATACCAACTGTTATTTATGCTGTATTATTTTGGGGACAAAGTTGGCCAAAAGCCAAAATTAAAGAGGCTGCCACTATTGGCAGTAACTTACAAGCTATGCTTTCTCCATTATTTATTTTTATGTTACTATGTATGGCCTTAACAGCTATATCTGAATTTGGGCCACAGCAATGGTCTGGACTTATATTAGAAAAAAGCGGGGCTAACCCAATGTTAATTTTAGCTCTAGTTACTGGTTTAATGGCTGTAGCACGTTTCTTTGGAGGCGCTGTAGTAAAAAAATTCGATCAAACAGGTGTTTTACTTGGTTCTGCTGTATTAGCTACCATTGGTATTTACCTTTTTAGTACGCAGACAGGAGAAATGGCTTATGTCGCTGCTGTTTTCTTTGCATTAGGTGTGGCGTATTTTTGGCCTAATATGATTGGTTTTGTTGCCGATAAAATCCCAAAAAGTGGTGCTTTAGGTATGTCTATAATAGGCGCTGTAGGTATGTTTGCTAATTCTATTTTTTCACCAATTATAGGAAGTTGGATAGATACAGACAAAGCTGCTGCCGAAGCAAATGGTTTAACAGGCGATCAACTAGATTTAGTTGCCGGCCAAGCCACATTAGGCTCTATGGTTACTTTCCCTGCACTATTAATTGTATTATTTACTATATTATTCTTTTGGGTAAAAAGTAGAAAAAACACAAAAGAAGTAATTAGCGCTTAAAAGTTTTATTACATACAAAATAGACTCCTTTGAATTAGCGAAGGAGTCTATTTTTTTTTACTTTTCTTTTAAGTTTTCTATTATAGATGGATCATCATCTAGAATTTTCTTAGTTGCCATATAACCTAGATTAAATATGGTATCTATACTTCCCATATCAAACGTCCCAAAATTTGATAATCCTTCTGGAAGCACTATCATATCACACAAATTAAATTTAAGCATAGATTCTGATGCCGATTTTAATTTATAAGCTCGCTCTATAACGGTATACGAATGCTTTAAATCTTCTATCTTTATTTTCTTTAGAGGATTAACATACACGCCTATAATCTTGTCACAATCCTTTTTTAACGGTTCTATAGGAAAGTTATTTAATACACCACCATCTACATAATATGCATTGCCTATTTTTAAAGGAGTAAACATTCCAGGAAAAGACGCAGAGGCCAATACTGGTTTAATAAGTTGTCCTTTTTTAAAAATTTTAAGCGTACCGTCTATTATATTAGTGCCCGTAACAAAAAGCGTTTTCTTTAATACTCCAAAATCATCTTCCGGGAAAAACTCTTTAAAATTATCGTAATATTTTTCGGTATCTAGAAAACCTGGCTTGCTACGCGCATAATTATGTCTATTAAATAAAGGTATGGTTTTAAAAAAATGCAACATACTTTCCCAACTAGCTCCGCTTGCATAAAGAGAGCCTACAATGGCGCCAGCACTTGTACCCGCTATATGCGTAACACATATTCCATTTTCTTCTAAAGCTTTTATGGCTCCAATATGTGCTACTCCTCTAATACCGCCTCCAGAAAGCACAAGTCCTATATTCATTTTTATTCTTTTGTATATTACGTAATAATTATAAGATAATCAAAATGAAATAATATAAGGTTGTATAGCCTAAACAATTTTTTAAAAAATATCCCAACTACTAATCATCAGAATAAGACAAGAGTAAAAACAGGCCAACTAAAACTAACTGACGGTCATAGTATAGTAGTAGATTACGGCTATAAAAAATGATTAACAGTATTATCTAAATAAGTTATATTTGAATAGTTATTAATCCGACAGCTAAATATTCCCATAAAGCAACACTTAGTTTATTACTTTCTTTTGCGAAAGTAGTACTAGAAATTAAAAAACAAATATGACTAAATTAATCTTTATTTTTTTCTCTTTTATATCTCTAACATTATACAGTAATGACGGAGCTTATTACGCTTCAGGCAATCAATTAATTCCTATTTCTGAAAATGAGGTTAGCATCAAAAAAGAAATCTTAACTATTAAAAGAATCATTATTGGTGAAATAGAGTATGTCTACGTAACAGTTGATTACACGTTTTACAACCCTAGTATTGAAAAAACAATATTAGTTGGTTTTGAGGCTCCTTCACCCAGTGGAGATGTAAATGGGTTTCCAAAGAATGGAGCACATCCCTATATGTCAAACTTTAAGGTCATCATGAACGGAAACTCGTTAAACTTTATGACTGCAATGGTGAACACCAAAGAATATTATATAAAAAATAAGATAGATGCTAAGACTGAAGAAGAAGTTCTTGGTGAAGATTTTAATTCAAATGCACCAGATTTTTATTATGTGTACCATTTTAATGCTGTATTTAAACCAGGAATAAACAAAATTAAACACACCTATAGGTTTCAAATGTCAGGATCAATATCCGATTCTTACAGCTTTGATTATATTTTAACTGCTGCAAACAGATGGGCTAATAACCAGATTGATGATTTTACTTTGAATATAGAAATGGGAGACAATCAAGGTTTTAGCGTAAGAAACAGCTTTTTTAACACTACAGAAAATTGGTTAATTGACAACGGAAGAAGTTTTAGTCCTAATAATCTAAGTACTGCATTTATAACCTATGACGGTAAAATATCATTTAAAAAGAGAAATTTTCATCCTAAAGGTGAGTTGTATGTAACGTCAACAGACGGACCTATAAAAAATCACTTTACTTCTTTTGATTCTGACTACCATAATTTACCGAGTAAAATAAACCCTGAAAATACAGCTACAGATTCTGAAAATGAAGACTCTTATAAAATTTTAAGAAACCTTCCTTTTGCTATTAGAGGATACGTATTTAAAACAAAACTAATTCAAGATTATTACTTATCTCAAAGTTGGTATAAACCGAATCTACTATATAAGGCCGATTTTGAACAATTAAATACGATAGAAAAAGAATGGCTAAAAATTGTAAAGTCTAAAGAATGATAGAAAAAAAAGATAAAACCTTTATCCTCGTTAAAAAATGAAGAATATATTAGTAATACTACTTTTTACCATTAGCTCTAACACTATTTATTCTCAAGAATTTAAGGCTGGAGTTCTAATGCCCAGTAAGGAATTTAAATTATGCTGCGTTTATATTCCAGATTCTGGAATTAAAATATATGACAAACCTAACGGAAAAATTCAAGGGCATATCTATTTAGGAGAAGCTGATCATAACAAAGAATTCTACACCGCTTTTATTAAAAAAAATGGGGTTGAAAAAAAATTAGAATATCCAAATCTTGAAATGGTTGGGTATGAGACAATGGCTTTAGTTTTTGTTGACTCAGTCTCTGAGTTTGTAAAACTTAAAAATGGATTATGGATTAATTTTAAAGAACTAAAATCTAAAAACTTAAGACCAATTTCTTGGATGAATTATGCTATTGAGAAAAACACAGAATGGTATGCTACTAAAGAAGGACTTAACCTAAGAAAGGGACCTTCTACAAACTATGCTAAAATAGTAACACTAAAAGGAGACTTGTTTGGCATTAAGTTAACCACTGAGAAGAAAGGGAAATGGAATAAAGTAAAAGTCACAAAATATAGAAAACACCCTTGTTCTGGTGAAGATAACCTTGTTATTACAACGTATACAGGTTGGATTAAGCTTATCTCGGAAAATGAAACTCTTAATGTCTGGAATTATGAAAAGGGATGTTAAAATAAAAAAACACTACTAAACTACCAATAATCCAAGCTTTAATGACTCCCAAAATCATAGAAATAACTTCTGAAGAAACATTAAATATTCGCCATAGAACTATGTGGCCAAATAAACCTATTAACTACGTTAAGCTAGAAAATCATGATCAAGGAAGACATTTTGGGTTATTTATTGATGGCAAAATGGTTTCTGTTATATCGCTATTTATTACAAATAAAGCAGCGCAGTTTAGAAAATTTGCAACACTAACAGAATATCAAGGAAAAGGATATGGAACAATATTATTAAACAGAATTATTAGCATAGCAGAAGATGAAAAACTAAATAAAATATGGTGTAATGCTCGAACAGACAAATCTGATTATTACGCTAAATTCGGAATGATATTAACCAAAAATAGATTTAAAAAAGGGGAAATTGAGTATGTTGTAATGAAAAAAAATATAAGCTAAATAGTAACCTTTAGAAAAAGACAATCCACCTAATCGCTTTAAAATAAAATATTTACTTACTTTTAATACTGTAATTTTTAATAACGTAAACAGCTATTATGGGCCTATTTAATCTATTTAGAAAAGAAAAAAAGGATAAACACAAAACTGAATTTAAATTCAGTGATGCAGAAAATAAAGCCATTTTTACGTGTAACCACGCGACCGATCTTAAAAGACCTATTTTATACGCATCACACGACAATGATGGAGATTGGCAGTTCTTGTGCGGACAGGATGAACACACTGAAGAAAATGCAAAAATTATTTCTTTAAAGAATGCTGTGGAATTAGATAGTACATTAAATCAGTTATTTGAAATGCCAATTGGAGTTGGTGCAGAACGTACTGCAGTTGGAGAAAAATGGAATCCGTTTAAACTTTAATTCTAAAGATAAATTTAAATTTCTATTGTATAAAATTTTCAGTGTCTTCTATTCTAAAAACACTATTATACAAAAAAAGCTTCCCTATATAAGAGAAGCTTTTTTAGCTTTAATAGTATAAAATAAAAAAGCCTCTCAGTTTCCTGAAAGGCTTTCTTGGTCGGGGTGGCAGGCTTAACCCTGTTCTACCCAACACACTGTTAATCCGACGTATGTGATATCTGCTTATAATTATGCACACCTATTCGCACACTAAAACAGAAATAAGAACTCTAAAAATATAATCTATTCTTCTTATGAACCTTAAAGTTATAAATATTAATAAAAATAATATTACATTTTGATTTGAGTAAATTATGGCAAATTAAAAATTTAGTCTTTTGCTTATATTCTTAACCAATCATTTGGTAGAATATTTATTTTACAGTTTTAGATTTATTAAATTTCATATAATCCTGCCAGAGCACCAAAACATACTTTTCATTGTTATGCTCTTTTATTTTCAGAAAACCATATTCATAAACAAATAGGTAAACTTCTCCTTTTTGGTTTTTCCAATAGTGCGTAAAAAAATTAGAGTCAAAGCCTAATTCATTAACTAGTTCGGTTCTTACCGTGACTTTGCCACCTTTATTGAATTCTTTCAGAATTTTACGGTTAAGTTTCAACTGATTATCTACAATATTATAAAACCTCTGTGGTTGTTCTTTAGATATTTGATATTGGTATGCACTCTTACAATGTAAGTTACAGTATTTCTTATCTATCCTTCCCTGAATTTCTTTTTTACAATACTTACATTGTTGATGTATTTTCATATCTATAAAATTAAGTGAATGTGTATGCGAATATTATTCGATTAAGATACGATTAAACCATTTAGATACTATAATTTAGTTTTAGATTCTTGAAATCAATCCTATGAATTCATCATACAAACAACATATTAAGTCTATAACCTTATATCATCTAATGATTAATGACACCAAGATGATTGGTATAAAATTTGAATCTGATAAAGTTATTCAGGCGCTAATTAAAAGTTTATCTAATCCAAAATGGAGTGATCAATACAAAATGGTGTATGTACCAAATACCCAGCAGAATTTAAATGATATTTTATATGTGTTCAAAGGCGTAATTTGGATAAATTATAACCGTTTTTTCGCCAATAAAGCAATTAACAAGTATAATGAAACATTAGACATAAGCTGGTTTCGAAAAAGAAAAATTAACCCACATTATAAGTATTGCCCTGAAGAATATTTATTAAAGCTTGAACTCAAACGGTACTCTAACAATACAGTTCGCATATATGTTCCTTTTTTTGAAATGTTTATTAATTTTTATAATGACCGAGAAATTAATACGTTGGATGAGAGTGATATTAGAGGTTTTCTCCAGCATCTCATCCAAAAAAAAATGTCGAACTCCTATATAAATCAAGTAATAAATGCTATTAAATTTTATTATGAAGTAGTACTTGGAATGCCTCATAGATTCTATGATATAGAACGCCCACGTAAAGAATATAAGCTCCCAAAAGTAATTTCTAAAGAAGAAATACTTTCAATAATTAACAATACAAATAATATAAAACATAGGTGTGTTGTAAAATTACTATATGGTTCTGGCTTACGTAAAAGTGAACTTTTAAACCTAAAAGTAAATGATATTGATAGTAAGCGAATGTTAGTCCGAGTACAAAACTCAAAAGGTAATAAGGATAGATTTACCCTTCTCTCAAAGAATGCTTTGGACGATTTAAGGATTTACTTTAAAGAGTTTAGACCAAAGGATTATTTGTTTGAAGGACAAAAAGGTGGCAAATACAGTGGAGAGAGTGTTCTGAGAATTGTAAAATTAGCCTCTGAAAAAGCTAGAATACGTGAAAGTGTTACGCCACATGTACTGCGCCATAGTTTTGCTACACATTTATTAGAATCGGGTGTAGATTTAAGACAAATTCAAGTATTACTTGGGCATAGCTCTACTAAAACAACAGAAATTTACACACATGTAGCCACAAATACTTTTAAAACAATAAAAAATCCATTAGATTAGCCATGCGTATAAAATAGAAATAACCGTATTTATACGGTTATCCTTACGTTATATGGCATTTGAAAAAAAATAAGAATGATAATAGAATTACCAACTAAAAAAGGCAATCCAAATACAAATCCACAGTTAGATTTTCAACAATTAGTAATAGTAGGCGCGAATGGTTCTGGTAAAACAAGGCTGGGTTCTAATATTGAAACAAAATATAACAAATTAGTCCATCGAATATCAGCACAAAAATCACTTACATTTCCAACTGTAGTTAGTCCAACTTCAAAAAAAATAGCTGAAACTCAATTCTTATATGGAATCCATGTTGATACATGGAATGATGAAACTCATTTAAACGAAAAGACGAACAATCGTTGGGGAAGGAATATCAGTACGCATTTGCTAAATGATTTTGACAAATTACTAGTTTTATTACATACTGAAGAATATGAAGAATCTCTGAATTATAAAGAAGGTCGCATAAACAAACCGATAACTAAACTTGATACCGTACATTCTATATGGGAACAAGTTCTACCTCACCGAAAATTACTAAAACGTGCTGGGATAATAGAAACTTATCCAACTGGACAGGCAGCTAATGTTTATAACGCATCGCAAATGAGTGATGGGGAAAGAGTAATATTTTATTTAATCGGAGAAGTTGTGTGCTCACCGAAAAACTCAATTGTAATTATTGATGAACCTGAAATGCATCTGCACAAGTCCCTTGTAAAAAAACTATTTGACCTTATTGAAAACGAAAGACCTGATTGTGCTTTTATTTATTTGACACACGACATAGACTTTGCTTTTACAAGACAAAACGCCACTAAAATTTGGGCTAAAACCTATGAAGGCAATAATATTTGGGACTACGAGATACTGGCGGACGCAACACCAATTCCCGAACAGTTATATTTAGAGATTTTAGGCAGCCGTAAACCTGTATTATTTCTAGAAGGAGATAATAGCAGTATTGACTACCAACTTTATGGTCAAGTTTACCCAAACCATACCATCAAACCTCTCGGCAGTTGTGACAAGGTCATTCATTCTGTAAAATCCTTTAATGAACAAACAGCCTTTCACCAAATTCAGTCATATGGTATAATTGATAGAGATAGAAGGCAGAATGATGATATTGATAGACTTAACGATAAAAACATTTGGGTTCTCGATGTAGCAGAGGCTGAAAATCTTTTATTAATTGAAGAAATTGTAAAAGCAGTTTCCAATCATATGGGTAAAAACCCAGTTGAAACTTTCAATCAGGTAAAACAAAATTTATTAGATTTTTTCAACATTCAAATAGAAAGTCAAATACTATTACATTTTAAAGAACTTTTAAAACGAGAAATGATAAAAGCGACTTATTTCGAAGAAAAAACAGTTGCAAATGTTATGACCGAAATAAATACAAATTTTGGAAATATCGACAAACAAAAAATATTTGATGAAATAAAATTAGAATTCGACGGTATAGTTCAAAATCAGGATTATAACGCAATGCTCCGAGTTTTTAACTTAAAAAATGCCCTTATTCCAAATTCGAAAATATGTGAACTAACAGACGTCAAAAACAAGTTTGGTTACTTAAAACTTGTTATTACTCTGTTGAAAAAGAATGATGCAACTAGTTTGTCAATTTCCAATGCTATAGAACAAAGAATAAAGAAAAACGCCATATAACAAAACCTATAAACAATACGGGCTTAGGGCTTAAACAAAAGGTTTGCGTATTTTTATGAGGTCGCGAAATCTTTGGGATTTCGCTTTGACACAAAAAAGAAAAATCAAAACCAAAAGATTTCGCTACGTGCATGGCGGAAAGCAAACGCTAGTTTGCTCCCGTACTGTTCATAGCTAAACCGTTGTAAAACATACTGCTCAATTACAACATTTCATCTACATTCAACGTTATAGCTTTGAAAATAGTAACTTTTAAGTTACCTTTGAGTAATGGAGAAAGTTAGGGAGGTAATCCAGTACAAAAACTATTTCGAAGAATTCTTACTCAAACAGCCGAAAAAGGTTCAGGACAAGATATTCAAGGTCATCGAAATAATCGAAACGTATGAAAGAGTTCCCTCGACTTATCTTAAAACAATTGTTGGAACAAAAGGACTTTATGAAGCTCGTATAAAATTGGGCTCAAACATTTGGAGAGTATTCTGCTTTTTCGACAAGGGTAAACTCGTAATCCTGTTGAATGGATTTGCCAAGAAAACGCAAAAGACTCCGAAAAAAGAAATCGACAAAGCAGTCGGACTAATGAATTTGTACTATGAAGACAAAAAAAGATAAGATGGACACGAAAAGCTGGAAAGATATAAAGGACACCGTTTACGGAAAAAAAGGAACGGAACGCAGAGATGGACTCGAAAGAGATTTCGAATCTTTTAAAATTGGTCTGCTTTTACGAAAAGCCCGGGAAGAGAAAAATTTGACGCAAGAGCAACTTGGCGAGCTGGTGGACAAAAAACGCACCTACATTTCAAGAGTTGAAAACAACGGAAGTAATTTGACCTTAAAAACGTTGTATGAAATTGTAGAAAAGGGACTGGGTGGAAAAGTTACTATCTCAATCGAGGTCTGAAAAAAGTACGTTTTACAACAGAACCTATAAGTAATGCGGGCTTCGGGCTTAATCGAAAGGTTCGCGTATTTTTATGAGGTCGCAAAATCTTTAGGATTTTACTTTAGACAAAAAATATAAATTAAAACAAAAAGCTTTTGCTAAGCGTTATGGCGGAATGGGAATTGCTTCTCAGCTCCTGCACTACTCATAGCTTAGGCGTTACCACACATTTGATGAGAAACGAAAGAAATTGGAATAAAGCAAAATGGATTTTCGAGTCGGACGGAGCATTGAGGGATATTTATATTCAAGACACTAGTAAATCTGATTGGGAACAACTCATTTCTTTCTTGAACTCTAAATATGACTTAGAATTTGGAGTTGATAAGCAAAATAGTACAGATAAGATAGACTTCGGATTTGTTCAAAAAATATGGAATGATGAAACTGGAGAATTAGAAACAAAATCGTTGACAATTGACTTAAATGGAATAGTCATAAAATCATATTTTTTTTGCCCAGAGCAAATTGAATTTGATATAAAACCTTCTGAACTAAAATCAGAATCGGAACTGAATACTATTATAGATTTTATGCAATCGATAAGTAAGGCAGTAAAAAAACAGTCAATTCTAACAGATGAAAATAACGCTAGATTCCCTCTTATAAAGGTAGATTATGAAAACGGAATTGAAAAAGTGTTAAGCAAAAATGAAATGATTAGGATTTCGAAAAAAGCAGGTATTTATAATGGTTGGTTTTCGAGAGTTAAAGCAAAGATTTTCCCAAAACCTATTACACAAGAAGAGTTAGAATATATGGCAATGGAAAGTGCATGCAAACCATATGAGCTAGTTTCGCAAAAAGAAAACGTGTGGTAACAAAACCTATAAACAATACGGGCTTAGGGCTTAAACGCTAAGGTCTGTGTATATTTATAATGTCGCGAAATCTTTGGGATTTCGCTTTGAGACAAAAAAAGAAAAAACAAAACCAAAAGATTTCGCTCTGTGCGTGGCGGAAAGCAAACGCTAGTTTGCTCCCGTACTGTTCATAGCTCAACCGTTGCCAAGCATTGCGCAACGTACTCTGAGTAAAAAAAAAGTATAGTTCTTTTTTTGATCTTTAAGAAAGTAAAATTAGAAAAAATATACTGCCGAATTTCAAATATTACGCTGAATTATCACTCAAATGCTTAATGAAAATCACAGCGGACTTTTTAGGTCGTTTGCGGAATCGACATCTGAATTGAAAACCGAAAACTGAACTGTATGCGGAATTCAGCAAGTGTCGGAATTACTCACTCAATCGGAATTGAAAAAGTTGGCGGAATAAAATGCTGACTGAATTTACTCAAACGCGGAAAAGCAAAAAACGGAATTTAACTGGACAATTAGAACTCTGAAAAAAATCAACGACTTGGCAACAACGTGTATAAAAAATTGCGTAGTTTAGTGCTTAACCAAAGGCAGTTGCATTTTTGTTACGTCTGATTTTCCTGCGGAAAATCCTCGCACACAAAAACGCAACTTTCCATACACAAGACCGTTGGCAACAAGCTCAAAAGCACATGAAAAAATATTATTATTTCTTAATTCTATTCATATTCATTTCCTGTAATTCAAAGACGGACGGAGTAAAATCTGGAACTTTTGAATTGTATGAAAATGATTCCCTAATTGGGTATGTTTATAGAGTGGGAAATTACCAGATTGAAGATTATCCTGATAATACTGAACTAATAGCGCGAATTGACCATCAAACGGACTCAACTTATTTCCTCAAAGGAGTTGAAAAAAACCAGGATGGAATTGACTCAATAATCTGGCTCAACCATTATAGAGAAATAGCCCAAAACAAATATAAAATTGTAGCAACACCTTATAATTCTGATATTGAATATAAATACGAAGGAGTTTTATTAAAAGTTAGTAATGAGGTAAATGGTGAGTATCTAAAAAGATTGAGATTACTCAATAAGAAATAAAAGCCAGTTGCCAACAGAACCTATACGTAATGCGGACTTTAGGGCTTAAACGGAAAGGTCTGTGTATATTTATGAAGTCGCTAAATCTTATGGATTTAGCTTTGGACAAGAAAAAATAAAACTAAACAATAAGCTTTAGCTTTGTGCGCAGACGGAAAAGAAAAGTTTCCTTGCCTCCGCACTACGCATAGCTCAAGCGTTAGGTAACATTAGAGAAAAATGAAATTTAATTCTGAATTAGAAAAAATAATATCCGACAGTAGATTAATAGCGATAGATTTAAACTCTGGTCATATATCTTCTTTTCATTTTATAATAGCTATTTTAAAATCTGACAATCTACCTCAAAAAATATTTGAATCTAAAAGCTGGAAGTTTGAAAAATTAATAAAAATATTAAAATCAAATGAAAAGCAAAATGTAGAGAAATATTTTTTGACTAAAGAATTTGAGCATACTTTAAAAAATGCTAAATATTATGCTCGAACGTATTTAGACAAAGAAGTAAACCCTGAGCACATTATTTTATCCATGTTGGCTGACAAAAAAAGCTATGCGGGTAAATACTTAAATGAGATTGGAATGGATTACTCGGAATTCAAAATAGAATGTAAAAAAACTCGAAAAATGACATCTAAAAGTGTTCTTGAGTTTTTTGGAAGCAATCGATTTTTAGTTTCTATCGGATTACCAAAAATTATAAACGGAATATAAAAAACGTTACCTAACACTATATATAGCAAATAGGCCAATTAGTTTTTAACTCAAAGGTTGTTGTCTATTTGCAAAGTCGCCAAATCTTTTGATTTGGTATTAAAGAAGAAAAATTAAAACAAAATAAAAAGATTTGGCTTGTGGCTTAACTGAAAATACTTTTTTATCTTCTGCCCTACTTGCCATATATTTAACGTTGTGAGCAATATGAACAAACCTTTGTCAACACTAATTTTACTTCTGATTTGCTCTTGTGCAAGTCAAAAATATAAGACTATTGACTTTGGACGATTTGAAATTACTGTTCCTGAAAAATGGAACAAATACGAAAGAAAAGGAATCGATAGTTATGTTGGCGGAATGATAACTGACAAAAATGATACTCTGAATTTTGATTTAGGTAGATATTCAGGCGATGTTAGTACGGATTTTCCAATGGTTTATAATGAAGAAACTCTTGCGGAATTATCAAATAGAGAAAGAAAACTATTGCCTAGAACAAAACATCTAATTACAGAAGATTGGTCAAGCGAAGACATAGATTTACGTGACTATTTGAAATATGATGTCGAATATGATACAATTGCTTGTTTTAGAGTAAAAATAATTCGACCAAAAAATAAAGGTTTCGGTGCAAGCGGAATTTATATAGATAGTTTGTCTGGAATTAAAAAGAAATACGATAAAACTAAATTTAATTTTTACGGAAAATTTTTATCGGAGAAAACTCAAACGGAATTCATAAAAGCGTTGAAAACGTTGAGATTTGAAAAGTATTGCGAATAATACTGCTCACAACAATGTATATAAAACATAGCTATTATAGGCTTTCCGAAAGGTTTGTGTATGTTTTCGAAGTCCGCCAAATTTTTAAATTTGGCTTTTTGAGAAAATTAAGATAAAAAGAAAAATTTAAAAATTCGGCTCGTGTATAATCCGAAAAGTTAGCGTCTTTTTACACGCTACATTTCATATACGTGACGTTAGTAAATATTACAGTTGAAATTTAAAATATCGACTAGTAAGACAAATATTCTCTGAGTAATTGTAACTGAATAAAATTATGTTG
>NZ_JAMCOJ010000010.1 GCF_023476645.1 Cellulophaga sp. 20_2_10
TATTCACCCTATGCAACAGCACTTTATATATTTTCTTTACAGTAAATTTATTGATAGATTTTATATTGGAGAAACTTCTAACCTTAAAATAAGCTAAAAAGTACTTTTTACCTTTAAATTAATCACTGCAATACAATATTTTAATCTTTCTTGTTTTAAAAGAATTTACAAAAACTTATCTTTACCTAAAACAATAAATCTTGTGATTAAAAAACCTACACTTCTTTTTTGCGTATTTCTTTTATTCTCGGTTCAAGGTTTTACGCAGTCATCTATAAAAAAACTATTAATAAAATACAACACAGAGAGTATACCATACATCTCTATAGATTCTTTATCCACCAAAACAAATATTGTTTTACTAGACACAAGAGAAGAACTAGAATTTAACACAAGCCATATAAAAGGAGCTATCTGTGTTGGATACGATTTTTTTAACTTGGAAAAAGTAACTACTAAAATAACAGATAAAAACGCAGAGATAATTGTGTACTGCTCTATCGGCATACGTTCTGAGGATATTGGAGAAAAACTAAAAGATGCAGGTTACACCAACGTAAAAAACTTATATGGAGGTATTTTTGAATGGAAGAACAAGAACAACCCCGTTTACACTTTAGACAACACAGAGACAAATAATATACATACACACAGTAAGGGTTGGTCTAAATTAGTGACCAATGCCGTGAAAATTTATTAATTACATTTTGAAAAATTTAAACAAAAACTTACTGTTAATCTTTACACGAAATCCTGAATTAGGAAAATGTAAAACTCGATTAGCCGCCAAAACGGGTGACCAAGCTGCTCTAGATATTTACAAATTCTTATTAGCGCATACCGTTTCGGTTACCGAGAATTTAAAGGCAGACAAACAGGTACATTACTCTGTTGCTATTAGAAAAAATGATATTTGGAACACCAACATCTACGATAAAAAATTGCAAGACGGGGACAACCTTGGTATACGTATGCTAAATGCCTTTAATCAAGGTTTTAAAGATGGATACAAAAATATTATTATTGTTGGTAGTGATATGTTCGATATCACTACAGAAGACTTAAATAACGCATTTGAACAACTAGACCAACACAATTTTGTTATTGGTCCAGCAACAGATGGTGGATACTATTTATTAGGAATGAAAAAACTTAATTCTGCTATTTTTAAAAATAAAATTTGGGGCACAGACACTGTTCTACAAGACACTTTAGATAATTTAAAAGACGAAAACATAAAGTTATTAGAAGCTAAAAATGATGTTGATTATTACGAAGACATCAAAGATATTGAAGCTTTTAAACCTTTTTTAAAACATATAAAAAATGATTAAACAAGAAATTGAAGACTCTATAGCATACCTAACAAACAAAGGTTTTGATTCTCCTGAAATAGGAATTGTTTTAGGCACAGGACTAGGAAGCTTAGCCAATGAAATAGAAAATCCAATTGAGGCTCATTACAACAACATTCCTTTTTTTCCACTAGCAACAGTAGAATTCCACACAGGAAAATTAATTTACGGCACACTAGAGGGTAAAAAAGTAGTCGTAATGCAAGGTCGGTTTCATATGTATGAAGGTTATGATTTACTAGACGTAACATACCCCATACGTGTAATGCATAAACTTGGCATTAAAAAACTTTTTATTTCTAATGCCGCAGGTGCAATTAACCTAGACTTTAAAAAAGGAGATATTATGCTACTAGAAGACCATATAAATCTTTTAGGAGGCTCTCCGCTTGCTTTTAAAGGTGTTTCTCAGTTTGGCGAGCGCTTTGTAGATATGGGCGAACCATACGATGTAGAAATGCGTAAAACACTACAAGACATTGCTAAAAAAGAAAACATTACTATGCACGCTGGCGTATACGCATCTGTGCTAGGCCCGCAGTTAGAAACTAAGGCTGAATACAGAATGCTTAAAATTATTGGTGCAGATGCTGTTGGCATGAGTACCGTACCGGAGGTTATAGTTGCCAACCATTTAAAACTACCTGTTGTTGCCGTATCTGTATTAACAGATGAATGTGACCCTAACAATCTAGAACCTGCTAACATTAAAGAAATTATTAGAATAGCCGGAGAAACAGAGCCACAAATGATAAAACTTTTTAGAGGTCTACTTAAAACAATGTAAGTTTTTTAGATTTTAAAAGACAAACTAAGAAATATACAATTGAAAATGGTTTATAAAATATCTGCCCTAGTAATTACCATAGTAACGCTTGGTTATTTTTATTTCAGCTCTTCTAAAACTATAGAAGAGACTTCGTTTAATGAAGTACCTAGTAACGAAAAATGGAGTGCTTTACTTCAGAAAAACGTAAATGCAAATGGCGATGTAAACTATAAAGCGTTTTTACAAGACAAGGCTGGCTTAGAAGAATACCTTACTCTTTTACAAAAAAACTCTCCCGCTAAAAATTGGTCAAAAAATCAGAAATTAGCATATTACATCAACCTTTACAATGCTGGTACTGTAAAATTAATAGTAGATAATTATCCAACAAAAAGTATAAAAGACATAAAATCTCCTTGGGACAAAGATGTTGTTGCCATTGGAGATAAAATGTTTTCTTTAGGGTATATAGAACACAAGGTTTTGCGTAAAATGAATGAACCACGTATACATTTTGCAATAAATTGCGCGTCTTACTCTTGTCCTAAATTAGTTAACAACGCTTTTTTAGCGAGCACTATGGATGCACAACTAGAAACTGCTGCCAAAGATTTTATAGCTGATAAAAAAAGAAATAAAATAAGCACTAATGATGTTCAGTTATCTGAAATATTTAAGTGGTTTAAAAGTGACTTTACAGAGAACACATCTTTAATAGGTTTTATAAACAAATACGCCACAGTAAAAATAGTAGAAGATGCTAAGGTAAAATACATAGACTATAACTGGAGCCTTAATGAAGCAAAATAAGCTAAGTATTATAATTCCTGTTTACAACGAAGAAGCTACTATTGCAAAGCTTATTACCGCAATAAAACAACGTAGTACTTTTAAACAAATAGCAGAAATAATTGTAGTCGATGGTGGCAGTATAGATAATACTATCGTTATTGCATCTACTCTTAATGTTACTGTAATTTCTTCAGGCAAAGGACGCGCTAAGCAAATGAATGCTGGCGCAAAAGCTGCCAAAGGAGATATTCTCTATTTTCTACACGCAGACACTATTCCTCCATATCAATTTGATTGTAAAATATTAAAAACCACAACTAAAGACAGAGCTGCTGGCAGTTTTAGAATGCAGTTTGATAGCAAAAGTTTCTTCTTAAAATTCTTTGCTTGGTTTACTCGTATAAATCATAAAGTATGTAGAGGCGGTGACCAATCGCTTTTTATTTCTAAAGATTTATTCTTTAAGCTGAATGGCTTTAACGAAAAGTACATAATCTATGAAGACGGAGAACTTATAGAACGCCTATATAAATCTACCAAATTTGCCATTATTAAAGATAAAGTAACTACCTCTGCTAGAAAATATCAGCAAAAAGGAATGATAACTTTACAGTATCATTTTGGTATTATCCACCTAAAAAAAACGCTAGGCAAAAGCCCAGAAGAACTTCACAAGTACTACAAAAAAAATATTGCGAGTTAGTTGTTCTTTTTATGATCTAGCAAAACACCCTCACTAATCCACTTTGCCAGTGCTTGTCTATTTTCCGGAACCAATATACGTTTCTGATCCTTTTTATTTTGAATATTTCCTATTTCTATATACGCCATAGCTGGCATTGTATTTTTAACCAAGTATAAGCCACTCCTATCTAAAAAAGTACCTGTATAATCTCTGTTCGGCTGGTATTCTTTATACTTATCATCAAACGTTTTGTGTATACTTTCTGCCAAACGCTTACCATTACTACTTTTTTCATGATGGTAAAAGAAAACATCTATATTTTGACCCACACTCCTGCTATCTATATGCGTAACTATTAACCGTTGATACTTTCCCTTGTTTTTTATATACAAGTCGTTTACGGCGTCTACCCTTTGCTTTAAACGCTCTACTTGATTTAATGGTATTACTTTATTTGGGTAACAAACCTCATCATAATCTACCATTAGTAATTTCTCATCTCGTATGCCATCATTTTCATCTCTAATAATAATGTAAACCAAAGCTCCGTGAGCTATTAACTCCCTTCCTAAACGCAAGGTAATGTCATATGCATATTCGTCTTCAGAAATTAACTTTTTACCATATTTTGTAACAGCTCCAGGATCTGGGCCACCGTGACCAGAAATCAAATAATAAACAGCTCCTTTAAGTTTTGTGCTTTTTTGTTCTACTGTTGCATATTTTTTACCAAAAATAGGATAGCCGTTAACTATTGCAGGTAACGCTTCTTTTCCATCAACCTTAATAAGTCTATCTGGAATTATATATGTTCTACCCTCGTATAAATGTTTTCCATTTCTAAGGTTATCTTTATTTATAGCAATAAAATCTGAGTAATATTTAGACGGACTCATATCAAACTTACGAAGCAGCGTATAAATACCTTCGCCTTTTTGAGCTACAACCGTTTTTTCTTTATCTTGAGAATAGAGTTGAGTGCAGGCTAAAAACAACGCCACACTAACTATTACAAACTTCTTAATTATCATTTATAGGACTTTTACGCAAATATTATCAAAAATACTGCCCAATTCCAAAAACTAAGCCTTTTGATGCATTTTTTGTTACTCCATAGCCGTAATCTATTCTAAAAATGGCATTAAAAATCTTCTTATGCATAAATCGAAGTCCAACTCCAGGATAAACCCTAATATTCTCCGGTTCTAAAAAATCTTGAAACTCTCCTCCTGGATTACGCCACGTACCGGCATCTACAAATGTATTTCCCTGTAATACAAACCAACTTTTATCTACCAAGGTATATCTATACTCTGTATTTAAAACCAAAGCGCCAGTACCTCTATCTATTATATTACCAACACCTCTTATATTTATATTGTTATCCACAGAAAAAGGAGCAAAAGGTGTTTCATCATTAGTAGCTAAACCAACTCGCAATCTATTAGCCCAGTTGCCACGCTCACCTACTCTTTTGTAGTAAACAAAGTCGTTAAAGGCTACTACAAAATTATCTAGTTCTTTTGTAGAACTATGCACGTACTGAAAATTTAAAGAACTTTTGAATCCGTCTAAATATTGGTAATGGTATTGTATGTTGCTGTATTTATAAATGGCTTTATAAGAAAACTTATTTACATCCAATGCTTGCGGCACTGTTTCGTTAGTAGCCCCACGTATGTAATTGTATTTTTCAGTAAAAAAATTAAGCCCTAAATCTATGCTGTGGTTTTGGTTAAATTGATACAAACCAAGAACCTCTATAGAAGAGTTGTGATATTTATAATCTGCCGAAGATCCATCAAAAAAAATAGGCTCTTGTGTTTTTAAATTGTTATAGCTAACAGCTAAACCTGCTTTTGCACTAAATAGATACGGAGCTCTAAGCAAAACGCCATAAGAGTTAAATATGTCTTTCTGATAAAAACCACCTACTGTAATATTTCGACCTGTAAAATTAAACTCCTGCAAACCAACCCTAAAAGCAAAATCATCATTAGAAGAGGTATACAAATTTGCAAACGGTATAATAGTAAAATTCTCTTCTACAGTAAAAACTAAGTTATAACTAGTATCTACCGTGTTTTGCACCAATTGAAAAGTAGCATTTGCGATAGACGGTAATTTCTTAAGTTGGTTTACAGCAATACGTATAGTGCTAGAATCTGTAAGGATACCTTTTTCTATGGCTACAATACTTTTTAAGAAAGATACTTTGGTTTTTTTAGCTCCAACAAAACTAACGTCTGCTATTTTTAGTTCTTGTGAAAAACCAGTTACACAAAAAAGAATTAGAAATAAGAATAGTAATTTTTTCATAATTATGGAGAAAAGTTGGTTTCTACAAGCAAGTTAACCCAATTGTCTTGGCTAACTGCCATTAATGTAAAACCATAGTTTTTGGTTCGAATTAAGTTTGGTGGTGATTTTTTTGTAATATTTAAAACAACATTATCTAAATTATAATACTGAAACATTTTGTCGAAAGTGTACGTTCCTGATAAAAAATTAGAATCAGCATCTGTTAGCACCTGAAAATAGATAGCAGAATCCGTATACAAACCATCTTCCCAAGAAAAAACAGGCATTATTGGGTTATCAGAATTTATACTAACTGTGCTTTGCTTTTCTGTAGGCTTTGTAATGTGTTTTAGATGTATTGGATTGCATATATGAACCTTACCTTCTTCAATAAAAGAAACAACAACCCATTTTTCTTTAGATGACTCAACAGAAAAACGCTTTAGCTCGCCATTAAAAACATCAAAGATAACAGGAGCTTTTTCTGTGTATGTATCAAAATTATTTTTATCAACCTCTAAATTTTCAGTTTCAAAATATCTAAAATTAGTAGCTCCTTCTCTAGGATAAAAAAATACATTTACTCCCCCTTTGTTGTCTGCACTAGCTGCACAAGCAATAACATTATCTTTAACTACGGTTTCGCCATCCAGTGCAACTTTTAAAGAAGATACGTTTGCTAATCCATCTTCTGAACAACCATAGGTTATCAAAATTAAAAAAAGAAAAAAATATTTTAATTTACTTAAAGCCATAATATTCTTTTAAAACCAATTCCGCTGGTTTATTTTGCGGTGTAAACCTGTTGTTTTCTGATCCTCCAACATTGTCATGATCTATAAACCATTTCCAAACATAACCACCAGCAAACCAATCCTCTGTCCAAAACATTTCTAAAATAGCTTTAGTTGCATTAGATTGCGCTTCTAAATTTACATTAGTTTGGTTACGATCTACCAGCCACGGTCTTTCTCCTGTAAAATCCATACTTCTGTACCCATATTCCGTAAACAAGATTGGCTTACTAATAGAGTCAGACATTTGTTTTAATGCTTTTTTATGTGGCTGCCAACCTGCTTTTAACTGCGCTATAGTTGGGTGTTGCTCTTTGGACAATGGAAAATAAGCATCTACACCTACATAATCTATTTTATCCCAAAAAGGCACCTTAGGGTACTCATCCCAATTTGCAGCATACGTTAATTTACCTTTGTATACTTTTTTAACTTCTACTATTAAATTGCTCCAGAAATCTGGTCTTTGCAGTACAAATTTTTTCAACTCTGTACCAATACAAAAAACATCTACTTTTACTTCTTGCGCTAGAGTCGCATAACTCAAAATAAAATCTGAATACGATTTTTCAAGCGTTTGCCAGTGTTCCTCAGAATTCATTTCTAGAGTGCCCGTAAACTTACCGTCTCTAATCCATATCTGGGGTTTTAGCATCACACTTATGTTATTCTTATGTAGTATTTCTACATAGTGTTTAATACCATCACTTCTTTCCCCAAACCATTGCCTATCCGAGTTAAAAATTAGCTCTGGCTCATTCACATCTCTTATAAAACCAAATGGCATAACGGAGGCTGCGTTTGCATTTATAGCCAAAATTGGAGCTATATTTTTCTGAGTAACCTTCTCTCTAGAAGAAACAAAACTTACGCCATTTATTTTTTTTTCAACTTGACTATTACAAGAGAATTGTAAGCAACATACTATAAGGAGACCTAACTTTTTCACAAACTATAATTTTAAGCCTCCTAAAATACGTTATTTAATAATAGCTCCTAGAAAATTGCTCTAAGTCCTAAGTTAAATGTTTCTCCTAGTCCTGTATTATCACCTCCAACAAAGTTAGTATACAACAACTCTAAGTTAAGTGCATTTGTAAGCTGGTATTTTGCACCACCACCTAAGGCTGTGTAATTCTGACTAAAATCGTTACCTAAATCTATACGTTGCGAGTGTTGTGCTAAAGCTAAAACTGTAAACTTATTTGCTGGAAAATAACTTAGAAAAATACCTGGCGTTAACCCTAAACTGTTATTTGCAAAGCTCTTATCTTTATCTCCAAAATTAAGTTCTGTATTTAACTCTGTGAATAGCTGCCACTTGTCTCCTGGAAATGTATAATCATAGAAAAATCTGTTTTGCCAAATAAATCCGTTTTGATCTAAAAAAACACCATTCTCAGTTTCATTATCTACCAAAGGAATATATAAAGAACTCTGAATAGAAAAATTACCAACAGACTCAAAAGGCACAAACTTTACAGATGGCGCAAAAGATGTTAAGCCTGCTCTAGAAATACCATCTTCGCTCTTAAATTTTAATGCATCTAAAGTTTCAGTACCATTTATGGTATTAGAACGTATTTTAAGTATTACACCAACATTCCATCTATTATTTTCTCCAACACCGGTATATCCTTCTAAAGTAGATGTAAAAAATGTTTGTCTTGGCTGCCTGCCATCTGTAAATGTACTTCTTGTTTCTGTGTAAATATTATTAAACCATTTAATATCAAACTGTCCCTTTCCTATTAATTTAGATGGTGTGTATTGTTGTATGTTGCTCTTTTGTGCATCATCTTCATCTTCTTGGGAGTATCCTAAAAATGCAGTTAGTAAACCTAATACTAAGGCAATTGTTTTTATTTGTTTCATAATTGTTTTGTTGTTGTTGTTGTTGTTGTTGTTTCGTGTAACTATTGTTTATTTAATGTCCAGTCATATGGGTAATAAGACACTTTTGCTTTCGTATCAATCTTTTCTTCTCTGTATAGGTTTACAAAATCTATTAATGATTTTCCGTCTTGTGTAAAATCCCCTTTGTACCATTCAAAAATCTGAGAAAGCTTTACCTTATTTTTATGAACCATTATAAAACTTGGATTATTAATCGCTATTTGCGTTTGTATTTGCAATTGATCCTCTAGTAAACTTGGCATATAGGCTTCGTTAATAATTGGAGGACAACCTAGGCCTGCACATACCAATACAAAATGAAAACGTGGTTCTTTAGGAAAAACTGAGCGTAACATTTTATGTTCCATATCATTTAACGTAAGTTCCTTACCTGCTACATTGTGTTTAATTTTATCAAAAAAACCTGCTTTATCTAGCGGAGACTTTAAAGGATAATTATTTACCACATTTTTAATTACTGATATATTGTAAGCATTAATCCAAAATGCTTGGTATTCCGTAGCCTTACTTTTTGTTACCTGTATAGATTTAATATCTGTAACCAACTCATCTAATAATGCGGGACTTGCCTTTATATCCTTATAGGCTACTTTACCGTTAGCCACATAAGTATTAAAAAAAGTGTTAGCTTTAGTGAAAAACTGATTTGTATCTTGAGAATAAATAGATGTACTACTTAAAAAGAAGAGCATTACTGTTATTTTAATAGTATTTTTCATAATAAGATTGGTGTTATTTAATAAGTATGTCGATCTCTTTTAACAAAACATACAACATTGTCTTTATTTTATCTGAAGCAAAGAAACCCGTTAAGTATCACATTTTCATAACAAAAAGAAATCAAGTTTATTCTTATTTAGAAAACATATAAATAACCAATTCTCCGTTAAGTTTAGCCGTTTAAGCACGACAGAGACACTATTATTTTAAATCTATGGAGCACATTGTTATTATTGGAAATGGTATTGCAGGCATAACAGCCGCAAGACACATTCGTAAATTATCTGACAAAAGAATCACAATTATTTCTGCCGAATCCGAGTACTTCTTTTCTAGAACTGCACTTATGTATGTTTATATGGGACATATGAAATTTGAGCACACACAACCTTATGAAAATTGGTTTTGGAAAAAAAACAGAATAGATCTTGTAAAAGGATATGTTAACAATGTAGACCACGCAAATAAAAAAGTACAATTAGAAGACTCTTCTATTTCTTATGATAAATTAATTATTGCAACCGGCTCTAAACCAAATAAATTTGGATGGCCAGGACAAGATTTAAAAGGCGTACAAGGCTTATACTCTAAACAAGATTTAGAACAACTACAAGAAAATGCTCCTGATAACAAAACGTGTAAAAGAGCGGTTATAGTTGGTGGAGGGTTAATTGGTATAGAAATGGCTGAAATGCTCCGTAGTCGCAAAATACCAGTTACTTTTTTAGTTAGAGAAAATAGTTTTTGGAATGGTGTTTTACCTAAGGGTGAGTCCGAACTTATTAACGAACACATTCTAGAACACCATATAGACTTACGTTTAAATACCAATTTAGTAGAAATTATTTCTGATGAAAACGGTCGCGCAAAAGCTATTACCACAGATAAAGGAGAAACTATAGAATGTAGCGTTGTTGGCCTTACAGCAGGCGTATCGCCAAATGTAGATTTCTTAAAAGAATCTGGGATAGAATTAGGTCGTGGCGTTAAAGTAAATAGGCTTTTAGAGACTACTATTAAAGACATTTATGCCATTGGAGACTGCGCAGAACAGCACCAAGGTATAGACAACAGAAGACCAATTGAAGCTGTTTGGTACACAGGAAGAATGATGGGCGAAACTCTTGCACAAACCATTTGCGGCAACCAAACGGAATACAAACCTGGACACTGGTTTAACTCGGCTAAATTTCTAGATGTAGAGTACCAAACCTATGGCTGGGTATTTAGTGAGCGTAGCAAACAAGATCACGAGGCTCATTTTCACTGGAGACATCCTAAAGAAAAAATATGTATTACAGTTGCATACCATAAAGACACTAAAGAATTTTTAGGTATAAATACATTCGGAATTCGTATGAGACACGAGGTTTTTAACAAGTGGCTAACCCAGAAAAAAGAAGTAGAATACGTGCTTCAATATTTAAAAGATGCCAATTTTGATCCTGAATTTTATAAGCAATACGAAACTGAAATTTTAGCAAAGTACAATGCTGAATTTAACACTAGCTTATCAACAAAAAAGAAAAGTTTAAAAAGAATATTCAACATCGCTTAATCAATAAAAAAAATGAAGACAATTAAATATTTAGGCCTTGTTATTTTCTTAGTGGGATTGGGCATTTTTGCTGCAACACCCTTTTTAGGGAATTTTAAAGTAGACCAAAAAGGTTTTGATGAAATTATTACGAGTCAAGGTATTAAAAGTGAAATCTTAATTAAAGATCTTAGCTCTAAAATAATAAATAAGGATTTTTCTAGTTCAACGTTTTTAGCTCCTGTTTTAGAAGACGCAATAGAGCGTGCTAATGCTACACATATAAAAAACAAAGAATGGGGCAAAAAGGTTTACGCTACCGGAGATAATATGGCCGCAGCAATGCGTAAATCCTCTAGTTATGGCTTTATTCCCGAGAACAAAGGCATTATGTGGTTTTTAACCTTTGGTTTAGGTATAATAGGCGCATTGCTTTTTATATTACCTAATATTGTTTTACTTGGTAAAAAAGGAATAAAGAATGATGGTATTTACCTGCAAAGCGCTACAAATCGCGGTTTAGTTGCCTGGCTTGTTTTCTTCTTTTTAGTAAGTTTTTATATCATACTTTATTTCTTTTCTGAATACGCAGTAAACTGGACATTTTTAGTAGATCCTATTAGTGAAACTCTTAGTGGCAACCCTGCAGGTCATTGGTTTGTTTACGGATTTATGTACTGTGTAGTTATGTCTGTTATGGCAGTACGTATGTACATAAAATACAGGCATAATATGTATCAAATATTCCGTACTACGTCTGTTTTATTTTTTCAGATAGTATTTGCATTCTTAATTCCGGAAATTATGGTGCGTTTGCAAATGCCTTATTATGATTTTAAAAATGCGTTTCCGCTAGATTACGATTTCTTTTTTCAATGGAACTTAAAAGATCTTATTGCCAATGGCGGCATAGGAATATTTATTCTTGTTTGGGGTATTGTATTAACGTTAGTAATTGTACCAATAATGGTTTATTTCTTTGGAAAAAGATGGTACTGTTCTTGGGTTTGTGGCTGTGGCGGTTTAGCAGAAACATTAGGAGATCCATATAGACAACATTCAAGCAAATCTTTATTTTCTTGGAAAGTAGAACGCTGGTTAATACATGCTGTACTGGTTTTTGCGGTAGGTATGACGCTTATGACCCTTTACAGTTTCTTTGCAGAGTCTAGCACAGTATTAGGCATAAAAACACAAACAGTACAAAACGTATATAGTCTTTTAATTGGTGCAATTTTCGCTGGAGTTATTGGCACTGGATTCTATCCAATTTTTGGAAACAGAGTATGGTGTAGATTTGGTTGTCCTTTAGCCGCTTATTTAGGTTTTGTACAACGTTTTAAATCTAGATTTAGAATTACAACAAACGGTGGTCAATGTATTTCTTGTGGTAACTGCTCTACCTATTGTGAGCAAGGTATAGATGTGCGTGCTTATGCGCAAAAAGGAGAAAACATTGTACGTTCTAGTTGTGTAGGTTGTGGTGTATGTTCTGCTGTTTGCCCTCGTGGAGTTTTAAAATTAGAAAACGGACCAGAAGAAGGACGTATTAACCCTACAGAAGTTTTATTAGGTAACGATGTTGATCTAATGGATTTGGTCAATAAAAAATAAAAATATGTTTTACCGCTTAATCCTTGTTTCTGTTATTTTAGTAACAGCCGTTATAAATACAGATTCTAAAAAATACAATAAAGAATTTTACCCATCTGGAGCTATAAAATCTGAAGGATGGACAAAAAATAATATAAAAGAAGGTTTTTGGAAATTCTATTATGAAGATAAATCTTTGGCCAAACAAGGACATTATGAAGACAATAAAAAAGAAAAGTATTGGTACTTTTACTCGCCAGAAGGAAAATTAGAAAAAGAAGGTCGTTTTAAAAGCGATGAAAAAACCGGTTGGTGGCAGTTTTATACAAGTAGTGGCAAAATAAATCATAAATGCCAATTGGTACATGATCTTAAAAATGGATACTGCTTAAAATATAAAAATGAAAAATTATCTTCTGCAGAAAAATATAAAAATGGCAAAAAGATTAAAGAATGGTTTAGTTTTGCTGGTTTTAAAAAGGAAAATAACTTATCCGATTTAAGGTAATGACAGAAATAAACGTAATTATTCCGGCTTATAATGAGGCCGAATCTATTGGGAAAGTTATAAAAGAAATACCTTCTTCTGTTTCTGAAATCATTGTTGTTAATAATAATTCTACAGATGAAACAGTTGCAAATGCAATAAAAGCAGGTGCTACGGTACTTACAGAAACCAGAAAAGGATACGGCTATGCCTGCCTAAAAGGTATGGATTATATCGCTAAAAAAGCTAGTAAGCCAGATATCATCGTATTTATTGACGGAGACTACTCAGATTATCCAGAAGAATTAACAAAGATTGTAGAACCTATCTTAAAAAATAATTTTGATTTTGTAGTTGGTGCCCGCACTAGAAAATTAAGAGAAAAAGGAAGTATGACACCCCAACAAGTTTTTGGAAATAAACTTGCTACAGTGTTAATGAAAATCTTCTTTAGGGCTAATTTCACTGACCTTGGACCATTTAGAGCTATTAAATACAATACCCTATTAGCACTAGATATGCAAGACAAAACTTATGGATGGACGGTTGAAATGCAACTTAAAATTCTAAAGAAAAAGTTAAAATATATAGAGGTACCTGTACGTTATAAAAAAAGAATTGGCGTATCAAAGGTCTCAGGCACAGTAAAAGGTACTATATTTGCCGGTATAAAAATCCTTGGATGGATATTTAAATACAGCTTTAAATAAATATGGAAATTGCAATTACATACATAATTATTGGTATCTACAGTTTAGCTCTTTTGTTGATCTTTTTCTACAGCCTAGCACAACTTAATCTGCTAGTCAATTATTTAGGCTACAAAAGAAGAAACAAAGACGCACCTAAATTTAACCTTTTAGATGCAAAAGAGATTCCTTTAGTAACGATACAACTTCCTATTTACAATGAAGAATATGTAGTTGAAAGACTTTTAGAAAACATTGCAAAAATAGAATACCCAAGTAGCAAACTAGAAATTCAAGTTTTAGATGACTCCACAGATGATTCTGTTATAGATACAGCGAAACAAATTGAAGAGCTGCAAAAAACTGGTTTAGACATACAACATATTAGAAGAACCAACAGACAAGGCTATAAAGCTGGTGCTCTAAAAGAAGGTCTAATAACAGCAAAAGGTGATTTTATTGCTATTTTTGATGCCGATTTTTTACCTGACTCAGACTGGTTAAAGAAAACTGTTATTTACTTTAAAGATGAAGAAATAGGAGTTGTACAAACGAGATGGGGACATATAAACAGAGATTATTCTGTGTTAACAAGAATACAAGCCTTTGCACTGGATGCTCACTTTACTTTAGAACAAGTTGGTAGAAACGCTAAGGGACACTTTATAAACTTTAATGGTACAGCTGGTATTTGGAGAAAGACCTGTATTATAGATGCTGGTAACTGGGAAGGCGATACCTTAACTGAGGATTTAGACTTAAGTTACCGCGCACAATTAAAAAACTGGAAATTTAAATATTTAGAAGACGTAGAAACACCCGCTGAATTGCCGGTTGTTATTTCTGCTGCTCGTTCGCAACAATTTAGATGGAATAAAGGTGGTGCAGAAAACTTTAGAAAATCTGTAGTTAGCGTTGTTAGTGCTAAAAACATCTCTTTTAAAACGAAGTTCCACGGTGTAATGCACTTACTAAACAGCTCAATGTTTTTATGTGTATTTCTAGTTGCTCTTTTAAGCATACCAATGCTTTACATAAAAAACAGAAACGAATCTTTAGGCTGGGTTTTTGAAGTAACTAGCTTCTTTATTTTAAGCACTGTAATTTTATTTGTTTGTTATTGGTTTACATTTAAAAGCATACAAGGAAGTAGCTTTAGTAAATTTATAGATTACATAAGACTTTTCTTTACATTCTTTTCTATTGCCTTAGGTTTCTCTTTACACAATACACTTGCCGTTATAGAAGGACACAGAGGTAAAAGAAGTGAATTTGTACGTACTCCTAAATTTAATATTAATAACATATCTGATAGTTGGAAAGGAAATAAATACCTTACTAAAAAATTATCTCCAAATATGATTTTAGAATTTGGTCTAATGCTATATTTCTTATTTGGCATGTACTCTGCTATTCCTCTTAACGATTTTGGATTGTTCCCTTTTCACTTTATGTTGTTCTTAGGGTTTGGGTACGTTTTCTTTAATTCGCTTACAGCTAAGGCTTAAAAATATTATTTTACAGTGTAATCAGTTTAATGATCTTTGAATGGATAAATTTGAAATTCATATTTCTCCTGAAATAATTAATCAGATAAAAATAGGTATTGAAAAATACGAATCACTCCAAAAAAAAGATGGATTTATCAAACTAGCAAATTTAGGATGGTATGTTAACGGAAAAACATCTCTCACTCAAGCTTCTAATTTAATGGATCTTGCTCATAACGGAAAAGTATCTGATATCAACAATTACCTAACTAACTATTATAAAAAAGAATTATCGGAAAGGATATTTTCTTTTGACAAATTTCAGTCTAAACGTTCGTTTATAATAAAAGAGGCAGTTGAATGTCATTTATCAGGTAAATATTATGCATCTGTACCTTTGTTTTTACCACAAGCAGATGGTCTATGTAGTAAACTTCTATTTAAAACCAAGGATAGGAAAAGAGAGCTCAAACAACTAGTAAAAGGAAAAATAAAAAATGATTTTTTTCTAAACATACTTAATTCAGTTCTGAGGACGAATAAAATTGATGAATATTTTTCTGATGATTTTGATACATCGACTGGACTGAATAGACACGCTGTTTTACACGGTTATGACACCGATTATGGCACAGAATTAAACAGTTTAAAAGCTTTCTCTTTACTGCTTTTTATTTATGATTTCCTCATTTTCAAAAATGAAAAATCATAAAGAGTCCGATTAATATTGACATAAATCTAGATTAAAACATTTCTTCATATTAAATTTCTATTTTAAATTTATTTGCAATCATAATTTTGTTAGGATAGTGAATTTTTAATGACTATTGCATTTATACACTTCATTTCTTAACTATATTACTTAGAAAAGAGAATTGTATATTTTTTAGTACTTTAGAAGACTTAATGTAAATTATAATTTTAGTAATGCTAGTAAAAATTTCATCATACTATAGGCTACATAAAATACCTATACTATTACTTGTTGCTAGCTTACTTTTTTATTACACTTTTGCCTATTACTTAGATCGTACAGACTTTCCAAAACTTATTACGCTTGCCGCTGCGTTATTTTTTCTTTGCTACAAGCTTATTCAATTCGAAAAATGGAATTTTAAACTACTGCTAACAGCAGGGATACTGTTTAGACTTGTATTTTTGTTTGTGATTCCAATACTGTCTCAAGATTTTCATAGATTTATCTGGGACGGAGAATTAGTTCTGCAAGGTATAAACCCGTATTTACAGACCCCAAATACCATAATAAAAGAAGGTACTATACTCATAGAAAATTCTGCGCAGATGTATGCTAGTATGGGAGAAATTAGTGCAAAAAACTTTAGTAATTACCCTCCCCTAAACCAGTTACTATTTGCTTTTGCAGCTCTGTTTTCTGGTAAAAGTGCAATTGGTGGTATTGTTACAATGCGTTTAATTATTATTCTAGCAGATATTGGTATTGTCTACTTTGGAAGAAAGTTACTTTTAAAACTAAATTTATCATCACACTTACTATTTTGGTATTTTTTAAATCCATTGGTAATTATAGAGCTTACCGGTAATCTTCATTTTGAAGGTGTAATGCTATTTTTCTTTATATGGAGTATGTATCTCCTTAGTCAAAAAAAATACATTTTAGCTGCTCCAATCCTAGCTTTTTCTATCGCTATAAAATTAGTGCCACTTATCTTTTTACCACTATTCTTAAGACATTTAGGAGTTAAAAAAGCTATTCAGTTTTATGCAATAATAGGAGTAACAATACTTGCTTTACTGCTTCCCTTCTATTCATCAGAGTTTATAAATAACTATACTACTACAATAGGACTCTGGTTTAGTAATTTTGAGTTTAATGCTAGTATTTACAATATCGTAAAAAAGATAGCCGAGTTAAACGGGAGTAAAAATTGGGAAACCATAAGAGCATTTGGCAAAATATCACCTTATATAACCATTTCTGTTGTTTTACTTTTCTCCTTTTTAAAGAGCAACAAAACAATAACTAGCTTATTCACTAGTATGCTTTGGGTCCTTACCATTTATTACTTTATTTCTACAACAGTACATCCTTGGTACATTATTTCTTTAGTAGTACTTAGTCTATTTACTAGGTTTAGATATGCTATTTTATGGTCTGCTGCTGTATTTCTAAGCTATTGGACATACTCTAATCCAAATTTTACAGAGCATTTAGGAATACTAACAATTGAGTATACTTTAATTTTAGGCTATATTTTATACGAAATACTTAGACTAAACAAACAAAAATTACTTTTTTCGAAAAATAAAACAGTAAATTAGGTCAGCTCAATATAATTTGTACATTTGATATTGTAATGAGCAAGAACACAAACATTTTATTTACCAGCAGGGTTTCTACACCCTTAGCTATGCTTGTTCCTGCACGTCGCCGCCCGTAAGGGTATATACTTCTTTTGGAATTAGGTGAGTCCAGTTCCGTTTTTCAAAACATAAAATTTTTCAATACTAACATAAAAAGCAACAGTCAATGAGAATTGTAATTGCTAATGCATCGCATATTAAATATGCGCAGATAATTTCTGATACTATTACAGATTCTGCTAAGGTTCGCGGCACAGGCATTGCGAAGCGTACGCCAGAGTATATACAAAAAAGGTTGCAAAATGGTAATGCCGTTATTGCCTTAGACGGAGAGACATTTGCAGGTTTCTGCTATATAGAAGTTTGGGGACACAATAAGTTTGTTGCTAACTCTGGTCTTATTGTACACCCAGATTTTAGAAATTTAGGGCTAGCCAAGCAAATTAAAGAACACATTTTTAAACTCTCCAGAGAAAAATTCCCCGAAGCTAAAATTTTTGGAATTACTACGGGCTTAGCGGTTATGAAAATGAATTATGAGCTTGGTTACAAACCAGTTACATTTTCTGAACTTACAGACGATCCTGAATTCTGGAAAGGGTGCCAAACGTGTAAAAATTTTGATGTTCTAACCAGAACAGAACAAAAAATGTGCTTATGCACTGGTATGCTTTACAATCCTGCTGCAAAGGCAAAAGCTACCGATAAAAAAGAAGTCGACAGTAAAGTATTTAAAAGATTAAAAAGTATTAAAGAGCATTTGTTCTTAAAAAAGAAAAATAAAGATGAGTAAATTAGTTTTAGCATATAGTGGTGGTTTAGATACGTCTTACTGCGCAAAATATTTATCAAAAGACAAAGGTTTTGAGGTGCACGCTGTTAGTGTAAACACTGGCGGGTTCTCTAAAGAAGAAATAACTAACATAAAAAAGAAAGCAATAGAATTAGGCGCAACAAGCTACACCTCTATAGATGCTGTACAAACATTTTACAAGAAGGTTGTAAAATATCTAATTTTTGGGAATGTTCTAAAAAACAACACGTACCCATTATCTGTTAGTGCAGAACGTATTGTACAAGCTATAGAAATTGTAAATCACGCTAAAAAAATAGGAGCTAAATACATTGCTCACGGTAGTACTGGTGCTGGGAATGATCAGGTTAGGTTTGATCTAATTTTCCAAATCATTGCTCCAGAAATCGAAATTATTACTCCTATCAGGGATAATCAATTATCTAGAGAGGTAGAAATTGCATACCTAAAAGAAAACGGCGTAGATTATCCTTGGGAAAAAGCAAAATACTCTATTAATAAAGGGCTTTGGGGAACTTCTGTTGGCGGTGAAGAAACATTAACGTCTCACTCCCCATTGCCAGATACAGCATATCCTAGTCAGCTTGAAGAAAGAAATCCTATAGATGTAAAATTAACCTTTACCAAAGGAGAATTAACGGCTATTAATGGTGAAGAAGATAAACCAATTCACAACATTACAAAACTAAATACAGTTGCGTCCTTGTTTGCTATTGGTAGAGATATACACGTTGGCGATACAATTATTGGTATTAAAGGTAGAGTTGGCTTTGAGGCTGCGGCATCTTTACTAATTATAAAAGCGCACCATTTACTAGAAAAACACACGCTAACAAAATGGCAACAATACCAAAAAGAGCAACAAGGTAATTTTTATGGTATGTTATTACATGAAGGCAATTACCTAGATGAAGTTATGCGTAATATAGAAGTATTTTTAGCAGACACGCAAAAAAATGTTTCTGGTGATGTTTTTATTACATTACACCCATACAGATTTGAGCTTAACGGAATAACATCTAAACACGACCTTATGAATGCTTCTTTTGGTAGTTATGGTGAAATGAATAAAGGCTGGACAGCAGATGATGCTAAAGGATTTATTAAAATAATTGCGAACGCTGGTAAAATATACAATCATGTAAATAAAAATTTAAAAGATGATTAACATTGGTATTATAGGCGGTTCTGGCTATACAGGAGGCGAGTTAATAAGATTACTTTTAAATCATTCTGAAGCAAATATAGATTTTGTTTACAGTACAACTAGAGCTGGAAAAAAAATAGCATCTGCTCATCAGGATTTATTAGGGCAGACAAACCTAGAGTTTACAGGAAATGTAAATCTAGATGTAGATCTTGTTTTTCTATGCCTTGGACACGGAAACTCAACTTCATTCTTACTAGAAAATTCGTTTTCTAACAATACTAAAATTATAGATTTAAGTAATGATTTTAGATTACATAATGATGCCATTTTAAATGGAAAAGAGTTTATCTACGGCTTACCTGAAACAAATATTGAAAAAATAAAATCTGCCAGTTTTATAGCAAACCCAGGATGTTTTGCCACAGCAATTCAGCTTGCATTATTACCATTGGCTAAAGCAAATATTTTACATAATGATGTACATATAAATGCAGTAACAGGTAGTACTGGCGCTGGCGTAAAACCAGGGGACTCTACTCATTTTAGCATGCGTAATAACAATGTATCTTGGTACAAGCCATTTACACATCAACATTTAGGCGAAATAGGCGAAAATTTACATTCTTATAAAAATGAAATTGGCGAATTACTGTTTCTTCCGCAAAGAGGAAATTTTACTAGAGGTATTTTTGCTACTGCCTATACAAAATACAAGGGCAGTTTAGAAGATGCTTATGAGTTGTATACTAGTTTTTATGCTGACGCGAAATTTACACATATATCTGATACAGAAATTCACTTAAAACAAGTAGTAAATACCAACCAATGTCACTTGCATTTACACCTACACAATGGTAATTTATTAATTACATCTGTTATTGATAATTTACTAAAAGGCGCATCTGGACAAGCGGTACAGAATATGAATTTAATGTACGGCTTTAATGAAGATGAAGGCCTAAACTTAAAAGCATCCGCATTTTAACATCAATCTAAAAAATAAAAAACCAATATGAAACTAGCTATTATAGGTGCCGGAAACTTAGGACTGTCTATTGCCAAAGGTATTTTAAACTCTAACGGTGCTACAACTATGTATTTAACAAAAAGAAATACAGATAGTATTAAAGAATTTGAAAGTTACGGAAATGTAACAGTTACAGCTAACAATAGGGAAGCAGTACAAAACTCTGATGTATTAATCTTTGCGGTACAACCAGATCATTTTGAAGGTATTTTAAATGATGTAAAAGATTTACTTACAGAAAAACACATTGTAATATCTACTATAACTGGTTTTAATATAAAAAAGATTGAAGCTGTAGTAGGCAAAGAGACTTATATAATTAGAAGTATGCCTAACACAGCAATTTCTGTAGGACAGTCTATGACGTGTATTTGTAGTAATGAAATGGGTAAAAAACGAATAGAATTAGCCAAAGCTATTTTTAATAGAATGGGACATTCATTAGAAATTCCAGAAAGTCAAATGCAAGCAGCAACTGTTATTTGCGCAAGCGGAATTGCCTTTTGGATGCGACTAATACGTGCAACTACACAAGGAGCTATACAATTAGGTTTTGACGCTAAAGAAGCACAAGAACTAGCAATGTATACCTGTAATGGAGCTGCTAGTTTGCTCATAGAATCTGGCAACCACCCAGAGCAAGAAATAGACCGTGTAACTACGCCAATGGGTTGTACTATTAAAGGCTTAAATGAAATGGAACACCAAGGACTTAGCTCTTCTTTAATTAGAGGAATTGTGGCTTCGTTTGATAAAATAAGTGAGTTTAAAGTAAAAAATTAAGGATGAATTTATTTGATGTATACCCTTTATATAATGTAACTCCGGTTTCTGCAAAAGGCAGCCAAGTTATAGATGATAAAGGTCAGGAATATTTAGATTTTTATGGTGGTCATGCAGTAATTTCTATAGGACATTCTCACCCACATTATGTACGCAGAATTAAAGAACAATTAGACAAAATTGGCTTTTATAGCAATGCCATACAAAATCCATTACAAGGGGAGTTAGCAGAAAAATTAGTACAACTATCTAACTGCCATGATTACAATTTATTTTTATGCAATTCTGGCGCAGAAGCTAATGAAAATGCTCTAAAACTAGCATCATTCTATACTAATAAATCTAGAGTTATTGCTTTTAAAAATGGATTTCATGGGCGGACTTCTGCTGCTGTTGCGGCTACAGATAATGCCGCTATTAACGCACCCATTAACAAGCAACAAAAAGTAACTTTTTTAGAGTTTGATGACCTAAGTAGTTTTACCTCAGAAATTGAAAAAGACGATGTTTGCGCAGTTATTTTAGAGGCTGTACAAGGTGTTGGTGGTTTAGATGAACCTACTACAGAATTTTACCAAAAAATAGAAGCTTTATGTAAAAAACACAATGTTGTTTTAATTGCAGACGAAGTACAATCTGGTTACGGTAGAACGGGTAAATTTTTTGCTTTTCAGCATCATAGTATACAACCTGACATTATAACTATTGCCAAAGGTATGGGTAATGGATTCCCAGTTGGTGGTGTTCTAATTCAGGAAAAAATTAAAGCATCTCACGGCTTATTAGGTACCACTTTTGGTGGCAACCACTTGGCTTGTGCCGCATCATTAGCTGTTTTAGAAGTTATAGAACAAGAAGATTTACTGCGTAATACAACTAAAATGCACGGCTACTTTTTAGAAAAGGCTGCAGCAATACCACAAATTAAAAAAGTAAAAGGTCGCGGCTTAATGTTAGGACTTCAGTTTGATTTTGAAGTTGGCGAACTAAGAAAAAAAATGATATACGATCAGTTTGTATTTACTGGCGGAGCTAAGGATAAAACCTTATTACGTATTCTGCCTGCACTAAACATAACCACAGCTTTAATAGATGTGTTTTTTGATGCTTTACAAGCCGAATTAAATAAATTATAATGAAAAATTACGTTTCCATAGCAGCTATAGATTCGCTTCCCAATTGGGTTAACGAAGCCATAGAATTAAAGAAAAATCCTAAGAAACATAAAAACTTAGGAGAAGATAAAACCATTGTATTATTATTCTTTAATAACAGTTTAAGAACACGGCTAAGCACACAAAAAGCTGCTCAAAACTTAGGCCTAGAAGTTATTGTAATGAATTTTGGATCTGAAGGTTGGACCCTTGAATTTACAGATGGCACTGTTATGGACCAAGGTACATCTGAACACATAAAAGAAGCTGCACAAGTGGTTTCTCAGTACTGCGATGTTATTGGCATTAGAGCTTTTGCAAATTTACAAAGCAAAGAAGATGATGAAGCAGAATTGGTTATAAACGGATTTAAAAAATACGCTACTGTTCCTATTCTAAATATGGAAAGCTCTGTGGGACATCCATTACAAGCATTAGCAGACGCTATTACTCTGGCAGAAAACAACACAAAGTCAAAACCAAAAGTGGTCCTTTCATGGGCGCCACACCCTAAGGCTTTACCGCATGCAGTTGCCAATTCTTTTGTAGAAATGATGCATTTACAAGATGCCGAGTTTGTAATTACACACCCTAAAGGATACGAGTTAAGTTCTAAAATTACAAAAGGAGCAACTATAGAATACGACCAAGATAAAGCCTTAGAAAATGCAGATTTTGTTTATGTTAAAAATTGGAGTAGCTATCAAAATTATGGGCAAGTTTTAAATAATGATAAAAGCTGGACAATGACTTTAGATAAATTAGGCGCTGCTAAATTTATGCACTGCTTGCCTGTGCGTAGAAATGTAATTGTTACAGATGCTGTTTTAGACAGCAATCAGTCTTTGGTGATAGAACAAGCAAATAATAGAACATTTGCGGCGCAAATAGCACTAAAAAAAATACTAGAAAACCTCTAATTATGAAAGAAAAAGTAGCTGTTATAAAAATTGGTGGAGCTGTTATTGAAAACAAGGAAGAACTAAGTAAGTTTTTAGCTGCTTTTTCTAAAATTGAAGGTCCAAAAATACTAGTTCACGGTGGTGGAAAACTAGCAACTGAACTTGGAAAAAAATTAGGAATTGAATCTAAACTGGTAAACGGAAGACGTATTACAGACGCTAAAGGTTTAGATTTAATTACTATGGTTTACGGAGGTTTAGTGAACAAACAAATTGTTGCAGAACTACAAGCTTTAAACTGTAACGCTATTGGATTAAGTGGCGCAGATGCCAATATAATACAGGCAGTAAAACGCCCCGTAAAAGATATAGATTATGGTTTTGCTGGCGACATCACTACTGTAAATGCCAACGCTATAGATGCAATGTTACAAAATAACTGGACGCCCGTTTTTTGTGCGCTTACACATACTAAAGCCGGACAATTACTAAATACAAATGCGGACACCATAGCCTCTGAAATTGCAATTGCAATGAGTAGTTTATATGATACTACCTTGTATTATTGTTTTGAAAAGAAAGGTGTTTTACTAGATATTACAAATGAAAAATCTGTAGTTAAAAAATTAAATACAGAAACCTACAAGGAACTTTTAGACAGTAAAATTATTGCTAATGGTATGTTGCCAAAACTAGAGAATTGCTTTAATGCGCTTCATAAAAAAGTAGGGACTGTATGCATAGGAGAT
The DNA here is from genome assembly GCF_023476645.1 of Cellulophaga sp. 20_2_10. Lineage (GTDB taxonomy): Bacteria > Bacteroidota > Bacteroidia > Flavobacteriales > Flavobacteriaceae > Cellulophaga. Next base: position 24,052 of record NZ_JAMCOJ010000010.1, read on the forward strand.
GTTTCTATGTTAAACAAAAACGAAACGCTTTACACGACTATAACATTATAAAATGGAACAGAAACAGCTTACAGAAAAGGCTTTAGATTTATTAAAGGAGCTTATCTCTATACAATCATTTTCATCAGAGGAAGATAAAACAGCAGACGCAATAGAAAACTGGTTTACAAGTTTTAATATTCCGTTTACTAGAGATAATAACAATGTTTATGCTAAAAATAAACATTGGGACAGTAATAAACCTACGTTACTTTTAAACTCGCATCATGATACTGTAAAACCGAACTCCGCTTACACTAAAGATCCATTTAATGCACACGTAGAAAACGGCAAATTGTATGGTCTAGGAAGCAATGATGCTGGTGGTTGTTTGGTGTCTTTACTGGCTACATTTTCTCACTACTACACTAAAGAAAACTTAAATCATAACATACTTATGGTTGCTTCTATGGAAGAAGAATCTGCCGGACCAAATAGCTTAAGAGGCCTGTTACCTAAGCTTCCAAAAATTGATGTTGCTATTGTTGGCGAACCTACATTAATGCAATTAGCCGTTGCAGAAAAAGGACTTATTGTTTTTGATGCAGAAGTAAAAGGAACTCCTTCTCATGCAGCACATCCAAATAATGACAACTCCATTTACAACACTATAAAAGTGTTAGAGTGGTTTAAAAACTATTCTTTCTCTAAGGTTTCAGATGTTTTAGGCGAAGTAAAACTTACGGTAACACAAATTAATGCAGGCAAACAACACAACGTTGTGCCAGCTAAGGTAGACTTAGTTATAGATGTTAGAGTAAATGACAAATACACCAATAAAGAAGTGGCGGATATGCTACAAAATGAAGCTCCTTGCAAACTTACTCCTCGTGGTTTAAAGCTAAATTCTTCAGCCATAGACAAAAACCACCCATTAGCACAGGCTGGCTTAGCTCTAGGAAGAGAAACATATGGTTCTCCTACATTATCAGACCAAGCGGCATTAACGTGTCAATCTTTAAAATTAGGCCCAGGAGACAGCACTAGATCGCATTCTGCAGATGAGTTTATTTATGTAAACGAAATTGAGGAAGGTATAGATTTATACATTAAAATATTAAACGGGTTTCTGCAATAAGCAATCAACTAAAAAAAACGAAAAGACTATGAAACTTTGGGATAAAGGATTTAGTACCGATAAAAAAATAGATCATTTTACAGTTGGTAATGACAGAGAATTAGATTTGCTACTTGCTAAATATGATATTGTTGCTTCTAAAGCACATGCAAAAATGCTGGGTAAAATTGGACTTATTACTGCACAAGAAACAGAGAGTCTAGTTAAAGAACTTAATGAGATTGCTAAAACTATAGAAAAGGGCACTTTTGTTATTGAAGATTCTTTTGAGGATATGCACTCTAAAATAGAGTTTATACTAACAAAAAAGCTAGGTGACACCGGAAAAAAAATACATACTGCACGTTCTAGAAACGATCAGGTTTTAGTGGCAATGCACTTGTATTTAAAAGATGAGTTATCAGAAATTAAAAGTGAAGTAAAAGTTTTATTTAACCTGCTTTTAAATCTTGCTGACAAGCATAAAAATGTACTGCTACCAGGTTATACACATTTACAAATTGCTATGCCTTCTTCTTTTGGACTTTGGTTTTCTGCCTATGCAGAAAGTTTAATAGATGATTTGTACTTTGTTGATGCTGCTTACAAAATAGCAGATCAGAATCCGCTTGGTAGTGCTGCTGGTTACGGAAGTTCTTTTCCTATAGACCGTGATTTTACTACTAAAGAAATGGGTTTTGCAACGCAGAAATTTAATGTTGTCGCCGCACAAATGGGACGTGGAAAAGTAGAAAAAGCTGCTGCTTTTGGAATTAGTAATGTTGCCGCTACCCTATCTAAAATGGCTATGGATATTTGCTTGTATATGAGTCAGAATTTTAATTTTATTTCTTTTCCGGACGAACTTACAACAGGTTCTAGCATTATGCCACATAAAAAAAACCCAGATGTGTTTGAGTTGATACGTGGTAAATGCAATAAATTACAATCTATACCAAACCAATTAATTTTAATAACAAATAACTTACCTAGTGGCTATCACAGAGATTTACAATTGGTAAAAGAGGTAATTATACCTGCCATACAGGATGTAAAAGCGTGTTTAGAGATATTAACCTTTAGCTTAAAAGAAGTACGTGTAAACGAGACTATTTTAGACGACCCTAAATATGATTATTTGTTTAGTGTAGATACGTTAAACGAGTTGGTTTTAAACGGAGTGCCGTTTAGGGATGCTTATAAAAAAATGGGGAAAGAAATTAATGAAGGCACTTTTTCTCCTAAAAAGGATATTAAACATACACACCAAGGTAGTTTAGGTAATTTATGTCTACAAGAAATTAGAAATAAATTAGTTGATTAAACGCTAAACCTTTTTCCCTAAAAAAAAATAAAACCCCTGTTATCAGGGGTTTTATTTTAGCTGTAAATAAGCTAAAAAATACCTATTGCAATTTCTAATTTTACATCATCCTAAAAATGTAAAATATGAAAGCTATACTAGTTTATATTGTCCTTTTAATTGTTGCTGTTTTAAGTGTTATTACTTATTAAGCATAAAAAAAGCCGTGTTATTAAACACAGCTTTTACATATTAGTTAACCATTCCTAAATTAACAACTTCTTGTTTTGTTAGGTAACGCCAATGTCCTCTTGGTAAATCTTTTTTGGTTAAACCGCCATAAATTACTCTGTCTAATTTAGAAACCTCGTAATCTAGGTGTTCAAATATTTTAGTAACAATATTACTTCTACTGCTAAAAAGCTCTATACCAACTTGGTTTTTTGGAGCATTATCTACATAGCTAATATCGTGAACGTTTACTACTTTTTCATCGATAGCTAAACCGTCTTGAATTCTTTTTAAATCTACAGAACGCAAAGGCTTATTAAGTTCTACGTGGTATATTTTACGTAATCCGTTTTTAGGATTAACCAAACGTCTTGTCATTTCCATATCATTGGTAAACAACAATAAACCTGTAGAGGTTTTAGCCATTTTATCTACTGGTAATAATGTTGCTTTAGAAGCACTAGAAATTAATCCAGCTACATTTCTTTTACCTTGTTCGTTTCTAACAGTTGTGCTAAAATCTTTTGGCTTATTTAATAAAACGTATTCTCTTTTTTCAGGATTTAAATGTCTACCATCAAACTTAACAACGTCATCTAGTTTAACTTTATATCCCATTTCTGATATTACTTTACCATTTACAGTAACACTACCAGCCGCAATAAAAACATCTGCTTCTCTTCTAGAACAAACTCCAGAGTTAGCAACGTATTTATTTAATCTTATAGAGTTAGGATCTAATGGCTTTGGAGGATTCTTTGCTTTTGGAGCACCTGAACCAGTAAAATTCCTCTTTCTTGCGCCTCCATTATCCTTTCCTGAAGATTTTCTGTCCTTATTATAGTCAGACTTACCCATTGTATTATATTTTTTGCAAAGGTAACAAAGGAATTTGAATAACTATCTAATTGTTTAACTAATTAATCTTTAAACGCAACAGTACTTTGTGGTTCTCTATTTACCTGTAAATTAGTAACATCTGAGCTAAAAACACCAGTCCTGTTCGCTAGATATATAGAACCCCTATTTCACTTTAGGCAAGCTAATTTATTGGGGAATTATTTCTTCTTTTTCAAATAATCTTCCCCGCTAGCGAAAGTATCTTGCTAGCACTGTTAGGTAAATTATTTTTGATTTTTGATTAAGCACACTAAAGAGGGTATCCAAAGTAACCAAACAATTATTGTTATTATGGCGTGAATAAATTGATAAAACTTTGGGGGTATATTATTTTTCCTTTTAAAAACACTAGTTGTTATTGGTGTAGTCCAAACTGGAAAGCTACCATCTAAAGTTATATACTTTTCTATTGTATTTTCATCTCCAAAAATTCTTGCTGATCCACCGCCTTTCTTTAATACTCCAAAATAATAATATAAATTTGTACCTCCTCTACCTGCATTAGGTGTTTTTTTATGAATAATTAACTCGTTTTTAATTATTTTTTCTCTTAAAAATAGTGAAACGTATAACCATTTCTGGTTGTTAAAATTATTTACTAAACCGTCTATTAAACTAGTTACACCTAATATAATAATTGCAATTAGCATTACCTTTTTTATTTTTTTATGCAACATATAGTTTTATAAAATATACTTATCAAATAATAGGCTCTACCCCGCTAGCGCAAGCATCTTGCTTGTGCCGTTAAACAAATATTTAAACTAAAAAATTAATCTTTAAACGCAACAGTGGTTTGTCGTTCTCTATTTACCTGTAAATTAGTAACATCTGGTCTTGAGTAATGCCCAACAGGATCAAAGTTTTGTCGCTCTTCATACACTCTATTAAAATCTATTTCCTGGTAAATTACACCTTCTTTATGTAGTACAGGCGCAACTATCCACTCGCCATCTGGACCTGCAATACAAGAGCCTCCATTTGCCAAAACATCTGGTGCTTTTTCCAAAATTTTAGCAAGGTGTGGTGTGTCTTCAGGAAAATCTTCTTTTTTCATTAAAGATGATACAGAAATAACATAACTACGAGATTCACGTGCTATAAAACGTGTAATATCTTTTGTGTTGTGCTCGCTACCAGGCCAAACCGCAATATGTAAATTTTCTCCTAAACCGTAAAGCGCTGCTCTTGGCAAAGGCATCCAATTTTCCCAACAATTTAGTCCGCCAACCGTAAATTCTTTTAAAGGATGCACTTGCAAACCGTTACCATCTCCTGGCGCCCAAGTTAAGCGCTCATCATACGTTGGTTGTAGTTTTCTGTGTACAGATTTTATTTCTCCGTCTGCATTTATATACACCAAAGAACAGTATATACTATGTCCGCCTCTGTCTTTAGCACGTTCCATAATTCCTATGTAAATAGCCATTTTATGGGTTTTGGCTAGCTCACAAATACTGTTTAACTCACCAGCTTCTATTTGTATGGAGTTGCGAACATAATGTGCGTGTATTTCTTTATTTACTTTTAAATCCCAAGCAGCACCATTGGTATGTGCCAACCAAAATGGGTAACCTGGCAGTAATGCTTCACCAAATACTAAAAGTTCTGTGTTTTCTTTTGCTGCGGTAACAATTGTAGCTTCAATTTTACCAATTGTTGCTTCTTTATTTAGCCAAACCGGAGAAATTTGCGCCAAACCTACTTTTAATATGTTGTTCATTATAATATTCTGTTTAGGACGAGATTTATATCGACCAACAAAATACTAAAAACACCGCTTATAATTACAAACTTTAAGATATTATGTAATGTATTGTATTGCTTTTTTGTGTCTGATTTCCATAGAAATACCAAAAAAATAACCAAGAGCAATACTGCTAATTTAAAATAGTAGTGCATGTGGCCAACATCAAAATTATAAATAAGTAATAGCGATGGTACCAAACTAAACGCTACTAAAATAGTAATTGCAATTTTAGATGTTTTGGCTCCGTAAAGCACAGGAATAGTTTTGTAATTCTGCGCCAAATCGCCTGCTATGTTTTCTAAATCTTTAATCATTTCACGTGCTAATATGAGTAAAAACAAGAATATGGCGTGGACAAAAATTACAGTTTCAAAGTTTTTATAGTAGACAAACACCACAAAAAATGGCGTTATAGCTAGTGTTGCAGATACAAAATTGCCTAGTAATGGTATTTTTTTTAATTTGTGTGAATAGTACCAGATTCCAAAAATATAAGACGAGAAAAAGAGTACTGCTTTAAAAGATACATAGCTGGCAAAAAACACCGCCAAAAAGTTAAGCACAAAATAGGTTGTTAGTTTGGTACGCTGACTTACCAGCCTGTCTAACATTGTTTTTTTTGGCTTATTGATAAGATCTTTCTCCGAGTCGTAAAAATTATTAATAATATAACCCGATGCAATAACCATTGCGGATACAAGCACTATAATAAACAAATTGACATCAAAAACTACTTTACGCAACGGTAAATTTGGTGCCAATATATAAATTGATGCCAAATATTGAGCCAGAGCAATTACCAAAATATTGTAACCTCTAACCACAGAAAACAGACTTAAGAACTTTAAAACAACGTGTTTGTTCTTTCTGTTAAGCATAAAGTAAAAATAAAATTTTTAGAAATTATAAACTACCTCTAGGTTGTAATCTTTTAACTCTTTACGTGCGCCATCTATATCTTCTGTAAAACCTAAGATATAACCACCACCACCAGAACCACAAAGTTTTAAGTAGTATTTATTAGTGTCTATCCCGTGTTTCCATAATTTATGAAACTGAGACGGAATCATTGGTTTAAAATGATCTAATACTACGTGAGATAATTGTTTTATGTTGCCAAAAAGCGACTTTACATTACCATTAATAAAATCTTCTACACAAGCATCTGTATGTTTTATAAACTGGTCTTTAAGCATATGCCTAAAACCATCTTCTTTCATACGCTCCATGAAAAGCTGTACCATTGGTGCAGTTTCGCCAATTATACCACTATCTAACAAAAATACAGCTCCTGTACCTTGGTTGTTTTGAGATGGTATACTTGTAGACTCTATATTGTCTTTAGAATTTATTAAAATTGGCAAGCTTAAGTAACTGTTTAAAGGGTCTAAACCAGAAGATTTACCGTGGAAAAAAGATTCCATTTTACTAAAAACGCCTTTAAGCGTTAGTAATTTATCTTTAGTTAAATTCTCTAAAACAGTAATTTTATTGTGTGCATACTTATGGTAAACAGCAGCAACAAGTGCACCACTACTACCTACTCCGTACCCTTGCGGTATAGAGCTATCAAAATACATCCCTTCTGCAACATCTGTTTTAAGCGCCTCTATGTCAAAAGAAAAACTCTCGTCTTCTTTAGATACTTTTTCTAGATATGTAGCAAAACGCTGTAAACTCTCATTAGACTTTTTAGCCTCGTCAGATAATTTATCAGAAGATTTTAATGCTCCTTTAAAGAAATTATAAGGTATAGAAAGTCCTTTAGAATCTTTTATGATTCCGTACTCTCCAAATAATAGAATTTTTGAGTAAAATAAAGGTCCTTTCATTTTTAAATATCTAATTACTAATTTACAATTGTTTAGCGCCTAAACCAATTCTATCACAAAGATACTGCTCGTTTTCACAATATGCAACAAGCTCATCTTTAATAAACTGGTATACCTGCTCTTTTTCGCTCTCTGGGTACAAAACATGCACATTGGCACCAGCATCTAAAGTAAAACAAATATTTGACTTACTTATTGCTCTAAACTCCCATATTTTGTTGATAATCTGCAGCGTATTTGGCTTCATTAGAATAAAATACGGCATACTTGTCATCATCATTGCGTGCAGCGTTAACGCCTCACTCTCAACAATTTCTATAAAACGCTTTAAATTACCTTCTTTAAAAACCGTTTGCAAATCATTTAAATTTGTGTGCGCTTGTGCAAAACGCTCTTTAGCAAATGGGTGGTTGTGCATTAAATTATGACCAACAGTACTACTTACTTGTTTTTGACCTTTGTCTACTAACAGAATAGTATCGTGGTAATTTTTAAAAACCGAATGTACCTCGTTTGGGTACTTTATACCAAACAAATCTGTACTACCTTCTGTATTTGCGTGATTTCCCCATTGTACCAACGGACCTTCTATACTACGACAAGCACTACCAGAGCCTAAACGTGCTAAAAACGATGCTTTGTTATTAAAAAAAGCTGTTGTTATAGATGGATTTAGTTCTTTCTCTAAACTCATTAAACACAACGCCAAAGCAGACATACCACTGGCAGATGATGCAATACCACTACTGTGTGGAAAAGAGTTTGATGTTTCAATTTTAAAATAATACTCCTTTAAAAACGGAAGATAAGTTTCAATACGCGCTAAAAAAGTTTCAATTTTTGGTTTAAAATCTTCTTTAGGTTTTCCTTCAAAAAATAAATCGAATGAAAAATTACCCCCTTTACTATCTAACTTTTTATACGTTATAGAGGTTGTTGTTGCACAGGCATCTAACGTAAAGCTAATAGATGGGTTTGCAGGAATCTGATTCTCTTTTTTACCCCAATACTTTACCAAAGCAATATTACTGGGCGATTTCCATTTTACAGTTCCTTCTAAAACAGTATTTGTATAGGCCTTAGGCACAAACTCCTCTTGGGTCATATTTTAAATTTTAGCAAATATAAAAAAGAAAAGTCCACCAGAATTGAGGTACAGCCAATAAAGAGTAATCTTAGCTATTAAAACCTATAAAGTTTCACTAATTTCTATAAGCTTTGCCATTGTTTTGTAGTTCCTAGTGGTGGCTTGTACTTTTAGTTTACGCTCAAAGAAGTTATTGTTACATTTTGCTTTTCCAAAACCGTTTAAGCAATGTAAATAGATACAGCTATTAGTTATTACAAATTTCTCTGTTTCATAAGTTCCTTTGTTTACTTCTGAAATAAGCACTGTATCTGGGGCTGATTTTAGCAACACAAAATAGGTTTCTTTTTCTTCTTCAGCTGTAAACGGATTGCTCTTAAAAATTGTTAGCAAGGCTGATGCTGCTACCACTAAAACAGGAACATCTAACTTAAAAGTGTTTAAAATTTGGGTCTGTATTTTTTCTGATAAAACAGTTATATCAACCTCATCAGAAGTAAAAACAACAGTACCACTTTGTATGTATGTTGTTACGTTATCTAGTTTTAATTTTAGTAGCATCTGTTTTAAATCTACCATTAAAACTTTATTCTTACCGCTAACGTTTATGCCTCTTAAAAGCGCTATATAAATCATCCTAATTTAGAAATTGCTTGTGCAGCCATAAAACCACCTGTCCACGCGTTCTGAAAATTAAAACCTCCAGTAATAGCATCTACATTTATTACTTCGCCAGCAAAATATAAGTTTTTTGCTATTTTGCTCTCGTATGTTTTAAAGTTTACCTCTTTTAAATCTATTCCTCCTGCGGTTACAAACTCCTCTTTAAAGGTACTCTTACCGTTTACAGAAAACTCACTTTCTGTTAACTGGTCTGCTAAGTTCTGTAATTGTGTTTTGGTTGCTCCTGCCCATTTTACAGTTTCGTCTATGTCTGCTGCTTTTACCAAGTTTACCCACAAACGCCTAGGAATATCTAATATTTTGGTGCGCAAAATTGTTTTCTTAGGATCTGTTTCTTTCACCGAGCTTAAATACTCTAAAACTGCACCCGGAACCATATCTGGCAACCAATTTACCTGCACTACAAACTGATAATTCTTAGAATGCAACAACGTAGCTCCCCACGCAGATAGTTTTAAAATTGCAGGTCCGCTCATTCCCCAATGTGTAATTAGCAAGGGGCCTTCTGCCTCTAACAATGGTTTTTTACGAACCGCGGTTTTTATTTTACTAGATAATTCTGTTGTGTTACTTTTAGATGCAAAAACAGTTACTCTTGCTGTAGTACTCACACCTGGAATATCTGTAATGCGACTATCTTTTATATTAAATGTAAAAAGGGATGGTACTGGTGGTATAATCGTATGCCCTAAACCTTCTAATAAATTCCATATTTTAGGATTACTACCTGTAGCTACAACTACTTTTTTGGTTTGAAATTCTTTTTTAGGAGTGGTTACCAAAAAACCTAAATCTGGATTATCTGTAACTGCGTATGAAATATTAGAAACTGGGCAAAGTTTCATTACTTTAATACCCAAACGTTCTGTTTCATTAATAAAACAGTCTATAATACTTTGTGATGAGTCGCTCTGAGGAAAAATACGACCATCTTCTTCTATTTTTAAAGGAACGCCTCTTTCTTCAAAAAAAGCCATTGTATCTCCTGTACAAAATGTATGAAAAGGACCTAAAAGTTCTTTTTCTCCTCGCGGATAATTTAGCACCAAATCAGCGGGATTAAATTCGGCATGCGTTACATTACACCTACCACCACCAGATACTTTTACCTTAGCTAATACTGTTTTTCCACGTTCTAAAATAGCAACTTTTAAATCACTATTTTGCTCTGCAATTTGTATTGCTGTAAAAAAACCTGCAGCGCCTCCGCCAATTATAATAACATCAAACATTAGTAAATACGTTCTGGATAATTTGTAAATATACCATCTACAAGTAAGTTTTTCATTTTTATTATATTTTCTGGACTATTCACGGTATACGTATACAGTTTAAAACCTTCTGTTTTTATAGCCGCAACAACAGCTTTTGTAACATCTTTTTCATCTGGATTTATACTTACTGCGCCCAATTGTTTTGCCATAGGTATTGCTAGCAAAGGATCTTCTTCTGTTAACACACCAATAGCAATTTTACTATTAATTGTTCTCATTGCTATTAGCTCATTCCAATTAAAGCTAGAGATAAAAAACTGATCTAATTTCCAGTTTTTTGCAGTTATATAATCTTTAATAATGCTATTTACATCTGTTGCTGTACCTGCGCCTTTTAGCTCAATATTTACAGAAACTTTAGCATTAATAGTATCTAAAACTGTGGTTAGTAATGGTATTTTATGATTCCCTACAAGTGTAAGCTCTTGCAATTGTTGCCACGTATAATCTTCAACCTTACCTGTACCATTTGTTAGTCTATTTACCTCATCATCATGAAATACAATAATTTCTCCTGTCTTAATTTTAAAGACATCAATCTCTATCATATCCACCTTTAATTCTAAGGCTTTTTGTATAGATGCTAAGGTATTTTCGGTCTCATGACCCATTGCTCCTCTATGGCCAACAACAAGTAATTTTTTAGTCATACAAACAAGTATTTACAGTAAAAGTACACAAAGTAATATTGTAAAAAAACTGCATAAAAAAAGGACTAAAACTTAGCTTTAGTCCTTTGTAATCTATTTTAGATTTTTAATTTTTTGTAGATTCTCTTTCTACCAATGTAGATTGTAGCACCTCTGTTACATAGGTTTCCTCTTCTTCCTCTTTTTCGCTCTCTATTTTTTCTATGAGCATTTTAGAAGACATTTCTCCCATTTGCTCGCCATGTTGTGCAATTGCAGTAAGACTTGGGTAAGCGTATTTAGACAAGTTACCATCCGTAAAGCCAATAAACTCTATATCTTCTGGTACTTTTAATCCTTTTTTAAGTGCAACACGCATACTATACATTGCAAATGTTTCGTGCACACACAAAACAGCATCTACCTCTTCTCTATCGTAAAAATCGCTTATTGCTTTTTCGTCCATTTTCATTTGAGGCATACTTAAAATTAAGTTTTCATTCACCTCTAAGCCGTGATCACGCAATGCATCACGATACCCATCTGTACGTTGTTTACCAATACTCAGGTAATTATCTGTAGTTATTAATGCTATTTTTTTTCGTCCGTTTCCTATTAACTTTTTAACCGCCATATAAGCGCCTTCTCTATCGTTAATAATAACTTTATCGCATTTAATTTCATCTGTAACCCTATCAAACATAACCAAAGGAATTCCTTGTTCTGTTATTTCTTTTAAGTGGTTGTAATCGTTTTTTAATTGTGTTCCTACAGACAAAGACATTATAAAACCATCGATACTGCCATTGGCTAGCATTTCCATATTTATAACCTCTTTATCAAAAGACTCATCAGACAAGCAAACAATAACGTTATACCCTTTAGAGTTGGCATAACTTTCTATACCACGAACAACCGTTGTAAAAAAATGGTGCACAATATCTGGTATAATTACACCAATATTTTTTGTGCGTTTATTTTTTAAGCTAACCGCAATATTGTTAGGCCTATAATTGTAGAGTTTTGCATATGCTTGTATACGCTCTTTGGTATCTCTGCTTATTTCCTCACTATTTTTAAGTGCTTTGGAAACAGTAGAAATAGATACTTCTAATTCTCTTGCAATATGTTTTAGGGTGATAACTTTTTTCAAAATGAGATTTTATTATTGTAACTGATGAAAGTACACATAAAAAACAATACTATAAAATATAACAAGCATATTGTATTTTATAATTTGCTCTAGTTTGAAGAAATCTTTAATTATCTAGTGCTATTTATCCGCCATTCGCAAAAATCTCACTCTTTAATTCGGAAATTCGTTTTTCAGCAAACTTCACAAAATACTGATTCTTAACACCTTTGGATGCACTTTTTTGTTTTAATTGCGTATAGTAATTAAGCTTTACTTTAGGGTCTTTATAAAACTTATCTGCATAAATACTGGCTTGGTATAAGTATGATGGATTTGTTGGGTCTTCGTCAAAAGCCATATTGTAATATTTTATAGCCGTTTTATAATCTTGCTTATCAACAGCAATACGTGCAGCAACTTGGTATTCTTCATCTAACGAGTACGTATGTGCAGCTATAGCTTTATGTATATAAACCGTTGCACTATCTAGCTCTTTGTCTTTTCTGTACACCTCACTAATTGTACGTAAGATTTTTACATCTTCATCATCATAACTTAGAAGAAACTTATAGTTCTCTATCGATTTTTTATACTTTTCTAATTTATCATAGGCATACCCTAATCTATTGTAAGTTTGCTTTTCTATTTTACCTAAATTTAATAGTTTTTCATACCACAGCGCAGATTCTTTAAAATTATCTTTATTAAATAATGCCAATGCCTTTACCTTTATAAGTACAGGATCGTTTTCAAAAATACGCAGTCCTTTATCTGCATATTTCACAACAGAATCGTTCTCATGCTCTGCAACATAATACACACTTAAACGTTGCAAACTACGCAGGTGGGTACTATCTATTTCTAATGCTTTTTTATACCATAATACACTTGTAGCATCTTGTTTTATACCACTATAGGCTCTTGCTAAATTGTAACTAAATTCTGGATTAGTTTTAGAAATTTGCACAAGATTACCAAACAACATCGTTGCTTGCTTATACTTGTTCGTTTTTAAATACAACTTACCTAAGTTAAATCTAGCAACTACTAAACTTGTATCTCTTGTTACAACAGTACTGTATTGAGCAATAGCCTTATCATAATTACCGATAGCGTTATATGCTTTTGCAATTTGAAGATTTGCACTCGTATTATTTATTTTAGCATACTCGTTAATTGCAGCAGTATAACTACCTGTATTATACAAACTATCTGCTACATTAAAAGCAGAGGTTTGCGCCCCTGCTTTTAAAAACATAAACAGAACAATTAATACTGTTGTATAATTATTTTTAGTCATTTTTTTTCTGTAGCTTAAATGTAATTGGCAATGAAAAAGGAACTTTTACGGCTTTTCCTCTTTGCTTACCTGGCGTAACATTTGGTAATTTTTTTATAATACTCAACACAACTTCTTCTAACCTAACATCTGGTCCGCGCATCTGAATTTTATCAATACTACCATCTTCCATCATTACAAAACGCACAGAAACTCTACCTTGCACTCCTTCTTTTTGTGCAGATTCTGGATAGCTAAAATGTTTTCTAATATGCTCATTTATTTTATCATTAAAACAAGCTCTTTTATCTGTAGCATTTTCACAACCTGGAAAAACAGGAACCTCATCTATTACAGAAAAAGGAACTTCTTTTGCATCTTTATACGACCTATCCTTTTCTTCTTGTTCTTTACGTAACAAGGCTGTTTTTACATCTTTAGTTAATTTTTCTTTATCACTTTCTGATGTTAACCTAAATGAAATTGGCAATGAAAAAGGAACTCTTACATTTTGCCCCCTTTGCTTACCTGGTTTAAAGTTTGGCAATAATTTTATAATACGTATTGCTTCCTCCTCTAGTATTACAGCTGGCCCGCGAGTTTGTAACTCACCTATTTTGCCATCTTCCATAATTACAAAACGTGTAGAAACTCTACCTTGTATACCTTTCTCTTGAGCTTCTTCTGGGTATCTAAAATGTTTTCTAATGTGCTTATTCATTTTATCATTAAAACAAGCTCTTTTGTCTGTTGCGTCTTCACAACCTGGAAATACAGGAACATCTTCTATAACTGAAAAAGGCACATCTACTATTACATCCTGTTTAACTGGAGTTTCTTTTACTTCTTGAATATCACTATCTGTATCTTTTTCTTGACCTTTAGAGGATGTGTAAAAAAGAATGCAAACTATAGTTGGCAACAGCAATAAATACTTGCTTGCCCATATTTTTTTAGATTGATTTTTTTGTAACATTTTAATTCGTTTTTTAATTAATGATGATGAAAAGAAGTGATTTATAAATGAGATATTTTCTGTTTGAAAAACTTGAGACAATAGCAACTCGTACTGCTCTTTCCTATGAGTCTTAGCCACTTTAGCGTCTGCAATAAACTCGTGCACTTCTGATATTCTACTTTGATAAATATATACTAGTGGATTAAACCAATACACAATACGTAATACCTCAAAAAACAATAAATCTAACGTATGCTTTTGTCTAATATGTACTAGTTCGTGTGCAATAATATTAGGATACTCTTTAGTTTTTATTTTATCACCCAAAAAAATAGTTTTAAAGAATGAAAAAGCGCTGTTACTTTGTTTTAAAACAACCTCAGTAAAATCTGTATAAACAGTTTTTTCTCCTCTTTTACGTAATTTATGCAGTTGGAGTATTTTAAATAAAAATAAAAAAAGTGCCACCACCACTCCAATACTAAAAAGAATACCATACCAAGGCATTGTTAATTGTTGCGCTACATTTGTATTATTTAAAAGAGCTGTATTTGTTTCTAAATCGTAATTAGAAAACATAAATGGTGTGTAAACGGCAACTGCATCTGGCACCTTACTTTTAAATATATCTAAAGTTATTAGTGGCAGTAAAAACGATAGTACACACGTACCCAATAAATACCATCTGTTCCATTGAAAAAAGGTTTCTCTTCTCAAAAACACATCATAAATAATAAGGAAAACCAACTGAAACGCTAGACATTCTATTACGTATTGTATCATCGTTTTTTATATTTTTATTACCGTAATCTAAATGTAATTGGCAATGAGAAAGGAACTTTAACTGCTTTACCATTTTTCATACCAGGATTCATTTTAGGTAATTTACTAATAATACGAGCAGCTTCTTTTTCTAAAGACTCGTCTGGACCTCGCATTTGTAAGTTTTTTATAGAGCCATCTTCTTCAATTATAAACCTCATAGATACAACACCTTGTATTTCTTTTTCATGAGCTTCTACTGGATAAGCAAAATTCCTTCTAACGTGGTTCCTCATTTGTTTATTAAAACTTTCAAAAGTGTTTACTCCCTCTTCATTACCAGGAAAACTTGGAAGAACTTCCAGTTCAGAAAAAGCCACTAATTCACCATCAACCTTATTAAAAACTTCGGTATTTTTTATTTCACGATTAGATGCTAATTCTTTAAGTTCTGAATCTGATGTAGTTTCAAATGAATTTGGCCTTTTTAAAGCCGTAATAACAACTTCACTTAACGCAGCTGTTGCATTTACTTCGCTTTTTGCTTCTACTGCATCTATTTTAGCTTCGTTTTCTGTTTCGCATGATGTGTAAAATAACATCCCTGCAACTAATGGTATTAATGCTAAATATTTTAGCTTTAAAACTTTACCGGATTTTGATTTTTGTAACATAACTATTCGTTTTTTAATTAATGATGATTTATAAAAATGGTTGATGAATGAAATATTTTTTGTCTCAAAAATTTGAGATAATAATAATTCGTACTGTTCTTTTTTACTTGTTTTACGCACTTTAGAGTCTGCTATAAACTCGTGTACTTCTGATATTCTATTCTGATAGATATATACGAGTGGATTAAACCAAAGTACGATGCGCATTACCTCAAAAAATAATAAATCTAAGGTGTGCTTTTGCTTCACATGTACTAACTCGTGCTCTAAAATGCCTTCTTCATTTTCTTTTGTAACCGCATCGCCCATAAAAACAGTATTGTAAAATGAAAATGCATTATTGCTTTTTGGGATTGTAATTTTTATATAGTCTGAGAATTTTTGCTTTTCTCCCGCTTGCGTCAATTTTATAATCTGATAAATTTTATAAACAAACAAAGCAAACGCTACTACTGCGCCAATTACAAATACCACTTTAAGCCAAGGAAAAATGCTCTCTGTTGCAGCCTGCGGTGAATTTGATGTTAGTATAATTTCATCTAAAACAATGGCTGCATATTGTTGTGATACTACAGTTTTAAAGACAGGTAACTTTACAAAGGGCAAAAATAATGATCCTAAAAACGCACCTATTAAATACACTCGGTTGCTCTGAAAAAAGGTTTCTTTCTTTAAAAACAAATCATAAATTGCTAAAAACAACAACTGAAATGTAACCACTAAAACTATATACTGTACCATACGTTCTATTCTTTATCGTCTTCTTTAATATCCTTTAAAATTGATTCCAATTCAGATAAACTCATATCGTTCTTTTTCATAAAAAACGATACCATACTTTTAAATGAACCTTGAAAATAACCTTCCATTAATTTATTAATAGATTGGTTGCTGTAATCTGCTTTTTTAATAAGCGGAAAATACAAATACCCTCTCCCCAACTTTTCGTGACCTACAAAACCTTTATTTTCTAGAATACGCACAATCGTAGATACTGTGTTGTATGCTGGCTTTGGTGTTGGCAACTCCTCTATTACATCTGCAACGCTCGTTTTTTCTAAGCTCCATAGCACTTGCATAATCTCTTCTTCTGCCTTCGTTAACTGCTTCATTCTTTTTTATTTTATGTAAATTCTAGAACACTGTGAATATGAATTTAGTACTATTTATCTGATATTCTTCTGCTAATATAACTAATATTTTAGTTTAAACTAATGTTTTAGGTGAAAAATTTGTAACAAATTGTTCTTATCTTCGTCAAACAAGTAAATTAAATAATGGATATAGCGCTTTTAGTACTAGGTATTATTCTAATGTTAACTGGTATTATTGGTAGTTTTTTACCTGTTTTACCTGGGCCACCAATAAGTTGGCTTGGCTTACTAGTGCTATACCTAACAAAAGCGATACCCAACGACTGGGTTTTTCTTAGTGTTACTCTGGTAATAGCATTAGTAGTTTTTGCTCTAGATTATATTATTCCGGCTATTGGAACCAAAAAATTTGGAGGTACAAAAGCTGGTATGATAGGTACAACTATTGGTTTATTGGTTGCTATATTTTTTCCTGTATTGGGTATATTTGGAATTGTAGTTTGGCCCTTTGTAGGTGCTTTTGTAGGGGAACTTTTAAATAAAGCCGACCAAAAAACAGCATTTAAAGCTGCTTTTGGTTCTTTTATTGGCTTTTTAACCGGTACTTTTTTAAAATTTATGCTCTCTATAATATATATAGGCCTGTTTATTTCTACCGTTTGGGAATACAGTGAAGCGTTGTTTCCGTTTTTTTACAGTTAAAATCATACGTATGAAAAAAATACTATCAACCCTTATACTACTTTCCTTCTTAATTTCTTGCGGACAAAAAAAGACCAGCTCCCAGACTGTAACTAATATAGATACGGTACGTATTAAAAAAGACTTGCTAAAAATTACAAAAACACAGAATAGCAGAAATTATAAAAATATAAAAACCCTTAACTCAATTGCGAGCTACATTAAAGTTGAACTTGCTAAAGTGTGCGACTCTACTACCTACCAAGAATATAAGGTTGAAAATGAAACTTACAAAAATGTCCTTGGCTCTATGGGCACAGAACATAAAGAACGCTTAATTATTGGTGCCCATTATGATGTTTATGGCGATCAAGAAGGTGCCGACGATAACGCAAGTGGTGTTGCCGGATTATTAGAACTAGCACGTTTATTAGCTAAAGAAAAACTTGATTATAGAATAGATTTTGTTGCCTACACACTAGAAGAACCTCCTTTTTTTAGAACTGAGAAAATGGGAAGCTATGTGCATGCAAATTATTTAAAAGATAATAAGATACCTGTAAAGGGTATGATTTGCTTAGAAATGATTGGTTATTATAACGATGAGGCTAACACACAAACGTACCCTATAGAAGGTATGAGTGCTATTTACGGCAATCGCGCTAATTTTATAACTGTTGTTCAAAATGAAAAAAGTGGCAGTTTTGGTACAGAAATAGAAAACTTAATGAAAAAACAGAAACTGATACCTACTGTAGCTTTTAAAGGATCTTCTCTTGTTACTGGCGTAGATTTTTCTGATCATTTAAACTACTGGAATTTAAATTACCCCGCAGTTATGATAACCAACACCTCTTTTTACCGCAACAAAAATTACCACACAAATAAAGATAATTTAGAAACCCTTGCTATTTCTAAAATGAGTGCTGTAATAGAACAATTGTATTATACCATAAAAGAACTATAAGAAAGCATCAAAAATTAAATAAATATTCAATTTTTGATGCTTCTAAAAAAATAGTACTAGTTAGCAATTAGCTACAACCAAACTGTTTTATCTTCAACAGCTCCTCTGGTTGCTTCAGGAAGCTCGTCATCTGAATATCCCATATAAAAGAAACCAAGACATACTTCTCCTTCTTCCATCGCAAAAAATTCTCCCATATATTTCACCAATCCAGGAGAACTCCAATAACTACCAATACCCAAATCTGTACACGTAAGCCACATATTTTGTACTGCCATTGCAGTTGCCGCAACTTCTTCCCATTCTGGAACAGACTCATTAGGATCTCTCTGCATACAAATAGCAATTATTGCTCCCGCTTTTTGCGGATTATTTATTAGCTTTTCAACCTTAAACTGCTTTGGCTTAGGATCATTCTCCATATATTTTAAAGACAAAAACATTCCTAGTTTTGCTCTTGTCTCACCTTGTATTACTTTAAAACGCCAAGGTTCTGTCTTTTTATGTGATGGTGCCCAATTGCCAGCTTCTAAAACTTTTTCAATTAATTCTTTTGCTATTGGTTTGTCGTTATATTGTGCAGGAAAAACAGATCTCCTCTTCATTATTATATCTAAAATCATAAGTTCAATTATTAAGCACTACAAAGATAAAGGTTAAGCCAATACACCTTTTAAAAGTATTTGTTAATTCTAATTTTTATCACCCAACAACAACTGCATACAATGTTTTAAAACAGGGTTTCTATTGTCTTCTTTCCAAATAACAGATAATACTGCTCGTTGTGGTATTTTTTTAAGTTCTATAAATTTTACATTCATATTAAAACCTTGCTGTAAAGAAGTAGGCACAATGGCAACGCCCAAATTATTTTCTACCAATGTAAAAATGGTTTGTGCGTGTACAGATTTATGAGACACTTTTGGCGTAAAACCCGCATCTTCACAAATGCTCATAACCGTATCATAATACAGCGGACTATAATCTTGCGAAAACAGAATAAAATTCTCATCTAAAAATTGCTGCATTCCCTTAAAGTTCGTTTCTGTAATTTTATGGTTAGCGGGTACAACTATAGAAAAAGTATCATTAAACACTGGCTTTATTCCCAAACCCTTTGGTACTCTTACCATACGCACAAAACCAATATCTAAGCCGTCTTTTAAAACAGCATTTAACTGTGCGTTGTTAGATAGCTCTTCTAAACTGGTATTTATTTCTGGAAAAGCATCTTTCAATTTTAATAACAAATCTGGTATTACCGTTTGCATAGCAGAACCTAAAAAGCCAATATTAAGTTCTCCAAACTTACCCTGACTTATCAATTTTATATGTCGTTTTGTAAGTTCTAAATGATTTAAAATAAACTCTATTTCATCTTTTAAATAAATCCCAGCAACTGTTAACTCCACCTTTTTTTTATTTCGAATAAAAAGCTGCGTCTCTAGAATTTCTTCCATTTGCTTTATTTGTCTACTTAATCCTGGTTGCGAAATAAACAACCGTTCTGCTGCTTTTCTAAAGTGTAATTCTTCAGCAACAGCTAAAAAGTAATTAAAATGACGTAATTCTAATTGATAACCCATAGTTATTAGTAATTGACAAATATGATATTGGTAATTATCAAACTTAATCAATAATTTTATAGTATTAAAATATATGCTATGCTTAACATGCCTAAGACCTTTAATTTTGGAGAAGACCATTTAACCGCAGGTATTGCACTTTCTATTGCTAGAGGTACAACCAAAGGGTTGATTTCAGATTTCTCTCGTATTAAAATAAGAAACAGCAGTAAAACTGTTGCCAACATTGTAGATAAAGGAGATCCAGTTTATGGCATAAATACGGGGTTTGGACCTTTATGCACAACTAAAATATCTAAAGAGGAAACAAAAATATTACAATCTAATATTTTAAAAAGTCATAGTGTTGGCGTTGGCGAACCTATAGACAAAGAGATTGCAAAACTAATGCTTATCTTAAAAATGAATAGTCTAGCACAAGGGTATTCTGGTATTGCAGAAGCAACCTTAGATCGTATTTTATGGCATATAGATACTAATGCTATACCTGTTGTACCGGCTCAAGGTTCTGTGGGTGCCTCTGGAGATTTGGCTCCGCTTTCTCATTTATTTTTACCATTAATTGGTTTGGGTAAGGTTGACTATAATGGTTATATTATGGAGACTTCTTCTTTGTTTGAAAAAACAGAAATGCAAAGTATAGACTTAGGCCCTAAAGAAGGTTTAGCCCTAATTAATGGCACACAATTTATTGCTGCACACGCTGTAAAAGTGGTAGAAAAATTGCAAAGTTGCCTTGCACAAGCAGATATTATTGGAGCTATGATGATTGAAGGCTTGCAAGGTTCCATTAAGCCTTTTTATAACGAATTGCACGCATTACGCCCATTTAAAGGTAATTTATATGTTGCCAAAAAAGTAAAACGTTTGCTAAAAGGTTCAGAAATTATGGAAGACCACGCAAACTGTGATCGTGTACAAGATCCCTATTCTTTACGCTGTATACCACAAGTACACGGTGCGTCTAGAAATGCTTGGTTGCATTTAAAAGAATTGTTAGAGATTGAATTAAATTCGGTTACAGACAATCCTATTATTATAGATGAAGAACTAACAATTAGTGGTGGTAGTTTTCACGGGCAACCTTTAGCTATGGCTTTAGATTATGCGTGTTTAGCAGCATCTGAAGTTGGTAACATATCTGACCGAAGAATATATTTAGCATTAGAAGGTAACAGTCCGGGAGTGCCTAAATTATTAATGAGTGAAACCGGAATTAATTCTGGTTATATGATTTTGCAATACACAACTGCTGCTTTAGCTAGTGAAAACAAAGGACTTTGTTTTCCGTCTAGTGCAGATAGCATACCAACGTCTTTAGGACAAGAAGACCACGTAAGTATGGGTTCTATTGGAGGGCGTAAAGCATTACAAGTTATTGGAAATGTAGAAAAAATATTAGCTATAGAAATGCTAACTGCAGCACAGGCTTTTGAATTTAGAAAGCCATTAAAATCGGGCTTATTTTTAGAAGAAGTGCATACCGAGATTCGTAAAAAAGTTGCCTTTGCAGATAAAGACCGTGTTTTTTCTACAGATATTGAAGCAGGAATAGAAATGATAAAAAACGGAACTATTTTAAAAGCTATTGAAGAGGTTAAACAACGTGAAAACCTAACAATGGATATTCCGTTTGCAGATGACTTTGAAATCTACTAATATGAAACAAAAACTTATAGGCCCTTTTACACAATTATTACCAATGACAGGAATTTCTGTTAAAGGCGCTGTAAAAGACGAGCAACTTTTAGTAATAGAAAATGGCGGAATAGTAGTTAAGGATAATACTATTATTGCCGTTGGAAAATATTTAGATTTACTAAAGGAAGTAGACATAAAAGAAACCTTACTTGAAGAAATAAAGGACGACTCTGTATGCCTGCCAGGTTTTATAGATTCTCACACCCATATTTGTTATGGTGGTTCTAGAGCAAATGATTATGCCATGCGTAATGCAGGAAAAACCTATTTAGAGATTTCTAAAGCTGGTGGTGGTATTTGGGATACCGTTACACAAACCAGAAAAGCTAGTATGTTAGAACTAGAAGAAGGTATTACCAAAAGAGCAAATAAACATTTAAAAAATGGCGTTACAACTATAGAAGTTAAAAGTGGCTACGGTTTATCGGTTTACGAAGAACTTAAAATGTTACGCGCTATAAAAAATGTAGATAACAGAATTAAAGCCGATTTAATCTCGACTTGCTTGGCTGCACATATGCACCCAAAAGATTATCCTGGTACCGCAAGTGACTATTTAGAAGAAATAAGCATCTCCCTTTTTCCCCTAATAAAAGAAGAAAACCTAACAACCAGAATTGATGCTTTTATTGAAGAAGGTGCATTTACTGCAGAAGTAATTGCGCCTTACTTTAAAAAGGCAAAGGAAATGGGTTTTACAATTACGGTACACGCAGATCAGTTTTCTACTGGTGGCAGTAAAGTTGCTGTAGATTTTAATGCCGTTAGTGCAGACCACTTAGAGGCTAGTACAGATGAAGAAATAAAAATTTTAGCAAAAAGCGATGTTATTTCTACTGCTTTACCTGGTGCAAGTATAGGTCTTGGATGCGCTTTTACACCTGCTCGTAAAATATTAGATGCTGGTGGTGCTGTTGCAATTGCCAGTGACCATAATCCGGGTTCTGCTCCTATGGGAGATTTACTTACACAAGCTTCAATTTTAGGGACTTTTCAAAAATTAAGTAATGCCGAGGTTTTATCTGGCATCACTTTTAGAGCCGCTGCTGCTTTAAGTCTTAAAGACAGAGGCGTGTTAGAAAAAGGTCTTATAGCAGATTTTATCTCCTTTCCTACATCAAACTATAAAGAAATTTTATACCAACAAGGACAGCTAAAACCGAGTCAAGTCTGGAAAAAAGGAACTAAAATAGATTTTTAGATCAATAAGACAGTTAAAAATATTTCAATATTAAAATAGATTAAAATGGATTTTAAATCTCAAATTCTTCAGGGTATACCTACTACATTACCTGCAAAAAGAGAATATGCACAAGATGCTAATCACGCTCCAAAAAGAAAAGACATTCTTTCTTTAGAAGAGAAAAAGTTAGCCTTAAAAAATGCATTACGTTATTTTCCTGCTGCTTGGCACGCAGAATTATCAAAAGAATTTGCGAACGAACTACAAAATTATGGTCGTATTTATATGTTTAGGTTTAAACCTGAATATGATATTTACGCAAGACCAATATCAGAATATCCAGCAAAAACACCACAAGCTGCAGCATTACAATTAATGATTCAGAATAACTTAGATCCTGCGGTTGCACAACATCCAGAGGAACTAATTACCTATGGTGGTAATGGTGCGGTTTTTCAAAATTGGGCTCAATACGTACTAACTATGCAGTATTTAGCAACAATGACAGAGGAACAAACGTTGCACATTTATTCTGGTCATCCAATGGGACTTTTCCCTTCTACTAAAGAGGCTCCACGTGTTGTTGTTACCAACGGAATGATGATTCCTAATTACTCTAAACCAGACGATTGGGAAAAATATAATGCTCTTGGTGTTACCCAATACGGACAAATGACAGCCGGTTCTTATATGTACATTGGTCCACAAGGTATTGTACATGGAACTACAATTACAGTAATGAACGCATTTAGAAAAGTATTAGAACCGAATGAAACCTCTGCAGGTAAAATATTTTTAACTGCTGGTTTGGGTGGTATGAGTGGCGCACAACCAAAAGCTGGTAATATTGCGGGTTGTATTACTATTTGCGCAGAGGTTAATGCAGCGGCAGCAACAAAAAGACACGCACAAGGCTGGGTAGATGTTTTAATTGACACTATTGATGATTTAATTGATAGAACCAAAAAAGCACAACAAAACAATGAGGTTGTTTCTATAGCTTACATTGGTAATATTGTAGAGGTTTGGGAACGTTTTTATGAAGAAGACATTTTTGTTCATTTAGGATCAGACCAAACATCTTTGCACAACCCATGGGCAGGTGGTTATTACCCTGTAGATCTCTCTTTTGAAGAATCTAACGAGTTAATGAGTGCAAACCCTAATGCTTTTAAGCAAAAAGTACAAGAGTCTTTAAAAAGACAAGTAGCTGCAATTAATAAACATACAGCTAATGGTACCTATTTTTTTGATTATGGCAATGCCTTTTTACTAGAAGCATCTCGTGCTGGTGGTGCTGTTATGGCAGAGAATAATATAGATTTTAAATACCCATCTTATGTGCAAGATATATTAGGACCTATGTGTTTTGATTATGGTTTTGGACCTTTCCGTTGGGTGTGTTCTTCTGGTAAGCCTAAAGATTTACAAAAAACAGACGCTATTGCCTTAAAAGTAATGGAAGAAATTAAAGCTACTGCTCCAGAAGAAATTCAGCAACAAATGCAAGATAATATTACTTGGATTAGGGAGGCAGAACAAAACAAACTGGTTGTAGGCTCACAAGCACGTATTTTATATGCAGATGCAGAAGGTAGAGCAAAAATTGCAGAAGCATTTAACCAAGCCATAAAAACAGGAGAACTTTCTGCTCCTATAGTTTTAGGTAGAGACCACCATGATGTTAGTGGTACAGATTCTCCTTTTAGAGAAACCAGTAATATTTATGATGGCAGTAAGTTTACCGCAGATATGGCCATACACAATGTAATTGGCGATAGTTTTAGAGGCGCAACTTGGGTATCTATTCACAATGGCGGCGGCGTAGGCTGGGGAGAAGTCATAAATGGTGGCTTTGGTATGGTTTTAGATGGCTCTACAGAAGCTTCTAAGAAATTAAAAAATATGCTTTTTTATGATGTAAATAACGGTATATCTAGACGAAGCTGGGCACGTAATAAAGAGGCTATTTTTGCCATAGAACGAGAAATGGAAAGAACTCCGACCTTAAAGGTTACCGTTCCAAATTTGGTTGAAGCGCATTTATTAGACAATTTATTTGCTTAGACGTAGAATTACAATTAATTTTAAACATCAGAAAATAACAATAGCCCTTACGTTCTGCTATAAAAATAATTAATAGAACAATAGATAATAGGTATAGTTCGTTGTTAAGGAAATAGGAATTTATTTGACTAACTTTGTATAATATTAAAAAATAAAATTATGGCATTAGAAATAACAGACGCAACTTTTGACGAAGTTGTTTTAAAAAGTGACAAACCAGTTGTTGTAGATTTTTGGGCAGCTTGGTGTGGTCCATGTAGAATGGTTGGTCCTATCATTGACGAAGTTAGTTCTGAGTACGAAGGAAAAGCTATTGTTGGTAAAGTAGACGTAGATGCAAACCAAGAATTTGCTGCGAAATACGGTGTACGTAACATACCAACTGTATTAGTATTTAAAAATGGTGAAATGGTTAGCAGACAAGTTGGTGTTTCTCCAAAACAAGTTTATACAGACGCAATAGACGCTTTATTATAGTCTAAAGCATACAATTATAAAAAAGGGTTTGGCGTTTGTCAAACCCTTTTTTATTTTTACTACTTATCTAAACTCCATATGAAAAAATATACGCTACTTGTTCTAATAGCATTAACCTTGGTTGGTTGTCCACAAAAAAAAGAAAGGCCTACTAGTTTGCCTATAGAAAAAGGCATTTCTTTAAATCTAGCTAAATACAGAAGAGAACAGATTAAAGATTTACACTATGCGTTAGATTTTTCTATTCCTAAAAATCTAGAAGATCCAATACCTACTACCTTAACACTTACGGCATACATTGCTGACTTACAATACGATCTTATTTTAGATTTTAATGAAAAAAAAGATCATTTAAAAACACTTAGCGTAAATGGTGTAAGCGCACCAATTAACCATACCAACGAGCATTTAATTATTTCTAGTGACCTATTAATAATAGGTGAAAATAAAATTGAGATTTCTTTTAACGCAGGCGAGTTATCGCTTAACAGAAACGAAGAGTTTTTATATACGTTATTAGTACCAGACAGAGCTAGTACATTGTTTCCTTGTTTAGATCAGCCTAACTTAAAAGCAACTTACGATTTAACCATTACAGCTCCTAAAGATTGGAAAGTACTTTGCGGAGGCACAGAAAAAGAAAAAATAGAAAAAGAAAAAGAAGGGTATACTACTCATATTTTTAATACTACAGATAAAATGAGCACCTACTTGTTTTCATTTGTAGCTGGTAAGTTTACCGAGGAAATTAAAAATCCTGGTGCATTTGATATGCGCTTTTTATACCGAGAAAACAATAAAGAAAAAATTGCAGAGAGTACTAGTGAGGTATTTAATATTCACCAACAATCTTTAGACTTTCTTATAGACTATACCAACTATAAATTTCCATTCCAAAAAATGGATTTTGCTAGTATACCGCCTTTTCAGTATGGTGGTATGGAGCACGTAGGAGCCATACAATACAGAGAATCATCTTTGTTTTTAGATAAGAATGCTACTCAGAATCAAAAATTATCTCGTGCTAAATTAATTGCTCATGAAACATCACATATGTGGTTTGGAGATTTAGTGACAATGCAATGGTTTAATGATGTTTGGCTAAAAGAAGTGTTTGCTAATTTTATGGCAGATAAAATTATGAATCCACTTTTTCCGGATATAGACCATCAATTAAAATTTATGATGACCCACTACCCTAGTGCTTATTCAGAAGATCGCACCAAAGGTACTAACCCTATTAGGCAAGATTTAGACAATCTAAAAAATGCAGGTTCTTTATATGGTAGAATCATTTATAACAAAGCTCCTATAATGATGCAGCAATTAGAAGCCGTTTTAGGAAAAGACGCTTTTAAAGAAGGTATGCAAGAGTACATAAAAACCTTTGCTAATGGTAATGCAGATTGGAATGATTTGGTTTCTATTTTAGACAAAAAATCTGATGTAGACATAAAGAACTGGTCAGACGTTTGGGTAAACAAATCTGGAAGGCCTGTTTTTACAGATCATATTACCTATAAGGATAACAAAATAGCAAATTTTACAATTACACAAAAAGCAGAAGATGGTACAGATAAAATATGGCCACAATCTTTTGCTATACAACTTATATATAAAGACAGTGTAAAAACTATAAATACAACTATAAGCGGTAAAACTCTTGATCTTAAAGAAACTAAAGGACTTGCAATGCCAGAGCAAGTTATTTATAACTCTAACGGTTTTGGCTATGGTGTTTTTCCAGTTCATGTAGCTAACATTGCTAAAATAAAAGATATTAAAGACGATACTGCACGTGCTTACAGCTATATTAATTTATATGAAGTATTTTTAAACAACAAAGTACCTGCTTTAGATGCCTATAACGTATTTTTAAACGGAGTGGCATCAGAAAAAAATGAACTTATTCTAGATTATGTTTCAGGTAGAACTAGAGATTTATATTGGAGTTTTTTATCAGAAAAAAGTAAAAAAGAAATACAAGCAGCAACAGAAGATACGTTGTTTGCTCTAGTAAAAAGCACTAAACCTAAGGCATTTAAAAAAACTATTTTTAATCTTTATAAGTCCATTTCAGCATCAAACAAAGCAATACATAATTTATATGCCATTTGGAAAAAAGAGATGAGTATACCAGAATTATTTTTAAACGAAGACGATTATACCAGTCTTGCTGCCGAATTAGTTATAAAAAAGCACTC
The DNA here is from genome assembly GCF_023476645.1 of Cellulophaga sp. 20_2_10. Taxonomy (GTDB): domain Bacteria; phylum Bacteroidota; class Bacteroidia; order Flavobacteriales; family Flavobacteriaceae; genus Cellulophaga. The sequence continues at coordinate 51,606 of NZ_JAMCOJ010000010.1, forward strand.
AAAGTCTACCGAAATTTTAAAAGAGCAAGAAACACGTATTAGTAATCCAGATAAACTAGCAAGGTTTAAGTGGTTACAACCGTCTTTAAGCAACAATGTAAAAGAAAGAGATGCTTTTATGGTTTCTTTATTTGATGCTAAAAACAGAGAAAAAGAATCTTGGGTATTGGCAGCGTTAGGTTACATACACCATCCTTTACGCCAAACCGAAAGTAAAAAACACTTAGAAAAGTGTTTAAATAAGTTAGAAGAAATACAACTAACAGGAGATATATTTTTTCCTAAGAATTGGCTAGCAAGCTCTATTGGGCAGTACACATCTAAAGATGCTTACCAAATACTTGAAGGTTTTTTAGCTAAAAACCCTAACTTTAATACTATTCTGTTGAAAAAAATATTGCAAACCACGGATGATTTAGAAAAGGCGCAAACCATAAAATTATAAATTTATGAACCTAAAGGACAATTTAAATGCGCAACCACTACTAAACCTATCGCTTTTAGCTAAACAGGTAGTAGAAGGTTTTATTAGTGGAATACATAAGAGTCCGTTTCATGGGTTTTCTGCAGAATTTGCAGAGCATAAAATTTACAATAAAGGAGAAAGCACCAAACATATAGATTGGAAGCTTTTTGCTAAGACAGATAAGCTGTATACTAAAAAATACGAGGAAGAAACGAACTTAAGGTGTCATATGATCTTAGATAACTCTGCTTCTATGTATTATCCTGAAGTAAAAAAACTAGACGTAAACAACTTAAATAAAATAGGTTTTGGCGTATTAGCTATTGCTGGTTTAATGAATATTTTAAAAAAACAGAGAGATGCTGTTGGTTTAAGTATTTATTCTGATGCCTATAATTTTTATTCCTCTGAAAAAAGTAGTGAACGTCACCACCAAATGCTTTTGGCAAAGCTTACGGAAGTGGTAACAGATAAAAATCCGGCTCAGAAAACAAAAACATATACTTATTTACACCAAATAGCGGAAAAAATGCACAAACGTAGTTTGGTATTTCTTTTTACAGATATGTTTCAGACAGAAGAAGAGGACGAAAAATTGTTTGATGCATTGCAACATTTAAAATATAATAAACATGAAGTTGTACTTTTTCATCTACTGGATAAAGAAAAAGAACTTTTTTTTAATTTTGATGATGCCCCTAAGCGTTTTGTAGATGTAGAGACCAACCAAGAGATAGATTTGTATGCAGAGAATGTAAAAGAAGCGTACCAAAAAGAGTTAACTTCTTATCTATCAGACATCAAATTAAAGTGCGCACAATACAAGATAAAATACGTGGCTGTAGATGTTGCTCAAAATTTTGCTTCAATTTTTAATACCTATATGGTGGAGCGACAAAAATTTTAAAAAAAAATTAAAAATTCTTTCAAAAAGTTTTGCAGAACCAAATAACCTCTGTATATTTGCAACCGCTAAACGCCACGGTCTGGTAGTTCAGTTGGTTAGAATACCTGCCTGTCACGCAGGGGGTCGCGGGTTCGAGTCCCGTCCAGACCGCAAAAACCTTCAACATTTGTTGAAGGTTTTTTTGGTTTTATACCTTTTTGAAAGTGAAAAAATTAGATTACCCTAAAAAAGTTTTCAGCTTTAATTCTGCCTCTTTTTTTAAAATTAGTCGCTACAACACCTTTTCCATACCTCACTTTATTTTAATCATTTATCTTTGTGACTTCAACAGTTTAAAGAAAAAGTATATTTTTAAACTTTTAAAAAAAGATAGACACATATGGCATCAGGTTTTTTTGCATTATTAGATGATATAGCAGCGCTTATGGACGATGTTGCTGTTATGAGTAAAGTAGCTGCTAAAAAGACAGCAGGTATCCTTGGAGATGATTTAGCTGTGAATGCAGAAAAGGCTTCTGGTTTTATATCTGACAGAGAATTACCTGTACTATGGGCCATTACTAAAGGTTCTTTTTTAAATAAACTTATTATTTTACCCTTTGCTTTTTTACTAAGTGCTTTTATACCTATTGCCGTAACTGTTATTCTTGTTTTAGGTGGTTTATACTTAGCTTATGAAGGTGCAGAAAAAATATATGAATTTGTATCTGGTCAAAAACACGATACTGCAGAGCTTTTAGATGACGATATTACTATTGAAGAGCTTATGGTTCTTGAAAAGCAACGTATTAAATCTGCTATAGTTACAGACTTTATCTTATCTGTAGAAATTGTAATTATTGCATTGGGAACAGTTACCAGCGAACCTATTACAACACAAATTATAGTAGTTACTGTAATTGCAATTATAGCTACCGTTGGAGTTTATGGTATTGTTGCACTAATTGTTAGAATGGATGAGTTTGGCTTAAAACTAATAAACTTAAATGAACGTGACGATAGCTTCTCTGACAAGGTCGGAAACCTGCTTGTAAATGCTTTACCTTGGGTTATTAAATTTTTAGCTGTTGTTGGCACACTAGCACTACTTTCTGTTGCTGGTGGCGTATTTGCACACAATATAGATTACTTCCATCATTTAATAGAAGATATTCCTTTACCTGCTATGCTAAAAGAGTTTTTGCTTGGCTTGGCTATAGGATTACTAACCTTACCCATTATTGGTTTATTTAAAATGATGTTTGGTAAAAAGAAAAAAGCACATTAAAAAACAGACGCTTTACTGCATAAAAAAAACCTTCATTGCTGAAGGTTTTTTATGTTTCTTTTTTAATTCTTTACCCCACCTATACTACAGGTCTTAGTTTTTAAAAAGTTCCTCTAATTTTTTATCCAGTTCCTCGCCTCTTAAATCTATAGCAACTATAAGGCCTTCACTATTAATTAAAAAACTAGCAGGTATTCCTGAAACAGAATATAATTTTGCCGCAAGGTTATCACGCCCCTTTAAGTCAGATACTTGGGTCCAAGGCATATTATCATCCTTAATAGCTTTTAACCAAGAGTCTTTATTATCATCAATAGAAACAGCTAAAACATCAAAACCTTTCTCCTTATATTTAGTATAAACTTTTAGCACGTTAGGGTTTTCCTTTCGACAAGGACCACACCAAGATGCCCAAAAATCTAACAACATATATTTATTTTTTTTTAATACTTCGCTTGCCTTAACAGGTTTTCCGTTTTGGTCATTTAAAGTAAAGTCTTTATAAGAGTTACCTACAGTTACCTCCGCTTTTAAACGTGTATATTCTGCCTTTCTTAATATTTCGTTATAGTAATATTGTCTTAAATGAGATAAGTTTAGAGATGCATCTAAAGATTTAAAAACACTATCACATTGCTTGGGCGTATTAAAAGGTGGTATACTCCAGTGATACAACATAGGAAGTGCAAAAATCTTTTTTAATTCATTATTGCTACTTACTGTTTTTAATAAATATTCATTTCTGGCTAGTTCTGCCTCTTTACTTTTGCTTTCTATTTTTTTTACCACTGCCAAATCCTCTGCAGACCATTCTTCTTTTGGCAACTTACCATTATCTCCTAGTTTCCTATAATCAGCAGCAAAAAACATTGTTTCTTTATTAATTTCTTTTAACCCATTACCATAGACCTCGTATTGGTCGTTAACAACAGAACCTGTTAATTCACTTTCTATAAAAGTTTCCCCTTCTTTTTCCTTTTGTTTAATTGATAAGGACATAGTACAATTATCCATTACAAATTGTGTCCATACATTAAGACTATCATCTTCAAAACTAAAAACAACTAATGCGGGAGGATTAATTAATTTTCCTTCAAACTTAAATTTACCATTAACTATTTCTACCGGATCAAATTGCTGAACACTCATATCCTCACTAACTACAAGTTTTAAGTAAACCTTTTGATCAGGAATACCATCTACCTCTCCGTTAATTACAAAACCAACAACTTCTTTAGTTTCCTTTTTATTTGTATTACAAGCTGTAATTATAATAAGGAACAATGCTACTAAACATTTTTTCATTTTGTTAAAATTTTTATTTTTTATCTAATGCGATCTTGGCGTTTTCTAAAAGAGTTGAGGCAGCTATTAAACCACTAGATCTTGTTACTAAATCTCCATTAGAATTTACAAATAATAGTGTTGGATAGGAATCTATTTGATAATACTGAGCCAATTCTACCCCCTCACCTTTTTCCATATCTATAGCAACTGATATAAAATTATCATTAAAAAAAGAGCCAACTTCTTCTTGCGGAAACACTGTTTTAACAAGCTCTTTACAAGGACCACACCAAACCGTAAAACAATCTATAAATACCAGTTTATTTTCTTTTTTAGCTAATGCCAAAATACTTTCAAAAGAATCTTTTTTAAAATTGATTCCTTTTTCTTGCGCAAAAGAAACATGTAAGAACAAAGCCATTATTAGTATACTTGTTATTTTTTTCATCTTTATTCGTTTAAATACTATCACAATGAAATCATTTTTGTTTTTGGCGGAAAACATTGAAACGGATCACAAGCTTGATAATACAGACCTGCCCTGAACTCCCCTTGTATTTTTACTGCATCTTTAACATTGTAATACCTGATAAAAAACAACTCATCACCTACGTAAATACTTGAACTTTCATTAAACTCCTCATCAAAAGGTTTTTCCCATTCTCCTATTGGTAGCAAAGCTCCTTCTGGAAACTTCACCTCTATTGTAGTTGGTATAAAAGGAGATCCCTTTGTTACCTTAGAATAAATATGCCAATCTGTAAAGATGGATGCTTTTATAACCACAGCTAATTGCTTTTTACTTTCTGCCCAAACTAATTTTGCATTAACAGTTACCGGATCTTGTACCGTTGGATCTTGTGTTACAAGGTCTTTTTCTGCTATTGAAACCAATAATTCTAAAGTAGCATCTACTTTTTGCGCTTTTAGTTGTACAGTAAGTAATAAGAGTAGCGCTATTATGTAATATATACGTTTCATAAATATTATTTAACTGTATTAACCAACCATTTATAACCACCAGATTCTGTAAAAAACAAACGATCCTTATTGGTCGTAAGCCAAGTTTTATACTCGGCTGTAGTTGTAAAACTTTGTTCTGTATACCTATCTAAAACCCGTTTTCCTAATTTTGCTTTTTTACCACCTTTATCTAAAAGAGACACCGCATTTTCTAATAACTCTATTTTTCTATTAGATACACCAAGTTTTTTTACATCTTCATCTACAATTATATCATTATCTGTTGCTATTAAATATTCTTTATTTGTATTTAAATAGGACAAGTAACCGTTTATATCTGCACCAAATTTCTTATACATATCTTCCCCTATTTGCTTTGGTAACCAAGAATCTAAAGTTGGTATAGGTTCCATTTTATCTAAAAACGATTGCTGAAACTTATTTAACTTTTCACCATTAGCAATTTTGGCCTCTAATTCTTTTTTTCTGTCAAAATCTTTTTTCTTGTATTTTAACCATTTGGATTTAAACTCGTTAAAATTTTCTTGTGTTACATCTCTATTTTTAAAAAAAAGATATGAATCTCTAATTTTAATACGATCATTCATTTTTTTGGCTACAAGACTTACACCATTAAAATTTTTCATATACACTATGGCATTAGAAAATACTTTTTGAGCCTCATCTGTCATATAATCTGGTGAAGCACTAAAACCCCATAAAAATAAATTACCGTGCCTACCAATTGCCACGGCATCCATACTTTTAGTATTGTCTCCTCCAGAAATATATTCTGTATCCGGAGAATCTAAAAAACCAGCGCCCCTAGATACCATTCCTATTTGGTAGTCTGAGTTTTTAAAGTCTAACCCTTGTACCCTCCATGAAGGTATTTCCTTGGGAATAGTACTAGAATTAGGATAATGATAAAAATTGCTTGGTGTTTTTTTAGTAGTAAATGTTAAATCTACTTTTTCTGGTGTATTAAAAATAGGATGTTCAGTTTTAACATTATACGCATCTCCGCTTAGACATAAACAGCTCCAATCTAATTTGCTCCCTATAGATTGCCCCATATCTGGACCAACTTTACCAACAAATATAGTTGCAGATTTATAATTACCAGATAAATATGCCGCAGGCAGGTATTTTGTAACATTACCTTCTGCATCTTTTTCTATTACTGCTTCTTTAATTGACGTAGTTAATTCATCAATAATTGTAACATCATAATCTAAAGACATTTCCTCTTTAAACTCCCTAGCGTCTACAGCTTGCACATTAGTAAAACGTGTGTTTAAATACAACATAAAAGCGGGCCACCTAGAGATAACATCTAATCTCGCTCTGTCTGAGTTTGCATTAAAAAATTTAGACGTTGTAGGTCTTTCTAGTTTAGGGTTAAAACCAACATACAACACCTTAATATTTTGTTTTTCTATTCCTCTTTGAGCACTAACCACATAGGAGATAAAAAGCACGCACAATACTAGTGCATAAAACATTTTGTTTTTTTTCATACTATTATTTTATCTAGATTTATTTTTTAAATTTATTTCCGTACATTTTAATTAGGCGCTTATCCATATAAGAACCACGCATATTATCTGTAACTATTTTTCCGTCTGGACCTATTAAAAAACAAGCTGGTATACCTTGTACTTTGTATATTTTATTTATATCTCCATTAAAGGCAGTAGTGTCAATATATTGCTTCCAATACATTTGCTCTTCTTTAACAGCTTCTTGCCAGCTATCTTTATTTTCATCTAAAGAAATACTTACGATATTAAAACCTTCTGGGTTATACAATTTATATACCTCCTTTAAATGAGGAATATCTGCTCTACAAGGGCCGCACCATGAGGCCCAAAATTCGACCAAAGTGTACTTGTTCTTTTCTATTAAACTAGATAGTTTTACCAATTTGTTTTTAGAATTAACAAAAGTTAAGTCTACATAATCTGCACCTACAGAAACACGACTATATTCTTTTATTTCGTTAAGTAAGATAGGATTAACATCATCTGTATCTAAAGAGAGTAACCTATAAAATTGGTCTTTACTAAACTTAACACCTATAAACTTCATAGCGCAGTATGCCGTGTACTGACCCACCGAATTATTAAAATTATTTTTCGTAAAGTTGAAAATATATTCCTTCTTTTTATCTGAATTAACCTCGAACCTAGATGCCAGATTAATACCTTCGTCTATGGTTAGTTTTTTCTTCTCTTTCCAATTTTTGGTGTTTTCTTCCCAAAGAGCGGCAGTTTCTTTAGTTATTGGAGCTAAATTACTTTGAAAATCTACATATTGCACATGGCTTTTAGAGCCTTCTATTTTTATATTTTGATAATCATATTTGCTACTACGAATAGCATTTAACGTAGCAATTTCATTTTCTTTAGCCTCTATGTTTATAGTACTATTTTCTAAAAACAAAGGAATTGTAAGCCGGTCTCCTCGCTTTTTTATAGTATCTTCTACCGTAATAAAATATAAAGCAGGTTTATTTGTTTTACCTATAAACTGAAACCCGCCTTTCTTTAGTATCGTAGTTTTACTTATTTCCGTACCATTATTAAAATAGTCTGGGCTTTGTAACTTTAAGGTAATTTCTACGCCCTCTACTACTCCTTTTAAATTACCATTAATGGTATACACCTCTTCAATTTCACCTGTATTTGTTTTATTCTCTTTACAAGAAAAACACAACACAAATAACATAATTAAGCTTAATATTTTTTTCATTATATATTTTTGATTTTGTAAAACTCCTATTAATATTAAGATGGTTTTATCCTGCTTACAAACATAAAAGTGTTTGCAAGTAAACTAATAACAATATAAAAACTAGTTGTTTACACAGAAATTACCACGTGCCAATTTCCTTTTTGATAGATATCAAAAACAGCATTGTACCTAACATTACTTATGGTAAAACTCACTTCTATTCTCTCTAAGGGAAAATTAGCATTGGTAATTGTTTTTACATTGGCAATTACCTCTACAAGAGAATTTTTATTATCACTTATATCTAATACGCCAGAAGATATCTGTGCGCCATTAGAGTAAACTTCAAAACTAACTTGGTTAAGTGTTCCTGCTTTCTTTTGAAAATCTATATTTCTAATTCCACTATCTGATGTAACCTTGTATGGTTCTTTATATTTACCTAAATACTCATTATCTTTAAAATAACCGTCTTCAGTTTTTACTATAGCTTTGTTACCATCTAAAGTTATTTTTTTGCCTTTACCATCCATTTCTCCTTTAGAAAACTCACCTATGTAATAGCTTCCATTTCCCCAAGTATAGGTTCCTTGCCCGTGCGGCAGTCCTTTTTTAAATTCTCCTTCATATACATCTTCTATACCTAAAGCTTTGCCTTGACCATTTGCTAAACCTTTTTTGGTTTCTCCTTTATACTCTTGACCTATAGCCTCTAGCTTAACTGCTCCTTTTTGTTGTGCATAGTTTAAATTAATAGTCAAAACCAGAACTAAAAATAATATTGCTTTATATTTTTTCATACTTTTTAATATTATTAGAGCAACCTTTTAGGGACTTAAAAAGGGTGCTCTTAAATTATTACTCTCTTATATTTTGTTTCATATTCGGATTAAAATTCATTGTCTCTGGTGGAATAGGAAACACATACCTACTAGAATTTGGTTGTAAAATATATTCCTCTTCTTCTAAATTATGTGTTATTGTTTTCGCATATCCCGACTCTAGATTTAGCCTTTTTAAATCAAACCAACGCACACCTGTAGACATCATTTCTCTGCGTCTTTCCTCTAGCACAAAAGTTAATGCCTGTTCCTTTGTTGTAACTCCCTCAATATCTACGTAGTCTACAATACGATTTCTACGTAATTCATTTAAATCATCTAAAACATCTGATACACTAGCGTCTAAAAGTCTTGCATTACATTCTGCTCTAATAACATACATTTCTGACACGGAAACACAATGATTACTTAGTGTAGAATAAGATTTTTGCATAAGTCCTCTCCAGCTTAAAGCCCAAATACCGTTTACTCTAATATCATTATCCAAATCGTAAAGTGCTTGTGTCTCCTGGGTCATACTACCGCCTGTATACCCATAAGATCCAGAAAAATACCTGTTTACATATTGCTCACTATTATACAAAACACCTAAATTTTCGTTGGTTGTATAATCTGCTAAATCCCCATGCACTTCTAAAGCTAAATTGGCATTTTCTCTAGCTTTTTCATAGTCTCCCATTTGCAAATAAACTCTAGCCAACAAACCATAACCAGCAGCCCTACCTGCTCTAGTTATACCTTTTGGATCTATAGGCAAATCGTTAACAGACTCATTTAAATCCTTTAAAATAAAATCGTAAGTCTCTTGCAAAGTAGATCTTTGTTTGCTTTCTGCTAAAACATCAGGAATTGTAACCACAGGAACTCCTAAATCTATATTTGCGGTAGATTTAGTGTATTGTTTTGCAAAAGCATTGACTAAAATAAAATACTCATAAGAGCGCATTGTACGTGCTTCTGCTTTTATCTCTTTCTTTGCCTGAGAATCTTTTCCTGTTGCCTTATCAATACCTTTTACAATAAAATTATACGTATAAATATTCTCATAAGATCTGTTCCAAAGGTTCACTTGTGAATTAATAGGAAACAAATCTGCCTCCCATTTTAAGTACCTAATTGGTAAATTTTCTGGACTTGTTATATCTCCCAGAAAAGAAATTATTGGCTCCGCATCATCTGCAGAAATAAATAAAATTTCCTCGTCTGATGTGCTATGGATTGAATAGGCACCACCAACCAGTAAACGATCAAAATCTTCTATTTTCTCTGGTATTAACTTACCTATTGGTTCTACATCTAAATACTCATTACAACTAGTTAATCCTAGTAGTAGTACTATTGTATATATTATATGATTTTTCATTTTTTTAATTTTTTATTAGAAACTAACATTAATACCTAAACTAAACGCTGGTCTTACGGGGAAATACCTTGCTCCTATTCCATGAGCTTCTGGGTCTATACCTTCATCATTATTAGCTATTAACCATAGGTTGTTACCCCTAAGGTTAATATTTGCACTTTTTATACCTAATGTCTTTGTTAAATCTGTTGGCAACGAGTACCCTAAAATCACCTCTCTTAATCTAATAAAACCAGCATCTACAACATTTTTGGTACTGTATTTAGAAAAAGTAGATGTATACAAATCTGATGACGATTTGCTAATTGCAGGGACATCTGTAAACGCCTCATCTCCTGGCTGCTGCCATGCGTATTGCGCATTTGAGTTTACATTTTGTGGCCTGCTATAAATCTGATCTCCGTTATAAGAATCTTTAAGTAATTTATGTCCTTGATTTGTTACAAACATAAATGATAAACTTAAATTTTTGTATGTAATGTTGTTTGAAAAAGAACCTGTAAAGGTTGGACTTAATGTACCAGCATATACTAAATCTTCTTTTACCACGTCTCTATATGGACTAAAATACCCTTCTACTGTTTTTATCTCCCCACTGTTGGTCTTTATTCTAGCATTACCATTTTCATCTAAACCAGCCCAGTCAAAAACATAGAAGCTATTTGCAGGATTACCCTCTAAACTTTGTGGCCTTTGAGCTAAGAAAACAGGATATTGTTCATTAACAAATACCTCTTTAACTTTGTTTTTATTATGCCTTAAAACAATGTTAGATGTCCATATAAAATTGTTTGTTCTAACATTAGTTGTTCCTAGAGATACTTCTATACCATCATTAGTTATAGATGCATCATTTTTAAGTACATAATTACTTCCGTTTGTTGGGTCATTTTTACCAAAAGCAAAAATGTCTGTTGTATTTTTCTTGTAATAATCTACTCCTAGCTTAACATTGTTATTAAACATCGCTATATCTAATCCTACGTTTTTAGTAGATGTACGTTCCCAGCGTAAATTACTAATTGCAGGAGTTGTAATTTCTAATCCTTCTACACCACCAGCTCTTGAAGACAAGGCGTAAGATGCAATATCAAAAGGGCCATATAAATTAGCTATATTTCCATTAACACCGTAAGAACCTCTTATCGCTAAATTGCTTATAAAATCTACATCAAAAAAGTCTTCGTTGTCTATATTCCATTTACCGCCTACAGACCAAAATGGCTTATATCTATACTTAGGATCTGTGCCAAAAAGGTTAGATTGATCTAAACGAATACTACCTGTTAACACATATTTTCTATCAAAATCATAACTCATATTACCATATGCAGAAAAGAACCTGTTTGTACTCTCAGTTATTCTATCATTAAAGTTTATTCCTCCAGACAATATACCTATTGGGTGGTTAATATTATCAACAGTGCTATTACTTGCAGACCCAATTCTATACTTATCTACTGGTAAAGTATTTAATGAAAACTCATCATACCCAAACCTATCTGTTGTTATGCTAGAGTTAAACATATGCCTAACCTCTGAGCCAGCTAAAGCTCTTATATTATGTTTACCAAAACTTACCTCATAATCTAATTGTACTCTACCCGTATAGGCATTAGAGTCTCCTCTGGTTTCTATAATTCTGCCTCCTCTTGGGATGTTTAGCGTTGTATTATCTCCATTATAATCTACTGGTGATAAATTATTTACAAGAGATCTAATCTCGTAAGATTCTTCTGTTGCAATTCTGGTGTTTCTATTAGAGCCAGATTCATATTTAAAACCAAAAGTTCCGCGTAATCCTTTTGCTAAATCTGCATGTAACATCGCCTGTATACGTGCATTTAGACCATAGCTTTCTTGGGTGTAACTTTTTAATTCATTTAACGGATAATAGGTTTCATCATACAAACCTAAATCTACTAGACGTTGTATTTCTATTGGATCTTTACCTCCGTACAATCCTCCACTTGCTATTGCACCAAATTCCCCCACGGTACCGACAGTAACTGGTAACGGGTTTCCGTTTTCATCAGCAAACAACTCATAAGAACTTATTTGATTTAAAACAATTTCTCTATTGTATGGTATAGATTTATTGTTTGAAAAAGTTAAATTTCCATTTATATCTAACTTCACTTTTTTAGAAATATCCGTACTATTCTGAAAATCGAAAATAGTACGTTCAGATTTATCACCTACAAATGAAGACTTACTACTTGTATAGTTTAAAGTAGCTCTAAAAACATTATTATCTCCACCACCACTAATACTTAAGTTGTGCTGATGTTCTATTGGACTTTGTGTAAAGTAATCTGAAATTTGAGATAGATTATCTCTACTTCTTAATGGATTAATGCGTGCATCTACCTGAGCTTGAGTAAGGCTCCCTTCATTCATAGCCGCCATTGCATTAAAAACCGCCGTACGTGCATCTGGGGAATCATAAAAGTGATTATTTGCCAAAGTCCACTCATACGTATGGTATGCGTATGATGCCTGGTTTTGCGCTCCAATAATCTGAGCATCTACCAAATCTGAAGAAGATAATCTGTTTAATCTATAATCTACATCTGGTTTTAAAGTGTATGTAGAGTTCTGAGTGTAGTTTATACTTAAAGTTCCCTTTTTACCTCTTTTAGTTGTAATTACTATTACACCGTTTGCCGCCTGTGCACCGTAAATTGAAGCTGCACCTGCATCTTTTAACACTGTAACCGTTTCTATATCATACGGGTTAACCTGAGAAATATCTGTAGTTACCGGAAAACCATCTATAACTAATAATGGAGCCGAGTTACCATTTAGCGTACTTATACCTCTAATATCTATCTTTTTTCCTCCTTCATTATCGGGATCAGAAGTTATACCTAAACCAGCTATTTTACCTTCTAGTGCATTTATTAAATTAGACCTACCTCTTTTTTCTAATTCTTCTCCTTTAACAGTAGTTGCAGATCCAGTAGATTGTTCTACAGATCTTTTTTCATAACCCGTTAAAATTACTTCTTCTAAAACATTAGCATCTTCTATCAAAATTACATCAATGTTCTTTTTGTTACCTACTACAACCTCTTGCGTTTTGTAACCTAAAAAAGAAAATACTAAAATGTTATTTTGGTCTGGTACTACAAGCTCATAATTACCATCTATATCTGTGCCTGTACCAGTTCTTTTTCCCTTAACAATAATATTAACTCCCAAAATAGGAACACCTGTAGCATCCGTAACATTACCTGTAACTTTTTGCTGAAAAAGACTAGCTAATAGACTTCTCTTTTTAATTAAAATATTATTATTCTCTGAAACTATTAAGTCAAAATCTTCTGTAACCAAGCTCTTTTTTAAAAGAGCATTTGCACTTATAACACCTTGTTTCACCGAAATTTCAGGGTAATTATCAAAAATACCTTCTTGATAAATAAACTTATAATCTGTTTGCTTCATGATAAGATCAAAAACCTCATCTATGGATAATGTCTTATTACTTGTAATAGTAACTTTAGAGTTCTGAGAAATCGCATTATTTGGGGCAAAACCTAGTGCCGTGAGGCAAAAAAAGAAAATAAGTGTTCTCATAATAGTAGTAAGTAGCCTTTTTCTAAAATAGAAAAGGACAGAGGTTAATTTAATTTCCATAAATTTACATGTTGTTAATTGGTTAATTATTTAATTAGTTAGTTACTCACAAAAGGGGATAAAGCTTTATACTTTGGACGGTCTAAACTTTACCCCTTATTTTTTTTATTCAATAATTACGGTTTTATTATTTATTTCATAGTTGTTTATTACACTAGAGTTTTTAATTGCATCTAAAATTTCTTCTATAGATTGATCCTTACTTACAACACCTTTAAATGTTATTTCATCCAAGTTTTTGTTTTTTATAACTACATCCATATCATACCATCTAGATAATACTTTCATAATATAAGGCAACGGTTTTCCCTTAAAACTGAAAACACCTTTTTTCCAAGATGTAATTGTAAAAATGTCTTTTACTTTTCTAATTTCAATATCACTTGTTCCCAAACTAGTAATAGCTTGTTCATTGGGCTCCATAATATTATTGTTTTCTGTATTTTCTATTGCTATTTTACCTTCTACCAAAGTAGTATATATGTGCTCTTCATCTTTATAGGCTTTTATATTAAACTCTGTTCCCAAAACAGAAATGTCTTGACCTGCAGATGACACTTTAAACTTAGAACCGTTGTGCTTTGTACTAGGTGAAACATCAAAATAAGCCTCGCCATATACCAACACTACTTCTCTACTTTCTCCTTTTACAAAAGATATCGGATACTTAAGTTTTGACTCAGAATTTAACCACACATCTGTACCATCTGCAAGTTTTATATGGTACTGTCCGCCCCTTGGAACGGTTAAATAATTATATATAGTTTCTGGTTTAGATGCTTTCTCATCTAAGTAAATAATGTCTACCCCGTTGCTACTTATATTTTTTGCAACAAAGTTTTTCCCTTTTTCTAAAGCAACTACAGAACCATCCTCTAATGTTAAGCTTGCTTTATAGGTGCCTGTTTCTATATTATTATTTACAATTACAGGCGTTTTTACATTATTTATATTTGTTTTTATAAAGAAATAAGTCCCAACACACGCAAACAACAAAAAGATAGCCGCATATTTAAATACTGCCTTGTAATTAATTCTCTTTTTTATTTTAGACTTAAACTGATATAAACCTTCCTCATAATTAAAATCTGTTTTTAAATTAATGAGGTAGTTTAACTCCACATACTCTTTAAAGTATATTTTGTTTTCATCTTTGTTTAATAACTCTTTTAACAATGTTGTTTCTTCATCGTTTAAATCGTTATTTATAAACTTAACAATTAAATATTCTAGTTTTTTGTGCATTATTATTAAAATGTATATTGTTATGTAGTAAAAGATAGAAAAAACCCTATGTTTTATTTTTTTTTATCACATTTGCACATTATCAAAATGTAAAAACGACAAAAAATTATCATAAATAAAAAGATAAATAGCGTTCAAAACTCATTAAAAAAAGGAGATTCTGCTTTTTTTGAAGAGCTCTATGCTCAATATTTTTCTAAGCTCTGCAAGTATTTGCTAAATTATACATCAGACAAGAATTTAATACATGATATTGTACAAGATTCTTTTATGTACTTATGGACAAATAAGAAAAAAATAAAAATTAATACTTCTTTAAATAGCTATTTATATAGAATGACTTACAATAAGTTAATGGACCATTTTAGAAAAAAAAGTAAGGTAGATGCTGACTTAATGGGATATTACAAAAGTATTGTAGATAGTATAGAGGAGACAGATTCTTCATTAAAAGAAGAAAAATTAACCCTATTGGATAAGTGCATAGAAGATTTACCAAAACGATGTAAAAACGTCTTTTATAGCAAAAAAATAAAAGGATTAAAAAGTAAAGAAATAGCTATAGATCTTAATATTTCAGTTAAAACTGTAGAGGCACATATTACTAAAGCATATGTGCTTTTAAGAGCTTGTTTAAATCCAAAAACGACATAAAAAAAACCTTCATTGCTGAAGGTTTTTTACTTTATCCAATTACAATTTTTAATGCAATAAGTAAATTTTAAGCAACAAGGCCGGTTCACTAAATCTATTAGAGATACCGTGTGCTACCGTACCATCAAAAAACAATAAATCTCCTTTATCTAGCGTAATATCATTGCCTTTTAACGTGTACGTTGGCGAACCACTTAACACATAAACAAGTTCATTAGCATTCGTAGAAATTGGTTTTCTAATTGCATGCGGTTGTACAGTAATTAAATACACACGCATACTTTCTCCCTTAGAGGAGTTTGATAATAAATGTGTGTACTCTAATTGCTCAGAATCTTCACGATCTTCTTTAACGCCTGCTCCGTTTTTAATAAGAATGTAATCGCCATCAATACTTGAAGAAAGTTCTAACTCCGAAAGCTCTATCTGTAATGTTTGCATAATTTTTAGCAAAACAGGTAAAGACGGAGTTGTCCTAAGGTTCTCAATCTTTGAAATTAACCCTGCACTTACGCCCGTTCTCTTGGCAACTTGCTGGAGGGTCAAGTTTCTTTTTTGGCGAGCCAGCTTTAGCTGTCTGCCAATGTTAATCAAAATGTCATCCATAAAAAATCATTGGTTAGTGTAATAGTATGACTATCTACAATTTATCAACTTCAAAAGTAAGGATTATTTATTTATAGTATAAGGATTACAAGTTTTGCTTTGTTAATGTAAGTCAAAGTATTAAAAACAAATAGAAATAAAACGTATTAACCTATAGATGTAATATACTGCTAGACAATTTTTTAGCTTCTTCTTTAGAGTGAGATATGTGCAAAACAGCAATGTCTAGACTATTTTTTAACCTTTGCAACAATGCTATAATATCTGCTTTAGTAGTATCGTCCAAAGCACTTAAAGGTTCGTCCAAACACAAAACCTCTGGATAAAAACTTAAAGCTCTCCCTAGTGCAACACGTTGTTTTTCGCCACCACTTAGGCTAGTAACACCTCTTTTTAACAAATGATCTATTCCTAGCAGAACAGCCAATTCTTGTACTCGGTCTTTAATTTTATCCTTAGGCCACTTTCTTATTTTTAAGGCAAAACCTATATTTTCTGCTACAGTCATTGTTACAAACAAGGCACCATCTTGTGGCACATAACCAATTTCTCTTTGCCCGGTAGCCATATGAGTAACATCTATTGTATCTAGCAGAACTTGCCCGCTTTTAACCTTACGTAAGCCACAAATGGCCTCTATAATAGTTGTTTTACCACTACCTGTTTTCCCCATAAGAACAACATATTCTCCTTTATTAATCTTAAAATTAATATTAGAAACTGTAAAATCTCCTTGTTCTATATGTAGATCTATACACTGTAACATAGCTAAATTGTATTTTTTTTGGTTCCGTACAATCTAACCACCAATAACACTAAAAACCCAGACGCTATCATTATTAAAGACACAGCAACAGCTGCTTCTATATTCCCTACAGACATTTCTAAAAATACCGTAGTTGGCAATACTTCTGTTCGCATTCTTGTAGCTCCTGCAAAAATTAAAATAGGTCCAAATTCTCCAAGAGCCCTTGCCCAAGCCAAAGATGCTGCTGTTAAAATTCCGCTTTTTGCTTGTGGTAATAAAATATAAAAAAAAGATTGCCTTTGGTTGCATCCCAAAGTGAGCGCTACTTGTTCTTGCCTATTGTTAATTTGCGAAAATGTAACATACATTGTACGCACTGCAAATGCACAAGCAACCATAAACTGTGCTATTACTACAGCATAAATAGTATACGTAATTCTTAAATGACTTTCTATAAACTGCCCAAATGTTGTTTGAAAAAGCAATAACAAACTTAAACCAACCACTAATGGAGGCAGCACAATAGGAATGTCCAATATAGCATCTATAATTTTTTTAAACTTAAAATTATAGCGCGCCATAAAATAACCAATGGGTATTGCAACAATGACACTTAATACCATTGTAATTGTACTACTTATTAAACTAAGTTTAATTGCATACTGAATCTCGGAACTTGCTAAAGCCTTAAAAATATGACTTGGTGTGGTATAAAAAAAATCTGCTAATACCATAGCCAATATTAAAATTACATAGGTAGATGCCACAATGCCCATTACCATATAAAATGGCACATTAGACCTTACTTTGTGTTTAATATGTTGATTTTCTTTTTTGATATTTTATAAGATTAATTAGTACATATTATATCCTAGTTTTTTAAAAACACGCTTACTTTTTGCATTGTGTAATAAAAAACTCATAAATTCTAAAGCTTCCTTTTCTTGTTTAGATGATTTTAAAACACCCACCGTTGCATACTCTTTAAATTCATTAAAAAAATCAATTTTTACCGTATCTATTTCTTTGTATTGGTTTGCTGTGACATCCCAAATTACGCCAACATCTATGGTTTTTAATTTTAACGCATTTGAAACATCAGACACTGTTGGCATTTGCACATAAATACAGTTTTTAACGGTATCCCAATCTCCAGATGCTACCAACATATTTTTTGTTACGCTACCAATAGATGCTGCGTCAGGATTTGCAATACCAAACCTAACACCCTCAGTACACACATCTTTAATATTTTTTATCTGTTTAGGATTATTTACCACAACGGCTAAGACAGGCGTAATAGCAACCAATGGCTTACTTTCTTTTATTAAATTATATTTTATTGCTTGCTGCATATAACTTGCATCTGCAGACAAATATAAATCACCCTGCTTTGCTATTCGCAAATTTGCCAACAATGTACCAGAACCACCGTATTGCAAATCTATTTGTATCCCTGTTTCTTTATAATATACTTTTACTACTTCTTCTAAAACAGGTTTAACTACGGCCGCACAATACAACAAAAGCGATTTTTGCTCTTGTTTCTTTTTACAACCTACCATTAAAAAAAATAAAATGAAGAGCGCTATAATACAACTTTTACCCATAAACCTCATCAGCATATATTAAACTACTAAATTAAAAAGTTTTACTGCAAAACAATTGTATTTCTAGTGCTAATCTCTTTTTTATTTAAATTGAAGATTAAAAACAAAAATAACCTCCTATTTTTGAGCTATAAAACTGCATCATGAACAACTTTAAAAAACCTAATTCTTCGCTATGGCAAGGTAGAAATACCAATGCCAACTTATATCTTCATGAAAAAGTAATTTGCGCAGATGCTATAAAAAAAGAATCTACCAAGACGTTTGCCATTTTAAGCTACGCGTGTGATGAGGGTGTTAAACGGAACCAAGGTAGAGTTGGTGCCGTTACTGGTCCTGAAGCAATTATAAAACAGCTAGCTAAAATGCCTAATCATTTAGATAATAACACAAAATTATTAGATGTTGGCACTGTTTTTTGTATTGATGAGAATATGGAACACGCACAGCAAACATTAGCTAAAACAGTTACTTCATTATTAAAAAATAACAACTTTCCTATTGTTTTGGGTGGTGGTCATGATATTGCATACGGACATTACAACGGTATTTTAAATGCGGTTGAAAAAGATAAAACTATTGGTATAATTAATTTTGATGCTCATTTTGATTTAAGAGCCAATACAAACGGAAACAATTCTGGAACACCGTTTTATCAAATAGCAGAAGATTGTAAAGCTAATAATACTACATTTAAATATTTATGTTTAGGAATTAGAGATGATGCCAATGACGCTTCTCTTTTTAAAACAGCAAAAGAACTTGGTGTAACTGTTGTAAAAAATGAAGATTTTAACCTACATCAATCTAAAAAAATACAAGAGCAAATTTCTACTTTTATACAAAGCGTAGATGTTGTGTATACCACTATCGATTTAGACGGATTTTCATCTGCCTATGCAGCCGGAGTTAGTGCTGCATCGCCAATGGGTTTTTCTCCTAACATTGCCTTACAATGCCTGCAAACTATTATAAAATCTGGCAAACTTATAAGCTTAGACATTGCAGAAATGAACCCAGAATATGATATTGATAACCAAACAGCAAAATTAGCTGCTTCTTTAGTACATACTGTGATACATAACGCATAAAAAAAGAGGCCAATTGGCCTCTTTTTTTATTTTTATAATTTATAAATATTACTCCATCCAAGATTGGTAATACGTACCATCATCTATATCTAATGCTAATTGCGTTAATTGTAGCGGTTTAAATGTGTCTATCATTACTGCCAATTCTTCGGTCTTAGATTTACCTATACTAGCTTCATATGTTCCTGGGTGCGGACCGTGTGGTATGCCAGATGGGTGCACAGAAATGTAACCTTTATCTATACTTTTTCTACTCATAAAATCACCATCTACATAATACAAAACCTCATCAGAATCTATATTAGAATGGTTGTATGGTGCTGGTATAGATTGTGGGTGATAATCGTACAATCTTGGCACAAAAGAACACACAACAAAAGCACTAGTTTCAAAAGTTTGGTGTACTGGTGGCGGTTGGTGTACACGCCCTGTTATTGGTTCAAAATTATGGATAGAAAATGCGTACGGAAAATTATAACCGTCCCAACCAACAACATCAAAAGGATGAGAGGCGTATGTTAAGTGGTGTAATTGTCCTTGCTTTTTAACTTTAATTAAAAAGTCGCCCTTTTCGTCATAAGTCTGTAAATTTTCAGGCAGTTTAAAATCGCGCTCACAAAAAGGAGAATGCTCTAAATGCTGACCAAACCAGTTACGGTATCTTTTAGGCGTATAAATTGGATGGTAAGATTCTGTTACCAACAGACGATTATTTTCTGTATCAAACTCAATCTGATAAATCATTCCACGCGGAATAACAATGTAATCTCCATATTCAAACGGAATTTCACCAAGCATTGTTTTTAAAGTACCAGTTCCTTTGTGTATAAAAAGTAGCTCGTCTGCATCTGCATTTTTATAAAAATAATCTGTCAACGATTTTCTTGGAGCCGCTAAGCCAACGTGTACATCACTATTAAATAATACCGTTTTTCTACTCTCTAAATAATCATCTTCTGGTTTAATATCAAACCCTTTTAATAATCTAGATTTTATATTGTGGGCTACAGCTGCTTTAGGAGACACATCTATTGTTTCTCCAACTTCTTTAACCATAGTTGGTCTGTGCATATGGTACATTAGAGATGACATTCCGTCAAAACCAATGGTGCCAAACAATTGCTCGTAATGCAATGTCCCGTCTTCCTTTTTAAAAATGGTATGTCTTTTTGGTGGTATTTTTCCTAGTTTATGATATAAAGGCATATTCTATTGTTCTTTGTAAGTAGACAATAAAAGTACAATAATTTGAACTTTATCTAAAAAATAAGCCTAAAATTATATAATTAATAATTTGAAGAGTTTAATGCATAAAAAAAGCCTTCCGATAGGAAAGCCTTTCATTGGTTGATACCATCTAAAATGGTTTTCAACATTGCCTCAAAATTAATCGAGACACAACACAACA
Source organism: Cellulophaga sp. 20_2_10 (assembly GCF_023476645.1). Lineage (GTDB taxonomy): Bacteria > Bacteroidota > Bacteroidia > Flavobacteriales > Flavobacteriaceae > Cellulophaga. The sequence continues at coordinate 72,438 of NZ_JAMCOJ010000010.1, forward strand.
TCGCAAATATAGTAAAGGTTTTTAATATTTAATCTTTTAAGGAGCAAAACCTATTTACTCCTAGCCACATTTTACTACTAAAGACGATTAAGACCATATTTTTTAACGATTATATCACCACTTGGCTTTTACTAAAAACCTATTTTTGCTAGACTAAAACTATAAAATGACATTACTTTTAATGGCTGCCGGAAATGGTAGCAGATACGGAAAATTAAAACAGTTTGATGACCTTGGACCATACTCCGAATTTTTAATGGAGTTTGGTATTTTTGATGCCATAAAATATGGTTTTACACATATTGTTGCGATCACTAAAAAAGATAAAGTAGATTTTTTACATGATCACTTATCTAAAAGGTTGCCTACAGATATACAATTGGATGTTTTAGCTCAAGAAATTTCTGATGTTCCAGAGCATACTAATTATACTACAGAACGATTAAAACCTTGGGGGACAGCACACGCTGTTTGGACCGCAAGAAATGTAATAAATGGCCCTTTTGCTGTAATAAATGCAGATGATTTTTACGGTGAACTTGCCTTTAAAAATGCAGCTAAAATTATGCAGTCTAACACAGCGCATACATTTGGGCTTATATCGTATACTTTAAAAGATACATTATCTACACACGGATCTGTTTCTAGAGGTGTTTGCCAAATTGAATCCGGAATTTTGGCAAAGGTTGAAGAACGTTTAAAAATTGAAAAACAAAACAATTCTATTATAGATACAGACTCTGGTATTGTATTTACAGGAGAAGAAGAAGCCAGTATGAATTTTTGGGTGTGCGACACATCAATATTTAACTATATAACAAATGCGTTTAAGTTGTTTTTAAAAGATGAAGAAAAAATTAAATCTAGTGAAGTCTTCTTGCCTTTTATAGTCCAAGAAATGATTTCTAAAGATAACTTAAAAGTACCCGTAGTAAACTCGGAGAGTAATTGGTTTGGTGTTACCTATGCAGAAGACAGAGCTATGGCTGTTTCTAAACTAGCTGAAATGACAAAAAATGACGATTACCCCTTTAACTTATGGAACATAAACTAGTAGTGATGAAAACAGATCCAGCCCAAATTTTCAATAATTTTTCTGTCCCTAAAAAAGACTACACTTTTAAGTCTATAACGAACGGACTTATTAATGATACGTTTTTGGTTTTAGATGACAAACAAGCTGTGTATATTTTACAACGCATAAACGCTAACGTATTTATAGATATAAAGGCTGTTATGCAAAATATAGTAACAGCATTGCCTTTATTAAAAAGTTCTAGCTACAGCAGTATTAGCCTAGTTAAAACAACTAAAAACAACAGCTACCATACAGAAAACGGATACTGGAGAGTGCTTTCTTTTATAGAAAATAGTATTACTTACGATACTACAACAAATTCTAAAACTGCCTTTGAAGCTGGTAAAATTATTAGTGAATTTCATAAACTTTTACAGGATACAGAAGTAGAATCTTATAAAGAGACTATCCCCAATTTCCATAATTTAATCGATAGAAATAATCAGTTTTTTGATGCTTTAGAATCGGCAAAAAAAGAACGATTAACCGAGGCCAAAAAGGTTATTCGTTATGCTGAAAAATTATTGCCAGATCTATTAGATTTTTGCTTTACCGAACTGCCTATTAGAGTTTGCCATAACGACACTAAATTAAATAACATTCTGTTTTCTAGCACCACGGGCAAAGCATTATGCTTAATAGATTTAGATACGTTAATGAAAGGCTATTTTTATTATGATTTTGGTGATGCAGTGCGCACCATAGTGAACACAGCAAACGAGGACGAGAAAGATGTATCTAAAATAACTTTTAACAAAGAGCTTTTTAGCTCTTTTGTAGATGGTTTAAGTACAAATAAAGATTTATTAAGTACAGAAGAAATAGCATCTTTACCTCTTGGCGCTGTATTTATGCCTTTTATTCACGGTTTAAGAGCGCTTACAGATTATTTAAGTAATGATACTTATTACAAAGTAGCTTATACAAATCAGAATTTAGACAGATGTATTAGCCTTTTTGATTTCTCTAAAAAAGCATTAGAAAATGTTGATTTTATGCAAGAGGTAATAAAAAAAAAGTTCATCAGTTAAAACAAATCTTTTCTTTTTATAATCGATATCCGTTTCTTTGTTAAAAACACAAAACTATATATGAGCTTTAACATTGTATTATTTGAACCCGAAATACCAAACAACACAGGTAACATTGGCCGGCTAAGTCTTGCTTCTGGTTCTACATTGCACTTGGTTAAGCCATTTGGTTTTGAGTTAGATGACAAAAGGGTAAAAAGAGCGGGTCTAGATTATTGGAAACATATAGACCTAAAAATCTACGATAGTATAACCCATTTTTTTGAAGTACATTCTGATAAAAAATTTGCGTTCTTATCAGCTAAAGCAGAAAAAAATTATTATGAAATTGACTATCAGGATAATATGTTCTTTGTATTTGGTAAAGAATCTAAAGGCTTGCCAAAAAGTGTTGTAGAAGCACATAAAGACAGTCTTTATAAAATACCACTTTTTAGCGAGCATATTAGAAGTCTTAACTTAGCAAATGCTGTTAGTATTGTAGTTTACGATGCTATAAAATCTAAAACAGTATAATTAGTAGTAATTAAATACTATAAAACTTTAAATTTATTTTGTTTTTATAAGTACTTTTAAAGCTTAGCACAATAAATAATCTTAACCATATAAATCTTATTTTTTAGAATGAAGTCATTTACAGCACAAGAAATTTGCGACCTATTAGGAGGAGAATTAGTAGGGAATACTACAAACAAAATAGAAGGCGCAGAACAAATTGAAAAAGCCAATAAAAATCAAATTACATTTATTGGTAGTGTAAAATATGTTCGCCTTTGGAAAAACTCTAACGCAGGTGTTGCCATTGTAAATGATAATTTAAAAATAGAACCAAGAGAAAATACGGCTCTAATAAAGGTAAAAAATGCTGATATTTCATTAGCTAAACTTTTAGAAGCTTTTGATCCTGGTAAACCTGTTTTTGATTTAGACATACACCCAACTGCTGTTGTAGACAGTACTGCAACCGTTGGTGCTGGCACAATAATAGGCGCTGGTTGTTATGTTGGTAAAAATGTAATTTTAGGAGACCAAGTTATACTTTACCCAAATGTTACTGTTTTAGACGATACAACTATTGGCAACCAAACTGTTTTATGGTCTGGAACTGTTGTTAGGGAACGTAGTGAAATTGGTAGTCGTTGTACTTTTCATATAAACGTAAGTATTGGCGCAGATGGCTTTGGTTACAGACCAAGTGACGATGGTAGAGGTCTAGTTAAAATACCGCAAATAGGAAACGTAATTATTGGTAATGATGTAGAAATTGGTGCTAATTCTTGTGTAGATCGTGGTAAATTTAGCTCTACAATTGTTGGTGATGGGTGTAAAATTGATAATCTAGTACAAATAGCTCACAACTGTGTTATGGGTAGATCTTGTATTATGGCTGGTCATAGTGGCTTAGCCGGCTCTGTAACTTTAGGGGACGGTGTTATTATTGGTGGTAGCGCATCTATTAAAGACCATACCACTATTGGTTCTGGTGCTATTGTTGGCGCAGGATCGGGAGTAATGGGAAATATAGAAGCAGGTAAAACTGTTTTAGGCTATCCAGCACAAGACTCTAGAGATATGCTAAAACAATGGGTTGTAATGAAAAAACTTAGTCGTAAATAATATAAATGATAAACTATAACGGCAAAATATTTAGGCCTGTTACTGGTTCTGTAAATTCTGAAACTACAAATAAAACCATCTTTGTTTATAAGCAAGATGGTGCTATTTTAAGTTCTAATTATACTGGCGGAAAAATAAAAAAAGGACATTTAATTGGTTTGGTTGATGCCAATGGCTGTATAGAAATGAGATACCATCAGGTAAATACAGACAACCAATTAATGACCGGAAGATGCACATCTACACCAGAAATTTTACCAAACGGAAAAATACGATTGCACGAAAAATGGCAATGGACATCTGGAGATAAATCTACAGGAAACTCTATTCTAGATGAAGAATAGAGTTTTTTTGCTTTTAAAAGTTATTTTAACTAAATAGTATGCCTTAATTTTGCATTTTAATTTTAAGAAAATGAATAGAATTGAGCATATTGAAAAAGAAATTTCTGAATTAAGAAAAGCACTTCAAAACCACAAACTTTACGCGGACTTAAAGGACGTAAACGATATTAAAGTGTTTATGGAAAACCATGTTTATGCTGTATGGGATTTTATGTCGCTCTTAAAAGCATTACAAAGAAATTTAACATGTACAGACATTCCTTGGATTCCTGCTAGCAACCCAACACTTGCTCGTTTTATTAACGAAATTGTACACGGAGAAGAAAGCGATATTAACGAACTAGGAGAACCTAAGAGTCATTTTACAATGTACTTAGAGGCAATGCAACAAATAAAAGCCAATACTACTAGCATAGCATCTTTCATCAATCTTATAACAGAAAAGGAACCAGTTGCTTCTGCCTTAGAAAAAACTAAACTAGATAAAAATGTTGCCAATTTTGTAAACTATAGCTTTAAAATTATTGCAACCAACAAGCCTCATTTAATTGCCTCTGCATTTACTTTTGGCAGAGAAGATCTTATACCAGATATGTTTGTTGAAATTCTTAAAAATGCTGATTCAGAAAACAAACACTACAACAAACTAACCTATTACCTAGAAAGACATATAGAACTAGATGGTGATGAACACGGACCATTATCACTACAGATGATCTCTGAATTATGTGGTGAAGACGATACCAAATGGCAAGAGACTTTAAGGGTAGCCAAAGAATCTTTACAACAACGTATTTATCTTTGGGATACTATTAGCAATTTAATTGAAGCTAATAGACACACTTTGACCGAAGTATAAGTACTAAGAGAATTTTCGGTTTAAAATTCTCTTTTTAGCAAAGACTTCTTTTTGGTAAAATGTAATTCGTATTCCAAAAAGCAAGATTAATCCGCCTATTACCATTTGCACAGAAATAGCTTCGTCAAGAAATAACCAAGCTAAAAAAGAAGCTAGTATAGCTTGCCCTAGCAAACTAACAGATACTCTTGTGGCTCTCATATGCTTTGTTGCATAACTTATAAGCAACCACGCTAAAAGCTGACAAACCAAACCTTGCACAATTAACACAAACCAACCTGCATTAGAAAAACCCGTAAATGGCTCGTTTATAGCATAACTTACTATTCCTAAAAATACGGTAGACGCTACAACACTTATGGTCATAAACGTAAGTACATTCATCTGGTTTAAAATATTTTTACTCAGTAGCATATAAACGGCGTATAACATACCCGATAGTACCGCAAAGCCAAATGCTAAATTAAAATCTAAGTTAATAAAGGTCTTAAAGCCTACAAGCATCATCATCCCTATAATAGCAACAACGGTGCCTATCCAAAAGTTTTTAGTAGGTTTATCTTTTAAAAAGAAGAACGCACCAACACCAACCCAAACAGGAGATAAATTAGTTAAAAGCGTAGCTTGCGTTGCTGTAGACTCTTGTATTGCAATATTCCAAACAGCAACATCTAAACCAAAAACTACACCACAAAGTATGGCATAAAAAAATGGTTTCTTTGCTGTAATCTTAAACTGTTTTGTTAGTAAAACATATGGTAAAATACATACAGATGCTACTGCCATTCTATAAAAAGCAGAAATTACACCTGGTGTTAAATTCAATTTCACTAAAATAGGGAATACAGAAATACATAAAACCCCCACAGCCAAAGCAATTCTTGCCTTTTTCATACGCGTATAATTAGCTGGCTAATTTAAAATAAAAACGGTACTAAAAAACGGCTTCTACAAAAAATTAGTGTTAAAAATGAGCCTATTAAAAACGGCTTGCAGTTTATCTAATAAATAATTCTAAACCGTTTTTTAACAACAATTTTTTATGGCGTGGCAAGGTATTTGCTATCTTTATATTATAATTTTTACAATTTTTAATGCGATATACATTATTTACGTTATTGGTTATTCTATTTTTTGTTGCACCAGTTGTAGCACAAGAAACGACTGTAATACCTTTAAAAATTGAAGCAAAGAAAGAAAGTAAAACAGCTCCGCCTGCTGTTTACATTATTCCAGAAATTAAAAAACAGCCGAATGTCAATTTTTTAGATTCTATGATGAAACCTAGAATTGACATGACTCCAGACAACAGACTGGTTAAACCTGGACGAGATGTAAAATTAAATCCACGTTTAGGATTTGAAGAAAAAAAGGATTCTAAATCGTTTCATGGAGACCAATATTTAGGTGATGTAAAAACTACCGGAAAATTTGTTGGTATCGTTTGTAGAGACCACGAATATGTAGATGGCGACCGTGTAAAAATATATGCAGACGGCAAAGTAATAGAGCATAATTTAATGCTTGACGGTATTTTTAAAGGTGTAAACCTAACATTAAAAAAAGGATTTAATCGTATAGATTTTGAAGCTTTAAACCAAGGTACATCTGGACCAAATACCGCACAGGTAAACATCTATGACGAAACAGGAAAGGTAATCTCTTCTAAAAAATGGTTACTTTCTACTGGGTCCAAAGCTACTATTATTGTAGTACAAGAATAAACTATTCTCTACCAATAAAAGCTAGTGCTAGCTTAATATCATTATAAGCTACTTTTTTATTTAAGGTTTCAAAAATTGATTTTAAACTAACAGGGGCTCCTTTTTTCTGTTTATTTTTAGCTTTTTCAACATCTTTAATTATTTGTTCTTTAGGTTGATAGAAACTAAAATCTTCTTCAGGATAATCTTTACATAATTTAATTAAATGTCCAGCAATTGTACCGGTAGATAGTCCCCTTTGGTCCGCAATTTCTTCTAGAGTTAGTTTTTTTCTAAAATAATCTAAAGTAACATCGTAGGTAGAATCGCTTTGTACTTTTTTATCTATAATTTTCTTGGCGTGCTTTTCTATTGCTTTTAAATTGGTTAACCCACCACAGTCTACCACAAATTTAATTGCTTCTTCCTCTAAATTATTTAGAACATATTTTTGGTCTGCTTCTGTAGATAATTCCAAAAAGCGTTTATCCGCTTTATGCGCCAAACCATCTACCTGTAATGCCATTTCATTAAAACCTAAAAGTTTTAAATTTTCAATATTTTTTAATCTGGAAAGTGCCACATAACCCTGTCCCTTTTCAAAGGTTTTAGATAGGTCTATAAGTGCGCCATCTAACGTCATACCCTGACATTTATGTACCGTTATTGCCCAAGCCAAACGCAATGGTATTTGGTCTAGACTAGCTAAAACTTTACCTGTATCATCATGAACACCCCAATTTTCTTGCTTTACAGAAATACGTTTTCCTTGCGCTGTTTTTACAACCGGAAATCCGTCATCATTAAAACTAACAATAGTACCCAAAGTACCATTTACATACCCTTGTTCTTGGTTGTTACGTACAAACATAACTTTGGTATGCATTTTTAGCTCTAACTCTTCCTTTGCTAAAACCGATTTTTTTAAAGTTTCTACCAGCTTTTTATTCCCTTTAGTTGTAGCTGTATACCTTTTAACCTTACCTTTTAGTTGTTGTAAGTGTTGTGTGTTTATTTGGTCTACATCATAATTATGGGTAAACAATTTAGTAGGCTCATCATCATCACTAAATGTATTTTTCTCTGCTTTTTTTAGTTGCGCTATACTTTCTTTAGATATTTTCCCTATTCTAATTTCATTTAAAATAGTATTTAAAACATCTTCATTTGCCTGTCTATATTGCTCTGTTAAATAACATACATTAAACTTAGCAGCAACCCAAGCGGCAGACATAAAAGCAAATTTATCTTTACTTTTTTCATTTTGATTGCCAATAGGTGGTAACTGAAAAAAATCGCCACAGACCACAACTTGTATATCTCCAAAAGGTTCATCGTTCTCCTTAAAAAATTGCAAAACAGTATCTACCATATCTAACTGTTTTTTATGCAGCATAGATATTTCATCAATAATTAAAATTTTAGCGTTTTCTAAATGTTCCTTAAGGTACTTTTTCTCCTTCATAGAATTTAGATTGGCTCTGGTAAGTTGTTCTTTTATACCAAAACCAGCCCAAGAATGTATGGTCATCCCATTCATATGCGTAGCTGCAATACCTGTAGATGCAGTTATAGCAACTGGTATTCTTCGTTTTTTTAAATACGTAATGTACTGGTTTAAAACATATGTTTTCCCTGTACCTGCAGAACCTGTTAAAAATACATTTTTACCAGATTTTAATAATGCTAGTGCTTTTTCTTGTTGCAATGGTTTGTGTCTTATTTTTAGAATAGCCTAAATAGTATTCCAATTCACAATATCATTATAAATTTTAAGATATAAAAATAAGATAGCTTTTTACTTCTAGTTTTTGCGTGATAAAAAATTACCAACTACCACTTGCTCCACCTCCACCAGAGCTTCCTCCTCCACCAGAAAAACTACTAGAGCTGCTACTATAACTACTGTATGAGCTACCTGAAGAACCACCACCAACTTTTGTAGAGCCAATACTCTTTATTGCCGTAATAAAAGAATCATAATCGCTCTTAAACAATGAAAAAGACAATTTAGTTTTATTTTTTACTACAAGATTCACAACTGCAATTACTGTACAAGTTAAAACAAACAAGCCAACAGAAACACACAAAAGTAATACTGTATTAGATGCTAAAAATGGCTTAATATTAAAACCATTTTTTTGCAATATTCCAAAAATAACAACTGCGAACATTACAAAGCCAAAACAAAAATATAGTATATATACTAGTATGTTTATTGTAAAAAAGATAAGCCCAATCTCTGCCGTAAAAAACTTTTTTAAAATTTTTAGTGCTGTTTTTGCTGACTGATAAATAACAAATCCACCCGCAATTAAAAAGAAAAAACCAAAGATGGATAATACGATATTTGCAATTCTATTTTGTTTACGATCTCTCTCCTTTATAAGCTCTTTAAATTTCTCTAGTGCTTCCGGGTTTTTAATAAAGCTTATCAATTGGTCTGTAGCTTTGTCTATTCCGGTAAAGTGAGCATCTTCTTTAAACTCAGGAATCATAGTACCTTCTATAATTCGCTTTGCAACTATATCTGTAATATACGGTTCTAAACCGTAACCAACCTCTATTCTAACCTCTCTATCAAACTTAGAGAAAAGAATTAAAATACCATTGTCTTCTTTTTCTTGTCCTAGTTTGTTTTGGTTAAACGTTTTGTTTGCGAAATCTTCTATATTTTGTCCGCCTAAAGAACTAACAGTAAGCACTACCAATTGTGTTGTAGTTTCTGTTTCAAAATCGGTTAACTTTTCTCGTAAAGACTGTGCTTCATTAGCACTAAAAATACCCGCATTATCGGTTACTATATCTTTAATTACTGGATACTCATAACCTTGTGCAAAACCAATAGCTGTAAAACAAACAAGAACTAAAAAAGCTATTTTTTTAATCATACTTAATTACTTTACTTCTCCAGGATGGTACGTTTTTTCTGCTTGTTTTAAAACATCGTCCTTATAAAAGGCTATTGTTTTAAATTGCATATTTATGTACGCATCAGTTTGATCGTTAAAATGCGGAGAAGTAGGATCTCCGCTTTGTCCGCCTGCTAAAATAGTTTTTGCTTTTATTCTATCTCCAAATTCCACGGCAGCCACAAAACTATTGCCACGTGTGCCATATATCTTTTTTGTATCGTTGGTATAACTAACACCATAAGCCGCTAAAGCACCCCAACGACCAGAAGCATAACCTACAGCTACACTTGGCTCATCATCATTAAAAGCTTGTTCTATATCACCATTTAAACGTTGATATCTATTTACCTCTCCCCAAGGAATATTCCAAGTTCCAAAGTCCGACTCTAATCTTTCTATAACCGCTCTAAAAATTGACAAACGCTCAGACATTGGGGATCCTGTCCCAAAATAAGTCATTGCTTCCATATCTGTCATTTTACCTGGCATTTTTACGTTTCTATCATACATAGTACCGTAATAATGAGCCAACGTCATAGCCACAGATTCTTTTGAGGTTTTAAAGTCCCAGTTACGCAAAACTTCTATAGGTGCGCCAAGTAGTTTTGTTTTATCCGCTTTATCATACGCCTCTACCAATCCTGGAATTAATTTTTCAAACGCCGGTAAATAGGGGTCGTGTGCTAATTTTATAAGACTATCTAACGTATAGTCTTTCCTGTCTTTTAGCAAGGAAATAGCGTGCACACCTCTAAAATTTTCGTAGTCTTTAGACATATAGTTAGGATAGTTTTCTCTTTTGGGACTGTACTCTAAAGCTGCTGTATAAGGTGTAGAATTACAGTTTTGCAACCATCCATTTTTAGGGTTTAAAAGCAAAATATTTTCATCTACGGTGTGCAACCCTTTCCAATCGGTTTGGGGATTACTCCCTTCCACAGGTTTGGTATAATCATAAATAGTATCGCGCACTGGCACAAAATTGCCATGAAAATAAGCGATGTTACCTTCTGCATCTGCATACACCGTATTGTTAGACGAGTTGGTACGCATATCCATCATTTCTCTAAACCCCTTATACCCCTCTTGTTTTGTTCTAATGTAAGATTGTTCTAATGCTTTTACAGGTTCCCACATCATAGCAGAGGCTGTCCATTGCCCATCTTCTTTATGTGTAATTGGTCCATGATGTGTTCTGTACGTTTTAAATGTTTTTTGACGAATGCTATCTCCGACCTTATATTTTAACGCTACCGAATCTTCAACAACATCTCTAAGTTCTTCACCGTATTGGTATTTTAAATCGCCCTGAAGATTTACAATAGTTTCTTTAAACTCATCCATAACATCTGTGTATGTAGAGGTATGCATCCAACCTGTTTTTTCATTAAAACCCTGGTATACAAAAAACTGACCCCAAGTAACAGCTCCATAAGCATTTAGACCTTCTTCACTAACCACGTGTACTTCTCCCCTAAAGAAAAATGAGGTATGCGGATTAATTAGTAACATTGTATTTCCTGACTGCGTTAACTTGCCCGAAATTGCAATTCCGTTAGATCCTTGTGGTTCTAATTCTGCTTTTTCTTCTTCAATTTTTAATTCTGTCGCTTCAGGGATTTCCATATCATCCTCATAAAAAGCTTTTATTTTACGAGCTGAAATTCGTTCTATATCACCACCAATAGAGCCTTCACTAAAGTACATTGGCATCCAAGGCTCAAACTTAGTTAACAATCTAGGTGTAACCTCTGGGTGTGTGTGCAAATAATAATTTACACCATCCGCAAATGCATTACACAATTCTTTTAGCCACTCTGGGCTCTTCTTATAATTGGCAATTGCCTCTTCTTGTGTCATAAATAACTTTGCACGTAAATCGCTATACAAAGCATCCTCGCCATCTACCTCTGCCAACCTACCAGTTGCCCATATGTAATTTTGCTCTACTCGGTTAAAATCATCCTCGCATTGCGCATATAACAATCCAAAAACGGCATCTGCATCTGTTTTACCATAAATATGTGGCACACCGTAAGCATCTCTAATTATAGTGGTATTATCTGCGTGTGCTTGCCAACGATCTAAATTTTTATTTTTTTCAGGAGCCTCTTTACAACTAATAAATAAGCAAAGAATAAGCAGAGTCGATAGAGCAATTTTCATTTTGATGGAGCTATTAAAACGGTTTGTGTGAAAATACTAGACTTCTGTTTTAAAAACTAATTTTAAAGGTTTTTTTAGGTTGATATCCTTATTAATAAAGCAGATAACTAAAATTAAGACAGATTTAAATTACCTTGCATATAAATTGAAAACAGAACGATGGCAGAGAAAAAAGTAAGCATTTTAACCGCATTTAAAACTATAATTTGGCCTAGACGAAAACTTGTTTTTATGGGTCTTTTATTAATTGTAATTAGCAAGGCAGCAAGTTTTGTTGCACCAATATCTCTTAAATATTTAATGGATGATATTGTACCTAATAAAGACATTCCTTTTTTAAAGACTTTAGTTGCATTGGTAATTGGCGCCTTTTTGGTACAAGCCATAACATCATTTTTACTTACTAAAGTACTAAGTATACAGGCACAGTATTTAATATCTGAACTACGAGCACAAGTACAGAAAAAAGTACTGTCTTTACCTATTAGTTTTTTTGACAACAACAAATCTGGTAGTTTAGTCTCTAGAATAATGAGTGATGTAGAAGGTGTACGTAACCTTATAGGTACTGGTCTAGTACAACTAGTTGGTGGTACAATTACTGCTGTAGTCTCTGTTGTTTTACTAGTGCAAATTAGTTTACAAATGACGGTTATGGCTTTTGTTCCTTTAATTCTGTTTGCCTTTATTTCTTTAAAAGCATTTAAGATTATACGTCCTGTATTTAGAGAAAGAGGAAAAATAAATGCAGAAGTAAAAGGTAGATTAACAGAAACATTAAGCGGTGTTAGAGTTATTAAAGGATTTAATGCCGAGGAACAAGAAAATAAAATTTTTGAAGACGGTGTTGCTAAATTATATGAAAATGTAAAAAAGAGCTTAACAGCAACGGCAGTAATGACAAGCTCCTCTACTTTTTTATTAGGACTTGCCACTACAGGTATTATGATGGGTTATGGTGGTTATTTATTAATTACGGGCGACTTAACAACGGGTGAGTATTTTCAGTTTACATTTTTATTAGCCTTAATGGTAGCTCCTATTGTACAAATGAGTAATGTTGGGAGTCAGCTTACAGAAGCTCTTGCAGGTTTAGACCGAACAGAGGAACTTATGAATATGACTGCCGAAGCAGATGAAAAAGACCGTACAATTGTATTAGATGATATTAAAGGTGATGTTGCTTTTAACAACGTGTCTTTTGCTTATGAAGAAGATAAAGAAGTCTTAACTAATGTAAACTTTACAGTGAGCTCTGGGCAAGTAGTTGCTCTTGTTGGTAGTTCGGGCTCAGGAAAATCTACCATTGCTGGCTTAGCAGCTAGTTTTTTAAATCCGGCTGAAGGCAGTATTACAATAGATGGCAACGATTTATCTAAGGTTGATTTAAATAGTTTTAGACAACATTTAGGTGTTGTTTTACAGGACGATTTTCTATTTGAAGGAACCATACGTAACAACATACTTTTTCCTAGACCAAATGCTAGCGAAGAGGAATTATTAAATGCCGTTAATGCTGCCTACGTAAACGAATTTACAGACAGGTTTGATGATGGCTTAGAAACATTAATTGGTGAACGTGGTGTTAAACTATCTGGCGGACAACGCCAACGTATTGCAATTGCTAGAGCAATTTTGGCCAATCCTAAAATATTAATTTTAGATGAGGCCACGTCTAACTTAGATACAGAAAGTGAAGCTTTAATACAGAAAAGTTTAGCTACATTAACAGAAGGAAGAACAACTTTTGTTATTGCACACAGACTAAGTACCATACGTAAAGCCGATAAAATATTGGTTATAGAAAATGGCGAAATTGCAGAACGCGGAACACATGATGAGCTTATTGCAAAAGAAGGGCGTTACTTTAATTTGTTTACCTACCAAGCAAGAATATAATTGAGATATCTTGCCTTTATATAAATCAAAAAAGCTCAAATTCTTGTAACATAGAATTTGAGCTTTTTTATATTTTGAAAAGTAATTAATTAACTCTCTGGAGCCAACTCAACTTCTAATCCGTCTAATTCTGGTGTCATATGTAATTGACAACCCAACCTACTATTATCTTTTACATTAAAAGCTTCCGCTAACATTGCATCTTCATCATCAGACATTTCTGGTAAGTCGTGGCTAGAAGTAACATAACATTGACAAGAAGCACACATAGCCATACCACCACAAATACCAATTGTACCCTCTGGAGCAAGTTCATAAGAACGTACAACCTCCATTAAATTCATATTCATATCAGTTGGTGCATCTACTTCGTGTAAAACACCTTCTCTGTCTGTTATTTTTAATTTAATATCACTCATTATTATTCTATTGCTTTTACAACTGCTTTTGGCGACTCTTTTTTAGTTCCATCAAAACCTGTAACACCACCAACGGTAGTATATTTCATTACATATTTTTTATCTGGATATATTTTTTGATACGCACTTTGACACATTAATGTAGCTTCATGAAAACCACACAATATTAGTTTTAATTTGCCAGGATACGTATTCACATCACCAATAGCATAAATACCAGGTATGTTTGTTTGGTAATCTAAAGCATTATCAACTTTTATTGCATTTTTCTCTATCTCTAGACCCCAATCTCCTATTGGACCTAGTTTTGGAGACAAACCAAACAATGCTATAAAACTGTCGACCTCTAAAATAATATTTTCGTCTTCTCCTGTTTTTTTAATTTCTACAGCAGTAAGCGCATCATCACCTCTTAAACCAACAATTTCTGCTGGTGTTACAAGGTTAATTTTACCTGCATTTTTTAGTTGCTGTACTTTTTCAACAGAGTCTAAAGCTCCTCTAAATTCATTTCTTCTATGTACCAGAGTAACCTCAGCAGCTATATCAGCTAAAAAGATACTCCAATCTAAAGCAGAATCTCCACCACCAGCAATAACCACTTTTTTATCGCGGTAAACCTCTGGATCTTTTATCATATAAGCAACACCATTATCCTCGAACTTAGTTAAGTTTTCTAGTAATGGTTTACGCGGCTCAAAACTACCCAAACCACCTGCTATTGCAACAATTGGCGCTTGGTGTTTAGTACCTTTATTTGTAGTAACTATAAAAGAACCATCTTCTTGTTTCTCTATAGTTTCTGCACGTTCTGCCAATGTAAAACCTGGTTGAAATGCTTTTATCTGCTCCATTAAATTATCTACCAAATCACCTGCCAATACTTCTGGAAAACCAGGAATATCGTAGATTGGTTTCTTAGGATAAATCTCTGAACATTGTCCGCCTGCTTGTGGCAAAGCGTCTATTAAATGACATTTTAATTGTAATAATCCTGCTTCAAAAACAGCAAAAAGTCCTGTTGGTCCAGCACCTATAATTAGTATATCTGTCTTAATCATGTAAAAGTATTCTTAAAAAATAAATGTAAAATTACAGAAGTTGTTATGCTAAAAATATGATATTTATCAGCCTTAATTAACCTACGTTTATTACTTCTTCTATTTGTGGTACATATTTTTTAATAGTCATTTCTACACCACTTTTAAGTGTCATTTGGTTTACACTACAACCTACACAAGCACCCTCTAGTCTTACTTTTACAGAAGTGTTATTATCTATTGAAATTAGCGAAATATCACCACCATCACTCTGTAAAAATGGACGAATTTCTTCCAGTGCTTTCTCTACGTTAGTCCTTACCTCTTCTGATGTCATTTTTTACTGCTTATTAACAGGCGAGCAACCCGCCATCGTTGTTATTTTAATAGCCTCTGTTGGTGGTAAATCTGTATTTCTATTTACTACTTCTTGCACTACATTTTTTGTAAGAGCCTCAAAAGCAGCTTCTATTAGTGTACCTTCTTGCATCGCTGCTGGTCTGCCTATATCACCGGCTTCTCTAATACTTTGTACTAAAGGAATTTCCCCTAAGAAAGGCACTTTTAAATCTTCAGATAAATGCTTAGCTCCTTCTTTACCAAAAATATAATATTTATTATTTGGCAATTCTTCTGGAGTAAAATACGCCATATTTTCTACAACTCCTAAAACAGGAACGTTTATAGAATCTTGCTGAAACATAGCTACACCTTTACGTGCATCTGCCAAAGCAATTTCTTGTGGTGTACTAACAATAACAGCCCCTGTAACTGGCATTGCTTGCATTATGCTTAAGTGAATATCTCCTGTTCCTGGAGGTAAATCTATTAGCATAAAGTCTATTTCTCCCCAGTGTGCATCAAAAATCATTTGATTTAATGCTTTAGATGCCATTGGTCCTCTCCAAATAACTGCTTGGTTTGGTTGCGTAAAAAAGCCAATAGAAAGTAATTTAACTCCATAGCTTTCTACGGGTTTCATTTTAGACTTACCGTCTATGTTTACTGCTAAAGGTTTCTCCTGAGCAACATCAAACATAATTGGCATAGATGGTCCATAGATATCTGCATCTAATAAACCAACTTTAAAGCCCATTTTAGCTAAAGTTACTGCTAGGTTAGCTGTTACTGTAGATTTACCTACACCTCCTTTACCAGAGGCTACAGCTATTATATTTTTTATTCCAGGAAGTGGCTTCCCTTTTATTTCGTTTGCTTTTGGTTTTTCACTAACCGCTGCAGCACCAACTTTTACGTTAATTGTAATTTTAGCCTTCTCATACACTTCTGCATGTATCGTTTTTAAAATCTCAACTTCTGTCTTTTTACGTGCCTGTAGACTTGGATTGTTAATAGTTATATCTACAACTACCTCATCACCAAAAACCATAACGTTAGTTACAGCTCCGCTATCTACCATATTCTTACCTTCTCCAGGAACCGTAATCTTCTCTAATGCCTTATAGACATCTTGTTTATTTAGCTTCATGTATAGTACTTTCTTTTTCAGCTTTTTACTTAAACTGATTCTAAATTGCAAAGATAGTGTTTAGGGGTGAGATTATGAAGTTGCAGAATTGAAATATAACATACTTTTATCAGTTTGCTCTATACTTTAATCTGTCTTAATTTTTAATAATTTAGAAAATAACAGCTAGTTTATTCTAGTTCTGTAAACGGATCCCAAAAGTGCTTATCTAACTCTTGTATTTGGTTGTCTATAACAACTACACCCTCGTTTTCTAACAATTGCTGCATTAGATTGGTACCATCAAAATGATGTTTACCTGTTAACAAACCTTTACGATTTACAACTCTATGCGCTGGTATTTCATCTTTTAAATGAGAAGCATTCATTGCCCAACCTACCATACGAGCACTACGAGCAGCACCCAAGTATTTTGCTATAGCACCGTAAGATGTTACTTTGCCATATGGTATTTGCGTTGCTACAGTATATACTCTCTCAAAAAAATTCTGATTATCTGCTGCCATTTTTAGTGATTGTAAACCCTTATTAAAGTTATAATAAAAAGCAACAGCATTAACGCACTTATAATATAATTGGAGTTCTTAGAAAACCCATTAGATTTTTTTTCTAATTTATTAAAGTACACAGTATATAAGTACAACACAGCAAACGTACCACAACCTGCTGCAAAAATAAACACAAGTATATCCCAAACCTCAAACTTAATCCAACCAGAGGCTTTCCACATAGCATTCATTCCACTGTAATACGGAATTGTAAGTAGGTTTATTGCTGCTAAAAAAACACCTTTAAAAAAACTATTTCGCTTGCTAATTTTTGGCTTTACTTTCTTTTTAGGCTTTATCCATTCTCTTGCCATAGCAAAAAAGTAAATCCCTAATAAGGCAAATACAGCTAAGGCCACTTTTAATAACACACCTACAACATCGGGGTTATTATGTAAAAACTTAGATATAACAACAGCTATATAGGCCTGTAAAATTACAGTTACAGAAACACCAATGCTAAAAATAATACCATTTAACTTCCCTTTTTCTACACTAATTTTTGCAGCATTCATATTTAGCAACCCAGGAGGTACTGTTGCCATAAAGGCACCAGAAAATGTTGCGAAAAAGAGAATAAGTAAATGTGTCATTGGTTAATTGACTCTAAATTTTATAAAGGTAATTGGTTTTCCTTTTTCAAGATACTGATTTTCGTAGAAAGTTTGTATTTCTAACACCTCTTTTGGACTTCCTTCGTTTTTATACACATCATGGTTGGCGTAGATTACCTCTAGACCTTTACCGTGCAACAAACCTAATGTGTAACCGTGCATAAATTCGCTATCGGTTTTTAAATTAACCACACCATCTGGCTTTAATATTTGCCTGTACTTAGCCAAAAAAGCCTCGTTAGTTAACCTATGTTTTGTTCGCTTGTATTTTATTTGTGGATCTGGAAAAGTAATCCATATTTCAGAAACTTCACCTTCAGCAAAAAGTTTATCTATTAACTCTATCTGCGTTCGTATAAACGCTGTATTATTCATCTCTTCTTCAATGGCAGTTTTTGCACCCCTCCAAAAACGAGCTCCCTTAATATCTACACCAATAAAATTTTTGTTAGGACTTTGTTTAGCTAAACCAACGGTGTACTCTCCTTTACCACAACCCAATTCTAATATAATTGGATTATCGTTCTTAAAAAATGTATTCCATTTGCCTTTTAATGCAAATGTTTGGTCCACAATTTCCTCTCTTGTTGGCTGAATTACGTTATCAAACGTTTCGTTCTCTTTAAACCTCTTTAGCTTATTTTTACTTCCCACAACATAAATTTAATGATTTGGCAAAGCTAAGGAAATCTATTTATGTTTTTATAGTAGTTTCTTTATCAGTATGAATAAAAGCAAACGTATACTGGTTGCCCCGTTAAATTGGGGCTTAGGACACGCTACTAGGTGCATTCCTATAATAAATACTTTGTTAGACCAAGGATTTACTCCTGTTATTGCGTCTGATGGCGACGCACTTAACCTTTTAAAAAAAGAATTTCCGGGCTTAGAATTTCATGAACTACCCTCTTACAAAATAAAATACGCTAAAAACGGCAAGAACTTTAAATTAAAATTGCTTTGGGATTCTCCTAAAATGCTAAAAGCAATACAGAAAGAAAAAAAGCAAACCAAAAAACTAGTAAAGGAGTTTAATATTGATGGTATAATTTCTGATAACCGTTTGGGTGTATGCTACAAAAAAGTTCCCAGTGTTTTTATTACCCATCAATTAAATGTGCTTACGGGTAATACTACGTGGATGACGACTAAATTGCATCAAAATATTATTAAAAAATTTGATGAGTGCTGGGTTCCTGATACAAAAAAGCAACCCAACCTATCGGGCAAATTAGGACATTTAAAAAACTCTAAGCTTAAAATTAAATACTTAGGGCCTTTAAGCAGATTTACAAAAACTGACGCTCCTAAAAAGTACGACTTAATGGTGCTATTATCTGGCCCAGAACCGCAACGATCTATGCTTGAAGAAAAAATATTTGACGAGCTTATTGGCTATCCAGGTGATGTTTTATTTGTAAAAGGAATTATAGAAGATGAGCAAAATATATCATCTTTAAGAGGCAATACTATTATTTATAATTATATGAGTTCTAAAGCACTAGAGCGCGCTATTAACGAGAGTAATTTTATACTTTGCAGATCTGGCTACACTACCATAATGGATTTGGCCAAGCTAGAAAAGAAAGCCTTTTTTATACCAACTCCTGGCCAGTTTGAACAAGAATATCTTGCCCAACGCTTAGATAAAAAAGGAATTGCACCTACCTGCAATCAGGACGATTTTACTTTAGAATTGCTAAAAAAAATTAAGAGTTACAAAGGGTTAAAAAAGATTAAATCTGAAATAGATTACTCAACTTTATTTGCCGTTTTCTCTAAAGTAAAAGAAAACTCTGACCCCACATCTACAACACTTTCTACGTAAATTTTTTCGTTGTGCGCTTCTATAATATGTTTTACAATAGACAACCCTAATCCAGAGCCACCAACTTCTCTGTTTCTACTCTTTTCTACACGGTAAAAACGTTCAAAAAGTCTAGACAAGTGTTCTTTAGAAATACCCTCGCCATTATCTGTAACACGTACAATTACTTTATTTTTTATAAGATTCTCTACACTAACTTCTGTTGTACCATTAATGTGTCCGTATTTAATAGAGTTTACCAATAAATTAGACACTACTTGTTGCATACGCTCTTTATCTGCCCTAACTAGTATTGGATTTTTATATTCCATATCAAAAGTTAACGTAATTTGCTTTTTAGCAGCACGCATTTCTAGAAGGTCAAAAACGTTTTGTATTAACTCTACAATATCAAAATCTTCAAACTCCATAGTAAGACCACCAGCTTCTAGCTTGGTAATCATATCTAAATCTTTAACAATATAAATTAATCGTTCTACACCTTTATTAGCACGTTCCAAGTATTTTTCTCGCACTTTTTTATCGTCCATAGCACCATCTAACAAGGTTAAAATATAACCTTGCACAGTAAATAATGGCGTTTTAAGCTCGTGAGACACATTACCAAGAAAATCTTTTCTGTACTCTTCTCTAATCTTAAGAGTATCAATTTCAATTTTTTTGCCTTGAGCAAATTTTTCAATTTCCTCTGTTAAGGTTTTTATATCTGTAGTAATTGGTGCCGAAGAAAAAGAAGTAGACTCTAATAGAGAAACGTCATCATATATTTTTTTAATTCTTCTATATATAAAACGCTCTACCCTATGTTGTATTATTAAAAAGGATACAACAAAACTTACTATTGCAAAACACACTAAAAACAGCCACTCTACAGTAGCTGCATAATGCATATACACCCCTAAAAACAATGTTAGCGTTAGTACAATAAATAGAGATGAACGAAAAGCGAATTTATATGACTTTTTTAGTCTTTTTGCCATTATAAAACAAACTTATAACCAACACCTTTTACGGTTTTAAAATGGTCGTCTCCTATTTTTTCTCTAAGTTTTCTAATGTGCACATCTATGGTTCTACCACCAACAACAACCTCATTACCCCAAACTTTATCTAAAATAACTTCTCTTTTATAAACTTTATTAGGCTTAGATGTTAGCAAAGCCAAAAGCTCAAACTCTTTTCTAGGCAATACAATTTCCTGACCGTCATTAATAACCTTGTACTCTTCTCTATTAATAATAATATTACCAACTTGTACAATATCTTCTTGCTCTGCAGCATCGTCTTCTTTAATTCTTCTTAACAAAGCCTTTACCTTACTAACCAAAACTTTTGGCTTAATTGGCTTAGTAATATAATCGTCTGCACCAGCATCAAACCCTGCAACCTGAGAATAATCTTCTCCTCTAGCTGTTAAAAAGGTAATAATAGTGTTTTGCAAACCAGGTGTGCTTCTAATAATTTCACACGCCTCTATACCATCCATTTCTGGCATCATTACATCTAAAATAATTAAGTGAGGATGTTTTTTCTTTGCTTTAGCAACGGCCTCAACCCCATTCTTTGCTGTAAAAACCTCGTATCCTTCTGCAGATAGGTTATAGCTTACAATTTCCAAAATGTCTGGCTCGTCGTCTACTAAAAGTATCTTAATATCCTTCTTTTTCATTTTTATATTTTATTGATTGGTTCGCCAAAAGTAAAGATAATACTTATACTTCAAAGCCGCTTAACATTCATTTAATATCGTAACATTTAAATAACAATTAGGAATTAAATTGTTAACACGCAGGTAACATCGCGTTCACAGGTTGATACGTTCTTTGCCGCAACTATTAAACGAAATTAATGAGACTTTTATTATTGACTTTTTGCCTTTTAACATGCTTATTATCAAGGGCACAAGAAACCGGAAGTATTGTTGGGAAACTAACAGACAAGGAAATGAATGACGACCCGTTGGCATTTGCTAACGTATTAATTAAAGGAACAACTAAAGGAGCTACATCTGATTTTGATGGGCTATATGAGATTGCAAATTTAGAGCCAGGAACATATACTATACAGTTTAGTTATGTTGGTTATGAAACAGTAGAAATACCAAACGTAGCAGTTCTTGCAGGCAAGGTTACTACTATTAATGTACCTATGTCTGCCAATGAAGGTATGATGTTAGATGAGATTGTTATTACAACAGTAACAAGAAAAGATTCTGAAACAGCTTTATTACTAGATCAAAAAAAAGCAGTAAGCTTTAAAACTGCAATTGGAGCAGAAGAACTTTCGCGTAAAGGCGTAAGTGATGTTGCTGCTGCAGTAACTAAAACTACTGGCGTA
Source organism: Cellulophaga sp. 20_2_10 (assembly GCF_023476645.1). Classification (GTDB taxonomy): domain Bacteria; phylum Bacteroidota; class Bacteroidia; order Flavobacteriales; family Flavobacteriaceae; genus Cellulophaga. Next base: position 94,325 of record NZ_JAMCOJ010000010.1, read on the forward strand.
TCTAAACAAGAAGGTTCTGGAAGTATTTTTGTACGTGGTTTAGGCGATCGTTACAACATTACAACACTTAATGGTTTACCATTACCATCTAACAACCCGTCTAACAAAAATATTATATTAGATATTTTTACTACTGATATTGTTGAATATGTTGGCATTAGCAAAACTTTTGAAACTCAAAATTATGCCGATTTTGGTGGTGCAAACATAAATATTGTATCTAAAAATTTCTCTGGGAAACCTTATATTAATATAGGAGTGGGAATTGGTGCTAACTCTAATGTTTTAGATTTAGATAATTTTTATTTACAAGACGGCCCATCATATAGTGGCTTCAATACTGTTAAAGCCCCTAGCACTCCTTTAGACCCATCTAGCTACAACACAAGCTGGGACAGGCAAAACAGTAAAAATAGAATAAACAACAGCTATTCTTTATCTGGAGGAAAAAGATTTAACTTAGGCGAAGAAAGTAGCTTAAGTGCATTTATTACTGCTTCCTTTGATGCTGAGAACAAATACACAGAAGGTATAGACAGAGGTAGTATTACCGCTCAAGGAACTATAAACTCTGATTTTTACAGAAAATCTTATAAGCATAACACCAACACAACTGTGATGGGTACTGCTAATTACAAGATTAACTACAGAAACTCTATCTCTTTTACTTCTCTATTTTTAAATTCTACATCTCAAGATTACAGTGAGTACGAAGGAGAAAACCAAAATTTTGATGGTGGCGCTTCTGGAGATAATAATTTAACTGGTTTTATTAAACGTGGTACTTACGATCAAACAAAGTTATTTGTTAACCAATTATTAGGAGAGCACAGAATAAATGAAGAATGGAATTTAGACTGGGCTGCCGGATATAGCATCCTTAACAATGAAATTCCAGATCGTATGCAAAATACATTTGTACCTTCTCGTGACGGCTCATCTAATTATACCTTTTTCACAGATTCTAGTATACACAATCACCGTTACTACCAAGAATTAGAAGAAAAAGAACTTTCTGCTAACCTTGCTCTTTCTTATAACTTTAATAAAGTAGAAGACGAGTTTAAAGGAAAAGCTACGGTTGGTTATTCTGGTAAATTTAAAGACATTAGCTTTTCATCTAACCAATATTCGTTCTTCCCAATTACTAACAGAATTAATTTTCCTGTAGAAGGAATACACGATGTTGATACATATTTAGGTGAAAATAATTACGATACCACACAAGGTGATAGATCTAGTGAAATTCCTCAGTTATACGATGGAAATTTAGATGTACACGCAGCATACGCAAACGTACAGTACAAATTAACAGAAAAGCTTTCTGCTATTGCAGGTGCAAGAGTTGAACAATTAGACCAAAGCGTCTTTTTTATTACCTCTTTACAACCAGCTGGTGGTAATTCAGATTTTTCTCCTCTTAATTTTTTACCAAGCTTAACTGCTAAATATGAGTTAAACGAAAAGCAAAATTTAAAATTTGCTTTTAGTAAGACATATACTTTACCTCAATTTAAAGAAAAAGTAAAACTTCTTTTTGAAGAAGTTACCCAAGGTTACGAAGGAAACCCAAACTTATACGCATCTACAAATTACAATGTAGATTTAGGATGGGAGCTATATCCTAGTAATTCTGAATTAGTTTCTTTTACTGCTTTTGGTAAATTAATACAAGACCCTATAAACGAAATGTTTACAAACTCTTCTTCAGGAAACATTACTTATGCTAATACAGGTGAAAAAGCTGTTGCTATAGGTGCAGAGGTAGAATTAAGAAAAAGTATCTACGAAAAAGAAGATGAAAATGATTTAAAAGAAAAATTATCTTTTGGTGTAAATGCATCATACATATATAGTAATCAAGATTTAGACAAAGACAAGGTTTTTAATGAAAACGGGTTTGGCGCTAACTTTACATTTGATGAAGTTAAACTTTCTGGAGCATCAGATGTTTTAGCAAATGCAGACATTTCTTTTCTAAAAGAATTTTCTGAAACTAAAGATGTATCCGCTACATTATCTTACGCATACTTCTCTGATAAATTAGCCGTAATTGGAACTCAGAATAAAGGAAACATGATAGATAAGGCTATCAATAATTTAGATTTTATTATAAAAACTGGTTTAACAAAAAATTTAAAAGTTGGCCTATCCTATAAAAATATCTTAAACCCAAGATACGAGAGAGTGTTAGAACAAAGTGAAGTTCCTAGATCGACATCTGGAGACGTTTTAGTAAGTTCTTTTAAAGTAGGATCTAAATTTAGCCTATCTCTAAATTACAAATTCTAAAAGCAAACCAAATTCACATTATAAAGAGCGATTACTTAATTGTAGTCGCTCTTTTTTTTATGATTTTTTTTAAGTGTAAACTTTAGGTTAAATCCAATTCTCTAATTTAAAAAACACTTAACATCAAAGTAATATACACTTAACGCTATACAGAGATATAGTCCCTTTCTTTGTCAAAACAAAAACTACAAAACAAAATTTTAAACAAGATGAAAAAATCAATTTTAGCTTTATCGGCAATTATAGCTCTTACATTTACAAGTTGTGATAGTGATGATGACACAACACCAGTTGTACCAAAAAGTACATTTGAATTAGTAGCAGGAAATTTAAAAGGAGACATTACAGATGGTACTGTAACATTAGACCCAAATGAAACTTACACGCTAACCGGTGCTCTTGTTGTAAAAAGTGGAGCTACTTTAGTAATTCCTGCAGGAACTACAATTAAGACAGATGCAGATTTACCTAGCACATCTTTATACATTGCTGTAGAAAGAGATGCTACAATAAATATTAATGGTGTATCTGGAAACCCCGTAGTAATGACTTCTGGTAAAGCTGAACCAGCACAAAGTGATTGGGGTGGATTAGTTGTATGTGGTAACGGTATTGCTAATACTGGAGCAAATGGAACTACAGAAGTTGGTGGTCTTAGCTACGGTGGTACTGACAATGGAGATTCTTCAGGAAAGATTAACTTTTTAAGAATTGAATATACTGGATCTAAATTCTCTCCAGAAAAAGAATTTAATGGTGTTTCTTTTTTCGCTGTAGGTAGCGGTACAGAAGTATCTAACATATACACTTACGAAAGTGGTGATGATGGTATCGAATTTTTTGGAGGTGCAGTAAATGCATCTAACTTAGCAATAGTAAACTCTTACGATGATTCTTTAGATTTTGCAGATGGCTTTGCAGGCACGTTAACAAATGTATATATATCTGGTGTTACTAAGGCAGGTGTAGAAGGTTCTAATAACGGAAGTAATGATATTGCTGACCCTATTACAAATGCAAAAATTAACAACATCTCTATAGTAAAAGGTTCTGATGCTAAATTTACTGCTAGTGAGCAAGCAATTAACTTTAAAGAAGGTGGTGGTAAGCAAGCTTATACAAACTTATTTGTAGATGGTATTGCTACTGCTTGTAAGCTTGATTCTGGTTCTGGTGCTACTGCTAGAATAGCTGCTGGTGAATTTACAGTTACTGACTACCAATTTACTGCAACAGGTGCAGATTTAAACGGAGCTACATTCTCTGGAGCAACTACTGCAACAGGAGCTAGCAACGGAGCTGCTGAACCAACTTGGTTAGCAGGAATTAAATAATAAATTCTTAAACACTAACATAGTGTTTCAACGAACCGTCTAAACATTGTTTAGGCGGTTTTTTTGTATCAAAAAATGCCGTAGCATAAAATAATACAGTCGACAAACATATGTAAAATATGAAAGAAATAACTTTCAAAAAAGTTTGTTTTTTCTTTTTATCGAAAATGTTAAAATTTATACAACGTAAAAAGTTTCAGTTTAGTATATTTGTAGTATATTTATTGTATCCAGCTTTATATGAAACACTTATACCTTGTCTTATTTTTTGCATTTTCTACAGTGACTGCCTTTGGGCAAGACGCTAAGACTAGCTCTGATATAGAAGGTTTAAAGCTTTACCCTAATCCTGTGACTAATGGAAAAATTTACATTAGCACTAAGAAAAATGCTCCAAAAAAAATATTAATTTTTGATGTTTTAGGTACAAAAGCGTTAGAAACAAAATTGATTGGCAAGGAATTAGACCTTTCTAATTTAGATGCTGGTGTTTATGTAATTCGTATTTTTGAAAAAGATAAAATTGCAACACGTAAGCTGATCATTAAATAAGTTGTAGTTCATCGACACAACTCCTTTTCCCTAATTATAGTATCTAATAATCAATAAAAGCCGATTTTACCTACAAAAAATCTGTTTTCACAACATTAAATATTTTTAGGCCTTTACTTATTCTACATTTACAGAGCTAAACCCAAATCAGCAAAGAATGAAGAAAATCTACATTTTGTTTTTAATGACGTCTTGCCTACTAGTTTCAGCCCAAGAAAAGGTTGTTAACTTTCCTATGCAAAACAGCGATATTCCCCAAATTGCAGATTTTAAACTATACCCAAATCCTGTTGCAGAACGCACAGTTTATATTACTACAAAAGAAAACAAAGCGAAAGACATTGTAGTCTATAATATTTTTGGAGAGGTAGTTTTAAAACAAAGAATAATAGCCAAGCAGCTAAATATAGAAAAATTAATACCTGGTATGTATTTGATGCAGGTTACAGAAAATAAAAAAACAGTTACACGCAAATTAGTCGTGAAATAAAAATTAAACCCAGACAACCACATAAAGGCTCTAACAACTTGTTAGGGCTTTTTGTTTTCTACAACTAAGTAGTTGCTTACTTTTGCACTATTAATTGTAAAAATGAATACAGACTCTATATTTAACATACAAACTGAAGACGAATTTAATGCCGCTGCTTTAGCTGTATTTAAATTTCAATACACAAACAATCTCGTTTATCAGGAGTTTTGTAATCACCTTAACAAAAACATAGTTTCTGTTACTCATTATACAGATATTCCATTTTTACCAATTCAGTTTTTTAAATCTAAAAAGGTATTAATACAAAATGCCACCCCAGAAATTACATTTAGCAGTAGCGGTACAACTGGTACAGTTACAAGCAAACACTATGTTTCTAGCGTGCAAGTATATATAGATAGTTACTTAAAAGGTTTTAAATATTTTTACGGAGATATAAGAGCATATTGTGTTTTGGCACTATTACCATCTTATTTAGAACGCGAAGGTTCTTCTTTAATTTATATGGCAGACGATCTTATAAAAAAGAGCGAACACCCAGATAGTGGATTTTATTTAAATAATATTGAGGCTCTTGTTGCCAAACTACAAGCCTTAGAAAAAAAGGGGGCAAAAGTACTTTTAATAGGTGTTTCTTTTGCTTTGTTAGATGTTGCCGAGCAATACAACCTAAACCTTAAAAATACCATAGTTATGGAAACTGGCGGAATGAAGGGGAGGCGAAAAGAACTAATTAGAGAAGAACTACACCAAGAACTACAAAAAGGGTTTGGCGTCTCTAAAATACATTCTGAATATGGAATGACCGAGTTATTATCACAAGCTTATTCTAAAGGAAACGGTATTTTTAATACTCCGCCTTGGATGAAAATACTAACTAGAGACCCCGAAGATCCATTAACACTGCAAGCTATTGGTAAAACAGGAGGCATAAATGTTATAGATCTTGCTAATGTAAATTCTTGTGCTTTTATAGCCACACAAGATTTAGGAAAGGTACACCAAGACAATAGTTTTGAAATTATTGGTAGGTTTGATAATTCTGATATTAGAGGTTGTAATTTATTAGTACTATAACCTAATCCAAAACAGTTAACTCACCATCTATAATATCTCTTATTCCCTCTAAATTAGAATATCCATTAATTTTAGCTTCGTTAAAATACTTTTCTGTAGCAATAGAGTCACCCGCGTAATAAAAAGCAACACACAAGTTAGCTGCAATAACAGGATTTCCTTTATCTAACTCATAACTCTTTACTCCTACTTCTGTTGCTTTAGCAAACTCTTTTTGTTTTAAATAAATTACAACCAAACTAGAATAAGCTTCTGCGTATTTAGGGTTTATTTTTATAGCTCTTTCATACAATTCTGCTGCTTTTTCATAATTACCAGCCATACGCTCTACAATTCCAAGACCCGTAACCGCTTCTTCCATATAAGGATCTACTTTTATTGCATTATCAAATGCATTTCTAGCCTTTTCATCATCCTCTAGAGCTATATAGGTATTACCTAAAAGTGTCCAAGCATACTCGTTTTGTTTTTCTTTTACTACATACTTCTGCATTAAACTATTAGCAGTATCTACATTGCCTTTTAGGTACTCGTCACTAGCTGTTGCAATATCCAATTGTTTAGTAAGCTCTGATTTTTCTCCATTACCACAACTTATTAAACTTAAAAAAAGAACTACTATTAAAAAACTATTTTTCATATACTTTGTTTACTATTAATACAATACTCTATCAAAATTTGCTGGCAGCATATTTCTAGTTCTTAGCAGCACGCCATCTGAATTAAACCAAAATTCTTTATATACTTTATCGCCATCTTTTTTTCCTTTTACTACAAACTTATACGCTATACTAGATGTTATTAAATTCTGAAATGCACTTTTAAAAACACTTGCCTCTTCCTCTTTAGAAGCTACAGGATACTGTTGATACATTCTACGAATTTTATAATTTTCTAAGGACGAATTAAATTGTGATTTTATATGCAAAAGCACTTCTGCAGGAAAATCTAATTCTTCTACCCTAAACCCTATATTTTGCAAGTCCCCTTCATTAGAATATTGCATTTGATACCGTAATTTAACTTTTTTAAATTTAGCGGTAAATACAACATCTTCTGTACCTACTTCTTTATAGTATTTTATCTTTTTTACATTATCGCCTAATGTTTCTTTGGTATAACCTATCTCAGGAAATTGAGATTTTAAAATTCGATGTTCTCTTTCAATTTTATTTTGCGCTACAGTTGTTATCACACAGAAAAAAAATAAAACAACAGAAAAACCAATCTTTTTTAATCTTGACATATTATACTTCATTATACCTAAAACAACTAATTTCGTGATCGTTAACCATACCAACCGCCTGCATAAATGCATATACAACTGTGCTACCTACAAATTTAAATCCTCTTTTTTTTAAGTCTTTACTAATGAGATCTGACAGTGGCGTATTAGCAGGTCCTTCTTTATAATTAGTTAACGTATTTTTTAGTGGCTTGTTGTTTACAAAGCCCCATATATATTTGCTGAAACTGCCAAATTCTTCCTGTACTTTAATAAAAGCCGCAGCGTTAGATATAGCAGAATTTACTTTTAATTTATTTCTAATAATACCCGCATCTTGTAACAAAAGATCAATTTTATCTTGTTTGTAATTCACTATCTTTTTATAGTCAAAATTATCAAATGCTTTTACAAAGTTTTCGCGTTTACGTAGTATGGTTATCCAACTTAAACCCGCCTGAAAAGTCTCTAGAATTAAAAACTCAAATAACACGGCATCATCTTTAACAGGACTCCCCCATTCTTTATCATGGTATGCTTCATACAAGTCATCACCTACACACCAACCACATCTATGCTTTTTCATATATTAGCTTTATTAGATTAAAGATATGTAAGTTTTTGAAATAGTATTTCCTTTTGTTATAAAAACGAAAAAAACCATTGTTTAACAGTAGTTAATCCTTGTTTAACGAAACAACTTGCTATACTTTGTATATTGTTATTGTTTTGACCTTATAATCATAAAAACAAATATTATGAAAGCTAAAAACTTACTTATAGCATTTTGTGTACTGTTATTTAATTCCTGTGTATTAAAATCATTACACCCTTTTTATGTTTCTAGTGCTATTTTTTTTGAAAAATCTTTTACAGGTAATTGGGTCGATTCCAAGAATGGAAAATGGGATATAGTAGCTCTAAATGATGAATTTAAAAAAGAGAAAGAGCCAATGTCCGAAGAAGATAAAAAAATGTTCCAGCAATACAAGGATGGTTACTTTATTAAATATGTAGAGGATAAAAAAGAAGCCACTTTTATTGGTATTCCCTTTAAAGTTAATAATCAGTTATTTATAGATTTTAATCTATTTGAATTTGATACAGGTGAATTAAATAACCTTGTAAAGTCAAATATAATAGAAACACATACAGTTGCTAAATTAGAGCTATTAAATAATGGTAGTGTTAGTCTAAAATGGTTAGATGAGGACAGGTTATCTGAGCTTTTTGAAAAAAATCAAATACAATTAAAACACGAAAAAGTTGGCATTAACAAAACCCTTGTGCTAACAGGTTCTTCAAAAGAACTATATAAATTTTTAAAAAAATATTTAGACTCAGATATCAAAAACAAATGGGAAACCGATAAAAAATTTACGTTAACTAGAGCTAATGAAACTCCCTAATCAAGAAATTTTAAATAAAAAAATGCACAGACCACTACTCTTTAATGTAGTAGTCTGGGTTTTTTCATATATTATTTTACTTTTTACCTTTAGCAAAGGTAAAACTCCTGTAAAAATTGATTTTATTTACACGCTAGTTTTTCTTATTACTGCTGCTATACCAGTTCTTATTAATTTATATGTTCTTATCCCAAAACTCTTAAAAAGAGAAAAATATTTGCTTTATGCACTAATATTTACAATAAATTTAATTCTATTTATTAAGCTAAATCATTGGTTTTTAGAACCTATTTTAGATTGGTTGTTTAAAAATTATTTTTTCATTTCCTATACCAATAAATCTGGAGTCAGCACAATATTTATCATATTCTTAGTGGCAACTACTTTATTAAAATTAGCTGAAGATTGGGTTTATTTTAATAAGAAAGAAAATAGACGTTTAAAGTTAGATAATCAACACATTCAAATGCAACTAACATCCTTACGTTCACAGATAAATCCGCATTTTTTATTCAATTCTTTAAATGTCATTTACGCGCTTGCAATCGAAAAAAAAGAAGAAATAAAAGATGCCATAGTTCAGTTATCTGATATTCTACGATATGTGATTTATGACTCCAATACTAAAGACATTACTATAAAAGATGAAATCACATTGATAAACAATTATGTGAATTTTCATAAATTTAGGTCACATAATATTAAGAACATTACAATCAATACTTCAATTGAAAATGAAAATTTTACACTTTATCCAATGCTATTATTACCTTTAATAGAAAATAGTTTTAAGCACAATGCAGAGGATGAATCTGGTAATGCTTTTATAAAAATAAATATTATACAAAAAGAGGGTGTGTTAACTTTTACCATTTCAAATAATAGTTCTAATGACACCGAGATTAGTGACAAAGAAACCTCTGGAGTGGGCTTAGAAAACATAAAAAACAACTTAAATTTGGTTTATCCTAATACGCACACCTTTACAATTAATAAAACCAAAAATACATTTGTGGTAAAACTAACTCTTGAAAATCATAACTAATGAACATAAAGTGTTTAGTCATAGACGATGAGCCCTCTTCTCAACATATCCTAAAAAAATTTATTGATGATGTAGATTTTTTAGAACTCATTGATGTGTGCAATTCAGCAAATGATGCATTAATTAAACTAAAGGAACATATAGATATAGATGTCTTGTTTTTAGACATTAATATGCCCAAAATATCAGGATTATCATTTTATAAATCACTACGGAACCCTCCAGAAGTCATTTTCACCACAGCTTATTCACAATATGCCATTGACGGGTTTGAAGTAAATGCCATAGACTATTTATTAAAACCTTTCTCTTTTGATCGTTTTTTAATCGCCGTAAATAAATTAGACAAAAAAAAAGAGGATTTAGAGACTACAATACCTCCTAATGATTTTTTATTAATCAAATCCAATAAGGTCTTACACAAGATATTGCTTACCGACATTATTTTTTTGGAAGCTGCTGGTGATTATGTTAAAATATATTTGGAGGATAAATACATCACAACGAACACCACATTTGGCAATATGCTAGATTCCCTGCCCAAGAGAATATTTGTTAGAACACATAAATCTTTTGCTGTAAACTTTAAAGAAATAAAAAGCATATCTGGAAACTTGATTATAACTACAAATCATAAAATTCCTATTGGACAAAAATATAAAGCAGAATTTCTAGAATTTTTGGATATAAACGAGTCTAACAAAAGCTAAATCATAGCTCTAATTTAGTTACTGTAAGTTTATACAACTTTTTACTACCAATGTGACTAATATCAGCTTATATAAATAGTTTGTATATTATTTTTGAATAAAAAAGTAAAGCGTTTAGTTATGAATACAACAAATACAATAAACCATAGTGTAACACCATTAATTAACAATGCAATTTCTACTGCTATGCCTTATACAGCGTACAGGGAACTAATGCAGAATTTAGTAGCCAATAATAAGTCTACTGGAGAAGTGCAAAATGATGATTTAGCAAACTATACCATGTTAAATGATAAACGTATGAAGCGTTTAGACAAAACAACAAAGTTAGATGCTACTACTATTGAAAAAATAAAACAAGTAACTACTAAAACTACTTGGTTAGTAATAACAGAAAGTTGGTGTGGTGACGCAGCACAGTCTATGCCTGTAATGCAAAAAATTGCTGAACAAAATCCTAATATTGATGTAAAAGTTATTCTTAGAGATGAAAATCTGGAGTTAATGAATCACTTTTTATACAACAACACATTGTCTATCCCTAGAGTTATTGCTATTGCTAATGATACACAAGAAGTGATAGGGAATTGGGGACCAAGACCTAGCAAACTAACAACAATAGTTGAAGCTTACAAAGCAGAACACGGATCTTTAGATGCTGATTTTAAACAAGAATTACAAGTATGGTACAATAAAGATAAAGGACAAAATACGATTGAAGATTTGGTACAATTACTTCCCTTGAAATAGGTAGGTAATTGTTCCTTTTTGACTTTCTTTTGTAGAACTATTAAATTGTGCTTTTAACGCATATTCTATAGCATTTTCTACCAAGCAGCCATTACTTGTTCCAGAACTTTTTTTATTAAATTGAGCATCTACAACATTGCCCAAATTATCTACTTCTATATTTACAACTACTTTACCACCCTCTATACAAGTGTATGTTGGTGGTGGCAGATCGTATGCGTTTCTCTTTACTAAAGAATAAGATATAGATGTTTTACGCTTTGCTAAGTTATGAGACACCTCATCTTTTTTAGCATCTTTTTCGCCTAATTTCTGTTTGGCTTCTTCGCGTTTTTTTGCTAATTGTTTTAAACTAGCAGCATAACCATTTTCAGAACTTACCAATTTAGAATTAGGATCGCTTTCTGCATCAGACGTAGCTTCTTCCATTAATTCTTCTAATGTTTTTAAAGGCTCAGGATTACCATAGGTAGGTTTTGCCTTTTCATTATAAGCTAAATGACTTTTTATTTCTTGCTGATTTGCTTGTTCTTGCTCTTCTTTCTGAACTTCTTCTTCTAAGATTTCCTCTTCCTCTAGCATCGCTAATTCTACAACATACTCTTCCTTCTTCTCTTTTGAACCTATGTGTATATTATACAAAGACAATATTACAATAGACATAGAAAACAATGTGATTAAAAACGATAAGTATCTACTATCTTTAAACATATATGTTATAACCTTTTTTTCTTAAAAATATTTTACCTTTTTTAAAAAAATTAAAGATTTTACTTCTCCTTCGGTTTCTCCATACCCAATACGTCTGTATGAAAATCTGCAGGACTTACTGCATTATCTACGTTAAAATCGCCTATTTTGGTTCTTCTTAGGGCAGATAAGTATCCGCCACTTTCTAATGCAACGCCAAAATCGTTAGCTAAAGAACGGATGTAAGTACCTTTACTACATACCACTCTAAAATCTACATTAGGCAAATCTATCTTTGTAATTTCAAAAGTAGTAATTTCTATTTCCCTAGATTTTATTTCTACGGCTTGCCCTTCTCTAGCATACTCGTATAAACGTTTACCATCTTTTTTTAAGGCTGAAAAAACTGGTGGTACTTGTTGTATTTTTCCAATAAAATTAGCGGTAGTAGCGTGTATTTGTTCTTCTGTAATATGTTCTGTTGGGTATGTTTGATCTACAGCGGTTTCCTTATCATAAGACGGTGTAGTACCGCCCAATGTAATAGTACCTGTATACTCTTTTTCTTGTCCTTGTAAGGTTGGTATTCTTTTAGTGAATTTCCCTGTACATATTATCAATAAACCTGTTGCCAGAGGGTCTAATGTACCTGCGTGTCCAATTTTAATCTTCTTTAAATCGAACTTTCTACGAATACCCCACTTTAGTGCATTAACTGCCTGAAAAGACGACCATGTTAATGGTTTATCTATTAGCAATATCTGCCCTTCTAAAAATTCTTCTTTGGTAATCACGCTATAAAAATTAGATTACGGTTAATGGGTATATAAAATAGTGAATTGCCAAGATTGCCAACCCTACTACTATACGGTAGTAACCAAACATTTTAAAACCGTGTTTGCTTAAATAGCCAATAAATGTTTTTATAGCAAACAATGCTACTAAAAACCCGACTACATTCCCTATAATTAATAAGTTAATTTGTTCTCCTGTTAAGGTATATCCCAGCTTGTAAAAATCGTAACTTTTCTTTAATGTAGCTCCTAACATTGTAGGCACTGCTAAAAAGAAACTAAATTCTGCAGCTACAGTTCTAGATAGTTTTTGCGACATACCACCCACAATACTTGCACCACTTCTAGACACACCAGGAATCATTGCCAAACATTGAAAAAACCCAATTTTAAGTGCCGTAACATATGTAATTTCCTTTTCTTCCGAATCTGAAAACCAATGGTCTACACGTAATAAAATTGCGCCTCCTATAACTAAAGATATGGCTACCGTTATTGGACTTTCTAATAACGAGTCTATAACATCGCTTAACAATAAACCCAAAACTACAGCTGGCATAAAAGCAACTAATAGCTTTAAGTAAAAGTCTACACTCTGAAAAAAGCGTTTAAAATAAAGTACAAACACAGATAGGATGGTTCCTAACTGTATTACTATGGTAAATAATTTTGTAAATTCTTCTTGGGCAATGCCAAAAAAAGAAGAAACGATAATCATGTGCCCTGTAGATGATACTGGTAAATACTCCGTAATACCTTCTACAATGGCTAAAATAATTGCTTGTAATATGTCCAAAATTTAGTCTTTCTTCTTGTGTGGATTTAATAAAATAGCATAGACTTCTATACCCAAACCTAATAACACCAAGGTTGGTGCTAGGCGTATTCTTCTAAAATTGTAGATCTCAGGATTAAATACATTTGGATCATCACTACCACCACCGCTCATTAAAACAAAACCAAGTGTTATAAGAGCCAAACCTATACCCATAAAAATATAGTTCTTCTTCTGAAAAATAAATTCTCTTTTAGAATTCTCTTCTGTGGTGTTATTATTTTTTCTCATTTGTAAAAATTTTAATCCTTATCTAATTTTTAACGTTGCAAATCTAATAATATAAATCGTCTGTCCTAAGATTTAGAAAGCGTTGTGTAGCTAAAAATGTACTTATAAACGAAATTAACACTCCTAACACAAAAACAGCTGCAAATAAACACCCTAAAATAAGTGGTTCTTTAAATAATGTAAGTTCTGGGAAAAAATCGTCTATGTAATAAATAGCAATTGCCAAACCTACAATAGCGATTAAAGCACCTAACATACCCAACTTAATATTAGTCCATAAAAATGGCCTACGTATAAAACGTTTTGTTGCACCAACCATTTGCATCGTTTTTATAATAAAACGTTTAGAGTATACCGATAATCGTATAGAACTGTTAATCAGCAAAAATGCAATAAAAGCAAATATTCCACTAGCAACTAAGATCCACAAACTAATTTTCTTTACGTTATCATTTAACAAAGAAATAAGAGGCTTGTCATAACTAACTTCTTCTACATAATCTTTTGCTTCTATATTGCTTGCTATTTCTTCAATCTGTTCCGGAGACACAAAATCTGCTTTTAACTGTACATCTATGGAGTTTTTTAAAGGGTTATACCCCAAAAAATCCATAAAATTTTCCCCAATAGCTTCCGTATGTTTTTCCGCTGCTTCTTCTTTAGACACAAAAGTTGCAAGCTTAGTATAGTCGGCCATTGCTAAACTTTTCTGCAATTGGTCAACTTCTACCTGCTTTGCTTCGTCCTTTAAAAAAACAGAAACTGTAATCTGTTCTTTAAAATGATCTGCCATTTTCTTGGTGTTTATAACCAACAATCCTAGTATACCTAGTAAAAATAACACTAAGGCTATACTAAGTACTACAGAAAAATAAGAGGAAATTAATTTCCTTTTTTGATAACGTTCAAAAGATTTACTCATAACTTATAACAATACGTAAAAATAGTAAAGTAATTTGGAATAATACACTTTCTATTTAGATAGAGTTCAAATGCACATCAATAGACTTTCCGCTTTCAATGATTAACCTTATTTTTGCGGCACATTTAACCCTAGACAACGTCTAGAAAGACAAGCATATGAACTACGATTTTAGTAAAATTGAGGCCAAATGGCAAAAATATTGGGCAGAAAACCAAACATTTAAAGCAGAAAATAATTCTGATAAAGAAAAATTTTATGTTTTAGATATGTTCCCTTATCCTTCTGGTGCTGGGTTACACGTTGGTCACCCACTTGGCTATATTGCTAGTGATATTTATGCGCGCTACAAAAGACACCAAGGTTTTAATGTATTGCACCCAATGGGATACGATTCTTTTGGTCTTCCTGCAGAACAATATGCTATACAAACTGGGCAACACCCGGCTATTACTACAAAAACAAACATAAACAGATATAGAGAACAACTAGATAAAATTGGTTTTTCTTTTGATTGGAGTCGTGAAGTACGTACTTCTAATCCTGATTATTACAAATGGACACAGTGGATTTTTATTCAGCTATTTAATTCTTGGTATAATAATGATACCAATAAGGCTGAAGACATTTCTACCTTAATTGCTTTATTTGAAAAAGAAGGAAACGCTACTGTAAATACTGTTTCTGATGACGATATACTTGTTTTTACTGCTGATGAATGGAAGGCATTTGACACTAAAAAACAACAAGAAATTTTATTACAATACAGACTAACATACCTGGCAGAAACCGAAGTAAATTGGTGTCCGGCTTTAGGAACTGTATTGGCTAATGACGAGATTATAAACGGCGTATCAGAACGTGGCGGACATTCTGTTATTCGTAAAAAAATGACACAATGGAGTATGCGTATTTCTGCATATGCACAACGTTTGTTAGACGATTTAAACACAATAGACTGGCCACAACCTTTAAAAGACTCACAAACCAACTGGATTGGAAGAAGTCAAGGTGCTTCTGTTACTTTCAATGTCCTTGCGAGCGAAGCGAAGCAATCTCATCAAATAGACGTTTTTACCACTCGCCCAGATACTATTTTTGGTGTTAGTTTTATGACTCTTGCTCCAGAACATGAGCTCGTTGCTACTATTACTACTCCAGAACAAAAAGCAGAAGTAGATACCTACATACAAGCCACTGCAAAACGTAGTGAGCGCGAGCGTATGGCAGATGTAAAAACTATTTCTGGTGCATTTACTGGTGCGTATGCAGAGCATCCTTTTACAAAAGAGCCTATTCCTATTTGGATTGGCGACTATGTACTAGCGGGCTACGGAACAGGTGCTGTTATGGCGGTACCTTGTGGTGATCAGCGCGATTATGATTTTGCTAAAAAATTCGACATTGCTATCCCTAATGTTTTTGAAGGCGTAGATATATCTGAAGAAGCACACGCAGATAAAGATAAAACTGTAATTGCTAATTCGGACTTTTTAAACGGACTACCGTATAAAAAAGCAATGAAACTAGCCATTTACGAGCTAGAAAAAATAGGCCACGGTAAAGGTAAAATTAACTACCGCTTGCGCGATGCTGTTTTTAGTAGACAACGTTACTGGGGAGAACCTTTTCCTGTGTATTACGTAGATGGTATGCCAAAAATGATAGATGCCAAGCATTTACCTATTTCATTACCAGAGGTAGAAAAGTACTTACCAACCGAAACTGGCGAGCCGCCATTAGGCAACGCAACCGTTTGGGCTTGGTGTACTAAGGAAAATAAAGTTGTAGACAATAGTGAAATAAACAATGAGACTGTATTTCCGTTAGAGCTAAATACAATGCCAGGTTGGGCAGGTAGTAGTTTTTACTTTAACCGTTATATGGATCCTAATAATACAGAAGCTATATTTTCTGATGATGCAATTAACTACTGGCAAGATGTAGATTTATATATTGGTGGTAGTGAGCACGCAACCGGACACTTATTATATGCACGTTTTTGGCAGAAATTTTTGTTTGATAAAGGTGTAGTTCCTAAAAATGAGTTTGCCAAAAAACTGATTAACCAAGGAATGATTACAGGCACAAGTGCTTTTGTTTATAAAGACTTAAAGCTGTATTTCACTACAGATGAAAAAGATAAGAAACAACTTAGTTTAAATCAGCATAAATTTGATCAAAAATGGGTAATTTCTTATAACTTACTCTCAAACCAAGAATTTTTATTGAAATTATTTAAAAATACTAAACCTAGTAGTCCTGGTGCTCTAAAATTATATGAAAAAGTTTTTAACGGTACCGAGAAATATATAGTAAAAGCAGCCGTAAACGCAATACACGCAGATGTTTCTTTTGTAAATGCTTCTGATGAATTAGATGTTGAAGCATTTAAAAATTGGAGAGAAGAATATAAAGATGCTGAGTTCCTATTAGAAGACGGCAAGTACATTGTTGGTCGTGAAGTAGAAAAAATGTCTAAATCTAAATACAATGTGGTTAGTCCAGATAGTATTTGTGAGGAATATGGCGCAGATAGTTTACGTTTGTACGAGATGTTTTTAGGCCCATTAGAGCAATCTAAACCTTGGAATACTGCTGGTATTACAGGTACGCACGGTTTCTTGAAAAAATTATGGCGTTTATATATAGATGATAATGGCACTAAATTTACAGATGCTGCACCAACTAAAGACAACTTAAAAACATTACACAAAACCATTAAAAAAGTAGCAGAGGACATAGAGAACTTTTCTTTTAACACATCTGTATCTACGTTTATGATATGTGTAAATGAGTTGTCTAGTCAAAAATGTACAAGCAAAGAAATTTTAGAAGCCTTAGCTATTTTAGTTTCTCCGTATGCACCACATATAGCTGAAGAATTATGGCAACAATTAGGACATACAACTTCTATTGCTACAGCTCCTTTTCCAGCGTTTGATGCATCTCACCTTGTAGAAAGCAGTAAAGAATACCCTATTTCTTTTAATGGAAAAATGCGTTTTAAACTAGAGTTACCATTAGACTTGTCTAAAGAAGAAATAGAAGCAACAGTAATGGCTCACGAAAAAACCATTGCTCAACTCCAAGGACGCGAACCTAAAAAGGTTATTGTTGTTCCTGGAAAAATTATAAATATTGTAGGGTAACAACCTAAATAATTACATTCAAATTAACTACACCCCTATTTTTTTAGGGGTGTTCTTATTTAAAAACGACATTCTTAATCTACACCCCCTACTTTTATCAATTATTCAACTATTATTTTTTGCAATTAATTTAATTTAGCACAAAATCTAAAATTAGTTAATTATGATTGTTGGTATCCCTCAAGAAATTAAAAATAATGAAAGTCGAGTTGGTATAACACCAGGTGGGGTTTTTGAATTAACAAAGAACAACCACACCGTATACGTACAGTCTGGAGCTGGTGAAGGCAGCGGATTTAGCAATACCGATTACCAACAGGCAGGCGCTGCAATTTTGGATACTATTGCACAAGTTTACGCAATGAGCGAAATGATTGTTAAGGTGAAAGAGCCTATTGCAGAGGAATACGATCTTATTAAAGAGGGACAAATTTTATTTACATATTTTCATTTTGCATCTAGTGAAGCACTAACCAAAGCAATGATTAAGCAAAAAGCCATTTGTATTGCTTATGAAACCGTTGAAGATGAAGAAGGAACTTTACCATTACTAACTCCAATGTCCGAAGTTGCCGGTAGAATGGCTATTCAACAAGGCGCAAAATACCTAGAGAAACCCGTAAAAGGCAGAGGTGTACTTTTAGGAGGTGTTCCTGGTGTTGCTCCAGGTAAAGTTCTAGTTCTAGGTGCCGGTGTAGTTGGCGTACAAGCTGCTAAAATGGCAGCTGGTTTGGGAGCTCACGTCACCATACTAGATGTAAACATGAAACGCTTACGTTATGTTAACGATGTTATGCCACCGCACGTAACAACAGAATTCTCAAACGAATTTAACATTAGAAAACACATAAAAACACATGACCTTATTATTGGCGGCGTACTATTAAAAGGCGCTAAAGCTCCTAACCTTATCACAAGAGATATGTTAAAGGACATGAAACCAGGAACTGTAATTGTAGATGTTGCCGTAGATCAAGGTGGCTGCGTAGAGACTACCAAACCAACTACCCATGAAGATCCTATTTATATTATAGATGATGTTGTACATTATTCTGTAGCAAATATGCCAGGTGCTGTACCATACACCTCTACAATGGCTTTAACCAATGTTACATTACCATACACTTTAAAATTAGCCAATTTAGGCTGGGAAGCCGCGTGCAAGCAAGATGCCTCTTTACAAAAAGGACTAAACATTGTGTCCGGCAAAGTAGTATACAACGAAATACTAGAAGCTTTTGGCTGGGAAGAAGTTCTTGCATAAACACTTAGAATTGTCAGTAAATTAAACCTCGCCAAATTTGGCGAGGTTTTTGCTTTTTAATTGTTATATTTATTTCTTTTAAAACACAAACTATGTATACATATTATATTATTATTGGCGCAGTTGCTTTAGTTAGCTGGCTTGTTAGTAACAGATTAAAAAGTAAATTTGAAAAATACTCTAAAATACAATTGCGCAACGGAATGAGTGGCGCAGAAATAGCTGAAAAAATGCTAGCTGATAACGGCATTAGAGACGTACAAGTAATTTCTACTCCAGGTAGACTTACAGACCATTATAACCCTGCAAACAAAACCGTAAACCTTAGTGAAAGTGTTTACAGCCAGCGCAACGCAGCTGCAGCTGCAGTTGCTGCTCACGAATGCGGCCATGCTGTACAACACGCTACTGCATACCAATGGTTAACAATGCGTTCTAAATTAGTGCCTATTGTTAGCGTAACATCTAGCATGTCTCAATGGGTTGTTTATGGTGGCGTTATTTTAATGGCCGTATCTGGTATTGCCGGTAGTCTTGGATTTTATGTTGCTGTTGCTGGTTTAGTTATGATGGGCTTTGCTACATTATTTAGTTTTGTAACACTACCTGTAGAATACGATGCTAGTAACCGCGCTTTAGCTTGGTTAAAAAACAAAAATATGCTTAGTCAAGAAGAATACGCTGGCGCAGAAGATGCTTTAAAATGGGCTGCTAGAACTTATTTAGTTGCTGCTTTAGGTGCATTAGCATCTCTAGTATACTGGGCATACCGAGTATTTGCAAGAGATTAATTCTTTTATAAAATTTAAAAAAACAAAAAGGGTGTCTACTAGTAGACACCCTTTTTTATTGGACATAATGCTGTTCTAAAAAATTCCCCCAAACCTTTAGAACCAACCTTAATAAGAATTGTTCATTACGCCCAATTATATTTTATACCAGTTATTAAATTGCTATATATTGATATTTAAATACAAAGAAAACCTGTTTTTAACCTCAACTTTTCCGTTGTTTAAGTTTTGATCTATAGGCAACATACTTGTAACTCCTAAGGAGTATTTTTTGTAGCTAGCCTCTACACTTAGCTTGCCAAAAAACACATCGCCACCCGTATTTAAAACTGATAAATTATAAGACTCATCTTCACTATAATTTTCACCACCAACACCAAGAGCTGGCGTTAACGCAAAATTATCGGACAGGTAATATGTTTTATAGGTATTTAAACCATAATTTAACTGATTACCAAATTGATAATCTTTAGCGTTTTTTGTTTTAAAAGTATAATTCACCATTGCAGACACTCCCCAATTGTTATGCGAAAGTCCGTAATTTATAGCCGTAACATAATCCCAACTTCCGGTTCCTAACTGAAAACTAGTATTTACACTACCTGTATTATTAGCCCTATCAAAACTACCAGTAGGCATTTTTACACCACCTCCTACTTGCAAGGAGTGTTGTGGTCCAACCACCATAATACTATCTTGCTTTGCTAATATTTTGTAAAAACCTAAAACTGTAATATCTCCTAAACCACTAATATCCTGAGAAGATTTATCTGCAAACTCTCTATCATGAAAATGATAAGGCACAATTGCATTTACCAAAAAACGCTTGCCAATTGGCACTCTACCCCAAGCCTGTAGTGTATTAAAGTTTTCATCTATCCAAGGAGAATCATTAAAAATACCATCTCTAGATTGGTAACTTTGAGAAATGTAACGCACTCCTGCAAAATTGGTATCTAAACCTGTACCAAAACCCATACTACCACCATTACCACTACAACCACAAGTATCGCAAAAATCTTCAAAAACGTAATGCTTTGTTGTTGCTGTTGTTTGCAAACTATCTGTTGGTTCTGTTTTATGTATTGCAAACGCATTACACACAACCATTAGACATCCTATTATTATTAAATTTTTCATATTCTATTTCTCTGAAAATCGTTCGTCCTTTAAAAAGGTATTATCTGTAAGGGTATTTAAAAAAGCAATAATTGCTACCCTCTCCTCTGCTGTTGTAGCAATACCTAAATTACTATTGTTACGAAGTAAAGGATCTAATGTTTCCGAATCTACAACCGCTTCATTATAGAACGCCAAGACCGACTCTAAAGACCCAAAACGCCCATCATGCATATATGGCCCTGTTACCGCTATATTTCTAAGACTTGGCACTTTAAACTTGTAATTATCGGCTACAAAACCAGTTACTTTTCCTCTTCCAATATCATCTAATTTAGGATTAGGTTGCAAGCCATTATTTCTAAAACTTCCATCAGAAAACAATGCCGTAGCGTGGCAACTAGCACATTTTTGCTCAAAAAGAGCTAAACCCTGCTGCTCTACCTCAGTAAATTGCACTTGGTTATTTATATACTTATCATACTTAGCATCTGCAGAAATCATAGTTACCATAAACTGTGACAACGCCAACAAAAAGTTTTCAGAGTTTACTTCTCCATCTTCAAAAGCCTCAGCAAACAGTTTTTTATAACCAGATTTATTCTTCAGTTTTTCTATTACATTTTCTAAGGTTTCATCCATCTCTACCTCTGTAGTAATCGGAATTACAGGAAAAAGGTCTAAATGACCCGTTGCACCATCCCAAGCAAAATTTTCTAAGAAAGCCATATTTTGCACAGGCGGCGTGTTTCTTGTTCCCTCTAAATCGTTTACGCCGTGGCTAAATGTATGTCCGTGATGTGTAAATGCATATTTTTGCTCGTGACAAGAACCACAAGAAATTGTTCCTGTAGAAGACACTGCACCATCATAAAACAATTTGCGCCCAAGTTCTATTCCGTTTTCTGTTAACGGGTTGTTCGTTAAATTGTACGTTACCTCCGGAAAATGAGCTGGCACCTCTAATTCTACCGAAACATTGGTATAACCATCATCATTATTTTGGCAACCTACAATAGCTAACAAAGTCAAAAAGAAATTAATTTTCTTCATATCAACTAAATAAAAAAAATAGGAGTCACAAGCCCAGCTAAAACCAAAACTAAAACTAGGCCTGCAACACGCTATTAAATTTTAATGACTACTGTTACCAGCTTCATTGTTATGTACGTGATCTACTTTAAATACCAATGGTACGTTAGCAGCTACTATTACAGCACCTTCACCACCCATAATTGCATTGCCATAAGCTTCTAAACTAACAGCTTCTCTAGCAGTTAAAAGTGCGCTTGCATCTGTAATAATATGTACCTCTGGAGCCATATCTTCGTTAACAATAATTGCAGAACCTGCAGGTACATTTATAGTAGTTTCTGTGTAATTAGTAACCTCATCACTTGCTCTACCTAAATGCACTTTAAAATCTTCTCCTGAAATCCCAACTGGTCCAGACGCACTAGTTGTATAGCCACCTTCAAAGTTTACATACTTGTAACCAGAAGCCCAAGACCAAGTCATATCATACGCACTAGCAGCATCCCAGAAATCACCCGCTCCGCTTAACCCTTGATCATATTTTTCTTTATCTACACCAATACCAAATTTAACCGCTTGGTATTCCCCTGCTGGCACACCTTCTAAAATAATTTTTGTATTGTCTGCAAGTGCGTCGTTAGAATCTTCGCTAATAATAAAGTAACTATTTTCTTTTGGGTATGCATACTCCATACCATCTTCATCTACTAAAACAATATTACTTACAATGTAGTTTAAGCGGGTTACTGTTAAAGCCTCCCCGTTTGTATTTGCTGCATTAGCAGCTCCTAAGATTAGTTCGTTTCCTGCAAAGCTGCTATCAAACTCCAAAGTAACCTGCCCTGGATTAACATTATCCATTTCTCCGTCATCATCAGACGAGCAAGATGCTAGTGCTATTAAACTAAAACTTACTAGTATCGATTTTAAAAAATTTGTTTTCATTTTAAACTTTTACTTATTTCTTATTCTATTTTGTGTGATTTTATTGTGCGTTTAGTTCTAAAAAAGATCACATTACATAACCATATTTCTATAAAAGAAATAGATGTATTGACTTTTAAAAAAAATAAACAGCGGCGTTGTTAAGCTCTAGGCTGATAAAAAACAACATAGAAAAATGATGATTTTACAAAGACTGAAAAATCACATTAACATTAAGCTTAACTCATAAAATTTATGAAATAGGAGGACGTAAAAGGCTAAAAACCGTATTGTAGTTATAAGCACTCTCTGCAGAAAGTATTTTCGATTTTTTTTCTAATATAGATTTAGAGTCCACAAGAGATTCTTCAGTATTTTGATGAAATAACAACTGAAATTCTGACTTTACAACACCTTGCTCATTGTGTTCTTCTTGTGTAGATTTCTCTATAGATTTCATTAAAGCACACTTACCATTACACTCTAACTCTGGCTTGTCCTGGTTAATACAAAGCACAGTAGAGATATAATCATAATTAACCACATACTCCATAAATGGGAACATTGGCTTAAGGCATATTACAAATGCTATTATGAGTAAGGTTTGTTTCACGCCCCAAAATTAAGACATAAAAGAATTTAAAACTAAAACATTTGTCATAAAAAGCTACAATTATATTTGTATTTGCCTGTCTATTTGCTGATTTAAAGAAATAAAGGTTTCTGTTCTAGAAACCCCTTTTATTTGTTGTATCTCTTTGTTTAACACCTGCATTAGGTGCTCGTTATCTTTACACAAAACTTTTATTAATACAGACCAATTACCTGTGGTATAGTGACATTCTAAAACTTCGGGAATTTTCTCTAATTCTTTAACGGCACTTGGGTTACTCATAGCTTTATCTAAAAAAATACCAATGTAAGCCATTGTGGTATACCCCAAAACTTTGGGATTTATTATAAATTTAGAACCAGACATTAAGCCAGAAGTTTCTAGCTTACGTAAACGTTGATGAATTGCTGCGCCAGAAATACCAATATTACGCGCTATTTCTAAAATAGGTTTACGCGCATCTTCCATAAGGTACCTTATGATTTTCTTGTCTATTCCGTCAATTTTAATTCTATCGTTATCTAATTTCATAAATCTAGTTATAAATTAACCATAAATATACCAAAACGGTATTAAACACTAACTATACTCTGCAACAGAATTGTATCCCTTATACTCCGTATTAAACTCGTTAAAAATTACACCGTGCTCTTTTAACTCGTTTAAAATAGGTTCGTAAACCTCTTTTTTAATTGGTATTTGCACACCGTAATTGGTGATTTTATTATTTAATATTAATAAGGTTGCAATAGCTACAGGCAACCCAACAGTTTTTGCCATAGCTGTGTGTGTTTGGTTTTTACCCAAAACAACCATATTAGAATCTATTTGTTTTTCTTCACCGTTAAGACTGTACCCAAATTTATGATACATTACAATCATATCCTTATCGTTCTTATCTAAGGTCCAACTTTGCTCTAATATTTGTTGTAGTATTTGTGCAGGCGTACCGTTTTTTAGTGTAATTTTTTTAGTGTCA
The DNA here is from genome assembly GCF_023476645.1 of Cellulophaga sp. 20_2_10. Classification (GTDB taxonomy): domain Bacteria; phylum Bacteroidota; class Bacteroidia; order Flavobacteriales; family Flavobacteriaceae; genus Cellulophaga. Next base: position 118,561 of record NZ_JAMCOJ010000010.1, read on the forward strand.
TCAAAAAGATGAAGCTCTACTAATTTTGCCCACCTAATATCGTCCTGATCTATTTTAAGATAATGACGTAATTTAAGCTCTACAGAATCTGTTGGTGAGTATTGTAAAAACAAATTGGTAAACGCTCTGTAGCTCATATTTTCAGAGTTTTCAATGGTGTAGCTATCATCTGTCATCCCAAGTTCTACAAGCATATTCCAAGCCTTAGAAAAACCAACACGACGCATAGTACCTCTATATAAGGTTAACACATCTTGCAAACCGTATACTTCTCTATATTTTAAAGAATCTCTGTTAGCGTAGCCTTCAAACCTACCAAAACCTTTTACGTCAAAAAATTCTGTTCTTCTAAACAACTTATTATAAGGTATGTATTTATAGGTACCCTCTTGTATAAACTTAGCTGCACCACCTTGACCAGCAACAACAACGTTTCTAGGGTTCCAAGTAAACTTGTAATTCCACAAATTAGTATCGCTCTCCGGAGCCACCAAACCACCCGTAAAAGACTCAAACAATAACATTTTACCGCCTTGATCTCTAATATCATCTATAATTTGCATAGCACTCATATGGTCTATACCAGGATCTAGGCCTATCTCGTTCATAAAAACAAGTTTATTTTCTTTTACCTGCTTGTCTAAACCCATTAGCTCGTCGCTAACATAAGACGCTGTAACCAAATGTTTTTTAAAACCAACACAATCTTTAGCTACTAAAATGTGTAAGCTAGCGGGCAGCATAGATATTACTATGGTTGCACTTTGTATTAGCTTTTGTCTCTCTTCAATATTAAAAATATCTAAACCAACAACTGTACAGGCATTGTGACTAGCTATACTTGCAGCAATATTTTCTGGTTGCAGATCTGCAATAGTAATATGTAGTTTTTCTTCTTTTGCCTTACCAAGTAAATAATCTAATAAATAAGCGGTAGATTTTCCGGCACCTAATACAAGTATTTGTCTTAACATATGTTTTATTACTTTTGATGGTGATACTGATGAAAACATCAGTTTTGTTACATTTATAAATTTACAAACGTTTTTTGTTATGAACAAAACAATTTTAACCACTGGAGTGTTTTTTGGACTTACTGCAGTAATTTTTGGTGCTTTTGGTGCACACGGATTAGATGGTTTAATTGATGCAAAATCTATAGCCTCTTACAAAACAGGTACAGATTACCAGATGTACCACGCGTTACTTTTACTGGCTTTAGGTGTAATACCACAGCTTACAGCAAAGCATAAGAAGCCAATTTTTTACCTTTTAGTAACTGGTATAATACTATTTAGCTTTTCAATTTATCTTTTAAGTATTGATACAATTTTAGGATTTAACGCAAAATCTATTGCTTTTGCCACTCCAATTGGTGGATTATTATTAATTATTGGATGGTTTTTATTAGGTTATCGTATTTTTAAACATTTTAGCTAAACATTTCGCAATTAAACTGCATAACCGCAAAAATTTTTTAGCTTTGCACTAACATTAAAACTAAAACTATGAGCACTTATAGTCCAGACACGAAAACGATTTCGTTGGAGGAATATGGTATTACAAGCACTGACATTAATTATCAATTATCTCCGTCAGAATTGCACAAAATAACTTTGGAAAAAGGTATGGGTAAAGAGGCTTCTTCTGGAGCTTTAGCAATTAATACTGGCGAATTTACAGGTAGATCTCCAAAAGACAGATTTATTGTAAAGGATGATGTAACTGCTGAAAAAGTTTGGTGGGGAGATATTAACATTCCTTTTGCACCAGATAAATTTGATGCACTTTACGACAAAGTCATTACTTATCTAAACGAAAAAGAACTTTATGTAAGAGATGCTTATGCATGCGCTGATAAAGATTACAAATTAAACATTAGAGTTATTAACGAGCATCCTTGGGCAAATATGTTTGCTTACAACATGTTCTTAAGGCCAACTGTAGAAGAGCTTAATGGCTTTGATCCAGAATGGACCGTAGTTAATGCTCCAGGTTTTATGGCAGACCCAGAAGTAGATGGTACTCGCCAACACAATTTTGCAATTTTAAACTTTACAAGAAAAATTGCTTTAATTGGTGGTACTGGTTACACAGGAGAAATTAAAAAAGGTATTTTTTCTGCTTTAAACTTTATTTTACCTGTTTACAAGGACACAATGCCTATGCACTGTTCTGCAAACGTTGGTAAAGATGGTGATACTTCTATTTTCTTTGGATTATCTGGAACAGGTAAAACTACCCTGTCTGCAGATCCAAACAGAAAATTAATTGGTGATGATGAGCACGGTTGGACAAACCAAAACTCTGTTTTTAATTTTGAAGGTGGTTGTTACGCTAAAGTAATTAACCTTTCTGCAGAAAATGAACCAGAAATTTTTGGTGCAATCAAAAAAGGTGCAATTTTAGAAAACATTGTTATGGATGATAACGGTGTTGTAGATTTTGCAGACACCTCTATTACTCAAAACACAAGAGTTAGTTACCCTATTTATAATATAGAGAACATACAAGAACCATCTATAGGTACGAACCCTAAAAATATATTCTTTTTAACAGCAGATGCCTTTGGTGTATTGCCTCCAATCTCTAAACTAACTCCTGCACAAGCTGCTTACCACTTTATATCTGGTTATACAGCTAAAGTAGCAGGTACAGAAGCTGGTGTTGTAGAGCCGGTACCATCTTTTTCTGCTTGTTTTGGCGCTCCATTTATGCCATTACACCCAACTAAATATGCAGAAATGCTAAGTGCAAAAATGCAAGAAGCTGGTGTTAATGTATGGCTAGTGAACACAGGCTGGACAGGCGGACCTTACGGTATTGGTACACGTATGAAATTAAAGTACACACGTGCTATGATTAACGCTGCATTAAATGGTGATTTAGGTTTATATTCTTATGACAACTACCATATACACTCTGTATTTGGTGTTGCACAACCAAGACATTGTCCTGGGGTACCGTCTGAGGTATTAAGTCCTAAAACAACTTGGAATAACGATGAGGAGTACTACAAGACTGCTTTTAAATTATCTAACGCGTTCCGTGAAAACTTTAAAAAGTTTGAGCCTTACGCTAACGAAGAAATTAGAAGAGGTGGCCCACAACGTTACTCACTTTAATAAACAAATGCAAGGCTTAGTGTAACTTAAGCTTGTACTTATAATAGAACTAATCCAGGGGAGCACGCTTCTCTGGATTTTTTGGTTTTAAAAGTATACGTTTTATCAGCTATAATAAAAAAATACTTTTACACTTATTTACATTTCTAAAATAAAAAATAGTTGTAAATTGTAGGAAAATTAAACACTTAAAACCTAAATGTGCGTTTATACAGCCGTATTGGAGGAATAAACGCAATTAATTGAGGTTATTGAGTAGTTATGGGCAATATAAAAAAAGACAAACACATGAACTACGACAAGAAAAAATACAAAATTTGGGATTGGAAAAGTCCAGTGATTTTGCACTGGATAATTAATCCAGGATTGGTTATTAATGAATTGATTTTGGGGCAAACAATTCCGAAAGTAATGTTGATAGAACGAGAAGGAAAAAAGCCATTTTATGAACGTTCATTTATACCTTGTCCTCATTGTGGAGAACTACATTCAGGATTGAAATATTCTGCTAAAAATAAGACAGCATTTAAAAATTGGTTTGGTTTCTACTGTGACAATTGCCAAGAAATAATTCCAGCCCAAAGAAATCTGACTTCATTAATTATATTGACAATTACTTTTCCTATTTGGGGATGGTTTAAACAAACAATAAAACAAAAGTGGTTAGACAAACAACCTGAAAGATATAAAAACTTGAATCTTGAAATTAATGAGAAGAAAAATACAACAAAGAATTGGTTAAAATCAGGACTTTTCTTTGGACTATTTATGTTTATTACAATGCAAATTATTCTCCCATTAATTAAAAGTGAGGAAATTACTCAGAAAAGTATTCTGATTGGAATACCATTATGGCTGATTTGTGGACTTGGTTGGGGATTAACGATGAAATGGTGGATGAATAAAAAGGGGAAAGAAAATACAGCCCATAACACACGCTCATAAATAATTGCCGCATAGTTGTAAATTCAAGGGTTGTGGCCCGCTTTAAGTTCTGTGTAACTGGGCAGGTAAGTAACCCGCAATCGGCAACTATTCATAGCGCAAAACGATGGAACACATTCAGCGAAAAGCTGACCAAAGTTGCTACACAGCTACGCTGTTCCCGCCCCTTTGGAAAATGTGTTCCATCGCC
>NZ_JAMCOJ010000011.1:0-40647 GCF_023476645.1 Cellulophaga sp. 20_2_10
ACAAGCTTTAATTTCAAAACGATGCTCTTGTGCCTTATAACTTTCTAAAGCGTCTTGAAAATTTAGGACTGTATCATTAGTATCTGCAGTAAGAAGGTTCTCTTTTTTTATACCATTGCAGGCTGTAAGAACAGATACCATTATTAGAATGCTAATTATTTTGCTCATTAATAAGGCTGTTGATAATTATACCTAACTTCTTTTATGGTGGTTACTTGGTAATCTTTTTCTAAATAGTTTTCATCATTGTAAAGTAAAGTAACATTTGTATAACCAATACTATTATATGCAGGTAGACAATAACTTTTTCCATAGGTTATTCCTTGGGAAATTGCCATACCTAACAATGGTGTATATAAGGGCAATTTATTATTTTTTCTATCTTTATTAAAGTCTTTAATTTTTGTATTGGCATTAATAAGTTGGCCGTCAATAAGCACATATCCTTCTAAGGTGGGTAAATTGATAAATGCAGCTTCTCTTTCTGACACCATAGATTCATAACCATCTGCTATATCCTTTAAAACCTCGGTATCATCAGATAATTTTATGGCGATGCTTGCCACCATTCTAGGCCTATTATCTATACCATTTGTTTCTTCGAGATTATGAATATCACCCAATCTTCTAGCTTTAAAACTTATTGGCTTATCATCGTAGAAATATGTGATTCTCCCTTTGAAACTATCTCCCATTACTTTTTCAAAGAGATGAAGACTATCTAAGACAACATGTTGTTCATTATAATATAATTTACAAGCTTTAATTTCAAAACGATGCTCTTGTGCCTTATAACTTTTTAAAGCGTCTTGAAAATTTAGGACTGTATCATTAGTATCTGCAGCAAGAAGGTTCTCTTTTTTTATACCATTGCAGGCCGTAAGAACAGATACCATTATTAGAATGCTAATTATTTTACTCATTTTAATAAAATTTATTAATCCATAAAAAGTTTAGCCTTTTTTAATTTTAAAATAGCTTCTGTATTTTGGTGTAACATACGGTTACTTTGTAAATACCTATTTAAATTAAATTCATCAAAATTTATTGCTTCCTTGTCCATACTACTAATATGCACACGACCAGAAGAATGTATAAACTGGTTATTACCAATCCACATACCAACATGTACAACTCTTTGCTTGGTAGAATCTGTTGCTTGTCTGCCAAAAAATAGTAAATCGCCAACAGCAAGCTTACTAAAATCTTTATCCTTGTCTATTATTGCACCTGCATGTACTTGTTGAGATGCATCTCTTGGTAACACCATACCATTTAAAAAATAAATGGTTTTTGTAAATCCACTACAATCTACCCCTTTACTAGAGGTACCACCCCATAAATAAGGCAAACCCATTAATTGTTTAGATGTTGCTACCAAAGATTCTTCTGTTGGGTTTAAGGCTGCTAACCAACTATTATAGGTTTGTGCTTCTTCCTTTTTTACAAAAGCAAGCCTACCATCTGGGTATTTTACTTGGTAAAATGACCCTTCATCTGCTACTAATTCTAAAATGCTACCAGCTACCAAATCGGATACAGTTTCTTGACGTGTTGTTGACGTGTAAGAAAAACCTGTAATATCAGTATATATAATTTTTTTAGCTGTTTTCCACGTTTTAAGATCATCATTCTTCAAAATTTCTATACCTCCTTTATCTACCCACGCTAAATAATTATCTGGTGTTTGTATTAAATACCAATCACCATCACTCTTAAAAACTTTTACAGGCGTGCCTAAGGTTGCTTGTGTAGCAAGTTCTTGTGAGTGTCCTGCTTTGCTTCTTAAATTAGCAACAGATATTTTTACAATAGCCCAATTGCTATTTTTAAATTCTGCTGTTGGTAGCAACTGTATACTGTCTATATATTCAATTTTAGCATCATTTAGCTTTGTTTTAAGCTCGTTTACAGCTTTTGGTAAGTTAGACTCACCTGTTAGGACATACTGTTTGTCTGTAGCTTTAGATTCAATATTAAAAAGAGCTACACGCTTATCTGGTGCATACTCTTGTTTTACCTTAGCTACATATTCTAAAACAGGATTATCCTTAATTACTACTTCATTTTTACAACTACCTAAAATTAGTACCGCTACAAGCGCAATAAAAGGGATTTTAGAATTGATATACTTCATCATTTTGTACATATTGAATTGGATGAGTGAAAATATGAAAATTTTGTTTTTAATGTAGATAAAATCAACATTGATATGTTAATAACTACGTTAAAGTACTGTTAATCAGTATATAAATTAGGAAATTAAAGTTTATTTTGTTATGTTGATAACTATGATTAAGACAGATAAACTAGAAAATACAGAGATTATATTAAAGTCTATTTCCTATTTAGAATCTAGAGGCTTTACTAACATTAAGGCAGATGCAACAGATTGCGAAATACCAAAGTCTTATATTAGAAAAAGTACTGGTGTTAAAATAACACCAGATATTGTTGCTATGAAAAATGGTAGAAAATACTTTTTTGAGATAAGTTTAAAATCGGACACACCAAAATTACTAAAATCTAAATGGCTGTTTTTAGACACTTTAAGTAGAATGAACTCTAATAGGTTTAGAATTATAACAACCAAAGGGCACTTTAAATTTACAGCAGATATGCTTGAAGATATAAACCTAAGTAATAAAACACCAATTAAAATTTAGTGCTTGTACATTATCATATGTGGTATACCATCTTCTAAATACACGTCTCCTTCTTCTTTAAAACCTAAATTAGTATAGAACTTTAGAAGGTATTTCTGAGCCGAGATTTTAATTGTTGTTTCTTGTAAATGTTCTTTTACTGCAGCTATAGATTCTTGCATAATTACGTAACCATACTTGTGTTTTCTTTCAGACTTTTTAACTACTACCCTACCAATACTGGCATCTTTAAAGTAATCTCCAGATTTAAAAAAACGAGTATAAGCAACTAAATTATTGTCCTTATATCCCAAAACATGAAATGCTTCAAAATCTTTACCATCTACATCCTGGTAAACGCAATCTTGTTCTACAACAAAGACCTCTGATCTTAATTGTAGAACTGCGTATAAATCTTTTGTAGTTAGCTCTTTAAAGCTTTTAACAGTTACCACCATAATAAGGTATGTTAATTACAAGCTATTTTTTCAACTCTGTTTTGGTGTCTTCCGCCTTCAAACTCAGTATCTAAAAATGTATTCACCATTTCTAGAGCTTGTGGTAAAGAAACAAAACGAGCTGGTATACTTAATATATTGGCATTATTATGCTGGCGAGCAAGAGAAACAATCTCTTTTGTCCAACATAAAGCAGCTCTTACTTTTTGGTATTTATTAGCAGTCATAGAAACACCATTACCACTACCACATATAAGGATACCAAAATCTACCTTTTTATTTTCTACATCTGCAGCTACAGGATGTACAAAATCTGGATAATCTACACTATCATTACTGTCTGTACCGTAATTGGTAACTTCTATACCTTTTTCTTTTAAAAGTTCTAGTACCGCAAATTTATAATCTGTACCAGCATGATCATTACCTATAGCTATATGCATTGTATTGTTTTTTGTAGTTTTACACTACAAAAGTACAAATACCTTTGTATTTACTATTCTAAAATTGTTAATAAATACAAACCCCCATTTTTACATACATTTTTGGTTGTGTCACATACAACTAACAAGTTGTTCACAACAGTTTAATAACTATACAAAACATAAATTTTGTTTATTCTAAAAATTGTTGCATTATAGCATAGATTATCCTCTACCAAATCTATTTTTAACTTTTTAAGAAAAAGATATTAAGACTAATGTTAATAATGTAAACAATTATTGAAGGTCTATTTATTAAAAAAATGTTGTTAATAGAAGTTGTTAATAACAGTTAATAAGTATTGTAATAGATTGATTTTTAAGAATAGAATAGAATATAAACGTCTCATAAGTTTACAATAAATTTACATTACTGTTGAGTACAAGAAATATTGCATAATTTTATTGTACATATTAACACACTATAATAACCACCTCTTTTTTTTAAAATTTAATAAAAGAATAATAGTATATTATATATATGTTTATAACAACGTTTTCTTTACTATAAAATTAAGAAATTGGTTTAAGTAGATTAGAGTAGATAATAATTTGTAATTTTCCACAAATAAATAAATGAATGACAAAGATTAAAAAAGGAACTAATAACAAAGACCGTAACTTTATTACTAAAGGTATATTCACGGTACTAGAAAAAGATCCTAGCGAAAGTTTTAACTACAAGCAGATCGCTGCTAAATTAGGAATAACAGATGCAAATACAAGAAACATACTAGTAAAGAGATTAGTACAGTTAAAAGAAAAAAAGAGAATACTAGAAGAAAGTATAGGTAAATATAAAGCAGTTGCTAGAAGTTCTAAAACATACCACACAGGTAAAGTAGATGTTACTAGTAAAGGAAATGCATATATAGTTATAGAAGGCTTAGATGATGATGTTTTTATCGCTAGTAATAAATTAAAGAAAGCTTTTCATAGAGATATTGTAGAAGTCTATATATTTCCAAGAAGAAAAGGTCGCAAGTTAGAAGGCGAAATAACTAGAATTATAGAAAGAGACAAAACTAACTTTGTTGGTATTGTGCAATTACAAAAGAATTACGCTTTTGTAACATCTACAGATTTTAGAATGTATACAGATTTTTTTATTCCAAAAGATAAAATTAATAATGCACAAGATGGTGATAAAGTTATAGTTAAACTAAGCGATTGGCCAGACGATGCAGACTCACCTTACGGAGAAATAACAGAAGTTCTTGGTAAACCAGGTGAACATAATACAGAAATACATTCAATTTTAGCAGAATATGGGTTACCCTATCAATTTCCGTTAGAAGTAGAAAGTTATGCTAATAAGATAGATACATCTATTAAGCCAGAAGAAATTGCAAAACGTAGAGATATGAGAGATACTCTTACGTTTACGATAGATCCTAAGGATGCAAAAGATTTTGATGATGCTTTATCTTTTGTAAAATTAGAAAATGGTAATTATGAAATAGGTATACACATTGCAGATGTATCTCATTACTTAGAACCAGATACTATTTTAGATGATGAGGCCTACCAAAGAGCAACATCTGTATATTTAGTAGACCGTGTTGTACCAATGTTACCAGAAGTGTTATCTAACAATGCTTGTTCTCTACGTCCTAATGAAGAAAAATATACTTTTTCTGCGGTTTTCGAGATTAATGAACAAGCACTATTAATAAACCAATGGTTTGGTAGAACTGTAACAAATTCTAACGAGCGTTTTGCTTATGAAGAAGCACAACATATTATAGAAACAGGAGAAAATACAATTCCTGAAGCTATATCTATTAGAGAAAGTGGAGCATATACAGTTGATGATGACATAGTAGAAGCTACATTAACATTAGATAAATTGGCTAAAATTATGCGTACGAAACGTATGAAAGCTGGTGCAATATCTTTTGATAAGGTAGAGGTTAGATTTAGTTTAGATGAAAACAGTAACCCAGAAGGAGTTTACTTTAAAGAATCTAAAGATGCTAACAAGCTAATTGAAGAATTTATGTTATTGGCTAACAGAAAAGTAGCCGAGTTTATTGGGAAACAAAAACCAGAAAAAACATTTATTTATAGAGTACATGACGAGCCAAACGAAGAAAAACTAGCCAATTTAAATGGTATAATTTCTAGATTTGGTCATAAACTAGATTTTAAAAGTAAAAAATCTATTAGTGAATCTTTAAACCAATTACTAGAAGATGTAAAAGGTAAAAAAGAACAAAATTTAGTAGATACTCTTGCTATACGTAGTATGAGTAAAGCTATTTATACTACAGATAATATTGGTCATTACGGTTTAGCTTTTGATTATTATTCTCACTTTACATCGCCAATACGTAGATATCCAGATGTAATGGTACACCGTTTATTACAACATTATTTAGATGGTGGTGCAAGTGCAAAACAAGAAGTTTACGAAGAAAAATGTAAGCATTCATCAGATATGGAAGGCCTTGCCTCTAGCGCAGAAAGAGATTCTATTAAATACATGCAAATTAAATTTATGGACGACCATAAAGATGCAGAATTTGTAGGTGTAATTTCTGGAGTTACGGAATGGGGTATCTATGTAGAAATTGTAGATAATAAATGCGAGGGTATGGTGCGTATAAGAGATATTAAAGACGATTACTATACTTATGACGAGAAAAGTTATTCTATCGTAGGAGAGCGTACTAAAAAGAGTTACCAGCTAGGAGAACAAGTTGTAGTAATGGTAAAAAGTACAGATTTAGTAAAAAGACATTTAGATTTTTCGTTACTTAGAAAAGCAGAGTAATATATTTGTGGAACGAATTTTGTAAATTATATTAGGAAATATACCTAAAAACAACAAAATGAATAAGTTAAACTTATTTACGTTTTTGCTATTTACTATTAGTTTAGTACATGCACAAAACGAAAAAATTACACAAAAATTAGAAAGCTTTACTGAGGTAAAAGCTTTTGACGGTTTGTCTGTAAATCTTATTAAGTCTACCAAAAATGAGGCAATTATAACTGGTGCTAACACACTAAAAGTTTCAATTGTTAATAACGATGGTGTGCTAAAACTACGTATGGAAATTGATAAAATTTTTAGTGGTTACAGAACATTTGTAGATGTTTATTATACAGATATATTAACTGTAATAGATGTAAATGAAGATGCAAGAATTAGCTCTAATGAAACTATTAAACAAGATTTATTAGAGTTAAAATCTCAAGAAGGCGGTGAACTAATTATAGATACTAATGTTACACAGTTATTAGTTAAATCTGTTACCGGTGGTGTAATTACAACAACAGGATCTGCAAAAAATCAAGATGTAAAAATAAATACTGGTGGAATTTATTATGGAAAAGGTTTTAAAACAGAACTTACTACAATTAGTGTAAATGCTGGTGGTAACGCAGAAATTTTTGCTACAAATTATGTACAAGCTTCGGTTAAAGCCGGTGGTGAGGTTTTAGTTTTTGGCAACCCAACAAAAATGGACGAGAAAACAGTTTTTGGCGGTAAAATAATAAGAAAATAGAAAAACTATTACATGTTAGATGATATACAGGCAGCAATACCATTAGGCTTTTTTTTAAGCTTTATGATTGGTCCTGTTTTTTTTGTGCTTTTAGAAACCAGTGCAGTTAAAGGTTTTAGAGCTGCGTTGATTTTTGATCTTGGCGTAATTTTAGCCGATATTTTATTTTTAACAGTCGCTTATTTTAGTAGTTATCAATTACTAGAAAATTTAAGTAACTTACCAGGATTGTATATTTTTGGGGGTGTTATACTTCTAGTTTATGGAGTAATTGTTATTATAAAAAAACCCACAAAAGAAAAACCAACTGCCCTTAAATCTAGTAAAAGTGCATATTTAAGTTTATTTATAAAAGGCTTTTTATTAAACTTTATAAATATTGGAGTATTAGTATTTTGGCTTGGTGTTATTCTAGTAGTTGGCCCCAGTTTAGATAACGATTCTAATAGAATTGTAGTTTTCTTTTCTGCTATGCTAGGTACTTATTTTGCAACTGATATTATTAAAATACTTTTAGCTAAACAGCTTAAAAGATATTTAACTCCTAGACGTATTTTTTTAACTAAAAAAGTACTAGGTATTATACTTGTTATTTGTGGATTGGTACTTATTACAAAAGGTTTTTTACCTAAAGACCAGTTAAATATTCAAGAGGGTTTGGAACTTTTAGAAAAATAGTACTTCTTCCGTTTACTTATATATTATTTAATACTTCTATTCTTTTGCACATTGAAGTTTACTTGACTAAATATATTAAAGGTTTACCTCTTGTAAACTATGGTATAAGACTAAAGTTTAGTATATAAATTGTAATAAACTGATTAGAAATAATATAATCAAAACTTTTAGAAACAAAAAAACCTCCACGTTAGTGAAGGTTTTTGAGGCATCGAGCATCCCGAAGCTTCGGGAGAACTGCTGTATTATTTATGATATAAAAGTATTTTAAAAATGTAATTATCTGATATTAAAATGGTTTGATTATTAGGATGTTTATAGAAACAAAAAAACCTCCACGTTAGTGAAGGTTTTTGAGGCATCGAGCAGATTCGAACTGCTGTAGGAGCTTTTGCAGAGCTCAGCCTAGCCACTCGGCCACGATGCCATTTTAGGACTGCAAACTTACAAAAATAAATTCATAAGAATATAAGTTTTTTAAAATCAATTTTGCATTTTTTTGAGGCATCGAGTGGATTCGAACCACTATGATAATCCTTGCGGGATTATGTCTATCCATTTCGACCACAATGCCATTTTTAATACGGGGGAAGGATCAAATGTACACATATTCCCAAGTATATGAAACTTCTTTTGTTGCAGTTTAACGAGTTAATTGTACCGTTATCGAAACCATTTCTACATCACCACCAATTGGAGGGTTTAATTTAGATACAGTAACTTCTGATTTATTTACAATACTCAATTCTGAAAAAATTCGGTCTATAATTCGCTTTGCAACGTGCTCTAATAATTTAGATCTTATTGCCATTTCTTGTTTTACAATATGGTTAATATGTACATAATTTACCGTATCTTCTAAATCATCGGATACAGATGCTTTTTTTAAATCTGCATGTACAGTAACATTTACTAGATAATCACTACCAATTAATGCTTCTTCTTGTAAGCAACCGTGGTATGCGTAAGTTTTAATATTACTTACTGTTATTTTTCCCATTTGTTTTTATTTAGATGTGCAAACTTAACTAATCATATTAATAATTAGTATGTACATCTACAATTACTTAATCCCTGGAATAAATCTACACCAATTGTTACAACATGTGTACCTGTACTGTAATTTAAAATATCGTTTAAAATTATTTGATACGAGTAACCAAAGTAATAATTATCTTTCTTTAAACCTGCAAAAGGTGCTAAATACAAGGGTTTACCAATTTGATCATTTAAAAATCTGTAGTTTACACCTGCATAGTAATAATCTTCAAAATCGTATTTTCTAAATTTTAAATTTAAATCTGTTTCAGATCTTCCATCACTTTCGAACATTTTATAAAGCACAGATGGCTCTATTTCCCAATCACTATTTCTACTCTTTTTATATCTGTAACCAGTATATAAGTAGTAATTTCTTAATGCATTAGGTTCAAAAGTTTCATTAAAATTAGAAATATCTTTATCTATTAAGTTAGACACATTTAAACTGGCATAAAATTTATTAATTCTATACATAAGACCAACATCAAAGTTATGGTTTGTTGTAGATCTATCGTCTGTTACTGCATTGTCTGGAGTAGCGACTAAGTTAAATTCTTGAATGTCTATTCTGAACTGATTAAAATTATAAGAGATACCAAAAGATAAAAACTCATCTTCATATTTATCTAAAGTTAAATGGTGCGCAAAGGAAATTCTTGCTCCCTGTTGTTTAGTGTATCCATTTTTATCATTATATAAAAATATACCTAAACCAGACTTGTTACCAATTCTGGCATCAGCCGCTAAGGATTGTGTTCTTGGTGCATCTTCTATACCTACCCATTGCGCAAGTCCATTCATCCTAATTTTTACATGATCACCAATACCTGCGTATGTTGGTGATAAAACAAATGGGTTGTCTGCCAAATATTGGGAGAGTTGTGGTGAATTTAGCTCCTGTGCATTTGAAAGCATTGTGCCGGCAAATAGGGATAAGATTGCTAATTTAAATCGCATAATTATAGGTTAAGTTCTTTTATTTTTTATCTGTACAATGTAAAGTGTCCAACAAATTCTCTGCTGTCTACTTCATCTTTAAGCTTAATAGTATACCAGTAATCTCCAGATGGTAGATCCTTATTATTATAAGTTCCATCCCATCCTTTATCATCGGCTCCCATTCTATATAACTCTCTACCGTATCTATCATATACAATAGTTAAGATATTTGGAAACCCTTCTGTGTTTTTAGGCTTCCATGTATTGTTTACATCGTCACCGTTTGGTGTAAAGAAATTTGGGATTTCTATATCGATGAACTCAATAAATATATCTTGAGTCGTTTCACAACCATTTTCGTCTACAACAACAACGGTATAAGTATCTGTCTTACGTATTCTGAACGTATTGTCTTCCCCATTATTGTTTCCTTCCAGATAGAAAGTATATTTAGGGTTACCACCTGCAGCAATTGCCGTTATTTCGTTAATATTTGTATTCTGTAATACAAGTGTTAATGGCTCAAAGGCATCTACAGTAAAGTCAATTGTTTCAGAACATCCATTTGCATGCAATAAGTATAAATAATGATTACCGGCAGACATATTTGTAAAGTCTGGAGTTAATTGCATTGCAGCAGGATCTGTAGTATCTAAACCGTATAATACGTCTGTTATTGTGTTGTCTTCTAAAACAACGTCTAAATAATTTGTAGGCGTATCTGTACTACACTCGTAAATAGGTGTTGCAGTAGCTTTTAAGTTAACACCTGGTGCTATATTTATAATAATATTAGCATCACATCCATTTGCATCTTTAACCAATATTACATGAGCTCCAGAAGATAATCCTGAAAAATCTACTCTGTCTAATACATAATCTGCAGGATCGTTAGAATCTAAACTAGTTCTGTAAGGAGCAGTACCACCAGTTATTGTAACTGTAGCCATACCATCTTCATTCCCCGTACAAGTTTCACCAGTTGTAGTTTCACCTAATTGTATTACAGTTGGTTCATTAATTGTAAAATCAAAAGCTATAAAACAACCGTTTTCATCTTGTGCAATTACATCATAAACTCCAGGAGCTAAATCTGTAAATACATTTTTAGTATCAAACTGATCTAAATTAGGTGTTATAGAATATTTAATTTCTCCTGTACCACCACTAACCTCAACAGTTATAGTACCATTTTCTTCACCAAAACAAGTTACATCTGTAAATTCTTCAGTATCTATAACCAAAGGAATAGGTTCTACTATTGTTATTGCTCTAGATACGGTTTCACAACCACCATCTGATGTTACTTTTATATAGTAAATACCAATTGGTAAGTTTCTAAAGTCGCCCGTAGTTTGTGGTCCCTGTAAAGGACTAGTACTTGTTGGGTTATCTAATAATTCATAAGAATAATTTCCTAAACCACCACTAGCTCTTGAGCTTATGGTTGCTGTAGATTCACCATTACAATTAATAATTGCAGCACTTTCGTCTAAAGCAATAGTTAAAGGAGGTACAGGATCTATTGTAACTAGATTACTAATAATGTTACCACAGTTAAAATCATCTCTTACATAGTACTGGTAAACACCTGCTGGTACTGTAAATGTGTGTGTATCTCCACCAGTCATTGGCGTAAAGTTTATACCATCTACACTAAACTCATAAGGAGCAGTACCACCAGTAGCTGTTAATCGTATTACAGCATCATCATCACACGTTAATTGTGAAACCTGTACCAAAGATCCAGTTATGTCTGTAGGCTCTGTTATAATAGCTTGTATAGTTTCTACATCACAGTTCCAACCATCAGATACTGTTATCGTATATATACCAGCACCTAAGTTATTGAACATTGGATTTGCCTGTGGACTACTAGAGTATAATAAAGTAGTACCAGCAGCATCATAAACATTTAATTGGTAGTTGTAAACGCCTTCACCATTTAATACATTTACTGCCATAACACTCCCGTTAGTATCACCATAACAAGTTAATAATTGTGTAAGTGGTGTAATATCTGCTGTAATTGGTATTGCAGGGTCTAATGTTATGGTATCTGTAAAATCACATCCACCATCATCTGTTACTGTTACAGTATACGTAGCAGCACTTAACCTTACAAAGCTAGCAGAAGAAACATCTGTAAAAGTAGTTTCTACACCAGTAGTATTGTTTCTTAAAACAATGTCATAAGGTGCATAACCACCAGTTGGTTGCACTACTATTTCACCAGCATTATCATCACAAGTTACAGCTGCAGTTTGTGATACCGTTGCTGTTAATGCCATATCTGGAGAAACTATAGTTATTACATTAGAATCTTCAGTACAAAAAGGAGCATTATCTTCTGTAACTGCAACATAATAATTACCACCAGATAAACCAGTTATAGTAAATGTGTTTGTTGTAGCATTACCATTAATACCTGTTAATGTACCATCAGCATTTAAAACTGTATATGTAAATGGCCCAGTAGCATCTGTAACTGTTACTTCAATTTCACCGTCTATACCTCCAAAACAAGTTACAGGAGAAGTTGCTCTAGCAGAAACTTTAATTAAATCGTATTGTGCAATGTTATACACTTCTGTATCTACATAACAACCAGTAGTTGTGTCTGTAACTCTAAATACATAACCACCAACAGCTCTTAATTCAAAAGTTGCAGTGTTATATGTTGGTGTTGTTATTTGCGTAGCATTTGTATTACCAATTGGTAACAACTCATACGTATATACATTTGTAGCATCACCATTATCTGTTACTGTAATAGTAACTTCTTCTGGACCATTACATGATATGGCAGTGTCTTGAGAAATTACAGCAGTAAATTTATTAATAGGCTCTATTGTTACTGTTGTTGTTTGCGGACAAGTATTATCATCCTTAACATAAACTGTAATAGTTTGTGCAACTCCTGTATCTATTACATTAAATGTATTAGTAGTTTGGAAGTTTACATTATCTATACTGTATAAATACGGACTAGAACCTGAAGGAGTTCCTGGTGTTGTAGCACCATCTTCTATAGTTACTGTAATTATTGCTGTATTTACCGTGTTGTTAGGAGCACAAGCAAAGTCTGTTGCAACTGCATTTATTAGCAACTGTGTTGGTTGCGTAACCTCAACAGTTTGTCGTATAGAGCATCCTTTAGCAGATACTACTTCTATTTGATAAAATGCTGCTGCTAATCCTGTAAAAGTAGGACTAGTTTGAGTTACTCCTATTTGAGTTACTCCTGTAGCATCATATAAATTATAGTTATAAATAGGATCTACATTTGTTGCAGGATCTAAATTAGCAGTAATACTACCATCAGATAAACCAAAACAACTTACGTTATCTATAGTTGCAGCTAATAAAATAGGATCTACTTTATCTACCAATTCTTGTGTAACTGTTTTTTCACATATTGGTGCACTTGTATCTAAATCACGAACCCTAAAGCTATACACACCAACTTCTGTTAAACCAGTAAACACACCTGTTGCATTTGTAATTGTTGTAGCACTTATTGGTAATGTAGCTACAAATTCTAAGTTTGTAGAACCACCAGTTACATTCACTGTTATTTGCCCGCCTGGATCTACAGTACAATCTATTGGTTTAGCAACAATAGTAGAAACATTCATTTCTTCATATAAAACCGTTGCAAGCGTTGTAAAATCGCAAGACCATTGATCGTTAATTAATACCGTATAAGAACCAGCACCTAAACCAGAGAATGTTGTTGTTGTTTGCGGAGAACCAACTGCCGTACCATCTTTAATAAGTTGGTATGTATAGTTACTTCCTTGTCCACCTGCAGTTCCAATAACCTCAATTTCACCTTCTAGGTTTGTACAATTTTCTTGATTTACTTGTAAAGTTGCAGTAATTTGAGTTGGTGTAACTAAATTAACATCAGCTAATTGAACAATACAACCATTTTTATCTGCAATCCAAACTTGGTAATCTGTACCTGCAGGAGCTGCAGCACCAGATAAACCAGTAAATTCAGGATTAGAAACATAATCTGTAGGATATACTGGAGCAGGGTTAGTTGCTATATCTACAAAATACACATAGTCTCCCCAACCGCCAGCAGCGTTAATAACTTCTATAACTCCGTCATTACCAACACAAGTTACAGGTGAAACCTCTGTAGCGGCAGTTATTGCAGCACTAGGACCAGTAATAGTAAATGCTTGTGTATATGTACATTTAGGATCTGGAGTTTGTTGTACTTCTATGTAGTACGTACCAGCTACTAAACCGTTAATTATAAAATTACCGTTTGGTGCACTACCTGGAGTTTGTGTATCATCTCCAGTATTTGCAGGAGTATTGTTTACATCTTGGTAAAGTATGTATGCTATTGCACCTGTGTAGGTAACATTAGCATCATCATGTAAATTAAATGTTGCACTACCATCAGTACCACCAAAACAAATTACATTGCTTGTTACAGTTGCATCTAATTCTAATACATCTGGACTAGTAATAGTTTCTGATGTTGTTATAATACAACCCGTATCTGCATGTCTAACTAAGAAATTGTGAGTACCAACACCTAAACCAGTAAATATTTCAGGATTGGTATGAGAAACAGTGGTTTGCCACGTTGTTCCGTTATCAATACTATACTCAAATTTAGAAGTATCATTAGCAGTAGAAGTTACACCAATAGTTATTTCACCATCTGTACCAGGATCACAAGTAATATCACCTGTAATAGTAGCAGTAGCTGTTAACAATTCATCATAAGGAGCAATATCTGCTTCTATTGTACCAACACAACCTTTATCGTCATATACATTAATGGTATAAGAACCACCAACAGTATTAGTTTCTATGTAAACAGTATTAGAACCAGATTGTACAATAATATCATCACCAGTTGCAGGTGTGTTGTTATCATTTATAAATTCATAAATAACATATGTATTGCTACCACCAGTAATATTAGCAGCAGTGTTATCTATAGTAATGCTAGCATTGCTATTAGTGTTACCACTTGTAGGCGTACAACCAAATTCTACAACATCTGCAGCTACAATTACAATAGGATCTGGTTGATCAATTATAATATCTGTTATAGTAGCAGTACAACCATTTGTACCTGTTGCAGTTACTGTATATGTATTAGGAGGTAAGTTAGAGAATGTGCTTGTAGCAGTATCAAAAGTACCAGCTAAAGGTGTTATTGTGTATGTTAATGGGTTAATTCCATTATCAGTTTGGTATAAAGTTATAGTACCATCATCTGCAGTATTACACGTAATAGCTGTAAATGTGTGCGTAAATATTGGGGTTACGGCATCTGCAACAACGACATTAAATACTGTTGGAGGACAAGATGGAGTATTATTATCATATACTGATACTATGTAAGTACCAGATACAGTAGCTCCATCCCAAACATCAGTATTGGCAGGTGATGGTAAATTAGTTCTTGGCAAGTCATTAGTACCAGGACCATCAATCGCATAAGCATATGAACCAGAACCATCAAAAGCAGTGATTGTAATTTCTGCATTTGGTGTAGCAGAACAGTCTAACAATTTAGTTACAGCTGCAGTAGCTTGAAATTTAGGATAAATTGTAAAGGTTTCTGTTTCTCCACAACCATTTAAATCTTTTATTTCTACTGTTTGTGCAGTACCAGAACTTAATCCTGTAATAGTATATTCGCCAGCAGTAAATGTAATATTTTGAAAAGCTGCTCCATTAACACTTATAGAATAAGGTGTTGTACTTGGTGTATCTAAAGTTACTAATACTTCATAATCACCTTCTGCAACACATTCATCAACTAATGATAAAGATATTTCTGGAGATACATCAGTTGGAACAAAAATAGATTCTGTTTGAATACATCCATATGCATCTTTAATATAAACGTCATAAGTACCACCTTCTACATTAAATACATTTACTGATGAACCAGCCCATGTAGTTAAAGTTGGAGCTGTAGCTCCTGTTGGTAATATTTGATATTCATAAGGACCTGTACCATATTGACCACTAGCAGTTATTACACCTGCATCTGTGTTACAATTATCATTTTTAGTTAGAGTTAAATCTATCTCTAATAAATTAAGAGACTCTCTTATGGTAAATTCACCACCATAAACAGTACAACCATTAAAGGGACCACCAACTTCAGATAATAATAAGTAATATTGACCTGGAGGTAATGTCGCAAAATTAGATACAGTTATTGCAGTTACTGGTCCAGAAACTGGAGTTGAGCCAGTAACGGGAGTAGGTGTTATTGGTGCGTTAGATTGCTTATAGAAAATTTCATAATCTACAGCTGTTGCTAAAGCATCATAATTGTCAAAAGTAAAAGATATATTACCATCGTTAGAACCTGTACAGGTTACATTAGCTACAGGATCTAAAGAAACAGTCATATTAGATGGACTATCTATAGGTGTTGCTGCAGTTTCAAAATAATAGCAATTATTAACTAAGTCATGTACTACAAAAGTATAAGTTATACCAGGAGTTAAGTATACACCATTTGCTGTTTGTGAGAATGTAATAATACTTCCGCCTACAGTATCTGGAGCATAATAAGTTGAGGTATAAGGAGAGTTAAAATCTTCTAAAATACCAAATTCATAATTACCACTACCAACCATTGCGGAAACTTCTACTATTGCAGTACCACCATCTGCACAATTTGCTGTAGATGTACTCACATCTATATCTAAATCGTCTGGTGGAGATGATATAACTTGTGTTGTAAAAGCAGAACAACCATTAGCATCAACAATATCTATTTCATAAATACCAAATGTTAAGATATCAAAAGTACGGTCTCTTGTAGTTGCTGTTGTTATGTGTGTTTGTGGCGTAATACCATTATTTGCAGTTAGTATATACGTATATTCTGCAGTACCACCACTAATATTTGTTATTGTAATAGATCCTGGATTGTTTATCGTACTACCTACATTACAAGTTATTGGTTGGCTATTTACTGTATAATTTATTACAGCAGGTTCGTTAATTGTTGTTGTCTCTGTTGTTACACAACCTTTAGAATCTGTAACAGTTACAGTATAATCACCAGCTGTTAAGCCAGATGTTTGTGTACCGTAATCTTGTGTTGTAGTTGTATTTGTAACGTTAATTGTATAAGGAGCTAAACCAACGCTAGTATCTATTACAATAGCTAAACTACCAGAATCGTCTCCGTTGCAATTTAAATCAGTTGGAGTTACAGTAGTAATTACAGGTAATTCCGCTGGCGATACAATTACAGAGTTTGTAATGTAAGTACAAGCAACAGGAGTTGTATTATCTGTTACTCTAAAAAAGTATGTACCATCTGTATCTGTAGTAAAATTATTTCCTGTAAAGTTTGTAACATTCCAAGGGCCAGAATTAGTAGTAGACCATTCATAAGTGTATGTACCAGAACCTCCAGTAACATTTACATCTATTGAAGCATCTACTAAACATGTTAAATCGTTATTTAAAACTGTTGTAGCTCTTAAGGTAGGATTTAAAATAACCGTTTCTTGTACGCCAACACAACCATAGCCATCTTTAACGTCTATTGTATATGTACCGTTTGCAAGACCTGTAAAAGTATATGTTGTAGCAGTTGCTGGAGTTGGTGTAATCCAAGCACCACCGTTAATACTAAACTGGAAGTTTTCATTTCCAGGAACAGAAGTAACATCTACTTGTATTTCACCATCATTTGCACCAGAGTAACACGCTGTTGGCGTTACTGTAAAAGTTGGTACTTCTGGGGCAGTAACTGTTACTGCAGGTGTAACAACATTAGTACATAATTTATCATCTTGTACTCTTACTATATAGTTTTCATCAGCTGCATTTGCAGGTACATCTGTAAATATTACAGAAGATTGGTATGCTCTAAAAACTGTAGAAGTAGTTGTTACCGTATTGTATATTTCTAATTGATAGTTATACGTTGGTGTACCACCATTTGCAACAGCTGTAATTGTAGCACCGGTATTGTTACATGTAAATTCATCTGTTATAGAAGCAGTTACTGTAATTTCTGTAGGCTGAGTTAATTCTTGAGATAAAGGTATACTACACGCATTATCATCAACATCTCTAACTTCAATAGTATAGTTTTGAGCAGTTAATGTGTTTACTGTTGTAGCTGTTGTAAAAGGACCAACATAATTAGTACCACCATCTATAGTATATTGAAATCCACCTGCACCAAAGTTTGATGCATTTATAACAAATTCACCGTCATTACCACCAAAACAAGAGATGTTTTTAGGGTTTGTAACTGTTGCTGCAAAAGCTTTACCAGCTTCAACCACAACATCAAAAGTTACAGATGAAGAACAAACTTCTGGTAACTGAAATGCTTGTATATCATCTATAGCAATGTCATTACCATTGGTTGCAACAGAATTTGTACGAATAACAATATCAAGGTTTGTATTAGCACCAGGATTTAATGTTACGGTATAATTGTGCCAATCGTCAGCGTTGTTATGTTTAGGAATTTCACCTGTAGCAGTACTAGCAATTACTGCACCACCACCATCTACCAATTCTATTACTATACTTGGATCTGCAAGTGCGCTAAAAGCAGGGCTTGAGCTTATTAAATTAAAGCCCCATGTAGATATCGTAATATCTCTGTTTGGTATAACTTCTATACCTCTTTTGGCATATACAATACCACCAACACCAGCTACACCACCAACGTTCATGGCTAAAAACCTTCCGTTAGCGTTACCTGTATGGTCATTTGGATTTATCCAACCAGAGAAAAGTAAACCTATATTTTGTGTTACTGAATATTCACCATCATTAATCCTTCCATTAGGAGAATTACAAACATCAGTTGTAAAATTTTGTGGCTCATAACAGTATACAGGATCTATTTGTGTTATTGATGTATTTGGTCCTGAACCAAAGTTTTCTGATAATAAATTACTAGGTGTAGGCGCTACATTGGATGTATAATCTACTTTAATAGTATGTGTACCAGCTGTTACATCTGTAAAAATATTACTTGTATTATCTGGCATGTTAAATCCACCATCTATAGAGTAGATATAATCAAAATCTGTACTATTTGGTGTAACTGTAATTTCACCAAGACCTTCACAATCATAAGAAATTGATGGAGCAAATGTAGGCGCAATAGGCGCAGGATCTACAGTTACTATCATTTCAAACGTACATAAATTAGCATCTCTAATATATAACGTATGTGTACCTGGTAATAAGTTGTTAATTGGGTTTGTACTATAATTAGCACCACCATCAAAACTATATTCGTAAGCAGGTGTACCACCTTGAGCATTTGTTATTCTAACCTCAGCACCAGTAGTTGGGTTACATTCATATAATGCTGTAACTGCAGCAGAAGCAGATAACGTAAATGGTTCTGTTATGGTATGTGTAGTTGTTACTGCACAATTATTAGCATCTCTAACACTAATATTATAGCTTCCCGCAGGTAAATTATTAAACACATTAGTTGTTTTATAGCCACCCCCAATACTATATGTGTATGGAGCTTCTCCACCACCGGCAGTAATTGTTATAGTAGATTGTGCTTCACCGCTACACTGTATATCAGTACTTACAGTAGAGATTGTTAATGCAGGATCTTGTACAATGTTTAAATCGTACATAGCCTCACAAAAAGTTCCTGTTCCGTTATTATCACGTACATAAACATCATAATCACCAGCACCTGTTGTTACAGTTCTAGGATTAGTAGTTGTAAAATCTGTTGCTGCAGGAGTTGCACCATTGGCAACTATTGCATAAACATAGTTTGTGCCACTACCTCCGGCAGGCGTAATGGTAACAATTGCGTTTGTACCACATGATGTAATGTTATCTGCTGTGGCTGTTACTGTTAATTCTGGATTTACTGTAATAGAAGCTGTTCCTTTACAGTTTTTACCATCTATAACATCTATAGTATACGTTCCTGGGTTTAAGCCAGAGAAGACGTTATTTGTGCTATAAGCACCGCCATTTATTCTATATTGATAAGTACCATCTCCGCCAGCTATAACATTTGCCGTAAGTTCTAGTCCTGCAGCTGCCGTAAAGCAATCGTTATTTGGAACAATTTCTAAAGTAGGAGCAACTGATGCATCTAAGTCAAAATTTGCTGTTATGATACAACCGTTAGCATCTTCTACGCTTACATTATAAGTTCCTGTTTGGTTTAAGTTATTAAAGGTACCAGAACCATTAGTAACTGTAGTTGTAGCATCTGGATATATAATTGTAAAGTCATTACCACCCCAACCGCCAGTAGCAGTTAAAGCAACACTACCGTCTGTAGTACAAGTTGGTTGTGATTCTAACACGTTTAATGCCAAAGCTGCTGTAGGAGCATCTATAATAACATCTGCCGTTGCAGTACAACTAGTTTCTGTATCTGTTACGGTTATTGTGTACGTACCATTATCTAAGTTGGTTAAAGAAATTACGGCATCATTTACTGCTGTACCTGCTGGTATAGCTGTTGGTCCTGTTATTACATAATTATATGTAGCGTTAAAACCAGATACTGCAAAATTTGCTTCACCATCTGTATCATCAAAACAAGATATATTACTAACTAGGTTTCCTAAAACATTTATAGGATCTACTGGTCTAATTGTAAAGCTTTCATCATATTCACAACCTTTAGCATCTGTAACCCTAAATGTATAGGTATCTGGAGCTAAACCATTAAATGTTGCTGTATTTCCTGTGGTGCTTGTAGCCGCTACTGCAGCTGGAGCAATAATTGTAAATACATAAGGAGCAGTACCATTTGCAACTGTTACAGTAACATCTGATGTTTGTGTAGGGCAGTTTGGAGCAGTTGATGTAAAATCTAAATCTGTTGGAGGGTTTAATGCATCTATAACAATTTCATTGGTTACAAACGTACATAAGTTGGCATCTCTAATTGTAATACTATATGTTCCGTTTGTTAAGTTAGAAAAAGTATCTGCACCAACTCCTGTATTAAAGTTAACACCATCTATACTATAAGAATAAGGAGTTGCACCACCAGTTACATTTTGTGCCTGTATTGTAGCTTCTTGTAAACATGTATAATCTAGAGTTAAAACAGCATCTCCTGTTACACCATCAACAGGGCCACCAATTGTAAAAGGTTCATCTACATCACAAGATGTACCACCATTGGTTTGTGTAATTGTTAATATGTAATCTCCTTGAGGTAAAGAAGTAAAAGAACCTGAGTTATTTACTGCCGTAGTTGTACCATCTGGATACAATAAGCTATAAGCTAGCGTATATCCGTTACTATTTGTAACGTTTATATTGTACGTACCATCTTCAGCGCCAAAACATTTTTCATCTTCTATAATTGGCGTGTAAACTATTGCTGGTGCAATAGCCACAGTAGCTTCATTTGTTATAATGTAGCAATTGTTACTACCTACTACAATAAACTCATACGTACCAGCATCAATATCACTAAAATAAAAGTCAGCTGTAGTTTGGTATGCACTTGCAGGAATAGCACTCAAAGAAAAAGGAGCTGGGTATAAGTCTACACCATCTTTACTCCATATTGCATACGTATATGTTGGACTTGCAACACCACCAGTAGCCGTTACAGATATTATACCATCTGTACAGTCTATAGATTTTGTTGTTAAAGCTGTACCAGCTAAATCAGATACATCATTTATAGTTATTTCTCTTGTTAATGTACAACCATCATCAGTTCTTACAGTAACGTCATAAACACCATCGTTTAAACCTGAGAACGTATGATCATTATCATTTGTAGGTCCAAAAGTATCTACCTCTACTCCTCCTTGAGAGATAGAAAAATAGTACTGTGGTTCTACATCTTCAGCTGAAATTCTAATTTCTCCTAAACCATTACAGTCTGTATCTTTTGTTGTAATATTAACTTTGTAATCTCTTCTTATGATCCCAAGATCTTCTAACCTAAAAACACAACCATCTACAACACCTTGCTGACGCATTTCTACTGTGTAGGCTCCGTTAGTAGCTATAGGGAAAACAGGACCGTTATTTGCGCTGTAAGGAACAAGAATGTTACCTGTTGCTGCATCTAATAATTGAAAATCATAATTTGCAGGTACGTTAGTAACACTTATGCTACCATCTGTAGTACAAATAATATCTTTTAGGGTTGCTCTAGGGTCTAAATTATTTTTAAATACGTTAAAATAGAATCTTGTAAAACAACCATTTCGGTAGTTAATTACGACTCTATATTGTCCTTCATCTTCAGCATTAAAAGTTTGTCCGGTTGCTACCTGTGTCCAAGTACAAGTACCGTTTTTATTAGCACAGTCTTCTACAGAAGCCGTACAACTACCCTCGTCTAACTTTTCCCATTGTATGCTTATTGCATCAGGGATATTAATGTTTATTGGTTCTACATCATTTAAACCACATAAAAATACTTTTGGTAAAAGGTCTCCGTCAATCGGACAAATTGTAACCTCACCATCAACCGTATTTGTAGTATCGTTTATTAATGCTGTTATTGGGTTTGTTTGTGTAGTACCAAAACGTGTTACAGTTATAATTTCTTGAAAACCTTTACAAGGATCTGCAATAATTTTATCAACTATATAAACACCTATATCATCGACAATAAGTGTACTTAAATCACCATCAGGATTACCGTCATTTTGTACAGTATCACCAGCGTCAATAACACCGTTTCCGTTTTCATCTTTGTACCAAACATAATCGTCAAAACCATCACCAGAATCTAGAATAGCATCTGCACCACAGATTTCTACATTTCTACTATAGTCACAGCTTTCTAAATCGTCTAATAAAAAGTTAGTTGCACCTGGAGTTGTAAATCCACAAGTATCAAAATCTGTAACACTTGGATCATCTGTAATTTCACTGTCATTTATAACGCCTCTATAGGTAGAGTATGCTAAATTTTGAATAAGATCTGAACAGGCGTCTATAAAGTCGAAACAATTTTCTGCAACACGTACACGCATACGTATGCTCTCTAAAGGCCCTCCTTGTTCTACTAAGTCATTTGGAATAGAAAAAATTACCTCCCTAGTAGCTGGGTCATATGTATAAGTTACGCCAGTTGGCATTGTAATGTTAGTCTCATCTAAGGTTACGTTTACAGGTAAAACATCTTTAATAGTATACCTATCACCATCATCATTACCAACATTTTGGAATGATAGTACATAATCTAAAACTTGACCTAAGTTTACACCTTGACCAGTAATGTCTGTACCACCAATGTCCTCTACCCTTTTGGCCAAGTGCATTTGTGGTTCTATAATTTCTACATCAAAAGATGTAAAGAAAATATCGTATTTATCTTGTGTAGATGTTGCTCTTAATATAGCGCTAGTTTCATCATTAGGGATGGTAGACCAACCTGTGTTAGGTATTGTAAAAAGGTCTGCATCCCAGCCTAATGTATTTCTACTATTGGGGTTACGAGTAGTTACGATATTATTTTCTAAAGTGATATTACTATCAAAAAAGTTATTTGTTTTATTAGGGTTGGCACCAAACCTATTTGTACCTAAAGGAGTATAAGTTGGTCTACCACTTGCTTTAATAGATAAACCGTCACCAGTTATACCATTATCACCTTCTAAAGTACTTACACCTAACCTCGCATTTACAGGAAAAGGAGCTGGTAATGTTGTAAATCCTGAAACAGGAATATCTACAGATTCTCCAGATTTAATACCGGCATACCCATCAAAAGTGGTAATGTATTTACCAGGGTATGTTGGGTTTTCGTAAACCACAACCATTGTCCACCCACCAGATACACCACCAGATGGACTTTGTCCAACACTAGCTCTAATGTTTGCAACAGTATATTCTCCATTAGGATCTGCTAAGCCAGTAACTAATGATGTAATGTCTTTATAACATGCATATGGACTATAATAACCAAAATCTGCATCACCAAAACCGTCAAAAAGTACTTCATCAGCAGAAATATCTACGTATGAACCACTCGGTGTTTTAAATTTAATATTTCCAATATTACTGCGGTCTGTTTCGTTTGCATAGACAGCTGACCAGTATAAACCAACGTACCTAACTCTAGAACAACTAGCATCTGGTACCGTTAAAGTAGAACTACTAGAACTAAATGTAGAGGCATCACCATCTATATCTATGTATTGCATATCCCAACTATCATTGGCAGTTGAGCCACTTCCTGTTTGGTTATAAGGGTTATTAGGAGTTCTAGATCTAGATTCACGGTTAACAATGTTGTTAGCGATAATAGTTAAATCCCCTCTAATACTATTATCGTATCGGGGTTCAAAATTATTTTTAACTTGACTAAATCCTAAGTGGGACATAGCCAAGACAAGAATGATTAAAAGTGATTTTAAAAACTTATTCATTAGATAGAATGTTTTTAGTGTTTGTTGGTGAGTAATTAAGTTGAGTTGAGTTGTCAGTTGTTATACTGTCATTGAATTCTACAGTATACTTATCGGTATTTTTTGTATTAGCTAATGCTATGCAAGTAAGCAACAGCGCACAAAAAAGTATTATTTTTGAAAATGTTTTATCCATTACGCAACTAGATTAGGAGTAACTCTCATGATCCACATACGGTCTTGGTAAGAGCTATTTATATTAGAATAATATGATAGTAGAGCATTGTTCCATGAACCGTGCTTTTTTAAATAAACATACCTATAATTGTTTTCTGGATTTATAAAGTAACTAGCGTGTAAACCTTGTTTGTTAAGCAGTCTAACAAAACTGTTTGCATTTTTAGCACTTGCAAAAACATTTGCAATAATGTAATATCCAGAATCTACACCATTAAATTTTACAACCTTTGGTGTAGGGAAAGCACCAGCAACATTGTCTTTCTGTACTGGATTTCTAAATTTGGAATTTTGGTAATCTTCTTTAGCTTGTATAGCTGTATTATCTTGCGTTTGGTTATTACTAGCATATGCTGTATTAGAATATCTAGCATCTGTAGATGTATTATTATCTACATTCATTATCCACATGGTATCTGTATAGGCACCATTCATTTTAGAATTGTGTGCATCTGCAGCTTCTTGCCAAGTATCATATTTTTCTAAATACACATACTTTAATCCGCTTTTTGGATCTTTTATATAATCTGCAGAAATCCCTTTATTTTCTAAGTCAGACATAAACTTGTTAAGGTAACCTTGCCCCTTATAAACATTTGCTATTACATAGTAACCCTGTTCTACACCATCTAAGTTTTTAAATTTTCTACTCTTTATTGATGAAGTAGTTTTTGTTACGCTATTGGAAGATGTATTGTTTGCAACTGCTTGGTTCGTTGTTGTAGCATCTTTAGTTATCGTGTTTTTTGGAGTATTATTTTGTGTTGAGCTTTGGTACCCAGAGTTTGTGGTTGGTGTTTTAGTGTTTGAAAAATCATTAACTACATCTTCACCAATTGTATTATTAGGGTTAGAAGTTGTGTTATCTGCTACTGCATTATCATCATTATTAATGAAATACATTTTCTTAGCTCTTTCTTCTAAATCTGGTCTATTACCTTGAGTTTCGCTACGTACCATACGTAATACTCTCTCAAATCTTGTTTCTAAGTCTTTTTGTCTATTAATTTCTAAAGAGTCTTGTCTGTACATTAGCTCTGCCAATACTTGGTCGTTTTCTGCTAATCGTTGTTTTAATTCTTCAAATTTTTCAGATTTTGACTCATCGTCTTTATTTACTTCTTCCTCGTTTAAGGCTAATTCCTCATCACTATCATCCTCTAACATTACACGATCTTCTGTTAAGTTTGGTGTAAATGAATATGCTAATGATATTTCATGCGTAAGTCCAAAATTATCAAGGTTTCCAGAGATTCCTTTTTCCATTGTATACCCTAGAGATAAACGTTTGTTAAGGTTAAAACCTAAACCAGCTGCTGCACCATAGTGGTCATCATAACCTACTTGTGCCCAACCTATTTTTGGCAAATCTAAAATAAGACTACCACCTAAAACTATATCCTCTTCACCCACCATACGAACTCTAGCTAAGGGCATTAATCTACCTTGTTCTAGAATACCAGATGTTTTATCAAACTGATGAGTATATTGTAAGTGTCCAGAAAATGTTTTTTCAGCAAATTCTGTTATAGATTCATTAGATTTTAGGTTATAGTCAAATAAATTTTCTGCGTATAAACCAATATCAAACTTATCGTAAGACAAGTTTACACCTGGCTGAAATTGTAATAAATTATCTGTTTGTCCATTTAAAAATGGATCGTCAGGATCTGCAGCATTTACCCTACTCTTATCTAAACCACTTGCGTAGTAAGAGAAGTTTGCACCAAAAGTAAAGTTACTTTTATCGCTTAACTTAACGCCATAAGCGTAGTTAGCTAACACGCCATAGTTGGTTAATGTTCCTGCAGTTTGTTGGTAAATACTTACCCCTAAACCTACACGGTCATTAACACGACCACTATAACTTAAAAAGTAGTTTTGGTTGTTATCTGAAAATTCTACCGATTGGTTTCTATGTAATAAGTTTACGTACGACTTGTCTTCCCTTACCGTAGAAAAGGTAGGGTTTATTAAGAACCTATTGTACTTTAAGAGGTTCTGTGAAGGAACATCGTACGATAGATAAGGATTAACCTCTTGGGCGCTAACATTGGTTAGCACCGTTAATAATAATAGAAAGTATATGTACTTAAACTTAAACATTTTAAATTATCTTATGATTGTTATAGTCCCTTGTTTTTGACCATTTTTGCCATCAATAATCTTGTAATAAAACACCATGTTTTGCTTTGGGAAACTCATAGATGAACTAGGCCAGTTGTTTTTGTAGCTCTTTTCATTTAGGATTTCCTCACCATTACTATTAAAAATAATAACAGTTGCATCTGGGTTATTAGAATAAGAATTTGGCAATACCCATAGATCGTTTTTACCGTCTCCATTAGGTGTTACTACGTTAGGAACATTAAAAGTATCTTTATATGAAACCGTGAATTGTTTTACTACTTCACAGTCGTCTATCTTAGCAATAAGCGTGTAACTACCTTCTGCTGTTAAATTAACAGATGCAGTTGTGCTTAGTTCTACATTAGCTGCATCTAGCCATTGGTAACTTGTACCACCGCTTGCAGTTATTGTTTTAGTTTGTCCTTCTACAAGGATAACTGGGTCAGAGCTGTCTAATGTTATTAAATCCTCGTCTAAAGGAGAAATAACAATTTCGTTAGAGCGTAACGGACAACCATTTTTTAGTACTTCTAAAACAAAAGTTCCTGTTTCAGTACTATTTAAAGTTTCATCTGTTGTGTTATAGCTAACACCATCTTTATACCAAGTAAAAGTTTCACCTGCTAGTGTTGTTGTTGTGCTTATAACTACTGGGTTACTTGGGTTACAAAAGGTTGCAGTACTAGCTGCAATTGTAACAGTTTCAGATGTTAATAGGTTTGCATTTAATGTATTAGAGTCTAGTGCACTATAACCAGCAATGCTAGCATTTAGTGTATAATCACCATTTGCAGTTATATCTGTTAAGGCAATAGAATTGCTTGTTTGTCCAGATACAGCCACGCTGTTCTTTTTCCACTGATATGTAAATTCGTTTTTTAAATCAGCAGTAACATCTGTTTTTGTGCCATCTGCTGCAACAGCTTCTATTGTTTTTGCATCTAAAGTAGTAGAAGTGCTTACGCAAGAAGTATACGGTGCTGTATAGTCTATAACTATATTAAATGATACCGGCGATACCACTGTTGTTTTCTCAGAGTCAATTGTAAAAGGACAACTACCTCCGTTATCTGTAATTCGTGCAAAATATTCGCCTGCACTGTTTATTGTTATGGTGTTAGATGTTTCACCTGTAATAACAGTTCCATCTTTATACCAAGAATAGGTAACGGCAGCACTACTGCTAGTTACTTGTAATGTTTTTGTTTTACTAGGTAAAAGAACAAGATTTGCTTCATTATCTCTAGTAAGTGTAACGTTAGATGCTGTAGTTATAGAAATTGCAGCAGAGCGCTCTAAACAAGCTCCTGCACCATTAATTTCTACCGAATACTCACCTTCAAAACCAGCAGTTGCTCCATTTACGGTATACGTATGGTCATCTACTGTTGGTGTTGTAATAGCAACATTATCTTTATACCAAACATATGTTAATCCTTGGCCAGATATGTTGGCTGTTAGTGTTTCTGTGTCTGTAGAACATAAACTAGTTTTAGACGGAGCATTTAGTGCAACACCTAAACTTGTACCTGTTGTTACTTCTATAATGTTAGAGTCTGTACTTGCAGAACCAGAACAAATTGTTCCATAATCTATTTGCACAGAGTACATACCTGGTTGTGTCGTAGTTAAAGAAGGTCCTTTTTCGGATAATAAAGTACCGCTCTTATACCAATTGTATTGGTAAGTTTCTGGATTTGGTACATTATGTGGAGCCATTGTAATTGCAGTACCATCACAAACTTCTATTATAC
Source organism: Cellulophaga sp. 20_2_10 (assembly GCF_023476645.1). Classification (GTDB taxonomy): domain Bacteria; phylum Bacteroidota; class Bacteroidia; order Flavobacteriales; family Flavobacteriaceae; genus Cellulophaga. The sequence goes on from NZ_JAMCOJ010000011.1 coordinate 28,246, forward strand.
CACCAGAAGGAATGTTACCATTACCATCTTGACTCATTAAAATAGGAGAATTGTAATCTACATAATACATAGAGTAAGGGCCTGCAGTTGGGCCTACTTTCTCTGGACTTGTGCTTTTTACTCTAATTTTATAGTTCTCACCTCTTGTATCTGTAGGTAGAGCAAACTGTATATTAAAATCAGATGTTGAGTTTTTGTCGTCTAAAGTAGCTAATGCTACTGGGCTACCAAAGTTACCATTGGCATCAGACAGTTCAAGAATAAATTTGTTGTCGCTGTTTACAGCTGGAGCGTTGATCCAGGTAAAATTAACCCAGTAAGAGTTAAAACTTGCCGATCCACAAGCAGCTGTCCAGCCGCTAGTACCTGTGCCACTAGGGTTGGCAATGGGTTCTGGAGCATTTAGGATTTGGGCTGTTGCTGTAAAAGAGCAGGTAATTAACAATAATAGTACCAAAAGAGTTGTAGTAGGTGTTGTTCTCATGAGATGTTTGTTTTTGTAACTATTTTATTGTCTGGGGACATAGTTGATTAAGATTAAACGTTTAAAATTCTGCAAACATTTTAACGCGGGTGCGAAATTTGCTTAAACAAATATGGTTGTTTATAACTTGTTCATAAATTTATTGTTGTAGTAGTATTTAAATATGTTGTGAAAATGGGGTTATTGTATGGTGACCGAATTTTTAAGCACTAGAATTAATCTTATTTTGTACCTTTACAGCTTAATTTTATCCTATGAGTGAAGGCGAAAAATCATTAAATTTTATAGAGCACATTATCGAGGAAGACCTGAAAAATGGTTTCTCAAAAGAGGATTTACGTTTTCGTTTTCCGCCAGAACCTAATGGCTATTTACATATAGGACACGCTAGTTCTATTTGCTTAAATTTTGGTCTTGGTTTGCGTTATAACGCACCTGTAAATCTGCGTTTTGACGATACAAATCCTGCTAAGGAGGAACAAGAATATGTAGATGCAATTAAGAAGGATGTAGCCTGGTTGGGTTATAAATGGGACCACGAGTGCTTTGCTTCAGATTATTTTCAGAAGTTGTACGATTGGGCAATTTTTCTTATAAGAGAAGGTAAGGCATATGTAGATAGTCAATCTTCTGATCTAATGGCAGAACAAAAAGGTACGCCAACAACGGTAGGTGTTGCTAGTCCGTTTAGAGATAGATCTGTAGAGGAAAACCTTGATCTTTTTAACCGTATGAAAAATGGCGAATTTAAAGAAGGTGAACACGTTTTACGTGCTAAAATAGATATGGCTTCTTCTAATATGCTAATGCGTGACCCTCTTATGTACCGTATTTTACACAAAGCACACCATAGAACAAATACCGATTGGTGTATTTATCCTATGTACGATTGGACACATGGAGAAAGCGATTACCTAGAACAAGTTTCTCACTCTTTTTGTACATTAGAGTTTGCTATGCATAGAGAATTGTATGATTGGTTTTTAGACCAAGTTTACGATACTAAGAAGACGCGACCAAAACAAAGAGAATTTGCCAGACGTAACCTTAGTCATACTATTGTTAGTAAAAGAAAACTACTAAAATTAGTTCAAGAAGGTGTTGTAACATCTTGGGACGATCCAAGAATGCCAACTATTTCTGGTATGCGAAGAAGAGGATTTACACCTGAATCTATTCGTAATTTTGCGGATACCATTGGTATAGCAAAAAGGGATAATTTAATAGATGTTTCTTTATTAGAGTTTCACGTTCGTGAGCATTTAAATAAAATTACTACGCGTGTTATGGGTGTCTTAGACCCTGTAAAAGTGGTAATTACGAACTATCCAGAAGGCCAAGAAGAGTGGTTAGAGATAGAAAATAATCCTGAAGATACAGAATCTGGTAGTAGAGAAATTCCTTTTTCTAGAGAAATTTATATCGAAAAAGCCGATTTTAAGGAAGAGGCTAATAAAAAATTCTTTAGATTAAAATTAGGAGGAGAGGTACGTTTAAAAGGTGGTTACATTATTAAGGCGGAATCTTGTACAAAAGATACCGATGGGAATATTACTGAAATTCAATGTACGTATGATACAAAAAGTAAGAGTGGAAGTGGTACAGAAGAAAGCTTGCGTAAAGTAAAAGGTACTTTACATTGGGTATCTGTTACACATGCTATTGAATCTGAAATTAGATTATACGATAGATTATTTACAGATGAAAGTCCGGATACACATAAAGACAAAGATTTTATGGAATTTATAAATCCAGATTCTTTAGAAGTGATAAAAGGTTTTGTTGAGCCAAGTTTAAAAGAAGCAAAAGTGGGAGATGGTTTTCAGTTCCAGAGAATGGGTTATTTTAATATTGATACTGATAGTACTCCTGAAAACTTAGTTTTTAATAAAACGGTTGGTTTAAGAGATTCTTGGGCAAAAATTGCTGAAAAAAAGTAGTATAAGGTTTATTGATGTTAATTGAAAAACAATTGGTATTTTCTATTAAAAACGGCTTTTTTTAAGGCTTTTTAATGGGGTTTTAAAAAACAGAAGGGTGATTATAAGAGTCGTGTTTATATTATTAAATGCTTGCCTTTAAAATAGATTTTGCCCTTTTTAGTGCCTAATTTTTTGTCTTGTTGAACTATTAACTTTAGAAAACTGTAAAGCATAAAAAAATCCGATAGAAAACTTAATTTCTATCGGATTTTTTGATTTTAAAACTCGTACTTAAAAATTAGTCATTTTTTGGTTTGTCTAACTTTTTAGTTTTACCTGTGTTGTTGGCTTTTTTCATATTTTCACCAATCATATTACTTGCTGTAAAGGAAGCAACCATATCATTTAACATTTGGCTACCAGCTTGTGGCGAGTTTGGTAATAAAATTAAATTACTATTTGTTTCTTGTCCAATAGATTGTAAAGTATCATAATGCTGAGTAACTACAATTAGGGCAGAAGCTTCTTGAGAATTTATACCAACTTTATTTAGTACTTCTACAGATTCTTCTAAACCACGAGCAATTTCTCTACGTTGATCGGCAATACCTTGACCTTGTAAACGCTTACTTTCTGCTTCAGCTTTTGCTTTTTCTACAATTAAAATACGTGCAGCATCACCTTCATATTGTGCAGCAGTTTTTTCTCTATCGGCAGCATTAATACGGTTCATTGCAATTTTTACTTGTGGATCTGGATCAATATCAGTTACTAAAGTTCTAATAATATCAAAACCATAATCCATCATAGCATCATTTAATTCAGCTTTTACAGCCAAAGCAATATCATCTTTTTTTACAAAAACATCATCTAATTTCATTTTAGGAACTTCTGCACGTACAACATCAAATACATAAGATGTTATTTGGTCATGCGGATAGTCTAATTTGTAAAATGCATCGTAAACTTTATCTTTTATTACTTTGTATTGTACAGAAACTTTCAATTTTACAAAAACGTCATCTAGTGTTTTTGTTTCAATAATTACATCTAACTGCTGAATTTTTAAACTTAATCTTCCTGAAATTCTTTGTACAAATGGTATTTTAAAATGTAGACCAGATTGTCTAATACTACTAAATTTACCAAAGGTTTCTACAATAGCCGCAGTTTGTTGTTTTACAGAGAAAGCTGCAGAAAAAATAACAAATACCAAAAATACTAGTAGTGGTATAAATAAATAATCTCCCATAATTTTTTTTCGTTTTTAGGTTTATGTTTTAAATGTACAAATACTGTACATATATATGTAGCTAAAATAGGGGATATGTTACATTTTTATAAAAAAAAAGCTACAAGCGTAATTAAACGTTTTTAGCTTTTAATAAACTGGTGTGTAGACTAGCCTAATTTTTCAATAGCTGTCTTTATTCTTGTTATTGTTTCTTCTTTTCCAAGTATTTCTGTAATGTCAAATACATGTGGTCCTTTCATATCACCAACTAATAGGAGCCTTAAAGGTGGCATAACTTTTCCAAAGGATAATTCTTTATCTGTAATCCATTGTTTTACAATAGTTTCTGTGTTTTCAGAACTAAAGTCTGTTATTGGTTCTAGAACGGATAGCAACTGGTTTAAAATGTCAGAGGTTCCTTCTTTCCATTGTTTTTTAACTCCTTTTTCTGCATATTCTGTCGGAGCAATGTAAAAGTAATCTGCTAAATCCCATATGTCTTTTACAAAAGTTGCTCTCTCTTTTAGTAGCGCAACCAAGCGTTCTACAGTTTTTGTAGTTGCTAATTTGTGACTTTCTTTAACGTTACTTAGAACTACAGGCATAAATAGGCTTGCTATTTCAGCATCAGATTTAGCTTGTAAATATTGTGTATTATACCATTTGGTTTTATCTGGATCAAAACGTGCGCCAGATTTGTTTACTCGTTCTAAAGAAAATTCCTTTATAAGCTCTTCTAAGCTAAATAATTCTTGTTCAGTTCCTGGATTCCAACCTAGTAAGGCTAAAAAGTTAACAACAGCTTCAGGAAAATAACCTTCTTCTTTATATCCTACAGACTCGTTCCATGATAGCGGAAACACTGGGAAACCAAGTTTTTCACCATCACGCTTACTTAATTTTCCTTTACCTACAGGCTTCATAATTAGTGGTAAATGTGCAAATTCTGGTGCTTGCCAACCAAAAGCATCATACAATTGCTTGTGTAATGCTAAAGATGGTAACCATTCTTCGCCACGTATAACGTGTGTAATTTCCATTAAATGATCATCGACAATATTTGCCAAGTGATAGGTAGGCATACCATCACTCTTAAAAAGAACTTTATCATCTAACACATTAGTATCTATATGAATAGTACCACGTATACTATCTTTTAACTCTAATTTTTGATTTTCTGGACTTTTAAAACGAATTACAAATGCCTCATTGGCAGCTAATTTAGCTTCAACTTCTTCTTTTGTAAGAGAAAGAGAGTTGCTTAGTTTTAAACGGTTGTGCCAGTTGTAAATAAAGGTTTTACCCTCTGCCTCATGGTTTTTTCTATGCTCATCTAAATTTTCTGCCGAATCAAAAGCATAATATGCATTACCACTTTCTATTAAATCGTCGGCATATTTTTTATACAAATGTTTACGCTCGCTCTGTCTGTAAGGACCAAACTTTCCTTCTTTACCAGGACCTTCGTCAAATCCAATTCCGCACCAGTTTAAACTGTCAATTATATATTGCTCAGCACCTTCTACATAACGGTTTTGATCTGTGTCTTCTATCCTTAAAATAAATTCACCACCATTTTTTTTGGCAAAAAGGTAGTTAAATAGGGCAGTACGGACACCACCAATATGTAGTGGTCCGGTAGGACTAGGAGCAAAACGTACTCTTACTTTAGAACTCATAAATTTGTTATTAAAAGGGCAAAGATACAGTTACTTATTTGTCCTATTAAAGTGTTATAGTCACTTTTTAACAATTTTTTTCTAAATTTTTCTTAAACTGTAGGTATCTTGGTATTAAATATTATCCATTTTGAATAGTTTAGACCATATTTTAATAAAATTAAGGGCCTTTACTAAGCGGTATTATGCCAAGACTTTACTTAAAGGATTTCTTCTTTTTTTAAGCTTTGGTTTACTTACTTTCTTAGTAATATTAGGCTTAGAATACTTGCTATGGTTTAATTCTACAGGTAGATTAATACTTTTTTTATGTTTAATTCTAGTTACAGTATACCTATTGTATACCTATATAGTAACACCTATTTTTTATTTATTTCAGCTTAGAAAAGGTATTACTAATAAAGAAGCTTCATTATTAATAGGTAAACATTTTCCGGAGGTAGGCGATAAATTGTATAATTTATTAGATTTAGCGGACGATCCTAATAAGTCAGAACTTCTTTTGGCTAGTATAGTACAGCGGTCTAATGCAATGGATACCATTCCTTTTGTTAAAGCTATCAATTTAAAGGACAATTTTAAATATTTAAAATACTTAGCTATACCTGTTTTGTTAATGGTATTTATTTGGCTGTCAGGTAACTTAAGTTCTTTTTTTGGTTCTTATGATAGGGTAGTTAACTATCAAATGGCCTTTGAGCAACCCGCACCTTTTTCTTTTTTCTTAAACAATTCCGAACTAACGGTTTTAAAAGGAGAAAGTATTACGTTACAATTAAGTACTAAAGGAGAAGTTAAACCAGAAAACGTTGCTATTATTATAGATGATAAGGAACTTTTTTTACAAGAAAATAATGGATTTTTTGAATACACCGTTACTGCGCCAAGTAAAAATGTTTCTTTTTACTTTAAAGCGAACAATGTAACGTCTAAAGAATACAATTTAGAAGTATTGGCTGTTCCATTATTAGAAGATTTTAGTCTTAAATTAACTTACCCAAACTATTTAAATCGTAAGCCTGAAGTCTTAAAAAGTACGGGTAATGCTACGTTTCCTGAGGGTACAAATGTTAGTTGGACTATTAAGGGAGAGCATATTAGCACTATATCATTAGAAACAAAAGACACAACTGTTTTATTTTCTAAGGCTGATGGAAGTTATCAATTATCTAAAAAAGTTTATAATAATCTAGATTATACAATAGGCACATCTAACCGGAATGTTACTAATTTTGAAAAACTTGCATACCGTTTCACTGTTTTAAAAGACGCAAACCCAACTATTAATGTTACACAGGTTAAGGACTCTCTTAATCCAAATGTTTTATATTATGCCGGTAATGCGTCTGATGATAATAAACTAATAAGTATAAAATTGGTTTGTTATCCAGAAAACAACTCTAATAATAAACAAAGTATTACATTAAATGTTCCTAAAAGTAACGTTGCTCAGTTCTACTATACCTTTCCTTCTGGACTAAATTTAGAATCAAATACCAACTATAATTTCTACTTTGTAGCAACAGATAATGATGCTATTCATAATGGCAAAAGTATTAAAAGTCAAGTGTTTAGCACTGTTTTGCTAGATGATAATGCCCTTAAAAACAACGATTTAAAGCAACAACAACAGCTGTTGGACAACTTGGATAATTCCTTAGAGAAGTTTAAGGAACAGAAAGAGAAATTAGATGATTTAAACACCAAGCAAAAAGAGAAATCTGTTTTAAATTATACCGAACAGTCTGAAGTTAAAGACTATCTACAAAAGCAAGTTCAGCAAGAACAGATGATGGAGAAGTTTAGCAAGCAGCTAAAAGAGAATTTAGATAAGAATAATACAGACGATAAACAGAATAAATTATTACAAGAAAGGCTAGAGCGTCAGGAGAAAGAAGCAAAAAAGAATCAGAAACTGCTTGAAGAATTGAATAAAGTAGCTGATAAAATTAATAAATCTGAATTAACAAAGCGTTTGGAAGAGCTGGCTAAGAGCCAGAAAAACAGTGAACGTAACTTAGAACAGTTGCTTGAACTTACTAAAAAGTACTATGTAACTGAAAAATTGGCTCAACTAAGCCAAGATTTAGAGAAATTAGCTAAGGAGCAGGAAGTGTTAGCGGACAAAAAACAGGACAAAACAAAGGAAAGAGAGGAGCAAGAAAAACTTAATAAGGACTTTGATGCGTTTACTAAGGAGCTTGAAGAGCTAAAGAAAGACAATAAAAAATTACAGAAACCACTTGACATTAATTCTGATAAGACCAAAGAAGATGACGTTAAACAAGACCAGAATGATGCTTTAGATGAGTTAAATAAGGAAAAGGGTAGTGATAATTCTTCTAAGTCTGATAGTAAACCTGGCAATAAAGCTGCTAAAAAACAGAAGTCCGCTGCTGAGAAGATGAAACAGATGAGTGAAAAAATGCAACAATCTGCAGCTGGGGGTGGTGGAGACTCTATTACTGAAGACGCTGAAATGTTGCGTCAGATTCTAGAAAATTTGGTTATTTTTTCTTTTAAGCAGGAGCAGTTGTACCAGGATATTAGCTCTAGAGACGAAGAAGTTTCTAAGTTTTCAACCACAATTAAACGCCAAAAGGAGTTAAGAACAATGTTTGAGCACGTGGATGATAGTATTTTTGCATTGTCTTTACGTCAGGCAGAGATATCAGAAAAGGTAAATAAAGATATAACAGAAGTGTATTATAATCTTGATAAATCTCTTGAGCAACTTGCAGAAAACAGGTCTTTCTTGGCTACAGCTAACCAAAAGTATGTGCTTAATGCGTCTAATAGTTTAGCCGACTTCTTGGCTAATTTGCTTGATAATATGAATCAGAGTATGAAATCTGGTGCGGGGAAAGGACAAGGAAAGGGTCAAGGTTTTCAATTGCCGGATATAATTAAAGCTCAAAACAGTCTTAAAAAGAAGATGGGTGAACCGAAGTCTTCTGAAGGAAAAAAACCAGGTGAAGGTAAAAAAGGAAGCGAGGGTAAACCGGGTGCTAAGGGTGAAAAAGGTAAATCTGGCGAGCAAGGAAAAGAGGGTGAAGGTGGTAAAAAGGGTGAATCTGGAGAAAATGGAGAAGGGGGCAAAGCTGGTTCTAAAGGTTCTACTGGTGAAAATGGAGAAGGTAAAGGTGGTCAACCCGGTGGACAATCTGAGGAGGAATTACAAGAAATATTTGAAATATACAAGCAACAACAAACCATTAGACAGGAATTAGAGAAGCAATTAAATGATATGATTGCTAAAGAAGACCAAGATTTAGCTAAGAAATTGTTACAACAAATGGAAGATTTTGAGAACGATTTACTAGAAAATGGCATAACAAATAGGACTCAAGACAAGGCTAATAACATACAACACCAGCTCTTAAAGTTAGAAAATGCTTCTTTAAAGCAAGGAGAAAAGAGTACAAGAGAAGCGAATAGGGCTAAAAATAAGTTTAAGAATCCTATTACGACTAAGCCTGAAGCATTGGAGAATTATCGTAATGAAATAGAAATTTTAAATAGACAAGCACTACCTTTGCAGCAAATTTTCCAAAATAAAGTGCAACGTTATTTTAAAGCAAATGATTGATTTTCATTATGAAACAGAATTTAGTCTAGAAGATAATACCAGGTATATCGATTGGATTAATAGGATTATAGCTTCTGAGGAGCATTTAGTAGGTGATATTAATTACATTTTTTGTGACGATGCATACCTATTAAGTATTAATCAGCAGTACTTAGATCACGATACCTATACAGATATCATCACGTTTGACTATACGGATGGTAAGCTAATTGGGTCAGATATCTACATTTCAGTAGACAGAGTTAAAGAGAATGCAGTGGATTTTAAGGTAGATTTTAGTCAAGAATTGCTTAGGGTTATGGCTCATGGTATACTACATTTATGTGGTTATAAAGATAAATCTACGGAAGAAGCTGCTCTAATGAGGAGTAAAGAAGAAGAAAAAATTAAATTGTTCCACGTGGAACATTAAAGTTATGTTTGATAAAGAATACGATGTTATTGTAGTAGGTGCCGGTCACGCTGGTTCTGAAGCAGCAGCGGCTGCAGCTAATTTGGGTTCTAAAACCCTGTTGGTTACTATGAACCTGCAAACTATTGGGCAAATGTCCTGCAACCCTGCTATGGGAGGTATTGCTAAAGGCCAAATAGTAAGAGAAATTGATGCTTTGGGTGGGTATAGTGGAATTATTTCTGATAAATCTGCCATACAATTTAAGATGCTTAATAAGTCCAAAGGTCCTGCAATGTGGAGCCCAAGAACGCAAAACGACCGTATGCGTTTTGCAGAGGAATGGCGTTTAGCATTGGAAAGAACACCCAATTGTGACTTTTATCAAGAGATGGTTTCCAGTCTAATTATAGAAGGAGATAAGGTATGTGGGGTAAGGACTTCCTTAGGAATTGAGATAAGATCTAAGTCGGTTGTGTTAACAAATGGTACGTTTTTAAATGGGTTAATTCACATTGGAGAACGCCAATTAGGTGGTGGTAGAGCAGGTGAAAAAGCAGCTACAGGTATCACAGAACAACTAGTAGATTTAGGTTTTGAAAGTGGTAGAATGAAGACCGGAACACCTCCTAGAGTAGACGGTAGATCCTTAGATTATTCTAAAATGATAGTGCAACCTGGGGATGATATTCCAGAGAAATTTAGCTATACAAATACCAAAGCTTTAGCGCATCAGAGAGATTGCCATATGACGCATACGAGTACTTTGGTACACGATTTATTGCGAGAAGGTTTTGATAGATCTCCGATGTTTAATGGTAGAATTAAAAGTTTAGGACCACGATATTGTCCATCAATTGAGGATAAAATTAACAGATTTGCAGACAAGGATAAGCATCAATTATTTGTAGAACCGGAGGGATGGGACACAGTAGAAGTGTATGTAAATGGCTTCTCTACATCGCTACCAGAAGACGTTCAATTTAAGGCTTTGCGTTCTGTAGTTGGGTTCGAAAATGTTAAGTTTTTTAGACCAGGTTATGCTATAGAATACGACTATTTTCCGCCCACACAATTAAAACATACCTTGGAAACTAAGCTTATAAATAACCTATATTTTGCTGGTCAAATTAATGGTACAACGGGGTATGAGGAAGCAGCAAGTCAAGGTTTAATGGCAGGTATAAATGCACACTTAAAAGTGAAAGAAGAAAGCCCATTAATACTAAATAGAGATGAGGCTTATATAGGTGTTTTAATAGATGATTTGATTACTAAAGGTACAGAAGAACCATACAGAATGTTTACTTCTAGAGCAGAATATAGAACATTGTTACGACAAGATAATGCTGATATTAGGCTTACTCCAATGGGTCATAAAATTGGTTTAGCTTCTGATTCTCGCTTAAAACGAATGGAAGAAAAGCTTAAGAAATCTGATGCTTTTGTAAACTTTTTTAGAGAAACTAGTGTAGTTCCAGAAGATATAAATCCTATTTTAGAATCTGTAAATTCGGCTCCAGTTAAACAATCTCACAAGATGTTTAAGAGCTTTTCTAGGCCAAACGTAACTATGGATCATATGCGTAATTTAAAATCTGTAGCCGACTTTATTAAGGAGGAAGATATAGATAGAGAGGTGATGGAACAGACGGAAATTCAGGTTAAATATGCTGGTTACATTGCTAAAGAAAAGAACAATGCGGATAAGCTACAGCGCTTAGAGAATATTAAAATTCCAGATAATTTTGACTATAGATTATTAAAGTCATTATCTTATGAAGCACGTGAAAAGCTAGAGGCTATAAGGCCTGTAACTATTTCACAAGCATCTAGGATTAGTGGAGTTTCGCCAAGTGATATTAGTGTATTACTTGTCTTTATGGGTAGGTAGTTTAAGTATATATAATAAAGAATTTACCCAATTGTTCCACGTGGAACAATTGGGTTTTTTGCTTTTGGTATGTCTTGGTTTCACTATTTTTTCATAGCTATAAAACGGCTATGTAGTTCTTTTTATTGTCTCCTTAATATAAGTTTTATCTTTTGTGTTTTTGCTTTAAAGTCGGAATTATGACTGTCGCCTAAGTCTGTTTTTTTACTCTTTTTATTTTGAATTTTTTTCTCTTTGTAGCGCTTGTAGTTTTTCTTTTCGGAATCTTATTTTTAAAATCCAGATATCGCATTTTTATTTTTTTTACTGGATAGTTTATGCCTTTGTAATTTTTTAATTTTAATCTGAAATCTAATTTTGGTTTTAAATTGTAGAGTTCCTTTTTTGCGTTTTTTTCGGATTTCTGTTTTTAATTTAAAAGTGAAAGAGAGAGTTTTTAAGTTTCATTTTTTGGGTCCTTTTTTGAGTCCAATATTTTAAAATTATGGACTAAAAATGGTGTTTTAGTTTTTCTTATTTTTTAACTTGATTTGAATTTTAAAAGAGGAATTATTTTCATTTTTTTGAGCCTTATTTTTTAATTAATTTTTGAGTCTAGGTGCTTTTTAAATTTTCATTTTTATTGAAAAATTTATTTTTTTTAATTCATAAAATTTATCATTTTTCTAAATCCGTTTTTGTCTACAATTTTTCATTTTTAATGTTTTTTTTAACTGAATTTATTCTTCAGTTTCTATTCTTTTTTGATTTTTAAAATCTCATTTTTTTAATACTTTTTTCATTTCATTTTTCTTGAAAATTAATTTCTGAAACAAAATTGTGTATCTGTTTTGCGACTCATTTTTTTAAGCTTTTCATTTTTGTTTTGTAAACTTTAATTCAAGGTTTTGTTTCAGTTTTATATTTAAATTTTACTTCATTTAATTTTCTAAATTCGATTTTAAAATTCACTTTTTATCTAACTTTTAATTTTCTGTTACCGTCTTTTTTTGTGGCGCTAAAAAATATAAAAGAGGTATTATTTTTAAATTTGAATGAGTAGGGTAGTGTCTAAAAAAGTTCAATTATTTATGTTTATTTTTTCGATTTAATTTTGGTTCTTATTTCTGATAATTTAATTTTTCTACTTTCTACTTTCTACTTTCTACTTTCTACTTTCTACTTTCTACTTTCTACTTTCTACTTTCTACTTTCTACTTTCTACTTTCT
>NZ_JAMCOJ010000011.1:40690-114734 GCF_023476645.1 Cellulophaga sp. 20_2_10
TAATTCTTGGTTTAATTTTTGTTGCTACTAAAAACTAGATTCATCTTAAAAAACCGAAAATGAAAAATGTATTTGTTGTTGCCGTAGTTTTATGTTTATTTCATTCCTGTATTCCTTTGCGTGTTGCTCCCAATATTCAGGATTATAAAATTACCAAAGGCAAAACTTTTAAGAGGGGTTTGCCAAGGCAGCAGGTTTTTGTTTTTGAAGATCCAAAAAACGAAAGTGAATTCTATAAGTACATAGACACAAAGTTTCAGTTGTACAATACGGATGTTTTTGATAATGTTCCTTTTTTTATAAATAGTACTCCGTACTACTTTTCGTTTTACGAAGTAGAAAAGAAAGATAAGAGCATTGATATACTTACGCCAGCTCTTGGTGCTTTAGCAAATAGGGCAATAGGCTCTGAGGAAGATCCTTCTCATCTTTTTAATGATGAAGCTCACGTGCGTATAGATGGCAATTATTATATTGCTATAATTGCTTACGATGAGAGTGGAAAAGATTGTTTGGATAAAAAATCGCTTTCACGTCCTTTAGTTTTAAACTATCTTCGTGCTTTAAAGGAAGAATATTTAGTTACGCACAATTACAATGAAGTTTTATTTAAAAACTAAAGACCACTCTGTAACTCAAGAAGAGTTTACATTAAACTATAATGAAGATTTGGATATGTTGGTTACAGATCCGCAACCAGAGAATTTAGAAGTGTATTATGAGAGTGATGATTATATCTCTCATACAGATTCTAAAAAAACAGTTGTAGACAAAATGTACCAAACTGTAAAAAATTATAGTTTAAAGAAAAAGATACAGATCTTAACCAAGTTTACTACAGGAGAAAAAACCTTACTAGATGTTGGTGCAGGTACGGGCGATTTTTTAATTACAGCCAAAAACAATAAGTGGATTTGTGATGGTGTGGAGCCAAGTATCTCTGCAAGAGAAAAAGCAACACAGAAGGGTTTAGAACTTTTTAGGAGCTTAGATACTTTACCAGAAAAAAAATACAACGTAATTACGTTGTGGCACGTTTTAGAACATTTGCCAAATTTGGACCAACAAATAAAAACCTTGGAATCTAAATTAACCGATGACGGAACTCTAATTGTAGCTGTTCCTAATTTTAATAGTTACGATGCCAAACACTATAAAGAATTTTGGGCTGCTTATGACGTACCTAGACATTTGTGGCATTTTTCTAAAACAGCAATAAAAAAGATTTTTGCAAAACATAATATGAAACTGATACAAACCCAGCCAATGTTGTTTGATGCATTTTATGTTGCGCTATTATCTGAAAAATACAAAACCGGAAACCAGAATATGTTAACAGCATTTTATAGAGGTTTACGTTCTAATATATCTGCGATGAAGACTAAGGAACATTCTTCTATCATATACATCCTAAAAAAGAGTTAAAACGTATTTTAAAGCGATTTAAGAAGGGTTTGACACTTGTAACGAGTACTAAGTCCTTTTTTATTTTTTAATTAATACTGAGTTATTTATGAAAGCCTTTTTTTATAGTTTTTAGTTATCAATCACACTTATTTTTATAGTTTTTATTGATGATAGTTTTTATTTATCGAAATAGTACCTCTTTATTTGTTTTTGTTATAGTTTGTGAAATGAAGTTTTTTTAGAAAAAGATCGAAAAACTAAATTTTAATCAATTTTAAAACTAACACCAGTTTTTGTTGAAGATTAAAAAACTTTTCTATTTTTGCTCAACTTAAATTTTGACTTTCCGTCGGTTCGGAAGTTTTATATTAAAAACCTAGAAATGAAAAAAATTATTTTTGCACTTGCATTCATCGGTTTAGTAGGATGCCAACAAAGTAAAATGGGTTACGTAGATAACGTAAAACTAATGAACGATTATAACGAGAAAGTAGATCTTGAAGCTAAGTTTAAAACTAAGATTGAAGCTTTTGGTAAAAAAAGAGATAGCGTACAACAAGCTTTTCAGATGGAGGCGCAAGCATTCCAAGTAAAGGCTCAGAAAATGGCACAGGCTAAAGCACAAGAAGAGTACGGTATGTTACAGCAAATGAGCCAACGTATTGGACAGCAGTTGCAAGCAGAAGAAAAGCAATTACAAGTAAGTAGCCAAACAGAAATGGATAGCTTAGTTGCTAAAGTAAAGAGAGAGATTAAAGCATATGGTACAACAAACGGTTTCTCTTACATCTTTGGTGGTGGAGACGGTGGTAGCGTATTATACGGATCAGAAGCAGATGATCTTACAGATGAAATTACTAAGATCTTAAATGATAACTACAAGAAATAATAACTTGTAAGTTACACATATTAAGAGCCTCAGCATTTGCTGAGGCTTTTTTGTTTTTAACTCTAAATTAAAAAATCTATATTTATAGTTCTATAATTTGTACGCTTGCGTAAAAGTGCTACTAAAACAGTTGTATGACTAAAGAAATAAAGACAGAAGCATTAGAGATGATTAAAGAAAATGTTCTGTTTGGTTTTTATAGTGAAAAAGAAATATTTACCAGCATAAGTGATGCGTTTTACGATGCCGAAGATTTTGATAACGATTGGCTTACCAAAGAAATAGGCAAACAATTTGTAGCGCATAAGAATAATAGTAAGAGCTGGAACAGGCAGACTATATTTACAAGACTTGTATCTGTTTTTGATCAACTAAACAAAGAAAAAATAGTAAGCCTACATAAAGCCGGCTACACCAGGCAAGATGCTCAGGACGATTGTAGAGAAATAGTAGATGAACTAGGTGCTATTGGTATAATAGCAAAAGGATATTGCTATTACCACGCTCAAGACTTACAGAGAGCGTTAGGAGAAGACGGAATGCTTTATATTGGATATGATAGTATAGAACCAACAGATAGTGCAGCAGAAGCCGTAGCAAATAGAATTGTTACCTTGTTAAGAGAAAATGGCTTTACGGTGTCTTGGAACGGATTTATAGACACAAGAATAGAGATTAAAAACATTACGTGGCAAAAGGTTTATGATGGAGTAGACTACAACTACAGCCGTATTTTTTCTATTATTGAAGAACACCACGCGCCAAAAAATAACCTAGAAACTACCACAAATAATACGACCCAAAAACCTTTCTGGAAATTCTGGAAACACTAATATTTAGGGTGTAGAACAACTATTTTTTTATTTTAAACTGAATATTACGTAGGTAAAAACTGTCTATTTTTTAGCTTTTTACGTATTTCTGTAATTTTTATTGCCATTATCTTTTATATTTGAGAGGCTATTCTTTCCCTCTCCAGAGGTTTAATACATTAAATTGATATAAAATGAATGAAATATTAAAAATTATTGAAACAAGGAATTTGTATGCCCATTTAATTTTATTTAAAATATATCTAGCTTCTAAAGGAAGAACAGATCGCGGTTATAGTGGCAATTTGCGTAAAGATATTCAAGAACTATTTGGAGAAAATTTTAATCAAGAGGATTTTCTAATAGCAGAGCAATATCTAAATAGTAAAGGTTATCTTTTTCAGGAAAACTATATGTTCAGTTCTTATGGTAGGGATTATTTTGAAGATTGGATTAGAAATTTCTTAGAGATAGAAAATAAAGACATTGAAGTTCTTGAAAGTAAACTACCTGCCAAAATATTTAATTTTTTTGGTATTGTTGAAAAAGGAAGAAGTGTATTAGGATTTCTTAATAATTTAAAAGAGCTTACGACGGAATAACAAATTTAAAGCTGGCTTTATGAAAATCAGATACACTAAAAAAAAGGTAAATACCAATATTATAATGTCAACAGCTTTTGTTATATACTCATTTTACCAATCGGTTTATATCTCAATTACTGAAAATACAATACACTGGTTTGCCTGTTTTATGTTTATTATTGCGTTAGCTTGGTTTGTACAAAGCATACTAAAATCTACCTATTATTACCTGTCTATAGAAAATGGTATTATAAAAGAAAGAAATTCTTTTCGTAAAAAAATAGCATTAGAAGATATAAGTTACTTAAGAAAAACAGATGACCAGTATATTATAAAAACAGCAAAGTCGGAGTTGGTTGTTTATAGTAAGGAGGTAGAAATAGAATCTCTTAAAAACTTAGATAAAGTATTAGCAATTTTAAACTTGCCAGCAGAAAAAAATCCTTTTGCAGTTAGTCCGTAATTTTTTATTTAAGCTTAAGTTAACCACTTTAAAAAAACCAACGTTAGTTTTGTTGCTATTATTGGTTTAGTCTCTAAAAAGTGCTTAAAACAGCTTTAAAACAGAGGTTATTTGCGCTACACTGTAAAATTAAAATATGAATAAGATAAATTTTAAAAAGTGGGCATTTCATTTTACTATTTGGAGCATTATTATAAATGGAATATCCCTATTCTTTAAAATAAACTTTAATAATAGTACTGGTGAAATATATAATTATGAAGAAAGAATATTTTATTTAACTATTCTTTCTCAGCTAATGTTGTTACTAGCTATGGTGTTTTTGGTAATAAGCATTGTAAAAAAAGAAAAACGTAATTACCAATTCTGGACCACTCTTGTCTACGTGCTAGTTTTTGGTATTTTCCCTACTTTAATTCTTATGTTTGGTTATCACTTTATTTAAAAAAACCAAATGGTATTATATTCTAATTTAGAGCGCTTATGAAAGTTATAAAACTCATTCTTGTTTACATTCTTTGGGCAATTTTAATTTGTCTTTCTTCGCTTGGGCTAGTCCGTTTGTGGATGGGGCCAAAAAAAGTATCGGCAACATTTTTAGAGCAATTAATGGCTTGGGGTTATGGGTTAACTTTAATGGTAGATTCGGTTGTAATTGCATCTATATCATTAATTATTTTTATTTTTTTAGACCTTTTTTATATCAAGAAGAGAGTAACACTAACAAAGCCAATTGTAGTTAAACTAATTCTTGTTCTAATTTTAACCACAATAGTTGCAGTTTCTTATCTAGGTTTAGATTATTATTTTAAAATAAATAATATGTAATGCCGCTAAATGAAGATAGAATACAAAATTTTTAATCTTTTGTTTTTTGGGATTTTAAGTGTTCTATTTTTGTTTTGTTCGTAGCTACTTTTAAAATTAGAGTACAATAAGCACCTAACTTTCGGAGATATATTTACAATAGTTGCAGAGTATTGCTACTATTAGTACTTTTTCTTATTCCAATATATATATATATGTATTACCGGTTATATAAAATTAGTAAAACAGAAATGGAGAATTAATTATGCACTATTTCTATAGGATATTTTTTTATTAAGCCTCAAATAAGCAAAAAGTATACAAGAACCCGAAATTAATATAGAACTACTAGCTCTGTCCCCTATAATTTTGCATCATAATTAATCTTTTAAAGAATTAAATGATGAAAAAAACAATTTTTATAACAGGAGCAAGTAGTGGAATTGGTAAGGCAACAGCACTATATTTTCAGGAAAAAGGATGGAATGTAGTTGCTACAATGCGCAATACCGATTCAGGAAAAGAATTAGCAGCTTTGCCAAATGTCTTAGTAACAACGTTAGATGTTACAGACAGTAACTCTATACAAACAGCGGTTAGTAATGCTACATCAACATTTGGAACTATAGATGTATTACTAAATAATGCAGGTTATGGTATGTTGGGTACTTTAGAAGCAACTCCTGTAAAAACAATTCGCCAACAATACAATGTAAATGTTATTGGTCTTTTAGAAACTACACAAGCCGTTTTGCCAATTATGCGTAAACAGAAATCTGGAACTATTGTAAATATTTCATCAATGGGTGGCCGTATTGCATTGCCTTTAGGTAGCGTATACGGAGCAACAAAATATGCTGTAGAGGGTATCTCTGAAGCTTTGCAGTATGAGCTAGAACCGTTGGGCATTAATGTTAAAATTATAGAACCGGGTGTTATTACATCAAACTTTAGCAAATCTGTGGCATTTAATGATGAAAACATTACGGATTATAAAGTAGTTGTAGATAAAATAATGAAAACCTACAAAGGAGGAGAAAGTAACGAGGCCTTTCCTGTTAGCGAACCAATTACGGTTACTAAAGTTATAGACAAAGCTATTCACGACACAACAAATCAGCTTAGATTTCCTGCGGGTAATGATGCCGAACAAATGTTAGATGCAAGAGCAAAACTATCTGATAGTGAGATGATAACAATGCTTAAGGAAAACTTTGGTATTTAATTAAAAACGGCAAAAAATGAAAAGTATTATTATATCTGGAGCTACCAGTGGTATTGGTAAAGCGCTTGTTGAGGCATTAATTTTAAAAGGAAATTATAAAATAGGAATTATTGGGCGTAACCAAGAAAAGTTAAAGGATTTAACCAAGAGTAATAACGCAGAGAGCAATCAGATTTTTACCTATAAGGCCGATTTGTCTTCTTTAAAGGAAACTAAGAAAATAGCAAAAGAGATACTCTTAGATTTTAATGAAATAGATTTCTTAATAAACAATGCAGGAGTGTATTTGTATGAAAAGGAAATTACTCCTGAAGGGTTTGAAAAAACGTTGGTAACCAATTATTTATCTACGTTTTTACTTAACAAAATTCTTGTCCCTATACTTGTAGAAACGGCAAGTAAAAAGGGAGGTGCGCAAATAATAAATACGGGCTCTTCTGGTCATAAAAGACCTGTAAATTGGGGCGACTTAAATTTTGAAAACACGGCCTATGACGGACCTTTTGTTTATGAACATTCTAAGCACTTAATAATCTCACATACGTTTAACTTAGCAAAACAATTGCAGAACACAAATGTGAGGGTTAATACAATTCACCCAGGTTTTGTAACATCAGGATTAATAAAGGGCAAAAAAATGCCGTTCCCTATGAATATATTAACCAAAATTTTACCCATATTTATGGGGATTACACCAGAGAAAGCAAAGGAAACCTATCTTTGGTTATTATTTAATGAGGAGGCAAAGCAATTAAACGCGACTTATATTGATAATAAAAAAGTAACTAAGGTTTGGCCGCCTATAAGAGATGAAAAAGCTCAAGAACGTTTAAGAATAGAATCTGAGGGGTTAATTTCTAATTTTCTATAACTAAAAATACCAAACAACCATTTTCTATGAAATTTCGTTTACTAATTTTTCTTGTAATTTCTGCGCTTCTATTAATAGATTTATACGCATTTCAAGCCGTTAAAAACAGCACTAAAAATTTATGGGTTTATATACTTTATGGTGTATTATCTGCTGGGGTTTTAGTGTATCTTATATCTATTATTGTGAGGTATGATAATACTGCAGGCCCAGGAAAAGAGAGTTTAGCCTTTGGAGCTGTTTTTGCTTTGTTTTTGGTGCCAAAACTTATCGTAATTACCTTTTTGTTTGGAGAAGATATTATTAGGGTTATATCTGGGGTGTACCACTATTTTACACAAAGTACTACTGGTAAGGGTACAGGAGATTTTATTGCACCTAGAAGAACATTTATTAGTCAGTTAGCCTTAGGGATTGCGGCAGTGCCTTTTGCCTCTATTGTTTACGGTATATTTAAAGGAAAATACAATTATAAAGTTATATCGCATACACTTTATTTTGACGATTTACCAAGTGCTTTTGATGGTTTTAAAATTACGCATATTACAGATATACATTCTGGTAGTCTAGAAGATACTGAAAAAGTAGAATATGCTATAGACTTAATAAACCAACAAGAGACAGATATTATTTTATTTACAGGCGATATTGTAAATACCAAAGCAGAGGAAATGGATCCTTGGATAGAGACTTTTAAGCGCATAAAAACCCCTGAATTTAGTAAATATTCGGTGCTTGGTAATCACGACTACGGAGAGTATGTAGAGTGGCCATCAGAAACCGAAAAGGAAGCTAATTTTAATGCAATTAAACAGATTCACGAAAAAATAGATTTTAAATTGTTATTAAATGAAAGTGTGTATCTAGAAAAGGACAATGAAAAATTGGCGCTAATAGGGGTAGAGAACTGGGGACATAATTTTAAACAAGCCGGAGATTTAGATAAAGCATCTAAATTAACAGATAAAAGCGATTTTAAAATACTAATGAGTCACGACCCTAGCCATTGGGAATATCAAGTAAAAGAACACGCACACAACTACCAAGTTACGTTAAGCGGACATACACACGGATTACAATTTGGTATAGAAATCCCGGGATATTTTAAATGGAGTCCGGCGCAGTTTATGTACAAACAATGGGCAGGATTGTATAAGGAGTTTGGAAGGTATATAAATGTAAATAGAGGTTTTGGTTTTCACGGTTATTCCGCTAGAGTAGGTATTTGGCCAGAGATTACAGTAATTACATTAAAACAAAAAAAGACAAATAGTTAAGGACAGGGAATGAAACAAAATTTTATAAATATCGATTCTATAAGTGATGTAAATGCTATTTTTAATGCAGAGTCACCAGACCATCCATTGGTTTCCGTAATTCGTATAAACAACCCTAATATTCGTAAAAAATTTGATAACGAACACTTTATTATCAACCTATATAGCATTGCAATAAAAGATATTTCTATAAAAGATTTAAGTTACGGAAGAAACAAATTCGATTTTCAGAGTGGTACAATGATGTTTATAAAGCCTGGTCAAGTAATTTCTCCAGGAGACGAGGAAAAGGGAGTAGATGATGATGGTTGGATGTTGTTTTTTCACCCAGATTTAATTCGTCAATCTCAGCTTTCTAGTAAAATTAATTCGTACGATTTCTTTTCGTATGACCTGCATGAAGCATTGCATTTATCTAACAAAGAACGCAACGAACTTAAAATATTGGTAGATAAAATTGAAACAGAATATTCTCAAAACATAGACAGACATAGTCAAACTGTAATAGTCTCTACTATAGAATTAATACTAAATTATGCTACTCGTTATTATGATCGTCAGTTTTTTACAAGATCGGTTTTTAACAAGGATAAGGTAAGTGAGTTTGAAGAGCTACTTGCTGCATATTGTGACTCTGACCAGTTGCAAGAAAAAGGAATTCCTTCAGTACAATATTTAGCAGAAGCGTTGCATATGTCGCCCAAATATTTAACCGAAATGTTGAAAAAGGAAGCCGGCCGCAGCGCACAAGATCATATTCACCAAGTTTTAATATCAAAAGCCAAAACAATACTTTTAAGTTCGGATAAAAGCGTAAGTGAAATAGCCTTTGAATTAGGGTTTGAATACCCTCAGTATTTTAGTACTCTTTTTAAAAAGAAAACACAATTTAAACCTAGTGAATACCGTAGTCTTAATTAGCCATCTATAGCACTACCAAGCACTATTAAATAGGTCATTTAGTATATTTATTATGTGTTTTTTAAATATGTATTAATTGTAAACCTAAATGTAGCGCCAATTTCGGAGTTGTTTTCTAAGGTTAATTTGCCGCCAAGCATCTCTGTGTAGGCCTTTGCAATAGTTAAACCAATACCAGAACCATGTAATGCATTTTTATGGTCCACATCTACTTGGTAAAATGCTTTAAAAATGGCATTAAACTTATCTTTAGGAATGCCTATACCAGTGTCTTTAATTAGAAATTCTATAGTGTTTTGGTCTTTGTAAAAGCACCTAAAGTCTATGGTTCCTTTTTCGGTGTACTTAATAGCGTTTTTTAAGAGATGTTTTAGCACTTCTATAAGCTTTTCTTTGTCAGAATAGA
This sequence comes from Cellulophaga sp. 20_2_10, assembly GCF_023476645.1. Classification (GTDB taxonomy): domain Bacteria; phylum Bacteroidota; class Bacteroidia; order Flavobacteriales; family Flavobacteriaceae; genus Cellulophaga. Next base: position 50,353 of record NZ_JAMCOJ010000011.1, read on the forward strand.
TAATGGCTTCAGTTGTACTAATTAAGTTATTCTTGGTAAATACAATTCCCTTTTCCTTGGCTGCCGGCAACAATATATTATGTACTAGATCTATAACTTCGGTCACATTAAAAGTAGACGCCTCTACAAGCATTAAGCCTGTTTCTACTTTAGAGACATTTACAATATCAGAGATAATATCTAGTAATTTATTACCGTTATTATTTATGAGTTCTACGTACTCTTGGTATTCTTTATCTTCCTTGTTGTATTCCTTTAAAAAATCTGTGCAACCTAAAATACCATACATTGGTGTGCCAATTTCGTGACTCACATTTGTTAAAAAGGCCGACTTTAATTGATCCGATTTTTCTGCCCTTAATTTAGCAGCAACGGCATTGTTGTGCTTTACCACTAGCTCTTGCTGTAGTACGTTTTCTTTAACTAAAGCATTATGTAATTGCTCTATTAAAAATGAAATAGAAAAGACCAGAATAAAGTTAAAGAGCACGTTATTAATGCTAACAACCGCAAATACATCAAAATCATATTCATTAAAAATCGGAAGATGAAATAAGTTAAGGTAGAACGCTGCTATTAAAATTACATATAAAACTACGCTTATTAAAACAGAATTTATACCAGCCTTTCGGCCTTTATATAATGTTATTAGTGCGGTAGTTGTAAATATTAAAATACTTCCGTTTCCTTTAAATCCTAGGTGTAGTAATAAAGCAAAAGATAAAAGATAAAGGTTTATAGAAAATATTGTTTTTTTAGTTTCAAAACTTAGCCCTTTATTAAAAACAATAAAAACTAAAACAAGCACGGCAATTGTATCTGTAACTAAAACAAACCAATCTCCCCTAGTTACTGCAACATATCCGCTGGGCAAATATGATAAAATACCTATTAAAAAGGTGATTAGCAGTATAGAGATAAACAGTTTGTCTCTAAAATAGGCTAATCCTTTTTTCTTATTTAGCTCTTTAAAATTACTGTAACTTACATACCAGGTTATATAAGATTTCCACCATTTCTGAATCATCTTAGGGTTTATTATAGCGTCCACAGCTTACATTTTTTGTTACAAGTGGTTGGTTTTGTTAATAGTTTTACTAAAAGTAGTAATTTTAAAGTTATTACTTTTAACTAGTTCTGTATTAAAACATAACTTTTAATACATTGTTTTCGCTATTTCTGTTTTTGGTGAAGTTATACTAAGGTAGGTTTTTAAGAATGTGATGCATTATGCCGCCAGCCAAATAAATTTATTTGGGTTCTTGTAGAAAAATATTTTCAGCACTTTTTATAAATGTATATTTATGGTAAATCTAAAAGTTGTTCCAAGCTCTGTGTTGTTCTCTAGACTCAATTTCCCGCCTAACATTTTTGTATATGCTTTTGCTATTGCTAAGCCAATACCAGAACCGTGTAATGCATTTTTCTGATCAGTATCTACTTGGTAAAAAGCCTTAAAAATAGAATCAAATTTATCTTTCGGAATTCCAATTCCGGTATCTTTTATTAAAAATTCAATCATATTTTCATCAGTGTAATAACACCTAAAATCTATAGTTCCTTTTTCAGTGTATTTAATGGCGTTTTCTAGTAATTGTTTAAGAACCTCCTTTATTTTTTCACTGTCTGAGTGTATAATTGCTTGATTGACATTAATTAAGTTGTTTTTGGCAAAAACAATACCCTTTTCTTTAGCAGCAGGTGCCAAACTTGTATGTATCTCGTCTATAATATCTATAATATTAAATGTGGAAGTATTCACCTCCATTAAACCAGTTTCTACCTTAGAGATATTTACAATGTTTGCTATTAAGTTTATTAATTTAGTGCCATTGTCTTCAACAAGACCTACGTAGCCTTGATATTCTTTATCGTCTTTATTATATTCTTTTAAGAAATCTGTAGACCCCAAAATACCGTACATTGGTGTGCCAATTTCGTGACTTAAATTTGCTAAAAATGCAGATTTTAGTTGTTCAGATTTTTCAGCTCTAAGCTTAGCAGATACTGCATTATTATGTTTAATTACGAGTTCTTCTTGTAGCTTAGTCTCTTTTATAAATGCCCTATGTAATTGGTTTATTAAGAACGATATAGCAAGAATAACGATTAGGTTAAACAGTAAATTATTTAGGGCTATTATAATAAACTCTGTAAAATGATAATTGACGGTATAAATAAGTGCAATGACGTCAAAATAGTAACTTAACAAGATACCAGTGTAGATTAGCACGGCTATAAAAAAAGCATATATACCACTTCTACGCCCACTATAAAGTGTAATAATACTTGTAGTCATAAACAGTAGCGTGGGTCCATTGCCACTTAACTCGTGGTTTATAAATAACACAGTAGACAATAGTAATAGAGTGGCAGAAAAAATATTTTTTTTGGCTCTTAAAGTCAGGGGTTTAAAAAAAGTAAGAAACAGTACAACACCTAAAGCAAAACTATCTGTGATTACCACAATCCAATTTTCATTTATAAAACCAACAATGATTGTTGGTACATAAGCTATAAAACCAATAAGTGTAACTAATAGTAATATTGAGATAAACAAGATGCTTCTAAAATAAGCTATGCTTGTTTCCTCTTTTTCTTGTGTAATACTAGTATAATCTAAATACCATTGCAGGTAAGATTTCCACCATTTTTGAATCATTTTCTGTGTGTATATGTAGTACACTAGTAACAAGAAAGTTGCTAATGCTCGGGGTTTTTAATTGACTACATACTAGTAACGGGTTTAGAACATTTCTATTTTTTAGAATGTTGGTTTTTCGTTGAACGGGTTGATTTTAGTAAAAAAAGTAAAAATAATTTTACCAAACGTGGTGTTTTTTTAACTAAAAGTAAAATTTCAATTTAATTTTTTAATAGTGTCCCCTTTTTTATTTTGGTATCGTTATAAGGTTGAAGTTTAATTTATTACTAATTTTAAAACAAAAAACAATGAAAGATTTTATGCTAATTTTTATTGGTAAAGAATATACAGATCTTGGCCTTTCTCCAGAACAAATGCAAGAACGTATGGGTAAATGGTTTGCTTGGAGCCAAAAAATGGAAAAGCAGGGTATTGTAAAACACGGAGAGGCTTTACATCCAGTAGTAAGACAAATTAGTGGCCCTAACAGAACGGTTACAGACCGTACAGCTGCGGAACTTAAAGAAATTGTTGGGGGTTATTATATGATAAAAGCTAAAGATTTAGATGCAGCATGTGCAATTGCACAAGATTTTCCAGATTTTGATCTTGGTAATACCGTAGAGGTACGTGAGGTAATGGTTTTTGATAATTTCTAAGAATGCAAGAACAACAAGTAATAGACCATCTTTTTAGACATCAGTACGGAAAGATGGTTTCTATTTTAACGCGCATTTTTGGATTCAAAAATTTTGAACTTATAGAAGACGCCGTACAAGATACTTTTGCAAAAGCTACTGTGCAATGGCGTACTAAAATTCCTGAAAACCCTGAAGCTTGGTTCACTACAGCATCTAAAAATAGGGTGATAGATTTATTGCGAAAGATAGATGCTGATAAAAACCGAATAGAGAAGTTGAATTATAGCGCTTCGGCAATCTCGTTTACCAATCTATTTGAAAAAGAAGAAATACAAGACAGTGAGTTACGAATGATTTTTACAGCTTGTCATCCGGAACTAAACGCTAATGACCAAATTGCGTTTGCATTAAAAACTATTGGGGGTTTTAGTACCTCAGAAATTGCTGCGGCATTGCTTATAAAACCAGAAACGGTAAAGAAACGTTTAACAAGAGCCAAGAAAACAATTGTAGACAGAAACATAGATTTTAGGTTTCCGTCAAAGGATAGGTTGCAAGAACGATTGTATATTGTGCTAGAAGTAATTTATCTTATTTTTAACGAAGGTTTTCATTCTAACCATAAAAAGTTATTGGTGCGTAAAGAATTGTGCGGAGAAGGGCTTAGATTAACTAAAATGATTTTATCTAAACAAGAGCTGAGGTGTGGAGCTAGTTATGCCTTATTTTCTTTAATGTGTTTTCATTCGTCTCGTTTAGAGACTAAGATAGATTCAGATTTTAATAGTATCAATTTAAAAAATCAAGACCGTACCAAATGGTATTTTCCTTTAATTAATTTGGGATACAATGCTTTAGAGAAAGCAGAAGACTATTTAGATTTTTCTGCATATCATTTAGAGGCGGCCATTGCGGCAGAACATGTAAAGGCCAAAACGTTTGAAGAAACTAATTGGGAAAAAATTCTAGAACTTTACAGCCAGTTACAAGAGAATGATAAAAATGCAGTAATTTCTTTGTCTATGGCAATTGTGTTTATACAACTACAGCAACCAGAAAAAGCGTTAGAAATACTAGAAGAGGTATGTCCGTCTATCCTAGGGCAACGATCTTATTTGTACTATGGGGTAAAGGCAAAATATTACCAAAGTACGGGTGATATAGGTGCTGCGATTAATTCTTTAAATACAGCCATTACTAAAGTTGCCAACCAGGTAGAAAAGGCATATTTAATTAAGAAAAGAGATGTGTTGCTTACACTATAAAAGCAGTTGGATTTTCTTCGCAAAAGCTTGTCCAATTTTTTAATCTTCCTAAATACATTTTTAGATAGTTTTCACTTAAAAATATGTTAGACCAATCAAAACGTTGTGCTTGTACCCCTAAATAAAATAACCAAATAGCTTTGCCGGCTGTAGGTATTACGTCTAATTCTTGTTTTGTAAGTGCTCTTTGTTCTTGATAACCTTTTAAAAACTCTTTTACTTTTAAGTCATAAGCCTCCTTATCTGTTTCTATATGATAAAGCTGCATACAGAAATAAGCAACATCTAGAACCAAAGAACCATTACCGCAAAAATCAAAATCAAAAATTGTAATTGCTCTATTGTCGGTAATACTCATATTATCATACCAAATATCTAAATGAATAATACCTTTTGGTATATCATCTAATGCTATATTTTTAAAGGTGCTTGCAACTTGTTCTCCTTGTGCTTTAACAAATTTAAGCTCTGGTAAATCTTCAGAAAAGTAGTTTTTTAAAAAGTTATAGGGCTTATAAACAAGGGTCTCTGTGGTGTAGTTCACTCGCGCTACAGTTTTATCAATAGTAACATTGTGTATGTTGCTCATTAAAGCACCAATTGCAAAACTAGTTTCGTGATCTATAAACCTAACTTTTCCCCCTTCAGCAAAAGAAAAAAGTATAGCATAACGTTCGCCTTCCGGAGCTTGTATTGTTTGCAAATAGGCACTGCTTTTATCTTTTAAAGCATAAGACACGGATAACTCGTTACTTTTTAAAAGCTCTAAAAGCTTAATCTCTTCTAAAATTTCTTGTTTAGATCTCCAATTACAAGAATACACACGCAAAACATAGGTAGTTTCTTTATTTTTTAGAAAGTAGGTATGGTTTATACCTGTTCTAAATAAAGTACAGGTAAAATCACTAGATAAATTGTATTGTTCTTTTACCAGCAAGCCTAAAGCTGTTGCAGAAAGGGTAGAGGCAGTTGCTGGAAAATGTGTCATTTTTTAAAGAATAATCTTCCGCTTGCAATGTAAGCAGCTGCCGGAATTAAGATGAGGTAATTGTAATTTGTTATTTCAAAATATAAAAAAGACAATGCCATTACTATGACTAGCAACAGCATTAAAATTTCGAATTGTTTTTTCTTCAAATTTCTACTTATTAGCTAAAAGGTAAAGTAGAAATATAGCAGGCATAAAGTAAATAACTATGGTTTTTGCACCTTCGTAATCTTTAGCTATTCGCTGACCAAATAATAAGAATAATAATGTAATACAAGATAAAATGGTACCGTAAATAGCCATATTACTTTGTCCGTCTAAAATAAACTGCACCACACCAACAGCACAAAGAGCGCCAGCAATAACCTCTATAATTAAGATGATACCTAATAATAACGGAACCGTATTTTTTAAAGGTGTTTCACTAAAATGACCTTTTAACCAAGATAGGTTTCCTTTCCAGTCAGCAACCTTATCAAAACCACTTTGTAAAAAAGTAATAATTAAAAAGATTAGCAATAGTACTTCTGTAATATTCTCGTGTAAATTGTTCATTTTTTAGCTTGCTTTTTTATGTAAAAATCTTGTTAGTTTTATAGATAAATCGGTTAAAATTAGTTTCGCATTACCGTTTCGCTCTATGTGGTACATTGCTGTTTCTAGCTCTGTAATAATGTCTATAATGTTGTTCTCATGAATAAAAGGAGCAAACTTTTCTAGTTTAAAACCTTCTACGTGTATTTCCATAAATGCCAACTCTTTTGTGTTGTAATTTACCAACATTGCTTGGCGCATTATAGCCATGCAATAAGTCAAGAATTTTTTTTGAGTTTCTCTTCCGGTTTTTGCAATTTCGTTACTCCACAAAATTAAATCTTGTATAGCAGCTTTGTTTCCTTTTGCTCTAAAAGCGGAACGCACCCATTGTACAAACCATTTTTCAAAAACAAGATCTTCAGAAGTATTATTCATCAAATCTAATGCTTTATTAAAATTGCCATTAGCTTCATGTGCAATTTTAAAAGCGTTTTGTTGGTCTAATCCTTTTTTTAGTAATGCAGATGTTATTGCGTCTTCAGCCAAAGGCGGAAAATGTAAAATCTGACACCTAGAGCGTATGGTTTGTATTATTTGCTCCTCGTCTTCAGCAATTAAAATAAATATGGTTTTTTCTGGTGGTTCTTCAATAAGCTTAAGCAATTTGTTTGCTGCGGCAGTATTCATTTTATCAGCCATCCAAACAATCATCACTTTATAACCACCTTCATAAGATTTTAAGGACAATTTTTTTACAATGTCTTGGGCTTCATCTACACCAATCTGACCTTGTTTTTTTTCAATACCAATAAGTCGGTACCAGTCAAACAAATTGCCATAGGGTTGCTCGTGAACAAACTGTCGCCAATCTTGCATATAGTGGTTACTAACTGCGTGACTTTTTACTTTATCTGAGTTGGTTACCGGAAATGCAAAATGCATATCTGGATGCGATAAATTTCCACATTTTAAATTACAAGCTTCTATACCACCAGTATTTTCTGCTTCTGTATTTTTACACAACATGTATTGTGCATAAGCAATTGCCATTGGTAAAGTACCACAACCTTCATTCCCTACAAATAATTGTGCATGCGGAATTCTACCTGCATCTGCGCTTAAACACAAGTGCTTTTTTATATGAGAAAGTCCTAAAATATCTTGAAATAGCATAGCGTCAAAGATATGTAAAGTGAACACAATTAAAAATTTTGTTATAGAGTAAAAATAGAAGCTTTTGGCTTTTGCTGTTCTCGTTTTGTTTAAAATGATATCCAAGTAAATGTAAATAACATAAAAATGATACCTTAAAAAGCTTTTTATGATAATGAGATTGACTTTACACTGTGCAAAGCTAAAAATACTGTTAATGGTTTTACATGCTATACTTAAATCTTTACATTTGGTGTTTGTTAAACGTAACAGAGCTAAATTAAACCTAAGTACAGTATGAAAACAATAAACGATTTTAATTTTGAAAACAAGAGAGCATTAATCCGTGTAGATTTTAATGTTCCTATGGATGAAAATTTTAATGTAACAGATACTAACCGTATTGAAGCCGCAAAGCCAACAATTATAAAAGTGTTAGAAGATGGTGGAAGTGTTGTTTTAATGAGTCACTTAGGTAGGCCAAATGGACAAGTTGTTCCAGAATTATCTTTGGAGCATATTTGTAGTAAAGTATCTGAGGTTTTAGGAGTACAAGTAAATTTTGTGGCAAGTTCTGTAGGTGAAGAAGCAGAAAAAGCGGCTTCTAGTTTAGAAAACGGACAAGTATTATTGTTAGAAAACTTACGTTTTAACGCAGAAGAAGAAAAAGGCGGAGAAGCATTTGCAGAGCAACTGTCTAAATTAGGAGATGTTTATATTAATGATGCTTTTGGTACAGCGCACAGAGCACATGCATCTACAACTGTTGTTGCTAAATTTTTTCCGGAGAATAAATGTTTTGGTGCTTTATTAGCTAAAGAAATTATAGCTATAGAAAAAGTAATGCAAACAGGTGAAAAGCCTGTTACTGCGATTTTAGGAGGAGCAAAAGTTTCTTCTAAAATTACAATTATAGAGAATATTTTAGATAAAGTAGACCACTTGATTATTGGTGGTGGTATGACGTATACTTTTGTAAAAGCTAAAGGCGGACAAGTAGGGGATTCTATCTGCGAGGACGATAAAATGGAATTAGCATTAGAAATTTTAAAACAAGCAAAAGCAAAAGGAGTAGAAGTACATATACCTGTAGATGTAATTGCTGCAGATGATTTTAGTAATACTGCAAATACTAAAATAGTGGATGTAGATAAAATTGAAGCTGGTTGGCAAGGTTTAGATGCCGGACCAAAAACCTTAGAGATCTTCAAAGAAGTTATTTTAAAGTCTAAAACAATACTTTGGAATGGCCCAATTGGTGTTTTTGAAATGGAAAATTTTGCAAACGGAACTATTTCTATTGGGAATAATATAGCCGAGGCTACAAAAAACGGTGCTTTCTCTTTAGTGGGTGGTGGCGATTCTGTTGCGGCTGTTAAACAATTTGGTTTTCAAGATAAAGTTAGCTACGTATCTACTGGTGGTGGGGCAATGTTAGAAAGCTTAGAAGGGAAATCTTTACCTGGTATTGCCGCTATTAAAGCATAAAATTTAGGTTAGGCATAATTGTTGAGTGTTGTAAAAAGCGTTAAAAATTTTATTTTTAAATAAAAAAGTGCGACTTTACACCGCACCAACTAAACACGCCAAAATATAATTAAAATGAAAAGTATTTATTTAGGAGTACTGTTGCTCTCTAGCGTCTCTATTTTTGCACAAGAAAAAGATAGTGTTTCGTCTGTTACAGCAAGTCAGGAAATATTAAGTGTTATAAAAAATGACACTGTAGATTCTATAGCAAAAAAAGCAAGTAATACGCCTGAAAAGGTGAAACCTATTACTGCTCTTATTGTAAAGGATTCTAACAAGACAAAGTATGAGTTGGCAGATCATAAAAATGCAGCTGCTTACGATCGTTTGTGGCTAGAGCAAATGCGTAAAAGTGCTTCTCTTTATGATACGATCTATACTAAAATAGCAGATGAACGCATAGAGGATATGAAGGTTAGTCACATAGACTTGCCTACAGATACTTTAAAAGCGAGGTTGGCTCGTTTAAATGCAAAAACACCTTTTAATGTAGAATATAACGAGTCTTTGGAGCGCGTTATAAAATCGTACCTTACTCGTAATAGAGGTCTAATGGAACGTATGCAAACTGTTAGTCAGTTTTACTTTCCTATGTTTGAGCAAGAGTTAGATAACTTTGATATGCCTTTAGAAATGAAATATTTGGCTATTATAGAATCGGCGCTTAATCCAAGGGCTAAATCTAGAGTTGGTGCAACTGGTTTGTGGCAATTTATGTACGGTACGGGTAAAGAACAAAACTTAGAGGTTAATAGTTATGTAGATGAACGTAGCGACCCTATAAAATCTACAAGAGCAGCGTGCGAGTATTTAACACGCTTGTATAGTATTTATAACGATTGGGATTTAGCATTAGCAGCATATAACTCTGGACCAGGAAACGTAAACAAAGCAATTAGACGTTCTGGAGGATATACAAACTACTGGAATATTAGAAATCATTTACCTAGAGAAACAGCGGGTTATGTGCCTGCATTTTTGGCTACTATGTATATTTTTGAATATGCAAAGGAACACGGTATATCTGGTGAAGTAGTAGAACGTCCTTATTTTGAAACCGATACAGTACACGTTAAAAGTCTTTTAACTTTTGACCAGATTTCTAGATTTACCGGTGTTACAGTAGAAGAGTTAGAAGTTTTAAATCCATCATACAAATTAAATATAATTCCTTTTCAGGAAGGTAGAGATCACTCTTTACGTTTGCCAACAGGCGTTATGGGTAAGTTTGTAACTAATGAAGATGCCATATATGTGTTGGCAGAAGAAGAGTTAAAAAAAGAAGAAAAGCCATTAGCTAAATTGGTAGAGGCAGAGTCTCAATCGAGATATAGAGTTAGAAGTGGTGATTTTCTTGGTAAAATTGCAGAGAAATTTGGAGTTAGGGTTAGTGAAATTAAACGTTGGAACGGATTAAGAAGTAACAATTTAAAAGTAGGACAGCGTTTAACCATTTATTCTAGAAACTCTAAGGCAATAGCATCGGCAAAACCACAATACAAGAAAAAGTCTATTCCGCCAGGGGCTAAGACACATACAGTGCAATCTGGAGACTCACTTTGGACCATTTCTCAAAAATATTCTGGAATTTCTGTTGATAATTTAAAAAATTGGAACGGTATTAGCGGTAAGAATCTTAAGCTAGGTACAAAAATTATGTTGTGCGATTGCTCGGATAAAAAAATATAACCGTAATAAACCAATTAGTCATTAGATGAAAAAATTATCAATCTTAGTTTTTGCTATTTGTTTAGCGTTAACGTCATGTAAAGAAGGTGGTAGCACCAAAGAAGATTTTACACCAGGCTCTATAGGGCAGGTAAACTCACTTACTGTAGTAATGAGTAATGAACTTTGGGAAGGCAAAGTAGGAGATAATGTTAGAGATCATTTTGCTGCATCTGTAGTTGGTATTGCTTGGAACGAACCTATTTTTACATTGCGCCATTTGCCAGAAACGGTATTTACAGGAGCAGTGCGTAAAGCTAGATCTGTTTTAGTTGTTCAAAAGAAAGACACCACAAATATGTCTTACATTAATTCTAACATGTATGCACGTCCACAAAACGTAGCGGTTGTTATTGGATCAACTGAAGAAGGACTTATAGAAACGATTAATAAGCAGGCAGATCACATTATTTCAGAATTTAATAAGACAGACTTAAAGGTTACACAAGGTAACTTTAAACGCTCTTTAAATACCGAGACAGATATACAGGATAAGTTTGGTGTTAAAATGGATATACCTTCCGTTTATAAAGTTGGTAAAAGTGAGGATAATTTTGTTTGGTTAGACCGTAGTATTAAAAACGGTACTATGAATTTAATTGTGTATAGTTTGCCTTGGGATTCTTTTAGTAATGATGCTACTTTTATTAGCGATATAGTAAGCAAAAGAGATTCTATAGGTAAAAAATACATTCCAGGACCTAACGAGGGTACGTATATGGATACAGAAAAGGCATTTGCGCCATCTGTTTTTCCTGCGCAAATTGGTGGTAAAAAAGCTGCTGAGGTTAGAGGTCGTTGGGAAATCTATAATTACTCTATGGCTGGCCCATATGTGTCTTATATTATAAGTGATAAAGAAAACAATCGTAAGTTGGTTGTAGAAGGCTTTACATTTGCTCCTGCAGCTGTTAAGAGAGACTTTATGTTTGAGCTTGAAGCAATTATTAAAACATTGCGTTTTGTGCCTAACACGGCCAAATAACGACTTACACACATAACAGATATAACTAAAAAGGCTCCAATAAAATTGGAGCCTTTAATTTTCACATAGTATTGCACAATTAAATGCAATGGTTAGTCTTTAATTTGTTCTTCTGTTTAAATCTAATTGCCATTTAAACAAAAGCGAAACCCGTAAGTACTCTATACAATAAAGCATAAGCTGCAACGGCGATCAAGGTAAAAGAGAACCAAGAAAACGCTTTCAGATAATTTTTAAGGATAAAATGCCCAAGGTTTTTAAATCCATTTAAATAGATTTCTTTACAAAGTAAAATTCCTTTCATAAGCTTGCATTTAAGTTAATAAGTCATGAAAGTCGTGTATGTACTTGGTACAAAGCAAAGATTCTAGATAAAGCGTGTCATAAAAAGGTTCTACCCCCACTTAAAAAAATATCATCGATAAACAACAGTATCAGGTAGTTAGCTGTATTTTTTTCTTGTAAGTAATGCCTTATAGCTTATAAAGGATTTATAGTATTTGTAAAGCAAAAAAAATCTCAAGGGTACACCTTGAGACTTTTTATTTATAGTTTATTTTTTTAAATAGCGGTGTGTTTTGTATTACATGTCTACAATTATAAATTCTGAACGTCTGTTTTCTTGGTGTTCTTTTCTACTGCAACGAACTCCATCTGCACATTCATTTATTAATTGTTCTTCTCCATAACCTGTAGCACTTACAATTCTACTTGCGTCTATACCTTTAGAGATTATATATTTTTCTGTAGATTTTGCTCTTTTATCTGATAAATACTTGTTGTAAGCACTATCACCCCTTGCATCTGTATGAGATTCAATTTTAATTCTCATTTCTGGATACTCGTTCATTACAGAAACAAGTTTGTCTAATTCTTCTCCTGCATCTTGTCTTATGTAAGATTTATCAAAATTAAAGAAGATTTTTTCTGTTTTAAGTTTCTTAATTCCGTTTTCAATGGCAATCATTTCATGAAGCTTTCTCATAGCAATTCCCACATTTACTACTTCATTCTCTTTAGTTGTTGTTGCCAGTTCTTCTCCAAAGTACGTTTCTTTGTTGGTTTGTATTTTATATTTAGTATTACTGTCTAAATCTTCAAAAACAAAACTACCATCGTCTTCTGTTAAGATCTCTTTAAGCTTAATATTGTTTTCATCTAACAATACAATTAAAGCTTTAGGCATAAGTTCTCCTGTTACAATTTCTGTTACTACACCAGCAATTGCATTTTGGTTTACCTCTTCTACCATTAAATTCTTAAACGAGTAAATATCGTCATCCCCTTTACCACCTTGTCTGTTAGATGCAAAGTATCCTTTTTGTGTTTCTTCATTAATAATATAAGAGAAATCGTCTTTATTACTATTTATTGGTTGTCCAACATTAATAACATCTTTAAATCCGTCTGCATCATATGCAACTTCATATACATCTAAACCACCTAGACCTACGTGTCCGTTAGAAGAAAAATATAGTTTTTTTCCATTAATAAAAGGAAACATCTCTTTTTGCTCTGTGTTAATTTTTGGACCTAGGTTTTTAGGAGAAGAAAATAAACCATCTTCTAAAACGTCTACAACAAAAATATCTGTTTCACCTATACTCCCTGGCATATCAGATACAAAGTATAATTGTTTTCCATCGGGACTTAATGCAGGATGTCCTGTAGAATACTCATCGCTATTAAAAGGTAACTCTACAGCTTCTGTCCAATCACCGTCTATTTTTTTAGACATATACAACTTAAGATTGTTTACGCCGTTTTTATCTCTTCTTAATTTTTTACCATAGTTATTTCTAGTAAAATACATTGTTTCGTTGTCTGGGGAAAACGTAACAGATGCTTCGTGGTACTTTGTATTTACTTTTTTAGAGAATTTTATAGCGTCTTTTAAATCGTCTGATTGCTGATTAACTTTTGCAACATATAAGTCTAAATAAGGTTGGTTATTCCACTTGTATTTTCTTGTACTAAAAAAAGAAGAATCCTTTGCAGATGCAAATACAATTTCTTCTTTGTTGTAAAACATTGGAGAAAAATCTGAATTTTCTGTGTTTACAGATAAGTTTTTAAGTTCTGAATTTGGCTTTCTACTTAAAATACCATCTAAAACTTGCTCGTTACGTTCGCTAGATTCTATAGCTAAACCAGACTCTAAGGGAGCATCTTTTTTCATACGATTGTACAAACGCATAAAACGCTTTGCCTTTCCATATTTTCCATTCCCCTTTAATGCGTGAGAATATTTAAAAATTTGATCAGCACTTAAATCATCTTTATAAGTATCATATAGAATTTCATACCAATGGTAAGCCATTTCCATATTGGTATTGTAGTAATGAGAATCTCCTGCTTTTTGTAATATTTCTTGAGTGTAATTTTCTTTGTCTTTTTGTAAAGCCTCATCATACAATTCTGCTGCTTCTGCGTACCAAAGCATATCAAAATAAGCATTAGCCCTTTCAATTAACTTGTTGTTGTCTGCCGATTTGGACTTTTTAATTATTTCGGTAGTCTCTTCATCATCTGTATATGAGTAGTTATCTATGGCCAAAACGGGATAATTAACCTCTTTAGTAGGGCTGTTTTGGGTAGTGGTAGTTTCTTTTTTCACTTCCTGGGAGAAGATACTTAAAGAAAATAAAAGCAGACAAGTAGGTAATATTTTTTTCATTGGGAATTGTTAAAAAAATCGATTGGATTTTATTTTACAGAAGCAAAACTCACATTTATATGTTACTTCTATGGCTAAGTTTTTAAGTTCGTTATGGTATAATTATACCACGTATTAATTCTTTCGGTTAAGTTTATAGGTCTTAAAGAAGAGCGTCTATAGCTCTCTTATTCTATAAGTAACGCTTAAAATTAACTTTTCGTGTATAACTTGTTAATAAATACATATACAGCTGGGTTGAAGTAATGTATATCTTTCTTACGTGAAGGGGGTTAAAATAGATAACTTAGATAGAAAAGCTCTCTTGTTTGTTAGATGGAGCACCAAAGATACAAGACCCATACATAGGGATGCTTTTATTGTTGTGTAAGTGAAGAAATATGTGTTTAAAAAGGGATAATTATGTTACGTAAAAGATCCTTCTTGCTTTGATTCGATATTTGTTGAAAACAAAAAACCCCGCATAAATGCAGGGCTTGTGTAAATTTATATAGTGAAAAATTACTTTTTCTCTTCTAGCTTGTCATCATTAGAATCATCTTCTTTAGAAGCATCCTTAAATTCCTTTATTCCGCTTCCTAAACCGCGCATTAATTCTGGTATTTTTTTACCTCCAAAAAGCAATAAAACAGCAACAACTATAAGTGCTATAGATGCACCACCTGGTATGGCTAACATAATATTTGATGAAATCATAATAATTAAATTTTGTAGAACAAAGATAATAAAAACTAAATACAACACTGTTAATATTATAAATAGAATTAGTTTTTATGCAAAGAGTAATTAAATTAGGCATTAATAACTTAATTTTGATGCTTAGCAACCCTGATTTGTTAGTGTAATAAAATTCTAAAGTTTATATTTGTTTGTTATGGCAAAAGAAAGTAAAAAAAGAAAGGAAATTAAACGCAAGCTTTTAAATAAGTATCGTTTGGTTATTCTTAACGAGGATACTTTTGAAGAAAAAATTTCATTCAAACTTAGTAGGCTTAATGTTTTTGTACTTGGCTGGGTTTCTACTTTTGTTTTAATTGCATTAACTACAGTACTTATTGCATTTACTCCGCTGCGAGAATACATACCTGGTTATTCATCTACTAAATTAAAAAGACAAGCAACAGAACTTACGTATAAAACAGATTCTCTTGTAAATGTTTTAAATTATACCAATAAGTATTTATCTAATATACGTATGGTTTTAAGTGGTGATGTGGCTAATAATAAAATGAATAGAGATTCGCTTTTTGAGCAGGTTAAAATAGATCCAAATACAGTAGACCTTAGTCCAATTAAAGAAGATTTAAATCTAAGAGCGCAAGTTGCCTTAGAGGATAAATACAATTTATTTGGCAACACAAAAACGGAATCGTCATTGGTGTTATTTTCACCTGTAAGTGGTACAATTTCCCAAGATTACGATAAGGATAAAAAACATTTTGCTGTAGATGTTGTAGCTCCAAAAGATAGTCCAATAAAATCTGTAGCGCAAGGAACTGTAATATTTGCAGATTGGACAACAGAAACTGGGTATGTAATTATAGTAGAGCATAAAGATAATTTACTGTCAGTCTACAAACACAATAGTACGTTGCATAAATCGCAAGGAGAAGTTGTAAAAGCCGGTGAGGTTATAGCAACTATAGGAAATACGGGCGAGTTAACAACGGGTCCTCATTTACATTTTGAACTGTGGAATAATGGAACTTCGGTGAACCCAACTAATTATATCGATTTTAAATAATAAATTATGTCTTTAAAATCTTTTGCAGCAAAAATCTTTGCTAAAAAAATAGTGACTAAAAATGCCAAGTGGATTTCTAACCCAATTGAAACCCAAGAAAGAGTATTTAAGGAATTAATAGAAAAGGCAGCAAACACAAAATTTGGTAAAGACCATAATTTTGATTCAATTAAGACTCATAAAGATTTTGTAGCTCATGTACCCGTAAGAGATTATGAGGCATTAAAAAATTATGTGGACGAGGTTGTAGAAGGTAAAGTGGATGTGCTTTGGCCAGGAAAGCCTGCTTATTTTGCTAAAACTTCTGGCACTACATCTGGAGCTAAATATATTCCTATCACTAAAGAATCTATTAAATACCAGATTGAAGCATCTAGAGATGCAATTTTAAATTACATTCACGAAACAGGACAGGCAGATTTTGTAGATGCTAGAATGATATTTTTGCAAGGAAGTCCTGTTCTACAAGAGAAAAACGGAATAAAATTAGGTCGCCTTTCAGGAATATCTGCACATTATGTTCCAAAATATTTGCAGAGAAATAGATTACCAAGTTGGGAAACCAACTGTATTGAAGATTGGGAAACCAAAGTAAATAAAATAGTAGAAGAGACAAAGGCAGAGGATATGAGCGTTATTGCTGGTATACCATCTTGGGTACAAATGTATTTTGAAAAACTAGAATCTACCACCGGGAAAAAAGTCGGGGATCTATTTCAGAATTTTCAGTTGTTTATTTACGGAGGAGTTAATTATGAACCTTACCGTGCAAAATTTGAGAATCTAATAGGTCGTAAAGTAGATAGTATAGAGCTTTTTCCGGCTAGTGAAGGTTTCTTTGCGTATCAGAATTCTCAACAAGAAAAGGGAATGTTATTGCTCTTGAATTCTGGAATTTTTTATGAGTTTATAAAAGCAGGTGAGTTTTATGAAGATAATGCAGAACGCATCACGCTAAAAGACGTAGAATTAGGTGTAAATTATGTAATGATAATTTCTACTAACGCTGGTTTATGGGGTTATAATTTAGGAGATACCATTCAGTTTATTTCTAGAGATCCTTATAAAGTAATTGTTTCAGGGAGAATTAAGCACTTTATATCTGCTTTTGGAGAACACGTAATTGCAAAGGAAGTAGAGGAAGCAATGCAAACTGCAATAGAAAAAACGGGTGCTAGAATAAACGAATTTACAGTTGCTCCGCAAACAACACCAAAGGAGAAAGAGCTACCGTATCACGAGTGGTTTATAGAGTTTGAGAAGGAACCAACTAGTATGGCGCAGTTTATTTCTATTTTAGATGAAAAGTTACAAGAACAGAATAGTTATTATTTTGACTTAATTGATGGAAAGGTGTTACAAACCTTAAAAATCACGAAAGTGGATAAAGACGGTTTTAAAAATTATATGATAGGTATTGGCAAATTTGGAGGCCAAAATAAAGTACAACGTTTGTCTGATGACAGAAAACTGGCAGACGGGTTGAAAGAATTTACGTTAAACTAAAAAGTCTACCTTAACAAATTAGTGTTAATTTATGTAGATTTGCAATGAATACTATATATGAATAAGATAATAAATACAACCAGAGCACAAGAGTCTACAAATGCCATTGAGCGTTTGTATATTACAATGAGACACTTGTTTAATAGAGGTTTTTATAAGCCTATGGGTGTTTCAGGAGAAACACTACGAAATGCATTATTGCAATTAAGACCAGAGATTTACGGATCTATAGGAGAAGAAAAATCAGAATTAAGTGGTTTAACCTATGTTTTAGAACGTCTTCCAGAAGGTATAGAACAGTGTAGGTATATAAACTTAACATCGGATGAAGGTTATGGTGATTCTCATTTTAAAGCTATAATTCCAGCAAAAAGAAGAAGAGATTGTTACCGCATAGACGAGGATCAAATGAATATTGTAATTACCAGAGGTAGATCTGATATTTATGATATTCTAACACACCTTACATTTCTGTTTATTGAATCTGAGAAAATATGTAAGCGTGTTTTAATAGAGGATACTAAAAAAACAATTAGAGACTGGAGTAAATTAGAAGCTGCTTTAGAAACAGAAGAATTAACTCAGGCTGAACTAGAAGTAGCATTAAGTTACACTGCAAATATCTTAGGTAGATCTTTTGTTGAGGTAAAAGCAATGCATCAGGTTTTTGCAACTAAAGAGAATCCAGAAAAGTTTTTACGTACCATTTATTGGATGGGTAAATTAGCAATTGAAGAAGAAACTCTTGGAGACAAAAGAATAATTACGTTTAGTCCAGTTTTACGGGAACGTTTAGGGCACCATATACATGGAGACCGTTGGGCGTTAACTATAAAAGAGACACTAGAAGAAAACGGAATATTACACAGGCCAATTCATATCATTAGTGCAAATATGCATAGTGTAATGAATTCATTATTTGCTAAAAAAGCATTGGCTAAAGAATATCCAAATTCTAAAGATAGCTTAGAGATTTACGAGGATTTAAGTAAAGAGAAGAATAATAAGTTAAGAGCTAAGGTAACTGCTTATGCCAAGAAAAATGGTATGATCTCTTTAAAGGATACTTCAGGAACAAACATAGATGTTCAAATTTTTGATACAGCTAAGTTTGGAGATAGCGCTTGCTGTTTTGACCTTCCAAAAGGGACATCGGAAGATGATAAACCAGTTATTTTTGTAATGGATTATGCTTTTGGCGAACAGGCTTACGAGACTATTGATGAACTACTAAAACCATATGAAAAAGCAGACGAAAAAGAATTTCTAAATATTGAGTCGGTCTCTATTATGGGGAAAGCAGGAATATTAGAAGGAGGTAAAGGTGACATTATGATTGCTACTGCTCATATTTTTGAAGGTACAGCAGATAACTATCCATTTAAAAACGAATTATCGGCATCTGATTTTGAAGGTCACGGTCTTAAGGTTTTAGAAGGTACGATGGTAACTGTATTGGGAACTTCTTTGCAGAATAAAAATATCCTGCAATTTTTTAAAGACTCTACTTGGGGTGTTATTGGTCTAGAGATGGAAGGTGTACATTACCAAAAAGCAATACAAGCAGCCTCTAGAATAAGAAAAAGTATTAAGGAAGATGTAAAGGTTAGGTATGCATATTACGCATCAGATAATCCATTAGAAACAGGAGGTACATTAGCATCTGGAGGTTTAGGAACAACAGGGGTAAAACCAACATATTTAATTACAGACAAAATATTAAAACAATTATTTAATTCATAATAATGAGTAACAATCAGCAGCCACAACCAGCTTCAGAAGAAATAGATTTAGGACAGCTATTTCAGTTAATAGGGAGTGCTTTTAAAAAACTATTTGCTTTTATAGGGGGTATTTTTAGCGGTATTTTTCATTTTATAATGTTGTTTTTAATCTTTATTCAAAAGCATTTTATAAAGTTTGTTATAGCAGGAGTGGTAGGTGTTGGTTTAGGTGTCTATTTAGATTTAGGGAAAAAAGATGTTTTTGTTTCTAGTATGGTGGTAGAGCCGAACTTTAATAGTGTACAACAGCTATATAATAATATTAGTTTTTACAATGAACTCGCAAAAGCTCAGGATTCAATAAGTTTGGCAAGTGCTTTAAAGATAACAGCTATAGAAGCGGCTAGTATTAAGAAGTTTGAAATAGAATCGTATTCAGATGAAAACCAGAAGGTACTATTGTTTGATAAGTTCGTTAGAGAGTTAGATTCGACCACGGTAAAGAACTTAGATTTTGAGGCTTATTTAAAAAACTTTAATACGTTTGATGCGCGCTTTCATAAAATAAATCTTGTAAGTACAAATAGTGAAGTTGCGAAAAAAGCTCAACCTGCAATAGTACAATCAATAGCTAGTAATACTTATTTTAAAGAACAAAAGGCAACTAATGATAAGAATATTGTCTTTCAGGAAGAAATTTACAATCAGCAGTTAAATGAAATTGTGTCGCTTCAAGAATTGTATAAAGATGTAATGATTAAAGAGGCTTCAAAAGAAATTGGAGGCACTAACATTAGCTTAGCAGATAACGATGGTGGAAAAAACAAAGAAATTGAACTTTTAAAAGAAAGGGACGATTTAAAAGAGAAATTTGTAGCGTTAAATTTAGAAAAGGCGAATAAGGCAACTATTCTTAATGTAATTTCTGATTTTCCTTCAAGGGGAGTTAAATTTGGAGGGATTACCAATCAGTACAAATTCTTATTGCCTATATTATTAGTGTCTTTAGTTTTAATATTATTATTGTTGTTAGAGTTAAATAAGGCGTTAAAGAATTATACTGGTAAACGATAGGGTGCTATTTTAAAATTATTCTTCTTAAAAGGAATACTGAATAAGTAATAATGAAGATTATAAAAACGGAGTTAGAGGGTTGCTTGATTATAGAACCAACAGTGTTTAAAGATAGTAGAGGATACTTTTTTGAGAGCCACAATACTGATCATTTTAATAAAGCTTTAGGTCAAAATGTTAGTTTTGTTCAGGATAACCAATCATTTTCTACGAGAGGGGTTGTAAGGGCATTACATTATCAAAAAGGGGGTAGTGCACAGGCAAAGTTAATTCATGTATTAAACGGTGTTATTTTGGATGTGGCAGTAGATTTAAGACCTAACTCCAAAACTTACGGAGAATATTTCTCAATTGAGTTGTCATCAGAAAATAAAAAACAATTATTTGTGCCAAGAGGGTTTGCGCACGGATTTTCTGTTTTAAGTGATACTGCTGAGGTTTTATATAAGTGTGATAACTATTACAACAAAGAATCTGAAGGAGGAATAATTTATAACGATTCAACTTTAAATATTGATTGGAAGCTTAAATCAGAAGAAATCAAAGTTTCACAAAAAGATCTAGTTTTACCAACTTTTAAATCGGCCTTACTATGATAAAAATAGTAGTCACTGGTGCAAACGGACAATTAGGACGGTGCTTTCAAAAAGTAAAAGATACTATTAGTGATATAGAGTTTATATTTTGTGACTCTAAGGATTTGGACATAACCGATAAAGAAAGAGTACAACTTTTTTTCGAAAAGAATGAATTCGACTACTGTATAAACTGTGCTGCATATACCAATGTAGAGCAAGCAGAGAAAACTCCTGAAAGGGCCTACTTTATTAATGGCGAGGGAGTTAAAAATATTGCAAAAGAGTGTAAAAAGCATAACGTTATACTGTTTCATATATCAACAGATTATGTTTTTGATGGAGAAAAAGGTTCTCCTTATTTAATATCAGATATAACGAACCCTATTAATGAGTATGGAAAGTCCAAGTTAATGGGAGAAAACTATATTGTTGAAATACTAGAAAAATATTTTATAGTAAGAACATCTTGGTTGTATTCAGAATTTGGACATAATTTTTATAAGACCATTCTTAATAAAGCTAAAAAGGGAGAAGATTTAACTGTTATAGATACGGAAACAGGTTGCCCTACAAATGCAAATAATCTAGCAAAATATATTTTAGAATTAGTTAGTTCTAATAATAAAGGTTTTGGGGTGAAGCATTTTACGGATAATAAGCCAATGACATGGCATAGTTTTGCCGAGGAAATTTTAAAAAATAATCAGTTAGATAGGACTACAAAGCTTGTAAGGGCTAATAATTATCGTAGTTTTGCTAAAAGACCTAAGAATAGTACACTTTTGTGTGATTAGTTTAGGTTGAAATAAAAAGTGTCAAGTGATAAAGAAGATTTGTTGTATTGGAGCAGGATATGTTGGGGGGCCAACAATGGCTATTATTGCCCAAAAGTGTCCAGAGATTGAAATTACAGTTGTTGACTTAAATCAGAAACGAATAGATCAATGGAATGATCCTGATGTATCTAATATTCCGATATATGAGCCCGGTTTATCTGATGTGGTTGCAGAGGCAAGAGGAAGAAACTTGTTTTTTGATACTAATATAGATAAAGCTATAGATGAGGCAGATATGATTTTCATCTCTGTAAATACGCCAACCAAAACCTACGGTAAAGGTAAAGGTATGGCGGCAGATTTAAAATATATTGAGTTGTGCGCAAGGCAAATAGCACGAGTTGCAACGTCTGATAAAATTGTAGTGGAAAAATCTACCTTGCCTGTTAGAACAGCTCAAGCTCTTAAAAATATATTAGATCATACAGGAAACGATGTTAATTTTGAGATATTATCTAACCCAGAATTTTTAGCAGAAGGCACTGCTGTATCAGATTTAACTAATCCAGATAGAGTTCTAATAGGGGGTCAGCAAGAAACAGAAAAAGGGAAACAAGCAGTTCAGGCTTTGGTAGATATTTATGCTAACTGGGTTCCTAAAGATAAAATTTTAACCACGAATTTATGGTCATCAGAATTATCTAAACTAACTGCAAATGCTTTTTTGGCACAACGAGTGTCATCTATTAATGCGATGAGTGAGTTGTGTGAAATTACGGGTGCCAATGTAGATGAGGTCGCAAAGGCGATAGGAATGGATAGTCGTATTGGTCCAAAGTTTTTAAAATCATCCGTTGGTTTTGGAGGTTCTTGTTTTCAAAAAGATATTCTAAACTTGGTATATATTGCTAAATCGTATGGTCTAGCCCAAGTCGCGGATTATTGGGAGCAAGTAATTTTAATGAACGATCACCAAAAGAGAAGATTTGCGCATAATATTGTTAAAACATTATACAATACCGTATCTGATAAGAAAATAGCATTTTTAGGCTGGGCATTTAAAAAAGACACCAACGATACTAGAGAATCTCCTGCAATATATGTAGCAGAAGAGTTGTTGTTAGAACAGGCTAAAATATCGGTTTGGGATCCCAAGGTTAAAGACGTGCAAATTTTTACAGATATTAATGCAATAGGTTCAATAGAGTCTAATGACATAGAGAATAGATTAGCTGTTGCTAAAGATCCTTATGAAGCTTGCAAAGAATCGCATGCTATAGCTATTTTAACAGAGTGGGAGGAATTTAATGCCTATGATTGGCAGCGTATTTATGATAATATGCACAAGCCAGCCTTTGTTTTTGACGGTAGAGGCGTGTTAAATAAAAATAAACTTCAAGAAATAGGTTTTGTGTATTACAGAATTGGTGAGGGAGGCGTTTAATTAAATCCTTTCTAGAAAATTTAAAGATATAAATTACAATTAATGAAAAAGAACCTAATCATATTTGGTACTAGACCAGAAGCTATAAAAATGGCTCCATTGGTAAAAGAATTTTTAAAGCATTCTGATACCTTTGAAACCAAAGTTTGTATCACGGCACAACATAGGGAGATGTTAGATCAGGTGTTATCCTTTTTTGAGATTACTCCAGATTACGATTTAGATTTAATGAAACCTAATCAGAATTTATATTCTTTAACAGCAGATATTATTACTGGTTTAAAGCCAATCTTAGAGGATTTTAAGCCAGATTTTGTTTATGTTCATGGAGATACTACTACAACAATGGCATCAAGCATAGCTGCTTTTTATTCTGGAGCAAAAGTTTGCCACGTAGAAGCAGGTTTAAGAACATTTAATAAAAGATCTCCATTTCCGGAGGAAGTAAATAGAAGTATTGCTGGCTCAGTTGCTGATTATCATTTTTCTCCAACTACAACGTCACAGCAAAATTTATTAAATGAAAATGTGAGGCAAGAGAATATTATAGTAACAGGTAATACTGTTATAGATGCGCTTCAGTTTAGCTCTAATAAAGTGACATCAGATATGTATTCAGATGATGAAGTTGAGAGGCTGAAAACAATTGTGGATACATCTAAGAAATTAATATTGGTTACTGGGCATAGAAGAGAAAATCACGGACAAGGTTTTATTAATATTTGTAGTGCATTAAAAGAGTTATCCTTAGGTAATGAGGATGTACAAATTATTTATCCAGTGCATTTAAACCCTAATGTACAAAAGCCTGTTTATGAGCTTTTAGATAATGTGAGTAATATAAAATTAATTGCACCTTTATCGTACCCTGCTTTCGTATGGTTAATGAGTCAATCTTATTTAATTATTACTGATAGTGGAGGGGTACAAGAAGAGGCTCCAAGTTTAGGTAAGCCAGTTCTCGTTATGAGGGATACTACAGAAAGACCAGAAGCTGTAGAAGCAGGCACTGTGTTTTTAGTAGGAACAGATAAAGGTAAAATAGTTTTAGAAGCGAATAAATTGCTTCATGACAAAGAAGCATATTCTGTTATGAGTAAATTACACAACCCCTATGGTGACGGGACTTCTTGTCAAAAAATAGTCGAATTTATTTCAAAATTATAATTATGAGTAAAAGTCCAAGTGTTGTAATGATTGGTTTAGGTTATATAGGCTTGCCAACAGCAGCTTTAATAGCGCAAAATAAAACTTACGTTCACGGAGTAGATATTAATCCAGATGTAGTAGAAACTATCAATCAAGGGAAAATACATATTGTAGAACCAGAATTAGATATTGCGGTTGCTAATGCAGTAAAAGAAGGCTATTTAAAAGCTGCTACAACGCCCGTAGAGGCTAATACCTATTTAATAGTTGTTCCTACCCCATTTAAAGCTAAAAATGAACCAGACATTTCTTTCGTAGAGTCTGCAACACGAGCTATACTACCATTGTTAAAAGAAGACGATTTATATATAATAGAGTCCACTTCGCCTATTGGTACTACAGAGAAGATGATGAAAATCATTTATACTGAAAGACCAGAATTAAAAGGAAAGTTGAATATAGCTTATTGTCCAGAGCGTGTACTACCAGGAAACGTAATGTACGAACTGGTACATAATGATCGTGTTATTGGGGGTGTTGATGAAAAATCAACTGAAAAAGCTATTGCGTTTTACAAGCAATTTATAAAAGGTGACTTGCATAAAACGAATGCACGTACAGCTGAAATGTGTAAACTAGTAGAAAACTCTTCTAGGGACGTACAAATAGCATTTGCTAATGAATTATCACTTATATGCGATAAGGCAGATATTAATGTGTGGGAACTTATAGAATTAGCTAATAAACACCCCAGAGTTAATATATTACAACCTGGTTGCGGAGTTGGAGGTCATTGTATAGCTGTAGACCCTTATTTTATAGTTTCAGATTATCCATTGGAATCTAAAATAATAGGCACGGCTAGAGAAATAAATAACTATAAATCGTTTTGGTGTGCAGAAAAAGTACAAACAGCCAAATTAGAATTTCAGATAAAACACGGCCGCAAGCCAAGTATTGCTCTAATGGGATTAGCATTTAAGCCTAATATTGATGATTTAAGAGAGTCACCAGCTAAATACATTGCACAAAAGGTATTACAGGGTGCTAATGATGAGGAATATTATATTGTAGAGCCTAATATTACAGAGCACAAGGTATTTAAGCTAACAGATTATAAAGAAGCTGCAAGCAAAGCAGATATTATTGTGTTTTTAGTTTCTCATGATGAGTTTAAATCGTTAAATATCGCTACAGATAAAGTTGTATTAGACTTTTGTGGGGTAAAAAAATAATTATGAATAACAATTTTTATTTTTGTCTGATACTTTTAATAATTTTTTCATGCGAAAATAAACCAAAAGAAGAAGTTTTTTTTAAAAAAGATTTAAATTATCACTTGAGTACAAACTTAAAAGAGTTAGATAATAGTGTTGGAATTGAAGAAAAATTAACGGATGATGTTTATTTAAGAGGATTTGCTTTTTATGAGAAAGGAAAAGATAGCTATGATTTGATATTAGAGTTCCAGGATGATATTACCAGTGAAATAGTATCAAAATACACTTTTGCTGTTGAAGGTTTTGTTAGTGAAGACTATTTAGAGAACCTTTCAGACTATGCTACGTCTAGAAATAGAAAGTATGAAATTTGGATTGGAACTTATAAATTAAGGAAAACTAATAATTATTGTTATCTTGTTATAGGCATAAAAACAAAAATTAAAAAATTTAACCTTATTAAGTTTTACTTATATGACCAAGCTGGTTACAAAGGAGATATTGGTAAACGAGTTTTATTTTATAATTATAATATATATTAAGCGAAAAATTTAAATGAATATATTAATTACAGGAGGAGCAGGTTTTATTGGTTCGCACGTGGTTAGGCATTTGGTTACTAAGTATCCTAATTATAATATTTTTAATCTGGATGTTTTAACTTATGCAGGCAATTTAGAAAACTTAAAAGATATTCAATCGGCCGATAACTATACTTTTTTAAAGGTAGATATCACAGACGAACAATCAATAAATAGACTGTTTATAAAACATAAATTTACAGGAGTAATCCATTTAGCTGCAGAAAGTCATGTCGATCGTTCCATAAAAGAACCTTTAGCCTTTGCTAAAACAAACATTTTAGGAACTATTGTGTTGTTAAATGCGTTTAAAAGTCTTTGGCAAAATAATTGGGAAGGTAAACGATTTTATCACGTAAGTACAGATGAGGTTTACGGTAGTTTAGGAAAAACAGGTTTGTTTACAGAAACAACATCCTACGATCCAAATTCACCTTATTCGGCATCAAAGGCTAGTTCAGATCATTTTGTACGTGCTTACGGTGAAACTTATGGTATGCCTTATGTTATTAGTAATTGTTCTAATAACTATGGGCCAAACCATTTTCCAGAAAAATTGATTCCTTTATTTATAAATAATATTATAAATAATAAAGCCCTTCCTGTTTATGGTGATGGCTTATTTACAAGAGATTGGCTATATGTTAAAGATCATGCTGTTGCTATTGATTTAGCTTTTCATAAAGGTGAAAATGGAGAAACTTATAATATAGGAGGCTTTAACGAATGGACGAATATTGATCTAGTTAAGATTTTATGTACATTAATGGATGATAAACTAGGGAGAAAAGAAGGAACTTCACTGAAGTTAATAACCTATGTTAAAGATCGTCCAGGACACGATTTGCGATATGCGATAGATGCTTCAAAAATAAATAAAAAGCTAGGTTGGAGACCATCGGTTACTTTTGAGGAAGGACTAAAAAAAACGATTGATTGGTATTTAGAAAATAAAGAATGGTTAAATAATATAACCTCTGGTGATTATCAAGAATATTACAATAATCAATATAATTAAAGTTTTAAAAGTATAAAAAATGAAAGGTATAATATTAGCCGGTGGTTCAGGTACTAGACTTCATCCTCTTACTAAGGTTGTTTCTAAGCAGTTATTGCCGGTGTATGACAAGCCAATGATATATTACCCACTTTCTGTATTGATGTTATCTGGGATTCGCGAGATTTTAATAATTTCTACGCCGATGGATTTACCTAACTTTAAACGTTTATTCGGAGATGGTTCTCAAATAGGTTTGAAAATTAGTTATGCAGAGCAGCCATCACCAGATGGGTTAGCACAGGCATTTATTATTGGAGAAGAATTTATTGGAGATGATGATGTTTGTTTAGTATTAGGAGATAATATTTTTTATGGAGCTGGACTTCAAAAGTTACTTTCAAATTCTGTTAATATAGTTAAGGAAGAAAAAAGTGCTGTTGTTTTTGGTTATTATGTTGAAGACCCAGAGCGTTACGGGGTTGCAGATTTTGATACAGAAGGTAATGTCTTGAGTATTGAAGAAAAGCCAGTTAAACCTAAATCTAATTTTGCAGTTGTAGGTTTGTATTTTTATCCAAACTCTGTTGTGAAAATATCAAAACAAGTTAAGCCATCTCATCGTGGAGAGTTGGAAATAACTTCAGTAAACAAAGACTATTTAGAACGAAAGCAATTAAAAATGCAAGTATTAAGTAGGGGATTTGCTTGGTTGGATACAGGGACGCATGAAGCCTTAACAGAAGCTACAGAATTTGTAAAAGCTGTAGAGAAACGAACTAGTCTAAAAATAGCTTGCCTAGAAGAGATTGCATATCGAATGGGCTATATATCGAGAAAGGAGCTAGCAAAACTTGCTGAAAATTATAAAAAAAGCGGATACGGCAATTATCTTAAAAGGATATAAATGAATATTATTAAGCTAGATTGGGACAGTGATTTTTTTGGATATACTATTGGAAGAGTTGATGTAAAAAGCCCTGGGGCTTTTGATTTTCCAAAATTTAAAAAAAATGCAGCTTTATACAGGTTAGTTTATTTATTTTCAGATCAAAAAATAGAGTCTAGTAAGGTACAATTAGTTGACACAAAGCTTACCTTTAGTAAACAGTTAGAGCACGCCAACCTTGATGAAAATAGTAAGGTGAGTATATTCTTAAAAGGTAAAGATGATTTTAAAAAAATAGAGAAACTTGCTTTGCAAAGTGGAAAATATTCAAGGTTTAAAATTGATTTAAATTTTAAAAAGAATGAATATGAGCTTTTATATAAGAAATGGATAAGAAATTCTATTTATGAAGAAAAAGCAATAGAGGTTGCTATTTTTAAAGATAGCCAAGAAATTTTAGGCTTTTTCACCTTAGAAAAGAAAAGTGATTCTTTATGTGATATTAGTTTGGTTGCAGTTGACCAAAACGCCAGAGGGAAGAAAATAGGTACTAAATTAATTAATTTTGCAATATCTCAAGGAGTTAAAAAAGGGTTTAAAGATATTCAAGTTGTTACGCAACTAGAAAATCTACCAGCTAAAAATCTATATGAAAAGTGTGGGTTTAAAATTTGTAAAACAGAATATATATACCATTATTGGAATTTATGATACCATTCAATAAACCATTTTTAGTAGGAAAGGAAATTCGATATATTGAAGAGTCTGTAAAATCCGGAAAGATTTCAGGCAATGGATATTTTACAAATAAATGTCAAAAATATTTTGAAGACAATTTTGGGTTCAAGAAAGCCTTATTGACCACATCTTGCACAGATGCATTGGAAATGACGGCAATGTTAATGAATATTAAGCCCGGAGACGAAGTAATTGTGCCATCCTATACTTTTGTGTCCTCTGCATTAGCATTTGTTCGTCAAGGAGCTAATATTGTGTTTGCTGATAGTCGCGATGATCATCCTGGTATAAATGAAAATGGAATAGAAGCTTTGATTACTTCAAAGACTAAAGCTATTGTAGTAGTACATTATGCTGGTGTTGCTTGTGATATGGATGTAGTAATGGGTATTGCAAATAAATATAATTTATTTGTTGTCGAAGATGCTGCTCAAGCAATTGATTCTTATTACAAAGGAAAACCCTTAGGAAGTATTGGACATTTTGGAACATTCTCGTTCCATGAAACTAAAAATATAATTTCTGGAGAAGGGGGTTTGTTAGCCATTAATGATGGTCGGTTTGTTGATCGGGCTGAGGTTATTTGGGAAAAAGGAACTAATCGTTCTTCTTTTTTTAAGGGAGAGGTTGATAAATATGGTTGGGTAGATACGGGATCGTCTTTTCTTCCATCAGAGCTGGTAGCTGCTTTCTTATATGCGCAGTTAGAACACTTAAAGGAGATACAACAGAAGAGAGAATCGTTATGGAACGTTTATTATAGCGCATTAAAAGAATTAGATAATCAAAATATTTTAAAATTAGCTAGCTTGCCTAATTTTGCGACAAATAACGCCCATATGTTTTATGTGATTACAAAAAACATAAAAGAACGTGATGCGTTAATAGCGCATTTAAAAGGTAATGAGATACATGCCGTATTTCATTACTTGTCGTTGCATAAGAGTCCCTATTATACAAAAAACAATACACTAGAGAGTGGTCAAGAATTACTTCAATCAGATAGATATACGGATTGCCTAATACGCTTACCGCTCTTTTATAATTTAAAAGTAAGTGAAGTAAATATGATTTCAAAAGTGATAATCGACTTTTTTAAATGAGAATATTGCATATAGCAACAGACGAAAAATTTATAAATAGTATAAGTTGGCAGTTTGGAAATATAACTAATACTGAGAATTATTATGTAATCTTATTAGATTCCATTGATTCTAATATTAAATATGTTACGCTCGATGAAAAATTTAAAATTGTTGTAAAGAATAAAAATGGACTTGATTTCTGTATTAAGGAAATAGAAAAACATGATATAGTTATTTTTCATGGCCTTAATTATTTTCAAAGTCAAATTGTTCTAAAGACTAATAATGTGTCCAAATTAGTTTGGTTCTTTTGGGGAGGCGAGTTTTATGACAACCCTAAATTGCTGAAATTAAATTCTATTGGGGATAAAACAAAGGAGCTTTTTGTTAATACTACTATAAAGAATAAGCTAAAAAGAATAATACGACCATTATTTTATTTTTTAAAGAATCATACAAAAACGCCAGAACGGACAGTTTTGGATGCTGCTAAAAAAATACATCATTTTGGAATTCTTTACAAAGAAGAAATGGATTACTTTAAA
Organism: Cellulophaga sp. 20_2_10; assembly: GCF_023476645.1. GTDB lineage: Bacteria > Bacteroidota > Bacteroidia > Flavobacteriales > Flavobacteriaceae > Cellulophaga. The sequence goes on from NZ_JAMCOJ010000011.1 coordinate 80,550, forward strand.
TCTTTAGGGTGTTTGTCTGACGATGTTTCTTTTTTTAAAATGACCTATTATCCGTTAGATTTTATCTTTAAAGGTATAGAAAACATTAAAGTGAGCGGAACTAATATTTTAATTGGTAATTCGGCTTCTTTAACAAATAACCATATAGAAGCATTTGATTTACTCAAGGACATTAAGCTTGAAAACAGAAAAATAATCGTGCCTTTAAGCTATGGAGATAAGAATTACGGAAAATCTATAAGTCATATTGGAAAAACTCTTTTTGGGCAAAATATGATGCCACTTTCTGAGTTTATTACTTTAAATGAATTTAATACACTTTTAAGTAGCTGTAATGTGGTAATAATGAATCATTACAGGCAACAAGCTGTTGGGAATGTTATTGCTGTTTTGTGGATGGGATCCAAAGTTTATTTAAATGAAAGTAATACACTTTATCATTATCTAAAACGTATTGGTATTGCAGTTTTCTCTATAAATGAAGAGTTAAAGAAAAACCCTGAAGCGTTTGTAGGCTTAAATGATGCTCAAATCAATAATAATAGAAAAATTTTGATAAGCGAAATGGGTTTTGAGGCGGTTAAGAGCAATATGTTTGAAGGGCTTAAATCTATTCTTAATGACTATTAAAAAACAAGCTATTTCTGGCGTAAAATGGACTACGGTATCAACCATTACTTTGGCATTAAGTGCATTACTTAAAATATCTATTTTAGCACGATTTCTAGACGCCTCAGATTTTGGCTTAATGGCATTAGTAACTTTTGTACTAGGGTTTATGGATTTGTTTATGGATATGGGTATTACGTCGGCCATATTGCATAAACAAAATATTACAAAAAAAGAATATGCTAGCTTATATTGGCTTAATATTGGGTTTAGTTTGGTATTGTTTGTTTTAATAATAGTACTAAGTCCATTAGTAGCCTCTTTTTATAACGAATTAGAGCTTGTTAGACTTATTCCTTTATCAGGTGTAATTATTCTGTTTTCTGCTATAGGAAGACAGTATAAAACCATTTTTCAAAAAGAGCTACTGTTTAAAACAATGGCTATAGTTGATATAGCCTCTGTAATTGTTTCACTAATCTCTGCGATTAGTTTTGCCTTTTATGGTTTTGGTGTCTATGCTTTAGTATATGCCGCACTAATACAATATGGTTTAAATAATAGTGCTTATTTTATTTTAGGAATTAGAAAAAATCCTGTATTGTTTCATTATAATTATTCTGAAACAAAACCTTTTTTGAAGATAGGTGTTTATCAAGTGGGAGGGCAAGTTATTAATTTTATCAATCGTGATTTAGATGTTTTAATTATTGGTAAATTTTTTGGAGCAGATATTCTAGGTGGTTATAGTTTGGCTAAACAATTAGTTAAGAGGCCTTTAAGCGTTATTAACCCTATTGTCAATAGATTGGCAACATCGATTTTACCAAGATATCAAACCAATAATTCATTACTTTTAGAATATTTTAATAAACTAATTAAAAGTTTAAGTATTATTAATGCTTTCGTATATGGAGCTGTTGCTGTTTTAGCACCTTTAGTTGTAAGTTTTTTATATGGAAATGGTTACGAAGATATAATACCTTTGGTTAGGTTATTTACTATAATGGTATATTTTAGGTCTGTTTCAAGTTTGGTAGGCATATTATCTATAACTAAAGGAAGAACCGATTTAGAATTTTATTGGAACATAATTACTGCAGTTGTTATGCCTTTGGTTATTTTTATAGGTATAAGTGAAGGAACAGAAATTATTGTATTATTAATGGCCATAGCTCAAATGTTCCTTGTTTTACCTATGTGGTATATGTTTTATTTTAAACAGATTAAAATGCCCTTATTAGAACTAGTTCGGAACATCTTTGTACCATTTTTTATTACAAGTATTATTTATGTATTATATAGTATTACCGCTATTGATTCTATTATATTTCAAGTGTTTGTTAGTGGCGTGCTTTTTATGGTTTTAATGATATATTTAATTAAAACGGATAAAGAGGTCTTAAGCTATATAAAATCAAACAAATATGTTAAGAACTACATTAAATGAAAAATGAATCCGTTAGAATATTGGATGCATACTAACAAGGAATTAAAACTGTTTCTAGATAATTATTTTTCATCGCATATAAATCTTGTCCAAAACTCTCAATTAAAACAAGACTGTATTACAAATTATAATACCGGAAATGGTATCGAGAAAATGCAGGTAATATCTTTGCTAAGTGCGCTTAAGTTATTTTTCAATTAATCGGTTTAGTTTAAGTTTATTTTATGTTCTATGTCATCTTTAGTATAAAAAAGAATGTTATTTTTTATATAAGGATTTGTAACAGGTAAATTATATTGTTTTGATTCTATCAATATTATTGTTTCCATAAATGGGTCGTCAGAATTTAAAATTATTTGTTTAGAGTCCACGATTTTAAAAGGACTGACTGATCTAAAAAAGTCTTTTTCTAGAAAGGTGTTTTTTACACCTGTCGTAAACATTGAAACTGTAATGTTATTTGGCATAGAAAATACAACTTTATTGTTTGTGTTTTTTATTTTGGAAACTCCTTTGCCTATATTAAAAATTTGCTGTAATGTTTCTGCTTTTTTAAGTCCATTAACATCATCTTTTACCACTATTAAGTTTGGTTTAATAAAGAATAACTGTCTGTTAACAGTTAGCGAGTCATACATGTTGTGAGACGCTTCAATCATTTCATAAGTGTCTCTTGTTGTATAGCTATTTAATTTTGAGTATTGGCCTTTTCTCCCAAGAGTATAATCTTTATTATTAACAACTATTGTATTGTGAGCAAATACAGACATCAGTAAAGGACGATTTATTTTATCGTAGCCATAATATCCTTGATCTGTGAAAACATCTGTCCCTAAGGTGTGATAAACAAACGAAAGATCGTCGTGATGTTTATGTACTTTGGATTTATAATTGGCAAATAGTGCTAAATAGCTTTTATCGGTTGTTTTGGATCTCAATGTTGCAATGTTGTTTTCAAAACTAACCATAGAATTTAGATTATAATTGCTTAATAGAGCATGTAATCTGCTATCGTTTTCAAAATCAGAAACTAGTTTCGGAGATAATTTTTCAATTTGACTATCTCCCCACAGTGGAAATGTTAAATCTGGTTTGATTAATTGGACTAAGATGTCGTTCATTTTTAAATATTTTAAAAGCTTGTCTGGAGGTGTAGTACCTTGTCCAATAAGTTTAAAAATGTTTTTGTAAAGATTGTGGTTAAAAATATGATATGTCATAGAATGCTCTTTAGCAAGTCCACTTTTATCTATAATCTTATCAAAACTATTTAGTGCCCTTTTTGAGGCAATATTTTTAAGATCTTCTGATATAAATCTGTTGCTAATAAATGCTTTAGAAGAGTATAGTAAGGAGCGGTCCATCATTAAGGAATGGTTATGGACAGAATAATTTGTTGGATCAACCATGAATTTAATATTTTCAGATAAATGGTTAAAACAAATTTGAATAAAAGAGATGTCTGGTTTATTTAAACCTAATTCGTTGCTTATTGTTTGAAAAATATGAGTTGTTCTGAAAGCACACGAATGGTCGTACCATGAAAACTTTGATGTAGTAAAATTTTTGTTTTGGTGTAGTTTGATATAGCTTTTAATATAAGCTTTAGCTTTATTATGATATTTTATCTCATTTGTGTTTTTGTAAGCGTGATTAAGTGATGATACAAATAGTAAATTTTGATAATATAATTGCCATGTGTCGTTTTTGAGTGGGTTTTCTGTCCAATCTATAGCATCAATATTAATACTAAACGATTTAAGAGAATTTAAAACTATAATGCTATCATTAATTATACTGTTAGCTATTTTAAGTAAGGTATTACCTTTATATGGAACTGTACGAGGTATTTCATTAAAGAGAATATTCTCTTTTAGATCAGAAATACTGAATTGGTAATTGGATTTTTTGTAATTAAAATTAATTTCCTTCTTTTGGGCACTTACCGATTGAGTAGAAACAAGAAACAAGAAACAAGAAACAAGAAACAAGAATTTATTCAATTTCATAATTATGAATGATTTAATTTTATTTCCAAAAGTAATAATTATTATAGCAGAAGATGTATTTTTGCTATCTAACATTTTGTTTTGAATAAGTTAATACGATCGTTGCTTGTTATTCTTTTTATGCTTCAGGGCACAAATGATTTTAACAGTTTAATTTTAATGCTTTACATTATCCTATTAGGATGTGTATGTTTTGTTAATAACAATCGGGTTAAAATGCCTAGTTATTATATTCTAGCATTAGTAGTCTATTCCTTTTATTTGTTTTTAGGTCTTATTAATGGTCATGATAGTCCTCTAATAGATATTAAATTTCAATTTTTTTCATTTCTTTTTTTCTTTTTATTGTTAAATCAAAATATTAATATTTTGAAATTATTATTTTTAATAAATGGTATTGTATTTATCATATATTTTTTACTATTATTTAATTTAATACCTAATATTTGGAATGAAAATACTTTAGGACATGGAGGACGTGTATACGGCCCATCAATAATTTCTATTAATTTGTTGTTCTTTTATTACTTAAAAAAAGGGAAAGTGTTTGACAGAAAGCTTGTAATAGCTGCAATGATGGGGTTGCTTTATATTGCGCTAACTACAAATTTCATGAATTTAGCAGTGTTTGTTGCTCTTGCCTTTTTGTTAATGGTGAATTTTAAAAAACTATTGAAGCCTATTTATTTGGTTTCTATTATTATTATTATTATTGGAGGTTTGACTTATTTAAATTCCCCCTATGTTCCAAAATTAGTGGCAGCTAAGATGAAATATATTTATAAACCTTGGGAATATGGAAGTCTTAAAACTAGGGTAAAAGATTTTAATCAGGTTGTTGAAAATGAAGATTTTGGAGTTTTTAAATCTTTTTTTGGTGAGGGTTATGGTACTAGTTCCCAGGTTTATCGCTATAATCCTATATCCATATCTTTAAGTAGAACTTTTAGTTTTCAAGAAATTGATAATGGCTTTTATTATATATACCATAGAGGTGGATGGACTTTGTTTGTTTTATTTGTACTTAGTCATCTCTATTTGTTTTTTAAAATTAAGCTGCTTAAAGGTAGGTTAGGTTTTGTAGTATTTGTTTTTTTTACCTGTATTCTATCTATTCATTATTTTAATTACTATTATTATTTGTTGATTCCTTTTTTTATTCTTGACGATAAAAGAGTAAATACTAAAACAGTTGTGTAATGAATATACTATATGTTGTTCCTGATTTAAATAAAGTTTCTGGTGGGCCTAGAACAAGAATAACCATGTTTAAAAACGTTTTTATAAAAAACGGTGGTGTAGTTATAGAAAATGGAGATAAGTTGTTTAAAAGTATAAAGCCAAGGAAGTTAAACCTAGTATATGTTGAATCTGCAACAAATAGAGTTGGTTTGCTAGATGTAGTCTCTTTATTTTTTTTAAGGTTGTATTCAAAAAGAGTAACGGTGTTTATAAGGGATATATATATCGAGTTGTTCCCGGAAGAATATAAAAAACCGAGGAAAAAAATAACGCTTATATTAAACAAAATAAGTAATTTTTATTTGGCACTAATCGCAACAGATATGGTGTTTCCGACTAAAGATATGGGGAAAGTCTTTTTTGAAAAAAATAATTTTTACCCCAGTCGTGAATATACAGATTTACCTCCTGGTACTTTGAAAACAAATAAGAGTTATAGTATACCTAGTTTTAATAAAAAAGTCGGAATATTATATTTAGGTAGTACAAAATATGCAAATGCAGGGTTTGATAAATTTATTGATTTTTCTAGAGCATATTCTAAATATTATAATTTTTTTGTATTATCTGGAGATAAAGGTTTGGCATCTAAATTTAAAGAAGAAGAAATAGCTTTTGATAAAGTTGTTCATTCCGAAATCCCTTCGTTTATTAAAAATCATAATATTGCTTTTGCAATACATACAAGACCAAGAAATTTATATGATGATTTAACTTTTCCGATAAAAGTGTTGGATTTTGTTGCTATGCAGCTTCCTTTTTTTTCAGAAAGACACGTCCCAATTGTAAAATTGTTGGGAGAAAGCTACCCTTTGTTTTATGGTTTAACTAATCAAGAAAAAATTCATTTATTCATTCAAAATATGGATGAAGAAACTTATACTTCTGTAGTAGAGCACTTTAAGGAGGTTACATCAAGAAATAGTTATGATAAAAGATATAAAAAGTTGCTTAGTCAACAATAGTTGGCAGGACATTTTTTTTAAATTGAGCACATATTTTTATGTTATTACTTTTCCTTTGTTTTTAAATTTGAATACAATTGCTTTGTGTTTATTTGTTTTTGGTAGTGTTATCACATTTAAAAGGCATCGAGGATTTATAAATTTAAAAGAAAATAAATTGGAGATTATTTCTTTTTTATTTCTTTTTCTTGCGTTTGTTTTTGGTTTTTTCCTTTCTAAGGATACCACTAGAGTACTTAAAGATATAGGGAGAACTTTGCCTTTAGTTATAATCCCTATAAGTGTTTTACTGCATAGAAAAAGTGATTTCAATTTTAAAAGTATATACATATCATTAGGTTGGGGGTTATTTATTGGAATGCTGATTTGTTGGTTTAATATTATAAAATCTATACTTTCAAGAGAAAATTATTTAAAACAAGCATCATATTTTTTTGAGTGGATCTATACAGATGCAAATTTAGTTAAGCCATTGGGTGTTCACCCGAGTTATTTTGCGGTATTATTAGTGCTCTTTATTAGTGTTTTATGTTTTGATAAGATTTTTATGAAACTGCAAAAAAATAAGTTAAAATTAATTCTAATTCTTGCACCGTTCTTTCTTTTTTTAATAGAGACAAATAGTCGTGTAGGTATAATATCATTAATAGTTATTTTTCTTATTCATGCATTAAAAACATTTAGAATCAAACTAATTTTAGGGGTAGTTTTGTTGATTTTTTTGACTGGACTATTATCACTTAAATTCAATTATTTAGGTTCTAAATTCAGTAAAATTATTAGTCTTAATGGAGAAGTTAAGTTTGAACGCTTTCAGCGTTGGAAAGAGATTGCTAATGTATTTAATGAAAAAGATAAATTAATATTAGGGGTAGGTTCTGGTGATGCAAGATTGGTGTACCGTAGGGCATATTATAATGGAGGATTTGACCTAGCACTTAGAAATAATTATAATGCACATAACCAATATCTAGAATTTTTTGTTTCTAATGGGATTTTAGGATTGTTTATTTATTTGTTTCTGTTAATTGTTTTTTATAAAAGCACAAAAATAAAAGGGAGTTCTATGCATTTTTTTGTTGTTTTTATTTTGTTTTCTATGACAGAAAGTTTTTTAGGTAGAAGTCAAGGAGTAATGATTTTTTCTTTTTTTTATTCTATACTAGTTTTAAATTATAAGCCTATTAATCGTCATGAAAAAATAGTCAAGAGGTTTTTAATTTAAAATTTTATTAATGTTAAATTTAGGTTTTAGGTTAGAGAAAATAAAATTGTCTTAATGAATCACTAATGTCAAAAAAATGAAAATATTTTTAATATCCAATATGTTTCCATCTTCCAAAGATCCCGTTTATGGTGTGTTTGTTAAAAACTTTAGAGACCAATTGTTGGCTCAGGGCATGCGGTTTTCGTGCTATTCGCTAATTTTTGGTAAATCTCATTTGATATTTGGTAAAATATTAAAATATGCAAAATACTATATTTCAATTGGCTTTAATTTTATAAAAAAAGATTATGATGTCATTTATGTCCATTATTTATCACATAATACACCTATCTTATTGTTCTTACTTTTTTTATTTGGAAAAAGTAAACCTATAATTATTAATACCCATGGATCGGACGTTACTAAGTCTAAGGATAAGTATATTGATAAATTGAACGAGCGGTTGTTAAAAAAAATAGACTTAATAGTTGTGCCTTCTCAATATTTTAAGGAGCTAATCTTAAAACAATATTTATCTCTTGAGGAAGAAAATGTATTTGTATCCCCTTCTGGGGGTATAAACAGGGAAACCTTTTACTGTAAAATAAATAAAGAGTCTAACAAGGAATTTAGGCTTGGTTTTGTATCTAGGATTGATAAAAATAAGGGATGGGATGATTTTGTTAATGCATTGAGAATTCTTGAAAAAGATGGGGTAAATTTTAAGGCTCTAATTGCAGGAAGGGGAGACGATGTAGATGAATTACTTGACTTAATTTCCGTTAATAAACTTCAACAAAAAATTATTTATGTTGGTGTATTGGATCAAAATCAGTTGTGCGATTTTTATAATGAATTAGACGTTTTTGTTTTTCCTAGTAAGTTGTCAGAAAGTCTCGGTTTGGTTGGTTTAGAAGCTATGAGTTGCGGAATACCTGTTATTGGAAGTGGTATAGCAGGAATAAAAACATATGTTAAAAATAATTTTAATGGATTTTTATTTGAGCCTGGTAATATACAAGACTTAGCAGATTGTATAAAACAATATTCCGTATTTAGTGATATTAAAAAAAATGAGTTTTCACTAAATGCTATAAATACTTCTGAGAAGTATGACTCTAAATATGTTACTAAAAATTTAATTTTAAAATTAAAAGAAATTGTTATTTTATAATGTATTCTATTTTTGTTTTTAAGTTTGTAATGAATAAAGTATTTTTTTTCGATTGCTTAATTATGTATTAATTTGAGTTCAGGTTAATAATAGCTATTAATACTATTTATTTAGATTAAATAAAAAGAAGATTTTTTTTGTAAAAATAAAAGATGTTTTACATGTAGCCTTTACGTAAATTTAATTTTCTATAATGAAAGATATAAACATACTTAACACCCATATTCATAATTTAAGTATGGAAGAGACTTTAGAAATTATAGATGCTACAATTTCTAAAGGAGAACAATTACACCATGTAGTTGTGAATGCAGGAAAGATAGTAGCAATGCAGAGAGATATGCAATTGCGCCAAAGTGTTAATGAAAGCGACTTAATTAATGCAGATGGCCAGGCAGTAGTGTGGGCCTCTAAAATTTTAAAAAAACCATTAAAAGAACGTGTTGCGGGCATAGACCTTATGGTTAACCTGGTTGCTTTGGCTGCTAAAAAGAAATATAAAGTATTTTTCTTTGGAGCAAAAGAAGAAGTGGTTAAGGAGGTTGTAAATATATATTCAAATCAGTATTCTTCAGATATTGTTGCTGGTTATAGGAATGGTTATTTTAAAAAAGAAGAAGAGCAGGATATTGCTCGAGAAATAGCTGAGAGTGGAGCAAACATCCTATTTGTGGCTATTAGTTCTCCTACTAAGGAAAACTTTTTGTACGAAAATAAAGAGCTTTTAAAAAAAGTGAACTTTGTTATGGGAGTTGGCGGTAGTTTCGATGTTGTTTCAGGTAAGGTAAAGCGTGCTCCATTGTGGATGCAAAATTATGGTTTGGAATGGTTTTATAGGTTTGCCCAAGAGCCAAAGCGAATGTGGAAACGTTATTTAATTGGTAATTCTAAATTTATGTACCTAGTTTTAAAGGAAAGATTAAAAAGTTAATATCTTTGACTTTTACATCAACTCACTAAATGCTATCTAACCAACACAGATTTTCTTCTTTATTAATTCCATTATCATATGGGCTAGATTTGCTTATTATAAATCTATTTGCTTTTTACCTGCCTATTAATTTTGAGAATGCACTACTATTTCATTTTTACCTATCCGGAGCTTGGATTGTATTATCATTAAAAAGTAATTTTTATGAGGTATATAGATATAGTAAGGCAACCAGGATACTAATACTACTGTTTACTCAATTTGTTTTTTTCTTTTTAATATTATATGCTTTTATAGGTTTTTTTAAGCAGCCCAATATTAGTAGACTTAATCTAGGTAAGTACTTTTTGTATGTAGGCCTGGTAATATCTATTGTCAAGTTTTTAAATTATTACCTTTTAATGAGTTACAGAAAAAGGATAAAAGGTAATTTAAGAAACGTTGTTGTGATTGGTAAAAACAAAAAGGCAGATCAGTTGGTAAACGTTTTTAGGGAGCGTGTAGAATATGGTTTTCAGTTTTTTAAACAGTTTTCAACTAAGGTAGATGATTTTAATCTAGATGATAGTTTTGAGTATATCTCTAAAAATAATATAGATGAAATTTATTGTTCGGTTTCAGAGTTAACCAACAAGGAAATGACAAACCTTATTAATTTCGCGGATAACAATTTAAAAACCTTAAAGTTTATACCAGATAATAAAAACATCTTTTCTAAAAAATTAAAATTCGAGTACTATGACTACATACCAGTACTTTCGTTACGTGAAATTCCTTTGCACGAAGGGATAAATTCCTTTGTAAAACGATTGTTCGATGTGGTTTTTGCTTTACTGGTTATTGTTTTCCTTTTATCTTGGCTTATCCCTTTAATGGCAATTATCATAAGTATAGAGTCTAAAGGCCCTGTTTTTTTTAGACAAAAAAGAAACGGTGTAGATAATGAAGAGTTTTACTGTTATAAGTTTAGGTCTATGGCACCAAACAATGATGCAGATAACCATATGGCTACTAAAAACGATATGCGTATTACCAAAGTGGGTCGGTTTATACGTAAAACTAGTATAGATGAGTTGCCTCAGTTCTATAACGTATTATTTGGGTCTATGTCTGTTGTTGGTCCACGACCGCATATGGTAAAGCATACAAGTGAGTATGCAACTAAAGTAAATAAATACATGGTAAGACACTTTGTAAAACCAGGTATTACCGGCTTAGCACAAGTAAGAGGGTACAGAGGAGAAATAGAAAAAGACGAAGACATATTAAATAGAACCAAATTCGATATTTTTTATATTGAAAACTGGTCTTTATTTTTAGATTTAAAAATTATAGTACAAACCGTACTTAACGCTGTTTCTGGAGAAGAAAAGGCATATTAATACATACAATGAAAAAAGTACTTATAACTGGAGCAGCAGGATTTTTAGGATCTCACTTATGCGACAGGTTCATAAAAGAAGGTTTCTACGTAATTGCAATGGATAATTTAATTACGGGCGACTTAAAAAATATTGAGCACCTTTTTCCATTAGAGAATTTTGAGTTTCAACACCATGATGTTTCTAAGTTTATTCATATTCCAGGTAAACTAGATTATATATTACATTTTGCATCACCTGCAAGTCCAATAGATTATTTAAAAATTCCGATTGAGACGCTTAAAGTGGGTGCTTTAGGTACACATAATTTATTAGGGGTAGCAAAAGAAAAGAATGCAAGAATACTAGTTGCTTCTACATCTGAAGTATACGGAGATCCATTAGTGCACCCGCAAACTGAAGAATATTACGGTAATGTTAGTCCAGTTGGGCCACGTGGTGTGTATGATGAGGCAAAGCGTTTTATGGAGTCTATTACTATGGCATACCATCGTTTTCACGGAATAGAAACTAGAATAGTACGTATTTTTAATACCTACGGACCAAGAATGCGACTAAACGATGGTCGTGTTGTACCAGCGTTTATGGGTCAGGCTTTACGAGGAGAAGATTTAACGGTCTTTGGCGACGGAAAGCAAACAAGGTCCTTCTGTTATATAGATGATCAAGTAGAGGGTATTTATAGGCTTTTAATGAGCGATTATAGTTACCCCGTTAATATTGGTAATCCGCATGAAACCACTATAGGTAAATTTGCAGAAGAAATTATAAAACTTACAGGAACAGATCAAAAGGTAATTTACAAGCCATTGCCAACAGATGATCCAATGCAAAGACAGCCAGATATTACAAAAGCAAAGGAATTGCTAGATTGGGAACCACAGGTTTCTAGGTCGGAAGGATTAAAAATAGTTTTCGATTATTTTAAGTCATTATCTCCTGAAGAACTTCAGGATAAAGAACATAGAGATTTTTCTAAATAGAGAGTCAAGAAAACAGAAAACAGAAAATAGAGCAGAGAGCATAGATAAAAGAGTTTCGTCTTATATCTTGTTTCTAACAGCGTAGCGGTCTTGTTTCTTGATTCTATTAGTGAAACGGTCTTGAATCTAATTTCCGCAAGAGTAAGTCTATATTCTTTGTTCTAACAGCGTAGCGATCTTTTTTCTTTTTAGAGTCAAGAGTCAAGAGTCAAGAGTCAAGAGTCAAGAAAACAGAGAATAGAGTATAGATAAAAAGAGATTTTGATCTTGTATCCTGAATCTAGCAGTGAAACGGTCTTGAATCTAATTTCCGCAAGAATAAGTCTATATTCTTTTTTCTAACAGCGTAGCGGTCTTGTTTCTTTTTATAGTCAAGAGTCAAGAGTCAAGAGTCAAGAAAACAGAGAATAGATAAAAGATATTTTTGTCTTGCATCCTGAATCTAGTAGTGAAACGGTCTTGAATCTATTTCCGCGACAGTAAGTCTATATTCTTTGTTCTAACAGCGTAGCGATCTTTTTTCTTTTTCTAGAGTTAAGAGAAGAAAAAATAGAGAAGAGAAAATAGATCATAGATAAAAGAGTTTCGTCTTATATCTTGATTCTAACAGCGTAGCGGTCTTGTTTCTTGAATCTAACAACAAAGCGGTCTTTTTTCTTCTTTTTTAAAGGATATTAATTCGTCATACTGTATTTTTGAACAAACTTTTACATTATGAATATTCTTATCCTTGGATCTGGCGGTAGAGAACACACTATTGCTTGGAAACTAAATCAAAGTAAAAAGCTTAGCAAACTCTTTGTAGCACCTGGTAATGCTGGGACTGCTTCAATCGCAAAGAATATACCAATTGGTGTAAACGATTTTCAAGCTATTAAAGAAGTTGTTCTAACAGAGCACATAAATATGGTTATTGTTGGCCCAGAAGATCCTTTGGTTAATGGTATACACGATTTCTTTTTAAACGACATCGACCTAAAAAATATTCCTGTAATAGGACCACAAAAGGCAGCTGCAACTTTAGAGGGTAGTAAAGACTTTGCAAAGGAATTTATGATGCGTCATAACATACCTACAGCAGCATATAAAAGTTTTACAGCAGAAACTCTGGCAGACGGACAAGCTTTTTTAGAAACTCTAAAAGCTCCTTATGTTTTAAAAGCAGATGGATTAGCGGCTGGTAAAGGTGTTTTAATTTTACAAGATTTAGACGAAGCTAAAAAGGAATTAGCGTCTATGTTGGTAGATTCTAAATTTGGGGATGCTAGTACTACTGTTGTTATAGAAGAATTTTTAGACGGAATAGAACTAAGTGTTTTTGTACTTACAGATGGTAAAAACTACAAAGTATTGCCAACAGCTAAAGATTACAAGCGTATTGGCGAAGGAGATACGGGCTTAAATACAGGTGGTATGGGAGCAATTTCTCCTGTTCCTTTTGCTAGTGAAGAGTTTATGAGTAAAATACACTCACAAGTAGTAAAACCAACGGTAGACGGACTTGTAAAAGATAATTTACCATACAAAGGCTTTATTTTTATTGGGTTGATAAAAGTTGGTGACGAACCAAAAGTTATAGAGTATAACGTACGTTTAGGAGATCCTGAAACTGAAGTTGTTTTACCAAGAATAGAGAATGATTTAGTCGATGTGTTTACGGCAGTTGCAAATCAGACACTAGATACAATAGATATTAAGATTGATGAAAGAACTGCAACTACTGTAATGACGGTTTCTGGTGGTTATCCAGAGGCGTATGAGAAAGGAAAAGAAATTACAGGATTAGATACTGTAGATGGCTCTATTGTTTTCCACGCGGGTACAACATTAGAAAATGGTAAAGTTGTTACTAGCGGTGGTCGTGTAATGGCTGTAACGTCATTTGGTGCTAACTTTAAAGATGCATTGGCACAATCGTATAAAAACGTAGAAAAGCTTCATTTTGATAAAATGAACTATAGAAAAGATTTAGGTTTCGATTTGTAGGAGTCAAAACCTAACATAAATAAAAACCCAACTAACATACCTTGTGTATATAGTTGGGTTTTTTATATATAAGTTTAGCCGGTACAGCTAAATAAATATTTAAATTTTAATAAAAGAATGTGCGGTTACACTCTTATCTTCTTCATTTTTATTAGAATGGTCCTTAAGTTGTAACATCCAATATACCATTGCTACGGCACCAATAATCATAAAAATCCAGTTAAGCGTATTTGCTGCCCACCAACTTTCTAGCTCCAATGCACGTAAAGCATCCAAAGGTGCAAAAAGTACATTAACAAATAAATCCTCTATTGCTTTAAAAAATGTTTTCATCTTATATGTATATTTACCCTGCAAAAATATAAAAACTCTAGATGATTTCAAGCTTTTTTGGAAAAACAAAACCTATTAATTACATAATTGTACTTACACTCTTGTTTGTATCCTATTGTTTGGTGCGTTTTCTGGGCAAAGACGTTGTATTTACACCCGAGTTACTATTTTCAAATTTAGGCATATTTTTGGCCCTTTTTGCCACATTTTTTGCTGTTAATTTTATAGTAAAGCGCAATAAAATTACCAAGGCGAACTCTTTTGCGGTCCTTTTTTATGGTTTGTTATGTATTTTTTTTCCAGAATCTTTGTTAGACTCTAACGCTATTTTATGCAGCTTTTTTCTTGTTTTGGCTACTAGAAAACTGATCAGTTTAAAATCTTTAAAAGAAATTAAGTATAAAATCTTTGATGCAGCAATGTGGATAATTGTAGCGAGTCTTTTTTATGATTGGGCTATGTTATATCTAGTTTGGGTATTTATAGCTGTTTATATTTACGAACCTAAAAACATAAGAAATTGGTTTATTCCTTTTTCTGCCTTTGTTGCTGTTGGTTTGTTAACGGTTGCTTTTTTATCTGCTGTAGATAAGCTTCAATTTATACAGGAACATTATGTGTTTAATATAGATTTAGAGCCTAGTATGTTTTCGGAGTGGGGTAAGACCTCTGTGCTGTTAATTTACCTTATCATAGTTATTTTTGTGGGTATTTATAGTAGTGTTAAATTGGGTAAAACAGGAGCCGGGCGTTTAGCTAGTATGCGTTTAGTTGCTATTTCTTTTACTATTGGCATATTTGTAACCTTGTTTGAGGTGTCTATGAATTCTTTTCCTATTATGGTTACCTTTTTTCCGGCTGCTGTCTTCTTAACCAACTATGTAGATATTATTCGCAAACCTCGTTTTAAAGAATTTGCCCTGCTTGTGGCTATTCTAGTGCCAATATCTGTATTTGTATTTAAGGTTTTACTGAAGTAAAAATTGGTATATTTGTCTAAAATTGACAGCATGTTTAGTGATTTCGCCTTTAAAATATTTAACGAAAGTATAGATAAATACCACATTTTAGATGATGTGTATCAACCTTTTGAAAACCCATATCCAAAAGATGAGATAGCGCATTTATTGTACAGAAAAAACTGGATAGATACGGTGCAATGGCATTACGAGGATATTATTAGAGATCCTAATATAGACCCTGCTAGTGCGTTAGTTTTAAAACGTAAAATTGATGCCAGCAATCAAGATCGTACAGATTTAGTAGAATATATAGATAGTTATTTCTTGGGTAAATTCCAATCAGTACAAGTAAAAGAAGGTGCTACTATAAACACAGAAAGTCCGGCTTGGGCTATAGATAGGTTGTCTATTCTAGCATTAAAAGTGTATCATATGCAAGAAGAAGCAACTAGGACAGATGCTTCTGTAGAGCACAAACAAAAATGTCAAGTTAAATTAGACGTTTTGTTAGAACAAAAGAAAGACCTTTCTACAGCGGTAGATCAATTACTCGCAGATATTGAAGCTGGAACCAAGTACATGAAAGTTTACAAACAAATGAAAATGTATAATGATGACGAGCTAAACCCTGTGCTTCGTGGAAAGTAAACCTCAAGAACATATTTTAATAATACGCTTATCTGCTATGGGAGACGTTGCAATGACGGTCCCTGTGGTTAACGGTTTATTAAAGCAAAATCCAAACTTAAAAGTTACCGTTTTAACAAGGCAGTTTTTTACGCCTATGTTTGCACAATTACCTAATGTACACGTTTACGAAGCAGATGTAAAAGGCAAACACAAGGGTGTAGCTGGTCTTTTTAAATTGTATAAAGAACTTAGAGCAATGCAGGTTACAGCTGTGGCCGACTTGCATAATGTTTTGCGTTCTAATATTTTAAAACAGTTCTTTAAATTTTCAGGTATTCCTTTTGTACAAATTGATAAAGGCAGAGCCGATAAAAAAGCACTTACAGCAAGTAAAAACAAAGTGTTTAAGCAACTAAAAACTACGCAGCAACGTTACATTTCTGTTTTTAGCAAATTAGGATTTCCTATTCAGCTTGATGATTCTTGCGCTTTAGCAAAAGAAAAATTATCTGATACCGCGCTTGCATTACTACCAAAAGAACCTAAAAAATGGATAGGTATTGCACCATTTGCAGCTTTTGAGGGAAAAACGTACCCATTGCCATTAATGGAAAAAGTGGTGTCTCAATTCAATGAGGCCAATACTTATACTATTATTCTTTTTGGTGGAGGAGATAAAGAAAAAGAAGTTTTAGGAAACTGGGAGCAAACCTATAGCAATTGTGTTTCTGTGGTTAAAAAACTAAGCTTTACAGAAGAACTCTCTTTAATCTCAAACTTAGACGTTATGTTAGCTATGGATAGTGGTAACGCGCACCTAAGTGCAATGTTTGCGGTACCTACAATAACACTTTGGGGAGTTACACACCCATTTGCTGGCTTTTACCCATTTGCGCAGCAAAGCACAAATGCATTGTTAGCAAACAGAGAAAATTACCCACTTATACCAACATCTGTTTACGGTAATAAATTTCCGCCTGGTTATGAAAAAACTATGGAAACCATACTGGCAGACGATGTTGTGAAAAAGATTTTGGAGGTTGTTGGGTAGTTATTTGGGATTGTGATATTCATACATAGTTTAGTGTAAAATTATTTTAAAGTTTAATTAAAGAAGTATGGATAAAAAATTATTTCCTAATTCAATTATACAATCTCTATTAGTATTTTTAATATTTTTTGTTATCAACGGCATTATTGTGTCAGTATTAGGTTTATTTACAGACAATTTAGACTTTAAAGTCACCTTAAATTTTATACTAAGCTTTTTATGCACTTTTCTTGTAATTTATATCGTGAATAAGAAAAGAGGGGTATCAGTAAAATTCTCTTTTCGTGTAAAGAATTATCAATTGTTGTTTCTCTCTTCACTTGTTGTAGTTACATATGTTCTTGGAATTTCTACCCCTATTTTCAAATCGTTTTTATTACCATTATTTAATGGGGCTGGAGAGGAGTTGACTAATCCTTTTAATAATTTACCATTTACTATTTCTACAATTATTTTTGCTCCTGTTTTAGAAGAGATTTTATTTAGAGGCTTATTCTTAAAAGGTTTTTTGTTAAAATATTCAGTTAAGAAAGCTATTGTTGTGTCTACAATTTTGTTTGCAGTTATACACTTTTTACCTTCTCAGATAATAAATGCATTATTACTAGGCCTATTTTTTGGGTATATGTATTACAAAACAAAAAGTATTGGGTATACAATTGTTCTACATTTTTTGGCTAACCTAACTAGCTTTGTTGCTGGATATATTAATTTTAAAAATGCTAAGTCTGTAATTAGTCCAATTAATGATGTTTATGGAGATTTATCAGTATATATAATAGTAGTTTCAGTTATTATTTTAATTATTTCTTCAATTATGCTAAAAAACACCTTAAAAAGCCATAATTCAACCTCTACCGCTTCACAGTAATAGTTTTAAAATAACTACGCAATTGCTGAATGTATTTGTAGCGTAGTAATTTAGGATTGCCTTCTACCATTAATAAGCGCACACCCATATAGGAAGACATTAAAAAGCTAGCCACCGCATCACTATCTACGTGGCGGTCTATATAACCATCTGTTTTACCCTTTTGCAAGTTGGTAATAAGATTTACTTCCCAGACCTTAAAAATCTCTTTAAGGAGCTTTACAACGGTTTCATTTTTACCGCTAAACTCGGTCATAAAATTACTTAACACAAAACCATTGTCTAATTGGTTGTGTTCAGCTGTTTCTAGGGCATTATCAAGACACTTATCTAAAATTACAGCAGGGTTTTCTTGTCCTTCAAAAGGAGCAATTAACTCGCTATATACTTTCTGAAAAATAATGTTCTGTAGAATACTTATAAAAAATTCTTCCTTAGATTTAAAGTGATAATAAAATGCGCCTTTAGATAACGATAGTTCTTTTAACACGTCATCTACGCTAGTATCATAATACCCGTTTTTGTAAAATATAGCTAGGCCAACAGACTGCATTCTCTGCATTGTTGCCATTCGTTTTAAGTTCTTTTCCATTTCGCTACTTTTTTAATTAAATAGACTAGTTAGTTTGTTGCAAGGTTCTCTTTTTTGCATCAAAATATATTTATAGGTTGTAAATGGCTGGGGAAACGATAAACTACGTAATATTCAAAATAAAAATATAGTTTATACAACTATATAAACTACCTAGTTTGTTTTATTATTGTGTAAAAGATGAAATAAATATCAAAATTAGCGGATTTTGCGTTGTAATTATAGTAATTGTCTTACAAAAAGTATCTAATTAAAAATTTCTATGCTATTTTTATAAAAGAAATTAAGGTTTCTATTTTTTAACGACCAAGCAACCACAATGAAACTACACCAGAACAAAACTGTTTTACTAGTTTTTTCCCTTTCAGCTAAATTAGAAGCAGAAAGGAAGCCGTTGTTTGGTGGTGAAAAACGAGAAGTCTCTACACAGTTTTTTGACCTTTTAATTAAGAACACTTTAAAGGTTGCAAATAAAAGTAATGTAGATGTTGTTTGGTTAGATGAAACGCAGCAACAAGGAAATACTTTTGCAGAGCGTTATACCAACGCTTATAAAAACCTTTATGCAGAAGGGTACACCAATGTAATTTCTATTGGTAATGATACGCCAAATTTAACAGCTAAACACATACAACAAGCTGTGGATGTAATGACTACTAAAAAAGTAGTATTTGGCCCTGCTAAAGATGGTGGTATTTACTTGTTTGGGATACATAAGAGTATTTTTAATGAAGAAACGTTTAAAAATTTACCTTGGTTAACTTCTAAGTTATCTAAAAAGATAAGTCAATTAGCAACTGCAGAGAGCATTTCTTTTGGTGTATTAGAAACGCTTCAAGATTTAGATACTACAGCATCAGCAATAGATTACGCATATGCAAATCCTAATTCGGTTTTAAGTACTTTTATTGTTCTTCATTTAGGTGCAAAATCAATAATTAAAATAAAAACAAGGTACAATCTTGTTTCTTCGTTTTACGCATCCTCATTTTTACGTAGAGGTCCGCCCAACTCATAAATTAGCAACAGAACACATATTGTAAGTAACTACTAGCAGATTTATAACTGGTAGTAGGCGCTTATAAGTTAATTTATCAACCTTAGTACATTCAATTATGAAAATAGCAATAGTAGCTGTGATGCAGCTATTTGCCTTTATGGTATTTGCGCAAACAAATACCTATACGTCTACGGTAGTAGATCAAGATAACGAACCAATACCTTTTGCTACGGTAAAAGAAATAGGCAAAGAAAATTATACAACCACAACTATAGATGGCGACTTTACACTACAAACAAGCTCTACTAGCTTTGTGATACAAGTATCATCTATTGGGTTTACAAGCAAAGAAATTACTATTACTAACGGTAATTTTCCGGCAAGTATTACACTAATGGCTTCTGACGAACAGTTAAACGAAATTGTAGTAACTGCTTTGGGAATAGAGAGAGAAAAACAATCTTTGGTGTCTGCGGTAACCAGAGTATCATCAGACAAATTAACAGAAGTAACATTAACCAATGTAGTAAACAGTTTAGCTGGGCAAGTAGCCGGAGTGCAAATAACAAATGGTTCTTCTGGAGTTGGTTCTTCATCTAGAATTGTAATTCGTGGTGAGAATTCTCTAAGCGGAAGCAATCAGCCCTTATTTGTGGTAGATGGTGTGCCAATTAGTAACGAGCAAATTACGAGTGACCTAGTAAACAACGGTGCTTTGCAAGAGGTAGATTTTGGAAACGGTGGTTCTGAAATTTCTCCAGATGATATTGCATCAATCTCTATATTAAAAGGAGCTGGTTCTGCAGCACTTTACGGTGCTAGAGCTGCAAATGGAGTTGTAGTTATTACTACAAAACGAGGTAAAAATAAAAAAGGTTTTGGTGTTACAACAAGTAACTCGCTTACTATAGAAACCTTACTTACCTTACCAGATTACCAAAATGTGTACGGTGGTGGTTCTAACGGTCAATATTCTTTTCAAAACGGAAAAGGTGCTGGTGTTAATGATGGTGGTTTAAGTAGCTACGGTCCAAGGTTAGATCAGGGTTTATTGGTAAATCAGTTTAACAGTCCTTCTGTAGATATTAACGGTAATCCTGTGCGTGCAGGTGATGTAATTTCTAGAACAAATGCAGATGGTAGTTATACGCCTATTACTGCAACACCTTGGGAGTCTAACCCTAATAACGTGCGTAATTTTTTTGAAACTGGTATTACCAAGCAAAACAATATAGCCATTAATTCTTCAGGCGAAAACGGAAGCAGTAGATTATCTTATAGTAATTTAAGAAACGAGGGCATTGTACCAAACACAGATTTAGATCGTGATGGTATTTCGCTTAGCTTAAATCAGAAATTAACAGAGCAATTAAATGTAAATGCTTTTGTAAACTATATAAATACGCGCAGTGGTAACAGGCCAAACCTTGGTTACGGATACGAGAATCCGTTATATGGTTTTAACTGGACAGGCAGGCAGGCAGACGTTTCTGCTTTAAAAAATTACTGGCAAGCTGGTCAAGAAGGTGTGCAGCATTATGATATTAATTACTTGTGGCTTACAAACCCTTATTTAACGGTTAATGAAAACACCAATAGCTTTAATAAAAATAGAGTTTTAGGTAATGTTGCAGCTGTTTATGATATTACAGATAAATTAAATGTTGTGGTACGTGCAGGTATAGATACCTATGCAGATAAGCGCGAGTTTAGAAGAGCGGTAAGTACAAACGCAAATCCGCAAGGTTCTTTTAGAGAAGATAATATAAATTTTAGAGAGTTAAATACAGATGTTTTATTGTCTTATAAAGATGTTATAAACGATGATTTAAAATACACTGTTGCTGTAGGTGCAAATAGGTTTGACCAAGAAATTAAATACAGCTATGCAGAAGCCTCACAACTAGCATTGCCAGGAATTTACACCCTAGCAAACTCTAGAACTCCGCTTAAAGGAGATAGCAGGCTGTTTGAAAAAAGAATTAATAGTGTTTACGGTACTGGTAATTTGTCTTATAAAAATGCATTGTATTTAGACCTTACGTATCGTAACGACTGGAGTAGCACATTGCCATCTAACAACAATTCATTTGGATATTACTCAGCCGGATTAAGTTTTGTAGCTAGTAGTCTTTTTCAATTACCAGAGCCAATATCGTATTTAAACTTTAGGTTTAGTGCGGCTAGTGTTGGTAATGATACCAATCCGTATCAAAATACTCAGAATTTCTTATTTAATCAGAATTACGGTTCTAATTTTAGGGTAACTAACGAGACGGTTTTAAAAAATGCAAATCTAAAACCAGAACGTCTTAATGCTTTTGAAGCGGGTCTAGAAGCTTGGTTTTTTAATGGCAGATTGCAATTAGATGCTGCTGGGTACCAAAACACAAGTGTAGATCAAATTATATCTAGACCAATATCAGAATCTAGTGGTTTTGGTAGTTTTAACGTAAATGGTGGTAAAGTACAAACCACAGGTTTAGAGCTCTTACTTAGCGGAACTGTAATTAAAAATGCCGATTTTCAATGGCAGAGTTCGGTAAACTTCTCTACGTTTAAAAGTAAGGTTAAAGAGTTGCCAGATGGTGTAGACCAGTTTGTAACGGGTACGGCAAATATATTTTCTGGTGGTGGCGGATCTAACTCTGTTTTTTACATCGCTAAAAAAGATGGCCGTGTTGGCGATATGTACGGTACTGGTTTTGTTGAGGTAGATGGGCAAATTGTGCACGACTCTAACGGGTTTCCTGTTCAAGATCCTAACCTGCGTTTGTTAGGGAATTACAATCCAGATTTTACAATGGGTTTCAACAACAAATTTTCATACAAAGGATTAGATTTTACCTTTTTGTTCGATTGGCGTAAAGGCGGAACAATAGTTTCTAGAACAAAGGCTTTGGGTAGTACATCTGGCGTATTAAAAGAAACATTAGAAGGTAGAGAATCTGGTATTATTGGTTCTGGCGTTGTAAATACAGGTACTGCAGATAATCCGCAATACACACCAAATACCACAGCAGTTGCCGCACAGGCATACAATAATGCATTTTTTGATCGCGGTAACGAGGCTAGTGCACTTTACAGTGCGTCTTACGTAAAGTTAAGACAAGTGAGTGTGTACTATAATTTCCCGGCTAAAATTGTAGATGCTATTGGTTTTAATAAAATAAAAATAGGTTTAGTAGGTAGTAATTTATTGTTGTTTACAGAGAATCCACATTTTGACCCAGAACTAAATGGTTTGCAAGAGCAGAGTATTACATACGGAGTAGAAGATTTTTCATATCCGTCTACCAGAAGCTTTGGTGTTAGTTTAAAAACAGAATTTTAAGACGTAAAAAGATGAAAAAATATATAAAGCTATTTGTAGCAACCGCAGTAGCAAGCATTGTTTTTACCGCTTGTACTAACGATTTTGAAGAAAAAAACACAAATCCGAATGCACCAGAAAATGTAGATCCACAGTTTTTATTAACCAATGTGGTATCTGTATCGTCAGACTTAAGTGCGTACCAACAAGGGTTTAGACAGGCCAATTATTTAGCGCAATTTGCAGCAAGTATTGAGTTTGAACGTATAGACCGTTATGAAATGGGTTCTAATAGCGAGTATTGGAGTGCTATTTTTAGATTATTATCAGATATTAAATCGATGAAAGCTTCCCCGGCGGCAAACGACGCCTACGTGGCTGTTGGTGATATTATGCAGAGTTATTTGTTTTCTCAATTAACAGATCTTTGGAATGATGTGCCATATACAGAAGCAGTAGCAGCTTTAGAAGGTACTTTTTCTCCTAAGTATGACACACAAGAAAGCATTTATACAGATCCAGAAACAGGAATAGTAGCAGTGCTTAAAAAAGCTGTTAACACGCTTGAAAATACAAACAACGTAATTCAGGGTGATATTATGTTTCAGGGAGATTTAGAGAAATGGGTACGTTTTGCAAACTCACTCCAAGTACGTTACTTATTGCGTAGTAGTAAAAGAACAACAGATTTTACAGATTTACAGGCTTTGGCAGATTCTGGTAAATTAATGCAGTCTAATGCAGACAATGCTGTAGTGCCTTATTTGGCTTCTGCGCCTAATCAGTTTCCTATGTTTAACGCAGCTTTAGGTTTGTATCAAGAGCATACAATGACAAAGACAGTAGAAACTGTTTTAACTGCTTGGGACGATCCTCGTGTGGCGGTGCTTTACAAACCAACCGAAGCAAGTAAAAACTTTGCGACACCAGAGTATAAAGGATTACAAAACGGACAGTCTAGTAGTACCATAAATGCAAACGGAATAGACCTAACTACTATTTCTTTATTTGGTTCTATTTTTAGAGATGTAGCAGATGGTATAGATGCGCAATATATGCAATACTCAGAGGTGCAATTCGCATTAGCAGAAGCAGCAGCTAGGGGTTATATCACAGGCGATACAAATGCATATTACCAAAATGCTGTAACAGCTAGTTTTGAGTATTACAATGTTGAATTACCTGCGGATTATTTTACAAGAGCAGCGGTTGCTTTAAATGGTTCTACGGATGATCTTACAAAGATACTTACGCAGAAATGGTTAAGTCTAATTAATGTTGGTCACGAGGCTTGGTTTAATGTTCGTAGAACAGGTATTCCAAACTTAGAGGCTGGTCCAGATAATTTTAATAACGATAAATATCCCGTTCGGTATTTGTATCCAGAGTCAGAACAAGCTACCAATAGTGTAAATTATAAAGAAGCTGTTGAGCGCATTGGGGGAGATAATATTAACAGCAAGGGCTGGTGGGAAAAATAGAAAGGTAATTATGAAACAAAAAATTAAACTACTCGGTATTTTACTCGTGTTTACAGTATTTTGGACTTGCAAAGAGCAGGTTAAAGATGTTGTGGCAGAAGCGAAAGAAGAGCCAAAAAAAGAAACTACTGAGCAAGCAAAGCCAAACGGAATTGTAGACGGAGTTAAACAAGTTTGGATAGATGCAGACTTAGCTGTTGGTAAAAAAAATATTGGAAAACCTGGCTATTCTGATGTAGATGATGGCTATGCGGTTTTACAATTGTTACAGGCAGATAATGTAAAAATTAATGGTCTAAGTACTGTTTTTGGTAACAACAGCGTAGAAAATGCTTTTGCTATTGGGAACTATATAAGTAAGGAGTTTGCAGCACAAAAAATTAAGGTTTATAAAGGTGCTGGTGTAGCAATAAACTTAGATAGTGTGGTAACTAATGATGCCGTAGAGGCAATGGCTGCTGCATTAAAAAAACAGCCGCTGACCATATTAGCAATAGGGCCAGCAACCAATGTTGGTTTGTTGTTGTTAAAATATCCGGAGTTACAATCTCAAATTGTTGAGGTTGTGCTAGTCGCTGGTCGTAGAACACCTCTAGACTATTTTAAAATAGGGAACAAAGGTGTTTTAGCTCAGGATTTAAATTTTGATTTGGATAATACTGCTTTTCGTGTATTGTTAGAGCACAACGTGCCACTTGTTTTTTGTCCGTATGAAATATCTAGTAAAGTTTGGGTAAAGCAAGAAGATCTTGAGGCATTAAAAACTACAACTCCGGGGATGAGTTGGTTGGCAACAGCATCACAACCTTGGCTAGAGCAATGGAAGAATCAAGGAGCAGATGGTTTTAATCCGTTTGATGTTATGGCAAGTCATTACATTATTGCGCCAGAAGACATAATATCAGAGCCTTTACAAGCTCGTTTAGAGATTAATTTAGACGATACCGTAAAAGAGAATAATAAAGAAACATTTAAGTCGTACTTACTTTGTACTAAAGAAGAAGGCGCGCCAGTAACCTATTGTTATGATGTGGTTCCTGGTTTTCATCAAAAACTAATGTCAACTTTTAAAGCAAACTAAAGTGATAAAACTAAACACCAATATAGACAGCCTAACCAGCTACCTTAAAAGTAAAAACTGGCTCAAAGAAGATGAGGTTATAACTGCCGTAGAAAAGCCTGGAGAAGGGAACATGAACTTTACGCTGCGTGTACTAACAGAAACAAGATCTTTTATAATAAAGCAAAGTCGCGAGTATGTAGAGAAATACCCACAAGTGGCAGCCCCAGCAGAACGAGTATTAAGAGAAGCGGAGTTTTATGAGTTAATAGAAACGGTACCGGCACTAAGAGAAATGATGCCTAAGCTTGTTGGTTTAGATAGGGAGAATAGCGTTATGGTTATGGATGATCTTGGTAACGGATCTGACTTTACTTATTTGTACCAAGAGGGCAAGGTCTTTTTAGAAGAGGACTTGTTTGCTGTAATAGATTTTGTTGCTGCATTACATACAAGCATTAGTACAGATACGTGTACTTACAAAATAACAAATTGTGAAATGCGCGAGTTAAATCACGAGCATATTTTTAATTACCCTTATCTTAAAGACAACGGTATTAATTTAGATGTTGTTTTGCCTGGTTTGCAAAAAGAAGCAAATGTGTTTAAGGAAGATGCTGCATTAAAAGAAGAAGTTCAAAAACTAGGAAAATTATATTTAGAGGATGGTAATATTCTATTGCACGGCGATTATTTTCCAGGGAGTTGGTTGGCAACTGTTTCTGGTGTAAAAATTATTGATCCTGAGTTTTGCTTTTTTGGTTTGGCTGAGTTTGAAATAGGAGTTACGTTAGCGCATTTAAAAATGGCAGATCAACCTAAAGATATAATTGAAAAAGCACTAGAACGATATAAAAACTTAGCTGATTTAAATGACGAATTATGCTATAAATATATGGCAGTAGAAATGCTTCGTAGAA
Source organism: Cellulophaga sp. 20_2_10 (assembly GCF_023476645.1). Taxonomy (GTDB): domain Bacteria; phylum Bacteroidota; class Bacteroidia; order Flavobacteriales; family Flavobacteriaceae; genus Cellulophaga. Next base: position 106,701 of record NZ_JAMCOJ010000011.1, read on the forward strand.
TAATAGGTTTGGCACAGCTACCATTAGAAATTGACTTAAAAAAGAGAGTAGAATTACTAACTGAAGCACGTGAAATACTAGTGAATTAAGCGTATTCTTTTTTATTGTTTATAATATCAAAAACCAACTGTCTAGTTGGTTTTTATTTTTTGCAAAAGCATCAAATTGGCCTAAAAGTCTATAAGCGTTGGCTTTTTTAGGTTGAATGTTTCTTTTTAATCAGAAACGATATCGTATGAATAGAGCAACAAACCAATCAGTTTAAAAAAAGAAGTGCTTTCTAATGGCATTTTGTGGTAAATTTGATAAAAACACATAAAATGGAAGCTAAAATTTCTACTTCAAAATCTATTGGTCTTGTGCTTTCTGGTGGGGGCGTTCGTGGTATGGCTCATATTGGGTTAATTAGGGCTATGAACGAGTTTGGAATTGATGCTAAAATTGTTTCAGGCAGTAGTGTGGGTGCTTTGGTTGGTGCTTTATATGCTAATGGCAATTCTATTGATGATATGCTTAAGTTCTTTAAAGAAACACCTCTTTTTAGTTATCATTTTTTAACTATTGCAAAAGCAGGTTTTTTAGATACAGAAAAGTATATAAGCGTATTTGAAAAGTATTTTCCTGAGAATGCATTTTCTGCTTTAATAAGAGAATTGCATATTGTGGCTACTAACCTTCAGGACGGGGATGAGGAGTTTTTCTCGTCAGGGGAACTAATTAGACCAATGCTTGCTTCTGCTGCCTTACCGCCTGTTTTTTCGCCTATACAAATTAATGGTAATTTATATGCAGATGGTGGTATTATGAATAATTTTCCGCTAGAGCCGTTACTTCATACGTGCGACTATATTATAGGCAGTAATGTGTCTATTGTAGGTAGGTTAGATGAAAAGGATTTAAAAAATTCGTTACAACTTACAGGTAGGGTTACCGGTTTAATGATATACGCATCAGCAAAGAAAAAATTAAGAGCTTGTAACTTATTATTAGAATCTAGGGAGATAGAACGTATTGGCTTGTTAGACCGTAAAGGTATAGAAAAGGCGTATTTAATTGGCTACGACGCGGCTTGCAGAGTTTTTGAAAAAGAATGTAAAACGTATTAAAACTAAAAAAGCTGCTCTTTTACAGAACAGCTTCATTATATTTTATAGAAAAATGCAATTAAACATCATCAAAATCTACCTTTAAAGTAGGTGTTGTTGCATGTGCTTGACACGTTAAAATAAGTCCGTCTTTAATTTCACCATCAGTTAAAATCTGGTTTTTCACCATCTCAGCCTTACCTTCCGTAACACGAGCAATACAGCTACTGCATACGCCGCCTTGACAAGAGTAAGGTGCATCTATATTTTCTTTTAAAACAGCATCTAGTACAATAGTATTTTTATCCATTTCAAAAGTAAACTCTTCATCATCTACAGTAACGGTAACAGACGTTTTGCCACCTTCTTTTACGGGCATTTCATCCTTAATTTCTGTAGAGGTAAAAAGTTCAAAGTGTATTTTGTCTTCGCTAACTTCGTTTTCTTTTAAAGTATCAGAAACGGTATTAATCATAGCTTCTGGTCCGCACAAGTAAATATCATCAAAAGCAATATCCTTATGTTTGTTTTTGGTAACATAGTTTACCGTAGACCTATCTATACGACCAAAAATAGAGTTTTCATCTTGCTCCTGACTGTAAATAAAGTGAACAAAAAACCTGTTGTTGTATTCTAATTGAAGCTTAGCCAAATCCGTATGAAACATTGTTTCTTCAAAAGATTTGTTACCGTACGCTAAAACAAATTTATTTTTTGGATTGCTGTCTAAAACAGACCTAGCAATACTAATTATAGGAGTAATACCACTACCAGCAGCAAAAGCAGCAACATTTTTAACCGCATCGGTGGGTTTAAAAACAAATCTACCATCTGGAGGCATAACCTCTAATACATCTCCTTCTTTAAGTTTAGAATGTGCGTAGTCTGAAAACCCGCCATTGTCTACTTTTTTAACACCAATGGTAATACAATCTTTTTTAGGAGAAGAGCTAATAGAATAAGCTCTACGTAATTCTTTTCCTTTAATATCTTTCTTTATAGTGATATATTGACCAGAAACAAACTTAAAAGTCTGAGTTAATTCTTTTGGAATAGCAAAAGTAATTGCTACAGAACTAGGCGTTAAAGCCTTTATATGTTGTACCGTTAACGGGTGAAAATGATTCATAACAAAAATATTTTCTACAAAAATACACATTGCCCATTTGATAAAAAACCAAGTTCACTAAAATTTAATACATAGAAATCTTATGCATAAGAAAATTATGTATATATTCGTAAGAGCAATTTTAGTGCTAAAAGTTGCTATATAACTAGGTGATGTTTGTTTTTAAGAGCAAAAGAAGAGAATAGAAAAAATGGGAAATTCTAAATTATACAAGGGTAGTTTAAATACTATTATTTTAAAGTTGCTTGAAGAAAAAGGCAAGATGTATGGGTATGAGATTACGCAAAAAGTAAAAGAGTTAACCAAAGGAGAACTTAAAATTACTGAGGGTGCATTGTATCCAGCCTTACATAAATTAGAAGCAGAAGGACTTTTAGATGTTGAGGTTGCAAAGGTTGATAACCGTTTGCGTAAATATTACAAGCTAACCGAAGCTGGTGAAAAAGAAACCGTAAACAGATTAGCAGAACTAGAAGAGTTTATACGTAGTATGCAAAATTTAGTAAACCCTAAATGGAGTATAGAATAGCGGTATGAAATTAACAAAAGAAGACATATTAAATATAAACGATTATCTAAAAAAGAAAGATATAAAGTTTGTAGATGTAAGGTTTGAGCTAATAGACCATTTGGTATCTGAGTATGAGTCTCTGGATAATTACCCAGATTTAGATAGTTTTTTACGCAAAAGAATTAGTTGGTGTAAACAAGTTAGTGAAGCTAAGGCTAAGACCATGCATTGGGGATATCAAAAAGATCTTTGGAAGCGAGTTCTGGTTTTTATGAAATCGCCTTATTTCTATTTAATTACGTTTGTTATAGCTTTTGTATATTTTCAATTGTATACAATTCTTAGTTTAGAGTTGTTTGAAAAAGCTGTACTGTTTCCTTTTTTTGGTGTAATTATTTTTCAGTTTACTTTCTTCTTATACAATCATTATAAAAATAGACTTAAACTAAAATTATTAAGTGCTAATTACCTCTTTAATATTTTTAGTTTACCTCATTTACTACTTTATATATTTTCTCCATTTAAAGACTTTTTCTTGGAGTATCCACCATTGTTTTTAGGATATATCGGTTTTGCTTTAGTACTTAATATTGCGGCTTTAGTTGAGGTAACATTTAAGCAGAAGAAGATTAAAAGAGAATATAAATTTTTAAAGGAGATTTTAATATGAATCTAACCAAAGAAGACATACAATTTATAGACACTTACCTTAAAAATTCTGATATTATGTTTACAGATGTCAGAACGGAAATGGTAGATCATGTTGCTACTGCGGTATTAGACGAAATGGATAGTAAGAACCTTACGTTTTATGATGCTTTTAAGGCGTATATGGTTGTGCATAAAAAAGAGTTGTTACAGTGCAATAAGCAGTTTAAAAAAACTACAGATAAAATAGTACTTAAATCGCTTTTTAAAAAGTTTATAGCGCCATTAAATATCTGTGTTATGGTAGTCAGCTTTTTCCTTTTAATACAGTTTTTTCCTCTAGGAGATAAGAAAATATTAAAGTTTATACCATTTGGTTTTTTAATAATTGCTATACTAATATATTACATTGTAGTGTTAAAAAAGCGTAAGCAACGTTTTTCTGGAATTGAAAGAGCTGGATGCATATTAATTCTAATTTTTCAAGTTTACAATATTATTCAGAATCCTTTTTTTAATGATAAAATCATTATTACAAACGACTATTTTTTTTCAATAGTTTTTGCACTCTTGCTCGGGTTATCTGCGGCTTTCATTGCTGTTGTATTCCAGTTAAATAAAAAATATACCAACCATTATACTATTGTTTAATATGAAAATAAACAAAGAACAAATAGGGTTTATAGATGATTATCTTCTTAAAAATAAGGTAAAATATTGGGATGTTCGTATGGAGCTTTTAGACCATATTAGTAATGAAGTAGAAGCTCTAATGAAAGCGGGGTCTAGTTTTACCAAGGCAATGCAAGCAGTTCATGTTAAATTTGGAAACGATTTGACCATAAAAAGACTTAACAAGGAAAATACCGGTTGGGATACTTTTCCTAGTTTGTATGCAGATTCGTCTGGATATAAGCAGTTAATTGAAGAAAAAAGACAAGGGTTAACTAAGGGTTTTGTAAAGCTTCAACGAAAAGTGTTAAAGCTATTTTTTACTAATACCAAATCATTAATAGTATACGCTTGTGTTTTGGGTTTGTTTTTATATACCAAGGAGTATTTTGCTGTTGAGGCAATATATGAATTTGTAATGAGGTTGTTAATGGTTATGTCATTAACTCCCATTTTAATTGCTTTATTCAACCTTAAAAATATGTTTAAATCTTTAACAATTAATGCTGCTTATATGTCTAGTACTACAAGTGTAAGTTTTGTGTGGCTATTGTTATTTGCACCTAAAATATTTTTGGAAGATGTTGAGCAGTTTTCACTTACCTATATATTTCTTGTATTAGCATTGTTATTCCCTTTTTTCTACACAGCTATTCAATTGTTTGTTAATCAATTAAAGAAATACAAATTAGCCCATAAAAAATTAGCATGAAACTAACCAAAGGACAAATAGAAGAGTTATATGTATTTACACGCAAGCATTATGTAGAGCATTACGATTTACAAACAGAACTTGTAGACCACCTAAGTAATGGTATTGAAGAACAGTGGCAGTATAACCCAAAGTTAGCTTTTGATGATGCTTTGCAAGTTGAGTTTAAAAAATTTGGTGTTTTTGGTTTTATGGATGTTGTAGAAAAACGCCAAAAAGCGATGAGTAATCGTTACCGCAAAATACTTTACGGATTTGTTAAAGAATGGTTCCAGTTGCCAAAGCTACTAACCACTATTGCAATTTTTATATTGTTTTTTCTAGTGCTTCATTTAAAACAAGCATCATATGTCTTAATGGGGTTAATATTAATTTTGGGGGCTGTAAATTTTTATCATCAATTTAAAAGAAGAAAAAAAGAGAAAGCACAAAAGCTAAAAAAGGGAAAGGTGTTTATGTTAGAGTCGATGATTAATGATACAGGAAATGGGGTTTCTATAATGCTATTTGGAAACATCTTTAATGTTCTACAAATAATGCGCTTTAACTTTAGTGAACTAAACAATTATTGGTTGGCATTAATTGCCATTGCAGCTACTTTACCATGTTTAACTTTTTATATTACCGCTTATGTAATGCCTAGTAAAGCGCAAGAATTGTTAGAAGAAACGTACCCAGAATATAATTTAATTTAAAATAGTGTAACAAATTAGCTTTTGCTACAACTAACAAAATACAATCAAACTACCTTAATTATGTTAAAACACTTTTTAAGCCTACAATGGAAATCCTTTTTTAGGTCGGCTTCTTTTAAAACCAACTTAGCTCTTAAGATATTAATGGGCTTTTTTGCGCTATATTTTATTGTTGCGTTCCTGTTTATGGGGGTTGGTGCTTATTATCTTATTGAAAAAGCCGAAATGGGAGACCCTTTGCAGGTTGTAAACAAATACATGATATATCTTTTTGTACTAGATCTACTAATTAGATATATGATACAGAAAATGCCTATAACAAACATTAAGCCCTTGCTGTATTTGCCACTTAAAAAAGGGCAAGTTGTTCATTATTCTTTAGGTAAAACAATCGCTTCCTTCTTTAACTGGGGTTATGCATTTTTCTTTTTGCCATTTTCTATTGTCTTGCTAATAGAGGGCTATAATCCGCTTGGCGTTGTAGCTTGGCACTTTGGTATTTTTGCACTTATTTATTGTAGCAATTTTATTAATGTTTTAGTTAATAATAAAGACAGTGTTTTTTACCCTGTAATAGCAGTTTTTATTGCTTTAGGAGCTTGTCAGTACTTTGGTGTTTTTGATATTACAAACTATACGGCTCCATTTTTTAACGGACTATATAATGCTCCTTGGATGGTAGCTTTACCATGGATAGCTGTTGTAGGTTTATACTTTGCGGCATTTAACTACTTTAAAAAGAACATGTATTTAGATGCTGGTTTAAAAGGCAAGCAAACAGTAGCTAGAACAGAAGATTTGTCTTTCCTAAACAGATTTGGAAATACGGGAACCTTTTTAAAGAATGATATTAAACTTATAAAAAGAAACAAGCGACCTAAAACAGCTGGTTTAATGAGCTTTTTATTCTTGTTTTACGGACTATTATTTGGCTCTGGAGCAGTAGAAGTTTATGACGGACCTATTTGGCAAATATTCGGTGGAATATTTGTTTCAGGCGGATTCTTATTCACATTTGGACAGTTTGTACCAAGTTGGGATAGTGCGTATTACCAATTAATGATGAGTCAGAATATTAAGTATAGAGACTACATTACCTCTAAATGGTATTTAATAGTAATTGCAACGGTGATTAGTACTGTTCTAGCTTCGTTTTACTTGTTCTTTGGTATAAATGCATACCTGGCAGTGTTGGTAGGTGCTATTTATAATATAGGCGTAAACTCGCACTTAGTACTATTAGGAGGTGCATTTATAAAGATGCCAATAGATTTAACGTCTAATAAAAAAGCATTTGGAGACAAGCAGGCTTTTAATATGAAAACAATGTTATTATCGCTTCCTAAATTGGTGTTGCCAATGTTAATATTTGCTGCCGGATATTACTTCGTAAATGCAACAACAGGGTATATACTTGTTGCAGCAGCGGGCATTTTAGGAATGGCATTTAGAAATATAGTTTTTGATAAGATTGAAAAAATCTACAAAAAAGAAAAGTATAAAACAATACACGCATACAAACAAAAAGCATAAATAATTTAGTTCTTTTAAAGAGCTTCACCATAAAAAATAAAAAACCATGATAAAAGCACAGAACCTTACAAAAACATACGGCACAGCTACGGTTTTAAACATAGAAAATTTAGAAATTCCAAAAGGCCAATGTTTTGGTTTAGTTGGGAATAACGGAGCAGGTAAAACAACATTTTTTAGCTTGTTGTTAGATCTTATTCAGCCTACTACAGGGCATATAATTAATAACGATGTACAAGTAGATAGTAGTGAGGCTTGGAAACCTTTTACGTCTGCGTTTATAGATGAATCTTTTTTAATAGGTTACCTAACTCCGGAAGAGTATTTTTACTTTATAGGTGAGTTACGTGGACAAAACAAAGCAGATGTAGATGCATTAATACATAGTTTTGAGGATTTTTTCCACGGAGAAATATTAAATCAGAAAAAATATTTAAGAGATTTGTCTAAAGGAAATCAGAAAAAAGCAGGTATTGTAGCCTCTTTTATAGGGAGCCCTGAGGTAGTTATTTTAGATGAGCCTTTTGCGAATTTAGATCCTACTACGCAAATAAGACTAAAAGGTATAATTAAAAATTTAGCAGCAAACCAGAATACAACAGTGTTGGTTTCTAGTCACGATTTAAGTCACGTTACAGAGGTTTGTGAGCGTATTGTAGTATTGGATAAGGGTAATTTAATAAAAGATATTAAAACTTCTGCTGCTACTTTAAAAGAACTAGAAATTTTCTTTTCTGGAGCAGAAGCACCAGACGCAGCAGTGGCTGTTTTTGAAGACGAAGAATAAATAACAATGACGATTTTACGTAGGTAGGTTTTAATCTGCTTTAGCCACTAGTAGTTTAGTTAATTGCAAAACTGAAGTTAACATAAGCTACTTACAAACCAAAACCTCTATATATTAGAGGTTTACTTGTAATGTGTCTTAGTAATTAATTTGTAGTTTCATCAAGATTATGAAAAAAATTATAAATTATTTAAAACCTGTAGTACTTTTAGTTATTACTGTTTTCCTTATTACTAATTGTCAAAAAGAAGAAACAACAGCT
>NZ_JAMCOJ010000012.1 GCF_023476645.1 Cellulophaga sp. 20_2_10
CCTCGCGTGGCCGCGCGAAACTAAAGCTTATTATCTTACACTTTTTGTATCTTCGTTCTCAAGGCCGAACTGCGTTTAGCAGGGCGTTGACACACATTTTGACCCGTCCTGAAATAAGGCTACATAATTTTAAACATTATGTATAGAAATGACAAAGTAATTAGACGTTACAATGAACCTTTTAAATTAAAGATTTTAGCCGAACTTACAACCGGAAAACACACCAAGAGTGAACTTTGTAAACTCTACTCTATTGCTCCAACAACCGTAAATGTGTGGATTAAAAAGTACAATCGTAAAGACTTAATGAACACCAGAGTAAAAGTGGAAACTAAAGATGAAATATCTAGAATTAAAGCACTTCAAAAAGAGGTCGAACAACTTAAAAAACTTCTACTTAAAAAGGACTTGGATGCTATGGTACAGGATTGTTATCTTGAAGTAGCAGCTGAAGATCTTGGCTATAGATCAGTTAATGAACTAAAAAAAAAGCTAAGTATAAAGCCTTAATTAAAGCTAAACAGAGATCTAAGGGATTTGCTTCTTTAACAACTATAACCCATTGTTTTGGACTAAAACGTGATGCTTATTACAAGCATAAAGACAGAGCTGATAGAAGTTTAAGGCTAGAACAGCAGATTATAGATATCGCTAGAAAAAGACGCAAATCCCTTCCTAAAGAAGGCGTGAGAAAACTTGTAAAATCCTTAAATATGGACTTTACTAAAGCTAATATTAAAGTTGGTAGAGATACTTTATTTAATGTACTTAGAAAAAATCAAATGCTGACACTTATAAGGAAAACCAGTGCTAGAACTACGAACTCTTATCATCGTTTTTATAAATATAATAACATCATAAAAGACTTAGAAGTTACTAGAGCTAACCAAGTTTGGGTATCTGATATCACATACATTAGAACCATAAAGGGCTTTTGCTACCTGGCTTTAATAACAGATATGCATTCAAGGAAAATAGTTGGTTATGACGTTAGTGATAGCCTGGAACTAAAAGGATGTGTCAGAGCGCTTAATAAAGCCGTTTATCAAGCTAAGAAAATTAAAGGACTCATACATCACTCTGATAGAGGAATACAATATTGCAGCAACGTATACACTCAAATATTAAAAAGAAAAAAGATAGATATAAGTATGACCGAAGAAAATCATTGTTACGAAAATGCAATGGCAGAACGTGTAAATGGAATTTTAAAAGATGAATTTTATTTAGACCAAACCTTTGATAACGTGAGTCACGCTAAGAGAGCTGCAAAAAATGCGTAAAATCTCCCGAAGCCTCGGGATTAACCTGTAGCCATATTTCAGAACAAGACAAATACATATTAAAAACAGCCACCTAATCGCTTTAAAATAAAATATTTACTTACTTTTAATACTGTAATTTTTAATAACGCAAACAGCTATTATGGGCCTATTTAATCTATTTAGAAAAGAAAAAAAGGATAAACACAAAACTGAATTTAAATTCAGTGATGCAGAAAATAAAGCCATTTTTACGTGTAACCACGTGACCGATCTTAAAAGACCTATTTTATATGCATCACACGACAATGATGGAGATTGGCAGTTCTTGTGCGGACAGGATGAACACACTGAAGAAAATGCAAAAATTATTTCTTTAAAGAATGCTGTGGAATTAGATAGTACATTAAATCAGTTATTTGAAATGCCAATTGGAGTTGGTGCAGAACGTACTGCAGTTGGAGAAAAATGGAATCCGTTTAAACTTTAATTCTAAAGATAAATTTCTATTGTATAAAATTTTCAGTGTCTTCTATTCTAAAAACACTATTATACACAAAAAGCTTCCCTATATAAGAGAAGCTTTTTTAGCTTTAATAGTATAAAATAAAAAAGCCTCTCAGTTTCCTGAAAGGCTTTCTTGGTCGGGGTGGCAGGATTCGAACCTGCGACCTCCGCGTCCCAAACGCGGCGCGATAACCGGGCTACGCTACACCCCGAATAGTTATCTTCTTTAATTTCAATACTTGAGAAATTTTCTGTCCTCGCAATTTGCTTTGACAGCTATTGCGGAGAGACAGGGATTCGAACCCTGGGTAAGTGTTTCCACCTACGACGATTTAGCAAACCGTTCCTTTCGGCCACTCAGGCACCTCTCCAATACTCTTTAAAGAACTTACACAGTTTTTAATTGCGAGTGCAAATATATAACGATTAAGCATAGCTACCAAGTGTTTTTAAACTTTTTTTAATCTTTTTTTTGATATTTCTGGTAACGTGCTCATTATAAGTATTATTAGAATGAAACTTTTTTTAATTATTTTTTTACAGTCTACATTTTACTTTCAAAAGTTAACATACAACTTATAAGACTCCCCTTTTCTATAGTTTCATTTCCCTGATATATCTGTTCACTACATTATATATAAAGATCATTTTTTTACCGAATTAATGAAATAAAAAAAAACTAAAATTATTTTAAATTTTACTTGCATATTATAAATTGGTTATTGTATATTTGCAGCCCGAAAGACAGATATTATGTCTTTTAAATGGTCGCGTAGCTCAGCTGGATAGAGCATCTGCCTTCTAAGCAGACGGTCAAAGGTTCGAATCCTTTCGCGATCACAAAAAACCTTCAGTTAACGCTGAAGGTTTTTTTGTTTCTATATCTTTTCTACTCCTTAATGATAGCCAAACAAAAAGCCTTCTAAAGTTTAAAAAAGTATTGCATAACAACTAGGTGTACACATCAATACATTATGAAACAGATATTTACAAAAAAAAGCATCCTTGATTTAGTTAAACACCAAACATAAATTTACTTATTAAAATATTCCTTTAATTTTTCAACAGGTCCCGTTTTACGGTTTTTAAAGGCGTGTGCAAAGCTACTTAGTATTAATACTGCCGCAGCACTATAGGCAACGCAAACCAACGTCTCCTCTACTCCCTTGTTGGCTATGGCAATTGCAATTAGAGCCCAAGCACCTACAAGAGCAAACTCGCGCATATTTCTTTGCCAAGTAACAACTAAATTAATTACTACAGCTACTACAATCATCACTACTGCCCACACAACTGGTTCTAAACCAAAACCATCCCAATTAACTTTTACGAGATATGCAGATACATTAGCAATACTTGCTACAGCTACCCAACCACTATAAATTACAAATGGCCACCATAAAAAAGTAATTACAGAAATTGGAGCATCCCATAATTCCATTTTATTGTTCCACACTATTTTTAATAAAGAAAACAATAATAAGAATATAAAGATACAGGACAGTCCCGTATACCCATAAATCCAGCATACAACCCAACTACAATTGGCTATACATGAAACTACAAACCACCAACCTATTTTTAGCACAAATTGATTATCGCGTACTTTTACAAAAAGACTTCTTCCCTGATAAATAACATAAGAAAATACAAAAAGGTAAATTAATCCCCAGATTGAAAAAGCATAACCTGCAGGCGTAAATAACGATCGTAAACCACCTGAAACTTCCCCAATCGTTGTACCATTCATTTTACCTGTGTTAGACAGGTAATTCATAACCAATGTAGAAATAAATGCTACTCCGTTTGCAACTTGCAATACTTTTTTCATTTTTGCTTTTTTTATAAGATACAAAATCGACTACAAACAAAAAAGCATCGATTTTCATCGATGCTTTTTTAAATAGTAATTTATAGTACTACTTTTTTTCTGCTACTGGCTCATTCATTTTCTGACTCATTTCCATAGAAATAGCAGATCTAGAAAATTTAATTTTGCCAGACATCGTCTCAATTATACAAGACATATCTTTATCGTTTAGATCAAAAATTTTACCATGCATTCCGCTCTTGGTAATAACTTTATCTCCTTTTTTTAACTCTGTTGCAAATTTCTTTTCGTTCTTAGAACGTTTCATTTGCGGTCGTATCATAAAAAAATATGCTACTATAAATATACCTACCATTGGTAGAAAAGGGTACTGCTCTAATATTTGATCCATATTTTTACTTTGTCGGAATTAATGCTGTTGTTCCGTTTTTAGGGTTTACAAAAGCTTTTATGCGTAAAGTTTCTCTTCCTTTAGCTGTATTTGCTGTTACTGTTACTGCTTTGGCTATTTGATTTTGACCAGAACCGTTAAATTTAACTAACATTTCTCCAGATTCTCCTGGAGCAATTGCTTTGTTTTTTGGGTATTCTGGAATAGTACATCCACAAGTACTTTTTGCATCTGTAATAATTAAAGGTGCATTACCTGTATTTGTAAATGTAAAAACTGTTTGTTGTGGAGTTCCTTGTTCAATAGTACCAAAATCAAATTCAGTTCTATCAAAACTCATTTCTGGTAAGTTTTTAGCATTGCTATCTCTTTCAGCAGCGTTATCAACATTAGCCATAATTATTTTATTAGAAGCATTGTCTTTACAAGATGTAAACGACATAGCAAACACAGCTACTCCAAGCATTAAAATAATCTTTCTCATAGTTTTAAATTTTATTTTGTTTTACACAAAATTAATGAATATTTATTATAATAATCCTCTACCCATCTTTTTTAACTTTCCTTCACTTTTATACTCACGTACTAGCTTATCTAAAATACCGTTTATAAAGATGCTACTTTTTGGTGTAGAGTATTCTTTTGCTATTTCTAAGAACTCATTTATAGTAACCTTCTCTGGTATAGACGGAAAATTTAAAAGCTCACAAATTGCCATTTTTAGTAAAATACCATCTATGTCTGCAATACGGTCTTTGTCCCAATTAGGAGTTTTACCAACTATTTCTTTAACATATTCGGCATCATTTAACAATGTTTTGGTTAGCAATTGTTTTGCATAAACCATATCATCGTCTTCTTTTAAAAGCTCTGGCAAGAAAAAAGATTCTACCACATCTGACTTCGCTTTCTTTATTAACTTTAATACAAATGTATTTATAATAGGAATATCATCTATCCAAGTTAATTTATCGTCCTCAAAATAATCGTATATTTTTTCGTTAGGAGCAATTACAAATTTGTAAAGATTTGCTAACAAGTCTCTATCTTCTTCGTAGCTACTTGTATTGCTCGTCATATACGTTGTATAGTATTCACTCTCTACAACTTCTTTGTATATTAACTTAACATACTCTTCATTTAAATACCAATTGTTTAATTTTCGGCTAGACAATTCTTCGAGAAGTAATTTATTGTCTGCTATTTGTAACAATACCTTGTTGTTTACAAACTTTTTTCTGTCCGGATACGCATCAGAAACATTACCTAAATAACTTTTAGATGCAATTTCTGCTTGCTCTTCTGCTCTCTTTTGCAGTTCTACCAACAAACTTAACATTAGTAAGTATAATGTATACATACTATCTACACTGTATTTTAAAAACTTTACCTGTTTTTCTAGTGTATCATCTTGCGAATGAGTTAGGGCGTAAATACACTGCATTACTTTAACCCTGATATGCCTTCTTGTTAGCATTGAAAAAGAACTTTAATTTGTTAAAAATTATATTTTGCAAAAGTACTATTATATTTTTCAAATGTACCAATTGTAACAAGTTTTTATCTTATGATAATGATAACATAAGGTTATGGTTCAAAAACCTATCTTTGCTAACTTAGTACAACACCACTATCTTTATAACATAAATGAAAGAATTAAAACACATTAATAAGTACTTTAAAAAATACTGGCTTAAGCTTACAATTGGTATTATAATCACAGTTATTGCTCGCGTATTTTCTTTAGTAATGCCCCCTTATGTAAACAAATCTATAAACGTTGTAAAAGAGTTTATAACCCAGGATAATATAGATATATCTGTAGTTAAAAGCCACTTACTGGAATATATCCTTATTATTTTAGGTGCTGCCCTTTTATCTGGTTTTTTTACATTTTTAATGAGACAAACCATTATTAACGTATCTAGATATATAGAATACGATTTAAAAAATGAGGTTTACGACCATTACCAAAAATTAAGTTTAAACTTTTACAAAAAGAACAGAACTGGTGATTTAATGAACAGAATTAGCGAAGATGTTAGTCAGGTTAGAATGTATTGCGGCCCTGCCTTAATGTATGGTATGAACACGATTACGCTATTTGCCTGCATTATTCCCATAATGTATTCTAAAGCACCTTCATTAGCACTTTACACCTTAATACCTCTACCAATTTTATCTGTTTTAATTTATAACATTAGTAAGTTAATACACAAGCGTAGTACCATTGTACAGCAGTTTTTATCTAAACTATCTACGTTTGCGCAAGAATCTTTCTCAGGTATTTCTGTAATAAAAGCATATAGCATAGAAGATCGTACCAATGCAGAGCTTACCTCTTTAGCCAATGAAGGAAAAGAAAAAAGCATGGCTTTGGTAAAAATAAATGCTTGGTTTTTTCCACTAATGGTGCTTCTTATTGGTATAAGTAACATTATTGTTATTTATGTAGGAGGACAACAATATATAAGCGGCAAAATAGAAAGCATAGGACTTATAGCTGAGTTTATAATCTATGTAAATATGCTTACTTGGCCTGTTGCAATCGTTGGTTGGCTAACCTCTATTATACAAAGAGCAGAAGCATCACAAGCAAGAATTAACGAGTTTTTAAAAGAGAAACCAGAAATAGAAAATACGGTTACAACTCCTATGGATATTAAGGGTGAAATAGAGTTTAAAAATGTAAGCTTCACTTATGATGACACTAACATTACAGCTCTAAAAAACATATCTTTTTCTATAAAACAAGGAGAAACTGTTGCTATTATAGGTAAAACTGGTAGTGGAAAATCGACTATATTAGACCTTATTGCTAGATTATACGACGTTTCTTCTGGTGATATATTAATAGATGGCACCTCTATTAAAAAAGTAAACCTAGATTGTCTAAGACAAAACATAGGTGCTGTACCCCAAGATGCTTTCTTGTTTTCAGATTCTATAAAAGACAATATTAAATTTGGGAAAGAAGACGCTACCGATGAAGAAATAATTACAGTTGCTAAAAAAGCCGTTGTTCATAAAAATATTATGAACTTTAAAGAAAAGTACGACACTGTTTTAGGAGAAAGAGGAATTACACTAAGTGGCGGACAAAAGCAACGAGTTTCTATTGCTAGAGCACTACTTAAAGACCCTAATATTTACTTGTTCGACGATTGCCTTTCTGCCGTAGATACAGAAACTGAAGAACAAATACTTAACAACCTAAAATCTGCTTCTAAAAATAAAACTACACTAATAGTTAGCCACAGAGTCTCGTCTGCAAAAAATGCTGATAAAATCCTAATTCTGGACGATGGTAAAGTTGTTCAAGAGGGCACTCACAGTTCTTTATTCGCAGTAGAAGGCTATTATAAAGCTCTTTATAATAGTCAACTATCAGAGAAAGAAAGTTAGAAAAATGTTGTCAATTAGCTATTTTTTTTCCATTTTTGAGGAATACTATGATAACATTACACTAACGAGATAACTATAACAATGAGTGAAAAAGAACTAATGGATCAGGAAGAGATTTATTCAAAAGTACTAAGAGCCGGCAGACGGACTTATTTTTTTGATGTGAGGAGTACTAAGGCAGGAGACTATTATTTAACGGTTACTGAGAGTAAAAAATTTACACACGATGATGGATCTTTCCATTATAAAAAGCATAAAATTTACTTATACAAAGAAGATTTTACTCCTTTTAAAGAGCTTTTAAATGAAATGATGGACTACATTATTAATGAAAAAGGTGAAGAAGTAATTTCCGACAGACACCAAAAAGACTTCAAAAAAGAAGAACGTATTAATGGTGAAGAAGTAGAAGCTATTGCAACAAGTAGTTTTACAAACGTAAGCTTTGACGACATCTAGATAACAAAAAACATGTATCTTTAAGCGACTCTCAAAAAGAGTCGCTTTTTTTAGCTCTAAAAACGAACTCATCTATGAAAAAAAGACTGCTTTTATTAATTTTTGTCGTGTTTCAATATACCCAAGCTCAACAAAAATTAGATCTTAATTATTACCTACCACAAAACATTACGTACAACCAAGATATTCCAAAACCCATAGACGTTATAGGTCATGAGGTTGGCGAATGGCACGTATCTCATGACAAACTGCAATTCTACATGCAAACATTAGCAAAAGCTAGTGACAGAATCGCTATAGAAAACCGAGGAGAAACGTATGAGGGCAGACCTATATTATTGTTGACTATTACATCTCCTAAAAACTTGAAAAATA
Source organism: Cellulophaga sp. 20_2_10 (assembly GCF_023476645.1). Classification (GTDB taxonomy): domain Bacteria; phylum Bacteroidota; class Bacteroidia; order Flavobacteriales; family Flavobacteriaceae; genus Cellulophaga. The sequence continues at coordinate 8,231 of NZ_JAMCOJ010000012.1, forward strand.
TAGAAAACATAAGACAAACTCACCTTACAAACACAGATGGTAATGCAGATACTAGCAACCAACCTATAGTTGTATACCAAGGTTTTTCTATACACGGTAATGAACCAAGTGGTGCAAATGCTGGTTTAGCTTACGCGTACTATTTAGCAGCTGCACAAGGCCCTGAAATAGAAAACTTATTAGATAATATGGTTATTCTAATGGATCCTGCTTTTAATCCAGATGGAATTCAACGCTTTGCACATTGGGCGAATAGTAATAAAAGTAAAAATCTAAATCCAGATGGTAATGATAGAGAATATCATGAAACTTGGCCAAACGGACGTACAAATCATTATTGGTTTGATATGAACCGTGATTGGTTACCAGTACAATTACCAGAAAGCAAAGCAAGAATTAATACGTTTCATAAATGGCTGCCCAATATTCTAACAGACCATCATGAAATGGGCACAAACTCTACTTTCTTTTTTCAACCTGGAGAACCGACAAGAGTACATCCTTTAACCCCAAGTGTAAATCAAGAATTAACAGCAGAGATTGGCACATACCACGCCAAGGCTTTTGACAAAATAGGATCTTTATACTATTCTGAAGAAAATTATGATGATTACTATTATGGCAAAGGATCTACTTTTCCAGATGTTAATGGTAGTATTGGTATTTTGTTTGAGCAAGGTAGTTCTCGTGGCCACGTACAAGAAAGTGAAAACGGCGTACTTACCTTCCCTTTTACTATTAGAAATCAATTTACGGCAGCATTATCTACTATAGAAGCTGCATATAATATGAGATCTAAAATACTTGGATACCAACAACAGTTCTATAAAAATACAAAGGCAGAAGCCGCAAAAAGCAAAACAAAAGCTATCATTTTTGGCGATAGTAAAGATGCTGCTAAAACATGGCATTTAGCTGATATTTTACAAAGACACAAAATAAAATTTAACGAACTTAAAAGCGATGTTAGCTTAAACGGAAAAGAATACAAAAAAGGAGCTAGTTATGTTGTTCCTATGAACCAGAAAAACTATCAACTAATAAATGCTATGTTCGAGAAAAGAACAACGTTTACAGATAGTTTATTTTACGATATTTCTGCTTGGACGTTTCCTCTTGCTTTTAATTTGGACTATACCGAAACTACAAGTCTAACTAATGTAGGTGACGAAATTAAAGATTTACAACCATTACAGGGTGCTATAACTGGCGAAAGTAGTTATGCTTATTTATTTGAGTGGAATGAATACTACAGTCCAAAAGCTTTAAACACAATTTTAGAAGCTGGTATTAGAGCTAAAGTTGGCAAAAGCCCATTTAGTGTAGAAGGTAAAGACTATGATTATGGCACTATAATGGTTCCTGTGCAAAATCAGAAATATAACAAACAGGAGCTTCATCTATTTTTAGAAAATGTTGCTAAAGAAAATAACCTAAATATTACTGCTGTTGGTACTGGCTTAACTAAAGGTATAGATCTAGGTAGTAATGAATTTGATCCGTTAAAAAAACAGCAAGTAGCTCTTTTAGTGGGTAGCGGTGTAACGTATGCAGATGCAGGAGAAATTTGGCATTTGTTTGATCAGCGTTATAATATGAAAATTACAAAGCTAGATACCGATTATTTTTCTAGAGTAGATTTAAGTAGATATACCACTTTAATTGTGCCTAGTATTTATGGCAGTGCACTAGATAAAAGCTCTGTTGCTAAAATTAAAGAATGGGTAAAAGCTGGAGGAACTTTAATTGCATATAGAAACGCCGCATATTGGCTAAATTCTAATGAACTAATGAAAATTGATTTTAAAAAGGATTCATCACTAGTAGCCAAGAACATTCCTTTTGATAAGCGTAGAGATTTTAGAGGAGCACAAGTAACTGGTGGCGCTATTTTTGAAGCTAAATTAGACCGTTCTCATCCAATAAACTTTGGCTATAAAAATGATAAATTACCATTATTTAGAAATACCAATATTTATATAAACCCAGACAAAAACAGTTATAACAACCCTATACAGTATACTAGTAACCCATTATTAAGCGGTTATATTTCTAAGGAAAACCTAGATATATTAAAAAATAGTGTTCCGTTTAAAACGCAGAGTTACGGTAAAGGCCGTGTCATATTATTTACCGATAATACCAACTTTAGAGCCTTTTGGTTTGGCACAAATAAATTACTTATGAACGCTATTTACTTTAGCAAAATGATGTAATTTAAATTACATCAGCTTATAAAAAATCCCGAGTTTATAACTCGGGATTTTTTGTTTTATCACTTTTACCACTACCCTACTTTTAAACCGTTTTGAACTTGAGCTTCTGGATTTAATAAAATAACATCTTTACCATCTACAGCTCCCATTACCAAACATTCGCTCATAAAATTAGCGATCTGTTTTTTAGGAAAGTTTACAACAGCAATAATTTGCCTGTCTAGCAACTGGCCTTTACTGTAACGTAATGTTATTTGTGCAGATGTTTTTAAAACACCTATTTCTTCACCAAAATCTATCTGTAATTGATAAGCTGGGTTCCGTGCTTCTGGAAAATCTTCTACATTAATAATTGTACCTACACGCATATCTATTTTAGAAAAATCGTTCCAGGTAATTTGCTCCTTCATTTGTGTGTGTTTTTATTATTATTAATCTACAACCACCCTTCTATTTTACACAGGTTTTCTATATGCGCAAAATGATGATTGCTATGCCAAGCATACCTACCTATATTTTCTGCAACACTAACCGATGAGTTATCTGCTGGGTGTATAAATTCTAGTTGTAATTGTTCTACCGATAATGCATTTAATAAATACACCATTTTTGCATGTAAAGCGGTAATGTAATTTAGAGATAATACTATTGGCGCTGTAGTTGCATCTGTTAACATTGCCCAATCTTTCTCTTCATATGCTTTTATAATTGGTTTATTCTCTGTTAAAGACCATTTAAACCGTGTATAGCTGTGGTGGTGACTATCTCTGCTATATGATGAATAAGCTGCCTAACAGACCACCCTTCTGGCCTGTATGGTGTATTTAATTGTATATCACTTAAACCAACAACCAAATTTCCTAACTTTTTAGGAAAATCTTCTAAAACCAAAATCCAATTGTGTAGTTGTTCTTTAGAAATTTCTTTAGGACAAGAAAAATGACCAATAGGATATTTAAGCGTATCTAATGTATTATTTTTCATACTTACAGCTGTCTATTTTAGTACTTATAGTAGTCATTATCAACCATAAAAGTACATAAAATTATAATTTAATTAACTTTTAACGCAACCCTTTTAACATTATTGAGTCTAGTAGAAGTAGCACATATAATTAGTTTTTTTAGTTATATGCAGAAAAAGCGGTAGGGTTTTTGTTAACATAGTTGTTATATACCTATAACGTTTAAAGAAATAAATTAACCTGTAAAGATATGATCACTTTTTTCCTTATTTTATCTGTATTAATTGTTATAAATATTGTTCTATTAACTGTAAGTGTAAACGGTAGTTTTTTATCTAAACGAAAAAACCTCCCTTTAGAAAAGAGAGGTCTTAAAAATTATGCTTAGTATTTTAATAGTGCTTATTTAACACCCATTAATTCTACATCAAATATTAAAGATGCATTTGGAGGTATAACTCCACCTGCTCCAGCACTACCATATGCTAAGTTAGAAGGAATAACAAAACGAGCTTTGTCTCCTACTTCTAATAAAGCAATACCCTCATCCCAACCTGGAATTACTTGTCCTACTCCTAATTGAAAATCTATTGGTTCGTTTCTTTTGTAAGATGAATCAAAAACTTCACCACTTGTTAAAGAACCTTCATAGTGTACAGAAACAGTTTTACCGCTTTCTGCTTTAACACCACCAGTACCTTTTTGAATAACTTTGTAACGTAAACCAGATGCAGTTTCTTCAAAACCAGCAGCTAATTTTTCCATTTCATCAGCAGCACTAGCTTTTTCTTCAGCTAATCTTTTTTCTCTAGACCCTTCAAAAGTTCTAAATGCTTCAACTGCATTCCATTTTTCAGCTTCATCACCAACTCTAACTATTTCTAAACTCTCTAGAGTATCATCTTGTGCAATAGCATCTACAACATCTTGACCGCTTTCTACGTTCCCAAAAACTGTGTGCTTATTATCTAACCAAGGTGTAGCTATGTGAGTTATAAAGAACTGACTTCCGTTTGTTCCAGGACCAGCATTAGCCATAGATAATACTCCTGGACCAGAATGCGTTAAATCTGGATGAAATTCATCATCAAACTTATAACCAGCATCTCCTGTACCTGTTCCTAATGGACAACCACCTTGGATCATAAAATCTGGAATAACTCTATGAAATTTTAATCCGTTATAATATGGTGTTCCTTGTGGCTTTACAGAGTTTTCTAAATTTCCTTCAGCTAAAGCAACAAAGTTACCAACTGTACCTGGTGTTTTATCGTGAGTTAATTTTACTAAAATTTCTCCTTTAGTAGTATTGAATTTTGCGTAAATTCCGTCTTGCATATCGCTTTATTTTTTTTGAACCGCAAAGATAGTCATTGTTTTCTGTTGAAAAAAGTTTCGCAGTTTAAGAATTTGTTATTATCCTTTTATCTTTTTTGATGTTACAATACCGTATTTATCAAACAAATACACTAAGCTGGTCATAGTTGCGGCTCCTAATTCTAATTCTCTTTTATTTACGTGTTCAAAAGTATCATTAGCCGCATGATGATGATCAAAATAACGCTGAGAATCTGGACGTAAGCCAGCTAAAACCATATTATCTTTTTTAAGCGGACCAACATCTGCTCCACTACCTCCTTTTTCAAATAAATGAATTAAGTAAGGTTTAAACAAATTCCTCCAACTATCTACTTGTTCAAAATTATCATCAGAACAATCAAAAGAAAAACCTCTTGGCGAAAAACCACCAGCATCACTCTCTAGAGCAAATATGTGATTTTCATTTTTACTGTTTGCAACCTCAGCATATTTATTGCCACCACGTAAACCATTTTCTTCATTCATAAACAAAACAGCTCTAATAGTTCTCTTTGGCTTATAACCCGATGCTTTTATTAAACGTAATACATCCATACTTTGTACAACACCAGCACCATCATCATGAGAACCATCTCCTAAATCCCAAGAATCTAAATGTCCGCCTACTACAATAATTTCATTAGGGTATGTACTTCCTTTTATTTCTCCTATTACATTGTAAGACTGTACATCTTCTAATTGCTTGCAATTTTGCTTAAAAAAGAATTTTGTCTCTGAGTTTAATTTTAATGCTATAGACAGCAACTCGGCTCCGTTAGTACTAATTGCTGCTGCAGGTATTCTATTTTTCACAGGAGTATCTCCGTAACTCATAGAACCCGTATGTGGATAATCGTCTAAGCGTAAATTTACAGAACGTACTATTACACCAACTGCTCCATATTTACCCGCTTCTGCGGCACCAGAATAACGCTGATCTACACAACCACCGTAGGCTGTAAATGTTACAATATCTTTAGGATTCATAGGTCTATTAAAAAATACTATTTTACCTGAAATTTTATCTTTACCTAAAGTTTGTAATTCATCTATACCTTTTACTTCCACTACATTTGCTCTTAGACCTAAACCAGAAGTAGCCACCGAACCTCCTAACGCACAAATTGGCACACTTGTAGAAGTACCATCTTCAGATAAAATATTTGCATATTCCGCTATACCGCGCACCCATTTTGGCACCATTACAGGTTGTAGATACACACGATCTAACCCTAATTTATCCAATTCTTTTTTAGTGTAATTTACTGCTTGTTCTGCTTCTATAGACCCAGATAAACGCCCTCCTATTCTATTAGACAAATGATCTAACCAACCATAAGACATACCATCTGTTAATGATGCATCGTAAATAGCTCTAAGTTGTTTTTCGTCATCGGTTTGCGAGAAAACGGTTGCGCATATAAAAAGGAATACTAAGGTTAATTTCTTCATTCTATTCTGATTCTAGTTGAGTTTTATATAGTTCTAAATTTGCCTTTATCTTATCGTCTAATTCCGGCTCTTTAATATCTTTATACTTTTTTAATTCTTGTAGTAATATTGATGCTACAATTACTCGTGCTCCTTTTTTATTATCCGCTGGTACCACATACCAAGGAGCGTGCGTTTTAGAAGTTTTATTTATAGCATCTTCATAATACTCTTGGTAAGAGTCCCACAGTTTACGTTCTTTTAAGTCTCCTGGAGAAAATTTCCAGTTTTTTTCTTTAAGATCAAGTCTACGCAATAACCTTTGACGTTGCTCTTCTTTAGATAAATGCAAGTAAAACTTATAAATTAAAGTTCCGTTTTCTGCTATATGCTTTTCAAAATTATTTATTTGTTCAAATCTTTTAGCCCAGAAAGCATCATCTATATCTGCTACGCTATGTACACCTGGTATATGCTCGCCCATAATATATTCCGGATGCACACGTGTTACCAAAACATTCTCGTAATGGGTTCTATTAAAAACACCAAACTTACCTTTTGCAGGTAGCGCAATGTAGTGTCTCCACAAATAATCGTGTTTACGTTCTAGTTCTGTTGGCACTTTAAAACTATGCACAACTACACCACGAGCATTAAAATCTTTAAAAATTTCACGAATAAGACTATCCTTCCCCGAAGTATCCATTCCTTGCAAACAAATTAAAACACTGTATTTACCATGCGCATATAAAGTATCTTGAAAATCTCCTAACTCTTCCCTAATTTCCTCTAATTCCTTTTTTAATTTTTTATCAGATTCTCCAAAAGTTTCTACCGTTGGTTGGTTAGACAGTTTTAATTTTTCTGATGCCTTATATTTTTTTATATCTACGTTCCGCACTTGTGTAAGGTTTAGTTTTTTTAAGAGACTGAATATACCATATTTAATTGATGAATCCTTGTAAAATAACACATCATTAGGATTTTTCGTCCCTTTAACGATAATAAAAGGTTATCATTTTATTACGCATTATATTGCTATTGAATCTGTACTTAAGGGTGCCCCAAAACCTTAAAAATGATACATAAAACAAAAATATTATACCTACTAGCAACAGCACTTCTGTTGTGTTCTTTTGTTGTAAATACTACCTGTGATTTAGTTAAGTCTAATTTAGGTGTTGTGTTAAAGCAAACAAATAAAGCTGTACTAGCAAAGGACATAAATACAATTAAATACCACGCGTACAAAGCCATTAAAATAGTACAAAAACTAGAAAAGCAATTAGAAGATTGTAATTGTGATGATGCTACGCAAGATGTTAATCAAGGATTAAACCTATTAAAAGAGGTAACAAAAACAAATTCTTTTGAAACAGCTAAAGCATTAACAAAAGAAGCTGAAGATTGTATTAACTCTGGCATAATTGCTATTGCTAATTTTAGCAGAAAAAGTAAACTCATTTCTAAGTCTCCTAATAACGAGTTATATGCTGCTGTAGATAGTATTTTAATTCCGTTTGAAAAGTCTATGAAAAAAATGGTTGTAGATACAGAAAACTGTAAAGAAGCATATAAATTAGCGAAAGAGATTTATCATAAAAACGAGTTAAAACTTATGGATACGTCTTTAAGTGAATCTAAAAAATACTATCATTTAAGATCAAAAGAGATCGCAAAGCAAACTATAGCTAAATTAGAAGATTGCGCTACTAGAGCTAATTAATTGCGTTCTAGCTCATTTTTTAAGGCTAGTAAGCCTTCATCAAAATCTTTACCCACCACTTTATCCATATTCATGAAAAGCATCATAATACTCATCGGAAAAACATTTTTTCCTGAGAAGCCCCAAGTAATTTTAGTTTTGTTTTCTCCCGTATCGTACATCTTAAAATAACAATTGGAAATAGACTTAAATGGTTTAAAAAAACGCAATTCACCTTCTATATGTTCGCTTTCTAAAATATTAGTTATCTCTTGTTCGCCTTCCCCTACCTCCTTATTACCGTTCCAGTAACTAACAAAACCTACAGTACCATCTACACCTATATATTTACGAGCCATACTAGGATCTTTCTTTGCCCAGGGCGACCATATTTCTTGGTTCTTCACCAGTAACACATAATTAAAAACCTCTTTTCTTGGTTTAGAAATATCTATAGATCTAAATACGTTGTAGCTTTTGGGTGCAGCTAGTGCTAAAATTGCAACTAGTATCAATAGCCCTACGACTATGTAAATTGCTATCATCATTTGGTTTTTGGTTTTGATTGGTTCTTCAATGTACAAAAAAAAAGGATAACAAATTGTAAGTTTTAATGCCACATAACTGTCTAGTTTTCTTTATAATAACGCTCTAAAATCTCGTCAATACTCTTAATAGAATTTTTAGTCCACTCTAATCTAACTTCTAGTTTTTCGGCTTCTGTAAGTTGCCAATTCGTAGCCGATTTTTTTAGTCTTGCTGTTAGGCTTTGCAATAATATTGCTGCGGATACAGATATATTTAAGCTCTCGCTAAAACCTACCATAGGTATTTTTACAAATCCATCTGCTTTGTCTAGTACTTCTTGACTTAACCCACTTCTTTCTGTTCCAAAGAAGAGTGCTATTTTATCATCAATTACAAAATCATCTAACAAATAAGAATCTGTATGCGGAGATGTTGCTATAATTTTATAACCGTCTTTACGCAATGTATCTATACAATCTGTTGTTGTATTATATCTTGGGGTACTTACCCATTGCTGCGCACCCATTGCTATATTTTTATCTAAACGTTCACTGTATTTACTTTCTATTAAATGTGCTGTTTGTACACCAAAAGCATCACAACTTCTAACAACTGCACTCGTATTATGCATTTGAAAAACGTCTTCTACCGCTACTGTTATTTGGTTGGTTCTATCTTCTAAAATATCTAGAAAACGCTGTTTACGTTCGTCACTTATAATGTTTTCTAAATACGTTAATAGTTTAGTGTCTGTCATAAAGACCAATATAAAAAGAAAAGTTTAATTTTATAAAAAACTGAATATAATTAGAATGAAAAATATAGTATTATTAACTGGAGCCGGAATTAGTGCAGAAAGTGGTATTAAAACATTTAGAGACGCAGATGGTCTATGGGAAGGTCACAATGTTATGCAAGTAGCTTCTCCGCAAGGTTTTGCTGCAAATCCAACTCTTGTTTTAGATTTTTACAACCAAAGAAGAAAACAATTATTAAGTGTTACTCCTAATAAAGCACATGCAGCTATTACAGAATTACAAAAGCATTTTAATGTAACGGTAATTACCCAAAACGTAGATGATTTACACGAACGTGCAGGCAACAACAATGTATTGCATTTACACGGCGAACTTCTAAAAGCCCGTTGTACCAAAAAAGAATCTGATGTAACTGACTGGACAAAAGACTTAAACTTGGGAGATGTATCTAAAAACGGAAATCAATTAAGACCACATATTGTTTGGTTTGGAGAAGAAGTTCCTTTATTAGAAAAAGCTGCAAAAATAACTGAAACCGCAGATATCTTAATAATTATTGGCACCTCTATGCAAGTGTATCCGGCTGCTAGTTTAGTACATTATGTACCTAATGGCACTCCAATATACTTTATAGACCCTAAGCCAAGTATTAAAAAAACAGACTTTAATAACTTAACTATAATAAGCAAAACCGCAGTAAATGGGTTACCTACTCTTGTTTCATCTTTAATTGATACAATGCTCTAGTATCTTTTACCCAACTAATAACTGCTTCTTTTTGTGCTGTAGATAAATTTGCTTCACTATGTGTCCACGTATATTCGTCTAAAGGCATTTCGCCACTATCTATAGTTTCTATTACCTCTTCTAATTTATGATCTTTTTTCTTTAGAGAGTAATTTTTCCAGTCAGAAAAATTTAAATGTTTTTTACCATCTTTAACGTGATCTGCCAACCAATAAGATACAGGTGCTATGTTATTATACCAAGGATATGCTGTAGTATTACTATGGCAATCAAAACAACTTGCTGCTAGTATTTTTTGTACTTCTTTAGAGGGGTTTGTTTCTGTTAAAAACGCGGTTTTTAAATCGGTTTCTGCGCTATTCTGTTCTGGTCTATAAAATTGCATTGCAATTAAAACAACTAAAAGCGCTACTAGTATTTTTTTTAGTATTTTCATCCTGTTAAATTTACAATTGCAAAGTACAATTTTTTGTGACTAAATCAGAATTATATTCGTGGCTAAAAAGTAGTGTTAATCACTCTAAAGAAAAAAGGCAACAAATTTCCAGTGTTATTTTAGAGCACCCCTATTTGGTTTCTGACCTACTAGATATAGTACACTCTGTTAACGACCCCATTTCTTGCAAAGCTGCCTGGGTTTTGGAGTTTGCTGTTAAAGAAAATACTACTATTATTTTTCCGGTGATTACTCCATTTGCAAAAGAATTAAAATCTTTAAAGCTAGAATCTAGTATTAGACCCTGCGCTAAAATATGTGAAATTTTGATGCTACAGTATTTTTCAAAAAAAGAGAATAACATCAAAGAACAGCTTAAAGAAAATCACCTAGAACAAATTACTACCACTTGTTTTGATTGGCTTATTGGCGACCACAAAGTAGCAACACAAGCATATTCTATGACAAGCCTTTTACTCCTAGGACAAAAATACAATTGGATATACCCAGACTTACGTAGTATTTTAGAAAAAAACTACCACACAGGTACAGCAGCATACAAAGCAAGAGCACGTTTAACGTTAGCAAAAATTAAATAAATTATTTTTTAGTTTGATGTTGTTTCGTCCTAAAAACAAGCATAGAAAACAGCTTATAGATAGGCATATAACTCAACTTTTGACTATATTTGCAGCTTTTAAAAATCAATTCAAAAACAGATGTCTTTAAACCAATTAAATGCTATTTCTCCTATAGACGGAAGATACAGAAACAAAGTAGATGCTCTAGGTCCTTTTTTTTCTGAGGAAGCATTAATAAAATACAGAGTTAGAGTAGAAATTGAATATTTTATTGCGTTATGCGAAATTCCGCTACCTCAATTAGAATCTTTTGATACTTCTTTATTTGAAAACTTACGTTCTATATACGAGAACTTTTCTACTGAAGATGCACAAGCCATTAAAGAGATAGAAAAAGTTACAAATCACGATGTAAAAGCTGTTGAGTACTTTATAAAAAAAGAATTTGACAAACTTGGTTTAGAGAAATTTAAAGAATTTATACATTTTGGTTTAACATCACAAGACATAAATAATACCGCTATTCCGCTTTCTATAAAAGAAGCTATGAATGAGGTTTATGTACCTATGTTTTTTGATGTTGTAGATAAACTAGAAACTTTGGTTGTAGAATGGGCAGAAATACCTATGCTTGCTAGAACGCACGGACAACCAGCTTCTCCTACTCGTTTAGGAAAAGAAATAGAGGTTTTTGTAGTTCGTTTAAAAGAACAATTCAATTTATTAAACGATGTACCAAGTGCTGCTAAATTTGGCGGTGCAACTGGTAACTTTAATGCCCACAAAGTTGCATACCCATCTATAGATTGGAGAGCATTTGGACAGCAGTTTGTGCAAGAAAAGTTAGACTTACAACACTCTTTCCCTACTACACAAATAGAGCATTATGACCATATGGCTGCTTTGTTTGACACCCTTAAGCGTATAAACACTATAATTATAGATTTAGATAGAGACTTCTGGACATATGTGTCTATGGATTACTTTAAGCAAAAAATTAAAGCTGGTGAAGTTGGTTCTTCTGCTATGCCACATAAAGTAAACCCTATAGATTTTGAAAACTCTGAAGGAAACTTAGGTATGGCAAACGCTATTTTTGAGCACCTATCTGCCAAATTACCTATTTCTAGACTACAGAGAGATTTAACAGACAGTACTGTTCTTAGAAACGCAGGCGTACCTTTTGCACATACAATGATTGCTTTTGGCTCTACATTAAAAGGTTTAAATAAGTTATTGCTTAATAAAGAAAAATTTGAGCAAGATTTAGAAAACAATTGGGCTGTTGTTGCAGAGGCTATACAAACTATATTGCGTCGTGAAGCATATCCTAACCCATATGAAGCTTTAAAAGGCTTGACTAGAACTAACGAGAAAATTAACCAGAATTCTATAGCTAACTTTATAGATACACTAGAAGTTTCTGATGCTATTAAAACCGAATTAAAAGCTATTACACCTAGTAACTATACTGGTATTTAGTACTAGATTTTACATACCTAATACAAAGCAAAAACCCATCAATATTTAAATTGATGGGTTTTTATTTTATCTATAGTCTGCTTAACGCTTTATAAGCAATCTTGCTTTTTGCGTAACACCATTTACTCTTACTTTTAAAAAGTATTTTCCACGTCTTAAATAACTTAAATTATACGTTAAGTTAGACTTACCAGCTGTAAGCTGCTCTTGTGTACTAAACACTTTTCTACCATAAAAATTATAGATTATAAAGTCTGCATTTGTGTCCATATTACTATCTAACTGAATATTTAAATAGTTTCTAAATGGGTTTGGATACAATCTTAAATTGGTAATAGACACCTGTTCTGACGCATTACAAGAACCTAATGTTGCACCATAATACTTTACAAAAACTGCGGCTGCCCATGAAGACATACAGTAAGATTTTCCTCTGTAACAAACCTCAACTCCTGGTCTGTATGCATTACCACACCTTACATCTTCTACCTCTACAGTAACATCTGCAGTTGCAGAACAACCATTGGCGTCTGTAACAGTAACTATGTATGTTGTAGTTGTTTCTGGACACGCACTAATATCTTGCGTAGTTTCTCCGTTACTCCACTCGTAACTATATGGAGCAACACCACCTTCTACAGCAATTACATTTAAAGTAGTACACGAGTTATATCCTAAGTAAACTTTAGTGTTATCAGAAACAGAAACCGTTATAGCTTCTGGTGCAATTATACTAAAATCTTCAGTAACCTCATTACCTAAAGCGTCTGTAACAATTACACTATGCGCACCAGCCTCTAAGTTAGTTGCAGTTTCTGTAGTATCGCCATTACTCCATTCATAAGAATATGGTTTTGCACCACCTTCTACAACTACTGTAGCTGTACCATCTGTAGCCGTGCCACAAGTAACATCTGTGGACGTAATACGTACTAATTCTAGTCCTTTTAACTGAAAACGCGCAGATACCGGAAAGTGATCTGATACCGTATTAGGATAATCACTATCATAAAACTCATAATGTACACGAGCAGATTGTGCTATGTAATTTTCGTTTAACTCGTTAGTTATGGTAATATGGTCTATCATATTTTCTCTAAACACATATGACCTAAAACCTTGGTCACTTAATGTTTTTGAAACTATGTTATAGTTAACCTCATCTGTAGCGTAAGCATTAAAACTAGACGTTGTAGTTGTTGTAATATCTGCAACTGTTGCATCTACATCATCATTATAATCTCCCAACAAAATAAGTTTTTTGTCTGCATATTGTACATCTAAAGTATCTTTTAACACCTCAACATCATACTTACGCATATCATACCTATCTTGTGCATCTGTACCACTATTTGCTCTGGCGTGTAAAGCAACAACATTAATTTGCTCTGTTTCTCCATTAATAGTTACATCTGCCGTCATTAAAAATGGCAAACGACCACTTGCATAAAAACGATCTGTTGTGTTAGGATAATTTACCAAAGCAGAATCATCTCCTCCATTGTATAATGGGTGAATAGTTTGCAACAATACTTTTGTGTTTACCACATTTACAGTTGTTGTATTGTAGATAAATCCTAGTTTTTGATTAACACCAGGATCGTTAGGTCTAGAAACTGCTGGTGAAAGTACATAGTCGTACCCAGGAAGCTCACTTACCATTTGAGTAAACAAAACTTCATCTGCAATTTCTTCTACAGCATAAATATCTGCATCTAACTTAATAATAACAGCTTTTATACTGTCTTTCTGTATAGCGTCTGACATTGGGTTACCTGCAGCAGGTGAGTTTGCTTCATCTCCAAACCACTCTATATTCCAAGCTACCACATCTAACGTTTTGTCTTTTCCTATTTGTACCGGAATTGTTGGTGGTACATATTCTCCTGCACACGGCATATCCTCTGCAGATCTCGGTAGCAATTGGTAGTTTTCATAAAAACGACCAACTACACCTGTAATTTCTGTACAAGTATTAGGCTGACCTAAACCAACTAGTGCTTCTACATCATTATCTATACGAAGTGATCCGTTACCAGATGCATCTGTTATAGTGTAATTAGAATTCCCAAAAAGAATATCTCCTGGCTTAGGAAAAACAGGATTCATAACACGTACCAATTCTGCCGGATGATTTACCAACTCACTTAATGTAACTGTTATTGGTGTAATTGCATTTGTTGGCGTACCATTATCCTCTACATTGGTAACCGTTGCTATTTGTAACTGGTCATTAAAAGCGCTTCTAGTACCTGTTACAGTAATAGAATCACCTACCATAAATACACCTTCTCCATGCACTAAAGCATCAAAAACGGCAATTGCCCCTGTTGTATCTTGTATGTAAGCAGAACCTGCAAAAGCATCTGCAACAGTTAATACTCCCGTTACAGTAACCACTTCACCATCTGCAACATTTCTTGCAGCTGCTATACTAATAACAGCTGGTGGCGGAATTACAGCTCCATTTTCTGTTCCTGGAGACGGAATAGCTTGCGTGTACGTTGCTGTGTTTCTTACTCCTCCTTGTCCGTTTGGAAAACGTTGTGATGAATGTCCGTCTTTATTACCTAATTCATCTTCATTAATTTGAGCTTCACCTGCATTTAGCAAAACCAATAATTCTGTAGCATCATTATCATTAGTGTCATACACAAAAGCATCTATTAAATTAGTTGTAGTTACAGCCACTTTACTAAAGTCTGATGCATTACCTGCATACAAGGCAACTGCATCTGCACCGTTTTGCAAGCCATTACTTGGCATTATTAAGCTTACATTTGGTACATCTACATTACCCATTACAAAATACCCTTCCGCATTAGTTGTGTATCCATCTAAATCATAAGCAGCATAACTTAGATTATTAGATCCATTGTAGTGTACTAAAACAAAACCATCTAAAGCCGTATTTCCTTTACCTCCGTCATACAACTCTACAAATTCTTGTGTATCTGTACCTGCTGTATCTGCGTCTACCTCGTTAATAACTAACGTAATTGGCTCTGTAGCATTTGTGTTAGATGCTCCTGGTGTTGGTAACGCTTGTACATAAGTAACAGTGCTTAACGCATCACCAGAACCATTTGTATAACGTTGTAAAGAATGTGCATCTTTATCGCCAGAACCATCTTCATTTATTTGTGCCTCACCTGTATTTAATAATACTAGTAACTCAGCATCATCGCTATCATTAGTATCATACACTAAAGCATCTAAAAGGTTTGTTGTACTTATTGCAGAATTGTTTGGAAAGTCTGTTGCATCACCCGTATATAAAGCAACAGCATCTGCACCGTTTTGCAAGCCATTACTTGGTATTACAATGTTTACATTTGGCACATCTACATTTCCTATTACAAAATAACCATTAGCATCTGTTGCATATCCATCTAAATCATAAGCAGCATAACTTTGATTGTTAGAGCCATTATAAAAAACTAAAACTTTACCATCTAAAGCTGTATTTCCTGCTCCGCCATCATATAGCTCTACAAACTCTTGTGTATCTGTACCTGCTGTATCTGCATCTAACTCGTTTATTAAGATTGATGCTTCTGTTGGTGGCACAACTACGACCTGTCCGTTTGCTGCTCCTGGTGTTGGCGCTTCTTGTGCAAAAGTAGCGGTGTTTTGTGCTCCTCCTGCTCCGTTTAATATACGTTGAGAAGAATGATTATCCTTATCTCCTGCTCCACCTTCGTTAACTTGAGTTTCACCTGCATTTAACAAAACTAATAATTCTGCGTCGTCACTATCGTTCGTATCATACACAACGGCATCAACTATATTATCTGTAGTAATATCAGAACCGTTTGGAAAATCTGAAGCATCACCGGAATATATAACAACAGCATCTGCTCCATTTTGCAACCCATTACTTGGTATAACCAAACTTACATTTGGTACATCTACATTTCCTATTACAAAATAACCATTAGCATCTGTTGCATATCCATCTAAATCATAAGCGGCATAACTCTGGTTGTTAGAGCCATTATAAAGAACCATTACAAGACCATCTAAAGCCGAGTTTCCTGTTCCGCCATCAAACAACTCTACAAACTCTTGTGTATCTGTACCGGGTGTATCGGCATCTATTTCATTTATTAAAATTGATGGAGACGTTACTGGTGCAGAAGAAGTACCTTCTAAACGAACATCATCAAAACCTGCGTAATCACTACCTCCGTTTTGTTTTACAAATAATTTTAAACTTACGGAAGAAACCGTATTAGGAACTGAAGCTTTAATTTGTTCCCAGTCTGCGGTGCTGTATGGACTACCAACTGTTACAACTTGCACTCCTTGAGAAGTACCATCGTGAAAAATTTCATAGCTAATTGTATCACCATTAGTTACATCATAACCAACAACATTAACAGCAAAAGACAAACTAACATCTGTAAAAGTAGAGACATCTATAGCATCAAAAGTTAATGTACCACCATCTGCAGTACCACAATTACCATCTAAATCTCTAATACCAAAAAAATTAGCACCTGTATTAGCTGTACTTATAGATCCTACGCTAGTTACTACATCCCAAACATCACTACCACCATCATTACAATTATTTGGTGATGTTGTATAGTTCCAGTTGTCCGTAGCTGTACTCTCGTACCCTTGAAAAACAATATAATCTCCTGTTGGCGGTGTTACTACCGTACCCTCTAAAGTTGTAACAGAAGCTGTATTACTATTTACAGATGTGTTACTTGCAGCGTCTATTGCTTTTACCGCAAAAGTATACGTTGTGTTAGCTGTTAAGTTTGTTACTTGGTAAGTTGTTCCGCTTACCACACCAACCAAAGTACTACCATTAAAAATTTGGTATGCTGTAACACCTACATTATCTGTAGCAGCATCCCAACTTAAAAGTGTCTCTGTTTCTGTAGTATTTGCTGCAACTAAATTTAAGGGTGCAGTTGGATCTTCTGTATCTGAGCTTATATTATTAAATCTGTTTTCTGCTTGTGGTCCGCCCCAAATAGAAGTTGCAAAAGCAGGGTTGTCTATAAAAGGATTTCTGTTTCCTTGAATACCTTCTAACAATACGTTTCTATTAACTTCTACTTGAGAAACTGGATCTTGCACATTCCATTCTAAAAAAATATCTGGAACATCCGCACTATATGTGGTGGTGCCTGTACCAACATTTATAGGCAAACATTGGTTGCCGTAACGCACGTACATATACAAAATCATTCTAGCAACATCTCCTTTCCACTCATCTCCTGGGTACCAGATGTTACCGCCCATTAAACCGGCATTACCACTACCAGCACCAAAAGGGTGGTTGTTACGTAACGAGTTAAATTGTACATCTGAAGATCTTAAATGGTGTGCATCTGATCCTGGACCAGACGTTCCTAAATTTGGATTTCCTAACGATTTTGGAAAAACGTGTTCTCTGTTCCAATCGCCAACGCCACCGCCATTACTGTTTTTACTTCTTGTACGGTCTGTAGTGGTATTTGAATCGCTATCATTATACCCATAAACCAACAATACATTAGTAGAGTTTGCCGGATCTAAATCTGTTTGTTTTAAAGCGTCCCATACGCCTGGTGTGTAACTTAGTACAGTATTTTGTGTTGTTGTAACTAAGCTAGATAAGTCGGTTTTTAAGTTAACACCCGTTTGTGTAACATCTGTTCCGTTGTAGTATGCTGGCACTTGACAATAGCCTAAAGCCGTCAAAAGCAGCATTCCAATGGAAACGAATACTTTAAAGTAATTTTTCATCATTTTTCATATAGGTTTATTGCTGGTAAAACTACATTTAATAGCAATTAAAATTACTGGTCTAATATTAACTTATTATTAACGATTACTATTAATTGTTGATAACCTTATGTACTGTTTTTGTTTCCTTAAAATTGAACAAAAAAAAGACCGCATATAGCGGTCTTTTATATAAAGAAACAAATTGTCTTATTTGTTAATTTGTACTTCGTGTGGATAAGGAATTTCAATTTTAGCCTTGTCTAATGCTAATTTAGAACCTTCAATAGTTGCAAAATATACATCCCAATAATCTTCTGGCTTACAAAACGGACGCACTGCTAAATTTACAGAGCTATCTGCTAATGCCTCTACGTTTACAGATGGTGCAGGATCTTTTAAAACCTTAGGGTTAGCTACAAGCATTTCTAAAAGCACTTCTTTAGCTTTCTTCATATCCTCTCCATAACCAATACCTACAGTGGTATCTACTCTCATTTTACCCTCTGCGGTGTAATTAATAATATTACCATTTGCCATTGCGCCATTAGGTACTATTGCTAATTTGTTTTGAGGTGTAATTAATTTAGTTGTAAAAATTTCAATTTCTTTTACATTTCCTAAAACACCTTGTGCCTCTACTAAATCTCCAATTTTGTATGGCTTAAAAATCATAATTAAAACGCCTCCTGCAAAATTCCCTAAAGATCCTTGTAGTGCTAAACCAATTGCTAAACCTGCTGCTGCAAGAATAGCTGCAAAACTTGTAGTTTCTACACCAAGTTTTGATATTACCATAATGATTAAAAAGATTTTTAATCCCCATGATAAAAGATTTAATAAAAATCGTTGTAATGATTCGTCGTAATTTCCTTTACTTAATACTTTTCGGGCAGCACCAGCAAGCTTTTTTATAACCCATGAACCAATCAAGTAAATTGCTATAGCTCCTAAAATTTTGGGACCATAATCTGTTACAAAATCAATTCCTTTAGTCATCCATAGACCAGCCGTGCCCGCAGTCTCCTCAATAATTTCTGCACTTTCTTGCATAATTGTTAATGTTTAAATAGTTAATGTTGGGTACAAGATATAAAATGTATCTAACATAAAAATAAATCTAGATTAACAATTGTTAACATTTTAGCATTTAACACCAAAAAACCCTGCTTAGCTATGTTAAACAGGGTTTTATAACAAAATAAAAATATTACTTTCCAAAAATATTTCCTAGACCTTTAAAATCATCTTCATTTATGTCTGACTTTTCCATAGCGGAAATAAATTTTCCTAAGTAAGCAGGATTCATATTATCGCCAACCACGCGGATTAGAGCAAAACCTTTATCATCTTTATAGCCATAAACAATAACCTCGTCTATTGCATCTTCTTCTCCTGTAAACTTAACTACGCCCTTTGCCATTTTAGAGTTAATTTTCATTAACTGAGTGTATTTTTTATCACCCAAAATAGCATTTACTTTTGTTTTTTCTACTTTATAAGAAGCTACATTATCTGTAGTCTTATTAAATGCTAAAACATTCACTTTCTTTATTGACTCTACTGCTTTTTTCTCTTCTGGAGATAAATTTGCCGTTGCTATATTTAAGATACTCGTAGGAATATCAAAAGATAAAAAATTCTCGTTTTCATTACTATCTACGTAATACTCTTGTAAACTTTGATTAGAAGAACAAGAGCCTAATGTAACCAACAAAATTAATGCTGCTGCTATGTGTTTTATACTGTTTTTCATATTGATGTATGTTAATTATGAAAACTAACAAGGCTAACTTTTCTAACCTTGTTAGTTTGTGAATATTATTATTTTTTAACTTCCTTTAATTGCTCTGGTAAACCCATTTTACTTGTTAATGAACCTATTTTATTTAAATCTATATCTCCCGTAATAGATACTAAAACTGTTTCTACCTTACGACCATCAACTTTTGCATTTTGTATATCACTAACAAACATTAAAAGTTCACTCACGTGATCTTCATCTTTACCGCTTTTTATGTAAAATTTAATATTAGCCTCTTTATCTTTTACACGCATAAGCTCTTCTAAAGAAGCTGTTTTTAAGTAAGATTTCATTGTGGTAAGCATATCTGTTCCTATTTTACTATCCTCTGTAATAAAAACTTTTAGGCTACTAATACTCTTAGCTATATCTATATACTCTTGATTTTCTTTATCATTAACATCTACATCTATCTTTGTTAATAGATTAAACATACTTTTATTTACGATAAGAGATGATACGTTATCTAAATCCTCGAACTTGTCAAAAATTGACTGTGAAAATCCTGTAAATGGTAATGCAGTTAATACTGCTATGATTAATAATTTTTTCATAATTTAATTTTAATTTGTTTTGTAAATCTTGTTTTTTGCTTCTTCAAATTTATTAAGGTAAACCAGTTTTTCGGTGCCTTTGTTTAAGTTTTGAGCTATAAGACTAAATGCTTTTTTTGTTTGTTGTAAAACATACTCTGCCTCTTTTTGCTCTCGGTAATCATTACCGTAATAAATACCAAATACTAAAACTGCTACTGCTGCTACGGATAACCATTTATAATTTCTTTTTCTAGGTTTTAATGGCACCTGCTTGGTAAATGTTTCTTCTTTAGCTACAGAAAAGTATGTAAACATTGCTGTGTACTCTTTTAAATGCGGAGCAACATCACCCTTTAAAAAATAGGCTTTTAATGCTTCTTCTTCGGCAACCGTTGTGGTAGCTTCTAAATACTTTTCTATTAATTTTTCTATATTATGCAATTCCATAATTATGCTTTTCAATTAATTTTTCTCTCACTGTTTTTCTTGCTCTAGACAATGCCACTCTAACCGCTGCAGGTGTCATCTCTAGTAATTTACCAATCTCATCAAAACTATATTGCTCTACATCTCGCAATTGCAATGCCATTTTTTGCTGTTCTGGTAAACTCTCCATTATTTTTTCTACCCAGTTTACACTGTCTTGTGCTTCTACTTGGCGTTGTAAAGAAGCACTCCCGTCTGTGTAATTACTATGTACCAACTTTAAATTACTTGCTTGTTTAGATTTTAACCTGTCTAAACAAAAGTTCTTTGTCATTGTCATGGCAAAGGCTTCTACACTTGCATACTGTTTCATCCGGTCGTTTTTAGACCATAATTTTAGCAGTATCTCTTGGGTGGCATCTTCTGCTTCCTCTGTAGAAACAAGCAATCTCTTAGCTAACCTAAAGAGCTTGTCTTTAAAAGGCATTACTACATTTAGAAATTCTGTTTGTTTCATTTTTAGTTTGGTTGTTGCTACAAACACTAGTACTAATGTCTATATAAGGAAGACGATGGATAACAGTTTTTGTTACAAAAAAGTTTTTTTTTATAAAAGATGTCAGTAATTTACAGCATTGTAAACCGACACACTATATATAACGTATATCTACTATACCTAATATATATGTAAAATTATGGAACAATAATTGAGACTAACATTGTTCTTACACTAAATAAATAACTATTATGAAAAAAACAGTATTTCTATTATCTGGGTTGATATTATTCTTATCTGCCTGTGATAAAAATGATGACGACGGAGGAGATGTTAAAACAGGAGAGATAAAATTAAACAACGAAATAAACGAGTTTATCTGGAAAGGACTTAACCATTGGTACTATTGGCAACCAAATGTTAGTGCATTAGCAGATACAAAAGATGATGACCAAGATGCGTTTTATACATATTTAAATGGTTATAGTGGTCCTGAGGAATTGTTTGATGCTTTAAAATATACAGAAAAAGATGATTTCTCTTGGTTTATTGATGATGTAGATGAGCAATTAGCAAGTTTTAATGGTATTAGCACAACTTACGGTATTACTAGAGGGCCTCTAGTACAAGTTAGTGGCACTAATAACGTAGTACAAGTTATAGGTTCTGTTGCTGCAGGTTCTCCTGCTGAAGCTGCTGGATTAAAAAGAGGTGATATTATTTCTAAAGTTGATGGAGAAATAATGACTGTTGATAATTATATTATTATCAACAAACTATACACTCAAGAAAGTGTAACATTAGGTTTAGCCACTGTTTCTGAGACTGATGCATTAACACAAACTGAAGAAAAATCAATTACTGCTGCAACTTTATCTATAAATCCTGTATTACATACAAGTGTGATAGAAGAAGGCGGACGTAAAATTGGCTACCTTGTTTACGAAGGTTTCCGTGGTACGTACAACGGAGAATTAAACGATGCTTTTGGAGAATTAAAAGCAGCTGGAGTAAATGAACTTATTTTAGATTTTAGATACAATGGTGGTGGTTCTGTATTAACATCTGCGTTATTAGCAAGTATGATTTACGGTGAAGCTACAGCTGAAACAAATAGCACTAATGGTGAAATTTTTGCAGAATTAAAATACAACGCAAAAAGAGATGCTGCTAATAGTAGTACATACCCATTTTTTCAAGATGTTTTCTTGTACGATAAAATTTCTGGAGATTATACAGGAGCTACTGATATGAATAGATTAACGGGAATTACAAGACTTTATGTTTTAGGTACAGAGAGAACAGCTTCTGCTAGTGAAATGATTATAAACGGCCTTAGGCCTTATATCCCAGTTACAGTTATTGGTGAAAAAACTACAGGTAAAAATGAAGGTTCTACCACTATTGTAGATGCTCCTAAAGGAAGTAGAGATGAACCTTATACTGATACAGACAACAGAAGCACAAAACATACTATAGGCATGCAGCCAATTGTTTTTCAAATTTTTAACAAAGAAGGAAATAACGATTATGGCGATGGTTTTGTACCAAAAATAGAAGTTATAGAATACCAATATTACAAAAACATTAAACCTTACGGTGATACTACTGACCCTTTATTACGTGTTGCATTAGATGATATGCTTGGTACTGCTGCTAAATTTGATTTACAGAAAGATACAAACGCAGCTAAAGTTACAAAAGGTGTAAAATACCCTAAGTTTAGCTCAGAAATGTATATTATGCCAAATGATATTAAACCTACTAGTAAGTAATATTTTACTTAAAGGCTAGAAAACAAAAAGGCTCACTAAATAGTGAGCCTTTTTTTATGGGTAATTGTGAGGTTCTTAGTTAAAATAAACTCCGCCTGGTATAAGACCAACATCAAAAGTTTGCTCTAATTGTTTTGTTTCTAAATCGTATATAGATATAGATCCATTACTTGCATAATCTTTAGCGTCTGTTACATACATTTTATCGTCGTGTATAGTCATATTATAATAACTAATACTTTCTATATATGCTGCAGTAGGTAATTCTGTGTCTTCAATATCCATTTTGTAGATATTACCTCCAAGGCCATAATAAAATTCATCATCATCTAAACCTAAAGAACCTGGATGCTCAGTAGCACCAAATGTATAATTAACGATATCACTATAATCTCTTGTATTAATTTTAGATAAAACACCTCCTGTTTCATCTTTAGTAAAACTAGGTTTTCCACTAGCTAATACCCATAAGTAACCATCTTCTATTTGCATAGAATTAGGCACATCACCAACTTCTATAGTGTTAGATAGTTCATTTGTAATAGTATTAATTACAGAAACTTTATTATTAGTACCATAAGCACCAGAATGCGCTACATATAAAACATTATTTTTACCTAATAATTTTTCTGGACCTAAAACTACAGGAATAGTACCTTCTATTGCAAAACTACTTAAGTTAATAATTGCAATATAATCATCATTTTCATCTGCAGTATCTCCCCAGTTACTTACATAGCCTTTTCCGTTAGAAACAGCAAAATAACGTGGATTATTAAGTCCTGTTGTAATTTCCCCTAATTTTTCAAACGTATTTCTGTTTACAATTGAAATTTTATTAGAAACATTTGCTATAATATATGCTTCATCATCATTAAAACCTATAGATTGTACTATTGTACCTAAATCTTCATTATTAACTTTCTTATATACCTCTGACTCCATAGTAGAGTAGTCATCAGAAATATAGTTGATAGTTCCTGTTCCGCCAGAGAAAGCGCCTTCGTTTGTTATTAAAATTCCGTTATCATATGCACCTTTTGGCAGGTCTACTGAATTATCATCGCTCTCACAAGAAATAATTAAAAATCCTAAAGCGAGTATTCCTGCTATTTTACCTTTCATTTTCATAGTATTAAAATTTAGTTGTTAGTTGAACCATTATGTTTCTATTAGGCATAGGTCTAAATGCCGTGTTCTGATATTCTTTATTAAATAAGTTATTAATTCTTAATCCCAGAGAAGTTGTGTTTTTAGCTGTTTTTACAACATCATAACTCATTCCTAAATTTGCAACGGTATACCCAGGTAACTCGCTGCTATTATCTGTAGTTGTGTACACCAAATCGTTTCTTAATAATTGTATGTAAGCTTCAGCTTTTTTATAACTAAATGCTAGGTTAGATGTTATCTTGTGTAAAGGAACATACATTAATTGCTTGTCGTTACTATCGTCTATAGATTTTGTATATGCGTAATTAGTTAACCATACCAATTTACTTTGCCCTAGGTGCTTTGTTACAGCTGCTTCTGCTTCTGCTCCATACTGTGTAACATCTTTTACGTTAACAGGTATCCAACCTTCTCCTGCAATAGGTCTCCATTGTATCATTTCAGATAGTTTTGTGTAATAGCCTATGACATTAAAACGAACATTTTTTAAATTAAAATAATTGCCAACTTCTACTTGTTTAGATGTTTCCGGTACTAAATCCTTATTACCTGCTCCTACCCAATACGTGTCGTTAAAAGTGGGAATTCTATAATTTTTAGAGGCGCTTAATGTTACATTATATAATTTAGATATATTATACGCTCCGCTAAAAACAAACAAAAACGGACTAGAAAAATCACTTGTATAATCTTTTCTAACATTAAAACTATATTTTAATTTGTTTGTTAGTTTATGTTGCATTAAAATAGATACTGATGTAATGTTTCTATTAGATTCTTCTATATTTCTACCAATTACATCTGTGTAATTATTATCTATAATTGCATTTAAAACTACATTAGAAAAAGTGTATTTATAATCATAATTAAACAAATAAGAATTAGCATAACCAAATGCATATTCTGGTCTATCTTTATTTGCATAATACTTATATCTTTCATACAAATGTGCCACCTTTAAACGGCTAATTTTTTTATCGTTAAAATTACTCCACTCCAACATTGTTCTAACATTGGTGTTTTTATAATTCTCGTTAGAATTTGCTAATAACGTTCCTGAAAAATCTCTAGAACCCAAATACGTGTTTTGGTATAGTTTTAAAATATTGTTATCTGAAATTAAATACCCTAGACTAAGATCTACGTTTCCGTTTTCATAAGCTCCATTTTCATTTTTTTGGTCTGTTCCCAAGTATTTATAATCATTATTAGATGAGTTATAATTTAAACCAAGATTAAGTGACAACTTTTTAGAACCTAAAGAAAGTTTATAGTTTGTGCTTTGCGTATCAAAACTACCATAACCTATACGTAGTTCGTTATCTAAGTGCTCTTTAAAGTTAAAAGAATTATTTAGGTGAATACTACCTCCTATGGCACCACTACCATACTGTACACTACCACCACCACTTTTTACAGTAACATTATTGTAATTAGAGGTTACAATGGTATTAAAGTCGGTTTGGCCGTTTAACTGGGAATTTATATTTATTCCGTTCCAAATAACTGCTGTTTGTTGCGCATTTGTTCCTCTAAAAGATGGCGAAGAAACCATACCATAGCCATTTTCTTTAAAATAAATTGTACTGTTATACCTTAGTAAATCTGTAAAAGAATTGGTCTTGCTTAAAACGGAATCTGTTAAAACCTGCTTTTTATTACCTACAGAAAACTGAGACAATTTAGCATCCGTTAAAATAACTTCATCTAAAACAACAACACTATCCTTTTTTTGTGCAAAAGAAAATAAGACTGTGAAAAAACACAATGCAGAAAACAAATATTTTTTATTCATCATAATAATTTAAACATCCTTAACCCGAGGATTTTTATATAAACTGGTACTAAATATGGCAGGTCTCCTGACTTGCGTCTTTTTGTCTTCCTTCCCGTTACTAGTGAAACAGTGGATTGTAGTTACAAAAAGCATTTACCCTTGGTAAACTTAGCTTACAGTTGCGGGAACAGTTTTGGATTTTCACCAAATTCCCTTTTAATCTTACTACACTAGGTAGTTAGAACCAAAATTCGGCGCAAAAGTAATCCTTTTTACTCAATTTTTTCATTCAAATGTAAATTACACTACTTTTGGACTTTAATTCGCCATCAATGAAAATTTTAAAAATTGTTCTTTTAAGTTGTTTTTTTATACTTGCTTCTTGCAAAGAAAAAACACAGCAACCATTACCTACAACTACTGTAAAACCTAGTAAAGTAGACCTTAATTACGCAAAAGGTTTTACCATAGAAAAGCAAGCAAATGGCGTTACTATTTTAAAAATTACCTCTCCTTGGCCAAAAGCAGAATCTGCTTTTACGTATGCACTTGTTCCTAAAGAAAAAGCCGCTAGTATTAATTTAAATAAAGACGATTATGATGCCATTGTAACTGTTCCTGTGCAGAAACTAGTTGTAACATCTACAACACACATACCTGCTTTAGAAGCTTTAGGTGTTTTAGACAAGCTAGTTGGTTTTCCTAATACAGATTATATATCTTCCCCTACTGCTAGAACCTTGGTAAATTCTGGTAAAATTGAAGAATTAGGTGTTAACCAATCTTTAAACACCGAAATGGTTATTGCACTAAATCCAGACGTTGTTGTTGGTTTTGGTATAGATAACAACAATAAAACATACAGCACTTTACAACGCTCTAATATACCTGTTGTTTTTAATGGCGATTGGACAGAGGAAACTCCACTTGGCAAAGCAGAATGGATTAAATTTTTTGCTCCTTTTTTTAATACAGAGGCAAAAGCCGATTCTATTTTTAAAACTATAGAAACCAATTATAATATAGCTAAAGAACTCGCTAAAAAAGCAACCAATAGACCAAGTGTTTTAACTGGTGGTTTGTACAAAGATTTATGGCACGTAGCTGGCGGAAAAAGTTGGATGGCTCAGTTTTTAAAAGATGCTAACTCTAATTATTTATGGAGCAATTTAGAAGAAACTGGTGGTGTTGGTTTAAGTGTAGAAAGTGTTTTTGATAAAGCTGGCAAAGCCGATTTTTGGATATCGCCATCTAGCAACTCTAGTTATAAAGAAGTTGCAGAATCTAGTGAGCATTATACCCAGTTTGATGCTTATAAAAATAAAAAAATATATACTATCACATTGGTTAAAGGAGAAACTGGAGGTGTACTATTTTTTGAGCTTGCTCCTAATAGGCCGGACTTGGTATTAAAAGACCTTATTTCTATTTTTCACCCAGACGTTTTACCGGAATATAAGACTACATTTTTTAAACCGCTACAATAAGGTGTTGCATCAAAAAAAATACACATTAGCATTTATTCTATTACTTGTTTTACTGGTAATATGTTTTTGTATTAGCATCAGTTTTGGGTCTGTAACTATACCCTTTACAGATACTATTAGTGCTATTTTTGGGGGCGAATTACAAAAAGAATCTTGGGGTTATATTATTAGGAATTACAGAATACCCAAAGCAATAACAGCCATATTAACTGGTGGTGGCTTAGCGTTAAGCGGTTTGTTAATGCAAACATTATTTAGAAACCCACTTGCTGGCCCATTTGTTTTGGGTATTAGTTCTGGTGCTAGTTTAGGTGCTGCTATTTTAATTATGGGAGCTTCTATGTTGTCAGGTATTTTTACATTCGGTGTTGTAAATAATGTAACCTTAGCTATAGCTTCTAGCACGGGTAGTTTTCTAGTTCTATTATCGGTAATGGTTGTTGCTGCCAAAGTAAAAGATACTATGGCTCTATTAATTATTGGCTTAATGTTTGGGAGCATTACCGCTGCAATTGTTAGTGTATTATCGTACTTTACAGATGCAGAACAATTGCAACAATACATTTATTGGTCTTTTGGTAGTCTTGGTAACTTATCTTGGTCACAATTAGGCTTATTAGCTATTATAATTGGTACAGGAATTTTTATAAGCATCTTTACTATTAAATCTTTAAATGCTTTTTTATTGGGTGAAAACTATGCGCGTAGTTTAGGTGTGCATATAAAAAAACAACGTTTTTTAATTATACTAGCTACAGGTTTATTAGCTGGCGGTATTACTGCTTTTGCGGGCCCTATTGCTTTTATAGGATTGGCTGTACCACATTTAACCAGACAAGTATTTAATACCACAAATCATAAAATACTAATTCCTGCTGTACTTCTTTACGGAGCCATTTTAATGCTCCTATGCGATACAATTGCACAATTACCATCTAGTGCTTATGTTTTGCCCATAAACGCTATTACCTCTATTATTGGTGCGCCTGTAGTAATTTGGCTGTTAATACGTAAAAAGAAAATGGTATTTTAGCAAAAATTCAAAAGCTATGTTTAAATTTTGGAAGCAAGAAAATGCTAAATACAATAAACTTATTTTAATAAAAGACAGTTGTATCTTTATTGGTAATCCGGATGAAAAATCAATATCCAAATTAAATTCTGAAACTACTGATTTTTCATTTTTAAAAGGAATTTTTAGTATCCCATATTCATATATTAAGAAAATTGAAACACAAAAAGGAAAACATAAAATTTCAATTTATTATGGTAAAGAATCTGAAGAAGAAATAGTTATTAAAGACGAAAACATAAAAAAAGAAATATTTAGTTATTTAAAAATTGATATTCATAATGCAGAATACAAAAGTAAAAAACCAAATGTATTCATATACGCTAAATCACAAATGTTTGCAGTTTTGATTGTAAGTTTAATTTTTGGGTATTCTTTTTACTCTGCTCACATTATTGAAAATCAACTTTTTGATTACATATATGTTCCTAATATTCTTTTATTACCCATAATTAATATGGGAACTACAAAAATAGCAATTGTCTTTGCTGTATTAATTACCATTTGCTTATTTGGATTAGTACATAAACTAAAGTCAATATCTGAAATTGAGTCTATTATTCCCTTTAAAAGCTTTAATAATTATATTGAAAAGAATATCTAAATTTAAACGAATAAAAAAAATTACTTTATAACTTTGGTTTAGGTAATTTACAAAACAAAAAACATCGAAAAAGAACAACAGCATACAGCCCTAGAAGTAAAAAACCTAAGCATTGGTTACAGCTCCAAGAAACAACAAAATGTTATTTCTAAGGATATTAATTTTGCTTTGCAAAAAGGGGAATTAACTGCTATTGTTGGTATAAATGGCATAGGAAAATCTACTTTGCTGCGTACTTTGGGTAATGTACAACCAAAACTTAGTGGTACTATTAGTATTGATACTATTGAAATTAACGACTACAAACCAGGACAATTAGCTGCCAAAATAAGCGTTGTTTTAACAGAAAAAATAGCCTCTAAAAACTTAACTTCTTTAGAAGTCATTGCCCTAGGAAGACAACCATACACCAATTGGATAGGTACTTTAACAGCAACTGACAAACAAAAAATTACAGAAGCTATTTCTTTGGTTCAAATTGAAGAATTACAGCACAAAAAGTGCTATGAACTTAGTGACGGACAATTACAAAAAGTAATGATTGCCAGAGCCTTGGCACAAGACACCTCTATTATTTTGTTAGACGAACCAACATCTCACCTAGATTTGTACCACAAGGCAACTATATTAAAACTATTAAAAAACATAGCGCATAAAACTAAAAAGACGATTCTATTTACAACACACGAAATAGAAGTTGCTTTGCAATTATGCGATAAAATTTTAATTCTAGATAAAAATACAAGTCATTTTAATACTCCAGATGCACTAATTGCTGCTAAAAAGTTTGATTCCCTTTTTCCGAAAGATACTATTACTTTTAATCCTGAAAGTGGTTCTTTTAAAGTCGTCTAAATTTTCTGCCAGTTTCTAAAAACTATAAAGAAAACAAAAGACAAAACCTTTATCTTTACTTTTTTATAGACACTAGAATTTTATGCCCGATTTTTTAATTTACTTTTTAGTTGCCATTTTATGCCTTGCTGCAGGTTACTTTTTAGGGAATTATATTCAGAACCTTAAAACAAAATCTAGCCAAAGTGCTCTATTAGAAAGAGAATCTATATTAAAGCAAAACTTGACTACATTAGAAAATAAACTATTATCTCTAGAGGATGAAAAAAACTCTTTGCGTGAAGACAAAGAGCTACTTGGAAACAGAATTACAAGATACCAAGCAGATTTAGAAAACCTTGAACTTAAGAATACAGAACAAAAACAAGAAGTAGAACAGCTTCAAGAAAAGTTTACCAAAGAGTTTGAAAACTTAGCGAATAAGATTTTAGACGAAAAAAGTACCAAGTTTACAGAACAAAATCAGGTAAACATTAAAAACATTTTACATCCATTACAAGAAAAAATTCTGTTGTTTGAGAAAAAGGTTGAAGAAAGTCAGAAAGAAAACATCAGCATACATTCTGCCTTAAAAGAACAATTATTAAACTTACAGAGTCAGAACCTAAAAATTACCCAGGAAGCAGAAAACTTAACTAAAGCATTAAAAGGCGATAGTAAAATGCAAGGAAACTGGGGAGAACTGGTGTTAGAACGTGTACTAGAAAAATCTGGATTAGAAAAAGATAGAGAATATACAGTACAGCAAAGTTTTACAAGAGAAGATGGTTCTAGAGTATTACCAGATGTTATTATTAATTTACCCGATAATAAAAAAATGGTAGTAGATTCTAAAGTATCTTTAACCGCTTACGAGCGTTATGTAAATGCGGACGATGAAACTGATAGAGAACAATTTTTAAAAGAACATATTGCTTCTCTACGTAAACATGTAGATCAATTATCAGCAAAAAAATATGAAGACTTATACGAAATGGAAAGTCCAGATTTTGTCTTGCTTTTTGTTCCTATAGAACCTGCTTTTGCAGTAGCCATTAATAATGATAACAACTTATACAACAAGGCTTTTGAACAGAACATTGTTATAGTTACCCCATCTACTCTACTTGCTACTTTACGCACTATAGATACAATGTGGAACAATGAAAAACAACAACGTAATGCCATACAGATTGCCAAACAAGCTGGTGCTTTGTATGACAAGTTTGAAGGTTTTGTTGGTGACTTAACTAGAGTTGGCAAAAAAATGGATGAAGCTAAAACGGAGTACAAAGGCGCTATGAATAAGTTGGTAGAAGGTCGCGGTAACATTGTAACTTCTATAGAGAAACTAAAAAAAATGGGTGCCAAGGCTAAAAAATCTATTCCTGAGTCAATTTTAAATAGAGCTTTAGATAACCACGAAGAATTATAAACAAAAACAACCATTATACTTTTATAAAATGAAAAAAGCATTAATTATTACCGTATTACTTATTGTAGCCGTATTTGCAGCTATGTATGCCTTTATATATTATGTGCCAATTAGCGAGGGTTATAGATCTGGCGAATTAATAAAATTTAGCCACAAAGGAGTTATTGTTAAAACCTGGGAAGGAGAAATAAGTCAAGGAATATCTGGAGCGCAAATATTTTCTTTTTCGGTTTTAGATAAAGACGAAGACATTATAAATAAGTTAAAAGAATACCAAGGTAACTATGTAAAGGTTACCTATGTAGAGCGTTACGCAACTTTTTCTTGGTTAGGTGATACTAAATATTTTATTACAGAAGTAACAAAAGAAAAATCTCCACACGTTAGAAATTAAGACTATGAAAAAATTTAAAACGGCTAAAGAATCTAAAGTTTCTATAACAGAATTAATGTTGCCTGCACACTCTAATTTTGGAGGTAAAGTGCACGGTGGTTATATTTTAAATCTAATGGACCAAATTGCATTTGCTTGTGCCTCTAAACACTCTAGAGGTTACTGCGTAACTGCATCTGTAAACAGAGTAGATTTTTTAAACCCCATAGAAGTAGGAGAATTAGTGACACTTAAAGCATCTATAAACTATACGGGTAGAACCTCTATGGTTGTTGGTGTTAGGGTAGAATCTGAAAATATTACATCAGGAGAAAAAAAACACTGTAATTCGTCTTATTTTACAATGGTTGCTAAAGATGCAGATGGTAAAAGCTTAGTAGTGCCAGGACTTTTAGTAGAAGATAAACAAGGCATACGCAGATTTGCGCGTAGTATTAGACGTAAAGAGCAAGCCTTTAAAAGAAGTAACACTTTTGAATCTTCTAACTTTAAGATTGAAGACTTTGTAGACACCTTAGAATCTGAAAACATTAAAATTGAACTTTAGCTTAAAAGCAATCAAATATTAATTAACTATAGTCAAATATATATTGATGTGTATGTATTTTAGTATGCTTGTCTACATTTATCAAAATATAAAAAAATAGATAAATGCAACAATTTATAATTAATCCTAAAGCAGCATATATTAAAAACATATTATTAACAGATACTACAATCAGGGTCTGTGATGAAGATTATGAAACTATAGAGGCTTTTACAGCAGAATTAGATTCAGATAAAAAAGGGCTATTAAACACACAACATACTTTTAGTTATACAGATATTTTAAAAATTGTTCCTTTTACAGCAGAACAAGGTTTTCAAGTATTTTTTACTGAAAAAGGGAAGAAAGAAAAAGTGTATTTGGATTTTGCCTCACAAGAGGAATTTCAGTCTACCTTAGATACCATCGTTTCTAATGCCAGTTTCACAAAAAATATAGAGCAGAAAAAAACCAAAGCTTGGTTAAAACCTGCTTTATACAGTTTAGTGTCTGCAATATTAACTTTTGCTACATATGATAGTGCACTAAAGTTAGAAGCCGGTGAAAATGTAACTGTATCTGGCTCTAGAAGAGGATTAAAGAAAATACTTATATCTATTTCTGAAACTTTAGGATCTACCAATACTCTTATATTAGGAACTCTTATTACTGTTGTATTTATCTTTTTCGCTATAAAATCTTATAAAAAAAGTAACATAGAACAAGAAATTTATAGCTAGACCTCCCAATTAAAATAAAATTTATGCTTAAAAATATAATAGTACCATTAGCTTTAGTTATTGGTATTTGCTCTTGTACGTCACAAAAAAAACCATTAAAAAATATAGACAAGGACAATCCATTACTAAAAGCTATAGACACCTTAACTCTTACTGAAGCTAAAAAACTTTTAGAAGAAGAAAACCAAGGTATTACTATGCTATTAAATTTTTCGAGCATAAATTTAGAATTATCGGTAGAGACATCTCAGAAAAAAGACACTACTATTTTTAAGGAAAATCCATATAAAATTTACTCAAAGGATACCATAGATAAACACATTACAGATTTTACTAATGAGATTATATTTGAGCAAAAAATAACTCCTCCTAACGCTACTTTAAGGTTTGGAGGCTATAGCTCATCAGATTTAAAATTAAAATATATTAAAGAGCATTGGGATAAAATTGATAATCCAATAAAAATACAAGTAGAAAAAAAGTTTTTTTCAGATAAAACAACTGTAACAGATACAGCAACTTGTATAAAAAACTCCAATGGATATCTAGTTCATACTTTTTCTTCTGCTAAAAATGTAGACAGTATAAATACTAACTTTATTTACAGTGTACCAAATGTTAAAGAGTATATCCTAGATGCTTCTACAACAGAAATTGACACTATTGCTATAAGCTACAAAAAAGTAGATTACAACAAGGTACAGATTACATACCCCAGCTATTTAGAAGACAATATTGTTTCTATTGAAGCAATACATGAAAATGGTGAAATTTTAGAAGAAAAAGGGATTTCTAGCAATTCCAAGCCTACTGAAGAAATGCTATCTTATTTAAAAGATGTAAAGTCTATCTTTTCTAAAACAATTAAAAAGATTGATAATAATAAGATTAAAACAAAAGAAGATTTAAAAAACAGTTTATTACAAACCGTACCAGAAACACCTATAAACTCACGTACAACCTATACTACTTATTCTGCTAAAGGAGAGATAGATAAAATAAAACTCTTTATAAATAAAGGCAAACCAACAGTAAACACAAAAAAAGTAACCCTAAAACCATCTAGCTACAAAAAATCTAATTTTGGTTATTATATAGCACAAGACAGTACCACAAATAAAAGCGGTTTTGTTAATGCTGCTGGTAATTGGGTTATTAAGCCTACGTACAACAACTTAGAATACGTTTTAGATTATTATTACTACACAGAAGACACAGACTACACTAGAGAATATCTTTGGCTAAACACTACAAACAATACGCTAGAGAAAATAGATTATGTGTTATATAGATATGAAATCTATGATGGTAACATTGTTATTACAGAAAAAGAAGTTAATGGTCCTAAAGGTTTAATTAATGCAAAAACAGGTAAAGTATTATTACCTAATATTTATAACAATATTTACCCCGAAAAAGGCTATTTTAATGTTTATAATAATCGAAAAACTAGTCTTTATAATAAATACGGAAAACAAATATTACCAGAAAGGTTTAATAGAATAACGGTTTTAGAAAATAGTTTTATAACTGAAATTGACAAAGAAAATGGTATCAATGACACCGATATATACACCTTAACTGGAAAAAATATTACCAATGGTAGATGGCAAAATTTTGAAGGTGACTTTGGCAAAGCTGGACTTATACTTGCCGCTAAAAATTATATAAAAGACAACGTAAATTATACAGATAAGGATGCCTTTATTAATGAAAAGGGAAAAGTAATTATTGACTTAAAAGGGTACCAATGGGCAGATATTTTTTCTAATGGCCTAGCTGCTGTAAAGGAAAAAGGAAGTAATTTATATGGATATATTAACACAAAAGGAGACGTTGTTATTCCTTTTGAATACAAAGAAGCTAAATATTTTCAAGAAAAATACGCTTATGTAATAAAAAATGGAACAGCCTATTTAATAGATAAAAACAACAAAGTTTTTAAAAAGTTTCCAGATACAGCAAACTCAATGACGTTAAGTACTGATAGTAATAATGCTACATACAGCCTATATAGCGGTGAGACTTACAATGCAGATGGCGAATTATTAAAAAAAGAAGAAAATAATTAATATTTCTAAAAACATATTGTAATAATTACAAGCATTTGGTTATATTCAATTTTGTTAAACCAATTTATGAAGCAGTTAAAAACCATAATTCTATTTTTCTTATGTCTTGGAATATATCAACCTATACAAGCACAGCAAACACTAGAGGAGTTATTTAATTCTAGAGAGTATTATGTAGTTATAGATACCCTTAATAAAAAAAAGGAAATAGAAAAACTTAGTTTAGACGAACTCTTTTATCTTACTAAATCCTATGGTAGAACTAGGCAGTATTCTAACGGGTTAGTATTCTCTAATAAAATGACAAAAGAGGCCATGCGTTTAAAAGATACAACCAATCTGGTTAGGGCTTTTAATTTAATGGCAGAAAATCTTATCGACTTAAATGAAATTGAAAAAGGAATAGAGTATTGTGAAAAAGTAGCTCCTATTTTTAGAGAAAAAGATTCTATTGCTTACCAAAGTCTATGCTTTAAATGGGGAATGTTGTATTATCATAATGGTGATTTTAAAAAAGCCCATAAAATATACAACAATATTACGTATCCTAAATATAGGAAACTATCGTTATTTAACAATAACTACGCGTTAACTCTAATGGGACTAGAAAAGTGGGACGAGGCTATTGTTTACCTTAAAAAAACATTAAAACAGTCTGATGAAAGAAACCATAATGTTCATTACTCTAATATTGGCTTAGCATATATAAGAAAAGGAAGCTGGAAAAATGCCAAAATATACTTAGATTCAGCTGCTATATCGCTAACAGAAAACTCTACACTTTATAATAAAAAAAACTTATACGAACATTATTTTGACCTATATAGATCTCAAAATAAATTAATTGAAGC
Source organism: Cellulophaga sp. 20_2_10 (assembly GCF_023476645.1). Classification (GTDB taxonomy): domain Bacteria; phylum Bacteroidota; class Bacteroidia; order Flavobacteriales; family Flavobacteriaceae; genus Cellulophaga. The sequence goes on from NZ_JAMCOJ010000012.1 coordinate 44,167, forward strand.
TTCTGGGTACTTAGACTATATAGAAGACACTAATGAAGAAATCTTTAGAGAAAAAATTAGTGAAAAAATACATGCTTTAGAAAGCTCTGACAAACAATTAAAAGTTGCTAATAGACGAGAAACAACTTTAATAAAGCAAGTAAAAGTTATAGATAACCGCCTAGAAATTGCAGAGAAACAAAAAATATGGGGTGCCTTTTTATTGCTTTTATTAACCGTTACCCTACTTTCTGCTTTATTTATTTTTAAATATCGAAATATAAAAACAGCTCATGAACACATACAAACAGAACAACGTTTGTTACGCTCACAAATGACTCCTCATTTTATATTTAATAGTTTATCTGTTCTCCAAGGGATGATCTTGAACAAGGAAGACAAAAAAGCAATTATTTATTTATCTAAATTCTCTAAACTCCTACGTTTAATTTTAGAAAACTCCAGAGAAAAACTTGTACCCTTAAAACAAGAGTTAAAAGCACTACAAAACTATATTGACTTACAAAATATGCGAGGTCAAAATGGCTTTAATTATAGTTTAATAGTCGATGAAAAATTAAATGATGTAAATGTACTTGTACCACCAATGTTAATGCAACCATTTGTAGAAAATGCCATAGAACACGGTTTTAAAAACAATATGGAAAACGCAGAAATATCACTTAAAATAAGTTTAGAAAATAATAAACTAGTCTGCTTAATTAAAGACAATGGTTTAGGTATTAATGCTACTAAACAAAACACGAATAGTAAAAAGAAGTCTTTATCTACACAGATAACAGCAGAACGCCTAAAAATTATCTCTAAAGAATTAAAAGTAGAAACTGGCGTTATAATAGAAGATAGATCAATTTACAAAGAACAAGGAACACTTGTTACACTTACTTTACCATATAAAATAGAAACAGAAGATGCTTAAAGCTTTAATAGTAGAAGACGAACTTTATATTAGAAAAGGGTTATTAGCAATGATAACTTCTTTAGAAAAAGATATAACAATATTAGGAGAATGCGAATCTGTAAAAGAAGCAGTAGTCGTTGCAAATGCCTGTAATCCAGATCTAATTTTTTTAGATATAAACCTTATAGATGGTAATGCTTTCGATTTTTTAGAGCAAACCACCAACCTAAATTATAATGTAATATTTATTACTGCATACGAGCAGTATGCACTACAAGCACTAAAAAACGGTGCTGTAGATTATATTTTAAAACCCGTAGATATTGAAGAGTTAGAGGCAGCAATAGACAAAGCCATAACTACAAATGCAGAAACACAGCAAGAACAATTACAAGTTGTTAAAAACGAAATGCTTGGACGTAAAAAAGAAAAACTTGTTTTACGCTTGCAAGAAGGTTTACAAATTATAGAATTTAAAAATTTAACGCATTGTAAATCTGATAAAGGATACACTACATTTTATTTATCTAGTGGAAAATCTTATATCGCGTCTAAACCAATTAAGGAATTTGAAGATCAATTCCCTGAAGATCGTTTTATGCGTACACACCAATCTTATGTTGTTAATTTAGATTACATAGATAAGTACGATAAAAACGGATATATCTTTCTAAAGTCAGGAGAACAAATTCCGGTTTCTGCTCGCCGTAAAACTGAATTTGTAGAACGCTTACTAAACAACTAATCGTTTTTAGCTTCAAATATAAACTCATCCTTAACTAATATAGATTCTTCATATACATAACCGGCTTTAGACTATACATTTACTCCTAAATTAAGAGTAAATACTCTTTAGCAAAAATGACGATGAAACTAAAATCTATTTTACCTATACTCCTACTCTTTATATTCTTTTCCTGCAAAGAAAAAGTATATAAAGCTAATGCAGATGGGTTTATACAGATTGATGAAGTTCTGAAAAAGAAGTTTGGTAAAGATGCGCTTTACACAGATATAATATTACAAAATTACCAAGAAAAAGGAATCCAAGTTGATGCCACTGTTACAAACACGCCTGAATCTTTACGTATGGAAGGCTGGTCGTTTAAAGATAATGCCTGGGCACAACTATCAGAAATTTCTTTGAAATTAGAAAAAGGTGAAATAGAAAACTATATGTTTTCTCTACAAAAAGAAATAGATATTAGCTCTATAGATGGCTTAGTTAAAAGAGCTATAAAGACTGGCAACCAAAACACGTCTAAAAAAGAGTTAATCCTTCATAAAATAGTTATCTCTTCCCCATTAGACGGCAATAAATCCGGATTAGAATATCATATACAATTAAAATCTAAAATAGATAGTACAACATATAACTACTACTATTTAGCAAACGGAGAGCCTAATACTATAAACTGAAAACGAATATTAATTAACTCTAGGCGAATATTCATTGCTTAAAGTAATTACAACTGCCTTGCTATAAATTAGCGTATATATTAAAATAAGTCCTATTCAAAATTAAAAATTATGAAAAAAGTAAAACAACTAAAGTTAACTGCTATCTACTGTTTAGCAATATTTAGTGCTGTTTCTTGCTCTAAAAGCGAACAATTAAAAGACGAAAAGCTAAGTAGCTTTATGCTTGGTGGTATATATTTTATTCACGGATACGGCGGTGTAAGCGATGTGGAGTCTATGATGAGTAATGCTAACTACACTACAAATGAACAGCTGGCTAGTGGCTATAAAGAAATATTTGAATTTCCTTTTGAAAGAACGGACGCTGCTGGGGCTAAAAGAATGCTTAAAAGTGCTTGGGATATTACAAATAAAGAATCTTTATTAGAATCTTTAGAAGAATTAAAAACTAGAGATTACACATACAAATCTTGGGATTACGCTAGAGTTGCGAATAATGTTTGTATGGGTTACGCTTCTGAATACTTAACGAAAGAAGAATCTTTAGAAATCTTATCTGAAACATTGGTTATGGCTAAAGAAAAGTACGCAGATTGGGACACTTACTTCTCAGATTTTGATAAGGGAAGAGTTGAATGGAATTCTAATGATCCAGAAAAAGAATCTTTTGAAACATTAGCAAAAACTATTACTAAAGGAGAAAAATCTATTTACAATATACTACCTCTTAATCCACAGGAGTAGAACAATAAACCCCAACTTAAGGGAAGAGATTTTTATCTCCCTTCTGGGGATAATAAAAGCAAGACTACGAAACCCCACATTTAGATTAGTTAGTAAATAAAAATCCCCATTAGATAAATTTCTAATGGGGATTTTTTTATTGTAAAGATTTTACACTATTTGCTTAAGTACATTTTACGTCTTGCATATAAGTTGTAAAACTCATCATCCTTTAAACTATCTATAAACAAGATACTTTCTCCTGTACTTTTCATCTCTGGGCCTAAATTCTTATTTACATTAGGAAATTTATTAAAAGAGAAAACAGGTTGTTTAATTGCATACCCTTCTAATTGAGGGTTAAAATTAAAGTCTTTTACTTTTTTCTCTCCTAACATTACCTTAGTAGCATAATTTACATATGGCTCTTTGTATGCCTTTGCTATAAAAGGAACGGTTCTAGATGCTCTAGGGTTGGCTTCTATAATGTAAACCATATCATCCTTAATAGCAAACTGTATGTTTATTAAACCTACTGTATTTAATGCTAAAGCTATTTTTTTAGTATGGTCTTTAATTTGTTGCATTACAAACTCTCCTAAGTTAAAAGGAGGTAATGTAGCGTTAGAATCTCCAGAGTGTACACCACAAGGCTCTATATGCTCCATAATACCTATAATGTAAACATCTTCCCCGTCACAAATAGCATCTGCCTCTGCTTCTATTGCACCGTCTAAGTAGTGATCTAAAAGAAGTTTATTTCCTGGAATAGATTTTAATAAATTAACAACATGCTCTTCTAGCTCTGCTTTGTTTATTACAATTTTCATTCCTTGACCTCCTAATACGTAAGATGGTCTTACTAATAACGGAAAATCTAACTCGTCTGCTAAATCTAAAGCTTCATCTGCAGTTTCTGCAATACCATACTGAGGAAAAGGGATGTTATTTTCTAATAACATTTTAGAGAAATTACCTCTATCTTCTGCTAAATCTAAAGCTTCAAAACTAGTTCCTATTATTTTTATCCCGTATTTAGATAATTTTTCTGCAAGCTTTAAAGCTGTTTGTCCACCTAACTGTACAATAACCCCTTCTGGCTTTTCATGCTGAATAATATCATAAATATGTTCCCAAAAAACAGGTTCAAAATATAATTTGTCTGCTGTATCAAAATCGGTAGATACCGTTTCTGGGTTACAGTTAATCATTATAGTCTCGTAGCCACATTCTGCAGCTGCCAAAACACCATGTACACAGCAATAATCAAATTCTATACCTTGTCCTATTCTGTTTGGTCCAGAGCCTAGTACTACAACTTTTTTCTTATCACTTACAATACTATCATTTTGCACATAACGTTTACCGTCTGGCGTTTCTATCTCCTCTTCAAAAGTAGAATAGTAATAAGGTGTCATTGCTTTAAATTCTGCAGCACAAGTATCTACTAGTTTAAATACTCTATTTATGCCTTGTGCAGAACGTTTTTTATGTACTTCACTCTCGTAACAGTCTAGCATATGTGCTATTTGTCTGTCTGCAAAACCTTTTTGCTTTGCTTCTAACAATAACTCTCTTGGTAAACTTTCTATTGTATACTTAGAAATTTCTTTTTCTAGGTGATGTAATTCTTCATACTGACGTAAGAACCACATATCTATTTTAGTAATTTCATGAATTCTACTTAACGGAATTCCTAATTGTATTGCATCATATATAACAAAAACCCTATCCCAACTTGGCACGGTAAGTTTTTGTATTATTTGATCATAATCTGTATAACCTTTACCGTCTGCACCTAAACCATTACGTTTAATTTCTAAAGACTGTGTTGCCTTGTGCAATGCTTCTTGAAAAGAACGGCCAATACCCATAACTTCTCCAACAGATTTCATCTGTAAACCTAAAGTTCTATCAGATCCTTCAAATTTATCAAAGTTCCAACGTGGTATTTTTACAATAACGTAATCTAAAGTAGGCTCAAATAAAGCAGATGTAGATTTAGTAATTTGGTTATCTAGTTCATCCAAGTTATAACCAATAGCTAGTTTAGAGGCTATTTTTGCAATTGGATACCCTGTTGCTTTCGATGCTAATGCAGATGATCTAGAAACCCTTGGGTTAATTTCAATTGCAATAATATCTTCTTTTTCATCCGGACTAACGGCAAATTGTACATTACAACCACCTGCAAAGTCACCAATACTACGCATCATATGGATAGCCATATCTCGCATTCTTTGGTATGTAGTATCAGACAATGTCATAGCAGGAGCTACCGTTATAGAATCTCCTGTATGTATCCCCATTGGATCCATATTTTCTATAGCGCAAATAATAACAACGTTATCATTTTTATCACGTAATAACTCTAATTCATATTCTTTCCAACCTAGTAATGCTTTATCTATCATTACTTCATGTATAGGAGAAATCTCTAACCCTACACTAAGTAACTCATCAAAATCTTCTGGTTTGTAAACTATAGAAGCACCAGCACCACCTAAAGTATAAGAAGCTCTAATTACCAACGGAAAACCAAACTCCTGTGCTATTTCTTTACCCTTTAAAAAAGAAGTTGCTGTTGCTTGTGGTGCCATGCCAACACCAATTTTAAGCATTAGCTCTCTAAATTTTTCACGATCTTCTGTAATATTAATCGCGTCTATATCTACACCTATTATTTCTACATTAAAATCTTCCCAAATTCCTTTTTCATCTGCCTCTATACACAGATTTAATGCAGTTTGCCCACCCATTGTTGGCAAAACAGCATCTATATTTGGATGATTTTTTAAGATTTCTATAATAGATTTTGTTGTCAATGGTTTTAGGTACACATGATCCGCCATTGTTGGATCTGTCATAATTGTAGCAGGATTGCTATTAATTAAGATTGTCTCTATTCCATCTTCGCGCAAAGAACGTAATGCTTGTGATCCAGAATAATCAAATTCACATGCTTGCCCTATTACTATTGGTCCAGAACCTATTATTAAAATAGATTTAATGTCTTCTCTTTTCGGCATTGTAACTTATTTTATTGTTTTGGGTGTAATTTTAAACGTAGTATACGTACGATTAGGTCAAAAAAAAGGTGCTACTTTTAAAAAAGTAACACCTTTATTATTTTATAATATATATAATCATTATTTCTTATGTCTCAACTCAGAAGATACAGTAAGTTTTTTTCTACCCTTAGCTCTTCTTCTAGCTAAAACTTTTCTACCGTTTACAGAAGCCATACGCTCTCTAAAACCGTGTTTATTTTTTCTCTTTCTTTTTGATGGTTGAAACGTTCTTTTCGGCATACTAGAATATCTTTATAATAATGTAATGTAAAAATCTTAACTTTAATTTTGCTCTATAAAAGCTGGGCGCAAATATACAAAGAGTTTTTTCATTAGCAAACCTAATTAATAAAATATTTTAGTTTGTTTTTAGTACTTTTGCATTTGCAAATTTATAACACTCTTTTTAAATGAAAAAATTATTCTTTCTTACCTCGGTTTTACTATGCTCTTTAGGTATTAAAGCTCAATCTAAATTAGAATACAAACTTTCTGTTGGTGATACTTTTATTGTACAACAAAATGCAAAACAAGTTATTACTCAAGAAATGCAAGGTATGTCTCACGAGCTTACTAACGATATTTTTGGTGAGTATAAAATGAAAGTTTTAGAAAAAAAAGATGGTGCTTACGTATTAGAAATGTCTTTTACAGATTTAAATATGAAGATGACATCTAATTTACAAGGTATTTTAATGGATGTAAAAGCCAAAGAAGTTAAAGAAGGTGACTTACAATCTGAAATGTTTAACTCTATCCTAAATATTCCTGTAAAAATTACTTTAGCTAGCAATGGTGATATTACTAATGTTGACGGCGGAGACCAATTAGTAAGTAAAATGATGGATGCTTCTGGTATTACAGACCCTACTACTTTGGCCTCTGTAAAAGCATCTTTAGGTAAAGAATACGGAACAGAAGGTTTAGCTAGTAGCTTTAAACAAATGACTTACATTTACCCAAATACAGCAACTAAAGTTGTTGTAGGTGATACTTGGGAAAATGAATACTCTGGAAAATTAAATACCAAGAACAAGTGGACATTAGATGCCCAAGACGCAAATAGTACAACTTTAAGCTGTACTGCAGCTGTTGTAATGACCGTTAAAGACACTAATGCTATTATGGATTTAACAGGAACACAAACAACCAAAGCAATAGCAAATGCTAAAACTGGCTTTATTACTACAATGGAAGTTACTGGTACATCTAGCGGAAATTCTATAGTACCAATGTTAGGGGATCAAAAAATACCAACAAAAATTACATCAACAATTAGTTATAAAACAATAGAATAAAAAGAATATGTTCAATAAAAACATTAAAATAGGTATTGCAGCCTTAATCATAGCTTACGCAGTTTATCAATTTATAGAAGGTAATATAGGTAATGGCATTGCCCTTATTCTTTTTTCTCTTGTATTTGTATTCTTCTACTTTAGAAACGAAATTATTTTACTTGCCTTTTTAAAGATGAGAAAGCAAGATCTTGCTGGAACTCAAAATTGGTTAACTAAAATTAAAAACCCTGAAGGAGCTTTAACAGTAAAACAACAAGGGTATTACAACTACTTACACGGAATTATATTTTCTCAAACAAACTTAACTCAAGCTGAAAAATACTTTAAAAAAGCACTTAAGCTTGGTTTAACAATGGATTATGATATGGCTATGGCTAAATTAAGCTTAGCTGGTATAGCAATGCAGAAAAGACGTAAAAGAGAAGCTACACTACTTTTAACTGAAGCTAAGAAGCTAGATAAGCAGAATATGCTTGCAGATCAAATAAAAATGATGAAGCAACAGATGAAGAAGATCTAATTCTTTATAAATCATAGATTACAAAAAAAGCCCTTAAAACAGATGTTTTAAGGGCTTTTTTTATGTAGTATAATTTGTAGTACTAATCTATTTTATAATATCCTTTATTAGGAATCTCAATAGTATATTTTTTTCTTGAGTTATTGTTTAAATGTGGTTCTCTTAACCAAGGATTGTGTCTTTTTAAAACCTTGTAGTTAATCTCATACTCATTTGCAAAGTCAGCAAAGTTAGATACAGGCACATCTACATCTACAGTAAAACTAGGTACAGCATTATACATATCTTTTTCAGAAATCTCAAAACCATATTTATCTGGAGCTGCCAAAATCTCTTTAATAGCCATAATTCTAAAAAGATATCTACCTGTCTCTTGTCCTAATAACAAATCGTAATAAGAATCTACTTTTTGCTGATTTAAATATTTGTTAATAGCACCTGCCCCTGCATTGTAAGACGCAGCAGCCAATGTCCAATTACCAAATTTCTCTTTGTATTTTTTTAAGTACCTACAAGCAACCTCTGTAGATTTTTGAATGTGGTAACGTTCATCTACGTTATCATTAACCTCTAAACCATATTCTTTACCTGTAGCTCTCATAATTTGCCAAAAACCAGTAGCACCTGCTGGCGATACTACATTTTGTAATCCACTTTCTGCAACAGCCAAATATTTAAAATCGTCTGGAACACCATTTTTTGCTAAAATTGGCTCTATTATAGGAAAGTATTTGTTTGCTCTTTTCATTAATAGCAAAGCATTAGACTGCCAGTAAGTGTTTACTAAAAACTCACGATCTATACGCTCCATAACCTCTGGATCTGTTAACGGAACAGATTCTCCTGCAAAATTTAAATCTGCCGGAATTTCTATTGACGATACTCTGTATTCATTATCTGGAGCCACATTAGCAGCTTCTTCATTATTTTCTTGTGGTGCAACTGCACTACTCTGCACTGCAAACATTAGTGATCCTGCCACTAAAACGACTCCCAAAAACATTAGTATACTTTTTATAACTTTCATCCTCTATCTATTTCTATATTAAATTCAATTCTTCTCAAAGATATTAAATACCTTATCTATTCTAAAATTATTTGTGGTAAATGCTCGTTAAACCATTTAAACCTATTTATAATCATAATATGAGTTCCTTTTGATATAGGAATACAGCCTTTTATATATTTTATAGGAAAAACAGGGTCGTTATCTCCGTGAATATGTACCAAATTAGGATCACTCTCTGTCTGCTCCCAATTTACCATCTGATCTAAAGACCAATCTAAATAATACTTATCCTTAACAGATAAATACTCCTCATACAACTCTAAACGCTTTGTTACCGTTTCTCCAAAAGCATACTTACCTAAAACCTCCATATTAGTTACCAAGCCTGTTGGCAATAGCTTATACGCTTTTGTAAACTTAGCCAAGCGCATACGTTTTGGAAGTTCGTATTTAGTTTTGACACTAGATATTAGAATTACTTTTTTTGTGTGTATATGCTTGGCCATCTCTTGTACCAAGATACCACCGAAAGAAACACCTATTAATACAACGTCTGTATGTGTAATTTTAGTACACATCTCTATTGCATATTCTTCTAGAGTCATTCCCTTGCGGGGTACAAACCATTCTAGCAAATGTTGATTAAAAGTTTCTTCCGGTAGTTTAATGTTTTTAAATATCGAAGGATTAGCTGCCATACCTGGCATTAAGTAAACGTTAATCATATATTAAGGCAACTAAGGGTTTAGTAAATTGAAAACTAGGTTTTTACGTATTTTTAGCGTAACTTTGTAAGGTTATCATCACTTATTTATAGTAAGTATTTTATGATAAAACTTATCTAAATATCGTCATTTTTGAACACATTGACGCATATTTTAACTACAATTTAAAACCATATACTATATGAATGAAGTAGAGATTAAAGACAATAGTTTTTTACGCCAGTATGAAACTAAAGTTAATGGACACTTGGCTAAATTAGAATACTCTTCACAAGAACGCAAAGTGTTTTTAACAAAACTAATAGTTCCTGAAGAGATTATAGCTGTAGATTTTAAAGAAAACTTTATCAAAGCCGTTTTAAGCGATATTCAAGAAAAAAATATGCGCGTAGTTCCTACAAGTCCAGATGTTGCTAGTTTTTTAAGAAAAAACAAAAGATTGTACAAAGAAATGCTACCAATAGGTATTCGTATCTAAAAAATTAAAAAAGGTGCTAAAAAGTTATTTTACTTTTTAGCACCTTTTTTCTATACTGTTTTTCTATATTAATTTTTCTATACTGTAGCTATTGTATTTACAAAATTAAATCTAACTAAGCCATCCTCATCAATTTCTGTTAGCTCTATCTTGTGTAATGTATTTACCAATTCTGGATTCCAAGGAGCTTTTACTTTTACATAATTCTCTGTAAAACCATTTATATATCCTTCTTTATTTTCACTCTCGAACAAAACTGTTCTAGTTGTACCAAGCTGACTCTCATAAAAAGCTCTACGCTTTTTAACAGATAAACCTCTAAGCATTTTACTTCGTTTTGCTCTCACATTTTTAGGCACAGCATTATCCATAGATGCAGCTACCGTATTGTCTCTTTCTGAGTATGTAAAAACGTGTAAATAAGAAATATCTAATTCATTTAAAAAATGATAGGTTTCTAAAAAGTGTTCCTCTGTTTCCCCAGGAAAACCAACAATAACATCTACACCTATACAAGCGTGTGGCATTACTTCTCTAATTTTAGCAACACGATCTATGTATAAATTAGTTAAATACCTACGACGCATTAATTTTAGAATAGCATCACTACCACTCTGTAACGGAATATGAAAATGCGGCACAAAAGAATTACTCTTAGATACAAACTCAATAGTCTCGTTTTTTAGCAAGTTTGGCTCTATAGAAGATATTCTAAGCCTATTAATCCCTTCAACAGTATCTAAAGCCTTTACGAGATCTAAAAATGTATGCTGGTGTTTTTTGTTTCCAAATTCACCTTTACCATAATCACCAATATTAACACCAGTAAGTACAATTTCTTTTATGTCTTTTGTAGCTATTTCTGCTGCATTTTTTAAAACATTATCTAAAGTATCACTTCTAGAAATACCTCTTGCTAACGGAATAGTACAATATGTACATTTATAATCGCACCCATCTTGCACCTTTAAAAAAGCACGTGTTCTATCTCCTATTGCATAACTACCAACATAAAAATCTGCCTCTTCAATTTCGCAAGAATGTATTTCTCCAAAATCATTTTTAGACAAGTCGTTAATATAGTCTGTAATTTTAAATTTTTCTGTTGCGCCTAAAACCAAATCTACACCATCTACCGCTGCTAGTTCTTCTGGCTTTAATTGCGCATAACAACCAACTGCAGCAACAAAGGCATTTGGATTCTTCTTTTGAGCTTGCTTTACAATAGATTTAAATCTTTTATCTGCATTTTCTGTAACAGAACATGTATTAATTACATACATATCTGCAGCTTCTGCAAAATCTACTCTATCAAAACCTTCATCTACAAAGCTACGTGCTATGGTAGAAGTTTCTGAAAAGTTAAGTTTACAACCTAGTGTATAAAAAGCTACTTTCTTCTTCATTCTTAATTAATTACGGCATTTTTTATTGGGGAGCAAAGATACAAATTACTTCTGTATATAGAAGTTAGCAACGGAACCATAATTGGCACAACTACTACTTATCTAACGCTATTAAAACCAATAAATTTATTAAGGCGCAAGCCTTTCTATCTTCCAATTATAATCTTCTTGCAACTCGTACCTAATTCGGTCATGCAACCTATTTGGTCTTCCTTGCCAGAACTCTATAGAAACAGGTTTTACAATATAGCCACCCCAGTGTTTTGGCCTTTCTATTTCTTTATTCTCATATTCTTCTTCTAGCGACTTTAATTTAGCTTCTAAATATTCTCTAGAAGGTATAACCGTACTTTGATCTGATACTATTGCACCTAGCTTACTGCCATCTGGTCTAGATTCAAAATAACCATCAGATAAATTTTCAGCAATTTTTTCTGCTTTTCCCTTAATAATAACCTGCCTTTCTAGATGAGGCCAAAAGAAGGAAATACACATATTAGGGTTATTAGCTATCGCTTTCCCTTTTTCACTTTCATAATTGCTATAAAAAATAAAACCTTCGTGTGTATACTTTTTTAATAGCACCACTCTACTTTTAGGAAAACCGTCTAATCCTATGGTAGAAATTGTCATGGCATTTGGCTCGTCTACACCCTCTGTAGCCTCTACCTCATAAAACCATTTTTGAAATAACTCTATTGGATTCTCTGATACCCCACCTTCTAAAAGTTCGCTTTTCTGGTACGATTTTCTATAGTTTCCTAAATCCTGCTTCATAACGTGATGTCTAATTTAATAACGCATACAATATCATTCTAAAAACTTAAAACAATGCCGTATTTACAACTACAAATTTAGCAAATATTTAAGCAGAAGAAGACTCGTTTTTAGTGTTTTTAATATCGTTAGCTATACTCTTGTAGTTAATAACCGCCACAGAAATAATAATAACAAAAACACCAAACCATTGTATGCCTTTAATTTCTTCGTGTAAAATTATGCTTGCCGTTAATATAGAGACAGGAATTTCTAATGACGTTAAAATACTACCTAAGCCAATGCCCGTAATAGGGAACCCTTTATTAAATGCAATTGGAGGTAAAACAGCACCGAAAAAACCCAAGAACAATCCGTATTTCCAGAAGCTTAAACTTGCATAATCAAATTCAGATATAAGCGCAGTATTCCATATTAACAGAACAATTAATAAACCACCTAAAACTAAATACTTACTCCTAACCATATTAGGTAAACTTACAGCAACTGTGTTAGACGCATATAACGTAGCCGTATAACATATACTTGCCATAATACCCAAAACAAAACCTTTTGGATCTATAGATTGACTTTCCTGAAAAACATTTACCGCAAATAAAGTACCTATAACAACCAAGATACTACCAAATAGCTTAAGTTTATCTACCTTTTTGCTCAATATCATCTCTAACACAACACCCAACCAAATGGCTTGCATTAAAAATATAATTGCCACAGAAACAGGAATATAATTAAGACTTAAATAATAAAAATAACTGGTTAAACCGGCAGCCGTACCAAAAAGCATAAGCTTTAATTTTCCGTTCTTATTTTCTTTTGTTTTTGCAACAGTACGGTTCTTCTTATTTAGCAAAGCCAATAATGCCACGCCAACAAAACCTATAAGATATTGCAATGTATTTAACCCACTAGTACTAAACCCTTCTAAGTTAGCCTTTTTAACAAATGTTGCTAACACACCATAGCTAGCTGCCCCAATAAGAACATATAGCACTCCTTTTAACTTCTCCATACTAAATTATAAATTAGTGCACTTTAAAGTTTGTTGGAAAATGAAGTAATGTATTCACTGTAAAAACCGTGACAAATACTAGACACTCCAAACTTTAAAAAGCGGGCAAAGATAAAGTTTATAAAATAGATAATTGTTGTTAGGCTTAAAAATTGAAGGCTTTACCATCTTCCCCTAAAAACACGGGTTTAAAAACCTCTTCTGCTTCTTCCTTAAATAAGTCGGTAGACTTGTAACGGGTAGAATAGTGTCCTAATACTAAAGCACCAACATTTGCCTCTTTAGCTATTGTAGCTGCTTGTTTTGCTGTAGAATGCTTTGTTTTTGTTGCTAACTCGGCTTCTGAGTCTAAAAATGTAGCTTCATGATATAAGACATCTACATCTTTAATAATAGGAACTATACTTGGCTCAAAAACAGTATCACTACAAAAGGCATAACTTTTTGGTTTAGGCGGATCAAAAGTTAACGCTGCATTAGAAACCACACTACCATTATCTAAAGTAATGCCTTTTCCGTTTTTTATTTTTTGATAATAACATTTATCAATACCATAAGCAGTAACGGCCTCGATATTTAATTTACGATCCACCTCCTTTTCCTGAAACAAAAAACCGTTTGTGTAAATTCTATGATTTAGCGGTATAGTAGATACTTTTATTTTATCATCTTCAAAAACTACGGTAGATTCTTTACTGGTTAACTCATGAAAATAAAGTGGATAATTGGTCCATGAATCTCCAAGTTTTAACAGCATCGTTATTGCCTCTTTTATACCTTTTGGTCCGTAAATATGTAATTCGTTTTCTCTACCTAATAATCTAAAAGTAGATACTAGTCCTGGTAAACCAAAAAAATGATCGCCGTGTAAGTGAGATATAAATATATGTTTTATTCTAGAAAACTTAAGCTTGCTCTTTCTAAGTTGCACTTGCGTACCTTCCCCACAATCTATTAAAAATAAATGTCCTCTTATATCTAATGTCTGAGATGTAGGGTTCGCCAGTGTACGTGGCGTAGCTGCGTGACAACCTAATACTGTTAATTGCAAAATAGTTGTAATTGATAAGTTAATATGATAAAAAACAGCAAACAGAATTAACTTATTTACTATAAAAAAATAATATCTCTAAAATTAAATGCCTAAATCACGTTCAATTTCTTCCATTTCTACAATATCTCTTGCTTCTTTTATGGTAGGAACTACAGAAATCTCTTCTGGCACATCATCATAAGAAACTTTGTTAGTAACCAAAACAAAAGATTTATTAGAAGCTCTATGCGTATTAGACAAGTCTAAAAACTCTAACACGTCTGAAGTGGTTAACGCAGAAAACGAAAAAAGATTTACAATAATATGATCGTTCTTTATTTTATCGTAAGCGTTGTTTAAATTTTCTAAAAATTTTGCTAAAGAGATGTTCTCTTGATCCACAATTGTTGTTGTACCATCTTTTTCAAAAACCATAATGTATTATTTTATTTTAGATGCCAGTAAATAAATAACAGCCATACGTACGGCTACGCCATTTTCTACCTGATCTAGGATTATAGATTGATTAGAGTCTGCAACATCACTAGTAATCTCTACACCCCTGTTTATTGGTCCTGGGTGCATTATCACTATTTCCTTATCTAGACTTTCTAGTAATGTTTTATTTACGCCAAACTGTTGAGTATATTCTCTAGTTGTTGGAAAATAACTAATATCCATACGTTCGTTTTGTACGCGTAACATGTTAGCAACATCGCACCAATTAAGTGCTTTACGTAGATCTGTTTCTACTGTTACCCCTAAAGACTCAATATGTTTTGGAATTAATGTTTTTGGTCCACAAACCTTAACATTTGCTCCCTGTAATTTTAAAGCTAAAATATTAGACAATGCTACTCTTGAGTGCAAAATATCACCCACAATAACTACATTTTTACCGGCAACTTCTCCTAGCTTTTCTCTTATAGAATAAGAATCTAACAAAGCTTGTGTGGGATGCTCGTGCGCACCGTCACCTGCATTTATAATTGATGCATTTACGTGCTTAGACAAAAATACACCTGCTCCAGGGTTTGGATGACGCATAACAACCATATCTACTTTCATAGATAATATGTTGTTTACTGTATCTATTAAAGTCTCTCCTTTTTTTACAGATGATTGAGATGCTGAAAAATTAATAACATCTGCAGAAAGTCTTTTTTCTGCCAATTCAAAAGAGAGTTTTGTTCTTGTACTGTTTTCAAAAAAAACGTTAGCTATTGTAACATCCCTTAAAGAAGGCACTTTTTTAATAGACCTATTAATAACTTCTTTAAAATGATCAGCGGTTTCAAAAATGAGATTAATATCGTTTTTGTTAAGATATTTTATTCCTAATAAGTGCTTTACACTCAATTCGCTCATTTTCGTTGTTTTATTCATTTATTAAATAGACAATATCTTGTCCTTCATTCTCATCCCAAAGGACTTGTACCTTTTCCCCATTAATTGCATCTACTTGCCTACCTCTATAATTAGGTTGTATTGGCAAATGTCTACTAAATCTGCGGTCTATTAAGGTTAGTAATTCTATTTCTGCAGGTCTACCAAAAGATTGTACTGCGGTTAATGCAGATCTAATGCTTCGCCCTGTATAGAGTACGTCGTCTATAAAAACCACTTTTTTATCTTCAACTAAAAAATCTATATGGGTTTTACTTGCTTCTAAAGTTTTATCTCCTCTTCTAAAGTCATCTCTATAAAATGTGATATCTAAAGAACCTAAATTTATTTCTTTAACTCCATATTCTTGTGTTAAAAGATCTGTAAGTCTTTTAGCTAAAAATGTGCCACGTGGCTGCAATCCTATTAAGACGGTGTCTTTAAAATCTGAATGATTTTCTAATAACTGACAAGCCAATCTATGTAATATGATTTGGATTTCTTTAGAGGAAAGTAGTACTTTTTTACTCATAGGTTAGGATACCAAGACTTTTGCTATACAAAAATAGCAATTTATACGTAAAGTAGTTAAATAAACTAAACTCTTTATTTATATGTTTCTATTTTTTAAAACTTAGAGCATTGTCTAAGTTCTAAAATTAACTACAAAACAGCAATTTAGCTATTCGTTTTTAGGCATAAAAAAAAGCCTAAACTTTCGTTTAGGCTTTTAAAATTTATTAAAATGTGAGCTTACTTTTTGTTAGCTGCGTCCATTTTATCTTTTAACGCTTGTAAAGCTTCGTTAGCATCACCTAAAGTTGGCTTAGCTTCGTCTGCTGCTGCTGATTGTCTCTTAACAGCTGCTTTTACATTACGTTGTTCTTCTTCTCTAAAAATTGCAGTATGACTAGCAACAACTCTCTTAAATTCTTTATTGAATTCAATTATTTTAAAGTCTGCTTCTTCACCTTTTTCAATTTTCTTACCATCTTCTTTCTCTAAGTGGCGAGTTGGTACAAATGCTGCAATGTCTTCGTTAAAGTTAACAATTGCTCCTTTATCTACCATTTCATCTATAGTACCTTTATGTACTGTATCTAAAGCAAATTCAGTTTCGTATTTATCCCAAGGGTTATCAGTAGTTTGTTTATGACCTAAACTAAGTTTACGTGCATCTACATCTAATTCTAATACCTCTACTTCTAAAGTTTCACCAACAGTAACAAACTCAGATGGGTGCTTAATTTTCTTAGTCCAAGAAAGATCAGAAATATAGATTAAACCATCTATACCTTCTTCCATTTCTACAAACACACCAAAGTTAGTAAAGTTACGTACAATACCTTTATGCTTAGAGTTAACTGGGTATTTAGTTACAATATCAGTCCATGGATCTGGAGTTAATTGCTTAATACCTAGAGACATTTTACGATCGTCACGATCTAAAGTTAAGATTTGAGCTTCAATCTCATCACCAACTTTTACGAAATCCTGAGCCGAACGCAAGTGCGTAGACCAAGACATTTCAGAAACGTGTACTAAACCTTCAACACCTTCAGCAACTTCAATAAATGCACCGTAATCTGCTATAACAACTACTTTACCTTTAACTTTGTCACCAACTTTCATGTCTTCGCTTAACGCTTCCCATGGGTGCTTCTCTAATTGCTTAAGACCTAATTGAATTCTAGATTTGTTATCATCAAAATCTAAAATTACAACGTTCATTTTCTGATCTAATTCAACAACCTCATTTGGATGGTTAATTCTAGACCAAGAAAGATCTGTAATATGGATTAAACCATCTACACCACCAAGATCAATAAACACACCGTAAGAAGTAATGTTTTTAACAACACCTTCTAATACTTGTCCTTTTTCTAATTGACCAATGATTTCTTTCTTCTGTTCTTCAATATCAGCTTCAATTAATGCTTTATGAGAAACAACTACGTTCTTAAATTCTTGGTTAATCTTAACAACCTTGAATTCCATGTTTTTACCAACATATTGATCGTAATCTCTAATTGGCTTAACGTCTATTTGAGAACCTGGCAAGAATGCCTCAATTCCAAATACATCTACGATCATACCACCTTTAGTTCTACACTTAACATGACCATTAACGATTTCTTCTTTTTCACAAGCGTTATTAACTCTGTCCCAAGCCTTGATTGTTCTAGCTTTTCTGTGAGATAATACTAATTGACCACTTCTGTCTTCACGAATATCAATTAAAACCTCAACGCTGTCTCCAACCTTAAGATCTGGATTGTAACGAAATTCGTTTAATGATATAACACCTTCAGACTTAGCGTTAATATCAATAATAGCTTCACGCTCAGTTAAATGAACAACTGTACCTGTAACTACTTCTTCATCTGCAGTATCTACGAAGTTTTCAGCAACCATCGCTTCAAACTCTTCTAATTTAGAATCGTCTACACGCTCAATTCCTTCTTCGTACTTATCCCAATCAAATTCAGCCAAAAATTCTTTTGGATCTTGCTTAGGTGTTACTGCTTTTACTTCTGGTGCCGTTGTAGATTCCTCTACTTGAGCGTTGTTTTTGTCTTCAGCCATTTGCTGATTAAAATTTGTATTTTGCAATGTTACAAGAGTTAAACTTCCACTACAAAAGATGTTATATAAATTTTATTATCCCTTTTCCTCTTACACTACCGTTAAAAAGGGGTGCAAAAATACAACTAAATACTTACTAAAACAAGTACTGCTTTTAACTAATTTTCAAGCTATTAGCTAGCTGTTCTAATTTTTTAGAATTTTTGCTTTAAGATTGATGTAATATTTAGTATATTGAGCTTATTAATTAACTATAAATAATAAACATTATGAGCGTAAAAGCAAAATACCAATCTGTTTTAGATCTTGGTGAAAAATTAGCAATTAAAGATGGTAACGTAACTGAAGAAGGTGGCGTTTTAAAGATAAAAGGACAAGCTGCTACGCAGTACGAAAAAAACCTAATTTGGGATAAGATTAAAGAAGTTGGTGGCGATAGTCCTGCAGATGTTACAGCTAACATTTCTATTGAAGATGAATCTGTTTATCACAGACATACCGTAAAAGGTGGTGATTCTTTAAGTAAAATTGCGAAGCATTATTACGGAGACCCAATGAAATATAAGCAAATTTTTGAGGCTAACACTGGAGTCTTAAAAAATCCTGACGTTATACACCCTGACCAAGTTTTGGTAATACCAAATTTATAAAATACAGCGGTTAAAAGAAAACGGCAATCTAAATTTTAGATTGCCGTTTTTTTATTTTATTCTTTTTCTATAATGCGTAATGCGTAATTATGCATTCGCTCAAATTGTTCTACCAGCCCCATATCACTATTATCAAACTCAATAGCATCTTTTGCTAATATTAATGGTGATTCTTTACGGTTAGAGTCTATATAATCTCTGCTTCTTACATTTTTTAGAACTTCCTCAAAAGTTACATCATCTCCTCTATCTAATAGCTCTTTATAGCGTCTGTGAGCTCTTGTCTCCGGAGAAGCAGTCATAAATACTTTAAATTCTGCGTCAGGAAAAACGACTGAACCAATATCTCTACCGTCCATTACAATACCTTTATCCTTACCCATTTCTTTTTGCATTTCTACAAGCTTTGTGCGCACCTCTTTTACAGCTGCCACTTTACTTACTAGTTTAGAAACTGCCAATGTTCTTATTTCTTTCTCTACGTTTTCATCATTTAAAAACATTTCTGAAAAACCCAATTCTTCATTATGCACAAATTTTACATTTATGCTTGGTAAAGCTTCTACTAACGCAGTAAAATTATCACTAGTTTCAGAAACAAAACCTTTTCTTATAGCATATAAAGTTACCGCTCTATACATTGCTCCTGTATCTACATATACATAACCTAGAGCTTTTGCTAGTTGCTTTGCAATGGTACTTTTTCCGGTAGATGAATAACCATCTATAGCTATGGTGATTTTTTTCATATTTATATTCTTAAAATAAAGGCTACCTAAATTTAATTAAATAGCCTCTACAATTTTAGATTTTTTTTGCATTTTTTACTTTTTGATCTGTTATAGCGATGTCTATAACCTCACTCATTTCTGTTACATAATGAAAAGTAAGACCTTTTAGATAATCTTCTTTAATTTCTAAAATATCTTTTCTGTTTTCTTCGCACAAAATTATCTCTTTAATTCTAGCACGCTTAGCAGCCAATATCTTTTCTTTGATACCGCCAACTGGCAATACCTTACCACGTAATGTAATTTCACCTGTCATTGCCAAGCTCTTTTTAATTTTACGTTGCGTAAACAAAGACACTAAAGATGTTAGCATAGTTACACCTGCACTAGGACCATCTTTTGGCGTTGCTCCTTCTGGTACGTGTATATGCACATTGTACTTCTCAAAAACCTCATCTTTAATACCAAAATTTTCTGCATTAGACTTTATATATTCTAACGCTATGGTAGCAGACTCTTTCATTACCTTACCAAGGTTACCTGTAATATTCATAGTTCCTTTACCCTTAGATAAAATAGATTCTATAAATAAAATATCCCCGCCAACACTAGTCCAAGCTAAACCTGTTACTACACCTGCAACATCGTTATTCTCGTATTTATCTCTTTCTAACCTTGCAGGACCTAAAACTTTTTCTATAATTTCATTGGTAACTTTTACCTCGTATTCTTCTTCTGTTGCTATAGATTTTGCTGCATAACGCACCATTTTAGCTATTTGTTTATCTAAAGAACGCACACCAGATTCTCTTGTATAACCCTCTACAATTTTCTCTAATTGTGCCTTTCCAATTTTTAAATCTTTAGGCTTTAATCCGTGCTCTTTTAATTGTTTTGGCAACAAATGCCTTTTAGCTATTTCTACCTTTTCTTCAATAGTATAACCAGATACATTTATAATCTCCATACGATCCCTAAGTGCTGGTTGTATAGCTCCTAGGTTATTTGCTGTAGCAATAAACATTACCTTAGATAAATCGTACCCAAGCTCTAAGAAATTATCATAGAACTCATTGTTTTGCTCAGGATCTAAAACTTCTAACATTGCAGAAGAAGGATCTCCTTGATGACTGTTAGATAGTTTATCTATTTCATCTAAAACAAAAACCGGATTAGAATGTTCTGCTTTTTTAATATTTTTTAAAACTCTACCTGGCATTGCACCGATGTAGGTTTTACGGTGCCCTCTAATTTCAGACTCATCTCGCAACCCTCCCAAAGACATTCTAACATAACTTCTACCTAAAGCCTCTGCTATAGATTTACCTAAAGATGTTTTTCCTGTTCCTGGAGGTCCGTACAAACATAAAATAGGAGATTTCATATCATTACGCAATTTTAAAACCGCTAGATATTCTATAATTCTCTTTTTTACATCCTCTAAACCGTAATGGTCTCTATCTAATATTCTTTGAGCCTCTTTTAAGTCGAACTTATCTGTAGAATAATCTCCCCAAGGCAGGTCTACAAAAAAGTCTAGGTAATTACGCTGTATAGCATATTCCGCCACTTGCGGATTCATACGTTGCATTTTACTTAGCTCCTTATTAAAGTACTCTCTTTCTTTTTTAGTAAACTTTTTATCTTTGGCTTTTTCTCTAAGCTCAACCAACTCATCTTCTGCCGTAGCTCCGCCTCCCAGTTCTTCTTGTATGGTTCTCATTTGCTGGTGCAAAAAGTATTCTCTTTGCTGGCGATCCATATCTGTACGTACACGAGACTGAATGTCGTTTTTCAATTGCAATTTCTGCATCTCAACATTCATAAACTTTAATGTCGCTAAAGCTCTTTCTTTTAAGTTTTCAATCTCTAATAACGCTTGTTTATCTTTTACAGGCAATCTTAAGTTAGATGATACAAAGTTTATTAAAAACGAGTTGCTTTCTATATTCTTTATAGCAAAAGAAGCTTCACTAGGGATGTTTGGGCTTTCAGAAATCACTTTTAAAGCCATCTCTTTAATAGACTCTATTATAGCTTTAAATTCTGGCGTATCTTCTTCTTCCCTAACCTCTTTAGCTTCGCGTACAGTTGCCGTCATATAAGGCTTCTCTGTTAAAACCTCAGCTACTTCGAATCTTTTTTTACCTTGTATAATTACGGTTGTATTACCATCTGGCATTTTTAAAACACGTAATATTCTTGCAACAGTACCCATAGTATGTATATCTCCTATACCCGGGTTTTCTGTTTCTTCATCTTTTTGGGCTACAACACCAATAACTTTAGAACCATTATTAGCATCTTTAATTAAATGTATAGAGGCGTCTCTCCCTGCTGTAATAGGCACAACAACACCTGGAAATAATACCGTATTACGCAAAGGTAATATTGGTAATGTTTCTGGCAGCTGCTCATTACTCATCTCCTCCTCGTCTTCTGGCGTTAATAATGGTATAAGCTCTGCTTCTTCATTAATACCTTGCAGCGCCAAATTGTCAAATTCTGAATCTCGCATAATTATATTTCAGTCATTCTGTCATAAAATAAAAACAGAAATCTATTATTTAAATTTAGTTATTTTTATAAAATCTAAGCAAAACCCCTTATTACTTGGCTTCTACCATAGTTTAATCTGCTATATTAGGTCAATTCTTATGCCAATACCAAATAGATTTTAAAAAAATTGTAACAATTAAATCAATCTATCATCTATAAAACAAACCACACATTTTTTTGAGCCAACAAAAAGAACATATCAATACTTTATTGCTACAATGCAAAGAAGGTAAGCAAAGTGCACAGCTAGAGATCTATAACCGGTACTATAAAGCAATGCACAATACTGCGTACCGAATTGTAAAACACAGCGCTGAAGCAGAGGATATAATGCAGGAATCGTTTTTAAGTGCCTTTACAAAATTACATACCTATAAAGGTGAAGTAGCTTTTGGGGCTTGGTTAAAACGCATAGTAATTAACAATAGTATTTACCAATACAGAAAGCAACAAAAGAATAACGAAGTTGCTATAGATGACATAATGTACAAGGTCAAAGATACTGATAGTAGTGCAATAGATAATGGTGAAACACAATTGAAGGCTCAAAAAGTGATGGCTGCCATGACACAATTGAAAGACAATTACAGAATTTCTTTGACCTTACATTTAATAGAAGGGTACGACTATGAAGAAATAAGTGAAATAATGAATATTAGCAATGCCAATTGTAGAACTACAATTTCAAGAGCTAAAGACAGTTTGCGTAAAAAATTAATACACGATTGCATATGATCGATAACAATAACATAGAAGATCTTTTTAAAAATCTTGAAGGTAATTTTGACACCCAAGAACCTAGTGTTGGACATAAAGATCGGTTTTTAAAAAAATTGAATACCATAAATAATAGTGAACCAAAAAACAATAAAAACTCTTTTTGGAAACCTTTTGCTATTGCTGCATCCATTGCATTTTTATGTACAATTGGTATTGCATTTTTTAATACAAACCCCTCTACAACAGAGCAAATTACAGAAATAGCTCCTGAGGTTACAGAAACAAAAAATTACTTTGCTAGTTTAATTAACGATCAAATTAATAATTTAAAAAAAGAGAATTCGCCCACTACCAAAAAAATTATAGCCGATACTCTTTTACAATTACAGAAACTAGAAAAAGATTATAGCATTTTAGAACAAAACCTAATAAATGGAGGTAATACCAAATTAATATTAAGCACTATAATAACCAATTACCAAACCAGAATAGATCTTGTAAAAGATGTTATGAAACAAATTGATACTATTAAAAACTTAAAGAAATACAATGATGAAAACTTTACATTATAAGGTAATAACCTTACTCTTACTTGCCATACCTCTACTTGGTATTGCTCACAACGATAATGGCAAATACACCAAAGAAAAAACAATAAAAAAAGACTATACGGTAAATGCCAATGCGCTATTAAGAGTAGCTAATAAGTATGGCAATTTAAATATTATTTCTTGGGATCAAAATAGAGTAGAGATAATTGTACACATTAAAACAAGTGGTAATAACGAAGAAAAAGTACAACGCAAGTTAGATAATATTACCATTAATTTTGATGGTTCTAGCAGTTTGGTTTCGGCAAAAACAAACATAGAAAAAAGTAGTAACTGGGGCTGGGGCAACAATAATAATGTGACCATGGAAATTAACTATACCATTAAACTGCCCGTGAAAAATAACATAGACCTAACTAATGATTATGGTTCTATCACTATAGATAGGATTGATGGCCACGCAACAATTAATTGCGATTACGGCAAATTAGCTATTGGTGAACTTAGAGGAAGAAACAACAATTTAAATTTTGATTACACTTCAAAATCTGAAATAGGTTATATAAACAGCGGTAAAATTAATGCAGACTATTCTGGTTTTACAATTGCAAAGGCAGGAGATTTAACTTTAATTACAGATTATACAAACGCAACTATTAACAAGATGAAAAACCTTAATTACAATAGTGATTACGGTAGCATAACAGTTGACGATGTTTCTAATATAGAAGGTAATGGAGATTACATAAGTGTTAAACTAGGAAACATAAACGGCAATGTTTCTATTCATGCAGATTATGGGTCTATAAAAATTAATGAACTAACAAAAAATGCAGGCGATGTAGATATTAGCGCAGATTACACAGGAATTAAAATTGGCTACAGCCCTACTTACAACTTTAATTTTGAGTTACATTCTTCTTACGGAGGAATAAGCGGATTAGATAACTGTAACCTAAATGTTAAAGAAGTTAAAAACTCTAAAAAATATTATAAAGGCAATTGCGGATCAGAAAACAGTAATAACTTTGTAGCTGTTAAAACCGAATACGGAAGCATATCAATACGTAAAAATTAAAACACAATAAAATGAAAAAAATAATAACTCTTAGCTTAGCTCTAACCCTAGCTATTACGGCAAACGCACAATGGGGAAAGCGTGTAAAAGGAAATGGTACTATTACGACAACGACTAGAAGTGTTGGCGATTACGAAGCAATCTCTTTAGCTGGTTTTTTTGATGTAGAATTAGTTAATGGCAAGGAAGGAAGTATTACACTTAAGGGTGATGAAAATATTCTTGAACACATTAAAACCGAAGTTAAAAACGGAAAGCTTGTAATTAAAGCTGAAAAAGGGATGAACTTAACTCCTTCTAGAAATAGTAAATTATTAATTACTGTACCTGTAGAACACATTAATGAAGTTACAGTATCTGGTTCTGGTGATATAGTAGGTAAAACAACTTTAGTTAGTAATTCTTTTGAAACAAGTATTTCTGGTTCTGGTGACATTAATTTAAAGGTTGAAGCTAAAGAATTAAAGGCGTCAATGTCTGGCTCTGGAGATATTAATTTAAGTGGCTCTGCTACAGATTTTACAATTAGAGTATCTGGTTCTGGAGACATTTCTGCGTATGACTTACAGGCAGACTATGTAAAAGCTTTGGTTTCTGGTTCTGCTGATATTAAAGTTACAGCTAAAGAAACTTTAGATGCAAGAGTATCTGGCTCTGGAGATATTAGATACAGAGGAAATCCTAAAAAAATTGAAAGTAAGACTTCTGGTTCTGGTGGTATTTCTAAAGGATAAGAAAAACATCACATATTAAAAAAGGCAGATTATAAAAATTATAATCTGCCTTTTTGCTTTTATTGTTTTGGTTTTATTTTTTTATCTACTTGCAATAATAGTATTACGCCTGCAATAAAAAATACTGCTAAAAACACAATAGCATTACGCATACTACCCGTTACCTGGGCTACAAAGCCATATAAAAAGGTTCCTATTACAATACCTATTTTTTCTGCAACATCGTAAAAACTAAAGAAAGATGTAGTGTCTTTGGTCTCTGGTATAAACTTAGAATACGTAGATCTAGACAATGCCTGTATACCTCCCATAACTAAGCCAACACAACCTGCTCCTATATAAAAATCTATTGGTGTTAGCATAAAAAAGGCATATATACAGATAACAATCCAAAGTAAATTTACAACAACTAATGTTTTAACATTACCGAACTTTTTAGATGCATTTGCCGTAATTACAGCACCTAAAATAGCAACTAACTGTATTACCAAGATACTTATTATTAAACCTGTTGTACGCTCACTATCAGACCCCCAACCAATTTCTTCTTCTCCAAAATAAGTAGCAATTAGCATTACTGTTTGTACAGCCATACTGTACACAAAAAAAGCAACTAAATAACGTTTTAATTTTATTTGATCTCCTAGTTGATGCCAAACTCCTTTTAACTCCTTAAAACCATTTAAAATTACATTGCTACGCTTCCCTTCTTGCTTGTTTCCTTTTGGCAAGTAATAAAATGTATACTGACTAAAAATTATCCACCAAATACCTACGGTAACAAAAGAATACTTCATTGCCTTAAGTTCAGCAACTCCGTCAATATCAGATTCTATTCCAAAAAACTTTGGTTTCATTACCATTGCTAAATTAAGAAGCAACAATAACACACTACCTGCATACCCCATAGAAAAGCCTTTGGCGCTAATAGCATCCATCTGCTCTGGATGTGCAACATCTGGTAAATAAGAATTATTTATAGCAAAACTCACCCAAAAACCAACCAAGCCCATAAAAAAACAAAGCAGTCCAAAATATATATTTTCTAATGAAAACCAATATAAGCCAATACAAGAGATACCTCCCAAGTAGCAAAAGAATTTCATAAACATTCTTTTATTTCCTAAATAATCTGCAACTCCAGAAATTAAGGGCGTTATAATTGCTATAAAAACAAATGCTAAAGATGTGGTGTAACTAATTAAAGGAGCTCTGGCAATTTCTCCGCCAAAAATAGTTACTTTTTCTATGTTCGCTGATCTAAATAGTGCGCCATAAAAAATAGGAAATATAGCAGATGCTATTACCAAACTATAAACTGAGTTTGCCCAATCGTAAAAGGCCCAGGCATTTAATAGTTTTTTACTTCCTTTTACTAATGCAATACTAGTCATATAAAAAAATTAGAGCTGTTCAAGTTTTGTTTTGAACAGCTCTAATATACAATTATAAATGAATTTTACTTTTATACTACTATTACTTAAAAGTAGTTACTCCAAATTTCTTTGCTTCTTCTCTTGCTGCAGGAGCCCAAGCTGTTAAATTATTAATTCTAGTATCGTTAGATGGGTGCGTACTCATAAATTCTGGTTGCGCTTGTCCTCCACTATTTGCTTTCATTCTTTTCCAAAGTTCTGCTGCTTCATCCGGATTGTAACCAGCTATAGCCATAATTTGTAAACCAATACGGTCTGCTTCAGTCTCGTGACCTCTACTAAAAGGTAGCATAACACCTACTTGAGAACCTACACCATAAGCCTGATTAAACATTCCTTTTGTTTTATCGTCCTGAATTAAAACATTACCTGCAACAGCTCCTATTTGTTGTAACTGTCCTGCAGACATACGTTGCGCTCCGTGATCTGCTAATGCGTGTGCAACCTCGTGCCCCATAACAACAGCAACTCCCGTTTCCCCTTTACAAATTGGTAATATACCTGTGTAAAAAACAATTTTACCTCCTGGCATACACCATGCATTTACAGTGTTATCATCAACTAAATTATATTCCCATTTGTAATCTTTTAAATAGCCTGGATAACCGTTTGCCGTTAACCAACGTTCTGCTGCAGAAGCTATACGTTGCCCCACAGAAGCAATCATTTTTGCGTCTGCTGTGCCTGTAATTGTTTTGTTATCTGTTAAAAACTGATCGTATTGAGCAAAAGCTGTCGGAAAAATTGAACTGTTTGGATACATATTCAACGTTTTTTTACCTGTAAAAGGATTCACCTTACAAGCCGAAACCGCAATAAAAATGGTTAATACTAATAATATCTTTTTCATAATAGTAATGTGTTTAGTGTGTTTTTTAAAAATACAAAAATATTCTATGTTGTTATAATATCATAGATATAATCTTATTTCTTTAGGTGATATGCAAAATAAATTCTTTAATTTTAAAATTGGAACGCTTTTTGAAACACTTAAAATAGAAAACGAAAAAATTACACATTATGAAAAAAATTACCTTGACCATAGCAGCAGTATTTGCATTAGTATTAACAGCTTGTAGTAGTTCTGACGGCAGAGATGGAGTTGACGGCGTAGATGGCGTGAACATCACCGGAAGTGTATATGAAATTACAGGTAGCTTTACTCCTGCTAATGACTATTCTTTATATTTTGAATTCCCTACAACCGTAGAGGTTTTTGAATCTGATGTTGTATTAGCTTATATATTATGGGACCAAACAACAGACAGTAACGGGGATTCTGTAGACATCTGGCGTTTATTACCGCAAACAAGATTATTAGATCAAGGTACTTTATTATACAACTACGACCACACATTTTTAGATGTTAACTTGTTTTTAGAGTCAGATTTTGATTTAGGCACTTTAGCAACTGCTGATACAGATAACCAAACTTTTAGAGTAGTTATTTTACCTGCAGAAGCTGTTAATGGTAAATTAGATACGAGCAATATTAACGATGTTATGGGTATTTTAGATACTACAGAAGAAGATGTTATACAGGTTTCGTTAAAATAAGAATATTTTATAGTATTACTAGCCTCTACTTGTTACAAGTAGAGGCTTTTTTTATGTCTTTAGTTTGATAGGAATTGCATTTAAAATCGACTAAATTTGAATAACCTTAAAATATAAAATTGATGTATAAAAAATTACTAATTTTTAGCATAGTAGCACTATTTATAAGCTGCAAGGGAAACTCACAAAAAACAAAAGAAACTACAACAAAGCAAGACATAGCAAAGGTTGAAAAAACAGATGCGCAATGGAAAGCTCAGTTAACACCTTTAGAATACAATGTTTTACGTAAAGCTGGTACAGAGCGCGCTTTTTCTAGCAACCTTTTAGAAATTAAAGAAAAAGGAATTTATAGTTGCGCCGCTTGCGATACTCCTTTATTTAAGAGCGAACACAAGTTTAAGTCTGGTACTGGCTGGCCTAGTTTTGATAGAACAATAGATGGTAACGTTGCTTTTGATGTAGATTACAAAATTGGAACCAAACGCACCGAGGAACATTGTGCCGTTTGTAACGGACATTTAGGACACGTTTTTAACGACGGACCTAAAAACACAACAGGAGAAAGACATTGTATAAATGGCGCTGCCTTAAAATTTACACCTACAAAATAATGAATAAAAAATATACCATAGAAAAAACAGAAGAACAATGGAAAGCTGAGCTTCCAGAACAGTCTTACAACGTTTTAAGAAACAAAGGAACAGAATACCCGCATACAGGCGAATTTAATCTTCATTTTAAAGATGGTAGCTACAATTGCAAAGGTTGTAACGCTACACTTTTTAATGGCAATCACAAATTTGAAAGTGGCTGTGGCTGGCCTTCTTTTGATAAAGCTATAGAGGGTTCTATAGAATATATTAAAGATACAACGCACGGAATGACAAGAGTTGAAACTGTTTGCGCTAATTGTGGCGGACATTTAGGTCACGTTTTTGATGATGGACCACAAGAAACAACAGGCCAGCGTTACTGTATTAATTCTGCTAGCTTAAATTTTAATCCGTCTTAAAAAAATAATTATGAGTTTTGTTGATGACTATAAAGAAAGTATGCTGTTTGAGTTTAACCGAAATAAAACAATGGCTGAAAAAACATTTGACCAACTCACAAATGAAGATTTACATTGGACATATGGCGAGGCCGATAACAGTATTGCCATAATTGTAAAACATATGGTTGGCAATATGCTAAGTAGGTGGACAAACTTTTTTACGGAAGATGGCGAAAAAGAATGGCGTAATAGAGAATCTGAATTTGTTGCGCCATATAAAACAAAAGAAGAAATGCTTGTGCATTGGAACAAAGGCTGGGATTGCTTATTTGCTGCAATTGACAACATTAATGAAAATAATATTACTTCAAAAATTAAAATACGCGCTGTAGAGCATTCGGTTATGGCAGCAGTAAGCAGGCAACTTGCACATTACGCTGGGCACATAGCACAAATTGCATATGTAGGCAGAATGATAAAAGGTACAGAGTGGCAATCGCTCTCTATACCTTCTGGAAAATCTGATGAGTTTAACAAAAAAATGTTTGGAAAGTAATTAGTGCTTATTCTTCAAGCTTTTATAAAATGTTTCTCTAATTTTTTCTGCTGATATAAAACTCCAATCATAAGTAGCATCAAACGGAGCTGTTATTGCTTTGTTTGCAACTACATCTTCTAGACTTTTACCAGCTTCAATTTCTTTCATCACACTAGTATAGATAGTTTCTAGTGTTTTTATATACTCTAATAACTCCTTTTTATTAGACAGTTCTCCGTGTCCAGGTATAATTTTAGTATCAGCATTGGCAAGCATAGCGCCATTTTTTAAGGCAGTAATATAGCCGTCTACGCTACCGCCACGACTTAAATCTATGTACGGGTATTTACCCGCGAAATAGGTATCTCCCATATGCAATACATTGTTGTCACTAAAGTAAATTTGTGCATCGCCATCTGTATGTGCATTGTGTACGTGTATTGTCATTATAGTCTCATCACCATCATACAATAACATAGTATCAGAAAATGTAATTTCTGGAAGCGACTTTTTTGCAGTAATAGAATCTATTTTTTTAGCAGAAAGGGCTTCATTATTCTCTTTAATTAAACGCTCTCTAACTTTATGGTGAGCAATAACAGTAGTGCTTTTAGAATTAAAATTTGCATTACCACCTGTATGGTCACCGTGCATATGTGTATTTATTAAATATGCAATTGGTTTTGTGGTTATTGTTTCTATTGCTGCTTTAATCTTAGGGCTTAACCTACTAAACTGATCGTCTATCATTAGCACATTATCTTCTCCTACAAAAACACCAATATTTCCACCTTGCCCAACTAGCATATATACTTGTGGAGTTACCTTTTGCACTTGTATAATTACATCTTTAGATTGTGCCGTAACAGATGCACCAACAAAAAGAAATAGTATTAAAAATTGAAATTTAACTGCTTTCATCTCTATATAATGTTTGTTTTAGTGAGTAAAATATAAAGATAAGTACTAAAACGTTAGCATTCTGTTATTATTGATATTTATAGATTTTGGTAATTGCTAATTGCTAATTGGTTTTGTACATTTGTTACTTTAAAATTTTAGACAAATAAAAGTATATATATGAGCAATTTTGATGTTATTGTTTTAGGCAGTGGACCAGGTGGTTATGTAACTGCTATTAGAGCTTCACAATTAGGTTTAAAAACAGCTATAGTAGAAAAAGAAAGTTTAGGCGGAGTATGTCTAAATTGGGGTTGTATCCCTACCAAAGCATTAATAAAATCTGCTCAAGTTTTTGAATACTTAAAACACGCTTCGGATTACGGTTTAAATGCTGAAAATGTTGATAAGGATTTTGGCGCTATTGTTAACCGTAGTCGTAATGTTGCCGATGGAATGAGTAAAGGAGTTCAATTTTTAATGAAAAAAAATAAAATTGAAGTCATTAAAGGTTACGGTACATTAAAAGCGGGTAAAAAAGTATCTGTTAAAGATGAAGATGGTAAAGAAACTGAATACAGTGCAGACCATGTTATAGTTGCAACTGGCGCTCGTAGTAGAGAGTTGCCTAGTTTACCACAAGATGGTAAAAAAATTATTGGCTACAGAGAAGCAATGTCTTTAAAAGAGCAACCTAAAAAAATGGTTGTTGTTGGTAGTGGAGCTATAGGAATGGAGTTTGCATACTTTTACAACTCTATTGGTACAGAAGTAACTGTTGTAGAATACTTACCAAACATTGTACCTGTAGAAGACCAAGATATTTCTAAGCAATTAGAGCGTAGCTTTAAAAAAGCAGGTGTTACAATTAAAACATCTTCTGAGGTTACTAAAGTAGATACATCTGGTAATGGTGTTAGCGTTTACGTTAAAACTAGTAAAGGAGAAGAAATTATACAGGCTGATGTTGTTTTATCTGCTGTAGGTATTAAAACGAACATAGAAAACATTGGTTTAGAAAATGTTGGTATTGCTACAGATAGAGATAAAATAATGGTAAATGATTATTACCAAACAAACATACCAGGTTACTATGCTATTGGAGATGTTACTCCTGGCCCAGCTTTAGCACACGTTGCTTCTGCAGAAGGTATACTTTGTGTAGAGAAAATAGCTGGTTTACACGTAGAGCCTATTGACTATGGTAATATACCAGGTTGTACATACTGTATTCCAGAAATAGCTTCTGTTGGTTTAACAGAAAAGCAAGCTAAAGAAAAAGGATTTGAACTTAAGGTTGGTAAATTCCCATTCTCTGCAAGTGGTAAAGCAAAAGCTTCTGGTACTCCAGATGGTTTTGTAAAAGTTATTTTTGATGCTAAATATGGTGAGTGGTTAGGTTGTCATATGATTGGTGTTGGTGTTACAGATATGATAGCTGAAGCTGTTGTTGCACGTAAACTAGAAACTACTGGTCATGAAATACTAAAAGCGATACACCCACACCCAACAATGAGTGAAGCTGTTATGGAAGCCGTAGCAGATGCTTATGATGAGGTGATACACTTGTAATAGTTAAAAACTTATACAATATAAATTGCCTAAAGTCTAAGCGTGTCAACTCTTAGATTTTAGGCTTTTTTTAAATTAAAAAATATGCTTAAAACATTTAGACTTATTGCAATATTAGAAGGAATTTCTTATTTACTTTTATTTGGTGTTGGTATGCCTTTAAAATATATGGCAGGTATTAAAGAACCTAATATTTACATTGGTAATGCACACGGAGTTTTATTTATAGCGTATGCTATTATAGCAGTTCTAGTATGCAGACAACAAAATTGGGGCATAAAAAGATATGCAATACTCTTTATTGCATCACTACTACCCTTTGGAACATTTTATATAGAAGAAAAATACTTAAGTCCTAAAGCTTTAAAAGCTTAGGACTTTTTTTTATTTTGGAAGAAGATCACAGTACCAAAAAGACGTATCCCAAGTAGTATCTTCATCTTTTTTAAAACAATTGTCATCATCCTTACTAGTTGGAGCGTAACTTTTCTGTACTTTTTCTCCTTTAGTAAACGCTACTGCTTGCGCAAAATTAGGACCATCGTACACAAACGTATGAAACTCTCCATTTTCTCCACAAGGATCTACATTCTCTGGTAAATCGTTAAAAAAACTTTCATCTACCTCTCTACCAACAAAAGAGTCATCTAATACCTTAGCATTAACACAAACTGTAATTGCTTTAAAACCCAATTGCAAAAACTCTTTAAGCAACTGCTTTGTATCTTGCTTCCACAGCGGAAAAACACCTGTTACTCCAACTTCTTGTAATTTATCTTCTCTATACTTTTTTAAATCTTCTAAAAAAATATCTCCAAAAATAGCGTGTGTGTATTCTTCTGCCACTAAACCTTGCATTGTAGTTTTCATAACTTCATTGTAGCTAGACATAGACACATCTGCATTTAACATAATGGTCTGTA
Organism: Cellulophaga sp. 20_2_10; assembly: GCF_023476645.1. GTDB lineage: Bacteria > Bacteroidota > Bacteroidia > Flavobacteriales > Flavobacteriaceae > Cellulophaga. The sequence goes on from NZ_JAMCOJ010000012.1 coordinate 77,463, forward strand.
AAGGCAAACCAATTGCTTTTGCTTGTAACTCTAATAAAGGCAAACGTAAACCGTGCATAGACACTCTATTAAATGTAGAATTTACAGAAGTTACAAGTCTATCTACTTTATACGTTTTAGACTGTTGCATTTTATACAATGCGAAGGCAGAGTCTTTACCACTACTCCAGTTAAAATATGTTTTATGCATTAAATATGTTTTATTTTGATGCCAAAAAGCTCTGTATAGCCAAGTCGTAACTCTGTAAGCCAAAACCAAGTATTACACCTTTAGCGTTAGGAGATATATAAGATTGATGACGAAACTCTTCACGACCAAATGTATTAGAAATATGTACCTCTACAACAGGTGTTTCTATTGCTTTTATTGCATCTCCTATACCAATAGAAGTATGTGTATAAGCAGCTGCATTTAAAATAATGCCATCATAAGAAAAACCAACTTCTTGTATTTTATCTATAAGTTCACCTTCTATGTTAGATTGATAATAGCTTAACTCTATATTTTTATAGGTTATTTGTAGGCTTGAAAAATAGTCTACAAATGTAGTATTGCCATATATAGCCGGCTCTCTTTTACCTAAAAGGTTAAGGTTAGGACCATTGATTATTAGTAATTTCATACTGTAAAAATACTAATTATTATGCATAAAAAAAGGAAGCCTTTGGGCTTCCTTTTTAAATTTTATTTTAGCTGCTTTTACAACTGAAACATAACTCCTATGTTAAAAGTAGCAGCATTTATATCTTCTTCTAAGCTAATACCTGCATACGACAAATTAAGTTCTATTGCATCTGCAATTCTGTATCCTAATTTAGGACGGTAATAAAAACCTCCATCTAATTCATCTTTAAGACTAACAGCATACCCTAAATCTGTACCAATAGAAAAATCTTCAGTAACCATAAATTTAGCTACAGCAGCAATTGGTAAAAAAGAAATATCTTCTGCTTCATAACCTTCCTCACTTTTCCCAAAATAACGAGAATAGCCAACAGTACCACCAGCATAAAAAGTTTCTGAAACAGCTCCTAAATACTGTGCGTCTACACCTATATTAAAACCGTAAAAATCATCAATATCCCCCATAGGAATACCTAAATTAACACCTGCACCAAAACCTTCTTGAGCCTGAGCACTAAAAGCAAATCCTAGAGCCGCAATAGCTACAATAAATAACTTTTTCATAAATAATAATTTTAATTTTTAGTTTATAATTATACCGTAAACTTAAACAAATATTTTAATCTACTTACAAACACTGTAGTATAAACATTAATTTAATATTTAATTAACAATATCAACTCAAAAAATAAACAAAAAAAAAGGCTACCTAAATTAGATAGCCTTTTACATAATATTGCTTTTTGTAATTTTATTAGAATACAAATAAAATACCAAAATTAGCAGTTCCTCCAAAAGGATTGTTTACTTCACCAATACCAAAATTGAATTCGCTTGAAGCCTTAGCTCCAGAAACATCCAACTTAGTAGAAGAGTAACCTACAAGGTTATCTAAAGTAAAAGTAAGTGCAATGTTTTCTTTAACAAAATAGTTAAGACCTAAATCTAAACCTGCTCCAAAACCATTAGCTTTTACGTCTGCAAGTTTGTCTTCTGCGCTATTATAAGCAAAACCTAACTCTGTGTAAGTTTTAAAACGTTGTCCTAAATCTAAAAAGTAATAACGACCAAAAACACCTGCACCAAAACCAGAGATTTCCGAAGTATCTGTTCCGCCTACTTCTGTTTTAGAACTACGAAAGTCTAATTGAGCACCAAGTGCAAAATCATCATTTAATAAAAATCCAACTTTTGGTGTAAAGTTAAATCCATTAGATTTTTCGTCAGTATTTTTATCATTAGTGCTACCAAAACCTAAGGTTCCTTCAATAAATACGTCACCTTGTTCAAAACCACCGATAGTACCATCTTCTTGTGCTTGTGCAGCGAAAGTAAATCCTAGAGCTGTAATAGCTACAATAAATAACTTTTTCATAAAAAAATTTTTAATTTTTAGTTTATAATTATGCGGCAAACTTAAACAAATATTTCAATCTACTTACAAACACTGTAGTATAAACATTAATTTAATATTTAATTAACAGTATCAACTCAAAAAAGGATAAAAAAAAGGCTGCCTAAAATTAGACAGCCTTAATACTATTAGGTAAGTTTTACTTAGAAATGTAAAGCAAAACCAATTTGGAATTGAAAAACATCTTCAGAAAATGCATCATCATTCATAGTAATGTTGTAGCGTAGACCTGGCTCAATACTAACGTTTTCACCTAAGAAAATAGCATAACCACCTTGTAAACCTAAAAAGCTTGGGTTTTCGTCTGCATCTTTAACACTTGCACCAGCATAATCAACTTGTACAGGAATCATACTAGCGATGTAATATTTAGCTCCAACTTTATAAGTAAAAGCAGATAAATCATTACCTTGATCTTGGTAACCTAAACCAACTTTTATTGCTAAATCATCAGCAACAAAATAACCACCTTCAGCACCTAAAGACCAAGTAGTTTCACCATCTACAGATTGTAAACCAAATCCAGTATTTGCAGCACTAACAGCACCAAAACCTGTGTTAGCTTCAATTAACCATTTACCTTGAGCAGTTTGTCCGCCGTTAGTAGAAGCTGCAGCATCTTGTGCTTGTGCAGCAAAAGTAAATCCTAGAGCTGTGATAGCTACAATAAATAACTTTTTCATAAAAAATTTTAATTTTTAGTTTATAATTATGCAGTAAACATAGATTGTTAATTTTGTTTACTTACAACATTTGTTGTGTAAATGTAGGTATTTGTTGTAAACCAACAATAACCAGATGTCAAGAAAAAAGACCAGTAAAAAACTCTTTTTTTAACCAAATTATTAACTTAATTTTAACCTACATGAAATGGAGACAGGGACTAACTGATTATCAGCACTTTCTGAAAATAGAAAGAGGATTAATGGACAATTCTATTACAAATTACGTTTTAGATGTGGAAAAGCTAATTCTGTTTTTAGAACAAAAAAACATAACAGAAACACCTATTTCCATCTCTAAACAAACTACTCAGCAATTTATATACGAGATATCTGCCAGCATTAACCCTAGATCACAAGCAAGAATTATATCTGGATTAAAGAGTTTTTTTAACTATCTAATCTTTGAAGATTATAGGATAGACAACCCTATGGACTTAATAGAGTCTCCAAAAACCGGTCGTAAACTCCCAGATACACTCAATTTAGAAGAAATTAACGATTTAATTAACGCCATAGACTTAAGTAAACCAGAAGGCGAGCGCAACAGAGCAATGCTAGAAACCTTATATGGCTGTGGCTTGCGTGTATCTGAACTTACCAACCTAAAACTTTCTGATCTTTTTTTTAAAGAAGACTTTATTAGAGTTACTGGTAAAGGAGATAAACAACGTTTTGTACCTATTAGTGATATTAATAAAAAGTACATTAGTATATATAAGGACCAAATAAGAAATCACCTAGACATAAAAAAAGGATTTGAAGATATTTTGTTTTTAAACAGAAGAGGTAGACAATTAACCCGTGCCATGATATTTACTATTATTAAACAGTTAGCGGAACAGATTGGTCTAAAAAAAACAATTAGTCCGCACACACTAAGACACTCATTTGCAACACATTTACTAGAAAATGGAGCAGATTTAAGAGCTATACAACAAATGTTGGGACACGAAAGTATTACAACAACAGAAGTATACTTACATTTAGACAGAACACATTTAGCAGAGGTAATTGCTAATTATCATCCAAGAAAATAATTTTTTCAATTCTAGTGTAACAAATAACACCTTACAACTACTAACTAATACAACCACCAACTAAAAGTGAGCAAAGACTTAGAGCATGCATTTGTAACAGAACTAGAGAACAATCAGAACATTGTTCACAAAGTCTGCACCTTATATACTAATGATAGGGATGCGCATAACGACTTGTTTCAAGAAATAACAATACAACTATGGAAAGCGTACCCAAAGTTTAGGGGAGACGCTAAATTTAGTACCTGGATGTATAGAGTTGCACTAAACACTGCAATAACACTTTATCGAAAATCTAAAAGAAGGGTAAACACACAAGACTACGAGTCTGTAATTTTTAAAATTAAGGCAGATGAATATGATGAGACGGAAGAATTACAACTTAAGTTAATGTACAAGGCTGTAAAACAGTTAGGAGACATAGAAAAAGCACTGGTTTTTCTTTATCTAGAAGATAAAAATTACACAGAAATATCTGAAACACTTGGTATTTCTGAAGTAAACGCTAGAGTAAAGATGAACAGAATAAAGAAAAAATTAAAAACCATTTTAAATCCTTAATATCTATGGATGAATTGGACATCTTAAAAAAAGATTGGCAGAAAAGAGGTGATGAACACCCTAAACTGTCTTATAACGATATTTATAAAATGATATGGAAGAAGTCTTCCTCTATTGTTAAGTGGATATTTATTATTAGTATTCTAGAGTTTGTATTACCAAACCTATTATACCTATTACCTAGTACCAGAGAGCGTATGAGTATATATTATACTAATGACAGCTCTACGTTTTTTATAGTTTTATCTGGAATACAATACTTAGTTATTTTTTATTTTATTTTTCAATTCTATAAAAGGTATAAAGAAATTTCTGTTTTAGACGATGCTAGAACTTTAATGAAAAACATTATAAAAACTAGAAGAACCGTAAAACATTACGTAATTTTTAGTTTATCTATGATACTACTAACAATGAGTTTGTTTGCTGCTAGTTTTTATTTTGATCCTAATATGCTTGCCGCTGTTTACCCAAATGAGATTCCTGAGGGGCTAACAGAAGAAAAGTTAAGAACTATAATGGCAATTAGTTTTATTGTAGTAGCTCTACTTACAACCGCATTATTAGCTCTAATATACTTTTTATTATATGGTTTATTACTTAAAAAGCTAAATAGAAACTACCACGAGTTAAAGAAAATGGAGATTTAAACAAAAAAACATTATCTATACAAGGAAAAAACATCTGCAAAATGCAGATGTTTTTTGGTTTAAAAGAGTTGCTAGAGAATTCATATAGTTTCTATTTCTGGAGCTCACAAAGTAAAACCTATGCTTTGTAATTCTCCCAGAGTAATGGCTTACTAACTAATGACTATCAAAAAAAAGCATAGATGATGAACTAAAATCTAATGTAACAAATAAGTATAGTACTTGTAAAAATGCACTTGTAGCTGCGCTAAATTTTAAGATCCCTTTAGAATACAACAGTTATTTACAAGAATAAAAGAGTATCCCTATTAAACAAGAACTAACATAGATAACAACACCTAAAATAGTAAACAAAAAAAAGCTGAACAATGATATCATTGTTCAGCTTTAAGTAAAATATTTAATTCTTTAATAATCTCTATATTGATTATTCTAGAATTAGAAAGTATTAAAAGATTACTCTCCTAACAACTTCTTAAGACGCATAAAGTTTTCGTTATCACCTAATGCACCGTATATGTTTTTTAACTGAGATAATAATGCCTGGTTACCTGGAGTTTGTTTTAAAGCATCTTCTAAAATCTGTGCTCCTTCTTTAAACATACTATCTTTTTTAGCCTTTAACTCATCATACTTAGCAATATCAGCTCTTGTGCTTCCTAATGCATTCATAGAATCAATTAATCCGTTACCTTCATTTACATATGTTGTAGATAAATTTAACTGAGCATTTACATACCCTGGGTTTAATTCAATTGCTTTTTCGTATGCAGATCTAGCTTCAGCTATATTTTCTTGCTCCATATTAATTACACCAATGTTGTAAAATAAATCTGGATTATTAGGATCTACTCTAGTTGCTTCTGCCATTAACTCTTTAAACTTGTCTTTGTGTCCTAATTTATATTGTAGGTTAGCTTCGTTTAAAATTAAATTAACATCACCAGGATTATTTGCTCTTGCATCTTGGTAAGCTTCTAATGCTTTTTCATCTTGCCCTAATTGCGTGTAGATAAGTGCTATGTTCTTAACAATTTCAGCTTTTCTAGAAGGCATCTTTTCTTCTTTTGGTTCTTTGTATTGTTTAGATTTAACCATTAAATCTCTTTGAGCTTTAGCCATTTCTTCTCTTTCACCAGTTGCAATGTTTACAGCAGAATATTTTACTTCACTACCATCGTAGTTTATGTCTTTAAGCTCGTTGTAATACTTAAGAGCTTTTTCCATATTCTGACCATTTACAGCACTGTTAGCTGCATAAAATAAGTATACAGTATCTTGTTTACTTAAGTTATAAGCTAAATATAATTTATCTGCACCAGCATCAAACTTTTTCTCATTATTGTCTTTTATTGCTGCGTTAACAATATCACCAGTCATACCAGACATAGCCTGTTTAGCCTCTACAGTATATTTCTTTTTACCTACTTCTTCTTCGTAAGCAATTAAGTCATTAAAAGCTGCTATAGATTCTTTAAAAGCACCTTCTTCACCAGCTTTAGCTAGTTTTGAAAATGTTTTACCTTTTACTAAGTAATATAATGCTTTTGTTTTCTCGTCTGCAGATCCTAATAATGGTTCTGCTTTTGCCAAAGCAGATTTAGCTTCAGCTGCATTATCAGATTTTAATGCTTTATCAGCAGCCTTTACTTCGTTTTTTTGTGCAAAAGTCATCGCCGAAAACGACATTGCTGCTGTTAATATTAAAAATTTAGTTCTCATTTCAATTTCTATTAAATAATTAGTGTAAAAAATTTATTCTTCCGATTCGGTAGTATCATTATCAAGAGCCGTGCCATCTTCAGGAGCATCCTCTGCTTCTGTAGCATCTAGAGCTTCACCTTCAACAGTTTCTTCTCCTTCTAAAAGTTCTTCTTCTATAGCTGCTTCTTCGTCTTTCATAACTTTAGCTACAGCTGCGATAGAATCTTTTCCTTTTATGTTTATCAATCTAACACCTTGTGTTGCTCTACCCATAACACGTAGATCTTCTACACCCATACGTATTGCAATACCAGATTTATTAATAATCATTAAGTCATCAGAATCCGTAACATTTTTAATAGCTACTAGTCCACCTGTTTTCTCGGTAACACTAATAGTTTTAACTCCTTTACCTCCTCTGTTTGTTATTCTGTAGTCTTCTAAACTAGAACGCTTACCATAACCTTTTTCTGATACTACTAAAATGTCATCTTCAAAGTTATTTACAGATACCATACCTACAACTTCGTCTGTATCATCTGCAAGTGTAATACCTCTAACACCTGAAGCATTTCTACCCATTGGTCTTGTTTTACCTTCTTCGAACCTAATAGCTTTACCAGATTTTAAACCTAAGAATATTTGACTCGTACCTGTTGTTAATTTAGCTTCTAAAAGCTCATCATCATCTTTAATACCTATGGCATTAATACCATTTAAACGAGGTCTAGAATATTGTTCTAGAGATGTCTTTTTAACGGTACCTTTTTTAGTCGCCATAATTACATAGTGACTATTTACATACGCTTCATCTTTTAAATCCTGTGTACAAATAAATGCTTTAACGGCATCATCTTGCTCAATATTTATAAGGTTTTGTATGGCTCTACCTTTAGAAGTTTTACTACCTTCTGGTATTTCGTATACACGCATCCAGAAACATTTTCCTTTTTGCGTAAAGAACAACATATACTGGTGGTTTGTACCAACAAATAAGTGCTCTAAAAAGTCTTCTGTTCTAGTTGATGATGCTTTTTGCCCAACACCACCTCTATTTTGTGTTTTGTATTCTGTTAAAGGCGTACGTTTAATATAACCTGCATGAGAAATGGTAATTACCACTTGCTCATCTGGTATCATATCTTCGATACTTAAATCGCCACCGGCAAAATTAATTTCAGATCTTCTTTCGTCTCCGTACTTTTCTTTAACTTCTAAAAGCTCATCCTTAATAATTTGCATTCTACGCTCTTCATTAGCAAGAATATCTTTTAAGTCTGCTATAGTTTTTACTATCTCATCATACTCTGCTCTTAACTTGTCTTGTTCCAGACCTGTTAATTGACGCAAGCGCATTTCTACAATTGCTTTAGCTTGTATTTCAGAAAGTTTAAACCTTTCAATTAAGTTTTCTCTAGCTTCATCAGCATTAGAAGAACCTCTAATTATTGCAATTACTTCATCTATATTATCAGATGCTATAATTAAACCTTCTAAGATGTGTGCTCTATCCTCTGCTTTTTTAAGCTCAAACTCAGTTCTACGAACAACAACCTCATGTCTATGCTCCACAAAATAGTGAATCATCTCTTTAACATTAAGTAATTGTGGTCTACCTTTTACAAGTGCAATATTATTTACACTAAAAGAGGTTTGTAACGCAGTATATTTAAATAAGGTATTCAATACAATATTAGGTATTGCATCTCTTTTTAAGATGTATACAATACGCATACCGTTTCTATCAGATTCATCTCTAATAGTAGAAATACCTTCTATTTTTTTATCATTAACAAGATCGGCTGTTTTCTTAATCATATCAGCCTTATTCACCTGGTATGGTATCTCTGTAACAACAATACATTCTCTACCTTGAACTTCCTCAAAAGTAGCTTTTGCACGCATCATTACACGGCCACGACCTGTTTTAAAAGCCTCTCTAACGCCATCATAACCATATATAATACCACCTGTTGGAAAATCTGGGGCTTTTATATGTGTTATTAACTCATCTATTTCAATATCATTATTCTCTATATATGCAATAGTACCATCTACAACCTCTGTTAAGTTGTGTGGAGGCATATTTGTAGCCATACCTACTGCAATACCAGAGGCACCGTTTACTAGTAAATTTGGAATTCTTGCTGGTAAAACCGTTGGCTCTTTTAAAGAGTCATCAAAGTTTAGTTGATGATCTACCGTATCTTTTTCTATATCTGCCAACATGTCATCGGCAATTTTACGCATACGTGCTTCCGTATAACGCATTGCTGCCGGACTATCACCATCAATAGATCCAAAGTTACCTTGACCATCTACAAGCATATAACGCAAGCTCCATTCTTGAGCCATACGCACCATAGAGTCATATACAGAAGTATCTCCGTGTGGGTGATACTTACCTAAAACCTCACCCACAATACGGGCAGATTTCTTATGCGCACTATTGGAACGAACACCCAATTCATGCATACCATATAAAACCCTCCTGTGTACAGGCTTTAAACCATCTCTTACATCTGGTAAAGCACGTGATACAATAACCGACATTGAATAATCAATGTAGGCAGATTTCATTTCGTCTTCTATGTTTATTGGAATAATTTTTTCCCCTTCTGCCATATTAAAATCTTATATACTATTTGATTAAAAATTTGATGCCAATATACATAAAATCATTACGAGAAAAGCACAATTACATCACTTTAATACATTTTTTATTAACACTTTTTAGTAGACAAATAGTTAATAATTATTTAAAATATGATAGTCCAACCCACTTTATTCGACAAATATTTCAACTTTAACGAATATAGGAACAGTATTTGCCTTAGATAGAAATAGATTTATTACTTTTATAATTGATTAAGGATTAATTTATGGATGACAATTTTTCACCTAGAGTAAAGGATGTAATTGCGTATAGCAAAGAGGAGGCTTTAAGACTTGGGCACGATTTTATTGGTACCGAGCACTTAATGCTTGGCTTGTTGCGAGACGGAAACGGAAAAGCAATTAACATATTAGATGCATTAGAAATAGATTTAGATCATTTGCGACGCAAGGTGGAAATACTGAGCCCTGCAAATCCTAATTCTGATAATCTGCAAAAAGATAAAAAAAACTTGCACTTGACTAGGCAAGCAGAACGCGCGTTAAAAACAACTTTTTTAGAAGCGAAACTTTTTCAAAGTTCTTCTATTAATACGGCGCACTTATTATTATGTATTTTGAGAAACGAAAACGACCCAACTACAAAACTTTTACACAAGCTAAAAGTAGATTACGATAACGTTAAAAGCGAATTTAAATCTATTATCACTAAAGATGAAGACTTTATAGATACACCAAGAGCAGAGTCTTTTCCTGGTGATTCTGATAGTAGTGATAATGACGAAAAAGAAAACTTTGGCGCTACGACCGGAGGTCCTAAATCTAACAAAAAATCTAAAACTCCAGTTTTAGACAACTTTGGTAGAGACCTAACTAAAATGGCAGAGGAAGACAAATTAGATCCTGTTGTTGGTAGAGAAAAAGAAATAGAGAGAGTTTCACAAATCTTAAGTAGAAGAAAAAAGAACAACCCTCTTTTAATAGGTGAACCTGGTGTTGGTAAAAGTGCCATCGCAGAAGGTTTAGCCTTGCGTATTATAAACAAAAAGGTATCAAGAATTTTATACAATAAACGTGTTGTAACCCTAGATTTAGCTTCTTTAGTTGCCGGTACAAAATACCGTGGTCAGTTTGAAGAGCGTATGAAAGCTGTTATGAACGAACTAGAAAAGAATGATGATATTATTCTTTTTATTGATGAAATACACACTATTGTTGGCGCAGGTGGTGCAACAGGAAGTTTAGATGCTTCTAATATGTTTAAACCAGCCTTAGCTCGTGGAGAAATACAATGTATTGGAGCAACTACTTTAGATGAGTATAGACAATACATAGAAAAAGATGGTGCCTTAGAGCGTCGTTTTCAAAAGGTTATTGTAGAACCAACTACTGTAGACGAAACAATAGAAATTTTACAGAATATTAAAGGTAAGTATGAGGAACACCACAATGTAAATTATACAGACGAGGCTATTATTGCCTGTGCTAAATTAACGAACCGTTATATGACAGATCGTTTTTTACCAGACAAAGCTATTGATGCCTTAGATGAAGCTGGCTCTAGAGTGCATATAATTAATATGGACGTGCCTAAACAAATTTTAGAGTTAGAAAAACAACTAGAAGATGTTAGAGTACTAAAAAATACCGTTGTAAAAAAACAACGATATGAAGAGGCTGCAAAGCTTAGAGACGACGAAAAAAGAATTGAAAAGGACTTAGCTATTGCCCAAGAAAAGTGGGAAGAAGAAAGCAAGCTACATAGAGAAACCGTATCTGAAGACAATGTTGCAGATGTTGTTTCTATGATGAGTGGCATACCTGTAAATAGAATTGCACAAACAGAAATTAACAAATTAGCAGAATTACCTAACCTTATTAAAAGTAATGTTATTGGTCAAGATGATGCTGTTGCTAAAGTTTCTAAAGCCATACAGCGTAACAGAGCCGGACTTAAAGATCCTAACAAGCCAATTGGTTCGTTTATCTTTTTAGGTCAGACTGGTGTAGGTAAAACGCAATTAGCTAAAGTACTAGCTAAAGAATTGTTTGATTCTGAAGATGCTCTTATTCGTATTGATATGAGTGAGTATATGGAAAAATTTGCAATTTCTAGATTAGTTGGTGCACCTCCAGGATACGTTGGTTACGAAGAAGGCGGTCAATTAACTGAAAAAGTACGTAGAAAACCATATTCTGTAGTATTATTAGATGAAGTAGAAAAAGCGCATCCAGATGTGTTTAATATGATGCTTCAGGTTTTAGATGATGGCTTTTTAACAGATAGCTTAGGTCGTAAAATAGATTTTAGAAATACAATCATCATTATGACTTCTAACATTGGTGCACGTCAATTAAAAGACTTCGGACAAGGTGTTGGTTTTGGTACATCTGCTAAAAAAGCACAAGCAGATTCTCATCAAAAAAGTGTTATAGAAAATGCTCTTAAAAAAGCATTTGCTCCAGAGTTTTTAAATAGGATTGATGATGTTATTGTCTTTAACCCTTTAGAAAGAGCAGATATTCACAAAATCATAGATATAGAACTTAAAAAATTATATAGTAGAATTAGCGATTTAGGATACAACCTTAACTTATCAGAAAAAGCTAAAGACTATATAGCAGATAAAGGTTTTGACAAACAATATGGAGCAAGACCATTAAAAAGAGCTATTCAAAAATACATAGAAGATGCGTTAGCAGAAGAAATAGTAAATTCTAAGCTAGTAGAAGGAGATAGCATCTTTATGGATTTAAATGATGAAAAGAACGAGCTTACTATTAAAATTGAAAAAGAAGGTAAAGCTTCTGAAGCATAAACTTAATTACGAGTTCATAAACCAAAAAGGAGTCAATTTTCATTGGCTCCTTTTTCTATTAAATAGTGTTATACGCAAGAAAAACAAAACAATATTCTGTTTTTACCAACTGTTAAAGGATATATTAACCTTTTATCTAGTTTTTTTCTAATTATCTTAACATAATTTTAATTTAGCGCCCGAACACTATTTATTACATACAGAATATGAAAATGGGGCAAACCAAAAAGGCTGTAATTGTTAAAGAATATCAATTAGAGTCTGGAAGAATATACATATATGACAATTATATGGTGGCTTCTTTTGACGAAGGAACTACGATCACATTAGAAAAAACTTTTCAAATAATTGGCATTTCAGAAATACATTTTAGGGATAGAGATTTTGGGTATATAAGTCTACGTAAAAACTCGTACGCTATAGATCCAACAGTCTATAATTTTGTTAGAGGATTAGAGAACCTAAAAGCACTTGCTATTGTTTCTGTAAAAGAGATAGATATGCACAACTTTAAAATTGAGAAAATGTTCTACAAAAAACCAATGAAGTTTTTTATAGAATATTCTAATGCATTGACTTGGGTAAAAAAAAGATTAGCTACAGCATCGGCTACAAAAACTAAAGAATAGTTTCTGTAAGCCTTACTATAACTAATATATTATGCTTGTTGCTGCTCTTGTGCTTGTGGAGCTTCAGGTCTTCTAAATAACTCTATAAACGCCCCACCTAGAGTATTAGCAATATTAGACGCTGTTAAGGATTGATATCCTAAACTCTCTACTGCCAAGTCACCAGCACTACCGTGCAAGTAAACACTAAATACGGCAGCAATAACTGGCGAGTAGCCTTGTGCTATAAAACCTGTAATAACCCCTGTTAAAACATCACCACTACCAGCTGTAGCCATTCCTGGGTTCCCAGAAGTATTTATAAATCCTTTTCCTTTGTATAGCGTTATGGTATGTGCCCCTTTTAAAACTAACACACACTTGTATTGTTCAGAAAAAACCTTTGCTTTTTCTAATTTTTCAAAATCATTACTCCACGCACCTACTAAACGTTCTAACTCTTTAGGGTGTGGCGTTAACACGCTATCTTCTGGTAATAATTCTAATAATTTTTTATTAGTGGACAAGATGTTTAATGCATCTGCATCTACAACCAAAGGTGTTGTATTTGTTTCTAAAAATTTAGAAAAAGCTTCAACTGTTCTTTTATCCTGACCAAGGCCTGGTCCTACACCTATCACTGTTGCTTTTAGATCAAAATTAAAATCAGTTATATGATCATCAGATTTAGAGGTTTGCACCATAACTTCTGGCATCGCTGTTTGCATTGGTATGTAACCACACTTAGGCAAATAGGCAGAAACTAAACCACTACCCGAATTTAAAGCTCCTTTTGCTGCCAATATTGTAGCACCTACTTTACCGTAACTACCGCCAATTATTAACGAATGACCATAAGTACCTTTGTGAGCAAATTTTTCTCTTGGTAAATACAACTGCAAAACTTCATTTTTACTTACTAAATCAAACTCAGTTTCTGTCTTAGCTATATATTCCGCATCTATACCTATATCTAAAATTTCCCACTGATTAAAATAAATGCCTGTTTCCGGTAAAAAGAAAGCCAATTTAGGAGATTGAAACGTTAGGATATGGTTTGCGTGTATTATTGCTTTTGGATCTTTTACAACTTTATCCAAAAACAAGCCAGAAGGCACATCTACCGCTAATATAAATGCTTGTGAATTATTAATATGGTCCATTAATTTTGCTACCCAACTAACAGGCGCTCTGTTTAAACCAATTCCAAAAATAGCATCTAAAATTATGTCTTCTTTTGCTATTACAGGCAACTCACTCTCTTCTGTTAGAAAATTAGGCCATATATTTCTATCCTTAAGACGCTTTAGATTTGTTAAAAATTCATCTGTTCTTTTTTCATTATAATTTACAATATACACTTCAATATTATAACCGTGTTCTTGTAAATGCCTTGCCACAGCTAAACCATCTCCTCCATTATTACCAATACCACAAAACAAATGTATTTTTGGCTGTGCCCCTTGTAACCTTAAATGCAACCAATTAAAAATTTGCGTTGAAACACGCTCCATTAACTCATCGCTTGTAATTTGCTGCTTTTCAATTGTAAACTTATCAGCTTCGTATATTTGTGCACCTGTAAAAATCTTCATTCAATAAAAATATTAGCCTTTTACTATTAAATTGGTAAAAGTTTTAGAAATCATTTGTTTAAAAAGACAAAAGTACTACATTTGATTCGTTAATAAGCAAAGCTTAAATAAACATTTTGGACAACGTAACTACATTTTCTACAACCATTTTTACTTGTGTTATTACAAACACAACAATTACCCCTATGGGGTTATTTGCTATATAATACACGTCCATTTTACGTATTGATTTTTTTTCAATACAAATAAAAAATCTATAATTATTTTACAATGAAAGTATTAAAGTTCGGCGGAACTTCGGTTGCCAATGCCAAAAATATAGAATTAGTTAAAGACATAGTTTCAAAATCCACATCTAAAACAGCCGTGGTTGTTTCTGCTTTTGGTGGCGTTACAGATTTACTATTAGAAGCTGCTCTATTAGCATCTACACACCAAGAAAACTACAAAAATGTTTTTTTAAAGATTGAAGAAAGACATATAAATACTATAAAAGAACTAATTCCTATAACCAACCAAAGCAAAGTTTTAAGCAAAGTAAAAACCGAACTAAACATATTAGAAACATTATTAGAGGGCGCATTTTTTATTGGCGAAATAACTCCTAAATTATCAGATAAAATAGTAAGCTATGGAGAACTATTATCTTCTTACATTATTAGTGAATACTTTATAGCACAAGGTCTAAATGCAGCATACAAAGACAGCAGAGAACTTATAAAAACTAATGCCAATTATGGTAAAGCTGCAATTCAAAATTTTATAGAAACAAACCACTTAATTGAAGGTTTCTTTAACACTACAAAAAGCAAAATTACTGTTTTAGGCGGTTTTATTGCTTCTTCAACAAAAGGAGATTCAACAACCTTAGGTCGTGGTGGGTCTGATTATACAGCAGCCATTATTGCAGCCGCAGTTACTGCAGAAAACTTAGAAATATGGACAGATGTAAGCGGTATGTATACTGCAAATCCTAGAATAGTAAAACAGGCAAAAGCAATTTCTAATATATCATATGAAGAAGCAATGGAACTTTCTCATTTTGGAGCCAAAGTTTTATATCCACCAACAATACAACCGGTACTTGCAAAAGGTATCTCAATTGTAATAAAAAACACGTTTGACCCTGAATCTCAGGGAACAATTATAACTAAAAACCCAGATAAAAACGGAAGAACTGTTCGCGGAATTAGTCATATAGAAAACATCAGTCTCCTATCTTTAGAAGGCCCAGGAATGGTAGGCATACCTGGTATATCTAAACGCTTTTTTGAAGTGCTTTCATTAGCGCAAATTAGTATTGTACTTATTACTCAAGCCTCTTCAGAACATTCAATTTGTGTTGGTATTTCTGCCGATGATGTAACTACAGCAGAAGATGCTATTAATTCCGAATTTGAGTACGAAATTTCATTACGAAAAATTAAACCCGTCTTGGTTGAAAATGACCTTGCTATTATTGCTCTTGTCGGTGACCATATGAAAAACCACCAAGGGTTAAGTGGTAAAATGTTTAGTACACTTGGAAAAAACAACGTAAACATTAGAGTTATAGCACAAGGATCATCTGAGCGTAATATATCAGCCGTAATAGATAAGTGCGATGTTAAAAAAGCTTTAAATGCTCTTCATGAAAAATTCTTTGAAGAGAATACCAAGCAACTTAACCTGTTTATTATGGGTGTTGGTAATGTTGGTTCTAAATTATTACATCAAATTAAGCAACAAAAAAAATACCTTAAAGACAATTTAAAATTAAACATTAGAGTAATTGGGATATCTAATTCTAGAACTATGTTTTTTGATGAAGACGGCATCTCTTTAAAGAATTGGGAAACCCAATTAGCTAGCGGAGACAAAGCTGATAAAGAAAAGTTCTTTTCTAAAGTAAATAAACTAAACTACAGAAATAGCATTTTTATAGATAATACAGCCAGTGATGTAGTATCTAGAACCTATGCTGACTACTTAAGCAATAGTATCTCTGTTGTGACGTGCAATAAAATTGCTTGTTCATCGGAATATGATAACTATAGTAAATTAAAATATTTAGCTCAAAAATACAATGCTCCGTTTTTGTTTGAAACCAATGTAGGCGCAGGTTTGCCAATTATAGACACGTTAAAACATTTAATTGCATCTGGAGATAAAATATTAAAAATACAAGCCGTATTATCTGGTAGTTTAAACTTTGTATTTAACAACTTTAATAGTTCTACTACTTTTCATGACATCGTAAAAGAAGCGCAAGAAGAAGGTTACACAGAGCCAGATCCTAAAATAGATTTGAGTGGGATAGATGTTGCACGTAAAATTTTAATTTTAGCAAGAGAAAGTGGTTACAAATTAGATATTGATGAAATAACGAACAAACCATTTTTACCAGAGGAAAGCTTATCAACAACAAATAACGAAGACTTCTTTGCCTCTCTTATTAAGAATGAAGATTCTTTCCAGGAAATGTTTAATGAAGCTGACAAAAAAGATTGCAAACTAAAATATGTTGCTCAGTTTGAAAATGGAAAAGCAAGCGTTGGCTTACAGCATATACCAAAAGGACACGATTTTTACAATTTAGAAGGTAGTGATAATATTGTTTTATTTTTTACAGAAAGATATCCCAATCAACCTATGATCATAAAAGGTGCTGGCGCCGGAGCAGATGTTACTGCCTCTGGCATATTTGCTGATATAATAAGAATTGGAAACTTTTAATTATGAAAAACGAAATTAGAGTATTTTGTCCAGCCACTATAGCAAATGTATCTTGTGGTTTTGATGTTCTTGGTGTTGCATTAGACAATGTTGGTGACGAAATGGTTGTCAGAAAAACTACTGCGAAGGGCATAACAATTACAAAATTAGAAGGTCAAGATCTACCATTAGAAACGCATAAAAACGTTGCTGGTGTTGCAGGCTTGGCTTTATTAGCTGCTACAGATTACACTGGTGGTTTTGAAATAGAAATATATAAGAAAATTAAAGCTGGTAGCGGTATAGGAAGTAGCGCTGCAAGCTCTACTGGAGCTGTTTGGGCAATGAACCAATTACTAGGTAAGCCTTTTTCTAATCTAGAACTTGTACAATTTTCTATGAAAGGAGAAGAATTAGCAAGTGGTGTGCAACATGCAGATAATGTAGCTCCAGCAATATTTGGGGGTTTTACTTTAGTTCGAAGCTATAATCCGTTAGATATAATTAAAATAAATACCCCTAAAGAACTTTACGCAACGGTTATACATCCGCAAATAGAGATAAAAACATCTGATTCTAGAAAAATACTTAAAACAACAATTTCTTTAGCAGACGGTATTAAGCAATGGGGTAATGTTGGCGGACTTATCGCTGGGTTATATACAGAAGACTATGATTTAATTGGCAGGTCACTACAAGATTACATCATAGAACCTATACGCTCTATACTTATACCTGCTTTTGACAATGTAAAAAGTGCTTCTTTAGAGGCTGGTGCGTTAGGTTGCGGAATTTCAGGTTCTGGGCCTTCTATATTTGCCCTAAGCAAAGGAAAAGAAAAGGCTACGCAAGTAGCCAGTGCTATGCAAGATGTTTACAACAAAGTGGGCATACCTTATGATATCCATGTGTCTAGCGTAAATTTGGAAGGGGTTAAAATAATAGAATAACAAATAATAAGAAAATTAGCACTAACAAATGTGCAATTTAAGGCTACTAAAAACGCATTAAGTTTTGCCGTTTGTTTGGTTGTTAGTATATTACCAGTATATAGAAATCCAAATACTAAAGATTATGTTGGAAGACAGCAAAGAAGAACTACAAAACAATGTAGAGGGTGAAGAAAATTCAGAAACTACTGAAGCAACAATTGCATCAGAGAAAATCGCTGAAATAAAAAATGAAGATCTTGACGACTCATCATCTACAGAAGAAACTGAAGATGACAAAGAAATTATAGATGAGATTGAAGAGACTAATGCAGAAGATGCAGAGGATCAAGACAATCAAAAAAGACACGAAATACCGTTACTAGATTACCATGCAATGAGTATGGAAAATTTAGTAGGAGAGTTACAGCGTTTGGTTAAAAATGAAAAAGTACAAGCCATTAAAAAACATGTTGATGGTATTAAATATGAATTCGATTTAAAGTTTCAAGAATTTCTTGAACATAAAAAGGAAGAGTTTATAGCTAATGGTGGCAACGAAATTGATTTTAAATACAACTCTGTATCTAAAAGACAGTTTAACGAAGTCTTTTCTGATTACAGAGAGAAAAGAGATGAGTACTACAAGAATCTAGAACAAAATCTTCAAAAAAATCTAGAAAAACGACTTCAAATAATTGAAGATTTAAAAGGTCTTGTAAACGTAGAAGAAGATATAAATACTACATACAAAAATTTTAAAGACCTTCAAGAAAATTGGAGAAATGCTGGTCCAATTCCTAGAACAGATTATAACAATGTTTGGAAAACATACCACCACCACATAGAAATATTTTATGACTTTCTTCATTTAAACAGAGAGTTAAGAGATTTAGATTTTAAACACAACCTAGAAGAAAAGCTTAAGTTAATAGTTAGAGCTAACGCCTTAACACACGAACCAGACCTTAGCAAAGCCTTTAGAGAATTACAAACTTTACACAAAATTTGGAAAGAAGATATTGGCCCGGTAGGTAAAGATCATAGAGAACTAATTTGGGACGAATTTAGTAACGCTACAAAAGTACTGCACCAAAGAAGACAAGATTACTACAAAGACCTTGATAAAGTTTACGAGGTTAACTTAGAAAAAAAGAATTCTATTATAGAAAAAATAATAGCTATTTCAGAAAATACATCTAGTAACCACAAAGAGTTACAAAAACAAATAAAAGAAATAGAAGCTCTAAGAGAAGAGTTCTTTAATGCTGGTAAAGTACCTCAAAAGTCTAACGAACAGACTTGGGCAACCTTTAAAGAAGCTGTAAAAACATTTAATAAGTCTAAAAATGCTTTCTATAAAAACTTAAAAAAGGAACAACAAGATAATTTAGATAAAAAGAGAGCTCTACTAGAAACTGCTATCGAAATAAAAGATAGCGAAGATTGGGACGTTGCAACTAAAGAAATGAAACGCGTACAAGGAGAGTGGAAAACAATTGGCCACGTTCCTAGAAAATATTCTGACAAGATATGGAACGAATTCAAGGCTGCTTGTAATCATTATTTTGATAGACTTCACGCTTTAAAAAATCAATCTAGTAAAGATGAACTAGAGAATTTAGAACATAAAACAGCTTGCTTAGACAAATTAAAAGAATTTCAACTTTCTGGTGATAGATCTAAAGATTTAACAAGTATTAAAGAGTTTATAAACGAGTGGAAAAGTTACGGACACGTACCATTTAAAAAGAAAAACATAAATAATAAGTTTAATACTATTTTGGATGCCATATTTAGAAAACTAGATATTAGCAAGCAAGAATCAGAATTACTTAAGTATGGTGATAAGATTCAAAAATTATCTTCTAGCGATAATGAAAATGCAATTTACAAGGAAAGGTTGTTTATTCGAAGAAAAATTGATGAATCTAAAAACGAAATTCGCCAATTGGAAAACAATTTACAGTTTTTCTCTAATGCCTCTGAAGATAATCCTTTAGTTAAAAATGTTTTAAAGAATATTAATAATCAAAAAGAATCTTTAAACACATGGAAAGCAAAATTAAAAAAGCTTAACATACTCGAGAATACTAAAAACAAGGAGGAAGATGATTTAAGTAGTAGTGAAGAAGAGTAATTTCTATTAGATAAAGTATATCAAAAAGGGCTAGAAACATATGTTTCTAGCCCTTTTTCTTTGTAGTAAACTCTATGATATTCACATACTAGTCCCTATGAATACATCACCAATAACAACAAATAGTACCTTAATTACTAGATAATCCATATTCTATTTAGAGTAAACTCTACTTTTGAAGCAAGTTAGCACCTCTAATACCACTACAAAATAGGTATTCTAATGCTGTATACTTGCTTATATAAATATAACCAGCCCAATTTTGGATATACACGGGTATACTCCTTTCTAAATAAAAAAAGGCCTAGAGTATATCTAGGCCTTTTTTTTGTTTCTGTGTGTGTGTGTGTGTGTTTCTGTTAGTGTTTCTGTTAGTGTTTCTATAGATTACCACCTATAAATCTACACTAATCTTTAAATTTAGGGTATAAAAAAAGCCCTTATCGTTAGATAAGGGCTTTTGAAAAAAGGCGACGGCCTACTCTCCCACCTAGTGGCAGTA
>NZ_JAMCOJ010000013.1:0-3717 GCF_023476645.1 Cellulophaga sp. 20_2_10
TTCTTTGCAAACCAAATTCAGAAGAATCTAAAAAAGCAAGAGAAGGATTTTCAAATTTGATAGACGTTGGAATAATTTTAGAAATTGGAAATAAATTTTTACCTGCTTTTGTAAAAGAAAATGGATATGGATTTGCTCATTTGGAAAGGAAACCACTTTTGACATCGACAGAGCTAAAAGAGGAATTAACTGAATACGAATTAAATTAAAAAACGAACGCACAACAACACCTATAAACAATACGGGCTTTGGGCTTAAACGCTAAGGTTTGAGTATATTTTTGAGGTCGCGAAATCTTTGGGATTTCGCTTTGAGAAAAAAAAAGAAAAAACAAAACCAAAAGATTTCGCTTTGTGCGTGGCGGAAAGCAAACGCTAGTTTGCTCCCGCACTGTTCATAGCTAAATCGTTATCTATAAGTTACTCACCAACAAAAATTATTGGAAAATCTATAAGTCTGAACTTCCAACAAGGGAATAATTACTCAGATGAATAATGTAATCTGAAAAACGTTACGGATTGGATTCTGTTTGATTTTATAAACTAAGATTGAAAAGCTTGCGTTTATCGTTACGACTGAATTACACGCAGAAAAACCAATCTGAGCTAATCTGACAGTAGAAATGTATCATTGCGCTTAAACCGTTGCTAAAATCAGAATTCCTAAATTATATTTATATAAAAATTTAAACATCTGAACTCTGACTAACTATGAAAAGACCTATAGATAACAAAGTACTGTGGTAAAAAACAAGTAAAAATTCACTAATTTTTAGCTAAAGTACTTCTGTAAGAATCATCATATATTAATCCTGATTTTGCAATAGCAAAGGCTTGTTTTAATAGTTTATTGCACACGGCTATTAGCGCTAACTTTTTACTCTTTCCTTTGGCTACTATACGGTCATAAATAGCTTTACAGGCCTTGTTATATTTACAGGCATTAAAACTGCACATAAATAATAAATTTCTTAGTTTTTGATTTCCTATTTTACTAATTCTACTTCGTCCATTTACGCTTGTTCCACTCTTTCTTATAACAGGTGTTAACCCAGCATAACTGCATAATTCACCACCACTACTAAATCGTTCAAAACCGTCCGTTAAAACCACTAACATCAAGGCTGTTTTAGTTCCTATTCCTGGTATAGTTTTTAACCGTGTTAAAACATCTTGGTGCTCTTCTTTTACCAATAACAATAATTTAGCTTCTAAGTTGACTATTTCTTTTTCTAGTTGTTTTAAACTTCGTTTTATAGAACTCACAACTGCTTTACTTGGGTTTCCTAAAACTGCTTCACCGTGCAACTTGTTTTTTAACATTGTGCTCTGTTTTGTATACACAGAAAGGAGTCTGGTCATTTGCAAGCATTCTATTTGATGTTTAGAGCTACCTTTCCACAACTTTAAATCTACCTGACTGGCATACTCACAAATAAGTTTAGAATCACTCTTATCTGTCTTTATTTTAGACAACTTCATTTGTATAAACCGCTTTACTGCCAATGGGTTTTCTACAGATATTTTAATACCGGATTCAAGTAAATAATAAGCTAACTGATAGTGATAATATCCTGTAGCTTCCATTACACAATGGCTCGAGAGATCTAATAATTTTTCAAACTTTTTAAAGCCTGAAATAGTGTTTTTAAACTGATAGTATTTACCATCTGAATCTGTGACATCAAAAACCAAATGACTAATGTCTATTCCAAAATATTTAATATCTTTATTCATAAGAAAATGTTTTTTGAAAGGACAACCTACGCGAGTTTCAACGACTTAAAATCGAGGTCTAATTGCCTCATAGAACTGTACGAAATCTGTGTAGAAAAGAGAGGGGATTTTTCCCGAGGCTTCGGGATTGACGAGATCTGTAGTCTCTCCGTATATAATAACCTTATTCCTCTCTTTTGTCTTTTCTGATTAATACTCTAATTTAATGAATTACAAACTTAAGCCGTATATAATTTATTGCTGGCTTCTCGCCTACTTACGAAAGTCCTCGCGGACTTTCTTGGTCGGTAATTATTTACTAAATTAGTTGCTTAAACCACGCAACAAACCATATACAACAACGATGGAACACATTAGAATGAAATATATACTGAATATAATTTTAGGAACTTTAATACTAATTACTTCGTGTAAAAATAGTCCGAATCAAGTAGAGAAAGAAAAATTGAATAACGAATTAAGTGAATCCGAAATATATTTTGCTTCTAAAAGAATAAACGAAAGTTTTAGTGAAAGGGATTCTACAATGATTGAATATATTACTAAATTTCTAATACAAGATAGTATTAAAGTTACTACCAAATATTCGATAGAGGACAATTTAGAAATACAATATCTAAAAGGAAATGAAAAATTAGATTTTTTTTATAATCCAGAAACTTATAACGAGGGAAAAACAAGACGGAAATCTAACTATTATAACGTAAATGAAACTTGTTATGAGTTCAATAATGAGGGAATATCTCATAATTCAATTTACATTACGAAATTATGTTACAAGAGAAATGAAGAAGGAATATCACTTGTGGAAATATATTTATTAGACGGAGATTAGACTAAAAAATAACATTTGCCAACACCGTGTATAATTAATTGCTTGTTTTAAGTCTACTTACGAATCCCGAAGCGTCGGGACTAGCGGATTTTCTATTCAGTTTTTATTTACTAAATTAGGTGCTTAAACACGCCACTAATCATACATAATCAATTTATCTTTAATGCATTAGCAAGTTTTCGAAATCGAAAATATAAAAAAAGAGGAATTTTTAATAACGAAAAAAAATAAATAAATGGAAACAGTAAAAAGAAATTTCATAAAAAATCCAACAAGAAAGAATTTGATTTTATTTATACTATTGTGGTTTGTAGGAATATTTTTGTTGACATTAAGCACGACTGATTTATTTACTGAAAGTTTTTTTCAAAAAAAGCATGTTATGATTTACTTTTTAATGATAGGCTCTACAATAACAACAGGAAAACTTTACTATAATTATTGGAAAAATAAAAATCTGAATTCTCACCCAAATGTGGAATGAAAATCACAGCGGAATTTTTAGTTAGTTTATAAAATGGACATCTGAATTGAAAAACAGAATTTAACTTAATCGGAATTTAGCAAGTTGCGGAATTGTTCCCTTAATTGGAATTGAAAAACATTACAAAAATTTAGCAAGCTTGCGGAATTAAAAACTGACCAAAAAAAGAAAATCGGATTGAAATATTAATCCGAAGAAAAAGCACTAAAAGCTAACACCATATATAATTTATTGCTAGTTAAAGCCTTCTTACGAATCCCGAATCGTAGGGACTAGCGGATTTTCTATTCAGTTTTTATTTACTAAATTAGGTGCTTAAACACGCCACTAATCATACACAATACCGATGGAACACATTCAGCGAAAAGCTGACCAAAGTTGCTACACAGCTACGCTGTTCCCGCCCCTTTGGAAAATGTGTTCCATCGCCCTGCTAAACCAAATTGGGATAGTGCTTATCCGCTAAGTTCAGCTTTTGATGCCCATCTAGGGAAAACGATGTAACATCAGTAGCTAAAAGCAATTTGGTACGACCCATCGAACTCTCGATCCAATAAAGTGTCTCACTAATCAATTTTTTTTATAAAAATCGCTCAGCGAGACGGCTAATAAGCTTTAGCCTCGCGTGGCCGCGCGAAACTAAAGCTTATTATCTTACACTT
>NZ_JAMCOJ010000013.1:3749-94750 GCF_023476645.1 Cellulophaga sp. 20_2_10
TAGCAGGGCGTTGGCATTAATTAAAACCAAGTCACTAAAAACAATGAATGATTAAAAAAATATTCTCTCAATAATTAGATTTAAACCTTAATCAAGGTTTAAAAATATTTTTGAAAATAAAAATAATTATGAATAATAACCTTGAATATATATTTAGTCATTTATGAAAAATCTATTAAAGTATTCTATTTTTTTTGGACTAGTAGCTATTATAATTATTGTTCTAATTTATTTATACACACCAAATACAAGAGGAAGTGATGCAATGGGAAATGGTATTGCAGATGGATACAACACTATTGGATTTATGATATTTATTATTCCGTATTCACTTATAATTATATTTTCTTTTTATAAGTTTTTAATGAATCAATCTGAATTTGAAAATAAATCCATTTGGACTATTATTCATATTGTTCCATTCTTATTTGCTGTTTGGTATTTAGTTGGAAATTATATTTTACAACCTATTCTAGACGCTATACAAAATTGATTGTCAATGAAAAATATCTACTGCTAACACCATAAATAATTTATTACTAGTTCTAGCCTATTCACGAATACAGAAGCGTAGGGACTCGCGGACTTTCTATCTGTGATTTATTTACTAATTTAGTTCCTGAACAACGCAACAAGACATATATAAAAACGTTAGCAACTATTAAAACAAACTATATGAAAACAATAAAATTAATGTTTTGTCTTTTAATTTTCACTTCTTTCACAATTCAAAAAAATAAGAAAAAAATTGATAATAAAGATATTACGCTAGAAGTAAAAGCAGAAAAAACAGAATATAATAGTAATGGCTCTATTAATTTATATATTGTAATTAAAAATAATTCAGACCAAGACATAACAATATTACAACCTTCAAACAAATACGGATTTCAGATGGATTTTTTTAGGGTCGAATATGAATGCGAAGTTCAATATCCCTTTGAAACGACTCAAGCTCGAGTGATAAAAAAAACTGAAACAGATATAATTACAATTAAATCAAAATCAGAAATAGAATTAATATTAAAAGGAAATCTTTACAATGTAAAATGTAATAAACCAAAAATAACGGAAGTAATAGTTACTTATGACACTACTAAAGAACTATCAGAAAGGATTATAAGCAAAATTGGAGTTGAAGAAAATAAAATTAAAGAAAAATTAACAAAGTTAAAAATAGAAAACAATGAAACTACTATTGAATAATAATGCTTGCTAAAAATGCATAAAAAAAATGGGTTTTTGGCTAAGTTCTTAATCAAAAGTTGACTGCTTTTAATTCACGAATTACCCATAGCCTAAGTGCCAAGTGCAAATCATAAAACTCTATTACAAATTGAAGAAAAAAATACTCTTTAAAAATTATATTTTAGTACTATTGACTTTATTTTTAACCAATTGTAAAGACGTAAAAAGCACTAAAACGGAAATTAAATACGTTAATGCCGAATCAGGTTTAAATTATAGAGATAAACCTAACGGTAAAAAAATCGGCAAATTCAATTTTAATGATAAGCTAATTATAGAATCACACTCAGGTGTTTTTCAAAAAATTAATGATGGGGCTAATTCTTTAAATGGCGAATGGGTTAGTACATTATTACATAATAAAAAGGTATTTGTATTCAATAGTTTTCTATCGGATACCAAATCTAAATTAAAAACTCAAATTAATGCTGAAATTGATTCATTAACGGAGGTTCAAATAAAGAAAAACATTGCAGAAGAGCTCCGTAAATCTACACAAGAACGTATAGACGAATATCAAGTTTTTAGAAAAGAACAATTAGACTCATTTAAAGACAGGTATAAAGATCAATCTCCAGGACAAGAGATGCTTGAGAGTATGAAACTTGAAGCAAAATGGTCTAAACAAAGTAACGAAGGTATTAAACCTGTAAAAGACACTGTTGTGGTTACTGATGAAATTAGTTTACTATTAAACTTAAAATCAAATAGAGTTTTTTTAATTGATGCTGCTATTTTAAATTTTCACCAGAACAAAGTATTGTACCACAAAGAAATATTTAATATTAATGACCACTTTGTCTCCACTCAATCTGGCACTCTATTCCTTAGAAATCTTAAAAACGTTGAATTTATTGGCAGAAAGCAACGTGTATATTTCACCTGTTATAGATACGGGGAGTCATTGCTAGAAACGTTAGACGTTGAAAAATTTGTGTTCAAGAATTTCTGCTTCTATTATCCAACTAGACAAGAAGACCTTAAAAAGCAAGAAGAGAACCTGAACAAAGACTATTACGGTTTTTCTGCTATTAGAATAAGTGGAGGATATGGTAAATTTATTAATTGCAATATCAATGGAGCCTTTTTAGGAGCTGACCTTAACAATATATATAATGACAATGGGATACGTTTTGAAAACGCTGCGTTTACTAATATTCAAAAAAATGTGCTGGCATTAAATACTGCAAAGAATATTGTTTTAAATAATGTAAAGATTATGAATAATGATTGTAAATCAATTATTCAAATGAAAAGAGATGAAGGTAGTGGTTCTCATGGTAGAGAAGAAATTAGTATTCACAACAGTTTAATTACCAATAACAAAACCAAAAAGCTATTAGGGTTTGGAAAAAGCTTTGAAAACAAGCCTTTATCCAGTAATGTTTATTTTAAAAACTGTGAAATCAGTAATAACAGCTTTCAAAGAGCTTTCTTAAACTTTGACTACAGAAAAGAAAGGAATGCACAGTTCAACAGTTGTAACATAAACAGTAATAAAATTTTTGATGTTTATGAAGATAGTTCTTCTTTCTTCTTAAAAGGGGCTTATGATAATTCTGTGCAATTTAAAAAAACCACATTTAAAAATAATGATTGGAAAATTACCAGCGAAGAGCATAAAAAATATTTTAGCCGTTTAAACTAAAAGTAAAGTATTTATATTTAGCTACGTAATAAACAGAAACAATAGTGCTTTATCCTCTGGCTTAAGTTCCTTATATTTAAATGTAGCAGTAAGATAAAAACAAATTATTATCTATTCTTTCTATTGATCCGTTACATCAAAATTAGAGAATACCATTTTAGAGATTAAAAAACAGCGACAAACATATGCGGTATCTTTTTGCCATTTTACTATTACTATTTTTTTTCTCTAGTCGTACTATTCATAATAGTAAAAACGATCATAAAAGTCTTGCTATAGATTCTGTTTTAACTATAGACAATAGCAATTTTAGAGTAATTCGTTACTTTGAAAATCAAAGAGAGCAATCAGAAAAATTATATGACACTTTACTGTTCGAAAATAAGATAAAACCACCTAATCACTTTCGGTTTAAACTCTATGACCTCCATGAAGTTTTTTTTAGATGTTATAAAAAAGGGGATAATATTGTTATTAGCTATAATTTTTTAATGGAAAATTTATTCACACAAAAGAGATACTTTTTTCACGTGTATAATAATCTAGGTGAAATTAAAGATTTATCAAAAATTGACTATCTGAAAAAAGAAATTTCGTTACGTGATTGGGCTGGTAAGATGTTATATATTAATACAAAAAAAGATCTTCATTTTACCATAACCAATGACACTCTAAAAATATTAAGTGATAAAAAGATTGAAAGAACCCTTTTTTTTGAAAAAGATACCTTTATACAGGACTATGATTATAGCAAAATAGAAACTTTAAGCTATTTTGAAGAAACAGATAGTCTAAACGAAGGATTTGACTTCAGATTTATAAATATAGTTCCTGTAAAGAAAAAAGATACTATACTGTTTAGAAAGTGGTCTAATGGAAAAAATCAGCTCCTTTTAAAAAACAAAACTTATAAAATAACAACTGGCGAATTCATAGAATATTACAAAACAGGAGACTCTATATTTACTAAAGCTAAGTTTTATGTAAAAAATTTAACCAACAATAAGGAGTTTAGTTTTTACACCTATGCAAATTTAGGCACCAGTACATCTTATGCAAATGAAGAATTAACTGCGTTTGTATCATTAGATAAAAAGAACGACGACACCGGTATTTTTACCTCCAGTTTTGGAAGAACCTTAGAACCCTTTTTTATATATTTTAAAATAGAAAACAATAATTTAAGGATTAGTAACCTATACTCAGATAAATTTTACAGAAATCAAAGAACAACTTATAGTCTAGATACTTTACTGAATATTGGGGAGAATGATTTAATTGATATCAAAAAATTATGGAACAACCACGCACAAAATAACAATAGAATTTACTTAAACGATTATAATACAAAACATAATTTAAAACCAAAGGCAAACATTATTGTAACTCCCAAATATATAGACTATGAATACAATAGAAAAGAGCCTATACCAACAGAGCCACTTGTTTTTAATTTGACATTTGAAAATTATGGCCAATGCGATTTTCATCAATCTTTTGTTATTAATGATCAAATAGATTTTGAGCAAAAGGTAGCATACAATCTTACTTTTAATAAAGAATTTGCCAGCACCTTTAAAATTAAACTAGATCAATACGTAATAGGAAGCAGTCATCAAACATTCACATTAAAAAAGGTAGGAAAAAAAATCATACTAGAAAATGAGTTCAGGACTCAAGATGATACAGGAATACTTGAGACTATCTTTTTTATTTTTGAAAAAGTAGAAAATAAGTATACACTTACAGAAGCATATCAGCACCATAACCATTACAACTATTATTCGGAAATAAAATTAATAGATGGTGTTTACATCTTAGATTCAGATTAAAAATATAAGTGCAAAAATTTAAAGCATACTAATGAATAGGCTATACAGGCTTAAGCAAAAGGTTTTCGTGTTTTTATAAGGTCTTGAAATTTTTGGTTCCAAGGCTTAGGGCTTGTTTTGGATTATAAAAAGCTTATTTACAACAGCTATAATTAATAGAGGGCTTGGTACTTATTATAAATTTTAGTGTACTTTGCCGGGTATGTCAAATCTTTTAAAATTTGGCTTCAAAAATTGATAAGCTAAAAACAAAATATAAAACTTTGGCTCTGTGTTAATTCAAAAAGTTAGCGCTTTATACGCAAAGCCGTTATATCTAAATAAAAATGAAACCAAAACTACTAAAGACAAAAATTAAGCTTGAAAACGATCGTGTTCTACTGCTCCCTTTTGAGGACAAACGAAATGAAGAGCTACAAGAAATAATCTTTGATAAAGAAATCTGGGAGTTTATGGGTATGAGCATAAACAACGAACAGGGTTTTAAAAATTACATTTCCAAAACAATTAAAGATAAAAACAATGGCTTATGCTATCCCTTTCTAGTTATAGACAAACTAACTAATAAAGTGGTAGGGAGCACTAGATACGGCAATATAAATACTGCAAACCAGAAATGCGAAATTGGTTGGACCTGGTATGGAACAGAGTTTCAAGGCACCGGTATAAACAAAGCCTGCAAGTACGAGCTATTAAAATATGGTTTTGAAAAAATAGGGTTTAGAAGAATACAGTTTAGTGCCGATAAAGAGAACTTAAGATCTCTAAAAGCAATTGAAAATTTAGGCGCTAAAAAAGAAGGGGTTTTTAGAAATAACTACATTGCACCCAACGGAGAAAGTAGAACCGATGTTTATTTTAGTATCATTAAAAACGAATGGATTGCCATTAAGGAAGAACGCTTTTCTGAATTTGAAACTTATTAAAAAATTAGTGCCGTAATTATAAAACAACTAAAATTAGCTTTAGTAACAACTGGCTAGAACAACATTTTTAATTAATCTTGACTGCAAATAGTTTTACAAAGAACTTAGTGTCAAAAAAGAGTATGCCCAATAGCATAGAACTAAAATATGGTTGTCCTAATATTTCTGGACAACCATATTTTTTTTAAAATGTAAGGGGCAACCAAACCCAAGCGTATTGTTATAACAACTTAAACTATATCGAATGTAATATTCTCTATATCGCAACCATAAAAAATGCTGTTTTTATAGCTTTCGAACTTTGCTGGTAACGTAACTTTTTTAAGCTTTTTATTATTTGCAAAACCTTCCTTTGGTATTTCTGTTAAATGCTCCGGAATTGTTAGTTCTACAAAGTCGTTCTCTGCAAAACAATCGTTAGCCATATCTAGTACAGTCTCTGGTAAATTTAAACTAGTAAGTGCATTACCAACAAAGCAAAACATTGGTAAAAACTCAATATCAGACTCTATAACAAGTTTTTCAATTTTATTTCTCCCAAAAGCACCACCACCAATTTTGTTCACTTTATTAGGTATTATTATTTCTTTTAATTCATTCACATAAAAAGCATCTTCACCTATATATTCTAATAAACTTGGTAATATAACCGATTCAATTCCTTTTTCACAAAAAGCCTCTTTATAGATATAAAGTACAGGCTTATCATTAATGTAATCTGGTATACTAATGTTTTTAGCTTCCCCTGTATAATCTATAATTGCTATACCATCATTAACTTCTTTAAAAGAGTAATTTTTATTAACTGAATCTGATTGTTCCATAGTTCTATTATTTTATATTAAAATTTACACCCCTTTTGGGTCTAAAATATCTTTTATAGCATCTAATATAAACGGAAGGTAGAAGTCATCAAAAAGCAATTTGTTTTCGTAGCTATTGTTTTTGTATTCGCAACTTTGGGTAATTAATACATATAAAAACAAATAGTTTAAATTTACACTACTAGAGCAGCACAAAACAGAAGATTACAAGCTCTATTATAAAGCAAATTTAAGATGAAAACTGCCGTTAAAATAATAGTTCTACTTGTAACCTTTGTATTAATTTCTTGCAAGGGAAATGCGCAAGAGACTAAAAAAAGTATCTTTCCAGAATCGGTTGGAATTATAAACGACTACAGTAAAATTTTTACGGAACTACAACGTAAGCAATTAGCAAAAACTCTTTACGATTACGATGTTAAAACTACAAGACAAATTGTAGTAATAACAGTAGACAGTATAAGTCCTTATACCAACATTCAGAAATATGCTACCGATTTAGGTAACCATTGGGGAGTAGGTACAGCAGAAAAAAATAACGGACTAACAATAGTTGTCTGTACACCTTGTAGAGAAATGGCAATAGCCACCGGAACAGGCACAGAACTAGTATTAACCAATGAAATTTGTACAACTGTACTAGAAAAAACAATACTACCAGAATTTAAAAAAGGTGATTTTTATAGCGGAATTGAAAAAGGCATAACAGAATTAATTATAAAATGGGAGTAGCCTCTTTTTCTTAAGCAACCTAAAAAAAATACTATGATAGAAACTTTACTTTTCTTATTCTTTACCATTGTTGGCGGTATATTACTTATAACTTCCTTAATTTTTCTAGTATTTGGATTAATTAATACATCATCAAAACTTAAAAAAATAGCTATAGGAACAGGAATTGCATTACAAGCCTTTTAAAAGACAATCTCCTAAAAAATACACTAACACCTGCCAGCAGATAGTAAACCTGCTAAAACACAACAAAACGAACAAGAGCGATCTATTCTTGATCTAACTGCGCTTGTGTAACGTTCTGGAAAGATGGTAAACTCTCTGTAATACTACCAGCACCCTTTTTGTTTATTTTAAAAATAACATCTTTAGTAGTTGTAAATAACAACACAGAAAAGAAAGACTTTCTTAAATACGGTTTTAAAACCAAAAAAGCCTCATCTAAAGTAAGCTCCTCTTCCACGTCTTCAGTTTCTCTAGACCTGTACCTAAATTTAAGTAAAACTGTAAAACCGTTTTTAGAATATACGGGTCTAACAAATATATTTTTTAAGTCTGGCTTACCTATAGTTTTTGCCATAGTTAATTTGGCAAAGTTACCTTCTTTTACACTTTCTTTTACTTGTTCCCAGAAAACAACAAACACATCTTGGTAAGGCATAAACTATAAATTAAATGATATATATTTTGGAGCCTCAAAAGTAACACTAATAATTCAATTCATAAATTCCTAACTGCCTTAATGACTTAAGCTAGTATGTAAATAGTCTATTTTATACTACATTTTAGAGTTAAGATCTACTCCTATTTACAACACTACATTTTAATTGTACAAATACCCATAGTAGTATACCAAACACATAGAATTTACAACCAAGTATACATTTTATTTTTTTCTATTTAAAAAATATACAGAATAATTAACGGAACAAAACTTCCGCATATCCTGCCATATTGGTAGTATAAGTAACCAAAAGTTCTGCATATAAAAAAGTTGCTAACGTTTGTATAATTAATTGCTTGGTTTCAATTTACTAACTTTAGTACTTAAAACAAGTAACTAGCAAAAAACCAAAACCGTTAAGTAAACCCTAAAAAACAGAATGGAAAATAAGACAATGACTGAAAGATTTGCTATCTGGAATTTTAAAGATGTTCCTGGTGCGTATGTTCCTAAAAAGTTATTAAACATGGAGCGTATGCTTCGCCTTTTAATGGGTGTTTCTCTTATCCATGATATGCCAGATAATCTTCAATTTACTGCAGATCCTGACTACCCAAATGATCTGCATATGTTAGATAGCTTTGGCAATACTCAGAGCATTATTCCTATATCCCCAAAGCTAAAAGTTTTCCTTGAAAATAAAAACATACCCAATCTGGAATTTATACCTGTAGCCATGTTAGACCATAAAGGAGCTGTGATAGCGCATTATTTTTTATTACACTCTACAGAGGTCATAGATGCCATAGACAAAGATGAAACAGAGTTAGAGGTAGATAGTTTAAATACCGAAATGTATGATACGGTAGAGGACCTAACCTTGCTTGATGAAAGTGTTCCTGCTCATATTCAAATCTTTAAAGTAAAAGGCTTGTACGATGTTACATGTATAAGTAAAGAACTAGCAAAAGAGATTGATATTAATGGGTTTACAGGTATTTCCTGGAAAGAAATCTCTTATTATAGTTGTTAATAGTAATCTTGAAATACTAAACTAATGAAGAACCTTTTTACTGCACTATTTTTTATAATAACGCTTACTAGTTTTTGCCCCATAAACAAAAACACTCCTGATAACGAGGCTCTTATTAAACTATACATTAAAGCTAGAAACAATTATAAAACATCAAAAATAATAACTTTGGTTGATAAAGGTTACAAGGAAACATTTGTTGATGGAAGTTTAGAAATTAAAGATCTAGAACACCTAAAAGAGACTATTCTATTTCAAAAAGGAATAGAATCTAAAATTAAATTAATAAGCTTAGAATCTACAGATGAGAATACCGTAACAACCATAGAAGAGTACAGTAGCTATATTGATATTGCTCTTGGAAGAAGACTGAGGACGTTTAAAATACTCTACACAATTAAAAATGGCAGAATTTTAAATCAGAAAATCACCCCTTTAAAAGGGTATGATGAAATCACGGAATTCAATACTACATGTTGGGTGCATTTTACGGAGTTTTGTAGTAAAAATAAAATAGACTTTGATAGTTCTAAAATGAATTATGAAATGGCTGTTAATTTAAAAAAAGCATTAGAAAAATACTTGAATAGTAAAAAGTAACTACATACAACAATGTAAAAACATAAAAATATGGGCTGGGATATAAGTTATCATCCAATATCTGAAAAACAAATAAACGAATGGTATTTTGATGTGTTAGAAAACCAAGATCTACTAGAAAAATTAGCATCAGAAAATAACATTGAAGACTTTTATAAAGAAAAGTACGCAGATACTATTAAAGTGGGGTTAGAAACCAAAGAAGATGCTGTATTTGATACGCGTCACGGATATTATGTTGCTGTTGTTCAAGGTTTTTTTCAAAAATATTTCTACACTAGAGGTGCTGCCCTTTCATTTTCAGAAAACTCATCACTACAAAAGTATTTTAAAAATTGGAGAGACATTATACCAAATGATAAACTGACCACAAATGTAAATAATCGTATAGTTAACAATTATTGTTCTGGTGTTTACATTCCAGAAAACAAAGTAATTGAGCTGCTTAACGATTACAACAGCGATCCTGAGATTAAAAAAGAATTAGATCACTTGTTTTCTCACAATAGAATTAATGAATTTCTAAAAGCCTTAAACTTTGCAAAAGATTCTAATTTAGGACTATTAGAGGCTACAGAAGTTGTAGAGCCAAACCCAATAGATTTAAATGATTCTGCTTGCTACTCTAACTTGTTTAATTGCGATGTAGGCGGTGCTTTGCTTTATAAACAAGCTGCTATGGAACAATTTGCTGAAATTGAAAAAAGGAAAAATTTACCTGAAGGAGAAATTGCATCAAAAGCTAAATATGAAGTAACACATATTGCTCCTGTTAAAAAAAAGGAAAAAGTAGGACTTTGGAAAAAACTATTCGCGAAATAAATCTACTGCAAAAACGGAGTATAATTAATTGTCTAGCTCAAGCCTATTTGCAAACATCAAAGCTTTATTGTACTTAAAGTAAATGTTTTACAGCAACTGAAGTTAAATTGGAGGGAACAGTAAATCAGCCAGAAACTTAAGTAATGAAGGTTATTTTTAGAGCAAACTCTAAACTTAACTTAGCACATTTGTAATTGTAGAACGAATATATATTTTACGTCTACGCTTATGCCTTTGGCTTTCTTTTTAAAAGGTAAAACCGCTACTTTTAGTGTACACAAATACAAGTTGTAAAATAATCTTGTGTTTACTTCTTAAAAATAACAGTGACATAATTTAGGTAACTTATGAAAAAAAAGATTCTACTAAACATCCTATTCGCTTTTTTTATAACATCTTGTATAGCACAAAATAATAGAATTGAAAATGCACTTACAGCATGTAGCTACGAGGCTTTTTCTGATAATGGAATAGCATTTAAAAATAAAATTAGTTCTTACCAAAATTTACTAATTAAGGAAAAAATAATAACGGACCTAAGGGGAAAAAGTTACTTACAGCTTTTGCAAAAATTTGCAGACGGAAAAGGGTTAAACAAAGTTCCTTCTAAATTATTTATAGCAGAACTACAAACAATTAAAAGTCCAAACAGTGATAAAACTAGAGAATGTCAGAAAATAATTAAAAACGCATCTGAAGAGTACAACAACACTACTTTTAAAGCTTTTGAGAAAGTAATTAGCAATTAATATTCGCCTAACTCACTTGTTGTAGCGCTTTTAAAACTACTAACAGAAGAAGATCTTGAACTTGATTTTTATAAAAAAAGAATTCTTGTTCTTACTAGTAAAATCTATATGGAATAAAGAAGTAATAAAAACAAACAAAATGAAAAATATAGTTCGTGTTTTAGTATTGCTTTTAGTATTTACTTCTTGTAAAAACACATCAAAAAATACAGTAGAAATTACAGTAGAAAATCTATCTTATACCAAAGACTCAATTTCCCAACCAGCTTTTAATGAGACTCAAATAATTGTTCAAAAAATACTTGACCTTCCTGAACTTCAATGGGTTTACCATCAAGAATTAAAAGAAAGATTACCTGTAAAAGTGTTAGAGTCTAAACTAATTGATAAACGCTTAATCCTCCATAAATTTGGGCAAACGGTTAGCATACTATCGATGTCCGAATTAGAAAAAGAAGGAATTAAAGACTATGTCGTATTTAATAAAATAGAAATAGGTAAAGACATCACTTATTTTGCACTCAATTACAAAATAGAAGGCGCTGGTTGCAGCGGAAAGCTCATAAAAGAAAATGGAGAATGGAGCTTTAGTAACTATAGTGTTTGGGAGCGTTAAAACCAAAACACAACATAGTCCCTAATCTTCTTAAAAAATGAAATACCATAAAACAATAAATACCCTATTTAAGTAATAATGTAGCAAAAGGAGGCCTGCTAAAATTGTAGCACGTATTCTATTTGGTTTCTATTTCCTAAATTAGGCGTTTAAATACTAAATTAACCATACGCTAGCACGTTATTGAATTCTATAAAATGAAACTTCACATTAAAAGATTTCTTCTAATTGTAAATCTTCAAACCTTACTAATTTCTGGATTAGCTGTTATTTCTACAGCAATATGTATTCATTTTAAATATGAAGCCGAGTTTCCGCTAACCTTGGTTGCTACGTCTATTATTTTCCCAATTGTATTTTCTATTGGTGGTGCATACAAAAGAAGAGAAGCCGCTTTAAAAGAATATGCTGCTATTAAAGGTTACTTACGTGCTATATATTTTGTTTCTAGAGATTGGATAGATGCTCCAAAACCGGAGAATGTTACAAAGATGAACAACATAATATACGATTTTTTTAGCAACTTTAAAATTATGTTTACCAGTCCAAAGTCAGATTTAATAGAGAACGAAAAACGTGTGTACGACAGTTTCTCAGACTTTTCTCTGTACATAAAACACGAGTTAAGAGGAGAAGGTTTGTCTGCCGGTGAATGCTCTAGAACAAATCAATATTTACAAAAAATGATGATTTCTTTTGAGTCTATAAAACACATTTACCAATACAGAACACCAAGAACATTACGTGCTTTTAGTTCTTTATTTATAAAAGTACTCCCTATTGTTTACGGTCCTTATTTTGCTTTTAAGGCAGAAGAGATGTCTTGGGGATTAGAGTTTGTAATTCCTATACTCTTAACTATGATCCTTGTTAGTTTAGAAAACATACAAGAACATTTAGAAAACCCTTTTGACCAAATTGGTGAAGACGATATTAAGTTTAATGTAGACAAGTTTATAGAACGTTTAAACCATAAATCTACTGATAATGACTAGCAACTACTCGTTATCTTGCATAACAGCCGCCAAGTAACTAGCATCTTTAGACACACCGCCTAAAGTTGCAGAACCGCGTGTAAACATCCACGGTAAACCAATAAAATACAAGCCTGTAATATTACTAACGCCTCTGTAATTTTTAGGGTAACTATCTGCATCTAGCTCTAGCCCTTCGATCCACTTAAAATTGGGTCTATAGCCGGTTGCCCATACAATGTTTTTAATGGTAGAGACTTTTTTAGTTTCAAACACAATCTCGTTTTGCAAGGCATCTTTTGTTCTACCAGCCGTTATTACATTTTTTCTAGAAAGAATTTCTTTAACATCTGTACCAATAACGGGTTGGGTAGACGAGTTTATTTTTTTTCCGATCCAACTATACTTGCTGTAGCTTAAAAAACCTACCAAGGTAAACCACCACCAAATTGTTTTACCCAAAAAGTGTTGCGGAATAGATTTTACGGTAGTATCTCCAGAGAAATAAACAGTTCTAGAGGCGTCCTTAGAGATCTCGTTTAATATTTGGTATCCAGAATCCCCGCCACCAACAACTAAGGCGTCACCATCTTGTAATTGATGCACACCCTTGTAATAATTGCTATGCATTTGTAATATCCTGTCTGCTATTTTTGTATTGCAAGGCGGCGTATATGGTGTATGAAAAGGCCCTGTAGCTATAACTACATTCTTAGCCTCTAGCTCGCCATCTTTATGGGTAATAAAAAAGCCCTTTTCTGTTTTGCGTACCGCAGTAACCAATGTGTTTAATTGTACCGGTATAGCAAACTCTTTTACATATAATTTAAAATAATTGGCAACCTCAACTTTGGTTGGGTAATGCCCATTAGCAGCGTTAAATTTTAAACCAGGTAAGTGATTATATTGAGTTGGAGTAAATAATTTTAAAGAGTCCCATCTATTTAACCAAGACGCGCCAATTTCTTTTTCGCCATCTAGAACAACAAAATCTTTTTTCATCATTTTTAAATGGTACGCCATAGCTAACCCAGCTTGTGCACCACCAATTACCACATAATCTAACATCTAAACCTTTTATAATTTTATGTAAAAGTAGAAACAAAAGTAGGACTAGCTAGTAGATCTGTGTTTAATTTTAGTTCTGGTTAAAATGTGACATTTATTGTAACTCTATAAAAATTAACAAGTACATGCTATTTAGCTACAATTACAGAAATACGTATTTTTACTATAAAAAATAGTTTTAAATTGTAAGAAAATTAGGGATAAGAGTTATTTCTATAAAAAATATTCAGAATGATAAACGGAACAATAGTTTCGCATATAAGCAAGTTGTACACCATTTAAAAAATGCAGAAAACCGATGAATATATCGCAAGCAGGTTAGTATGGAAAGCTGAACAATATAAGCTTCCTACTGAATATTCATTTTACTTTAAAAATATTACGCAAAAAAAGAAGGACTATTATTCTGAATATATAATAAACCAAAATATTGGAATACCAACGTTACTTCTTACACAACCAAATAGTACTAAATGGACTATTATTGGGACTCGAAAAATTGTCTGGGGAGATACTAGAAAATCAGAATCCTTATTATTTTCAAATATTAAGAAAATCAACACTCATTCTCTTAATAGTAAGGAGGAAATGGAAGAAGTATTTAACGGTGCTTTACCAAAAATGGAATGGAATGAATTGACTTTGACAAAAAAAAGCGATGAAAAAGCCATTGTTTATGCATTAAAAGGTTCTGACTTTTTTGCTATGTGGAATATAATAAGAATGGTATGGCAGCTAAATTCCCAATAAAAACTGTGTACAAAAAAGCCTAAACGTAACCTATAATATGAAAAAATCAAGACGAATAATAAAATTTGAATTTCTGTTTATAATTATTGGTGTGCTATTGAACTCTTGTAATTTAAATAAAAATAAAGTTTTAAATCAAGACACTAAGACTGAAAAAAAAAGTGAATTAGTATACCTTGAAATTAGGTTACCTTTTGAATCTTCTAATAATTGGAAGGGAAACGATGTCAATTTTAAATTAACTGATAATCACGGAAAAATAGTAGAATCTGAATAAAATACTATAAGCAACAATGCATATTAAAAATAGGATTTACTCAAATTTTATCACTTATAAATTGCCTACTTTACAGATACCCAACCGTTGTAAATAATTCCCAAATCAGAACTAAATTAATTACTTTGAAATAAAAAAGCTGACTGAAAAGGGAAATCCTTAATTAGCTTAATACCATATATCACTTACAACTTTAATTTCTTCTTTTGCATCCTCTATCATTTGTTCCAATTTGTCTGCATACTGTATCATACCAAACTTAGTAATTGTTTCAGCAGGAATCCCAAGAAAATCAAAAGCTGTTATTAAAAAAGGAGTTGCGAAATTAACACTTTTATAAGGTTCCAATCCAAAATCACTTCCACTTGTTATTAATATCAAAGCTTTTGTGTTTTTACAGAATCCTTGAACGCCAGTTTCTGTATATCCAAAAGTTTTCCCAGCTTGTATAACTGCATCAAACCAAGCTTTAACTGTTGCAGGTACAGAAAAATTATACATAGGAGTTGCCAAAACAACAAAATCTGTGTCCAATAATTGTTGCATCATTTTATCATTTTTAGCTAAAACTTTCTGCTGCTCATCAGTAAGTTCTATACCACCAAAATTTCTATTTACATAAAGATTCAAATTTTCTTTTAATAATAAATCTGGAGCTTCTTCTGCTAAATCAACAAATGTTATTTCTGTTTTATCTTGATTATTTTCTATAAAGAAATCAAGCATTTTTTTTGTGTTTGAATTATCTCTTGGAGTGTAACTTAAAACTAGTGTTTTTTTCATTTTAATATTCTTTTATTAGTATCAACAAATTTATATTAAATTTGCTATACAAAATATAGCACTATACTAAAGTATATCAGTATCCTTTAGTATACCACCTTATTAAAGTACATCTAAAATGAGCACAAAAAAGAGTGAAACTACTATTTATACTCCAACAGAATGTAAAAAATTTATTCTTCCTGTTCGAGATGTTATAGATATAATTGGGGGGAAATGGAGATTACCAATTATTATAGCTCTTTCTTTTAAAATTCATAGATTTAAAGAATTAGAACGCCAAATTGAAGGAATAACTCCCAGAATGTTATCTAAAGAACTAAAAGAGTTAGAAATAAATGGATTAGTCAATAGAGAAGTTTTTAATACTATGCCCGTTACTGTAGAATATAGCCTTACAGATTATGGAAAATCATTAGATAAAGTAATTGAAACAATGAGGGACTGGGGATTAACTCATAGAAACAAAATAAGCAATGAATAACAACGATGACTAACATTGGCTATAATAAATAGAGTGCAAAATACTATATTTAACTAAGTACTAAACCGAAACGATAGTCCTTATTACCCAAACTGCGTTTCTTAAACTAAACATTACCAATAAAATTGAAAAATAAAATTCACATCCTTATTTTTATTGCCGTTTTAACAGTAATGTCATGCAGTCAAAACTCATACGAAAAGGAATTAAATGGAAAGTGGTATGGATTAGAAAATGATGGGTACACAAGATTTTTCTTTTACCCAGATAGTCTTATTATAACAGAATTAGGTTCTCAAAACGTTCAATGGACAGCTAATAACGCTACAATAGAATATAATTATAATTTACGTTTTGGCCCTTCTGCCAATAGTATTAAAAAATTTAAAACAGCATATATTCTATCTAAAAGCAAGGATACACTTTTTTGTAAAATCAAAGATTCAACTGAAGAAATAAGTTTCAGTTTGATGAGAGCAGACAATTATTTGAATTTTTTAAGTAAAAAAAATGAGGTTGACTTTGAACTTCCCAGTAATACTAAAATTGAACATTTTGACCTGGACGGGAATTATGGCTTTAAGATATTTATCGGGACTAAAAATGGCACTCTAAAAATTATGACAGAATACGGTAACGGACTTGATTCGATCCAATCTGACATTCTAAAATTTAAACAGAATATTAATCCTCAAGAAGAGTATGAAAAAAGAATATTGAACTATAAAATTCATTTTAGAGTATTCGCTGACAAATCAATTTCTAATGAAAAGCTTAACAGCTATATTCAAGAATTAGATGGCGGTGAAATAAATAGAGTATATCGGATTTATAAATCGGAAGAATATGAAAATCTTAGATACTTGAGAGGAGAGCGGATAAACACTAATGCCAACATAAGCTATATAAAATAGAGTACAAAGCGCTATATTTAAAGGCTTTTGCGTATTTGCTAAGCCAGCCATTTTTTTTTGATTTGGCTTTAGAACAAAAAAAGTAAAATAAAAATTTGGGGCTAAGTACGTGTCGCAAAATAAACCATTGAGCATCATTTAAAAAATCGAACTCTAAAGTTAAAATTTAAGAAAAAATGAAAAAGAAAATCTTATTTATTGGATTCGGAATTTTCCTGTTAGCGTTTTTACTATATTACGTAAGTTGGTCTTTTTCTCCCGGAAGTTATGGCAAAGCTGAAGCATACGAGCTACCTATTTCCGAAAAAACTTTAATTGAAATAATAACAACCGTAAAAACAGAAAATAACCTAAAAACAAACAGTTTAAACGACCATAAAAACGGACATTGGTATTCAATTTATTTTGAATATAAAGACAAGAAGCAATTAATACACGCACTTACCAGACCAAAAAACGAAACAAATACAACATTGTACTTTTCTGGCTATAAAAGCAAAGAGGATCTTGGAAATTGGATTGATGCAAACGAATATTTTTGGTGGTGGAAAAACTCAAAAGTCAAAAAAGAATTTGAATCTAGAATTTTGGATAAAATTAAAGACAAAATAAAAAAGCAAAAGCCGAACACCGTAGCTAATAACAATTAGAAATTAACTCTTAAACAAGAGCTCAGCAGCTTTAATTTAAGTCCTAACCCTTACCGTAACCTTGTACTAATTATGAAAAACTTAATATCTATTTTAGCTTTAGTTGTGTGTTTTTCTTCCCTAGCACAAAACAAAGATTTGAAAACAGAAAAAGATGAAGAATTCATCTACAAAAATATTTTAGGAAACAATCAGGTTGCAAATTTTACAGGTATTGGAGCTAGAGCTAATAAAACTGTAACAAATGCTCTATTAATAAAATCTGTAGATAGTAGCGCTATTGAATACCGAATTGAAACCTTAATAAACTGGAAGTCTCAAAAAGATAAAAAAGGAATTGCAGTTTTAGATACGTCATCACTAAACAGCGAAAAATGGAAAATTAAAAGCAAAGATGATCGTTTAAAACCTGCCTTTAGATTTGTAGATAAAAGAAGTGATTGTATAATAGAGATTCTAATATCAAAAAAAGATTACAAAAACTCAATAGCACTAGTAACCAAAATTTGTAACGAGAAATCTACGATACTAACGGCGAAAATGAGGTATAAATAAAAGGCTCAGTCCAAGTTATTAATTTATAGTTTATTACCTTTAATTTAAGTCCTAACCATTGCCGTAACCTTGTACTAATTATGAAAAACTTAATATCTATTTTAGCTTTAGTTGTGTGTTTTTCTTCCTTAGCACAAAACAACCATTTAACAACGGGAAATAGCGAAAACTTAAATGAATTATTTTCTGCATATACTACAGCCGAAAATGGTCTTAACTATCGTAAAGAACCAAATATAAACTCCGAAATTTTAGGCACGTTTAATTATGGAACTAAAGTAGCTATTGTTGAAAATAAAGATCGCTCACTATTCTGGATAGACGACCAAAAACGCGGAAGTTTATATGGAAAATGGGTTGGAGTAAAAAAAGATTCCTCTGTTGTTTATGCTTTTAATGCCTACCTATACAAATCGTCACCCGAAATTGAAAATAAAATAAAAATAATAGACGGAAAATTAGAAGTGATCCATAATGAGGTAAGAAATATTGATTCAAACAACCACATAACAATTGAAATGCATATTCAAACTTCAAATCACCTTGCAAATTATGTACTTGTGAAACTTGAAACCACTAATAAAATAGTCTATACACATAAGATTAAGCACTTGTTTAAAGAAAATTATGAGTTAAAAAGAACTAAAGATACAAACCCAATATTTGAATATTTTACCTTATTTGATGAATGTCCTAGCCAAGAGTATAAAGAAACATTTACAATCAGAAAAAATAAAATCATAAAAATTAGTGACTATTATAATGAGGCAGATGAAGAATAACCAATAAAAAGACCTATTAATTTTAAAATGCTACTCTCTAATTTATTTATGGCTATTTTGGTCTTTTAAATGGCCTTAACGGCATACAATATTTGGATTCTGTAATTAGTGCAACGCAACCAATAAAAGTAAAACAAGACCATCTATATGGTTCGTACAACCTAACAGATACAAAATTAATAGAACTCGGTTTGTTTGCGTATAATTTAGTCTTATTTAAAAATCAAAAGAATAACAGTAGCTGTATAAATCATAACAAAAATAAATAGTATAAATAACTACACAATACTTATAAAACTGCATTTTAGTAGTACCATTTATAAGCTATAGAATTAAAAAAAAGTAATGAATTTAAAAGAACCATACGCCTTTTTCTCTTTAATAGTGCTTCTAAATATTGCTGCTTATTTGGCCAATATTGGCATTAGCTATTTTTGGAATAAAGCTTTTAAGTACCAAACAACAATTAATAAAAAGGA
Source organism: Cellulophaga sp. 20_2_10 (assembly GCF_023476645.1). Taxonomy (GTDB): domain Bacteria; phylum Bacteroidota; class Bacteroidia; order Flavobacteriales; family Flavobacteriaceae; genus Cellulophaga. The sequence goes on from NZ_JAMCOJ010000013.1 coordinate 23,160, forward strand.
AGTTTTATCTTCTCTACTTACCCTATTTATAAATATTACAATAGCTATTCCTGGCTATATATTATGGACAAAGGGCATAATTACATTTTCTAGCCTAAATATGTGGTTCACTTTTATACTTCTTTTTGTGGTTATGGATCTTCTAATGTATCTTTTACATTGGGCATCTCATAACATACCACTTTTAAAAAAAATTCATTTAAAACACCATGAACACACAGATAGCTTTAATTGTGTAAGCCTGTATTATATGTCGCCTTGGGAGTCCGTTTTATTTGGAGTATTACTAACTGTAATTGCAATGGTATTACCTGTATCTATCTATGGTTTTATAGTATTTCTTATTTTCAATTGGCTTTATGGCGTTATAACACATTTAAATAACAGTGCTAACAATCCGTATTTCTTAATTTTTACAACCAATAATTTTCATAAAAATCATCACCATTTATTTTTTAAAAATTATGGCTTCTATACTTTTTTTTGGGATAAACTCTTTAAAACAGAAAAGAGCGATTAATAGCTAAAAACAAAAGACGATTAGGCTGTTGTCTAGTATCTTAAAATGGATTCTGATTGTATTATTTTTTCCATTTTCATTAATTTTTATCGCATATTAGATGCTGAAAAAAAGCTCAAATAAAATTTAATGCAACACTATAGATATGAGAATTTTTAGAATTAAAATCCTGGCACTTATTTTAGTTGCATTTTCTAGTAGTTGTATTTCTATAAAATCTACTGCAACTGAAGAACTAGTAGAACTTAACAACGCTACTATTTCCAAGTTTAATGGGACTTACTCTAACCTAGCAAAAGATAAATTAGAAACTGAACACGCCTCTTTATGGAAACAAATGAAGTTTTTAAAAAAAGACACAATCCCGAATTGGGAAGAACATAAAATTGAATTAGAAGTAAAGAACAGACACAGAATAAAAGCCAAATTATGGCATAAGAACGTCCTAGTTTCCGAAAGAATGCTAAGAGGCAGAATTAGGAACAATCATTTTTCTGTAAAAAGACAAATTAAAATAGTTGGTGTTCCTTTTATATTCTTTTTTACAAGTGATAATAAGTACGAAATAGGACTTACCAAAGACAAGCAGTTAGTACTAAACAGGGCTACAGACGATATAGGAATGCTATTTCTAATGTCTGCCGGTAAATCTGAGCAATTTAACGCTGTCTATACTAAAGAATAATACAAAATAAATTAGTAAATGCCCATAGAAAACATACCCGAAATTTACATTGACAATCCTACCAAAAGCAAAGATATCTTTGTGTACGATTTTAAAATGACCAACGATGTTGTAAAAAGCAAAGTTAATTTAAGTATGAATATGTTTAGCTTTCTTCAGGTAGGAAAAAAGCAAGTGCATTTTGCAAATACCTCTAAGGCTGTAAATAGCGAACAATCGTTGCTCTTAAAAAAAGGAAATTGGCTTTGGACAGAGTTACTAGATACAGAAACCATTTACTATTGCAAATTGTTCTTTTTCTCTGAAAAAAAACTAACCGAATTTTTAAGCAAATACACCAAAAACGTAAAGCCGTATCAAGAAAAGGTGCCTTATTTTGTAATAGAAAACGATGCCTATATTGCGTCTTTTATAAGCTCGTTATCTTCTATCACCTTTGAAGACTCTCCTTATTGCGATGCTATATTAGCCCTTAAATTTGACGAAATACTATTGTATTTACTAGATAAATATGGCAACGAGTTTGAGCATTACTTACACGCATTAATCTCTAAAGAAGTGTCGCCTTTTAAAAATATTGTAGAAGACAATATACACTCTAATTTAAAGCTAGAAGAGATTGCGTTTCTATGTAATATGAGTTTATCTACCTTTAAAAGGCATTTTACAACAGAGTATAAACAAGCGCCAGGAAAGTGGTTAAAAGATAAACGTCTACAAAAAGCAAAAGAACTTTTACAAGGAGGCGATTTAAAAGCGTCTGATATTTATTTAGAGGTCGGTTACAACAACCTGTCTAACTTTAGTGCAGCCTTTAAAAATAAGTTTGGAGTTAGCCCAACCGATATTTAAAAATTATCATTAATTCAGTTCATTCGCAATTAATTAAGGTTTAATCAACAGCGGTTATTATTATTTGAGCTGTTTTCATAAGTTATTGAGCCTTATCAATAAATAAATAACTCCTACTCCATTATACATTTGCATCATAATTACAAACGCTTGTTTTTTCAAGCTTCATTTAAAAACAATTAAAAAATAGTAATATGGCAAATGTAACAAAACCCGAATTTAAAGCGAAGTATGGTAACTTTATCGGAGGTAAATTTGTTGCCCCTATAAAAGGGCAATATTTTGAAAACAGATCTCCTGTAGATGGTAAAGTATTTACCCAAGCTGCCCGCTCTACACAAGAAGATATCGATCTTGCTTTAGATGCAGCACATGAAGCGTTCCCTGCCTGGAGTACTTCTTCTGCTACAGAACGTAGCAATGCGTTATTAAAAATTGCTCAGGTTATGGAAGATAACCTAGAGTATTTAGCAACTCTAGAAACCATAGATAACGGTAAACCAATTCGTGAAGCTCTTGCTGCAGATATTCCTTACTGTATAGATCATTTCCGTTATTTTGCAGGTGTAATCCGTGCAGACGAAGGTAGTATATCAGAACATGATAAAGACACTGTTAGTATTGTATTACACGAAGCTGTTGGTGTTGTTGGAGAAATTATCCCTTGGAACTTTCCAATGTTAATGTTAGCTTGGAAAATTGCTCCAGCTTTAGCTGCTGGTTGTACTGCAGTTGTAAAACCCGCAGAACAAACACCTACTAGTGTTATGATGTTGATGGAACTAATTGGTGATATTTTACCAGCTGGCGTATTAAATATTGTAACTGGTTTTGGTAAAGAAGCTGGTGCCGCTTTAGCAACGTCTAAACGTATTGCAAAATTATCGTTTACAGGTTCTACAGAAACAGGGCGTACGGTATTACACAATGCAGCAGAAAACATAATTCCTGTAACTATGGAATTGGGTGGTAAATCTCCTAATATTTTTCTTCCGTCTGTAGCAGATAAAGATGACGAATTCTTTAGCAAGGCTATTGAAGGTGCATTAATGTTTGCCTTAAATCAAGGTGAAATTTGTACGTCTCCATCTCGTATTTTAGTACACGAAGATATTGCAGATCGTTTTGTAGAAAAAATGCAAGAACGTTTAAAATTAGTAAAACCAGGAAACCCATTAGATCCAGAAACGATGATTGGTTCTCAGGTATCTAAAGCACAATACGAAAAAATTCTTAACTATATTAAAATTGGTATAGAAGAAGGTGCTACTGTATTAGCTGGTGGTGATGCTGGTAATTATGAAGGTGAATTATCTGAAGGTTACTACGTACAACCAACCGTTTTAAAAGGAGATAACAAAATGAGAGTCTTCCAAGAAGAAATTTTTGGCCCTGTTGTAGCCTTAACAACTTTTAAAACTACGGAAGAAGCAATTGCTATTGCAAACGATACACCTTACGGTTTAGGTGCTGGTGTTTGGTCTAGAGATGCACACGAATTATACCAAGTACCACGTGCTATACAAGCAGGTAGAGTTTGGGTAAACCAATACAATACCTATCCTGCACACGCTCCTTTTGGTGGTGTTAAGGAATCTGGTTTTGGTCGTGAAAACCACAAAATGGCCTTAGATCATTACCGTGTTGTAAAAAACATGCTAATCTCTTACGATAAGAAACCAATGGGCTTCTTTTAATTAAATTTTTCTAATGCATAATATAGGGCAGGTTTCAGTTTTGACTGAGACCTGCCTTTTTTAATACGACATCAAAATAAAACCAGAAGACCCTAAATTTTTCTTCACGAATATACATTCCCTCCTTTTAAATATAAAGTGTCTAATACGTCATAAGTCAAGTATTTCTATCTTAGTGAAAACAAAGATTTTTTATGAGGATGAATAAAATTTTAACGATTCTAGTTTTGGCCATCTTATGTACAGCCTGCACAAAAAAAATAGGAAAAGACAAATTAGATTTAGAAAACTTTAGCCTAAGTTTTAATGTAGATGATTTTTATGCAGATGAAATAGCAAAAGAAAAAACGTACGAGTCACAAATAGTTCAAATTTATAACGATGAAAAAAAAGAAGAAGACTTTGGAGATGACTTAGTAACTATGTGGGATTTTTTTTCAATAACTACAGATACAATTCACATAGGTCATTTTTATGACGATAAAAAAAATGATATTGTTGGTATAGATTATACGATGGGATCTTGGCGTGTTAACGATAGCCTAGCCTATTACAATAAAATGTATTTTGAAAAAATTAATATAATGAAAACTTCTGATGATGATTTTATTGCTTTAGCTGCTACAAATGAAAGTTATGGTGTAGAAAATTTCGAGAACTTATTACGCTATATAACCAGTAAGCACGGAGAACCTAAAATAACTGAAGATATTTCTGGTTATTATTATTTGTACTCTTGGTTAATAGATAACAATTTAGTAGCTATAACATCTACACGTGATAATAAAAATAATACATTAAACCTAGATCTTATTATAAACAAAGGTAATGCTAACCTAGACACCGTTAAAAAACCAATAGTAAACACAAGATTGTTTGTAGTAAATAAAAAATACAAAGAATCTATTACTGGACAACAATGGAGTGGAGATTGGATTTATCTAAAGCTAAAATAACCAATACGCAACTCTAATAAATATGAAAAACAACATAAAACTACTACTGTTAATATTACCTTATTTTCTATTTAGTTTTACTACACAAGAAGATCAATTAAGCTATTTTGTTACAGCTAAATCTGGGCTTAATTACCGTGATGATGCAAACGGAAAAATACTAGGAAAACTACCCTACTTAGCAGAAGTAAAAATTGTTGCATACACAGGTGTTTTTGATGAAATTAAAGACGAAAACAAGCTCATAAAAGGAGAATGGGTAGGTGTACAGCAAAACAATAAAACCGTTTATGTTTTTAATGCATTTTTATCTACATCCAAAGTAGAACTTAACCAAGAACAAAAAACTATTCCAAACAACGATCAAGAAAATTTATATGCAGGGTTTAAGTTGTTTAATCTAAATGCTAATAGCGATGTAGAAAACTCACCAGGCTTTGTAAATCTATCAGAATTACTAGACTACGAAGAAGAACAAGGTGTGTCTATGGTTCCTCAGAAATATTTAGATAGTATAAGCAAAGAAGAATCTAGAAGTTATTTAAAAATAGAGGACACTTACAGAGATTACTTTTTTAAAAATACAAAAATAGCTAAAACTGATAAATTGTTTATTTACAATTATGAGTTAGATGTACTTTTAACTTTTAATCTAAAAGATTTAGATGTTGTAATTTATTTAAGCCCCTACGAAGGTCACACTAGCGGAATTACCGATAGTGATTACATGTATGGTTTTAAAATTGATGCAAAACACCTGAAAAATTGGGGCTATTATTATCAGAACTCTTTTGTTTATTTAGGCAAAGAAAATCCGTTTACAAGAGGTAAAATGAAACCTATGGTATGGACAAGGATTTCTCCTAGTCAATTCCCTGTAGACTTAAAACAATACGACGTTAACATAGATCAAAAACTTAAAGGTTTATATACATTCATAAATGATGATTTAACGTATTACTATTCAGATTATGGGCATTTAGTTGTTTTAGATGCTGAAAAAAAAGTGAAGCTTAACAAAATTCTATACCAAGGAGAGTCTGCTAGTTTAGCTCCAATTTCTATAGTAGGAGAAGAAAGTTCTGAACTAGAAAAAAAACAATGGGCAGGCACATTATTTAAAGACAAACCCTCTGTGTTATTTGGTTTTCATTACGTATCGTTTGGTTGTCCGGCTATAACTGTCTTAGATGGTAAGTCTAGCTATATTCGCATTCTTTGCGACAATAGACATTAGTAATAACAACCAAACATATTAAAGTTTAAAAATAAAGTTGTATTTTACTAGAATGTTACAAAGTCAAAGAATACAATTTAAGCCCTTAAGTACAACCTACAAAAAACCATTAGAAGACTTGTTTTGCAAAAATCCACTTGTAATGCAAAACACGTTAAAAGGGCGCGTTTTAACTGCTAACGAACTACAAAAAATAGTTGAAGATGATTTTATTACCACAATAGATGAAACTGTTGGTTTCTGGTGCTTAACCAATAAAGAAGATAATGCCTTTATTGGTGTATCTGGTTTATTAAAATGCAATTACCTTGGCAAAGAAAGTTATGAATTTGGTTTTATATTAGACGATAATTTTTGGGGGAAAGGCATTGCTACAGAAATAGGAGAATTTTGGATAGACTATGCTAAAAACCAACTTAAACTAGATGAAATCTTGGCTACGGCTAGCCCAGAAAATCACGCATCTAGGAGAGTATTAGAAAAGTTAAACTTACAAATGGTACGCCAGTTTACCTCTAAAGAACGTGGAGCAAGGTTATTGTTTAGTAAAAAACTATAATTTACACCCTTACTTGTCTAACCAGATTTTAAAGTTTTTAAGAGCAAACTTACTAACGAGTATAGGTTTTGTGCTTGCGTGGGCAACCTTTAAATGCAATTCTATTTTTTGAGGACTGTGTTTTACAATTTTTTTTATGGCATTTATATGTATAATATAATTTCTGTTCACTTTAAAAAAGACTTCGGTATTTAGTTTTTCAGATATGTCTCGTAAGGTGTCTTTATACAAGTAGTTTTCTGAATTAATTGTAAATAGAAATAAATTTTTTCCTTCGCTATAAAAAAAAGCCACATCTGTGCTTTCTATAGATTTTAAATGATGTCCAGAATTTACCAAAAAGCGTTCTTGCAACGTTTTACTCTCTAACGCCTCTATTGACTTAGCCGTATTGTAAAATGAAAAATTCTCTTTTATTTGTGTATACTTTTGCAAAGCTGTAATTACATCTTGCGACTCAAAAGGCTTTAATAAATAGTCTATTGTAAAGTGTTTAAAGACCCGTATGGCATAATCATCATAAGCCGTAGTAAATACTATAGGAGCTGTGATATTTGTTTGTGTAAAGGCTTCTAAACTTTTGCCGTCACCCAAATGAATATCCATAAAAATTAAACTTGCTTGTGTGGTACTAAAAAAAGACACCATTTCTTGTACAGACGTTAAATGCTTTATTTCTGTAATAGGAACAACGGTCTGTTTATTTAATAAACCAATAAGATAATCTGCTGCTAAATCTTCATCTTCTACAACAACTACAAGCATATTCTTTTTTTATCAAAAAAAAAAAAACCCGATAGAACTATCGGGTTTAATTGGACAATAATTGTCCGTCGACTAACTCGTGAATACTATAATTCCGGGTTATTAAATCTTGCAGCCTCTGGAAAAGGCAATGTATATCTTGGATCGTTTTCTATAAGTATAAAATCTTCTCCGTTTATTGTATGTGTTATTGTTTTTTGGTTGCTTCTACGTAAATCAAACCAACGGTGCCCTTCTAATGCCAATTCTCTTCTTCTTTCTTTATATAACTCTGATAAAAATGTTGTAGAAGACATACCATCTATAGCCATTGTTAAGCCAGCCATATAAGAGGTTTGGTATCTGTTTTTAACGAAATCTAACAATGTAGCTTTGGCAGCGCCTAAGTTGTCTAATTTAGCTTCTGCTTCCGCTTTTGACAATAGCAACTCTGATACTCTAAACGAGCATTTAAGTTCTTGCTCACCACCTTTAGCCGCTTTGTAATTACTACCATCTGCTGTAAAATACAATCCAAATCTTAAATCGTTTGTAGTATCATAAATAGCCAGCAAATCTGGAGAAATAGTAGAACTGTTTCTAACTCTAGAATCAAACACATCCTCTAATGCCATAATAGACTCCGCAGATGTATATAAATTTGGTAGTTCTGGCGTATCATTTAAATTTACAACAGAATTGTTTAGTGCTAGTGCTGCATTAATTGCTGTTAAAGCAGCTTCGCTATTATTCATATAGGTGTGTACACGGGCTTCTAAAGCTAAAATTGCAGTTTTTGTAAATCTGTAATTTAAACCAGCATCAAACTTTGTAACATTTAAAAGAGACTTTGCTGTTGCTATATCCTTTAAAACTTGGTCATAAACTGCCTGTACAGATACTGGTGTAAAAACCTGTTCTAAATCTATTGCTAAGGCCAAAGGCACTGCTAAGTCCGTAGTTGCTGTTGCTGCATTGTATGGTTTACCATAAAGGTTAACTAGATCAAAATGGGCATATGCACGTAATGCATAAGCCTCACCAATTAATTGATTTTTTTCCTGAGACTCTTCAATGTTTGTAGAGCCATCTTCTATAACGTGGTTGGCATAGAAGATAGAATTATACATTTGTATGTAAGGGTACGGCGTTGTTTGCGGATCTGGATTTGCATCTTTCCAAGAATAAATATCTTTATAATCAGAAAAATTGAAGCTATTCTCATCTAAAACCAACTCATCTGCTCTATAGGTAACTACAGATTTTTGCTCAGGAAAAACTCTATATCCTGTTGTTAAGACAGCTCTAAATTCTTCTAAAGTTTCTGGTATAACTTTTCCTTCTGGTTCTATTTCCAAATAATCGTCACAACCTACCATAAAAAGAGTAAGTAAAGCCAGTATATATGTTTGTATGTGTTTCATAATTTAATTTTTTAAAAAGTTACATTTAAACCTAAGGCAACTGTTTTTGAAATAGGCTGCGCGTAGATATTTCCGTAAGTTTCAGGGTCAAAATAACCATCATAATCAGAACCAAACACCAATAAATTTCTTCCTTCAAGACTTAAACGAAAACTGTTAATATTCAACTTAGAAGTTAAAGATTTAGGGAAACTGTAGCCTACGCGCATACTATTAATTCTTACATAACTCATTTCTTTTACCCAGGTATCTAACAAGGGCATTGTTTCTATAGGGTTTATACCTCCAAACCATTTGTATGCCATCCAAGAATCTCCAGTTCCTGAAGTCTCCCCTACAATAGCAGGTAAATTACTTGCTGTATTTGTTGGTGACCAGGCATCTAAAATTCTTGCTGAGTAATTTTGACCACGATCTGTTTGTGTACCATTGTATGGTTGGCGCTCCACTACTGTCTGCTTTAAATTAAAGTTAGCAGCAACCGTAAAATCTAAATTTTTAAACTTAAATGTATTTATTATACCACCACTTAACTTAGGGTCTCTATCGCCCACATAGGTAAACAAGTTTCTAAATTCTTCATTACTTAATTCAGATTCCGTTAAAAATCCTGGGAAAAAATCTGCCCAAGGATCTTTTAATTTAAAAAGCTCAACAGCAGAAACTACCTCATCTCCTTGTTTAAATAATGGGTACCCATTTTCGTCTATACCTGCTGTTTTTAAAGCAAATACAGCGTTAACAGGCAACCCTTCTCTAGATGGTAAAAAACTATTTTCTCTTACCTGTATATTATCTACAGTACTCTTGTTATGAGAGATATTAATATTTGTAGTCCAAGAAAAATCTTTAGTTACAATGTTTCTAGTAGACAAGCTAATCTCGTATCCCTTATTGGTAACCTCTGCCCAGTTTAAGTTGGTAAATTCAAACCCATTTTCTAATGGTACAGAGCGCAAACCAATTAAATCTGTACTGTTACGTCTGTATACATCTGCAGCAATATTAATTCTACCATTAAACAAACCTAAGTCCATACCAACATTGGTATTTGTTGTTTTCTCCCAACGCAACTTAGCGTTTGGGGGCGATGTTACCACTATTGTTTCTTCAGATGTTCCTGGTAAAATGCTAGTTTTATCGTACTCACCAACAACAAAGGGAGACGTATTACGGTCTATATTACCTTGCAAACCATAAGATGCTCTAAAACGTAAATTGGACACAATATCACTAGTCTTTAAAAATTCTTCTTCACTAGCCAACCAAGATCCAGAAACAGACCATAATGGCAAGTATTTGTATTTAGGATCTACACCAAATAAGTTAGACCCGTCATAACGTACACTACCAAAAAATGTGTATTTACGATCGTATGTATAAGAACCTGTAGCGTAAAAAGAGGCATATGCATTCTCTGCTGTAGATTTCTCATACATCTTATATGTACTCTCGTTAGCAACGCTTTCGTTAGGGAAAATTATAGGCGTAGTAGTTAAAGTGTTACTATTGTACCCAAAACCACGACTCATAATATTAGTATATTTAGAGCGTCTAAACTCAGATCCTAACAAACCTTCAATTTCGTGTTTACCAAAACTAGTATCATAGGTTAACAATGATTTCCAGTTGTACTGAAAAAAGTCATCGTTCCAGTTCTGTATAATTCCACCTTCTGGCAAAAAGTAATAATAATCACTTATGCTAGAATCGTAAAGTCTACTCTTCTCGCGTTCTTTTCTAGAAAAATAAGTTTCTTCTGCTGCATATTTCTCTGTGCTTGTTTTATCAAACTGTAACCCTAATTGTGTAGAAAGTGTTAGGTCGTTTGTAATTTTATAAGCACCATCAAAAATAGCTTTTATAGCCTGATTTTTTAGATCGTAAGATGTATTTTGGCGCTCTTCTAAAAAGTTAAATGGTACATACCTACCATCTGTACCCTCTATATCTTGATCATAATTGTAAGAGCCATCTGCTGCGTAAGGTGTAAAATAAGGATTTACATTTCTACTATAATTAGCAGGATTTGTAAATGCATCTGTACCCGTTAAATATGATTCTTTTTTAGACTGAGAAAGAAAAATTGAAGCACCAGCACTTAAACGGTCGCTAATATCAAAATTATTTTTTAGAGTGATATTGTAACGCTCTAAACCCGTACCAATAGTAGTACCTTCCTCATCATAATACCCTAAAGAAAAGTAATAATCAGATGTGTCTGTACCACCAGAAATACCTAAACTATATTGTTTGTTTGCACTAGATTGATATAATAAATCTCCCCAATTAGCATTGTTATTTTTAAGTGAATTTATAGCCGTTTGTGTACCTGCATCTAATGAAGAAAAACCGTTAGTTTGGTACGTTCCTAATTCGCCCGAAGCATTTAAAATACGAGCAATTTCTCCTTTATTAGTTCTGTAATCTAAATCTGTACGTGCCGCTAAACCTAGTTCAAAATCTACTTTCTGCTGGGCATTCATTAGATTTAACTTGTCAAAATTTGGCTTAGAAGAAAAGAAAGTATTCGCAGAAAAGTTAACGCGCATTTTACCACTCTTACCTCTCTTAGTTGTAACTACTATAACACCATTTGCAGCTCTAGCACCGTAAATTGCCGTAGCAGCAGCATCTTTTAAAATCGTAATATCTTCAATATCACTAGGGTTTAAGCCCGCAATTGCATAGTTACGTAATTGGTCTATATTATCTTTATCACTAAAATCTGGTACATCGTTACCCTCTAAAGGCAAACCATCTACAACCCATAACGGATCTTGTGGTCCAGATAAAGAAGCAGTACCTCTAATTCTAATTTTAGCTGGCGCACCAGGAGCTCCTGTTTGTGTTGTAGCAACCACACCAGCAACTTGCCCTTGCAATAACTGATCTACACTAGCAACACCAATTTGCTCAATGTCTTCCATTTCTATTTTAGCAACAGAAGAAGTTAGTTTTCTTTTCTCTACCTTTTGGTATCCTGTTAGTATAACCTCATCTAAACTATCTATGTTTTCACTCAAAGAAATAGAATAGCTTTTTGCATTAGTTAAGTTTATTATTTTTGTCTGATAACCTAAGTAAGAAACTGTAATCTGAGTTACTGTAGTTGGAAGTTTTAAGGAGAACTTACCATTAAAATCTGCAACAGCACCAATAGATGTATTTTCTATTACACCAGCAACTGCCGTTTCATTAGCAATCATATTTTTAGAGACGTAAACCGATGCTCCAGGCAGCGGTAAACCATCCTCTGCTCCTAGTACCTCCCCGGTAATTGTTCTCGTATCCTGTGCCCAAGCTGCGGTAACAGCAAGGAAGAATAACGTAAAAAGGAATTTATTCATAAAGTTGGTTTTGGGTTAAAGTTAAAATTTTAGAGTGTTTTTAATGCGATAAATTAGATCATTATAATGTGCCTGCGTATTTGCATCACCTTTACGCTTCTTTTTTTCTAGCAATTGCAATACATTTTGTAACTCTTGACGTTTGTATGATGCAATTTCTGATGTACGCCTCATAGAGGTGTAATTAATATTACGTGCTTGCTTTTCTTCATTTAAAGCCACCGCACAAAAACTAGAATTTGTACTATTATCTAGGACGCTTACATTTTTAACGGTTGTCTTTTCCATTATATTTTGTGTATCAATAAGCAACACATCTACATAATTCTTCTGTGCCATACGTTCTAATACTTCTAGGGATTTCCCTTTCTGAGTTTTGCTAAATATGTGCGAACGTACATCTGCAAATAAGTCTTGCACCGTGTAACGTGCTTCTTGCTTAGGATTGTACAAATTGGCCTCTACCAAACGCAGCAAACGCTCATCTCCTAACAATTGGTACAGGGTATTGTATTGTAATTCTCTAGATAGGGTGTAAGGCGTATATTCAAACGGACCTATTGGTGAATCCTTAATTGCATATGTATGCTGCAATACCGGATTAAAAAACAACCACTCTGGCACCGTAAATACATTTTTATTAAGGTAAGCAATAGCATCTTTTTGCATATCGTAAGGAACAGGCTCATAGCTTTGCTTGCTATCTCCGTGCTGGGTTGTATTTAAATACACACCGCCAATATTATTTAGGACATGGGCATTGTACATATTCCACTGACCAATAACACCCATATACAACTTACCTGTATTGTAATAGTCGTCTCCTTCTTTAAACGTCCATTTTTCTAGGTTTTCTGCTACACGTTGTAAATTTTTAAGTCCGTATGTACTAGCAAGCATTGCATTATCTCCTAAATCTTCAGATTGTGACCTAGGGTCTATAGTGTTTTTATAAGGCTGCTGTTCGCCATAAAAATAAAGCGGATCGTTGTTATGACTGTCTACTAGCTCTTTAAGTTTTTGCTTTTCTTCTGATGTAGACTCAAACCATTGGTAACCCCACTGAATAGCATACATATCATAAACTCCAATTTTTGGTGTAATTGTAGTTACATTATCTTCTGGTTGTGCCACATAATTGTAACGAGCATAATCCATTATTGATGGTGCTGTACCACCCATTTTATCTGTAAATGTTTTAGAGCGAAGCGAATCTACAGGAAAACTATATGAAGACCCCATATTGTGTTTAAGTCCAAATGTATGCCCTACCTCATGAGAAGATACAAACCTAATTGCCTCTCCCATATGCTCATCATTAAAAACATTGCCTCTAGATTTACTATCTATTGGTCCTGTTTGTATACGCATCCAACTTTGTAAAGACGTCATTACGTTATGCCACCAAATAATATCTGCCTCTATAATTTCCCCACTTCTTGGATCTACAACAGATGGTCCCATTGCATTTGCCTTAGGTGATGCCGCATAAGTAATAACCGAATAACGCACATCATCTACATCAAAATCTTTATCGTTTGCATCTGGCTCTTTTGCTGTAATTGCATTTTTAAAACCCGCTTTTTCAAATGCAATCTGCCAATCTTTAACTCCCGCTATAATATAATTTCGCCATTGTTTTGGCGTAGCTGGGTCTATATAATATACTATTGGTTTTTTTGGTTCTACCAACTCACCTCTTGCATATTTTGCTATATCTTCTGCCTTAGGCTCTAAGCGCCATCTGGTAATAAGCTCTTGCTCTTTCATAGCTTGTTGCTTATCATTAAAAGACCAATGTTTTTCTGTAAAAAAGCCAACACGTTTATCTAACTGCCTTGCTTGCATAGGTGTTTTAGGTAACAAAACAATATTACTTGTTACACCCAACGTTATGTACATTGCCGCGCCACCCTCACTAACCGTTGTTGTTAATTGCGACTTAACCACTACGTTTTTAGGAAAGGTTTTTATTTTTTCTATGTATGATAAATCACTCTTAACACTACCTCCTAAACCAATGTTGTTTAGCACATCATTAAAGCTTTTCTCTTTACCGTTAAAGACTTTATTCGCCTTAATTAAAATGGCGTTTGTTTTAGGATTGTAGCTTTCAATATCAAATTTTTCTATAATAGATTCTGCAAAATTATCTTTTACAGACAATGTAATAGCATCTCCTTCTGGAGAAGAAACCATTGGCTTGCTTGTTTTTACCCAAATTGCTTTAGAAATACTATCCTTATGAAACGTTATTAACTTATTTTCATAATTCATTCCTTTATTAAGACCAGTCTCATTTATAGCCAAAGGCACTTGAGAAATTTTGTTTACGACCAAAAACTCTCTTGTAAAAAGGCTATCAGGAATCTCAAAATAATAATCACTATCAGATTTAATTATAGAAAACAAACCTTTAGTAATGGTTGCTTTTTCTATAAGTTTATCATAGTCCTTATACCCTTTATTAAGGCTATCTTTAGGTTCTTCCTTATCTTTTTTACTAGTGCTTTTCTGAGCAGAAACAGCAAAAGTACTTCCTAAGAAAAAAATAAACATTCCTATTTTAAGAATAGAAACGAACTGATTTTTACGCATAATAAAATTTTTATTTTGCCTAAAAATCTAGATTTTAGAAGATACTAACAAAAAAACAAGAGTGAGTGGATATTATTGCGGAGTGAATGGTTTATTTAACAACTATGTAAGGTAAAAAACATACGTATTGCTTATTTTTCTGATGATTTGTGAAATTGGTTACATTGTAAAATGAATAGATGTGTTTTAAATAATCTATACCAAAATGGTTGCTTTCTTGTGGCTTTACAATCGGCTGGTAATTATTTACGACTTCTATACCATCCTTTTTTAGAGTTACTGTAATTGTTAGCGGCTTTGTTTTGGTTACCTCATTATGCTTAATTGCATTCTCTACCAGAGTCTGCAAGGCTAAAAACGGAATATAGTACCCTTTTACCGCTTGCTCGTCTCCTAAAATAGTAACAAGCAAACTCTTATTAAATCGTGTTTGTTGCAAGTAAATATATTCATTTAATAAAGTAAGCTCCTTTTCTACTGGTGTAATATTATTTGCTGGGGGAGATATAAAATACCTATAAAGCTTAGACAATTTTAAAGCAAAAACCTTAGACTTCTCTTTATTAACATCTATTAGCATATACAACGCATTTAGAGCATTAAACAAAAAGTGCGGATTTATTTGCTCTTTTAACTGCTGCAACTGCAAAAAGGAACTTTCTTTTTCTGCGATCTCATTTTGTACAATAAGATTATTCTTCTCTTTTAATAGTCGTTCTTTTTCTATGTATTGATTTTTTATTCTTCGGTTAAAAAAATAGAATACAAACACCAATAGCATTGTAGAAATACCATAGATTAAAAAAGTATACTGTCTTATTTTAGTGACATTTTCTTCGCTTATATTTTTAGGAGAACTTACAGCAATATACCAAGAGGTTTCTTTTAGTTCTAAAGGCTGTAAATACCGGATAACATCTAGCTGTAAATAGTCAGATTTTACAATGGCTGGCTCCTCTTTACCCAGAGATAAACCAACAGTATCTTTAGGAGAAATAGAGCTAAATGAAAACACACTTTTTCCCAATAACTTTTCATCAGGGTGCAGTATACACAAACCATCTTTATTAAAAACATAAGCATAATTAATAGACTTAGAATCTACGTTAGCAAAATACTTTTGTAAGTTAGCCAAAGGAATATCATACCCTAAAAACAACGAATCTTTTGCGGCATTTAGAACCGTAAGTTTATTGCGCCAAACATATCCATTAGTAACCGGCACTATAACACTTTGCTTTTTTATAACTGACAAAGGCTTGTTACTGTTTGTAACAGAAAAAACAGTGTCTTGCAGTATTGCTATAGACGTTTCTGAAGCAGATTTTTGAGTAAAAGAAACTTGCTGCCAAGAAATAAGAGAGTCTAATTCTTCGGGCTGAAAAGAAACCCAAGTATTAAAATTATTTTGAAGCTCTACTACAGAATTAGAACTTTCTACAATAGTTTCTATTCGCCCTAAAAAACTCTCTAGCCGGTTTAGATCTGAGTACACATCATCGTATTTTTCCCTAAAATTACGTTTGGCTATATCCTCACTAACTATATTAATTTCACTGGTAATTAAATAACTCAAAGCTAAAGTGCTAAGCACAGTAACAATGATCATGACCAAGACCAAAGTGGTGTATTTAATTTTAGTAAAAAAGGTGGTAATCTTCATAAATAAAATAGTAGTTATTCTGCTTAATTGTGCAAATAAACAAAATTGAGTTTCAGCAAAGAAGATAGATTCTCTAAAATAAAAACCTTAACAAAAAATCAACATTAATATTTCTATAAAAACTGAATTGTTCTATACTTTTGTAATTCAAATAACAAAGTATACTTTATCTATTTCAATATAACAAACAATGGAAAACATAAAAGGACAAAAGGCTCTTATTACAGGCGGTAGTAGAGGCCTTGGCAAAGCAACAGCTATAGCTTTAGCCAAAGAAGGCGTTGCAATTGCGATAACAGGAAGAAATAAAGAAACATTAGAAGCAACAGTTACAGAAATTAAGGCCTTAGGCGTAGATGCAACTTATGCTGTTTTTGATGTTGGCAACCAAACTGAAGTTAAAAAAGGAATCAAATCTATTTTTGATGCTTTTGGAAGCATAGATATTTTAGTAAACAACGCTGGTATTGCTGCTTTTGGCTCTTTTAACGATATGGAAGCAGACCAATGGGCACAAATTATGCAAACTAATGTAATGGGAGTTTACTATGTAACTAAAGAGATTTTACCTCATTTAATAGAGAAAAACTCTGGCGATATTATTAATATTTCTTCTACTGCAGGTTTAACTGGTAACGCTAATACATCTGCATACTCGGCATCTAAATTTGCTGTTATTGGTATGTCTGAATCTTTAATGAAAGAGGTACGTAAAAACAACATTAGAGTTTGTACTTTAACACCGAGTACAATTGCTTCTGATATGTCTATTGATTTAGGTATTGCAGACAAAGATTCTAAGGATAGTGTATTACAACCTGAAGATTTTGCAGAGCTTATTGTTGCTGGTTTAAAATTGCCTAGAAGGGCTATGCTTAAAAATGCTTCATTATGGTCTACTAACCCATAAAAACAGATAAATATAAAGTATTGCGCTACCAACTTTTAGCGCAATACTTTTATCAAGTTTATGCTAAAAAAAATCTAATGACCACCAATATACCTTTAGAGAAAAAATTAAATAAACTTGAATCTAAAAAGAGTTTTTACATAGCTATAACAAACCACTACAAACCAATAACTGAGGATAAAATACCAGAAAGTATATTGTCTGATCTGTGCAAGTACTTAGCACGTTCGCTACACAAATCTTATAAGACATTAAGAAAAAGACATCCGCAGTCTAAAGAGCGGTATTCCGTATTTAAAACCACAGACTTATACTACCCATTTACACAACATTGCATTACTGATTTTTTAAAAGAAAAAGATGCTATAAATTACTCCAAGTATTCAAAAATTATTTTTCAAATGACAGAAAATGAATTTAAAGAATACGAAAAACAAAAACACGCTTACGAAACTAAATAGACTATGACACACGCTATAAAAAACGCCACTCTTTTAGTTCTTAATTACGATGATGCTATTACATTTTATACTCAAAAACTAAATTTTATTTTGGTTGAAGATGTACAACTTGGTGATGACAAAAGATGGATTACAATACAAGCAAAAAGTCAACCTGATTTTGGTTTAGTCCTATCCCTAGCTAGTTCTGAGTTGCAAAAAGCAACTGTAGGCAAACAAGCTGGTGATGGCGTTGCATTTTTTATGCAGACTAGTGATACCAAAAGAGACTATACCCTTTTTAGTAAAAACGGGGTTGTATTTATACAAGAACCTATAGAACAACCTTACGGCATTGTTGCTATATTTAAAGACTTGTACGGAAATAAATGGGATTTAATACAACCTACACCATAGTACACTTACACCTTCTTTTCTCTATAAAAAAGGTAAATCCATATAATTCTAGAATACCTGTAATTTGTTGTACTTAAAAGAAGTGCAAAAAATATTACACCAAAAAAAGTGTAAAGAATTGGCATTTTTAAAATGAAGTAAAAAAGAATAGAAAAAGCAATAAACTCCGCAACAGCCAGAGCATAACTCACAAACATAGCACCAAAGAAAAAACCCGGTTCTTTCTCGTACTTAAAATTGCAGTTTTTACACACTTGATCCATCTCTGGAATAGAGAAGAAAAACAAACCTTGCACAGCATTAAAAATATTTCTTTTTTTACACTGTGGACATTTTCCTTTTAAGAGTGATGTTGCTAATGATGCCATAACCTTATTTTTTGTACAAAGATAATTTCTATCATCCATAAAAAAGTAGTACAAATTTCTCCATTTTTTGTATTTTTAGGACATATTAGTGATTACATGAAGGTTATTCCGGTATTAGACATAGAACAATTTGAGCATAAAGTTCCTTTAACGGACTTTTATAGCAACGATTTATGCTCTCATCTACAGAAAAATGCAGCAGTTGTAAATAAACCACATAGTCACAACTTTTATCTATGCGTTCTGTTCACAAAAGGCAATGGTATACATGAAATAGATTTTAATAGTTATGCGGTAAGTACTGGTAGTGTTTTCTTTTTAAAACCTGGACAAACGCACCATTGGAAATTTACCAACGAACCAGAAGGCTACATTTTTTTTCATACACAAGATTTTTATGAACTTCATTTTTCAACCAGTAAATTAGAGCAATTTCCTTTTTTCTATTCACACAAAAACACACCTTCTTTAAACATAAACACCAACAAGCTTGCACAACTAGCTCCTATCTACAATGCTATAAATAACGAGTATTATGATAATTTACCTTATAAAAAGCAAAAAATAGCAAGCTTAATACATACTGCATATATAGATCTAGCAAGGTTATATACCTTAAAAACACCAACAACAGAAACCAACTCTATAGCATATATAGAAACATTACGAGCCTTAGAAAAAGAGATTGAATTAAACTACAAAACAGAGAAATCTGCGCAATTTTATGCGGATAGACTGCACATTACAGCAAAACATTTAAACCGCATTTGTAAAGCAACGTTAGGTAAAACAACAACAGAATTAATTACAGAACGCGTTGTTTTAGAGTCTAAAAGGTTATTGGTACATTCTAAAAATACAATGTCATCAATCTCTGAAAATTTAGGTTTTAAAGACTATGCCTATTTTTCAAAAGTGTTTAAATCTAAAACCAAGTTAACTCCTCTAGAGTTTAAGAAAAGTTATCAGTAATTTTGTAGTTACAAGCGGCTCAATTTTTACGAATGAAAAATAAACTTCACATATTTAAAAGCGTTGCACAGCACGCAAGCTTTACCAAAGCAGCAGAACAGCTATTTATATCGCAACCAGCAGTTTCTAAAGCTATACGTAATTTAGAAAACGATTATAAATGTGCATTTTTCATTAGAAAAAGAAATTCTATAGAACTAACGGCAGATGGCAAATCGTTTTTGGTTTATGTAAACCGAATTTTAGATATTTATACAGAATTAGAGCACCAATTTATACATAAGGAAAAAGCTTTTCCAGATCAAATTAGTTTTGGCGCAAGTACTACAATTGCAAACTATATTCTGCCAAAAGTAATTGCAAAGTTTAAAACTCAGTTTCCCGATACAACTATTAAAATTGATAGTGAAAACTCCGATGAAATTGAGAAACTCATTCTAAATCAACAAATAGATTTTGGAATTACAGAAGGCAAAAACACCAATCCAAGCCTACAATTTACCAAGTTTATTAAAGATGAGATTGTACTTGTAACAAACGTAAAAAACCTTAGCCATAAAAAAGGAATAATTGAAGTACAAGAGCTTAAAAATTTACCAATTATAGAACGAGAAATTGGCTCTGGCACAAAAAAGATTATTCAGCAATTTTTACACCAAAACAGTATTAAAAAACTAAATACGGTTGTAACGCTAAATAGTACCGAAGCCATAAAAAATTATCTTTACTACTCTAATAGTTATGCACTACTTTCTATAAATGCTGTTACCGAAGACTTACTACACAACAAATTAAAAGTAATAGAAATTAAAGATTTCACTATAGAACGCTGGTTTTACTTTGTGTACAGAACTGGATACCAAAATGCCACTATGAGTAATTTTGAAAATTACATTCGCTCTAACTATAACTTTTAGTTATACCATATAGCTATAATGTTTGCATATTAGTTATGCTTTAGAAGTAGTTTTGTATCAGATTAATATAATTTGATATGAAAACCAAGGTTTCAAATATTTTATACTTTAGCATTGTTATAGCAGCAATAAGCGGATTAATAAATAGTGCCACAGCGCTAACTTCAGGTTTTATTTTTACTCTAATTTTTAAAAACCCTTTTAAAAGGCATAGTCACAAAGCTATTCACTACTTTTTAAAAGTATCTGTTGTTGGCTTAGGATTTGGAATGTTTTTAAAAGAAACCATACAAACCGGTAAAGACGGCTTAAGTCTTACTTTTTTCTCTATAGTACTAACGGTTAGTTTGGGTTTAATTTTAGCTCGACTATTAAAAATGGATTTAAAACTTGGGCATTTAATAACCTCAGGAACCGCCATATGTGGAGGCAGCGCTATTGCCGCAATTGCACCTGTTATAAAAGCCAACAGTAAAATAATAAGCATTGCGCTCGGCGTAGTGTTTTTACTAAACTCAGTTGCTTTATTTCTATTCCCTGCTATTGGTCACTGGCTTGATCTTAGTCAGTCACAATTTGGACTCTGGTGTGCTATTGCCATTCACGATACCAGCTCTGTAGTTGGCGCAGCATTAGATTATGGCGAGCAAGCACTAAAAATAGCTACAACCGTAAAATTATCTAGAGCATTATGGATAATACCACTATCTATATTATCTATGTTTATCTTTAAAACTAAAGGAGAAAAGATAAAAGTCCCTTATTTTATTTTACTTTTTATAGCTGCAATTGTAAGTAACAGTTACCAATTATTACCTACAATAGCAACAAGTACAATTGTACTATTTTCTAAGAGACTATTAGTTTTAACCCTATTTGTTGTGGGTACTACAATCTCTATTAAAGATCTAAAAAACACAGGACCAAAACCTATAATACTAGCTGTTAGTTTGTGGGTTTTTATCTCTATATTTTCACTAATATACATTCTACATATGAGTTAAATAACTGTTGGTATATTTAATATGATATCTTCCCTTTTCTAAAAAAGGATATAATTATATATTTACGGTAGCAATTTAAAGATTAGAAATATGAAAATTTATGTAACCGCAATAGTTAAAAGTAAACCAGAGTTTACTGAAGAAGTTAAAGCAGCTTTACAAAATATGGTAGTTGAAACTTTAAAAGAAAAGGCTTGTATTAAATACGACTTACAACAAGGCTTAACAGATAAGAATACTTTTGTTTTTCATGAAATATGGGAAAACGAAGAAGGATTAGATTTACACGGAAAACAACCTTACATAACTGAATTTAAAACTTTAGTAGTTACTAAATTTGCAGAAAAACCAGTAGTTTTAAGATCACAACTTATATAAGCTAAACTAAGAATATCATTTTTAACAAAAAACTACAAGTACATTCCTATAATAAAAAAAGAGCGACGCTATAAAAACGTCGCTCTTCATTTTTACAAAAACAGACAGACTTGTCTACTTTAAATAAATTATGTTATATTTGCAGTGTGAAACATTCAGAGGTAAAACAAAATATAATAGAAACAGCATCTACCCTATTCTATAGAAATGGGTATAACTCTACAGGTATAAATGAAATTATAGCCGAAGCTGGAATTGCAAAAGCCACGCTTTACAATCATTTTAAATCTAAAGAGGATATTTGTTTGGCTTACCTAGAATTTATGAATGTTACTTTTATAAAAGATATTAAAAGCTTTTGCGAGCGTAAACCAAAAGGAGCGCAACGTGTTCTTGCCTTATTCGATTTTTTAGATGTATTCTTTCTTCAAAAAGATTTTAATGGATGTTGGTGTATAAAAACGGTATCAGAAATACCAAAAGACAACGAACGCATTAGGCGAGAAATACAAAACCAGAAGACAAATTTTATTGCCTTAATTTCTAATTTAATTGCTGATAATTTAGAACTTAAAAACAATAAAAGTCTTGATAGCTATGCAAGACAAATATACCTGTTGTATGAGAGTGCTGTTGCAGAGAGCCACTTACACCAAGACAGTTGGCCTATAAAAGAAACAAAAAATATATGTTCGCAAATCATAACCTAAAAAAATTTGCAACAAAAAAGACAGACTTGTCTGTTCATAATTAAAACTAAAACATAAAATATGGAAGATTTAAAAAACAAAGTAGCCATTGTAATTGGTGGTACTAGCGGAATTGGAAAAGCTACAACAGAAGAGTTATTAGCTAACGGAGCAAGTGTAATTGTGGTTGGTAGAAATACCGATAAAATAGAAGACACTCCAAAACTATTTAAAATAAAGGCTGATATTACCAATAGTGAAGACTTAAAACAATTGGTAAGTTCTATTGATGCTTTAGAAGATGTAGATTACTTAGTTAACGCATCAGGTATATTTAATCCAAAACCTTTTTTAGATCATAATGAAGAAGATTACAATTCGTACTTAGACCTCAACAGAGGCTTTTTCTTTTTAACTCAGGCTGTAGCCAAAAAAATGAAAGCTACCAAAGGTGGTTCTATTGTAAATGTTGGTTCTATGTGGGCAAAACAAGCTGTAAAAATGACTCCATCTTCTGCTTATTCAATGCAAAAAGCAGGCTTACATTCTTTAACGCAACATTTAGCAATGGAATTGGCAGATGACAACATTAGAGTTAATGCTGTATCTCCAGCTGTTGTAGACACTCCAGTGTATCACGGTGTTTTTGGCGGTAAAGATGAGGCTAAAAAAGCATTAGAAGGTCTTAATGGTTTTCACCCAATTGGTCGTACAGGGACTCCGCAAGATATTGCCAATAGTATTGTATTTTTATTATCAAACAAAGCATCTTGGGTTACAGGTGCCATTTGGGATACAGATGGTGGCGTAATAGCTGGTAGAAATTAAGACATATATTAAACTAAAAAATCGATTTAGAGAATTTTCTAAATCGATTTTTATATATACCCATAAGTATATTTTATAATAACATCTTATAAATTAACAAGTTAAATAAAATATACCAACTATTATTTATCTACAAATAAGGCTTTAAGCTCAGTTGCCTGGTTCGGTTTTAATTTCCCCGCCAAAACCAAACTTAATTGTTTTCTACGTAAGGCAGCTTCAAAACGTTCAATTTCCAATGCTGTTTCAGGAATTAATGCAGGTACTTCTGTTGGTTTTCCTGTATCGTCTACAGCTACAAAAGTATAAATAGCTTCGTTAGCTTTTGTTTTTTCACCACTAAACCTATCTTCTATCCAAACATCTATAAAGATCTCCATAGAGGTCTTAAAAGCCCTAGAAACGGCTGCTTCTACAGTAACAACACTACCAAGGGGAATAGATCTATTAAATGCTACGTGGTTTACAGATGCCGTTACAACTATACGTCTACTATGTCTACGGGCTGCAATACTAGCAGCTCTATCCATACGAGCTAACAGTTCGCCTCCAAACAAGTTGTTTAGCGGATTGGTCTCACTAGGGAGAACCAAATCTGTCATAACAGTTCTACTATCTTTAGGTGTATGCATTTCTTCTTTTTTAAATTTTGCGCAAAGATACTGCGCTTTTACTTTAAAAAAGAAAATATTTTACTTTAGAGAAAGCATCCATGCATCTGCAGACACCGTTGTTTTTATCTTATTAAGGAATTTTAAGCCTTCGTTTACCTCACTAAAACTAGCATAAGCAACTTGGTGTAAACCATATTTGTTTACGCCTGCATAACTAGCATTGTAACCTTCCTTTTTAAGCTCTTCTATTTTTCTGTTTGCGTTTTTTTCTATTCTAAACGCTCCAGCAATTACAAAATGCTCTTGAGAGGCTGGTTTAGCAATAATATCTAAAGATAAAGAAGGCAACTCCAATGGAGCTGTATTAAAAAATGTTGCTTCTTGTATGCTTCTAGATATTTGCTCTTGGGCTTCTTGCTGTGCAATTTCTTGCATCGCAATTGTAGTATTATAATAACGTAAACCTGTTAATCCGGTAGAAATAGCCAATAATGCAACTGCTGCATATTTTAACAATGGTCTAAACGTAGTTTCTCTTCTTCTTTCTGGAGTTATAATAAAAGGAACTTCTTGCTCTAAAGTAACAACTTCCTCTTTTAACACTTCTCTAATTACTGGCGATGCAACAACAGATGACAACCCAAAAGAAGAAGTAAGGTAATTTATTTTGTTTGCAGGTATAAATTCAATTTTATCATCCTGATTTAAAGACAACTCACCTACTGATCCAAATTTTATATTTTGACCAAGTTTCAGCATTCTATTCCAATGCTCAACTTCTTTTGTTAACGCTTCTAAAACTACTTCGTAAGTAGATTTTTCTGCAGTTGCTATATAAGTTACTAACAAGCCATCGTTAGATTTTACTTGCTGATTAAATGATACTATTTTACTTGGAGGTGTAAATGTGTTGGTGTTTTCATCTAGTTGTGCAGCCCTTTTTTGCGTTAAAAAAGCCCCAAACGCTGGTATTACAACACAGTTGTACCTATATAATAATTCTTCGATATAATGTTCTGTTCGCATTGTGACAAATATTGTAAAAAATCATCATGCTTTAAACACTTTGTCTAACTTTTTATTAACATTTTATTTATTGTATTTTGCGGCCAACTATAGAAACCACCTAAATGACTACTACAGAATTAATTGCGATACTACGATTACAGAACATACCCAACATTGGTAGCGTAACAGCCAAAAAATTAATTACACATTGTGGTAGTGCCGCTAATATTTTTAATGCTCCTAAGGAGCAACTCTTAAAAATAGATGGTATTGGCTCCTTAAAACTAAAAAATATTTATGATACCGCTCATTTAGAAGCTGCCGAAGAGGAATATAAATTTATAAAAAAGAATACTATTGACGTACTCTATTTTACTGATGCCGATTATCCAGATTACTTAAAACACGCTATAGACGCCCCAATAGTTTTATTTAAAAGGGGTAATATCGATTTAAAAAACAGAAAAATTATTAGTGTTGTAGGTACTCGTAAAATTACAAGTTACGGCACAGCCTTTTGCGAAAAATTTATAGCGGACATAGCTCCTTTAAACCCTATAATAGTTAGCGGATTTGCATATGGCGTGGATATTTGTATACAGAAAGAAGCCGTAAAGCATGGCTTACAAACTATTGGATGTTTGGCACACGGATTAAACCAGATTTACCCAAAAGCACATAGCAAGTACACAACAGATATAGAAAAAAATGGTGGCTTTTTAACTGAATTTTGGAGTACTAGTACTCCAGAACGTGAGAACTTTTTAAAACGAAATAGAATTATTGCAGGCCTAAGTGAAGCCACTGTGGTTATAGAATCGGCAGAAAAAGGCGGAAGCTTAGTTACTGCAGATATTGCGCATAGCTACAACAGAGATGTTTTTGCAGTTCCTGGTAGAACAGAAGATAAATACAGCTTGGGATGTAACAATTTAATTAAACAGCAAAAGGCACATATGATAACATCGGCAGCAGATTTAATTTATTTGCTAGACTGGGATACCCAACAGAAAGAAAAACAAAGTGTGCAAAAACAACTCTTTGTAGATCTAGATGATACAGAACAAAAAATACACAATTACCTACAAGCAGAAGGCAAACAACTTCTAGATAGTATTGCATTAGCTTGTAGCCTTCCTATTTTTAAAACCTCATCTACTTTATTAAATATGGAAATGAAAGGTGTAATTAGACCTTTACCAGGAAAACTATTTGAAGCCCTGTAAGTCCCAAAATACAAGACAAACTCTGCATTTATTACTTAAAAGTTACGTATTATAAAAAGACTAGTCAGTTTGCTTGTCGCGATTTTCCCGGTTTACCTTGTGTCAATAAGGGTATTTACCAGTAAAATATAGCAACACACCTACCAAACAATACTTTTTACTCCATTTTTAAGACACATCACAAACTAAATGGTTTGTTTTGGGTTTTTGGAGTATAGAAACGTCCGAATGTAAGAATCCTATAGAATTTAGTTATTTTCGCATTAAATTATATATCAAAAATGAAAAAATTAGTAGTTGTAGCAATAGTATTTTTTATAAGCACAGGGAGTTTTGCTCAAAAAAAGAAAGATTTAATAAAGGAGGTAGCCGCCTTAAAAACGAAAGCCTCTAACCTGAAAAACGAATTAAATCAACTTAAAAAAGCCAAAGAAGTAAACTTAAATGATAGTATACATGAGTTTAGTTATGCTTTTGGTGTTGAAATAGGAAACAGTTTAAAATCAGTTGGTGTAACATCTATTAATTATGATGTTTTTGCTGTTGCTTTAGAAGAAACCCTAAATGGAAATGAAAAAATCTCTAAAGAAGATGCCCAAGAATACATACAAAAAAGTATTGTTGAGATAAAAGCAAGAGAAGCGAAAAGACAAACTGCTGAAGGCGAACTTTTTTTAGCAGAGAACGCTAAAAAAGAAGGCGTAAAAACTACCGAAAGCGGACTACAGTATAAGGTTTTAATTGCTGGAGATGGACCAAAACCTACTGCCGACAACAAAGTAGAAGTTCACTATGAAGGAAAACTAATAGACGGAACTGTTTTTGATAGTTCTATAAAACGTGGTGAATCTATAGTTTTTGGAGTATCGCAAGTTATTAAGGGATGGACGGAAGCATTACTATTAATGCCTGTAGGATCTAAATACGAACTTTATATTCCGCAAGACTTAGCTTACGGAGAAAGAGGAGCAGGAGGCCAAATACCTCCTTACGCCACTTTAATTTTTGAAGTAGAATTAATCTCTATAGAATAATATAAAAATTGATACCGTAAGAGTAAAAGTTAATACCCAACTTTTGCTCTTACTCTACTTAACACTTCGTTTGCAACCGTAGCTGCCTTTGCTGCCCCTAATGCCAAAGCTGCATCTATCTCTTCTAGGTTATTCATATAATAATCATACTTTTCACGAGCATCAGCAAACTTAGTTACAATAACTTCATACAAAGCCTGTTTTGCATGACCATACCCATAATTACCTGCTTTGTAATTGGCACGCATTTCTTCAACTTGTGCTGGTGTTGCTAGTATTTTATACAACTCAAACACATTATCACCTTCTGGCTCCTTAGGATCTTCCATTGGTGTACTATCTGTTTGGATACCCATAATTTGTTTACGCAACTTCTTATCAGTCTGAAACAAATTAATTAAGTTCCCTTTACTCTTACTCATTTTATCCCCATCTGTACCAGGAATAAACTTCGCCTCTTCCTGCACTTTACCTTGTGGCAAAACAAATGTTTCTCCTAATTGCGCATGAAATCTAGACGCTACATCTCTTGTAATCTCTAAATGTTGCATTTGATCTTTACCTACCGGCACTATCTCAGCATCATACAACAAAATATCAGCCGCCATTAACATTGGATATGAGAATAACCCAGCATTAACATCGTCTAATCTATCTGCCTTATCTTTAAAAGAGTGCGCTAAGGTTAACCTTTGGTACGGAAAAAAACAGCTTAAGTACCAAGATAATTCTGTCGTTTGTGGAACATCACTCTGTCTATAAAAAACAGTTTTATCTATATTTAAACCAAAAGCAAGCCAGGTCGCAGCAACTGCGTATGTATTACCACGCAATTCTTCTCCATTTTTTATTTGCGTAAGCGAGTGCATGTCCGCTATAAAAAGAAAAGATTCATTTTTTGGGTCATTAGCCATTTCTATAGCTGGCATAATTGCACCTAAAATATTACCTAAATGTGGCACTCCCGTGCTCTGTACTCCTGTTAAAACTCTTGCCATTTTATTTAAAATAATTGTAAAAATCAAAGGTAGTGCAAATAGAAGAATAGACCAACATTTTGGTTTTTGGTTTTTTTTTAGTTTGATGTGATTTAAAAAGTAAACTTTTTTAACCATAGTTTTAATTAATTGCTATTTTTGAAGCTATGCTAACCTTCCTAAAAAACATTGGACATTTATTATACCGTATTTGGTTTTACATTCTTGTTGCCCTACCTATAATATTGTTTTTCCCTTTCCTATTTGTATCATGTATTAAAGAAAAATGGTATCCGTACTTTTTTTGGCTAGCACGTAACTTATGGGCTAGACCTATTTTATTAGGCATGGGCTGCCCGCAACAAATAAAAAGAGAGCAAAAGATAGAAAAAAGAAAAAGCTACATGTTAGTTGCCAACCACACCAGCATGCTAGATATTATGCTTATGCTACGCGCAAGTAAAAATCCGTTTGTTTTTGTTGGCAAAAAGGAGCTCTCTAAAATTCCAATATTTGGTTTCTTTTACAAACGTGTTTGTATTATGGTAGACCGCACAGATACAAAAAGCAGAACAGCAGTGTATATGCGTGCGCAAAGAAGATTAAAACAAGGACTAAGTATTTGTATTTTTCCTGAAGGCGGTGTGCCAGAAGAAGATATTATTTTAGATGAGTTTAAAGATGGTGCTTTTAAAATGGCTATTGCTCATAAAATACCGATTGTTCCAATGACATTTTTAGACTGTAAAAAACGTTTTTCTTTTACTTTTTTTAGCGGAAGCCCAGGATTATTGCGCGTAAAAATTCATTCTTTTTTTGAAACCAATGAGTTAGATGAAGCACACAAAATTACCTTAAGAGAAGATGTGCGAAACGTTATCCTTAAAGAGCTACAAAGCAAAAAACCAACTGGTATATCGTTTTAAAACTTAAAACTAAGCCCACTATACACACCCATAGAAAAAGGTTGAAAATCTCCAGAGCTATTAGAAAAAGTATTTAATTGGTATTTAAACATTGGCTCTACATTTAACTGCATTTTAGGTGTAAACTTATAGTTTAATCCAAAACCAATATTAGCACTAAAATTAAGCGTGTTTATATTGTTAGATTCTCCTATTTTAGTTATTAAATCATCAGATTCTAAAGAAATAGAATCATCTACCAAAAACAAAGAACTTACACCACCAATTAGGTGTACACCAAACTTACCATCTGTTAACGCATAATTAAGTTCTAAGGGCACCTCTAAATACCCAAACTGCTGTACCATTTTACCTTCTCTACTAGTGCTTTTAGATGCATAACTAACTTCTTCTAACTTAGAATTACTTGGTGCCAAAAGTGCATCTCCACTAGTTTCTATAACAATACTTGCCGCGTTAACATCATAATCTATAGAACTAATCATACTATTACTTGCTGGATCAAAAGAAGATTTAAAAAAAACATTATTGGTATTGTAGCCATAGTCTACTTTATGTACACCAGAACGTATGCTTAATTTTTTACTTACCTCATAAGCTACAGTAATACCGTAACTCATATTAACATTACCAGATTTTGAGTTAGACACCAAACTTGGATCTACAGGAGAACCTTCTTTTAAAGAATTAAAATACACAGGCGCAACATTAGCACCTACAGACCATTTATCTGTTTTGATAGACGCAACTGCTTCTTCTTCCGTCTCTTTTATGGCATCATAAATAGATTTTTTACCAATAGTATCTGTATTTGCAACTGCTTCTTCTATTTGTTTAGACAATAATTGTTCTTTTTCTTCCTTTAAGGTTGATATAGATTTTGTTTTAATCTCATCTACAGGGTCAGTTTCTACATTCTTTTGTACAGCGTTCTTATTTTTTATTGAAGCATTTGCAATACCATTAGTATATCCGTTTTTAGTATCTGAAGAGCTATTAACCTCTCTTATTACACTATTGCCATTCTTCTGTGAAGCTGCAAAAGCATTAGACCTATCATTACTCTTATTCTTTTCATGAGCAACAGCCGTATTTTTTACAACTGAAGCATCCGTATTCTCTTTAGTATTAGTTCTAGTCACAACTGCCTCTTCATCTATATTTAAATCTGAGTTAGTTTTACTAGAGCCTTTTTCTTCAATTATTTTAGCATCTTTATTTACAACCTCTACATCAACCTTAGGTAGTACATGCTCTGTGTCTGTAATTACTGGTAATGTTGCTTCATCAGTCTTAAAAAAAGGTTTTATTGCAAAAAACAACAACGCTAAAACAGCTGCAACCCCGCCAAGTTTACACCACATAGGAACTAAAAACCTATCTTTTTTCTTTTGGTCTAAAGACGCATTAAGCCGTTGCCAAACTTTTTCGTCCGGCACATCTCCAAAGTCCTTAAACTTATCCTGGAAAAGCTTGTCTAAATTTTCTTTACTCATTTTATCTTTTATAAACCACCAACAATTACCATTGCAGCAGACAAAACAGTACTATTGCTACTACTATTTTTAATTTTGTTTTTTCAATTTTACCCTTTAATATTTGTCGTGCTCTAGCCAAATTAGATTTAGATGTGCCTACTGTTGTTCCTAGTAAATCTCCTATTTCTTTATGTGTGTAGCCATCTAAAACATACAAACTAAATGTGGTTCTGTATTTATAGGGCAACTCTTGTATATACGCCAACAATACAGATAAGGAAGGTGAATTTTTATCTACCTCTATTTCTACAGGCTCCTCTATGGTCTCTTCTTCTTTAATGGAGACGTAGGTCTCTTTTCTGTATTTCTGTAAAACAGTGTTTACGGTTATTCTTTTAACCCAACCATCAAAAGAGCCATTAAATTTAAACTGACCAATTTTATCAAAAATGATCATAAAACTATCGTGCAAACTATCTTCTGCCTCTACTTTGTTTTTAGAGTATTTTAAACAAACACCATAAAGCATAGGTGCGTATTGGCGATAAAGTTGCTCTTGCGCAGCCCTATTGCCCTTTACACAATTATGTATAGTTTCATTTAAGTCCAAAAAAGATAGTATCGTTGGTTATAAACATTTTATTCGTTTACTGGTACTGCAATTTCTATGTATTCGTCTTCACCATCTACATTTTTCCCTGTCCAGAATTTAAATAAATAATCTTCTTTATAAATTACTTCAAAATCAAAAGTCACCTCTACTTCTTCTGTACTTTCTTGGCAATCATCATTCCCCGTTAATTCTGTGCCAATTGGGTACACTTCGCGCTCTGTTAATTGATGTTTATGAATATCAAACCCTTCAAAATAAGTACAGGTATTTGGATTAGCATAAGTAACGCTAATTGTATATTTACCTCCAAACTCAAAAGCTTCTGGAACATCTGCACTAATCACCTTTAAATTTACATATTTAAAATTAGTAGCATCATCATCATCTAAAGAGCAAGCCGTAAAGGAAAGACTTGCTATCACAAGCATTAAAATACTTAAACTTTTTTTCATCTTTTATAAAAATTTGTAGTTACCTGTTAGATGTAGCACAAAGAGTAGGGTTGCGTTAAAAACGACAAAATCCCGAAAAAATCGGGATTTTGCATCTATTTCTTCATTATAGCAAAGAAACAATAGTATTTAAAAGCAGTTTTAAGACATTAACGCCTTAATAGCTTCCTTAATTTTTACTTCTAATTCTTCTAGCAATTCTGGATTATCTGCTAATATACTTTTAACAGCATCTCTACCCTGACCAAGTTTTGTATCACCATAACTAAACCAAGATCCACTTTTCTTAATTATTTCGTACTGTACTCCTAAATCTAAGATTTCCCCAATTTTAGAAATACCTTCACCGTACATAATATCAAACTCAGTAGTTCTAAAAGGCGGTGCTACTTTGTTTTTTACAACCTTAACACGTGTTTTGTTACCCAACACATCACCGTCAGTATTTTTAATTTGTGTAGACCTTCTAATATCTAAACGCACAGAAGCATAGAATTTTAATGCATTACCACCAGTTGTTGTTTCTGGGTTACCGAACATAACACCAATTTTTTCTCTTAATTGGTTAATAAAGATAACCGTACAATTAGTTTTACTAATAGAACTAGTTAACTTACGTAACGCTTGCGACATAAGTCTTGCGTGTAATCCCATTTTAGAATCACCCATTTCACCTTCAATCTCACTTTTAGGTGTTAATGCTGCAACTGAATCTATTACAATAATATCTATAGCACCAGATCTAATTAAATTATCTGTAATTTCTAATGCCTGCTCACCGTGATCTGGCTGAGAAATAATTAAATTATCTATGTCTACTCCCAATTTTTCTGCGTAAAAACGATCAAAAGCGTGTTCTGCATCTATAAATGCTGCAATACCACCTGCTTTTTGAGCTTCAGCAATAGCGTGCAACGTTAATGTTGTTTTACCAGAAGATTCTGGTCCGTATATTTCTATTACTCTACCTCGAGGATAACCACTTACACCTAACGCAATGTCTAAACCTAAAGATCCAGAAGAGATAACAGCTATATCCTCTACAACTTTATCGCCCATTTTCATTACAGCACCTTTACCGTAAGTCTTATCTAGCTTGTCTAAAGTTAATTTTAACGCTTTTAATTTTGCTTCTTTTTCGTTGCTCATTTCTAATAGTGTTTGTAGCGCTAAATTACCATTTCTTTTGTCATAATACAATGCCAACGCAACCTTTTTACCAAAGCTACATCTACAAGGTGTGTTTACCTTCTATTAAAAAAAGAAGGTGCTTCAATTTTTTATAATGTTGAGGCATAATTACTTTTTTCAGCTTTGTTGGTTAAGCAGAAAAGAACCTAAAAAGGGTTTTGACTTATGTTAAGACCCTTTTTTGTTGGGTATAAGTGTAATATTATCTAATTTTGCAGCTATTCTTTAACTTAATAAATTTAGTATAGCATGCAACTGTACAATACATTAAGCGCAAAAGAGAGAGCAGCCCTTATTGAAGAGGCTGGCAAGGAACGCCTAACCATTTCTTTCTACAAGTACGCGCACATTGGCAACACCTCTTTATTTAGAGATCACCTATTCATTACGTGGGACCAAATGGAAGTTCTTGGTCGTATCTACGTAGCTACAGAAGGCATTAACGCCCAATTATCTGTGCCTGCAGAAAATTTTAATGCTTTTAAAGAACATTTAGATAGCATTACTTTTTTAGAAAACGTACGACTAAACATAGCTATTGAGCAAGACAATATGTCTTTTTTAAAGTTGAAGGTGAAAGTCCGCAATAAAATTGTTGCCGATGGTTTAAACGATGATTCTTTTGACGTTACAAACAGAGGTGTGCACGTTAATGCTGAAAAATTTAATGAACTTATTGAAGATCCAAACACTGTTTTGGTAGATATGCGTAACCACTACGAGAGCGAAATTGGTCATTTCAAAAATGCCGTTACACCAGACGTAGATACTTTTAGAGATTCTTTAGATATTATAGAGAACGATTTAAAAGACCATAAAGAAGACAAAAAACTAGTTATGTATTGCACCGGCGGTATTCGTTGTGAAAAAGCAAGCGCATATTACAAACACAAAGGTTTTAAGAATGTGTACCAATTAGACGGCGGTATAATTGAATATACCAGACAAGTCAATGACAAAAAATTAGAAAATAAATTTATTGGTAAAAACTTTGTTTTTGATCACCGAAGAGGAGAACGTATTACAGATGATGTAATTGCAAATTGCCACCAATGCGGAGAGGCTTGTGACGAACACGTAAATTGCGCTAATGAGGCTTGCCATCTATTATTTATACAATGTAAAAAATGTGCTGCGGAAATGAACAATTGCTGTTCTACAGAATGTAAAGAAGTACACGAACTACCGTTTGAAGAGCAAAAAGAATTGAGACGCGGAAAAACTGTAAGCAATAAGATATTTAAAAAAGGAAGGTCAAAAGTTTTAAAATACAAAAAATAAGGACTTTTTTAAGCATATAAAATAAACGTTAAAGCTGTTGAAAATATTAAATTTCAACAGCTTTTTTTTGTTAAAACAACTCCCTTTTTTAGATCAATTTTTTACATTTTACACCATTACCATTATCCAATAAAGTACTGCCTTATTATTTTCAACTTAAAAATAGTATCTTTACCGTTAAGTAAATTAATATGAACCTTTTTTGACAAAAAAGCAGCTTTGCTTTTAGAGTCAAATCAATATATATAATATGGGTTGTAGCAGTTGTTCAACTGGTAAAGACGGCCAACCAAAAGGATGCAAGAACAATGGTACTTGCGGAACAGATGGCTGTAATAAATTAACGGTTTTTGATTGGCTTTCTAATATGTCATTGCCAAATGGCAGTGAGCCTTTTAATTACGTAGAAGTACGCTTTAAAAATAGCCGAAAAGAATTTTTTAAAAACACAGATAAATTATCACTTTCTATAGGTGACTTAGTTGTAACCGAAGCAAAATCTGGCTTTGATGTAGGCATGGTAACGCTAACAGGTGAACTTGTTAGAGTTCAAATGAAAAAGAAAAAAGCTATTATAGACGGTGAAGAAGTTTATAAAATACACAGAAAAGCACATCAAAGAGATGTAGATACGTGGCAAAATTGCAGAGATCGTGAAGAAACAATAAAAAAGCGAGCTAGAGAAATTGCAATTGCACTAAAACTACAAATGAAAATTTCAGATGTAGAGTTTCAAGGTGATGGCTCCAAAGCAACATTTTACTACACTGCAGAAGACAGAGTAGACTTTAGACAGTTGATAAAAGATATGGCAAAGGCATTTTCTATTCGTATAGAAATGCGCCAAATTGGATACAGACAAGAAGCTCAACGTTTAGGTGGTATTGGTTCTTGTGGTAGAGAACTATGTTGTTCTACTTGGTTAACAGATTTTAGATCTGTAAGCACAGCAGCAGCACGTTACCAGCAACTATCTTTAAATCCGCAAAAATTAGCTGGCCAATGCGGCAAGCTTAAATGTTGTCTTAATTACGAGTTAGATGTGTACTTAGATGCACTTAAAGACTTCCCTAATCAAGACACCAAAATATTTACAGAGAAAGGCGTTGCTTATTGTCAAAAAACTGACATTTTTAAGGAGATGCTATGGTTTTCTTACAAAGATGACGCTGCAAACTGGCACATGCTTAGTAAACACCAAGTAAATGAACTTGTTGCTCTTAATAAGAACAAAGAAAAAATTGCAAGTTTAGAAGACTACGCTATAGAAAACGTAGTGGAAGAAAAAGCAATGGTTTTTGAGAATGTTGTTGGTCAAGATAGTTTAACTCGTTTTGATAAGCCTAAGAGCTCTAACAAAAAGAAAAAAAACAATACTAAAAGAAACAACAACAACAACAACAACAACAACAACAACAACAACAACGCTAATAGTAAGAACAAAAAAAGACCCGTTAAGAATGTTAAGAAATAGCTTTATCATTTTTTTACTTATTGTCTTTGGTTCTTGCAATTCTACTATTGTTGAGACCGAATACAAGGCAACTAAAAATGGTGTTTGGAACAAAGATGAAGCCGCTGCGTTTTCATTTAGTGCTCCAGACACAATTAATAGATATAATATTTTTATCAATCTTAGGAACGATAATACTTTTCCGTACAGCAACTTATTTTTAATATCAGAATTAAGTTTCCCAAACGGCACTATTATAAAAGATACCCTAGAATACCAAATGGCTTTACCAAATGGCGAATGGCTAGGCAAGGGTAATGGCTCGGTTAAAGAAAGTAAACTGTGGCTTAAAGAAAACATCGTTTTCCCAGAAAATGGCGTATATACACTAGACATATCACAAGCTATGCGCAAAAACGGTAACGTAGACGGTGTTGTAAATTTAGAAGGCATCACAGATGTTGGGTATCAAATAGAAAAAAATTAAGAGTAGCAATGGCAAAGGCTGTAAAGAAAAAAGAGAGTAAACCATTTTTTAAATTTGTAAAATGGTTTTGGATATTATTTTTAGTAGGTATTATCTCTGCTGTAATGGTATTTTTATTAGCATCTTCTGGTGCTTTTGGCGAGTTGCCAGACTTTGAACGTTTAGAAAATCCACAAACAAATTTAGCTAGTCAAATTATATCTTCTGATGGCGAATTACTAGGTAAGTACTATCTAGACGACAACAGAACAATTGTTGCTTACGACCAATTACCAAAACACCTAGTAGATGCTTTAGTTGCTACTGAAGATGCACGTTATTTTGAGCACTCTGGTATAGATGCTCGTGGTACACTAAGAGCTTTTTTCTACTTAGGTAAAAAAGGTGGCGCGAGTACAATTTCTCAGCAATTAGCAAAGCAATTGTTTACGGGTTTAGCCGCTAGAGGATGGCAACGTTATACTCAAAAAATTAAAGAATGGGTTATAGCAACCCGTTTAGAGCGCCAGTACACCAAAGAAGAAATTATAGCAATGTATTTTAATATCTATGATTTTGGTAACAACGCAGATGGTATACGTTCTGCTTCTCGTATTTATTTTGGAAAAGAACCTATAGATTTAGATGTTAAAGAATCGGCTATGTTGGTAGGTATGTTTAAAAATTCATCTTTATACAACCCTACTCCAAAAAGAAACCCAAAAGGGACATTAAACCGCAGAAATGTAGTCTTAGCGCAAATGGCAAAATATGGCTACATTACTCAAAAAGAGAAAGACTCATTGCAAAAAACACCTTTAAGTCTTAACTTTTCTCCAGAAAACCATAATGAAGGCCTTGCTACATATTTTAGAATGTACCTGCAAGGTTTTATGAACGGTTGGGCAAAGAAAAACCCTAAGCCTGCATTAAAAGGAGAACGCGACAAATGGAACTTATTTTTAGACGGATTAAAGATTTACACGACTATTGACTCTAGAATGCAAAAAAACGCAGAAGTAGCTGTAGAACAACATATGACAAAGCTACAGGCTGAGTTTTTTGTACAGAATACTCCTGAACGCAATAAAACTGCTCCGTTTTTAGATATTAATAAGGACGAAATAAATAGAATTATGGAGCGCGGTATGAAAACATCTGACCGCTGGAGAGACATGAAAAAAGCCGGTAAATCTGAAAAAGAGATTAGAGCCTCTTTTACAAAACCTATTCCAATGAAAATCTTTAGCTGGACGTCTAAAACCAAAAGCAAAGACACCGTAATGACTCCACTAGACTCTATTAGATACCACAAATCTATTTTAAGAACAGCAATGATGTCCATGGAACCACAAACAGGACACGTAAAAGCTTGGGTTGGCGGTATAAACTACACTCATTTTCAGTATGACAATGTATATAGGGGAACCAGACAAGTTGGCTCTACCTTTAAACCATTTGTATACGCCGCAGCTATAGATCAACTGCGCATGTCTCCATGTGACCATATTATGGATACACAACACTGTATTGCCGCTGGCAAACACGGAAACACAGATGCTTGGTGTCCTAAAAACTCCAATGGTAAGTATTCTGGTGAAATGATGACGTTAAAAGATGCGTTAGCCAATTCTGTTAACTCCATAACAGCTAAATTAATAGATGAAGTTGGCCCAGAACCAGTTGCCGCTATGGCAAAAAGATTAGGTATTACAAGTGATATACCTGCTGTACCATCTATAGCCCTAGGAACAACAGATGTTAGTGTATACGAAATGGTAGGTGCTTATGGCGCTTTTGCAAATCAAGGTGTATATGTTAAACCTGTAATGGTTACAAGAATTGAAGATAAAAACGGTACTGTCTTATACGAATACACTCCAGAAACAAGAGATGTAATGAGTAAAGATGTTGCCTACGCCATGGTAAACCTTATGGAAGGTGTTACACACGGCGGTTCTGGAACACGTTTAAGAACAACTGGCGCAAACAGCAATATGTACAAAGAAATTATAACAGGATACCCATATGAATTTAAAAACCCTATAGCTGGTAAAACAGGAACTACACAAAAACAAAGTGATGGTTGGTTTATGGGTATGGTTCCTAACTTAGTTACCGGCGTATGGGTTGGTGGCGAAGAAAGAGCAACTCACTTTAAAAGTGTTCTATATGGTCAGGGTGCATCCATGGCTTTACCAATTTGGGGATTATACATGAAATCTAACTACGAGAACAAAGATCTAGGTATATCAGATAAAGCTTTTACCAAACCCAAAAACTTATCTATTAACGTAGATTGTGCAAAAGTAAATCAAGAGTTGGAACAGGAGAATAATCCTGCAGATGATTTAGACGATCTAGATTTTTAATTAATTCTTACATAAAATGATTAGAAAAACAGTAGCTAACGTTAAAGATGCTCTAAAAGGCGTAAAAGACAATATGACTTTTATGGTTGGAGGCTTTGGCTTATGTGGTATTCCAGAAAATGCTATAGAAGAATTAGTAGACCTAAATGTAACTGGCATAACTTGTATATCTAACAATGCCGGTGTAGACGATTTTGGTCTTGGCCTACTCCTTCAAAAACGTCAGGTAAAGAAAATGGTATCTTCTTACGTAGGTGAGAATGATGAATTTGAAAGACAAATGTTAAGTGGCGAACTAGAAGTAGAATTAACACCACAAGGTACTTTAGCAGAAAAGTGTAGAGCAGCACAAGCAGGCTTCCCTGCCTTTTACACTCCAGCCGGCTACGGCACGGAAGTAGCAGAAGGCAAAGAAACGAGAGAATTTAACGGTAAAATGTATGTTCTTGAAGAAGCTGCAAAAGCAGATTTTGCATTTGTAAAAGCTTGGAAGGGTGATGAAGCCGGAAACCTTATATTTAAAGGCACTGCTCGTAACTTTAACGCAGTAATGTGTGGCGCAGCTACAATAACTGTTGCAGAAGTTGAAGAGCTTTTACCTGCCGGAAGCTTAAACCCAAACGAAATTCACGTTCCAGGTATTTTTGTACAACGCATATTTCAAGGAAAAGATTATCAAAAAAGAATAGAACAACGCACTGTTAGAAAAAAGGAGTAATTATTTTAATAGTACTTTATGAAACTAGCGTATAGATGTCCGTCTTGCAAAGCTACAAATTACTACACACCAGTAATTGCAACAAGAGGAGACTTACACATGAAGATTGGTGACAATTTTGCTGCCAATTGTACAAGTTGCAACTCTAAAGAAAAAGTGCACATTAATAAAATTACTGCAGTACATAATAAAAAGTTAATACTAATAGGAGCTGCAATTGGTTGTATAACCGCAGTTATTTTATGGTCAATTTTTGGAGCTATTGGAACAGTTGCCTTAGGTGTCCCTATACTTTTTATGACTGTAGAAAGCAGTGCAACAAATTCTTTTAACAAGTATATGATAAGACGCAGGTAACTTATCAAATTAAAAATATTCAATTTTATAGTAAACATTATGCTAGATAAAAACGGAATAGCAAAACGAATTGCAAAGGAAGTACAAGATGGTTATTATGTAAATTTAGGTATTGGCATACCTACTTTAGTAGCCAATTTTGTGAATAACGATATAAATGTTGAGTTCCAGAGTGAAAATGGCGTTCTAGGAATGGGACCTTTTCCTTTTGAAGGCGAAGAAGATGCAGATATAATTAATGCAGGAAAGCAGACTATAACTACACTTCCTGGAGCTTCTTTTTTTGATTCTGCCACTAGTTTTGCCATGATAAGAGGACAACACGTAGACCTTACGATACTTGGCGCTATGGAGGTTTCTGAAACTGGAGATATTGCCAACTGGAAAATTCCAGGAAAAATGGTAAAAGGTATGGGAGGCGCAATGGATCTTGTTGCGTCAGCCGAAAATATAATTGTTGCTATGATGCATACAAACCGTGCTGGAGAATCTAAAATATTAGACAAATGCACACTACCACTAACAGGCGTTGGCTGTGTTAAAAAAATAGTAACCAATCTTGCTGTTTTAGAGGTTACAAAAGAAGGGTTTTTACTTTTAGAACGTGCACCTGGGGTTACTGTAGAAGAAATTAAAAACGCAACCAAGGGGACATTAATTATAAACGGAGACATCCCAGAGATGGACCTATAAAATAGATTATAACCTTTCACAACAAATTACTAGTTGTTCACAACAAAAATTTAAATAGAAAGCATTCTCCTTATATATTTACGTTGTATTAAAAGTTTAACCCCAAATTACAACTTTAAACAACCTAAAATTATGAATGCCCAATTTTACCCAACAACACAGAAAGTAATTTATAAGAGAAATTTTTTTTCTGGAATTATTAGCCTGACGAAAAAACTATTTATGTTTTCATAAATGAGTTTAAAAAACAAAACAAAAGGAGCTACATTTTACAAAATGTAGCTCCTTTTTTGGTTATACACATTTTCGGCACACTTATCTATTCAGAAAAATAGCATTGCCTAAAACAACTAGCTATACAAACCTCCTAATACATCAATATAAAGACTCACAAAACATTTTATCTTTATAACAA
Source organism: Cellulophaga sp. 20_2_10 (assembly GCF_023476645.1). Lineage (GTDB taxonomy): Bacteria > Bacteroidota > Bacteroidia > Flavobacteriales > Flavobacteriaceae > Cellulophaga. The sequence continues at coordinate 63,642 of NZ_JAMCOJ010000013.1, forward strand.
GTATACAATTCAGATTTATGCTAAAAAAGGCTTAAAACTCTTTAAAAACCGAAATAAACTAGATAACTTAGTGTAAAATTACTCTCGATGAAAAAACACACAAGTACTATTCAACTTCTCCTTTTATTATTATTCTCTTTAACAGCAATAGCACAAGTCCCAAAAGATCACAATAACAGGGAACGTTTACTAGGTGAAATTAACAAAACCGACTTAACACAAAACTCTTTTGCCAATTGGTTTGCCCCAAAATACGACAATTACAAAGTAGACACAGAAACATTAAAATCTATAGAAGATAAACTTAAAGACTATAAGATAGTTGCCTTTATGGGTACTTGGTGCGGCGATAGCAAAAGAGAAACTCCACCTTTCTACAAAATATTAGAAACGGCAAATTTCCCTATGGAAAATTTTAAATTAGTAGCAGTAGATAATGCAAGAAACAATTACAAAAAAAGCCCAGGTGGCGAGGAAAAAGGGCTAGCTATTACACACGTGCCTACATTTATTCTATATAAAGACGGCAAGGAAGTAAACCGCATTGTAGAATCGCCTATAATTAGCTTAGAAAAAGATGTACAAGCCATTGTTAATGGAGACACTTACATTCCTAATTACGCAGACTAAACACTAGATACAAAACATAAAAAATCCCAAACTGTAGATACAGTTTGGGATTTTTTAATTTATATAAGTACAGCTACATAGTAACTTATTCTTTTATATTTATCCTTTAATACTTGCGCTTAAGAATTCACGGTTCATACGTGCAATATTTTCTAATGAAATTCCTTTAGGACATTCAACTTCACAAGCACCAGTGTTTGTACAATTACCAAAACCTTCTAAATCCATTTGGGCAACCATATTTCTAACACGGTCTGTGGCCTCTACTTGTCCTTGTGGCAATAATGCATACTGAGACACTTTAGCACCTACAAACAACATAGCAGAAGAGTTTTTACAACTTGCAACACAAGCACCACAACCAATACAAGTTGCAGCATCCATAGCCTCATCTGCAGCGTGCTTAGAAATAGGAATAGCGTTAGCATCTTGTGTATTACCAGAAGTGTTTACAGATATATAACCACCTGCGTGCTGTATACGATCAAAAGCACCTCTATCTACAACTAAATCTTTTAATACAGGAAATGCTGCTGCTCTAAATGGCTCTATTGTAATAGTATCACCATCTTTAAACATACGCATGTGTAACTGACATGTAGTTACTCCTCTATCTGGACCGTGAGCCTCACCATTAATATACATAGAACACATACCGCAAATACCTTCACGACAATCATGATCAAAAGCTACTGGCTCTTCACCCGTATTAATTAACTGTTCGTTTAAAACATCCATCATTTCTAAGAAAGACATATGTTCTGAGATCTCAGTCACTTTATAATCGACCATTTTACCTTTCGACTGAGCATCTTTCTGACGCCAAATTTTAAGTGTTAAATTCATAATGTCTATCTTATTTGTATGAACGTTGTTTTAATTCAATTTCTTTAAACTCTAGATCCTCTTTATGTAAAACAGCATCACCAGGTTCTCCTTTATACTCCCAAGCAGAAACAAAAGCAAACTCCTTATCGTTACGCTTAGCTTCACCTTTTTGCTCACCGTCTAACTCAACAGATTCTTCTCTAAAGTGACCACCACAAGATTCTTCTCTCTCTAAAGCATCTTTAGCAAACAACTCTCCTAACTCAAGGAAATCTGCTACACGACCAGCTTTTTCTAATTCTGCATTTAATTCATTTGCAGTTCCCGGCACACTAACGTTTTTGTAAAAGTCTTCACGTAAAGCTTTAATCTCTACCATTGCTTCTCTTAAACCTTCAGCGTTACGAGACATACCACATTTCTCCCACATTATATTACCTAATTTCTTATGGTAATAATCTACAGAGTGCTCTCCTTTATTGTTTATAAAGAAATCTATTTTATCAGATACTTCTTTTTCAGCGGCATCAAACTCAGGCGTATTCGTAGGGATTTTTCCTGTTCTAATTTCATGAGATAAATAATTACCAATTGTATAAGGTAATACAAAATAACCATCTGCTAAACCTTGCATTAAGGCAGAAGCACCTAGTCTGTTTGCACCGTGATCAGAGAAGTTTGCTTCACCAATACAGTATAAACCTTCTACTGTAGTCATTAAGTTATAATCTACCCAAACACCACCCATAGTATAATGTACCGCAGGGTATATCATCATTGGAGTTTTATAAGGATCTTGATCTACAATCTTCTCGTACATTTGAAAAAGATTTCCGTATTTCTCTTTTACGATAGCAGCTCCTAATTCATATATTTTAGCTGCAGAAGCATTTGCTATATTATGAATTTTAGCTTGCTCTATACCATAACGTTGTATTGCAGAAGCAAAATCTAAATAAACAGCTTCTCCTGTTGCATTAACACCGTAACCAGCATCACAACGCTCTTTTGCCGCTCTAGAAGCAACATCACGAGGTACTAAGTTACCAAATGCAGGATATCTTCTTTCTAAGTAGTAATCTCTCTCATCCTCAGACAAATCTGTTGGCTTTTTCTTGCCTTCACGAATTGCCATTACATCATCCATATTTTTAGGAACCCAAATACGACCATCATTACGCAAAGATTCTGACATCAATGTTAATTTAGATTGATAGTCACCTGAACGTGGGATACACGTTGGGTGAATTTGAGTATAACAAGGATTAGCAAAGAATGCACCTTTTTTATGTATTTTCCATGCAGCTGTTGCATTAGAACCCATTGCGTTGGTAGATAAGAAATAAACATTACCGTAACCACCAGAAGCAATAACTACTGCATGAGCAGAGTGACGTTCTATTTCACCAGTAACTAAGTTACGAGCAATAATACCACGAGCTTTACCATCTACCTTTACAACATCTAACATTTCATGACGATTGAACGGAGTAATTTTACCACGTGCAATTTGTCTGTTCATTGCAGAATAAGCTCCTAACAATAATTGTTGTCCTGTTTGTCCTTTTGCGTAAAAAGTTCTAGATACTAATACACCACCAAAAGAACGGTTATCTAATAAACCACCATAGTCACGTGCAAAAGGAACACCTTGAGCAACACACTGGTCAATAATATTTGCAGAAACCTCAGCTAAACGATAAACGTTAGCCTCTCTAGATCTGTAATCCCCACCTTTAACCGTATCGTAAAACAAGCGGTATGTAGAATCACCATCACCTTGATAGTTTTTAGCTGCATTAATACCACCTTGCGCCGCAATAGAGTGAGCTCTACGCGGAGAATCTTGGTAGCAAAAAGTTTTTACATTATAACCTAATTCTGCTAATGTAGCAGCAGCAGAACCACCCGCCAAACCAGTACCAACAACAATAACATCTATGTTACGTTTGTTTGCAGGGTTAACTAAATCTATATGGTTTTTATAATCGGTCCACTTAGTTTTAAGAGGGCCTTTAGGTACTTTAGAATCTAATACAGACATATGATACTATATTATTAATGATTAAAATGATGAAAAAGGGCTATAAAAATAAATCCTAAAGGAATTATTATAGCATAAGCCTTACCAAAAGCTTGAAGCTTTTGTTTTCTCATAGAGCTAACTCCAGAAGATTGAAACGCAGAACTAAATCCGTGCATAAGGTGTAAAGATAAAAACACAAATGCCAAGACATAAGCGCCAACTCTTAAAGGGTTAACAAACTTGTGCGTAAGCTCTTCGTAATAACGAAAGCCTTCACCATCTGCTAACAGTCCAGACATATCGCCTTGAATGTATTTTGTTTCTATTTCTGGCAACCAGAAATCAATAAAGTGAAGTACTAAGAAACCTAGTATAGCTAAACCACTATATATCATGTTTCTACTCATCCAGCTAGAATTAGCTGCTCCATTATTTTTAGCATATTTAACTACTCTTGCTTTTCTGTTTTTTATTTCTAAAATAAAGCCCATAATAAAATGGTACATCACTCCAAAAATTAAAACAGGTTGCATCACATACTGTATTACCCAAAAAGTACCCATAAAATGAGAAGCCTCATTAAATGCGTTTGGACTAAATACCGATAAAATGTTAATAGCAAAATGCTGAAGTAGAAAAAACATTAAAAATAAAGCAGAAAGCGCCATTGCATACTTTCTACCAATTGAAGATTTAAAAAATCCGCTCATTTGTTGTTAGTTTTGTTTTACAAATTTACGATTCCTACCAGTTATCAACAAACTTTGCTATGATTATGTATCGTATTTAGAATTAATTTAAAGAAAGTTTGAGTACCGATTCTCTTAATTACTATTTTTGACCGATATTCATAGAAAATTATTAAGATTTAAAAAATGGACATTGGATTACTTTCTGTTAGTATGGCAGTCTATTCTACACGTAGAATTGCACAAGAGGCAGAAAAGCGTGGGCATTACATTGAACTAATAGACCATACCAAATGTGCTGTTAAACTTGGTGCACAAACACCAAAGGTTTACCTTAATGAAGAGGACATTACAAATGAGTTTGATGCTATTATTCCAAGAATTGGCGCTAAAGTAACCAAACATGGTGCCGCCATAGTGTATGAATTTGAACTTAATGGTGTTTTTACAACTGCCAAGTCTTCAAGTATCATAAAAGCGCGCAACAAAGTAAAGACACTACAAATAATGACTAGGTGTGGTGTTCCCATTCCAGAAACACTATTTTCTATCAACCCAGATAATATAGAAACTCAGCTTACATTATTAGGTGGCGCACCAGTAATAATTAAATTACAAGAAGGCACACAAGGATTAGGTGTAATCTTAGCCGATTCAAAAAAATCTGCAAAATCTATCATAGATACATTTTACAAGATGGATACTAGTATATTATTGCAGCGATTTATAAAAGAATCTAACGGAGAAGATATCCGAATTTTTATTGTAGGCAATAAGATTGTTGCCTCTATGAAGAGAACTAGTGAAGCAGGCGAATTTAGATCCAATGTCCATAGAGGTGCATCTACCCTGGCCATAGAACCAACAGCTTACGAATCCAAAATAGCACTAAGAGCAGTAAAAGAATTAGATTTAGGTGTTGCCGGTGTAGATTTAATACGGTCTAAAAATGGACCATTACTAATAGAGGTTAATGCATCCCCAGGCTTAGAAGGAATAGAAGATGCAACAGGAGTAAATATCGCTAAAAAAATTATAGAATACGTAGAAGAAAATGCATTTAAAAGACGAAAATAAAACCATTACTATTGGTGAAGAAAATGTGCGTCCAGGAGAAGAGAAACTGGTAAGCATAAAAATTGATAGGTTACCAACGGGTACTATTATAGATATTCCAATATACGTATTTAACTCTAAAGTCCCTGGACCAACACTGTTAGTTCAGGCTGGTCTACATGGCGATGAAATTAACGGTATAGAAATAGTGCGTAGAATGCTAGACAAAAAGCATTTTAAAGTCACTAAAGGCTGCATAATAGCTGTTCCTATTTTAAATATTTTTGGTTTTATACATTTTTCCAGAGAATTACCTGATGGCAAAGATGTAAACCGCAGTTTTCCTGGTTCAAAGTTAGGCTCATTGGCTAGTAGAATTGCATATCATTTTACAAAAGAGATTTTTCCGCAGATAGATTTTGGAATCGATTTACATACAGGTGGCGGAAGCAGGTCTAACTACCCACAGGTGCGTTATACAGCAGCTGACAAAAAGAGTGAAGAACTTGCTGCTATTTTTAATGCTCCTTTTACGTTTTCGTCTGACTTAATTCCTAAATCATTTAGAAAAACAGCGTTTAACAAAGGCATACCTACCATTGTTTATGAAGCTGGTGAAAGCATGCGTTTTAATGAATACGCTATAGAACAAGGAGTGCAGGGTGTCTTAAACACATTACATCATTTTGATATGTTAGCCAAAACAGATGCTCTTTCTTTAGAGAAAGAAGAAACTGTTTACCTAACAAACAGAAGATGGGTACGCGCGCCAACGGCAGGTATGTTTTTACCTAAAATTAAAAATGGAAGCGACATAAAAAAAGGAGCTGTTATTGGAATTGTTACCGATGCTTTTTCTAGACGAAGCAAAGAAATTAAAGCCCCTTTTAATGGCTGCGTTTTCTGTGTAAATCACCAAGCAGTAGTAAACCAAGGTGAAGCACTTTTTCACATAGGAGAATTGGTCTAATTAAGACCAATTCTTCACTTTTTAGTTCCAAATCTTTAAAATATAATTTAGTTTTTGCAAACTGAATGGTTTGTTTGTTTGTCATATTCTGTGCAAAAATGAACAAAACGTGTATTTCATCGGAAAAAAGAAAAAAGTAAACTTCCTTATGCACTTGAGAAGAAAAACATCGACTTCAAAAAACAAACCAACTGGTCTTTTTAACAATTATTCCTATTAAGAACAATTACAATTATTAACCTTCTCTTAAAGTAGTAACATAAAGACAAAATTAACTTAATATAAAGACCATAATGTATTAACAGGCTTAGCACTGTTGGATGATATTTTTGTCACGAGAAATAATAACCAACAACACTAAGAAAATGTACAAAAAATTAATACGCAAAGCATTTGTATTCTCTTTAATGGGAGCAAGTATTATTAGTTGCGATCCAGAAGATGGTATGGATGGCACAAAAGGAATAGACGGCATTGACGGAATTAACGGTCAAGACGGAAAAGATGGTGAAGACCATACTACAGAACTAACAATGTTTGAGGACAAATCTAACCTTAAACCGTTAGTTGCAATGGACCCACAGTTTAACTTTGTCGAAGCTTTTTCTTTAGTTAGCTCTAGCGACGTATTAAACTTTAATGGTTCGGATTTTAGAATTGGCGGTGGTGCAGATGGCGCCGGATTATTAAAAAACGGAGAAGGGTACGAGTATGTTGTAAACTTTGAAGATCATTTTGCTGTGGCCAGACTATCATTAGACAAAAACTTTAACATAACAGATGCAACTTACCTTTTAAACTCTAGTGTTGCAGATTTTGCACGCCAGTGTTCTGGTACCATGTGGGAAAAAGAAATTCATGGCGGATCTAAAGATTTGTTCTTATCTGCTTCTGAAGCTTTTAATTATGATGTAAAAGCCATAGACCCATTGGTAGAGACACCAACACCTACTGCAGATTTTGGATTAGATGCATTAGGCGAATTTGCTTGGGAAAATGCAACACCTCTGCCACAAGGAGCATACGCAGGACAAACAGTTATAGTTGGTGGCGATGATGATTCTTCTGGGTCTGAAGGACAAGTTATTATGTACCACTCTACCGCTGGCGATGCAGACTTAACAGGAGGAAAAATATACGTGTTACGTTTAAAGCAAATTTCTGATGGCACAGATGGTGTAAAAACTGCAGCTATCGATATGCAGTATGATGAAAGCAGTTTAGATTTTCAGAAAACATACGATATAGAATTTGTAGAAATTGTTGATGGAGCAAGCCTTACTGTCGAAGAAATGGAAACTGCATGTAATGATGTTTTAGCATCACAATTTATGCGTGTTGAAGATGTAGATTATCAAAAAGGTAGTGATGCAAACGGAAGAAATGTATTTTTTGCTGTAACGGGTCGTGGTCCTGGAAGAGGAACATATAACGATTGGGGAACAGTTTACAAATTAGAATTAGACACGAACAACCCATTAGAAGGTAAATTAACGCAGATTGTTAGCGGCAACACAGATAGCAATAATATGGATGGCAATCTAGCCCAACTACAAAGTCCAGATAACTTATGTGTTACAGAAAATTACGTCTATATACAGGAAGATCCTAATTCTTTCTCAAGAGGCCATTCAGCATATATTTACCAAGCAGATTTAAACGGGAACAACTCCAAAAAAGTAATGGAGTTAGTCGTTAGAAACGACTTAGCAAAGGATAAAACTACGGGTATAAGCGGTGAGTTTGGATCTCTAATAGATATTTCTGATAAGGTTGGTGAGCCAGGCACTTTTATGCTAGCGCTACAACCGCACTACTGGGAAAGTGATGAATTTGCTGGTGTAGACGGCGGCACACAATCTCTACAACATCCATGGTTAGGAAATATGCCTTACCTAGAAGGTTCGCAAATTGTACTACTTAAAGGTTTACCTAGATAAACAACAATATACTTTTATAAAAAATCCCTGTAACAAATGTTACAGGGACTTTTTACTTTAAATCTACATACCAAATGTTTAAAAAAAATTTTAGAGTTTTAGTTGTATTACTCTTACTAGCAAGTTCTTGCAAAGAGAAAGAGACTTATAAAAAAACAATTTCTAAAAACAACGTTAAATGGAAACTTGCTCAAGATTATTACCTTGAACAGATAACCACAGCAACAGATTTAGTTGATTCTTTAAAACTTTTAAAAATTGAAGACCCTAGGGCTAAACCATTATTTTTTAAACTTAGAGCCGCATTTAAAAAGGCCGAACCTTACGCTGGCGTATTAAATTCAGCCGTAACCCATAGAGCAAACGGACCAGCCTTGCCCATTTATAATGACGATAGCGGAAGAGTTGTAGCGCCAATTGGTTTGCAAAAACTAGAAGAAACTTTATTTACAGACGGAGCAACACAAAAAGATTATTTAAGAGAACTGTATTACCAAAATGGATTTTTAACAAACCTTAAAGTAAATATTAAAGAAAAAGAACTTACCCCAAAACGATTCTTTATTGGTACACACCAGCAATTAATGCGTATTACAAGCTTAGCTTTAGCAGGTTTTGACACACCTGTAACAGGAAATAGCATTGCAGAAACAGCAATTTCACTAGAAAGCCTATATGCGGTTTACAAACTATCTTTACACCCCCTAATTACACAAGAAAATCAAAATTTAGATCAAATTTTCACTAAAAATATAAAAGAAGCACTAGTCTTTATTACTAAAAATTCTGACTTTACTACTTTTGATAGGTACACATTTATTAGAGAATACCTTAACCCAATTACAAGAAACTGGGTTAAAATTAGACAAGAAAGCGGATTATGGGATGGCAAAACAAACGCATTCCCTTATAATTTTGATGCTCCAACCTTTTTTGAAGAAGACAGTTTTAACGTAAATTTCTTTTTAGATGTAAATGATAGAAATCCGTCTAAAGAAAAAGTTGCACTAGGAAAAAAACTATTCTTTGACAAAAAACTATCCGAAACAGGCACTATGTCTTGCGCTACTTGTCACTTACCTAGTAAAGGATATACAGACGGCTTAGCACTAAGCAAAGACAACAAAAACAACCTACAACAAAGAAACACACCTACGCTATTAAATAGCATTTATCAAAAAGCCTTTTTCTGGGACGGAAGAGCCAATACCATAGAAAATCAAATAAGTGCTGTTTTTAAAAACGATAAAGAATTTAATACAGACGTGCATCGTTTCTCTGGAAACATATTAAAAGACACAGCCTACATAACACTATTTAAAAACGTGTTTGGGACACTACCAAAAAGCAATAAAGAAACTGTTAGAGCTATTTCTATATATGTTTCTACTTTAAATGGTTTTAATTCGAAATTTGATAAAGATATGCGCGGCGAAACAAGCAGTTTTACTCTTGAAGAAAAAAATGGTTTCAATTTATTTATGGGAAAAGCATTATGCGCTACATGTCATTTTATTCCGCTTACCAACGGCACTGTACCACCTTATTTTAACGAAACTGAAAAAGAAGTAATAGGAGTTCCTAAAACTAGTAAAAACAAAGAAATAGACACCGATAGAGGTTTCTACTGGGTATTTCAAGAAAGCATACACGACAAAATGTTTAAAACACCAACGATAAGAAATATTGATTCTACTGGACCATATATGCACAACGGAATTTACAACACCCTAGAAGAAGTCATAAATTTTTACAACTTAGGGGGTGGTGCAGGGCTAGGTTTTGACCTTGAACACCAAACACTACCTTTTAATGAGTTAAACCTAACAGATAAAGAGCAAAAGTCATTAGTCGCATTTATGCACACACTAACCGACACTTCTGTTTCTAAAAATTAAAGCAAAAACACTCCTACTTTTTTGCTTTAGCTTTTTTGTTTAAGTTAATATAACCTCCAAAAACAATATTCCATTGAGAAAAAGCAAAGCTTTGTTTTCCTCTATCAGAATCATTTGGTGAAGTAGTAATACTGGGCAAGTTTATATAGCCACCTTTTAACTCAGACTGAATAAAAAATACATCGAAAAAAGTAAGATTTAATCCTCCCGTAGCACCAAGCCCATAACCGGATAAATGAAACTCATCATTTCTTCCTCTATTTAAAAAGTTAGAATTCGTTTTAGGTATTACTACACCGGCATTAACACCAACCAACATGTTTAGGTCTACGATATCACCCAACCGTGCTATGCGGTCGTTTCTTCTTAAAGCTACATTTACATAGTTTAGGCCATCTGTGTGTTCAAAACTTAAAAAACTTTCGCTATCTATCACAATATCATCATTATTATAAACACCGTCATAAGCAGTTCCCGTATTCTCTATATAACCAGATATTTTAACTGTCTGCAAATTATTTACAACATACTTCATATGGTCTGTACCAATAGAAACATCCCAATGGTCATCTAAAAAATATCCTACTCTAAAATTAAACTGAGGAATGGTTAACCTACTTGGATTTAAGTGTTTTCCAACTTTCCAATCCAAATCTGTATCCTTGGCCTTTACATTTTTTAATGTAAAATTATGATCACCTCCTTTAAACTCTATATTCGATGACGAATAGCTTGCTTTATTCCAGCCCCAATAAAAATAAAGTTTTCCTTTTTTAGAACCTGAGTTACTATTTATAGCCTCTTGGCCAAAACCAACTCCAACTACACTTATCAAAAAGAATAGCGAAAAAAATATACGCATTTAACTAAGTAAAAAATTAATAAAAATAAAGAGATACAAAATTAAGGCTTTAAAAAATTACTAGACATACTTTCTATTCATTTTAACATTAAAAAAAAGGGCCAGAACAGTTGTTCTGGCCCTTAAAAAAACTGTTTACTATTTTATTTTATTTCAAATGTTGTACTGTCTGCAGCTGCATTTCCAGATAACTCTATTTTATACTTTCCTTTTGGTAAATACGTCTTACCATCTTTTGCTTGTATTAACTCAACTTTATTCTTTTTTAAATAATTAGATTTTCCTGATTTAGAAAAAGCCACATCATAAGAAAGCACATTAAATCCTTTTTCTCCTGCTACAGTAACAGCACTAACCTCTGTATTATTCATTGTTAAAATACGCGCAGTAAAGTTTCCGTCTTTAGCTGCATAAAAATTAACATCTACTCCTGGAGTGTTAGGTCTAAATCTTGTCGAAGCTGCATTACCCCACCTACTAGAATGTCTTATATCATCAGTTTTAAATAAGTGTAACTTTTTTGCCAAAGTAGACGAAGTCATTTCTTGTAATTTACTAATATTAGTCTTGTATACACTACGTCCGTGTGTACCAACTAATAAATCTTTAGCAGTTGGCTGTATTACCAAATCATGTACTGCAACTGCAGGTATTCCGTTTGTAAAAAGCTCCCAAGACTCTCCCATAGTAAAAGACACATATAGACCATTGTCTGTACCAACAAACAATAAGTTTTCGTTTTCAGGATCCTCTAAAATTACATTTACTGGAGAAGCAGGAATTGTTTTCCCTATATTCTTCCAGCTTTTACCATAATCATTACTCATATAAACATAAGGTGTGTAGTTATCCCAACGGTACCCATTTAAAGTAACATACACTCGCTCTTGTTTATGCTTAGAAGCAGCTACTCTAGTTACCCAAAGTTCTTCATTTTTAAGATTATCGCTTATTTTCTCCCAAGAACCACCACCGTTTTTAGTAAGTTGTATTGCACCATCATCACTACCCGTATATATCAATCCAAATTTAAAAGGAGATTCTGACACCGTAGATAACGTACCATAAGCAACATTTCCTTTTTTACCACCGTTTGTTAAATCGCCAGAAATAGTTTCCCAATCATCTCCCTGATTTAAAGATCGGTGCAATTTATTACCTCCTAAATATAAAATATCTTGGTTGTGAGAAGATAGTAAAATTGGTGTTTGCCAGTTAAAACGATATGGACTTTCTCCTAAATCGTGCTTTGGTTGAATGTATTTTTGACTGTTCTTTTCTCTATCAATTCTAAAATAGTTCCCAAACTGATAACCTGTATATAAAACATTAGAGTTTCTACCATCAATTTGTATTTGCATACCATCACCACCCATTAAACTTTTCCAAGGGTACTGACCTGTTTGTTGCCACCTACTGCTTTGACTTGCATTATTTGCACCAACCCAAACGCCATTATCTTGCAAACCACCATACACATTATACGGCTGCTCATTATCTACATTTATTGCATAAAATTGTCCTACAGCAGGTGAGTTATTTTTAATCCAGCTTTTACCATCATCGTAAGAAATGTTAATTCCGCCGTCATTACCATTAATTAAATGCCCTTTAAGATCTGGATTAATCCACAATGCATGATGATCTGAGTGTACGTTTGGTCCATCTATATTATCAAATGTTTTACCACCGTCGTTAGACTTAATTAATGGCACACCAGCTAAATAAATCTCATCTTTATTTTTAGGATGAACTCTAATTTGCGCAAAATAATATCCGTAGCTATAGAACAAATTATCTATATGCTCTTCATTTGTCTTTTTCCACGTTTTACCAGCATCATCACTTCTAAAAACTTCTGCTCCTATTACGGGAGTATCAAACAACATAGAATTTGCATCTTCTAAAAACTTCGCAATATCTACTGGTTTCACAGTTCCAACACGTACCATTTGTTTTACATTTGGTGCCCTATACTTTTCATGAAATCCGTTTGTCTTTAAAAATGCATTTAATTTTGAATCTGATAACGCTAAAAACTCTTTAGTAGACATTGTCTTAAAATCATTCTTAACTAAATCATCGGACTTTTTTTCTTTCTTAGTTTCTTCAGGTCTTCTAAACTGACTATCATGCACAGCATACACCGTATTTTCATCAAAAACAGCTAAACCAATTCTACCAACACCTTCTCCGGTAGGAAAACCACTTTCTTTAGTCGATATTTTTGTCCAGCTACTGCCACCATCTGTACTTTTATAAATAGCAGAATTAGAACCATTACCAGAAAAATTCCAAGCTTTACGGTCTTTTTCCCAAGCGGCAGCATATTGCACATTAAAATTAGTTGGCACCATAGCAACATCTATAATACCAGTAACATCGTTTACAAAAAGTGTCTTTTTCCAACTTTTACCGCCATCTGTTGTTTTATATATTCCGCGTTCGTCATTTGCAGAATACAAATGTCCGGTTGCCCCAACAACTACTTCGTTAGGGTTTTCTGGATTAATAAGTATACGTCCAATATGATGAGAATCTACCAAACCCATATTTTGCCAAGTTTCTCCCTTATCTGTAGATTTTAGCAAACCAACACCTGCATAAGAAGACCTAGAAGAGTTATTTTCTCCTGTACCAACCCAAATTGTTCCCGATTTCCAATCTACAGCAATATCACCTAAATTTTGAGTACTAGCTTGGTCCATAACTGGGGTAAAAGTTGTGCCATTATTATTGGTATACCATAAACCACCAGAAGCATAAGCTGCATAAAATTCGGTTGGTTTGTTAGGATTAACAGCAACATCTACAATACGGCCACTCATAACTGTTGGGCCAATATTAGAAAATGCAATGTTTTTAACTATAGAAGATTCTTGCATTTGTTTCTTTTGCTTTAGTGCACTTTCTACAACGTTTTTGGCTGTTGATGCAGGTTGCGCCCAGCTTAATGCAGAAGTTAGCAAAAAGCAAAAAGATAGCATTTTTTTCATTTTTCAGGTTTTAGTTTGTAAGGTTTTGTTCTCTTTTGTAATCTGTATTTTAGACCTACGGAAGTTATAAAGAAAGGCTATCATCGCAAAATTAATTTTTTATGCAAAAAAATATGCACTAGGCTGACTTTAATTTGATGTATTAAATACGTTAAAAGGAGGCTAAATACTATTTTTTGTTGCGCATCAAAATAGATATTCATTACTTTTGATACAACTTGTAGTTTTTAGCACTTACTCCGCCAAAACTGCATCAATACAAACTGAAAAATTAAGAAATGAAGTACAATCCTATTGATTCTAAATTATTCGTGAAAAACCGCAAAAAGTTTATGGCTCAAATGAAGCCTAAAAGTATTGCCGTTTTTAATTCTAATGATATTTATCCAATTGGCGCAGATAGCGCTATGCCTTTTGAGCAACATAGAAATATTTTTTACCTAACAGGTGCAGACCAAGAAGAAACTATTTTAGTTCTTTTTCCTGATGCCTTTGACCCAAAACACAGAGAAGTATTATTTGTACGTGAAACAAACGAACATATTGCAGTATGGGAAGGTGAAAAACTCACAAAAGAACGCGGTACAGAAGTATCTGGAATAGAAACAGTGTATTGGTTAACAGATTTTGACAAGGTTTTCTTTGATTTAATGACTGAAGCAGAAACTATTTATTTTGACACCAATGAACATTACAGACAAGCTGTAGAAACAGAAACAAGAGAAGACCGATTTATTAAAAAGTGTAAAGCTGATTATCCTGCGCACCAATGGGCAAAGAGTTTTCCAATAATGCAAGATATAAGAGGCGTTAAAGAACCTGAAGAGTTGGCATTGATGCAAGAAGCTTGTAATATAACCGAAAAAGGGTTTAGACGTTTATTAGGCTTTGTTAAACCTGGTGTTTGGGAGTATGAAATTGAAGCAGAATTATTACACGAGTTTGTACGTAACCGCTCTAAAGGATTTGCATACACACCAATTATTGCATCTGGTTACAACGCAAACGTATTACACTACATAGAAAACAACCAACAATGTAAAGATGGCGATGTTATACTGATGGATGTTGCTGCAGAATACGCTAATTACTCTAGTGATTTAAGTAGAAGTATACCCGTAAGTGGTAAGTTTACTAAAAGACAAAGAGACGTTTACGATGCCGTTTTACGCGTTAAAAATGATGCTACAAAAATGCTTGTTCCTGGAACACTTTGGGGAGAATACCATAAAGAAGTTGGTGAGTTAATGACCAGCGAATTATTAGGATTAGGCTTATTAGACAAAGCAGATGTACAAAACCAAGATAAAAACTGGCCTGCATATAAAAAATACTTTATGCATGGTACCAGTCACCACATTGGTTTAAATACGCATGATTACGGAGACTTAAAAACTCCTATGAAAGCAAACATGGTTTTTACAGTAGAACCGGGTATTTATATTCCTAATGAAAATTTAGGTATTAGATTAGAGGATGATGTTGTAATACAAGAAAAAGGAGAACCGTTTAACTTAATGGCAAACATTCCTATAGAAGCAGATGAAATTGAAGAATTAATGCAGGCTAAGTAGCATTAAAATTTGTTTTAATAGCAAAACCTCTTCCTGCAAAGGAAGAGGTTTTTTTGTGCTTATTCTTTATCTTCTTCAAAAGCTGTGTTTGCGTAGTTGCTGTATTTATTTTCAGAAACAACAAACTCAACTCTTCTATTCTGCAATCTTCCAGTTTCACTTTTATTAGTAGCAAGCGGAATTTTTGAACCATAACCTTGCCATTTAATTCTAGTAAAGCCTAATCCATTATCCAACAAAAACTCACCAACAGATTTAGCCCTGTTTAAAGAAAGTAATTTATTATAAGCTGCATCTCCTTCGTTGTCTGAGTGTCCATATATGGTAACATTAAGACTTGGATTTCTTTTTAAATGCTTAACAAGAGCTGTTAACTGACTTTTAGCTTCATGATTAATTACAAAACTATCTGATGTAAATAAGAGATCTTTTATAACATAAATCTCATCTAAGTTTATTTTATCATCTAACTCAACAGATACTTGATCTATATAGTAATATGATGCTTTACGCAAATTTTCTCCTGTAATTTTTCTTCTGGTTCTTTTATCTCTTTTAAAATTACCCAAAGTAATATACTGCTCTGTACCGTTTGCAGTAAAACTAGCAGAAACATTAATCCATTTTATTTTATTAACGTAACCCGAAGGTGCCCTTCCCCTTAATAGTTTAATTTCTTCAGAGTTATTTACATAATCTATTGATATGTTTTTTTTGGTACTCCACTTAGGTAATTTTTCTGTAAATAAAATCTGAAACTCATCTACTGCCAAACCTGCTTTATCCGCTAAACTCACCATAAAAGAAACTTTATAATGCTTACCTTTAACTAAAGTCTCAGTTAGGTTTCCAGTGATGTATTCTCTATAATTATCTGGGCCAAGCATATAAAAACCAGCAAAAGCTTTGCCGTGGTATACTTGTTGTCTTCCTATAAAATTATGATTTGTACTCATTTCAGGACTACAATCACTATAGTAATCTGTACTACCATCTGATGGCGTATGCCAACCTATAACATCCTTTTGAAAATTTCCTGGTTTTTTAGAACATTTTTTAGAATTTTCAAAACTTGGATTCTCAACTAAGTTTTGAGCCTTAACACTTAAAAAAGAGGCCATTAAAAATATACCTATAATGTATTTATTTGTGCGTTTTGTTTGGGGAACTTTTTGCATAAAAAATATTTTGTAATTTCTTGTTCACCGTGCAATTAACGCATATTTACTTAATAGTGAAGTTTTTACAGACTATATTGTTGTGAAATACCAACTATTGTAGGTGAATCTACAAATTAACAAGGTGTAAAAAATGCAAAAAACCCTGTAAAATGCAATTTTACAGGGTTAAAGCGCACTATTTTATACTAAAAATTACTCTAAAACCGAGTAATCTCCAATGCTAATTGTCTCGTAATTACCATTATACTTTACGTAATTACCAATCATTGCATTATCTAAATTGGCATTGGTAATTTTACTGTTAGTTTGTATTAAACTATTTTTAATTGTTGAGTTTTCCACAACTGTATTATCGCCTATAGATACATAAGGACCAACAGTTGTGTTTTTAAGAACAACGTTTTCTCCAATATAACAAGGCTCTATAATATTTGCGTTCTCTAAAGTTACCGTTTTAGATCGTAATGCTTCTCCATCTTTTTCTAAAAAGCCTAACATTCTCATGTTGGTTTCTACAGTAACATTTTTGTTGCCACAATCCATCCATTCATCAACTTTACCAGAAACAAACTTTTTACCCTTTTGCATCATCTGTTTAATACCATCATTAATTTGGTACTCACCACCATTAATAATGTTATTATCTAAAACGTGTTGCAATTCGTCTTTTAAAACAGCAACATCTTTAAAGTAGTATATACCAATTACAGCAAGATCAGATACAAACTGCTCTGGTTTCTCTACCAACTCTACAATTTCATTTTTATCGTTTAATTTAACAACGCCAAAAGCTTCTGGTTTTTCTACTTGCTTTACCCAAATAACACTATCCGCAGTTTTATCTAAATCGAAATCTGCTCTAATAAGTGTATCTGCATAGGCAATTACAGCCGGACCACTTAAAGAATCCTTAGCACACATTATAGCGTGTCCTGTACCTAAAGGTTGGTCTTGCCTATAAATAGATGCTTTTGCGCCTAAACCCTCCGCTAACTCCTTTAAACTAGCTATAACATCATCACCAAAGAAAGCAGGATCACCTAAAATAAAAGCAACCTCTTCTATTGGTTCGTCTAAAACCTTTGCTATATCACTAACCAAACGGTGTACAATTGGTTTACCTGCAATTGGTATTAATGGTTTTGGAACTGTTAATGTATGTGGTCTAAGACGGGATCCTCTACCCGCCATTGGAACTATAATTTTCATTTTTTCTTCTTTTAAAATGGAAGCACAAATTAATCTGCTTACATTAATTATGGTTTATGTTTATATTATCTTTTACTTAGTACCCGTGCTACCAAAGCCACCTTCTCCCCTAGCTGTTTCAGATAACTCTTTAACCTCTATCCATTCTGCTCGTTCGTGCTTTGCAATTACTAATTGTGCAATACGTTCTCCATTTTCTACGGTAAAATCATCCTCAGATAGGTTCACTAAAATTACACCTATTTCTCCTCTATAATCTGCATCTACAGTACCTGGAGCATTCAAAACCGTAACTCCTTTTTTAGCTGCCAACCCGCTACGTGGGCGAACTTGAGCCTCATACCCAACTGGTAACTCTATAAAAAGACCAGTTTTAATAATTGCTCTTTGTAAAGGTTTTAACGTAATAGATTCTAAAATATTGGCTCTTAAGTCCATTCCGGCAGAAGCAAAAGTCTCATAACTAGGAGTTGCGTGTGCCGATTTATTAATTATTTTGATTGTCATTTTTTCTTAATTATTTTTCGTAATACTTCGTTTTCCATTTTATACACTAATCCTAAGAACACTAGTAATAGCGAACAACCAATCCATAAATTTCTATTAAAAATATAAAAAGATAGAATTGAAAACACCACAGATAACGTAAAATAGAATATTATTTTACGCATATTATACGGTATGGGGTAATTCTTTTTTCCAAACCAGTAAGAAAGCACCATCATAATACCATATGCAAATACTGTTGCAATTGCAGAAGCCATATAGCTTAAGGTAGATATAAGCACTATATTTATAACAATAGTAACCACTGCCCCAATTACAGAGATAAATGCACCATACCTTGTTTTATCGGTTACCTTATACCAAACAGATAGGTTATGGTAAATTCCTAAAAAGAAATTAGCCAACACAATTAAAGGAACAACTTTCATAGCCTCCCAATAATCTGAGTTTTTCACAAACAACTCTTTTAATACATCTGCAAAAACTACTACAGCCAGTAAAATTGCACTCCCTAGGATTACAAAGTAATTGGTAATTTGGGCATACGTTTTTTGAGGGTTTTTAGAATTAGAGTGACTAAAAAAGAAAGGCTCTATTCCCATTCTAAATGCAGTCGCAAATAACGTCATAAACAACGCTAACTTATAGCAAGCGGCATATTTACCCATTTCTGAACTAGCAATATCCTCTGGCAACAGCCATTCTAATAAAATCTTATCAAAAACCTCGTTAATAGTAAATGCAATACCCGCTACCAAAACTGGCGAAGCATATTTCATCATAGAACGCCACAAAGCCCTATCAAAAACATACTTATTTTTAATATATAAATTTAAAGTAAGTAACAATGTAACTGCACTTGCAATTAAGTTTGATATGAATATGTACGATATTTGAAAGTTTTCTTTATAGATTGATGCAAAAATAGAATCTGTAGAATCACTGACTAACTTAGGCAGAAGCATTAAAAAGAATAGATTAAGCCCAAGGTTGATGCAAATGTTTACAATTTTAATAATGGCATACTTCATGGGTTTTTCTGTTGCTCTAAGCCAAGCAAACGGAATAATAACCAATGCATCTAAAGCCAAAATATAAATGGCATAAGTAATATACTTTTCTGAAATTCCCGTAAGACGTAGCAAAGTCCCCTCTAACAACAGCGCTAACACAAAAAATACCGCTGTAGATACAGCAATAGAAATTAAAGATGTAGAAACAACTTTATCTTTTTCAGTAGACTTATGGTAAAATCTAAAAAAAGCCGTCTCCATACCGTATGCCAAAAACACATTAAAAATAGCAAACCAAGAAAATATAAGAGCAACTTCCCCATATAAACCAGGAGCCATTACATCTGTATACAACGGAACTAGCATAAAGGAAAGCATTCTAGGCAACACTGTTGCCAAGCCATACACAAAGGTTTGCTTAAAAAGTTTTTTAAATGGACTCAATACAGTTTAATTAGAGCTTAAAAGTAGTTATTTATACCCTAGTAAACAAAGTGTTATTGCCTTGGTTTTGAAGGATACATTATAGCCTGTTTGTGCTTTATACCCGTAACCTTAACGTAGTTTATAACATCTCCCTTATAATAGCTTAAAACAGCCTCATCATAATTCAATTGAAACGGAAAGTCTACATCTGTACTTTTAGTGTTGGGCGTATTACCAACTTCTTGTTTAGGATCTGCATGCGCAATCATATCTTTAGGAGCTTTAGCCTTTTTTGCTTTAAGATTGGCTACAATATACTTTTGACCATCTTCATCTAGAACTTTAACATAGGTCTGCTGTCCCCTAAAAAAAATAGAATTAACTCTATAACCGTCAAGATTTGATACAGGTATTTTAACTAACATTTCTGATCCCGATGCCGCTCTGCCTCCATATGATTCTTGGCAATAACCACTTCCTATTTCAAAAGGAGCACTTTCTTGCAGGTTCTTTTGAGAAGCACAACTAGTTAGTATTCCTAAAACTACGATAAATGTATATATAGAATTTTTCATATTGGGAGTGGTTTTAATGTTTATAAAGATACAAAGACAAATTTAATGCCAAGTATTTTTTAAATAGGTTCCAAAACAACAAAAACCCCACTAGAAGTGAGGTTTTTAATTTTATTATTCGTCTAACTGTGTAATTACCCAGTTAATTTATAGATAAGCGCTACTAGCTATTCAATGCTTCTGCACCACCAACGATCTCTAAAATCTCGTTAGTAATAGCAGCCTGTCTTGCTTTGTTATATGTTAATTTTAACTGATCTCTTAATTCAGTTGCATTATCTGTTGCTTTGTGCATAGCTGTCATACGCGCTCCATGCTCACTTGCGAATGAATCTCTAATACCTTTGTATAATTGTGTTTTTAAAGACTTCGGTATTAATTGCTCTACAATTTCTTTTTCAGAAGGTTCGTAGATGTAATCTGTACCATTACTTGGTGCTTCATTTTCTGTTGCAACAGCTACAATTGGCAAAAACTGTTCAGTCATTACTATTTGCGTTGCTGCATTTTTAAACTTATTGTAGACAATTTCTATTTTATCATAAGTACCATTAATAAATAACTTCATTAATTCTTCTGCAATTGCAGAAACATTATCAAAAGTTAAATCATCAAAAACAGAACTATGATTTGCAATTACCTTATAGTTTTTAGAAAGAAAATCATTCGATTTTTTTCCTATTGCAAGAAACTCTACTTCTTTACCAGCGTGTATATTTTCTGCTAAAGAAACGCTTTTTTTAAGAATGTTAGAATTAAAAGCACCACACAAACCACGGTTAGAAGTTATAGATACTATTAATACTTTCTTAACTTCTCTCTCTTCAGAAAACTTACTACCAGAATCCGCATCTAAATTAGCACTTAAGCTCTGTAAAAGCTCAGTTAATTTATCAGAATAAGGCCTCATTGCAGTAATTGCATCTTGTGCCTTCTTTAACTTAGCTGCAGATACCATTTTCATTGCGCTGGTAATCTGCATCGTTGAAGAAACTGATGCTATTCTGTTACGTATTTCTTTTAAGTTTGCCATATTTTAGTCAGTAGTATTGAGAATTGAACAGTAAGGCTATTACACCTTACTGTCCAAACTAAAAAATCTGTTTTATGCTTTGTATTTTGCAGAAAGGTCTTTACATACAGCTACCAAAGTATCTGTTACCTCGTCAGTTAATTTACCTGCTTTTAAGGTATCTAAAACATCTCTATGTTTAGCATTTAAGAACTGAATATATTCTGCTTCAAATTCTTTAACTTTTTCTACAGGAACATCTCTTAACAAGTTCTTAGAACCTGCATAAATAACTGCTACTTGATCTTCTACTGTGTAAGGATCGTTTTGACCTTGCTTTAAGATCTCTACATTACGCTTACCTTTATTAATTACATTTAAAGTAGTTGCATCTAAATCTGATCCAAACTTAGCAAATGCTTCTAATTCACGGTACTGAGCTTGATCTAATTTTAAAGTACCAGATACTTTTTTCATAGACTTAATCTGTGCGTTACCACCAACACGAGATACTGAAATACCTACGTTAATTGCTGGACGAACACCAGAGTTAAATAAATCTCCATCTAAGAAGATTTGCCCATCTGTAATAGAAATTACGTTTGTTGGGATATATGCAGAAACATCACCAGCTTGAGTTTCAATAATTGGTAAAGCAGTTAAAGAACCACCACCTTTTACTATTGGTTTTAAAGACTCAGGCAAATCGTTCATATCTTTTGCAATAGCATCATCATTAATAACTTTTGCAGAACGCTCTAATAATCTAGAGTGAAGGTAAAATACATCACCTGGGTACGCCTCACGTCCTGGAGGACGACGTAATAACAAAGAAACCTCACGGTAGGCAACTGCTTGTTTAGATAAATCATCAAAAACAATTAAAGCTGGTCTACCAGTATCTCTAAAGTACTCACCAATAGAAGCACCTGTAAAAGGAGCATAAACTTGCATTGCTGCAGGATCTGATGCATTTGCAGCTACTATTGTTGTGTAAGCTAAAGCTCCTTTTTCTTCAAGAGTTTTAGCAATTAAAGCTACTGTAGAAGCCTTTTGACCTACAGCAACATATATACAATATACAGGATTACCTGCATCGTAAAATTCTTTTTGATTTAAGATGGCATCAATACAAACTGTAGTTTTACCAGTTTGTCTATCTCCAATTACCAACTCACGTTGTCCTCTACCAACTGGAATCATAGCATCAATTGCTTTAATACCTGTTTGTAATGGTTCTGTAACCGGCTCACGATAAATAACACCTGGAGCTTTACGCTCTAAAGGCATTTCGTAAGTTGTTCCTGCGATAGGACCTTTACCATCTATTGGGTTACCTAAAGTATCTACAACACGACCAACAATACCTTCACCTACTTTTACAGATGCTATACGGTTTGTACGTTTTACAGTAGAGCCTTCTTTAACTCCTTTAGAACCACCTAATAATACAATACCAACGTTATCTTCTTCTAAGTTAAGTACTATACCTTCTAAACCACCTTCAAATTCTACTAACTCCCCGTATTGAGCGTTAGCTAATCCGTAAGCGCGTACAATACCATCACCTACTTGTAATACTGACCCTACTTCATCTAAAGATGCGCTAGCGTCAAATCCTGATAATTGTTGCTTTAAAATTGCTGATACTTCAGCGGCTTTTACTCCTGCCATGTTGTTTTAATTAATATTTACAAAGTCCGTAGTGTAAACCAAAGACTATAGACTGTTTGAAAATTCTCTTTTTAAACTACTTAATTTATTAGCTACACTTGCATTATATTGCAAATCGCCAATTCTTAATACAAAACCACCGATAATACTTTCGTCTACAACATTAGTTATAGCTACTTTTTTACCCGTTAATTTTATTAATTGTTCTAAAACTCTTGCTTCTAATTCTGCAGTCAAAGGCACCGCTGTAGTTACAACCGCAGATTCTTCTCCTTTTATTTCCTTATTTAAAACAATATAGTGCTGAGCAACTTCTTTTAAAAGCGCTACTCTTTTATTATCTACAAGCAAAGAAATAAGTCCCTGAGAAACGGCATTAGTTTCTGCAAAAACAGCTAATAAAGCTTTCTTTTTTAACTCTCCTTTTACTATTGGACTACCCAATAGACCTTGAAGTTCCTTGCTGTCTGAAATCGTTTCTACAACAGAATGCATGTCCTTTTCAACTGCTTCTGTAACCTTAGCTTCAACCGATTGACTTAAAATGGCTTTTGCGTATCTAATAGCTGCTCTAGACTCGTTCATGTTCTTTTATTAGTTAAGCTTAATATCGGCTAACATATCTTCAACCAACTTTAACTGTTTGTCTTTATTAGACAATTGTTCTTTAATAACTTTCTCTGCAATTTCTACAGACAAGTTAGCAACTTGGCTTTTAATATCCGCTACTGCTGCTTTCTTTTCACTTTCTATAGTAGCTTTTGCTTGCGCAATCATTTTATCACCCTCTACCATAGATAATTCTTTTGCATCTGCAACAATTTTATCTTTGATCTCACGTGCTTCTTTTAACATAGCATCGCGCTCTGAACGTGCCTCATGTAATAACCTTTCGTTATCAGCATGCAAGTTCTGCATTTCTTTTTTAGCATTTTCAGCAGACTCCAACGCATCGTTTATTGCTTCTTCTCTACCTTTTACAGCTCCTAAAATAGGCTTCCAGGCAAACTTTTTTAGCAATATAAAGAATACGATAAAAATTAAAGTAGTCCAAAAAATTAAACTTTCTGGTGCAGTAAAGTTCATAACTATAATATTTATTTAATTATTTTTTAATTTAAAGTCTTCCCAAAACCAACCGTCAAGGGAAGACTTAGTCTTTTTCAAAAATTATTTTGCAATTAATGCAACAACAATAGCAAAAAGAGCAGCACCTTCAATAAGTGCAGCAGCAATAATCATTGCAGTTTGAATTTTTGAAGCAGCTTCTGGCTGACGAGCAATTGCTTCCATCGCAGATCCACCAATTTTTCCGATACCTAGTCCTGCTCCAATAACAGCAAGTCCAGCACCAATTCCAGCTAATACCATAATAGTAAATTTATTTAGTTAATAATTAAAAAACTCATATTTAATGTTGGTCGTGCTCCGCTACAGCCTGACCGATATATAATGCCGATAACAATGTAAATACATACGCTTGTAAAACAGCTACTAACATCTCTAAAACACTCATGAACAATACAAATACACCAGAAATTGGCGCTATAAAAATACTCTTGAATATAAATATTAGAGATACTAAACTTAATATAATTATGTGACCCGCTGTTATGTTAGCGAACAAACGAATCATTAATGCAAATGGCTTAGTAATAAGCCCTATAATTTCAATTGGAATCATAATAGGATATAATGCTTTTGGCACTGGCGGTGCAAAAACGTGTCTCCAGTAATCTTTATTCCCACTAAAAGAAGTAATTAAAAATGTAATTACAGATAAAACAAAAGTAAAGAATATATTCCCTGTTAAGTTAGAACTAAATGGGAAGAATGGAATTAAACCTATTACATTATTTATCCAGATAAAGAAAAATATTGTTAGCAAGTATGGCATATACTTAGCGTATTTTTTCTCTCCAATGTTAGGAATAGCTATATCGTCTCTTACAAAAAGAACTAACGGCTCTAGAAAACCAGCAATACCCTTAGGTGCCTTATCATTTTTCTTATATGATCTTGCAACAGTAAAAAACAAGAAAAACAAGATTATAGAAGCCATTAACATGGAAAAAACCAACTTTGTAATAGAAAAATCTAAAGGTCTTACAGAGTAATCTACAGGAATCATTGCTGATTTCTGCTCGTCGCTCATTTCTTCAAATTTATTCTTGTAATAAACTTTATCATTATGACGAACAAACTCTTGACCATTTGCTTCTACAACGTGGTGACCTGTATTATCGTGGTGAAATTTTTCAGATGAAAAAACAGTTAAACCATTATCTGACCATAAAATAACTGGAAGGTAGAATGTAATTGGGTGTCCGTCCCAATCTGCAATATGAAACTCATGAGAATCCCCAATATGTCCATTGATCAACTCACTTGCATCAAATTCCTTACCATCACCGTGATCTCCAACTTCTTCTCCTGCAACTGCAAATAGGGGAAGTAAAGAAAAAACTAATATTGCAATTAATTTGATAGATTTTTGTGCTATCATCATACCTTTTTTAATAAAAATTATCGTTCCAAAATTTCGGTGCAAATGTACGGCATTAATTATAATTACAAAGCCACAAGACAAAAAAAAGTTTTTGATTTAACCACCTCATTATTAGACACTTTAAAACTTACTTTTGATTTAGAATTTTAAGCACATAAAACGTTTCTAAAAACAAGAATAAAAAATATGGAATAAAAAATGCCAAAACATCATTGATACCATATTGCTCTTTAACCTGAATAAGCGGTAATAAAAACACAAACGCAGCCATCATTTTTAATAAACTACAGCCCATAAAAACAAAACCGGTTTTATCTGGAAGTATTTTATTTACAAAAAGGACAAGCGAATAAATAATTAGTGTCACAAAAAAGTGAAACACATATATACTCCACGTATTATAAAAAAAAGTTCCTTCTTGTTCTTTTACAAGGTTAATAATATAAAATTGAATTCCAAAAAAGAGCAATGTAAACGGAATTAAGACAAGTAGAAAAGATTTTAATTTGGTACTCATTTTTTATCTTTATTTAAACTAATAACTTTTTTTATCACTAAATACATTGCAAGAATAACTCCTACTAATGAAAAAATTACAGTGTTAAGACTATAACTGTTTGGAAATTTTTTATCTAGCCAAACACCAAAATATGAAAAGATACCAATTACAGCTATCATCTGAAATGCTATTCCAGAAAACCGAATATAAGTATTGATCTGCTTTCTCTTTTGATTTTTTTCTGACATTATACAACTTCTATAATAACTATTACAACTCTAAACCTATTGTTATTTTGCAATTAAGAGCAAGGATACAATAATGTATCTACTTTAAAAACTAAACTCTATAAAATAAATAGCATCCCCTTTCTATATAATAAGAAAAGGGATGCTAAATGTTTTTACTATTACAAATCTTTAACTAGCTTTTAGCTGGTTCATTTGCTTTTTTAAAATTTGAAGCTCCATTTTTACCTTTCATAATACAAGATGCATTAAAAGTTGCCCCAGGCTCTACAGCAAGCTTAGAAACAGAAACTGTACCTTCTATAACTGCAGATGATTTTAAAGACAATAAGTCCGTAACTAACAACTCACCATTAAAACCGCCTTCTATATCTGCATTAACACATTCTACTTTACCGTGTATGTAGCCATCTTTGCCAATAACTACCTTACCAGATGTTTTTACGTTACCATCTAACTTACCGTCTATTCTAAAATCGGCTTCAGAAATAATATCCCCTTTTATTTGGGTATTTTTTCCGATTCTGTTAGGCTGGCCGCCCATATCTACAACATCTCTAGGTTTACTCTTGTCTGAAAACATATTTTTATTACGGTTTTGGAGTTAATAGTGTCTTTTTGTATTCATTTAATTTCTTGTGCACTTGTACAACTTTATAGTTGTCCGATAAAATTACAAAATTCTCTCGACCAACCTTATAATCTTTGTTGTTTTTTAATAATTCGGCATATCCTAATGCAAACTCTTCCGAAGCAAACCCATGCACTATAACAAACTGCTGCTCTAAATTATAAATATCTTTAGATACTTTATTTTTATATTTTAAATCTACAACAGACTTATTTAACAACTCAAACAGATCGTTGGCAGCAATATCATCGTTTCTTTTAAATGTAAAAACAACTTTCCAACTGCCTTTTACATTTCCTTCTTGATTCACAAAATCAGATTTTTCTAATTGTGTCAATTGATTTTTAATCATATCCTGAGCTCTTTTGCCCTCTGGATTGTTTGGGTAATTTAAAGCTACATAGCTTAATGCTTCTTTAAAAGCGTCAAAACCTTGTATTCTACCAATTGCCATTGCTTTAAGCATCTCAAACTTTGGAGCAATTTCATCGCCAGTATATCTATTTATATTTTCTTCTGAACCGGTAATTGCTTTTAAATACTCTTGGTTCTGATACATTTTATACAATGCAGTATACCTAGCTTGTGGCGTATCTGAGCCACCTTCTAATATTGCTTGCGGATTTAACAACACCTCCGCATATCTAGAACCTTGGTAATTTGTAATAATATCTTGCTTCATTGCTTCCGCCAAATTACTCCCAGATTCTTCGTATATTTTATACAAATTGTATTTAGATGGTAATATTAAACGCTCTTCTGGATTAGATTTTAACACCGCTTCTAACTTAGCAGCAGCTAAAAAATTCTCCTTAAACTTCTCCTTATAAATAATACCTAATTGGTAATTTGCAAAAGTCTGTTCCGTTTTTAAACTATCTATAACAGCAACATCTGTTGGTATTTTATCCATATAAAAAGCAACAGAGTATTCTTGACCCTCTGCCTCTTCTGGATTAGCAAGAACTGCATCCGCATCAGAATTATCCTCTTCTGTTAGCATTATAATGTTCTTATTAGACCATCTCCAATCGTCTTCTAATTTACGAGAACCCCAAGCAGTTTTAAAATCGGTTTTACCATACCCTAGACTAGTTACATTATAAAAGTAAAATTTCCCTTTATTTTGCTTACCTGCTTTTGTGTTTGCAAAAGCTGCAACACCAGCATTTTGGCGTTCTTTTTCTTTTTTAGCAGCAGCTTCTTCTTTTGCTTTTTTCTCTTCTATGTATTTTTCAAAATAAGCAAGTTGCTTATCTTTAGGTAATTTATACAACGTTATTATACTATCTGTATATTGTACAATATCCTCGTACTTAATAACATCTTCTAAGTTGTCTAGTTTCTTTTTAATGAAACGGTGTTTTTTACTGGTCTCCACCAAATTAGTAAGTGTACTATCAAAATAAGCTCCAGCATCTTTATAGTTATGCTCATCAAAATAGTATTCTCCTAAATTCTCGTAGTTAAGTGCATTTAATCTATTGTCGTTTGTGGTAGCGCGCAAAGATTTATCAAAATAAACCAAAGCCAAACTATCTTGTTCTTGATCTAAATGATATTGTGCTACTTGCCTATAAATTTTATCTAAAAAAGGTCTGTTTTCTCTATTTTCTTCTAACTCTGTTAAATACTCTAACATTTCTTCTTTGTTAGATGCAGTAACTGCAGTGTTCATTATTTTCTGCAAATGCGCATTAATAAAGTACACACGAGGAGATTTTCTGTTTAAATCTATAATTTTATCAAAAGCATAATTGGCGCTATCTTTTTTATTAAGCTTATTATACAACTGCCCAATTATAAAAAAATATCGTCCTTTTTCTTCTTGCTTTTTTGTGTAAACAGATGCTCTTTTTAGTTGCTGAATTGCAGTGTCTGGCGCATTTAAATTTATATAAGCTTGTGCCATAACAGCTCTTGCATCTGCATATTCTTGATCAGACAATTGATCATATTTAAAAAGCTTCTTTAGGTTTTTTATAGCAAGTTCATCATTCTCTAACCTAACATTGGTTTTTTCTCTCCAAATACGGGCCTCGTTAAATCTATCGCTTTGTAAGTAATTTTTTAAAACGTAGTTAAACGCTTCTTGTGCAGGAATAAAACGCTGATCAAAATAACGCGCTTTTCCCAAAAGCAAAAAAGCCTCGTCTGTTTGCGGGTTGCGCTCCTTATCTTTTATAACCATACTGTGTTTTTGTATGGCCTTAGTTGCTTTTTCCTCAGCAATAATAAAATTAGGATTGTTGTTTTCAGAATCTAGCTTAACATCTTCTGTAACTTCCAAACGCTCTATTGGCAATACATCCCAGTAATTATCCTTGTAGTTGGCATTTAATTCTTCTCTGCCTTTTTCAAAAGCAATATTACCGTTGTACAGCACATTAAACTTTGTGTTTAGCGCGTGCCACTCCCTATTTACAAGGGCGTTTTTTTTGGTAGAACAAGCATTAAAAAGTAATGCTGCTAGTGCTACTGTTCCTATAATTTTAGTTTGAAGCTTCAAAATTGTATCTATTCTTACTTAAACAAAACAGAAAATCCACAGTATTATTATGTTTAAGGCTCGATAAATTTACTATTTATTTTTATTTGTTTGGTTTGATGAGCAACTTAAACAAAAAGACCCATCAATTTTTATATAAATTGATGGGTCTTTATTTTACGATTAGCAGTTTTTACCCTGCAATAAATGCTTATTCTTCGTCTTAAAAAACAGCCACTGCTGCGTCTGCTCCACTGGCGTCAAGCATCTTGCTTGTGTCGTTAAACAAACTATAAGTTTTACGCACTATCATTATAGGGCTTATACTACCTTCTAGAACATTAAAATAAGCTGAGATAGGATTTTGGAATTTGTGTTTTCTGCTCATTTTAGTATTGTTTTACTCAAAACGGTACGAGCGTGACGCTCGCACTAGCGGGGCAGTTAATAACAACTATTTTAGGTTGCTCTTAACTGCTGTTTTTATATAGAGTATTGTAGTTATTCTATTTCATACCATGTTTGGACTTTTATAAATTCATTTTCATCTACAATAAATATTATAAATTGCCCAAAGTATTCTGCCACTTTCCAATCATCTAGTTTATCATTTTTATAATGCACTTCGGATTCTTGCAATATTTTCTTCAAGCATTTTACTTCTTTAACTTTTAAATTTGTGAATTTTTCTTTCTCTAAAAAGTAAACAAATCCATTATTTTCAGTTCCCTTTATCCTATAGACGAAATCTACATCTCCCAGTTTTCGTTCTCTAATCAAAAGAGATTTATCATACTTAATATACATTGTATCTTTCTCTTTTTTTTGAGAGAAAGAATTAAAGCTTAATAATACTATTAAAATTAAAATACAGTTTTTCATATTATTGGGGACAGTTTTTTGTTGTGCTATGATAGTATTCATTTAGGCTATTAGTTAATTCCGTTTTCTTTGAGTTAGATAGATCTGTATATGCTTTTACATTATGTTCTTTTAATCCTTGCCAAGCCAAAGCCTCATAAAAATTATCAGGTAAAGGGTTTGCTCCATTATTTGTTAGATAATTATAATCACCTACTAAAACATTTTCATGAAAACCTTTTAAAGCATCTCGAATGGAGTTGACATACAATTCTGCCATTGTATTATGTTGATTTTCGGTCTCATACTTCTCATATGTAGCTTTAAAGTCTAAATCATTCTGTTGATTTTGTGTATTTAATTTTCTAAACATATCCGCATGAATGTATTCATGTATTAATGTTCTTACTGCACTCAATGCAGGAGCATTAGATAATTTATTTGTACTAATATCTATATTTATTGTTTTACTTCCTGGAGTAAACCTAGTTAATCCATTTACTTCGTTACCTTTATAATATACGTTATTTTTTGATTGTATTTCTATATTAAATTCGGATCTCTCTCCTTCAAATTTATTTAAAATATTTTCAATAAAATCATTACCTTTTTTTACTAAACCATCATTAAGACATTCTGCTTTACCAGTAAGGTTATTTATTATTTGGTCGTCCCTCACACAGGTCAACGTTTCTTCGTCTAAGGTATAACCTTCTGAGCAAGTAATTGTTTCTGAAACTACCATTTCAGATGCTCCTGCACCTCCTTCTCCTGCAGGAAGCCAATCTATAGTTTCTTGTTGGCCAT
>NZ_JAMCOJ010000014.1 GCF_023476645.1 Cellulophaga sp. 20_2_10
CTCCTCCTCCTCCTGTTTGTACCCAATTCCATTCGTTAGGTTCAGTCTTTGTTAGCTTAAAGCCAAGTTTAGACTCAAAACCATAGCTTATTTCTTCTATGGAAAGTTCTGGTATGAAATTATTTTTTTCTTTGTTACCAAAAAGGATAAATAAAGAAAATGTAAGAAGTAATGTTTTTATATATTTCATTGAATATTGTTTTATGTAACTATGTTTTTAATTAAAACTAACGGTTCGGCTATGATTAGTGCGGGGCGGAAATCCATCGAATTTCCAGCTAAGCACAAAGCAAAACCTTATGGTTTTGTGTTTTTCTTTTTTTGTTCAAATGCAAAATCCATAAGATTTTGCAACATTATAAATATACACTGACCTTTGCGTAAAGACCTAAGTCCGTATTAATTATAGCCATTGTTAGCAGCTGTTTTTAATTTGATTTAAGTATCTGAAAACACTATCCACAACGCATAGTTCCCCGTCCTCATTTTTATATGTAATACACAATCCTAGGGGATTTGTATTTTTTTCATTTGTTTTTTGATTTAATAAATCTTGAATCGGATTCAAATATTCAGAGATAATTTTTACAAACCAATTTTGAATACTTTGGACGAGATTATGGAATGATATGACCGTATCCATAACGTCTATGTTTCCATCTAAAGATTCAAGATTTGACTTCAGAGGGTTACCCCATTCAAACTTTGACAGTAAAAGAGAAACATTAAATTTGATTTCAATTTCTACACTATAAACATCTTCGATTATTGAAGATTTTATTTCAAAGATGTCGATTGGTAAACCGCAATGTTGTGCATAATTTCTAAGCTTATAAATAAATCGGTATTCAAAACTGTCGTCATATAAAGTACCAGTTAAATTTTTAAACTCTTCTAGTATCTCCGGTTTAGTTTTGAATTCCCTCTTCAATAAGGTTTCTAAATGGTCAATATAGGTTCTGAATGAAAAAAGATAGTTTAATAAATATGTGTTGATTTTTAATTTTTCAGAATCGGGTTCTTTCATTATCAGAACTCTATCTGCCATCAAACTTGATGTCAGTTCCTGTTTACTATTAAAAAGTATGAAAGAATTTAATTCCGTTACTGAATATAAATTAGCTATATCAACAAGTTTTGAAATCAAAATTTCATTTGCGAACAACACTTCATATTCCTTTGGTTTCAAGGGGGATATTATATCGATTTCTAATCCATTATTGGTTTTAATATATCTTGATAACGAATGCATTCTGATAAGTTTGATTTAATTGCTGCTAACTAGTTAGTAAACGCAGTTTATTGCGTTTATTTACTATTCAAATATAATATTATTTAGGTAACATTTCTAAAGGACTTATAATATTTATAAGATTAGTAGTACTTACGTGAGTGTAAATTTCTGTAGTTTTAGAGCTGTTGTGGCCCAATAGTTTTTGTATGTATCTTAAATTAGTGCCGGCGTCTAACAAATGTGTAGCAAAAGAATGCCTTAATGTGTGCACTGTGGCTGGCATATGTACCTTAGCTTTCTTTTTAGATCTGTTAAAAACCTGTCGTATGCTAGATGCACTGTACTGTTTGCCATCTGCACCTTCAAACAACCACTCCTTAGGCTTGTATACTATATAGTAGGAACGCAATTGCGCTAACATTGTAGGTGATAATAACGTAATTCTGTCTTTGTTGCCTTTTGCGTTTCTTACCCAAACCCGCATATTGTTAGAGTCTATGTCTTCTACCTTAAGGTTTATACATTCAGATATTCTTAATCCACAACCGTATATTACCTTAAAAATAGTTTTGTGTTTTATGTTGTTTGTTGCGGTTATAATGTCTGCTACTTCTTGTAAAGACAACACCTTAGGTAGTGTTTTGGCTTTTCTGGGTCTACAAAAATCATACTGTACTTTAGGTAAGTTTAAAACCTTTTCAATATAAAACTTTATAGCATTTATACTTTGATTTTGGTAAGAGGCAGACACATTCCGTTTTGTTACAAGCTCTTGGTGGTAATACATAATATGAGCAGTAGAAACCTGGTGTAACGGCATGGGATACAGATATGTTAAAAACTGCTTAAACATATGTATATAGGTCTTAGTGGTGTTTTTGCTGTAGTTTTTTAACACTAGTTTTTGATGCATTAATGACATAGCCAGTGCATAATCTGGTTTAATTTCTTTAGTATTAAGTACTTGTGTAGTTATTATTTTTGGTTTCATTATGTAAAAATGAATAAAATGTAGTTAAAAAGCTTATATTTAAGCGTTTACATACGTATATAAACGTCTAATAATGCGAATTATGAAAATGAAATTTTGTTTATCCTGTAGTAAAGAGCTTGTGGGTAGGTCCGATAAGAAATTCTGTGATACAGAATGCAGAAGCACCTATCACAATACAAACAGACCACTACATGAAATAAGTATACAGAAAATAAATAGTGCGTTAAGAAAAAACAGAAGTCTATTGGCCCATTTTTGCCCAAGCGGAAAGAGCACAGTTAAAAAGGAGGTTTTAATAACGCTAGGTTACCGCATAGATTTGTTTACGCATATGTATCCTTTTAAAACAGGAGCCTATTTTTTTTGTTATGAGTTTGGGTATTTGCCTATAAAAGAAAATGGAGTAGATAAAATGCTAATTGTTCACCAACAAGAATATATGAATAACTTAACGTACAGTCCTTGGAGTATTAAAATTACAAAATAAGTATATAAATGGAAGCGGTATTTATTTAAGAGTCTATAAAAATAGATCAGTTTTTAGCTACCATAAATTACAATTGGTAAATCCACTCCTCAGGATTTAGCTTAGTAACATCTTTGTAAAGATAAAATTTTAATAGCGTTTGACCATTAAATTTGTTTGTAGCTATTTCTCCTATTTCTTGCTTTGCAGTAACCTTATCTCCTTTTTCTACATACGTGTTAGATAGGTTGTAATAGGTAGTTATGTAGTTACCGTGCTTAATTTGCACGCCTTTATTACCACCTGGCACAGCTAGTACGGCTATAACATCGCCCTCAAAAATAGAACGGGCTTTAGTACCTTTATCTGCAGCAATAATTACACCGTTATTTTGGTGTTTTATACCAGGGTAAACAGCATCTTTATACACGCCAAAACCTTTGCTTTTAAACCCTTTTGCAACGGGCCATATAAGTTTGCCTTTATTAGCGGTAAAGTTATTAGCTACTACTTTAGCTTCTGGAGTTAACACAAATTTAGTACTGCTAGTGTTAGCAGCCGTTTTCCCTGTAGTTTTTTTGTTTGTAGCAACAATGGCAGAGCGTATTAGTTTTTCTATCTGCTGGTCTATTCTGCGAGCCTCAGATTTCTTCTTATTAATAGTAGCGGTGTATTTACTTTCGTTCTTCTTAATAGTGCTTAAAAGAGCATCTTTGGCGTTCTTTTCCTTTTCTAATTCTTTTCTGGTTACTACGTTTTCTTTTAACAACTGCTCCTTTAACTTACGTTGGTCTATTAACGCTTGGTTTTTAAGTTTTAGGGTATCTGTTTTGGCAACAATAGACACGCCTTGTTCTTGGCGGTATTGCGTATATTGTTTTATATATTGAAGTCGCTTGTAGGCTTGTAAAAAATTTTCTGATGATAGTAAAAACATAAGTCTACTTTGTTGCGATTTGTTTTGATACGATTTTTGTATCATCTGCGCATAATCATCCTTTAAGGCTAGTAAATCTTTTTTAAGCGTACCAATATTACGCACATTAGCGTTTATTTGACGATTTAATAGGTTAGATTGCTGATTGGTAATTCTAATTAATTGCTGTTGGGCGTTAATCTTTTGCTCCAAACTTTCCATTTGGTCTAACACTGTACCTTTTTCTTTTGTTTCTGCAAATAACAGCCTGTTTATAGCCCTAATGTCACTTTGCAATTGCGCACGCTTTTTCTCTAAAGCCTTTTGTTCGTTGGTCTGTGCAAACAAAAAAGATCCAGATAGTAATACTAAAAGTAATGTAGCTAACTTAAGGTAACGCATTTTGTATATTTAATTATTCTAGAACTATTTGTTTAAAACCAGCTGGTATTTTATACGGAAAATTAAACTTTTTGTTTAACTCTATGTTTTTAAATGTAAGCGCAATAATGTCTGTTTTGTCTTTATCTTTTACATAGATATCTATAACATTGGGCACCAGTTTTTTGTCTACTATTTGGTAGTTTTTGTACTGTACATCTAAAACTCTATTTTTTTCTGGCTGTGTTAATTGCATACCTGCCACTTTATAGTTAGTAGGCTCTATTTGTAAAAGTGTTTTAAAAAGTTGATTCGCTTTTTTAGGTGCTAATTGGTATTGGTTGTTTAGTTCTACGGTATTGTATTTTTCTTTTCGTAAATCAAACAATGCTTGCCCTAAAAGTAAATTTTGCACTTTGTCATAATCTAACTCTGTGCCTAGTAAATTACTTAAGTACGTAAAATCACCATCAAAATACTCGTTTTGCAATCGGTTATAAAAACTAACTCTTGTTGGTGTAATGTATGCTTTTACTACACCAAGTGTTGCGCTAATCCAAATGGCTTTGTCTTTTTCCATTCTAAAACTAACCGTGTAGCCTTGTTCATCTTTACCGTCTGTATAATCTATTTTTAGTCTTCCGCGCAGCGTTTTAAAATCTAACGTATTTGCATAATGGTTTTTAACTAAAGTTTTGGTGTTTAGTTTTTTTAGGGTTGATGTGCCATCCGCAATAACTTTTTTAGACTTGCATGATACAAAAAACACCGCAATAATAAGTGCTAGTACTAGTTTTGGTGCTATTTGAAGATTTTTTATCATTTTTTATTTTTTAAATTTTACTTTAATCAAGTACATATTGGCTTTTGCAGGATTGCCCATTGCGGTATATGCTGCTGCAATTTCTCTATAAAAATCATCGGCAAGGCGTATGTCATCTAACACATAATCTAAACCTGTCTTTAACGTTTCTAGTGCCTCTCTATGCTTTTTTCTGCCATTATAAGCAGCTCCCAAAGCATAGTAAAAATAAGGCTGAGAAGGATAAATTTCTAAGGCTTCTTTTGCTCTAGTTTCTAAAAACACATAGTTCTTTTGTTTTAATATAAATGCTAACCCGCTCTTATAATTAAAAGCAGAGCTACCAGTATTAGTTACGGTTTGCGTGCCTGTTGTAGTTTTTTTTGTTCCAGTAGCACCTGTGGTCTTGGTAGAGAAAGTATAACTATGGCTACTGGCACCTGTTTGGTCTAGTGCAGCCTGTACTTTTGTGCTTAAATCGGTTTTAAACTGACTTTTTTTTAGTTCTGTGAGTATATTTTTAGCCTCATTGTAATTGCGTTCCAGATATAATATATGTGCTAAGTTTTCTTTTAATTTTTCATTTTCATAGGGCACAAGCTCTTTTAAATGATTCACGTTTTTATATTGTTTTTTTAAAGATATGTACAGACTCTCTAAATACCACATATTGTCCGGACGCTCCTTAAGAGCTAGTTCTGCCTGTTCTTGTGCTAAACTGTATTGCTTGTCTTGTATATACGCTTTGGCTAGTTCGTTAGCTACGGCTGCGTTTTTTGGTTCTAATTGCTGACAAGCCAAAAAGCTGTTTACAGCACGGTCATAATTTTCTATGCCTTTTTGTTTTAAGCCTTCAAAAAATGCTTCCTGAAAATCATCTGAGTATTCCTCTAAAAAAACATCTGCGCTATTTTCTATTTCTTGGGTGTAGCCAAAACTTACCACTAAAAAAGTGAGTAGGGTAGCGCTCTTAAAAAAATAGGTGCAAATAGTGTTCATACGTTTGTAAAATTATTAAAAAAACAAATGGTATGGCAACCAGATGTCTATCAATATATAATAATAGTCAAAAATTATACCGTTGTGGTTTTTTTGTGTGCTAAATTTCCAATAATTAAAGCGATAGCTGCAGGCAAAACCCAAGCTAGACTAAATTGACTTAGCGGTAGGTATTCTGCAGTAAAATTAGCTACGCTTGTAACACCAATACTATTTAAAAAATCTGGTACACTAAACAAAATGGTGGTATAAACAACCGCTCTAAAAACTTTTGGAGTTGTGTATTTGTCTGGCAAAACATTAAGTAGTATTAAAATAATGGTAATTGGGTAAATAAACATTAAAGCAGGTATGGCAACCGCAATAATGTAATCTACGTTAAACTGACCCATTAATACACCTAGTACACAACATACAATTGCAGTAATTGTATATGCCTTGTTAGAGTTGTTAAACCTGCTTTTTATAAAATCTGCAGTACCTGTAATAACACCAATAGCAGTAGTAAGGCAGGCAAGGCTAACTAAGATGCTTAAAATTTTACTTCCGGCATTGCCTAATAGGGTCCTGCTAATACCGCTTAATAAATCTGTGCGGTTTATGTCTGCATCAAAACTAGTATGCATTAATGCACCTGTTAAAATTAATCCGCCATAAACTAAAAGTAAACCTAGGCCAGCAAAAATACCCGCGTTTCTAATTAGTGCTCTGCGGTCTGTATAAGAGATGTCTTTATTTTTTAGATTGATAGAGATAATTAAAACGCCACCAACAACAATAGCTGCTAATGCATCAAAAGTTTGGTAACCTTCTAAAATACCGTCTGTAAATGGGTTGCTTATGGTTGATGGTTCAAAGGTAAAATCAAAAGTAAATACACAAATGCCAATAATAGTAAGTAATATTAAAAGTATGGCTGGTGTTAAATACTTACCTAAAATATTTAAAATTTTAGACCTGTTTAAAACAAACACTAAAACCAAACTAAAATATACAATACTAGTGTAGATCGGTAGAACATCAAAAAAAGGAGCAATACCAATTTCGTGGGTTACAGATGCTGTTCTAGGAGATGGTAATATAACTGCTATTAGATAAATTAATAGCGAAAAAACCAAGCTAAAGGTGTTAGATACTTTTTTACCAAAATCAAAAATAGTACCCTGTAATTTTGCATGGGCAAATATGCCTAAAATTGGAATTACAATAGCAGATAAACAAAAGCCTATGGCCATTAACCACCACCAATCGCCGGCATTAAAACCGATAAACGGAGGTAGTATTAAGTTTCCGGCACCAAAAAAGAGCGAAAACAATGCAAAGGCAGATACTAGAGTTTCTTTGGTATTATTCATGGGGTGTGTATTGTATTAGTACGGAAAGATAGGTATTCTAAATAACCGACAAACGGCTAATTGTTCCTAAAATTTTATGTATTTCATCGAAAAAAATGAATTTTTACAAAAAAAATTAACAAGTACTCAATAATCTTTACAAGTGTGCGTTTAATAAAAAAGACGACCTATAAAAGTTAGTTTTTACTCAAATTTATAATTAATATTTACAGTGCCTGGTTCCCTCCAAACATTGTTTAAAACCTACAAGCTATGAAAAAAGTTTTAGCCACTTCAGGTTCAGTGTTTAATGCATTATGTTGCGGTATTTTTGGCCACTATTACGCAGTAACCAAAAAAGTAACATCTCATATAAATGAGTACGAGTGTATTCATTGTAAAAAACAAGTAACTACAGACGTAACCGGTAATTTGTCAGAGCTAACTCCAGAGTTAGAAGACATTAACAATACCTTACAAAAAGTATACAAGAAAAAACACCAACACGCGCCGCAACACGCAGCTTAATTGTTATTGTTCTTCTTTAGAAAGTCCATTCCATCCCTGCGCGGTGATCGGAATTTTAGTATTATTCCTAGAAATTAAGTGTACACCTTCATTCTTATCTGTCATATGCCCTATAACAGTTAAGTTTGGATTGCCTTTTATTTTTGGGAATTCTTTTTGGTCTATAGTAAACAAAAGTTCGTAGTCCTCGCCACCGCCTAAAGCAACAGTTGTACTGTTAATTTTAAACTCTTCACAAGAGCTAATAACAGTTGGGTCTAACGGAATTTTGTCTTCAAATAAATTACAGCCTACATTGCTTTCTTCGCATAAATGTAAAATTTCAGAAGATAAACCATCGCTAATATCTATCATAGACGTTGGTTTAACACCTAAAGCATCTAACAAAGGCACAACATCTTTACGCGCTTCTGGCTTTAATTGTCTTTCTACTACGTACGTGTACATAGATAAATCTGGATTGCTATTTGGGTTTACCTTAAAAACCTCTTTTTCGCGTTCCAAAACCTGTAATCCCATATAGGCAGCTCCTAAATCACCAGTAACTACTAGTAAATCATTTGGTTTTGCACCATTTCTGTAAACTAAATCCTCTTCTTTTGCCTGGCCAATAGCAGTAATACTAATAAGCATTCCTTTGGTAGATGATGTGGTGTCGCCACCAATTAAATCTACATTGTATGTTTTAGCAGCAAGTGCAATACCACTGTATAATTCTTCTAAAGCTTCTAAAGGAAACCTGTTAGATACGGCAATAGAAACCGTAATTTGTGTAGCAATGGCATTCATTGCATATATGTCTGATAAGTTTACCATAACAGCCTTGTATCCCAAGTGTTTTAAGGGAACGTAGCTAAGATCAAAATGTACACCTTCTATCAGTAAATCTGTAGAAACCACTATTTTTTTATCCGTAATATCTAAAACAGCAGCATCGTCTCCAATGCCTTTTAGCGTAGATTTTTGCTTTGTAGTAAAGTCTTTAGTAAGGTGTTTAATTAAACCAAACTCGCCTAATTCTTCAAGAGATGTTCTCTTTGGATTTTTATCGTCTAACATGCTGCAAAAATAATAAGGATATTATACAAAATATGCTTTTTAGAGATAAAAGAATTTTAATATAGATTAACTTTTTTGGCAAATAGAGAATTCTTATAATAGCATTCGTTATATTAATGTTAGGAAGTATGGTAAAACCCTACTTATACACTATATTTGTAAATTGTTTAGAACTAAACCAAATAAAATTTGAGTTGAGGTCTAATTTAAACTAAAATTAGTATGATAAAAGTCTCAGAAACAGCAAAGAAGAGAGTCATTGATTTAATGACGGAAGGCGGCTTTGATGCTGAAAAAGATTTTGTACGTGTTGGGGTAAAAAGCGGTGGGTGCAGTGGTTTGTCTTACGAGTTAGACTTTGATAAATCTATTGTAGAAACAGATAAAGTTTTTGAAGATAACGCAGTGCGAATTGTAGTAGATAAAAAAAGTTTTTTATATCTAGTAGGAACTACTTTGGAGTATTCTGGCGGATTAAACGGAAAAGGTTTTGTGTTTAATAACCCAAATGCGCAAAGGACATGTGGTTGTGGTGAAAGTTTTTCATTATAACGAAACTGAAAATAGAAAAAATGAAACAATAGTGTAGTATGTTGCAATAGCAAAATTATACCGTTGGTAAATTGAAGAAAATGGCATATACAGAAGAAGAGTTAAAGAAAGAGCTAGAAACCAAAGAATACGAATACGGTTTTTATACAGACATAGAATCTGATACTTTTCCGATAGGATTAAGTGAGGAAATTGTGATCGCTATTTCTAAAAAGAAAAATGAGCCACAATGGATGACAGACTGGCGAATTGAAGCGTATCGTGTTTGGGAAAAAATGGAAGAGCCAGATTGGGCAAATGTTCATTATGAAAAACCAGATTTTCAAGCAATAAGTTATTACTCTGCTCCTAAAAAAGCAGATCCAAATAAAAAATTAGAGGATGTAGATCCAGAGTTGTTAGAAATGTACAAGAAATTGGGTATTTCTGTAGACGAACAAAAAAAATTGCAAAACGTTGCAGTAGATATTGTTGTAGATTCTGTTTCTGTTGCTACTACATTTAAAAAGACACTAGCAGAAAAGGGTATTATTTTTATGCCAATTTCAGAGGCTATACAAGAGCATCCAGAATTGGTGCGCAAGTATATGGGTTCTATAGTACCAACTACAGATAACTTTTACGCAGCATTAAACTCTGCTGTTTTTACAGATGGATCTTTCTGTTACATTCCTAAAGGTGTACGTTGCCCAATGGAACTTTCTACGTATTTTAGAATTAACCAAGCAGGTACCGGTCAGTTCGAGCGTACTTTGTTGGTTGCAGATGAAGGTAGTTATGTAAGTTACCTAGAAGGTTGTACCGCACCATCTAGAGATGAAAACCAATTACACGCAGCCGTTGTAGAATTAATTGCAATGGATGATGCAGAAATTAAATACTCTACCGTACAAAATTGGTTCCCTGGGAACAAAGAAGGTAAAGGTGGTGTTTATAATTTTGTAACTAAAAGAGCTTTGTGCGAGAAAAACGCAAAAGTATCTTGGACGCAAGTAGAAACTGGTTCTGCAGTAACTTGGAAATATCCTTCTTGTATTTTAAAAGGAGATAATTCTATTGGAGAGTTTTATTCTATTGCTGTTACAAATAACTACCAGCAAGCAGATACAGGTACAAAAATGATTCACCTTGGTAAAAACACTAGAAGTACTATTATTTCTAAAGGTATATCTGCAGGTAAATCTCAAAACAGTTACCGTGGTTTAGTACAAGTAAGCAGCCGTGCAGATAATGCGCGTAACTTTTCTCAGTGCGATTCTCTTTTAATGGGTAATGAGTGTGGTGCACATACATTCCCGTACATAGAAGTAAAAAACAAATCGGCAATGGTAGAACATGAGGCTACAACAAGTAAAATTGGTGAAGAACAAATTTTCTATTGTAACCAACGTGGTATAGATACAGAAAAAGCAATTGCATTAATAGTAAATGGTTTTAGTAAAGAAGTATTAAATAAGTTACCAATGGAATTTGCTGTAGAAGCTCAAAAATTACTAGAAATTAGTTTAGAAGGCTCTGTAGGATAAGCGTGTTTCTCTAATAAAGAAACGTTGGGTGTTTTTAGATTGATGAAAAAATCGCCCTAAAAAAACAAAAGAATAATAAAGAACATTAAAGTAGCGATAAAATGCTTAAAATTAAAGATTTACACGCCAATGTTGAAGGCAAAGAAATATTAAGAGGAATTAACTTAGAGGTTAATGCTGGTGAGGTACATGCTATTATGGGGCCAAACGGTTCTGGTAAAAGTACCTTAGCTTCTGTTATAGCTGGTAATGAAACTTACGAGGTAACTGCAGGTGATATCTTTTTAAATGGTGAAAACATTGAAGACCTTTCTCCAGAAGAAAGAGCACACAACGGTGTATTCTTATCATTTCAATACCCAGTAGAAATTCCAGGTGTTTCTGTAACTAACTTTATGAAAACGGCTATTAACGAGTCTCGTAAAGCTAAAGGTTTAGAAGATATGCCAGCTAAGGATATGCTAAAGCTTATTCGTGATAAGTCTGAGTTGTTAGAAATAGATCGTAAATTCTTATCTCGTTCTTTAAACGAAGGTTTTTCTGGAGGAGAGAAAAAACGTAACGAAATTTTTCAAATGGCAATGTTAGAGCCTAAACTAGCTATTTTAGATGAAACAGATTCTGGTTTAGATATTGATGCTTTACGTATTGTAGCTAACGGTGTTAATAAACTTAAGAGCAAAGACAATGCTGTTGTTGTTATTACGCATTACCAACGTTTGTTAGAGTATATAGTACCAGATTTTGTACACGTTTTATATAACGGTAAAATAGTAAAATCGGGAACTAAAGAACTTGCTATGGAGTTAGAAGAAAAAGGATACGATTGGATTAAGCAAGAAGCGGCAGTTTAAAAAGTACTAAGATTAAAATTTGATTGGTGCTATAACGTGCCTCTTTGTTTAATACTTACTACTCAATACTAAAGAATATGGATTTAAAAGATAAATTAGTTTCTTCATTTTTGGCTTTCGAAAATAACGTAGATGTGCACAACCCAGTGCATGATGTACGTACAGAAGCTATAAAGAATTTTGAGACTAAAGGTTTTCCTTCTAGAAAAGAGGAAGCTTGGAAATACACATCATTAAACAGCTTACAAAAAATTGACTTTAGTATCTTTCCTAAAAAGGAAAGTTCTTTAGAATATAAAGACGTTAAAAAATACTTTATTCACCAAATAGATACTTATAAAATAGTATTTATAGACGGAGTGTTTAGTTCTAACTTGTCTGAAACTACCCATGATGGTGTAGATATTTGTTTAATGAGTTCTGCATTAACAAAACCTATGTACAAGGCGGTTATAGATGTTTACTTTAATAAAGTAGCTTCTAAAGACGAATCTTTAACAACCTTAAATACTGCATTTAGTAGAGAAGGGGCATACATATATATACCTAAGAATAAAGTACCTAAAAAGCCAATAGAGATTATACATTTTTCTACTGGTAATGATGTTGCTTTAATGTTGCAACCGCGTAACTTAATTATAGCTGAAGAAAATTCTGAGATGCAAATTATAGAGCGTCACCAGAGTTTAACGAGCAATGCAGTTTTAACAAACTGTGTTACTGAAATCTTTGCGGCTAAAAATGCAATTGTAGATTACTATAAGGTTCAAAATGATGTTGATTCTGCTTCTCTAGTAGATAATACATACGTTGATCAAAAAGATGGTAGTCACGTAAAAGTGCATACATTCTCTTTTGGTGGTAAGTTATTGCGTAACAATCTTAACTTTTACCAAAATGGTGAACGTATAGACTCTACAATGAAGGGTATTACCATTATTGGCGATAAACAACACGTAGATCACCATACATTAGTGCACCATATAGAACCAAATTGCGAAAGTCACCAAGATTACAAAGGTATTTACGCAGACAGTTCTACAGGAGTATTTAACGGTAAAATTATAGTTGATAAAATTGCTCAGAAAACAAACGCTTTTCAGAAAAACAACAACATATTAATAAGCGATAAAGCTACGATTAATACAAAACCACAATTAGAGATTTTTGCAGATGATGTAAAATGTTCTCACGGTTGTACTATTGGTCAGTTAGATGAAGAAGCTTTATTTTACTTACAATCTAGAGGTATACCTAAAAAAGAAGCAAGAGCACTACTTATGTATGCATTTGCAAACAACGTATTAGAGAGTGTAAGTATACCAGAATTAAAAGTTAGAATTAATAAATTAATAGCTAATAAGTTAGGTGTTAATTTAGGATTCGATTTGTAAAAATCCAATCTGTTAGCTTAAAAAATTATGCAGAAAACAACCCTAGATATTCAAGCAATACGCAAAGACTTTCCTATTT
The DNA here is from genome assembly GCF_023476645.1 of Cellulophaga sp. 20_2_10. Lineage (GTDB taxonomy): Bacteria > Bacteroidota > Bacteroidia > Flavobacteriales > Flavobacteriaceae > Cellulophaga. The sequence continues at coordinate 13,119 of NZ_JAMCOJ010000014.1, forward strand.
TAAGTAGAACTGTAAATGGGCAGCCTTTAGTGTATTTAGATAATGCAGCAACATCACAAACACCAAAACAAGTGTTAGATGCTATTGTAGATTATTACAGTGGTTACAATGCAAATATTCACAGAGGTGTACACACACTTTCTCAAGAAGCTACAGATAAGTACGAGCAGGCAAGAGCAACAATTCAGCATCATTTTAATGCTAAATTTGCGCATGAGGTAATTTTTACTGCGGGTACTACACACGGTATTAACCTTGTTGCAAACGGTTTTTCATCGCTCTTAAAAAAGGGAGATGAGGTTATTGTTTCTGCATTAGAACACCACTCTAATATTGTGCCTTGGCAAATGTTGTGTGAGCGTACTGGTGCTGTTTTAAAAGTAATACCAATGAACCTTAATGGAGAGTTGGAGATGGATGCGTATTACGAGTTACTATCAAACAAAACAAAACTTGTTTTTTGTAATCACGTTTCTAATGCTTTAGGTACGGTTAATCCAATAAAAGAAATTATAAACGCTGCACACAAAGTGGGTGCAGCAGTTTTAATAGATGGCGCACAGGCTGCACCACACATTAAAGCAGATGTACAGGAACTAGATGTAGATTTTTACGTAGTTTCTGCCCATAAAATGTGTGGCCCAACTGGTGCTGGTATGTTGTATGGTAAAGAAGAGTGGTTAAATAAACTACCGCCTTACCAAGGTGGTGGAGAGATGATTGCAGAGGTTACTTTTGAAAAAACAACCTATGCAGATTTACCGCATAAATTTGAAGCTGGTACACCTAACATTTGTGGTGGTATTGCTTTTGGTGCCGCCCTAGATTACATGAACGCTATTGGTTTTGATGCTATTGCTGCTTATGAGCACGAGCTGTTAGAGTATGCAACGGCGCAATTATTAACTGTAGACGGACTTAAAATTTACGGTACAGCGGCAAATAAAACATCGGTTATATCTTTTAATGTAGGTAGTATTCACCCATACGATATTGGTTCTATTTTAGATAAACTGGGTATTGCAGTACGTACAGGTCACCATTGTGCACAACCTATTATGGATTTTTACGGTATTCCGGGAACAGTAAGGGCTAGCTTTAGTTTTTACAACACCATGGAAGAGGTAGATGTCCTAGTTGCAGGTGTAAAAAGAGCTGTAGCAATGCTACAATAAATAGTTAATTACTACACGCTAATTTGATAAGCACTTTTGTTATCGTATTTTTGTTTTAAATAAATTCTTCAGGTTTTGTGAAGATTAAAAAGTAACTATGACAATTAAAGAAATACAGGAAGAAATAGTAGATGAGTTTTCTATGTTTGATGATTGGATGCAGCGCTATGAGTACATGATAGATCTGGGAAAGTCGTTACCTTTAATAGATGAGCAGTATAAAACTGATGATAATATAATAAAAGGGTGCCAAAGTAAAGTTTGGGTACACGCAGATTTAGAAGGTGATATACTTTCTTTTACAGCAGATAGTGATGCTATTATTACAAAAGGGATTATAGCTATTTTAATTCGAGTTTATAGTGGTCAGCATCCAAAAGATATTTTAGACGCAGATACCAATTTTATTGATGAAATTGGGTTAAAAGAACATTTGTCTCCTACTAGAGCAAATGGTTTGGTAAGTATGATAAAGCAGATAAAAATGTACGCCATAGCATACCAAACACAAATAAAATAAGACAAAGAAATAGTTTTAGCCTAGGCTAATAACAACAAGTAATAGCTATAAAAGTTATGAGTGAAGCATTAGATACACACGATTTAGGGGAAGAAATAGTAAAAGTTTTAAAAACTATTTACGATCCAGAGATTCCTGTAGATATATATGAGTTAGGATTAATTTACGATGTTTTTGTAAATGAAGATAACGATGTTAAAATATTAATGACGTTAACGTCTCCAAACTGCCCAGTTGCAGAATCTTTACCTGTAGAGATAGAAGAGAAAGTAAAGTCTTTAGATTTGGTAAAAGGTGCAGAGGTAGAAATTACTTTTGATCCACCTTGGACACAGGAATTAATGAGTGAAGAAGCTAAGTTAGAGCTTGGACTTCTATAAGTAGAAGACGGTTTCATTTGTATTTAAAACGTAAGTTATGGCTCAATCTGAAGAAATAATAAATAGAGTAGCAGGTTCTAAACTGGTTACTTTTGACCTTGAAGATTACTATCCGAAGGGAAAAAAAGAGCTTTTAGATATAAAAGATTGGCTTTTTGAAGGTTTTATTTTAAAAGAAAAAGACTTTAGAAGTTACATTACAGAGCACAATTGGGAACACTACAAAGATGCTAATGTAGCTGTATATTGCTCTACAGATGCTATAGTTCCTGGGTGGGCGTATATGCTAGTTGCAGCGAACCTTCAGCCATATGCAAAATATATAGTACAAGGAGACTTGGAACAGTTGCATTCGTCTCTTTATCAAGAAATTATAGCTGGTTTGGATTTTTCTATCTACCAAGATAAACCTGTGATAATTAAAGGGTGTAGTAACAGGCCTGTTCCGCCAAATGCTTACTTATGGGCAACGGCAAAAATGCAGCCTTATGCAAAGAGTATAATGTATGGTGAGGCTTGTTCCTCTGTACCATTATACAAGAGAAAATAAAAATACATTTTTATTATAAAGAACAATATACTTACATTTGCGCTTCATTAAACCATTAAATACTATAAAATGAAGAAAATTGTATTAACAGCTGCACTATTATTTGTTGCAACTGTATCTTTTGCTCAAACAGCGGAAGAATTAAAAACAGAACAAGGAGCTAAGAAAGATTCTGTAGCAGCTATACAAGCAAGAATAGGCGCTATACAAGCTAAGTTAGATGCTATGCCAGGTTGGAAAAAAGGTGCTTTTGGTACTATTGGTGGTACGATCTCTAGTTTTGATAACTGGTATGCTCAAGGATCTCCTAACAACAACTCTGGTAACATAGGATTTACAGTAAATGCTTACGCAAACCTTAAGCAAGAGAAATTTTTCTGGAGAAACTCTGCTAACGTAAACCTTGCTTGGGTAAAATTAGATAATAAAGACAATCCTGCAGATAGCGATAAATTTGAAGGTACTACAGATGTATTTACGATTACATCTTTATACGGTCGTAAATTAAACGAGAAGTTCGCAATTTCTGGTTTAGCAGAATACAGAACTACAATATTAAATAACTTTAATAATCCTGGGTACCTAGATTTAGGTGTTGGTGCTACTTGGACTCCAATTGAAGATTTAATTGTTGTAATACACCCATTAAACTACAACTTTGTATTTGCAGATAATAATGATGTTTTTGAGTCTTCTTTAGGTGCTAAAATAGTTGCAGATTACACTAAGAAAATAGGAGCAATTAACTTTAAGTCTAACTTATCTATGTTTCAAAGCTACAAGAGCTCAGATTTGTCTAACGTAACTTGGACAAACTCTTTTGGATACACACTTTGGAAAATGATTGGTGTAGGTTTTGACTTTGGTTTAAGAAGTAACAAGCAAGAAGCTTTAAACTACTCTTTAGCTCAAACACCAGCTACTGCAACTTCTTTTGATGATGTAGATAACAAATTACAATCGTTTTGGATGGTAGGTTTAAACTACGCATTTTAATACGTACAATAACACTATAAAAAAAGACCGCAATTGCGGTCTTTTTTGTTTTTTATACTCATGCACTCTTGAGGAGTTTATGATGTTCGTCCAAAAAATTTAAGGACCGTAACAAACTTGCGTAAAATGCAATACTTCTATCGTCCTTAGCAATACAAGACTTTAAAAAATCTTGTAGATCTAAATAGTAAAAATTAGCTTTAAAAGTAGGTATAAACGTGTTTATGGTATTAGGGTTATACGTACTATCGTCTATAACAAGATCCATAACTAATCTCTTTCTAAAATAATCAATTCTGACATCTGTAGCATTGTAGTGTTTTTTTACAATAGCTTTATGCAGTTCGTTTGCTTTACTATTTATTCTTTGAGAACAAGTAGAAGAAATTAAACTGTATATGTCGTTTTCTATCTTCATTTTTAACTCTATATTTTTCATGTTCTTTTTTTGATTAATTGATACTCCTAAATTACCAATTAATCGTCAAATACCTGTGAATCAACGACTGTAATTAACACTTGGTCTAAGCCTTTGTTGTGAAACATTAAAAAAGTGTTGTGAAATGCGATTATAGTGATGTGTTAAATTCATAATTTTTAATAGAAATAAGATTGTAAGAAAGTACTTTCTTTCCGACTTCAGTTTTGTTGCTTGTAAACAGAGGGGGCTTAAGTCTCTTAGCCTTAGCTTCTTGGGTGTAGTATTGTTCTTTTGTAGGGTAAGTAGGGTATACCGCATTAAAAATTTCATTCCAATAGCTTTTTTCAATTATTAGGGTGATAACCGATATGCAATCTGTAATGTCTATTAAGTTTATAGGGTGATTACCGTTTGCTACCACATCTTTTTTTACTAAATGATGAATAGGATGTCTACCATTGCCAATAAGACCTCCAAAACGAATTATAGTCGCTTTTAAGCTATTGTCCTCTAAAAAGAGTTGTTCTATATCTAGTAATTGTTTTGCAGCGCTTGTAGCTGGCTTAGGAGTTGTTTTTTCTGTAACATCACCATTTATGTTCCCGTATACAGATGTGCTACTCACAAAAATTACATTGGCTACACCTGCAACTTTCGTACGTTGGTGCACAAGTTTCATTTTTTCATAATAGTTGGTCGTATCACCTGTTTTCATTCTAGGGGGAATGTTGATGATAAGTATTTCGGCTTCATTTAAAAACAAATCTAATTGTGTTGTAAAATCAGCATCATTTAAATCAACCAAAAAAGGCAATATAGACTGTGCCTCTAGTAGAGGCAATTTATCTTTAGTGGTTGTACTACCATGAATGGTGTATCCCTTTTGTTGTAATGTTGTGGCTAAAGGTAGACCAAGCCATCCGCAGCCAAAGACTGCTATTTTATTTTTCAAAATTTTACTGTTTTTGTAATTAGTATAGCATCGTTTAAAACAAAGGGCATCGGTATTTCATTTTCTGGTCTTGCAGGAATACTAAAATTATCATTTGTAAGTAAGTCATTAGAGGCTTCATAAAACGTTAGCTCTAAAGGAGTGTTTGGTTCTAGAACCAGATTTATTTCTGTATAATTAGTATTACTTATATAGTGCGTCATAAATTTACTGGTAGTACTTAATAAAGAGTAGTCTGGTAATGTTACACCGTTTACAATTGCTTGCTCTAAAGCAACATTGTTTTTGTAAATATCCAAACGGTTAACATTACGTTGTGGTGTAACACAAATTTTTAAATGTCTTTTGTTCTTAATTATGGTGTCTAGTATTTTTTCAATTTTAGGAACTGCTATATCTTTAACGGTCGCATTGGCAACATAATTAAAATTAGAGTTGTATTTGCTGCTAATGGTGGTGTTGGCAATTTTATTAGCTGTTGTTTTACTGTCATCTACATACTGTGCTGTCCATTTGGTTAAGTAACTATCATAAGTTGCCCATTTGGCGGTATTATTATCAGCATCTAATACATAAAGTAAACTGCTAGGTTTTGCGTTGTCTTTGGTGAAGCCCGAGTTAAAATGTGCCATAGCAAAACCTCCTAAACTTAGTATAAAGCACAACAATGCTAATCTATTTTTATGTTTGTAAAAACCAAAAATAGGCAAAATAGCAACAAATAATAATGTTGTTAGTACGGTTGTAGCAACTAACATCTTTAAACCTAAACCAACCGGAAACATTTTTACAAATGGTGCAAATATGGTTATAGCAGGTAGCGTTAAAAAGAATAAAAGATAAGCATTTGGTTTCTTTTGGTTGCTAACAATCATAAACGACACTAAAAGTGCAAACACGGGTACAATAGTATAGCTGGCTCCTTTTAAATACCAAGCTGCCAAACCAGAAATTAAAAGCCATATAAAAATAGGTGCAACTATTAAGTTCGCAGTTTCTATTTTTTTAAATTTATGGTATACATAAAAGCAAATGGCAAGTGCAAATAGGGTAAATGTGGCAATATATGTGTACCCATTATAGGTAAAGCCGTGCAGAATATCTTTGTATTGTGGGTATATTGTATGCAGGGCTGTCCAGCTAAAATAACCAAGAACACCAGTTAGTAAAAGTGAGATTAAAAGTGGTGCAAAACCTGTAGCTATTTCTTTTGCATCTAGGCTTTTATTTTTGAATCCTTTGATTATTAAAATGATAAATAATAGTACGGCAAAGGCAAGCATTGGCCATATCCAACTAAAAGGATAAGACACAGTTTTAAACACCGGAACTGTAAAATAAATAGCATCTTCATTATTTTTTAAGGTCGATAAGTCTGCATCTGCAAAATGGTGTAACAACGGCATTAAATAGCTTCCTTGGTGTGCTAAAGTCTTTTTATCTAAACGCTCATAATTATCTTTTTCTGTATGATAATCAAAATGATCGTCTATAAAAGCAAAATTGAAACCTTGGATATCTGCGTCTTCTCTAAAAACAGTTAAATCCGTGTCATTTGGTAGCATTTTGTAGATACTATATGCTAAAGAGTTTGCAACGGGGTATTCTGGATTTGCAGCTGTAAATTCTTCAATTAGTCTACTGTTTCCTTGGTTGGTTTCTATAAGCATATAACTTGGGCCACCACTGCCACGAGCTTCAAAATTAAGAACCAAACCAATATTTTTAGCCCAGGGATGCTTGTTTACAAACAATTTAGCACCATTTAAGCCTAACTCTTCTCCGTCAGAAAGTAAAATTATAATATCGTTTTCTGGAGTTTTACCTTTTTGTAAATATGCGCGTACACTTTCTAAAATAGTAGCTACACCACTGCCGGCATCGCTAGCACCTAATGATGAATGCGGATTGCTGTCGTAATGAGAGAGTAATAACAAAGCCTTGTTGTTTGTTTTGCCCTTAATTTTAGCTAAAATATTACTAGCGTAAGACAAAGTTCCCCAATTGCCGGCAGTATAACCTTCTTGTATGGTAGTTTCTAATCCTAATTTTTGTAGTTCTGCTACAATATAATTTTTAACATCTGCATGTGCTTTAAAACCAATTGCGTGTGGTTCTGTACTAATTTCCGCAACGTGCTTTAATGCTCTGTCTGTAGAAAAATTTGTGAGTTCATTAGTTTCATCAGCAGAATAAGTAGGCATTATAGATACAAAACTAAAGTAAGTGGCTAGTAGTAAAAGTATTAGGGTTAAAATTCTTGCTATTCTGCTCATTTTATTAAGTATTTCTAATTCGATACCTTAAAATTATACAAATTTGATGCTTTTAATGCAATTTATTTAGATAATTCATTAATAATCACTAGATTTAAGATTAACCTAAAACCAAATATTATGGGAATTAAAAGCTTTCAGGGAGTGCGGAAGACCTTAAAAAAGGAATTTGAGGCACCAATTTTAGTAGCAGACTATATGACTAAAAAGTTAGTAACCTTTAGGCCAGAGCAGTCTATTTTAGAAGTAATGGAGCTATTTACCAAGCACAATATTTCAGGCGGACCAGTATTAGATACAAACGGTTTTTTAGTAGGCATTATTTCGGAAGCGGATTGTATGAAGCAAATTTCGGAAAGCCGCTATTTTAATCAGCCTATATTAGATAAAAGTGTTGAGAATTTTATGACTAGAGATGTGGAATTTATTTCTCCCGACATCAGTATTTTTGATGCCGCAGGTATTTTTGTAAAGCACAACAGACGAAGGCTTCCTGTACTTAAAGATGATATTTTAGTGGGACAATTAAGTCGTAAAGATGTGGTTGTGGCAGCATTAAAATTAAACGGACAAAATTATAAATAGTACACCTTATGATTTCTATTAATTTATGAATGGCTTCTGTCCCCAGAAGCCATTTTTTTTTGTTTAAAAACGATTACTTTATTTAAAATATATGTAGCTTGCGGCTTTAATTGAAAGTTTTATCCTGCAAATTGATGAGTACTACTAAACAATTCTACAAGCAAATATTTATTGCCTTTTTATTCAACTTAATTATTGTTTTTATAATAGCTGCTAGCTATATAAAGTATGTAGAAATTGCAGATTATTTTGCATCCAAAGTATATGTGGCAATATCTACGGTTAGTCATTTTATATTATTAACTACACCCATATTTTTACTAAGTGCATTACTCTTTTTTATCACAAAGAAAAAAGGGCTTACAAAAGGTTTTTTTGTTCTAATTTCTAGTCTTTTTATTTTAGGTTTAAAGTTAGATAGTATAGTGTTTAGTCAGTTTAGATACCATTTATCTCCTTTTGTATTTAGATTGGTTTTTGGTAAAAAAGCATCGGATGTTTTTGAGTTTTCAGATACCACTTTTTTTAGCGTAATAGTAGCTACCGTGGCTTTAGTAGGGGTGCAGTTTTTATTCTTGTTTTTAGGTAAATTAATTGTTAGAAAAGAGTTTAATTTAAGAGTTAAGCTTTTATGTATTGTGTTTTTTACATCACTTGTTTGTACCCATTTAGTATATATGTGGGCAGATGCAAGCTATTACAGACCAGTAACACAAATAGCGAGTGTGTATCCTCTTTTTCATCCTTTAACGGCAAAACGTTTTTTAGCAAAAATTAATGTGGTAGACCCAGAAAAGGCTATAAAAAATAGGGATTTATATAATATTACAACAAGTAATTCTATTGTTTATCCTTTGCATAAAATAGAGTCTGTTGCTCCAGAAGTTAAAAAGAACATACTTTTTATAACCTTAGATTCCTGGCGTTTTGACTGTATGGATAGTATTGTAAGTCCAAATATGTACAAATTGTCTAAAAAGTCGCAGGTGTTCGAAAAGCATTTTAGTGGGTCTAATGGCACAGATGGTGGTATTTTTTCTCTTTTTTATGGCTTTACAGGCTTGTATTGGGAACAATTTACCAAGTTAGAGCGTTCTCCTGTTTTTATAGATGAGTTTTTAAAGCAAGGTTATGATATTGGAATTTACGGTAGTGCAAATGTGCAAAATCCTCCTTTTGATAAAAATGTTTTTAGTGCTGTTCCTAATTTAAGATTGTCTTCTAACGGTGACTCACCATCTGCAAGAGATGCGGAAATAACTGAAGAATGGATTGCTAATTTGGATGAAAAGGATGGAGAAACTCCTTTCTTTGATTTTCTGTTTTATGATGCGGCCCATGGGTACGATTACCCTAAAGATTACGATATTAAATTTAAGCCATCGTCTAAAGAAGTAAACTATTTAGGGTTAGATTCTAATGATACAGAAAAGTATACAATGTTTTTTAATAGGTATAAAAACGCAGTGTATTATATAGATGATTTGGTGGGCGATGTACTAAAAGCATTAGAAGAAAAAAACTTGTTAGAGTCTACTATTATTGTGGTTACAGGAGATCACGGTCAAGAGTTAGATGACAACAAAAAGGGGTATTGGTCTCACGGCGGTAACTTTACTAAATATCAAATTCAGGTTCCTATGTTTGTTTTTGATGCTTCTAAAGCTGCAAAAGAGTACAAAACAACTTCTTTACATTATGATATTGTACCTACATTAATGAAAAATTATATGGGTGTAAAAAATCCTATTGGAGATTATAGTATGGGTCAGGATTTGTACAATTTAAGCCATAGAGATTGGTTTGTAAGTGGCTACAATAATAATTACGCTATTATTGAAAAAGACCGAATTACAAAGGTGTACTCTACAGGTTTGTTTGATGTTACAGATTTAAAACTAAACAAACTTATGGATGCAGAATTGCATTACGATGTTATAAAAGAAGCCTTAGAACAAATTAATATGTTCTATGAGAAAAAGGAGTAGAGCTACTCGCGTTTCACAATCATATAATAGTCGTTATCTAAAGGTAAGTAGCCAAGGTCGTAGACAAAAAAGTAGGTAGTTCCTTTTTTTGTTGTGTAGGTGTTGGTAATAAACTCAAAGTCAAATCCTTTGTCTATTAAGCGCGTTCGGGTAGTTTTTGTTTTGCCTTCGGTGAGTGTAAAGCTATCTAAAACTCTATAGTTTTTGCGTAACCTATTGTTTATATTTCTAATTAGGTTTTTACTGTCTTTATTAATTTTGTTATTGTAGGCATTTCTACAATAGTCTTCACAAAACTTTTTATCTGCTCTGCCAACTAGTTTTTTTCCGCATTCTAAACAAGTAGTCTCCAAATTTATAAGTAACTTTTTAAGGGTTTTTATGTTTAACAAGTTACAAATAAAACTGTTATGTTAAATCTAACTTATATTAATCTTGTGTTTGGTTAATAAGCCTGCTAAGCCATTCTTGGAGAATTTAGCATTTTTTATGCGGTTATTTTCAGGATCTATGGCGTAGTTGTAAGCAGTTCTAAAGTCGGCCTTTTCTATTATTGTATCATCAAAAATGGCATTCTTTAAATTACAGGTTTCAAAACTAGATTCGCTTGCGTTAGCCATAGAAAAATCTACCTGTTCTAAATTACAATTTTTAAATACTGTTTTTTTAATTGTAAGCTTATAGAACGATGCTAGCTGCAAATTACAATCTGTAAAGGTAAAGGATAGCAAAAAAGGATTACAGCCGTTAAACAGTACGCCTAGTAGCTTGCAGTTTGTAAATTCTACCGTGTTAAAAGATGTTTGCTGTGTTTTCGCATTGGTAAAATCGCACTCAATAAACGTACATTCTACAAAATTAACATCAGACAAAAAAGCTTCAGCAAAAATACACTCTTCAAAAATACAATTATCATATTCTGCTATTGCTAACCTGTTCGTGGTGTAGTTTTCCTTGGTAAATGTTTTGTCTAATATAAGCGAATTCATATGTTTGAGTTATTACTTTGTATTGCTTCAATTTTACGTACTAAAGACTCTTTTTCTGTAACAGAGATTCTATTTAAAGACGAATTTATTCCCCCTTTAAGGGTGTTATATTTCTCTAGAGTAAACTCTAGCGTTAGAATTGTTTCAAAAAGGAATTTTTTGGTTTTTACACTTTCTATATCAGCAATCGGAATTGTTGTTTTTTTAAGAATGGTTCTTGTTTTTCGTATCCAGATAGCGTACTCAGAAACGTATATATTGTTAGGGTCAATTTCACATATTACCTCGTCTTGTTTAAACTGATTGTATATCATTAGCAGTAAATAAATTGACATTAGTACTGGAGAAAGTAATAGTACGGACATAAATATCAAGAATATAATAGATGTTATATCCGCTATTGTTCTACTGTTAAAAAGACTTAAAAGCACTGTTACGGTACCTATTGATATTCCTATGAAAAAAAGAAGAAAAATACTAAGCACCAATACTCTTGTAATTTTTTCTTTTTTAGATTGATAAAAAATAGCTTTGTTTTCTGACTTCATCTCTTGATTTAAAGGCGTTCTAATCTCTAGAATAAAAATTTTAGGATCCTAGAAAACACCGGCTTGTCCATCTATTTTATTTTGATATATATTTTAATTGCGCTGTATTATGAGAGTTGTCGTTGAATTTTTTATTATAAATTATAGATGCTTTTTGTTTTGTAACATCAAAAACTTCTATGCCATTTTCAGTAATGTAAATAAAGCGATTTTCATCTAGTAATTCTATATTAGATAGTGGTTTTCTGGTGCTATTAAACTCTTGATAATCTTCTTCATTTAAATAAAAAATGGTCTTAGAGGTACTTCCAACTATCTTATCGTTAATTAGAGTCCAGTTGAGAATACTACCTTCTATAACTTTTTTCCATTTTAGAGTTCCATCATTGGTGTTAATGGCAAAAACAGCAGACTTAGTAGCGCTGCCATTTTTAATAACAGTATATAAAATATTATTCTCCAAAAAGCTGTTTCCACTACTCTGAAAAGTAAAGTTTTCATCTGTAAATGTCCATTTAAATACTGAAGGATTTTTTATAAATGTATTTTCTGGATCAGAAAGATCTAGATCATTAATAGTATTACCATCTTCGTTTAATGGAAGACAGTAGAACTTTCCGTTTTCATCTCCAATATAGATGTTTTTACCATCTGTTTGCATCTTAGCATATATTGGTTTTTCAAAGTGCTTGTAGTTCTCTTCGTCTTCAAACATGCCGTAGCTGTATCTTGACCCAGTCTCAGCGCCATATTTCTCTAAATACACGGCAGAATTTACAAAATAGTAGTCATGGGGATATGATTTGTATTTTACTGGGGCAAATAGGTTAAAATGTGTTGGAAGACGTTCTTTCCAAATAATCTTGCCTGTTGCCTTATTAAAATTGTACAATAAAGGTGTTGTTCTTCTTGGATAGCCGTGAGATGCAATAACAACATTTTTATGGTCTACTAGTGGTTGCGACATAAATAGAGGCCTAATATTATCAACATCTATAACCTCATTGTTTAATGTAAGTTCTATTCCGGTACTTTGACGACCATAAATTTGCTTCTCCCAGATAATCTTCCCTGAATTAATATTAAAATTAGCCAGCTTACCACTCTCAAATGGCAGAAAAATATTTTGTTCATCAACAACAAAACTATTTCTATTTCCCTGAGAGTCTAACGCACTAGTATACTCCCAAACTATTTCATTAGTTTCTGTGTTAAAGTTGTAAATACTACCCTCTGTAGCTATTAAAAGAGTGTTCTGTGTTACCTTAGTAGGGATACCTTTTTCTTTTTTGTAAAAAATGTTATTTTCTACAGAATAGAAATACAAAATGCCAAAAAGGATTAAAAGTAGAAATAGAGGTATATACTTATTTTTCTTTCGCTTAAATAGTAACCAAATTGTTTCAAACCCAACAAAAATACAAGCAGCAAAGAAGATTATGTTTACAAAAGACGCTAACCCTATAAAGTTTTCTATGTCATATAACAGCCCTTCAAGTCTAGCTGGTTTGCCAATAAACATTAATAATCCTAATGGTATATAGCATATGCTTAAAAGTAAGAATCGGATAAATATGTATATTGTATTCTTCATAGTTCTGTTTGTAAATTGTGTTGAAAAATTACCGCGATCGGTTTTCTATGCGGTTAATAGAGAGGTTAAGCGCCTAATGTAGTACCTAAACACAGTAAAAAAGTTCAAAAAAAATAGTTTTAAAACCTATGAGCTTATTATGATAGCAGCTTAGATTAACAACTATTTATTTTATCTCAGATCTTCTTAAAATCATATATTTAACTAAAATTTTAAAAAGAATTAGAGCTTTCTTTAGATACGTTTTGGTGAAGCTCTTTTAGTAATTCATAAACTAGTGTTTGATTCTTTTCTTTATACCTTCTTATCCAAAATGTATAAACAAAAAACACTCTGTTGCTTAATTTACTCTCTCGGCCACTGCTAGGAGAGTAATTTTCATCAGACAAAATACCTTTAACCTCTTCGCTAGCAAAGTCATTAATTGTATTCTCAATTTCTTTATATACATCCGAATAGCTATCTGCGTATGGGTCTTGAGAATACATTTTATTGGTTAAATCGTTTTCGTACCTTATAGATTCATTATTTTCTACTTCAGTATAAGCGGTTAATAAGGCTTTTACTATTGACGATGCACCTGAGTCTTTGTATAAATTGTTGTTTTTAAATAATAAATAAAGTACTTGTTTTTCCTTAGGTGTTATAAGTTTTTTTAAGTTCTCTGGACTTCTGTCTATACTACTCCAGATATAATTGATAATAGAAGAGTCGTCTAATGTTAACCTTGCTTTTCCAAATTGTTTGCTGTTGATAAATGCTCCACCGTTCCAAATACTTGTCATAATATTTGTATTCTCAAGGTCACGAGATTTAAAAGCAAATTTTATGAAGTTTGTAGTATTTAGAATTGGAGTAGATTCACTCGTAAAACTAATTAGAGTTTCTGCATTAATTTGTTTTTCTAAAGTTGAAATTTCGGCATTACTATTTTCAATTTTATGGTTCGATTTGTCTAAATCTTCAGAGATAACATTAATAATAGAGTCTTTAACTGTTAATTGCGTTTGTAAATTATTAATCTTAATTTGCTGTTCTTCAGTTTTAGTATTGCAAGAATATAAAACAAATAAAATAACTATTAAAAATAGTGTTGAAATGTGTTTTTTGAAATTCATATTTTTAGCTCTTAAATTACTCTAACGTTAATTAAATTGTTTTTACGGTCTTGTATATAAAACACGGCGTATAAAAAAGTATTTAATTTTTAGATTAAATACAAAGTCGAATTTTTAACGGTCTAAATATTAAGATTATTACAGACTAATGGAACCACCAATATATATTCGTGGTTTTTCAATTTATATTCGGTATTAAAAATTAAGCAGAACATGAACGGCAGCCCTATCAATAATGGTTCATGTGGCGAATAGAAAGGAACGCTTTAAAGGCTAGTAGTACTTTAGGGTATAAAACTTCAAATCAACGGTGTTGGCCGTTGATTTGAAGAGCGTAAGTGGTGTGTTAGATTACGCTATTTAATTAAATTTTTTAACCTAAAATTGCTTTTGCATTTTTTAAGTTATCCCATATATGGTGTTGACCAAAATACATTTTAGGAGGCTCTATAGAAGAGTCAACTAATTCGTTAATCGCTAGTATTGCTCCACGAACACTATATTCAGTCGTAAAAACTATACCATCTGGTATTTCTACAAATTGCCCTAAGAGCGCAAAATTTTGCGAACCTTTAGGTACAACAAGAGGTCTATCACCTTCGGTTCTGGGTAGAAACTGAGAGATACCGTATGGTAATCTACAAGGCACACAGTATGATGTTTCAAGAAGTTCTGTTTTTTCGCTCTCGTCTAGATCTCCCCATAAATGCCCTAAAAGCTCTTCTAAAATTTCTTTTCCAGTACAGTCATACATTGGTTTTTTTACAAATTGACCAAGATTATCTTCACCTAATGCTGAAACCCAAATTACACAAGTATCTTCTGCTTGCCCAGGGAAAAAGGGTTGTCTATAGGTGTGTACGTGCAATATCCATGGAGATTGTGTCAAAGGCAAGGGACTTTGTACGCCCATTGGTCGTTCAACTAACCATTGAAATTTTCTTTCAAAAAGGTTTCCTCTAAAAGTGACCGTAAAGTGCATCATTCTAGAAAGAGAAACGTCACGTAAATAGCGGTCTGGTCTGCCTAGGTCTGCTTGTTTTGCTACAATGTTTTGCCATAATTCATATGCTTCTCCTGGTTTTTCTACGGGTGTTGTAGCTACAGGCTTATCATGAGAACCGTAAGAGTGATTTGATACAATTGAACCGATTGTTAAAAATGCTTTGTCTTCTGGTCTAACCTCTATTGCATCTAGTACCTTACCTTCTGTGTTTTTTAAATGTAAGCGTTCTACCCAGCGTTTATTATCACTTTCTTTAAAGTCTACATCTGTAATACAAGTATTATAATGTATTTGAACTCCTTTTTTTGTGATCAGTTTAATAGCAGGTAGTATAAATGAGTGGTAGTTTGTGTAACGTGTACGCTCTAAAGAGGTCATTTTCTCCATATCGGACATGCGGTGGTAGAATAGTTTCATATAACGTTTCATCTCTATCGCAGAGTGCCATGGCTGAAAAGCAAATAGCGCACGCCACATATACCAGTAATTACTTTTAAAAAAATCTTCGCTGAAATAATCCGTTATTTTGGCGTCTGCCGGAATCTTGAATTCTGGTATCTCAATTAATCGAGCCATTTCAAGAGCTTCTTTAGTACCTAACCCAAGGTCGTGCCCAGTATCTTTCTCACCGTTTGCATGTAGTAGTCTAACCACGGTGTTCATATTGCATTCTGCAGCATTACGTTCATAGTCGTCCAAACAAGACCCAAGTTCGTCATAAGGTATTAACGACCACAGTTCTTTTGTGCAACAATATACTTTGTCTTCGTACATGCGACTTCCACGCATAAGGTAAACAGGTTTATCATCAACCATTTTAACAGATGCATCCATTGATCCTCCAACTAAATCTGTCTCTGGGTTTTTTTCAAAAATGTGAATATTTTCCGGGTTAAAACCGGCTTTCTGAATTAAGTAGACAGCAGCTGATAGGGAGCTTAATCCTAGGCCGTTTAAATAAATGTTAGAATCCTTCATAGTATATAGAAATTATGATTAATATATTTCTATTAAAATTAGATTGCTTTCTTTTCAATTATTTACTGTAGAAATACGCTGCAAGATACTTTGGAGTCTATTGTTAAAATATGATTAAAGTCACATCGTATAACTTTTTTCTATTTATTTGATTTTTAGATTGGTACTCTAATAAATGTAGTTAAATTGTGGGAGCGCTTAGGCAATGGTTTGTACGGGAACAGAAAGTTATCAGACTTATGATTTGGCGACACTATAAATATACACAGACCTTTCCGTTTAGACTTAAAGTTAGCATCACGTATAGGTTTTGTTGGCAGTAGTTATTCTTTCTCTTCTTTGGGTGCTTCTGGATTTACCCAAACATCACCTTCTGATTCTTTAGGATTGGAAGGTGTGGTGCCTTGAAAAGTTAAAACGTAGTTCGCTACTTGTGCTATCTCTTCTGGTTTTAGGTATTGTTTCCATGCTATCATACCTTTTCCGTCTCTACCACCTTCAGAAACTACATTAAAGACATTTTTAAACCCTCCTCCTAATATCCAGTTCCTATCGGTAAGGTTCGGGCCTATTCCGCCACCGCCATCTAACATATGACATGCAACACAGTTTTCTTCAAAAAGCTGTTTTCCTTTTTTTATACTTGTTTCATTGTTCGTAAACGTTCTAAGATTACCCCATTTTTTTTGTTCCTTTACATAGTTAAGCCGTTGAATACTATGTGCTATACTATCAATTTTTTGCAGGGGTTTGCTTGCAGGTATTTGTTGTATATAAGAAATTAAAGCTAATACCTCAGAATTGTTCTTTGTATTAATTTCTTGTGTAGTTAATTCATCCGATAATGATTCAGCCTGTCTATTTATATTGTTCCATAACTGTTCATTACTTTTCTTGAAACCTTTTTCTTTTGCTATTTCTGATACAACATCATTGCTAAGCGTGTTTTTATAGAGCTCAGTATAGGAAGTTTTTTTTGAATTAGGTACTATAGCTTTAGGATCTAGTAAGTAATAATAAAGCCATTCATTAGAGTATTTACCTCCAACGCCATCCAGGCTAATTAACTTTAAGCTCTCTTGCTCAATCTGTTGTGTATGACAGTTTATACAGTTTTCTCTCTTGTAGATTTCTTCACCGTATGCTACTAACATATTTGTTTCTACGTATGGGACCTCCTTTGACGTGCTTTTACGGTTTTGAAGAAAACCAATTGTAGATAAAAATACTAGCAATATAAAAAACCGATTTTTCATTCTCTTGTTTTGTCTAATTACAGCCAACAGTTTGTGGTAGGTTGTGTAGCGTGTTTTAAGCCCCTAATTTAGTAAATAAAAACCGAATAGAAGTTCTAGTAGTCCCTGTGTTTTGGGGTTTGTAAGTAGGCTTAAAACAAGCAATTAATTATAGATGGTGTTGACCACAGTATTTATTCTAAGTTATAATTTTCATTCGCCCATTTTATTGTCGGTTCAATCCATTCCTTTAAAGGTTTAAATAAAAATCCGTGCCCCATTCCTGTATTCAGTTCTATTTCTTTAAATTGGTTTATTACGCAATCTGAGGTTTTCTTTCGTTCCAATGAAGAAACTCCAAATGGGTTGGACTTTTCATAAATCGTTAAAATATTTCCGCAATAATTGATTTCAGGTATATCTTGAATGTCGTTATTCCTGAAACTTGCAATAAATACAAAATTTAAATTTTGATTGTTTGCCAAAGTCGAAACATATTGAGCAATATATCCACCTTTTGAAGTTCCCACAACGGTTATTTTTTGGGGTTCAATTCCTGTTTTTAGTAAACTATCAATTTGAGATTTAATTCCGACTGCGTAATCTCTCGCATTTACATTTCCGTTTCTCTTTTCACTAATAACTTTAAATCCGTTCTTTTCAAACTCTGATACGATCTCTTTGTATTCAGTCCGTCCAAATTCTGGATGCAATTCGTTCAGTTCGTGAGTTTCTATAAAACGATTGTGAAGGAAGAAAATATACCTGTCTTCATTTTTCGTTCCGCACGCAAACATAATCGAACAAAAAAGAATTCCAATTAGTAGACTTATTTTCATCGATTTTCGTGATTTCTTAAATTATGGGGAACGGTTTGTATAAGAATAGTAAGGGATTAAAATGTACTTACTTTCAGATTTCGTACTTAGCCATCCCGACGCTTCGGGATTTATTTTGTTTTATCTTTTTTTGTTCTAAAGCCAAATCAAAAGATTTGGCGGACTTGGTAAAAAGTAATAAACTTTGGGCTAAGCACCAAAACCCGTATTAATTATAGCCATTGTTACCAACTGGCCTTTATTCCGCTTTTTTATAATTATCGAAATTTATTCCATTAGTTTTAAAGAAAACATTTTTAAATTCCGATTTGTTTTTTGTCACTAAACTATAATCAATTTCAACAAAATCTCCGTGTGTTGCTGTCGCCATATCATATTTTTTGTTGTTCATAATCAAAGTCATATGTATCGCACCCAATTTTACTGTGATATTTGGTTCGTTAGTCATTGAGGAAATCTGCTTTTTGAATTCGGTAAGTTGTTCAGGCGATAGTATAAATTTTCCAGAGTTATTACTCATCATTACCTTTTCAATTTTTTCCACTTCTACAAAATCCGAAAAAGTCATTTCCTTTTCGCTTTTACAAGCAAATAATTGAATTATAAAAAATATTGATAGAAGTTTCGATTTCATTTTTTTAGCTTGTTGGTAACGGTTTGTGTATGGAACGTAGCGTATTTAAATATACTATATTTCGGGTTAAACACAGAGCTGAATTTTTTATTTTGTTTTTATCTTTTCTATTTTAAAAGCCAAATTAAAAATTTGGCGGAACTTCGTAAATGAGCGATAACCTCAGGTTTTAGCACTTATTAGCTATGTTTTATACACTTTGTTGTAAGCAGTACTTTCTTCAAAAGCTTAATTCAAATCTATCCAAATCCAATATTTCCCTTATTGATTTTCCTTCTTTATAAATGATTTTATTTTTTTCAACGAATGTTTTGTCAATTTCGAATTTATCAAAGTTTAAGTCATTTTGAGCAAAAGGATGTTTCACAAACCAATACTTACCTTCTTTTACGTGTCCTAGAACCAATCGGTTAATCATTACAGCACTTACTTTCGTGTATTTTGGGCCAGAATTATCTTTAAAAAAGCCATTCATACTACGTTCTATTCGCTCGTCTTTATTATTTGGGTCGGTTGAGTAAGATACAGATGTGCTTCCAAATAGGGAATCCATTACGTCATAATTATCAGTTCCTCTATGGCTTTTAGAATTAATACAAATTAGAAAAGGCTTATCAAGTTCTCCGTACCTAGTAGCTTTTTTTTGAAGTGCTGATTTTATTGAATCATCAGCTCCACCAATAAATCCTTCGGACGGGAACATACCTATCGGACGAATACCCTTTTTTCCACGAATTTCTTTTGATTTGGGCATAAGCTTTATAACCATACTCAAATTTTGGTCTTCGAAGCTAATAGATGGTATTCCTTTAATTCCAAGTGTGCTTAAATTATCCAAGACCAAGTCAGGATTATGTTCTGGTAACTTACTTTCTAAATATCTAACTACTTTTTTCGCACTTGGTTGTTGTTCTGTTTTAAAATTTAACTTTTCTATTTGAAGAAAAAAATTAGGTGAATCAGTTTGATTTACGATATCATAGATTTGGTTAGTTTTATTTTCAAGTGCTCGTTCCGAATCAGTTTTATCTGTTGCTTCCTTAACTTCTATGTAAAACTCAATACCATTTCCTCTTGCCAAAAAATCTGGTCGGTTTGATGAGTTTTTTAATATAGGATGTGATTCTAATGTAAATCCTTGTTTCGTAAACAATTCGTGAATGAATAATTCATAAAGAGAGGATGAAAATTCTTTCCGAAATCTTTTTTTGAATTCAGGTTTTTCATCTTGCGGATAATTATCAAACCAAGCATTCAACACTTCTCTAATTACCTTACCTTTTTCAGAATCGCTTCTATCAAAAAAATCAAAAGTATTATCGTTATGCTTTGCAGGTTTTTTATCCGTTCTTATTTTGTCTTCGAAGAGCTTCATTCGTATTGCTTACAACTAGTCAGTAACCTCATTTTATTGCGTTTATTTCGCCAATAGGGTTGTGTAAACGCACGTTTTAAATTTCTAACTATTATTTGGTTGCTGTTTTTCTCACAATTTAAAACTATTTTCTGTATTATAAATACGTATTTGTGTAATTGAATTAATTTTGTGTGCAGTTTTATACGCCCAAACTACATTTTTAATCTAAAGGTTTTATCTTTTAAATCATTAGTACTCTTAATCAGCATAATGTACAAATCCGTTTTTAGTAGATTCCACTATGAGTTGTTCCGGAAAGAGTTCGTTTTTCGCTTAGCCATTTTGTCATTCAGAAACACTCTTTCATTTCCAAGGAAGTTCCTTTTGATTTCTAATTTTTTTTCCTCAACATTTAATTCAAGTTGTTTCATTATAAAGATTTTTGGTGATTATACTTATATGATGTTATGATTATTGTCTGTAATGTTGCTCTAAATTACACAAAACGTTACGTATAAGTAACGAAGGGTAAACGGTAAGTACTTTTGTTTTGGTTTGTTACTTTGCTACATATTTGTACTTAAGAAATTGGTGTTATTGGTATAAGGTTAGTTGTGTGCGTGTTTAGTTTTCTTAAGTTTGTGTAAAAAAAATACTTCAAATGAAAAGGAATATTTTATTATGCTTTAGTCTATTTTTAGTTGCTATTTCTTGTAAGAAAGAAAATAAAACTACTCAAAATAATAATTCTGTTCTTGTAAATGATACCATTACAAATAGTACTAATAACAATACGCTAGTAAAAAAATATGAGGGAGATTACCTTTATAAGGCTATAATTAATAGTAAAACGGGTATTGTTTTAAAAGATACTATTAACGAGACTAAATTAGGAGCAATACCATTTGGAGCAGAAGTCTTAGTTACTAAGTTTCGTGATTTTGAAACTATGAATGTAATGAATAGGGTTAATGTTTATGGTCAATGGGTAGAAGTAGTCTATCAAGATAAAAACGAATATGTTAAAGGACGAATTTTTGATGGCAATTTAGATTATAAGTCTTACACAAAAGAGTCTAATATATATGCAGATACTGTAGTTGTTAAAAATGAACAAGAATTTTTTAAAGCTCTTAGGTCTAACAGAACTATTATTGTTGATGCCAAAGAGATAAACTTAGACAAAGGAAAAGAAATTATAGAGAGTATAGAGGAAGAAGAAGGTTCTCATCTAATTTATTATGCGGATGATTATGCGGATGATTATGCAGAAACATTGGTGTTCTCTAATTTTTTAGATTTAGAAATTAAGGGTAAAAATCTTGTAGATTTTTTCACAGAAAAACAAGAAGCAAATGTTATTGAATTTAAAAACTCTAGTAATATTTACATAGACAATATTAATTTTTACCATAAAAATGTCTCCAGTTGTGGCGGAGATGTTTTGAGTTTTTCTAATTGTGATAATTTTTATTTTCAAAACTCAAGTTTTGATGGTTCAGGGTTAACTGGGATTCATGCAAGTGAATCTGAAAGTTTAAATTTTTTCAATTGTGATTTTTATAATAATCATAATTATATAATTCGTAGCCATGATACAAAATATATTAACCTTAAAAGGTGCGATATTTATGGCAATGAGTTATCTGAAGCAATCTTTGATGCTTCTGGTTTTGATTATGAAACATATGTAGATTGTATAAACCAAATTAATATTTCAGAATGTTATATCACAGATAATGAAACCTCTTCTTTAATTGAAAGTGACGGTAAACAAGATAATATTTTCAATATTGATAACTCATTAATTACAAATAATAACTTTGAAGACGATATTATTAATTTAATTTCTAATTCTAAAGTAAAAATAAAGAGTACAGATTTTATAAATAATAGGTCCATTTTAAATAAGTATATAATTGATAAAGATATAGACAGTGACTATGAAGAAATTGAAATATCGTTAGAAGAAGTATCATTTAAGGATAATATCGATTTTTATGACTTTAACAAAGGCAATACTGCATTTACAAAAAAGGAAAACGTAATAGTAGACAATAGGTACAATAAAGAATCTGATACTTTATTAACGCATTTTAATAGAACTTCTATAGCAGGATTAAATTATATTGAGCGTTCGGATAAAGATATTAAGTACAATAAAAAAACAAATGAATTTTCTGTTAATGGGCATCTTCTAAAAGGTCTGCATAAGTTAAACTTTTCTGATAGGAATGATTTCTATATTTTTTTAGACGAGAAATCTTCGTCTGTAGAGAATTATAGTGGTTACGGAGAAATTATTGATGGAAAATTAGAAGGAGAGTGGAAAATTGAGAGTAATGCTTATCTGGATATTGTTGAATTTAAAAATGGGATAATTCAAAAAATGCGACGAGAAGTCATCGTTAATTATAAACCAAAGGAAATAACAGTAGTTAAAAAAGGAATATATATTGATGGACAAAAAAATGGTGTTTTTGAATATTTTTATGAAGATGGCAACTTGCGAAAAAAGTTAACTTTTAAAGACAATATTCTAGATTATCCACGAGAATTTTATTTTCCTAACGGTAAAATGAGGTTTATTAGAACTAAGAATAAATCCATACATTACCATCCTAACGGAATAGTTATAGCGGAGATTACGTATGATGAGGAAGGAAAATTTGTTATAAATGCAAGTAATTATTACGATAGTGAAGGAAATTTAAAGGAAGCTAAAGAGACTCCTAAAAATAGTGTCAAGTTTTATATTGAAGGAGGTGTTTCTATCAATTTTGAGGGAATAGAAGAGTATAAAGACAAAGTTTTTGTATCCCAAGATTATACTATTGCTGAATTTTTACATTTTAACAATAGTATAGCAAGATATACGGTGTCAAATAGTGATTTTTTAAATAAAAGTATAGATTTAAAAGTTGGGCATAGTGATTATGCAGAGTCCTATAGGTATAACAATAAAAAACTAGTATACATTTTTGATAAGCTGCATAACCTAAGGTACAAAGCTGTAATTGAAAATGGGACGAACCTTAATTTATATGTTTACAACGATTATAATTACCTCAAAAAAGTTTTTAAACAATATATATATACCAATAAGCAATTTGTATTACATGGTGATGTTAACTATTACTCTAATGGATATATGCGTTATGCTCAAAAATATGAAAATGGAAAACTCATGAACTAATTTTAAATCCATAAAAAGTTGCGCTGTATTTTTGTAACTGCTACATTATTATTAGTGACGTATTCTAGCACTATAACTTTTGGCGCATAATAAAATTGATAAAAAAGAACGAATCTTTAAAGAAGCTCTTAGTTGCTAACGGGTATACGCTTTGTGGCGTGTAATAAGCACTTAATTTAGCAACTATTTACCGACCAATAAAATCCGCTAGTCCCTGCGCTTTGGGCTTCGTAAGTAGGCCAGAAGCAGCAATAAATCATATACTGTGTTGGCGGTTCGTTGTTTTTATTCCGACTTATTTTTACTGCGTTTGAGTGAATTCCGTCAGTGGTTTATTTCGCAAATTTTTTCAATTCCGAATCTGGCTAAATTCCACATTCAGTTAAGTTCTTGTTTTTTAATTCAGTTTCCGATTCCTCAACTTGCTGAAAAATCTGTTTAGTTGCTGCTATTCAGATATCTTTTTTTTGCTTTTATTTTCGTTAATAAATATTAATATTATCGAAGCAATAATAATTATTGAAGCACCTAAAAACAACCAAGTTTTTTTTGATTCAATGTTGAAATTTGAAAAATCAAAATTCAATATATTTAAAGTCATTGCTATTATTATCAATATTGATGGGATGTTTCTTTTTATCATATTTTTTGTTTTATGCTCGTTTTTTCAATGAATGCCAACGTTTAGTATCTGAAATCGTAGGGCGGAAAAAAGGCGACTACCATTCGGTTTAGTCACAAGCCGAATTTTTAAATTTTTCTTATTATCTTTCTTCTCAATAAGCCAAATTTAAAAATTTGGCGACCTCTATAAAAACACACTAAACTTTGTGTTAAGCACCAAAACCCGTATTAACTATAGCTATTGTTGTAGCACGTTATTTAGTGGTAAAATTGGTCAATATGCTCTTTAATTTCATAAACTCTTGTTTTGGTTATTTCACATATTTTTCCTGCTCTAATATTGCGTTGGATAG
>NZ_JAMCOJ010000015.1 GCF_023476645.1 Cellulophaga sp. 20_2_10
TTACTTGTATTTTTAAATTTGGATTCTTTGTTTTCAAAGCGGAGCTTTTGGGATCAACAAGCGGAGCGAAGTTCATCCCCTTTGTGAAACGGTTTGTGTTACTTGTATTTTTAAATTTGGATTCTTTGTTTTCAAAGCGGAGCTTTCGGGATCAACAAGCAGAGCGAAGTTCATCCCCTTTGTGAAATGGTTTGTTTTACTTGTATTTTTAAATTTGGATTCTTTGTTTTCAAAGCGGAGCTTTAGGGATCAACAAGCGTAGCGAAGTTCATGCCCTTTGTGAAATGATTTGTGTTACTTGTATTTTTAAATTTGGATTCTTTGTTTTCAAAGCGGAGCTTTCGGGATCAACAAGCAGATTTCCTTAGGCTTATTGCAGTGTATAAATTTTAATCTATATAGTTAAATAAAAAAACCACGCAATTTGCGTGGTTTTTTGGTGAGTGTCTAGTATATTTTTAAGATTTTGCTAAATCTTTACTGTTATGTATTTCAAAGTAATTTTGTACATTCTCCATAATATGAGACTCTTTTAAAGTAGAGTTTGCCGTTTTGTATTCCTGCTCAATTAATTTTTTTGCAGGGAAAGTTTCACAGTGTATTTCTTCTCCTTTAATATTTGTTGTTTTTACAATAGCAGTACCCTCTAGTAAAGATTTTCCTGTTACCATAATAAAAGAACGCTCTTCATCTTCTGCAGAAACTCCTGTTCTAATTTTTGTGTTTTCTATAATAATGTCCGACTTAATAAGTGTATTTACTTGTGCTTGTTCTGCAGATTCTTTATCGTTATTACAAGATAAAAATAATGCTGCTGTTGCTAATACCGATACAAATAATTTAGTTTTCATAATTGAGTGCTTTTAAATACACTACAAAGATGAAGCTATTACAGACCTAAGAATACACTTGAATTAGTGAAAATGGATACCCTGAAAACAGGGGTGATACTGTTTTAATCGTCTAAAAGACCCATTTTTATTGCGTGTTTAGTTAAGCCCGCTAGATTTTTTACGTTAAGTTTGGAAATTAAATTTTTACGGTAACTCTCTATAGTATGTTTGCTTAAGAATAGTTCATCTGCTATTTCTTGTGTTGTAAACTCTTCTGCTATAAGTTTTAGAACTTCTTTTTCTCTATTGGTTAAAGAAATTTCTTTTTCTTTCTTATTCGCGAACATCGCATCAGTATATGCTTTTTTTATTTCGGTAGAGAAATATTTCTCACCTCCAATGATAGTTCTAATTGCTTCTAGTAATTCCTCTTTTTCTGCATTTTTAGGTACGTATCCATCAACATTAGCTCTAATTAGAGTGTCTATCATTGTACCATCTATATGCATACTAACAACCAATGTTTTTAAGCCTGGGAAACGCTCTTTTACGATGCTATTAAGCTCTATGCCGTCCATTTCTGGCATAGTTAAGTCTGTTACAAGTAAATGTATATCGTCTACGCCATTAATATCTAGATATTTTACTACTTGTGCGCCATTTTTAGCGGTAGTTGTAACGTTAAACTCAGGAGCGTCTTGTAAAATGCTCATTAGTCCGTCTATAAACATTTTGTGGTCGTCTGCAATAATTAGGTTATATGTTTTCATTAGTCGTGTTTTTTATAGGTATTTCTATAGATATTACGGTTCCTCTATTTAGGGCCGAATCTATATGTAAAGTACCATTAAGTTTTTCTATTCTACTTTTAATATTGGTAAAGCCAATACCGTCTCCGTTTTCTTCTGTATTAAATCCTTTGCCATTGTCTTCAAAAAGCAAAGTGATGCTGTTTTCAAAGTAATTTAAATGTATATCTGTATTAGATGCCTTTGCGTGTTTAAGCGTATTGGTCATAAGTTCCTGTATCACTTTAAATAATTCCATTTTAACAATCTCGTTAATGGTGTTTATTTTTTCCTCAGGATAAGGGTGAAATTCTACGGTAATCTCACCTGTATTGGTAATAGATTTTGTGTATTCTTTTATAAGCTGTGTAAAATCGTCCTGTCTAAACTTTTTTGGAATTAAGGTATGAGATATGTCTCTTACCAATTGGTAGGTTTCATCTAGCTGCCCAGAAATAGTATTTAGAGTATCTGTTTTTTCTTTAACGCTTGCCAATTGTAACTTTATTCCAGCTAAATTACCACCTATACTGTCGTGTAGCTCTTGGGCTATTCGCTTACGTTCTTCGTCCTGACCTTCAATAGCAGCTTTAATAAGTTTTAATTCTTGCTCTTGTTTAAGTGTAGTTACTTTTTGATTGTTTATTTCTTCGTTCTTTTTGCTAAGCTCACTTTGTGCTTGTATTTTTTGATAGTACGTATACAATAATGCAATTATGGGTATTAGTATGACTAGAAACCCAATTAAAAATGCCGATTTAATTGTTTTTTGACGATCTAACTCGGCTTCTTGTATAATCTGATCTTCTTTTAAGTCAGATATTGCTTGTTCTTTTTTTAATGTTTCGTACTGTATTTCTAGTTCTTTAATAATTTCTCTTTGTTGCTTTGTTTTTATCTGATTTAAAACACTAAAAAGCTGTGTCATTACAGCGTAAGCATTTTTGTAATCTTCTTGTTTGTAATAACTTTTTGCTTGTACGGTTAAAATTTGTTTTTGAAACTCTAAATTTTCATGATCAATTGCATTTACATAGGCAGTTGTAAGTCCTATGTTTGCAATATCATAATACCCTTGTTTGTAGTATACTTTTGCAATTAATAGTGCGCCTTCATAATAAATAGCGTTATAATCGTTAGCTTTTGCTTCATTACTAATTTCTGCGTAATATTTTAATGCGTATGGGTAATCTTTTTTTATCTCTAGAAATTTTGTGAGTTGAAGTCTTACTTCTAACTCAAGTTCTAAATCATTAAATTGTTTTGCGAGTTCTAATGAAGAATTATAGTACTCTTCTGCTTTATCGTAGTCTTGTTTTTTTGCATATGCATTACCTAATTGCATTAGCGCTTTATTGGTAGTTTTAGAATGTTTTTTGCCGTATTTATCTATAGATTCGGTTAGTAAATCTATGGCTTTATCTGTCTTATCTTGAGTTATATAGTTTTTTGCTAAACTTACTTTATGTAAATATAAAAATTCAGTATCGTTAATAGCTTCTGCTTCTTGTAGTCCTTTTATATTCCACTCAATAGATTTGTCTATTAGTCCGTTTAAAGAACTGCCAATAGACATAAAATAATAAGCTTTTGCATAAAGGTATTTCTTTTCATTTTCGGGCTTATCCCAATTGCCTAATTCCTGTACATATAAATTTCCGTAGTGTAGTACGGAGTCTGTATTTGCTTTATAAGCGTGTTTTTCTATTAGTTGATCAAAGATTGAAAAACGTTGCGCTCCAAACTCAGCATCTTTTAAAGCATCATAATATGGTCGTAAGGTTTCGTCTAATTGAATTTGAGACCAAGAAAAAGAAAAAAATGGAGTTTCATCTTTTTCAGTTTTTGTGCTATCTAATTCCTGCGCGTTAACTAAATGAAAAGCGCTAATTAGAAATATAATTAGGAGCGTTTTTAATCTGTAAAAAAACGTGCTGTATGTGGGGTTGGTTAAAATCAAAAAATAATAATTGTTTAATTACTTACGCTAATCGGGGTTGTGCTTCTGTAAAGATTACCTAATTTGGTTTACTAGTTTAAACACTGTTTACAAAGTTGGTTTTTATATAGCTCTTTACAAGCCCCCAAGTTAGTGAAATTTATATCCCTGAAAACAGGGTGTACTATAATTATTATTTCTTTTTTAGTATAGTGCTTATTATTTTTTTAGCGTGAATTCTAGAATTTTCTATAAACCATTTATGTGTTTCCATACCACCACAAATTACTCCAGCTAAGAAAACGTTACTTAAATTGGTTTCCATAGTGTCTGTGTTGTGTGTTGGTATTTTTTTTGTATCGTTAGACAAGGTAATGCCCATTTTGGTAAGAAAATCAAAATTTGGTTTATAACCAGTTAACGCTAAAACATAGTCATTTTTTAAAGTGATATTACCCTCAGTGGTTTTAACTGTTAGTTGGCTCTCTTTAATTTCGGTGATATTAGCGTTGTAAATAGCTTTTATACTACCTTCTTCTATGCGGTTAATAATGTCTGGACGTACCCAATATTTAACACGTTGGCCAACTTCTTTACCACGAATAATTAATGTAACCTCTGCACCTTTTCGCCAGCATTCTAATGCTGCATCTATAGATGAGTTGCTAGCGCCAACAACAGCTACTTTTTGTTTAGAAAAGTAATGTGGGTTGTTGTAGTAATGAGTAACCTTAGGTAAGTCTTCTCCGGGGATATTTAGTTTGTTAGGGATATCATAAAAACCAGTAGCTATTACGACGCTTTTTGTGCAGTATGTAGTCTTACTGGTTTTTACGGTATAGTCAGTAGTGTTCTTTGTGACATTAATTACTTTTTCAAATAATTTAATATCTAATTCATTACTACTTATAATTCTTCTATAGTATTCTAAAGCTTCTTCCTTTTTAGGTTTGGCTTCATTACTTATAAAAGGAATGTTGTCTATTTCTAGTTTTTCTGATGAAGAAAAAAATTGCATTTTAGCTGGGTAATTGTATAACGAGTTTACAATGCATCCCTTTTCTAAAATTAGATAAGAAAGTCCGTTTTTTTTAGCCTCTAATCCGCAGGCAATACCAATTGGTCCACCACCAATAATTACAACATCAAATAAATTCACTAGCCTATAAGTTCTTTTAAGTTTTTAATAGTTTCAGTTGGGTTATCGCTCTTAAATACAAAACTACCAGCAACTAATACATCTGCACCAGCATCTACCAATGCTTTTGCGTTTTTAGAAGTAACACCACCATCTATTTCAATAAGTGTACTTGCATTTTTTCTGGTAATTAACTCTTTTAATGCTTTTACCTTATCGTAAGTGTTTTCTATAAAAGATTGTCCTCCAAAACCAGGATTAACACTCATTAAACAAACAACATCAATATCATTAATAACATCTTCTAAAAGATGTATGCTTGTGTGCGGGTTTAATGCAACACCAGCCATCATACCTTCAGCTTTAATAGCCTGTAAAGTTCTGTGCAAATGTGTACAAGCTTCGTAATGTACAGATAATACATTTGCTCCTAATTCTGCAAAGGTTTTTATGTACCTATCTGGATCTACAATCATTAAATGTACATCTAAGGTTTTTGTAGCGTGTTGTGCAATACTTTTTAGCACAGGCATACCGTAAGATATATTTGGAACAAAAACGCCGTCCATAATGTCTATATGGTGCCAATCTGCCTCACTATTGTTTACCATTTCTACATCTCTTTGTAGGTTTCCAAAGTCTGCTGCTAATAAAGAAGGTGCAATTTTATTCTTGCTCATTTTGTTTTAGATTGATATTTATGCAAAAGTACGCATTTGATATAAATTGAAATAGTGTAAATGTGGCTTTATATTTTGTTTAAGAATATTCTAAAATATGTGTTTTATTATGACATTATAAACTATTATAATAAAACTATTGAATTCTTAAAATACAAAAAGCTACCTAAATTCCTAGATAGCTTTTGTTGTTTGTTTTTCTGTAGAACTTATGCGGTAGGGCACAAGCAAGATGCTTGCGCTAGCGGGGTTTTATTGTCATTATATGTTTAAAATCTGCTTTCTCTAATTTAAGAACATCAACACCATCATTTCCACTTAATGTAAGACCATCGCCAACATTTGGAATTAATTGCTTTTCTGTTAGATATTCACTTGTTTTTGGTAAAAGTTTCCAGTTACTTAAACCTTCTTCTGTATAATATGCTTCTATTTTTAAGCTCATATTTCATTTATTTAATTCGAAAAAATGTTCTAAAAAATCATTAAAACTATCCCATTTTTCATCATAATATACATCGTTTGATAACTCTTTCATATTTTGAGCTTCAATTAGCTTTACACTATCATCTTCTTTGTTATATAGTAAATAATCGTCTATTTCAAGATTAAATAATGATATATATTTTTCTGAAATACCATAATTTTCTATTAAATGCTTTGTAATACTATTTTCATAATCAACTAAATCATCGAGAGAATTAATAATAAAGCCCTCACAACCGTGTATTTCACTATCATATTTACTCATAAAATCTACAAAATCATTATGGC
Organism: Cellulophaga sp. 20_2_10; assembly: GCF_023476645.1. Lineage (GTDB taxonomy): Bacteria > Bacteroidota > Bacteroidia > Flavobacteriales > Flavobacteriaceae > Cellulophaga. Next base: position 6,153 of record NZ_JAMCOJ010000015.1, read on the forward strand.
TAAATCCATTTTCTAGTGCATACTTTTTCAAAGTCCTTTGATATTCAGGAATAAATTCGATAAAATTATCTGAAGATGATTTTAAGTATTTAATTATTTTTTCAGTTAACATTTGTATATAATTATTAATGGTATCCTTTCAATTTAGACCTTTTTTCTTTTTCGGCTCTAGCTCTATCTTTCCAGTAATTTGTTCTATCTAAATCAAAAGCATCTCTATTTACAGGGAAATGTGGGTGTTTACCTGTACCATCAACTTTATATGGATGAAGAGCGTTTGTATTACCATATTTGGTATGAGTGCTTGCAGATAATTCAAATAATGGACCTTTTGCATTTTGTTTTGAATGATGTAAATTTATTGATTTACCACCTGCTCCTATAGGTGCTTTTCCTGTTTTCAAAGCAGCATCTAAATTGCTTAAACCAGTTTTAGGATTAACAGTGTTCCAATTTACATTTTGTTGATAAACTGTATATGTATTTCCTGTTCCACTATGTGCTGTCCAAGTAGCTGGGTTAAATATACCACTCAATCCATAAGGGTCTATCCAACTATTAGAATCACTCACATAAGCATACATATTGGGCATTCCGCCTTCAAGCCCAATTGGGTCTTGGCTTATGTACGTACCAGACTCTGGCGAATAATACCTAAACCTGTTGTAACACAGCTCTAGGTCATCATCAAAATATTGGCCTTGGTATCTAAAAAGGCAGCTTAAAAAGAACTTTTGGTAACTACATTACTTACCACAGTATAAAAATACAAAAAGCTACCTAATTTACTAGATAGCTTTTGTTGTTTGTTTTTCTGTAGAATTTATGCAGTAGGGCACAAGCAAGATGCTTGCGCTAGCTGGCTTATTCAAATATTTTTACGTCACTACCTCTTTCATCTTTTATGTATTTTTCAATTTCTTGAAAAGTATATTTCTTCTTTGTTTTTACGGTTAAATCAATAATTTTAAATTTTAAATCTAAATTTTCATCATAACCTGTAGGAACAACTGGTGTTTTAGACATATTAGTGTCAAATAAAGCATTATTTATAGCAGGTATATCTAATCCTAATTTTTTACGAACTTTAATTAGGTTTATTAATTCCATTGGTATTAGGCCGCTAGTTAAAAATTCTTCATTTTCCCATTTTTCGCCACGTTGTAATCCTATTCCATTTAAATGATACACGCAAAGCTGATCCCAATAGCTAGGTTCTATTTTAGAAAAATCATACCAATTATCAATAATTTTTTGATAAATACCATAGCCACTTCCATACTTTAAAATCAAGTCTTTTACGGTGCTGTTTCCTGTCCATTTTTCAATTAAGAAATGTGCTAATTGTGTACTAGGATAAACTTTTTGTTTTTTAAACTCTTTGTTGGGTAAATTCTCTTCGTCTGTTAAATATGATAATGATTTTTCAAAAAGTAGTTTAATTAAATCTTCTCGTTCTACATATAAAGCATACTCATAAGCACCTTTTAAATGGTCTATCCATTTATCATTGATATGCCCATAGGTCCAAAAAACTGCCGTACGTTCAAAATATTTCCAACATTCTTCACTCCCTTGAAATAAAAGATTTTTTGCTTTGATATGGGTGCAGTTTGGAATTCCTGATAAAGTTAACCAGACAGTGTTTATATATTTCTTTAGATTTTCCTTTCTGGCTAAGAAATTATATTCATCAATAAAAAAAGAATTGGATTCATCCAAATTTGGAATTTTGTCATATTTATAATGCTTAATAGCTTTATCAATTAGTTTTTGCATTATGATTTGCACTTTAATTTAATGGAACGTTTATCTATATTAATTTGTAGGAGTTTATTATTTAATTTCCCCTTACTTTTCGCATCTCGTATGGTTCTCATCAAGTTATCTTGATATTTGGGCTTATTTGCCCACCTACCGTTTGTGTTTCCAGAGATTTTACGAATATTTCTATCTGTCCATCCAGACATATCAGTTTTACTTCTCCAGTTACTTTTGCTCGTTTTTACCTCAATGACATTAATGTTGCCATCAGAAGTTTTAGTTATTAAATCGAAACCGTGACCTGAAGCATTTTGGACAGAACCCAAAACTGTATGACCGTTTTTGGATAAATATTTTGACGCAACTTTCTCTCCCCAATCGCCCATTTTTACACCATCTACCATTTGAGTAGCTAATCCAAGTGGATCTATATACATATTACTATCATGAGTATAAGCATACATATTGGGCATTCCGCCTTCAAGCCCAATCGGATCTTGACTTATATAAGTACCACTATCAGGTGAGTAATACCTAAACCTGTTGTAACACAGCTCTAGGTCATCATCAAAATATTGGCCTTGGTATCTAAAAAGGCAGCTTAAAAAGAACTTTTGGTAACTACACTAATTACCACAGTTTAAAAATACAAAAAGCTACCTAATTTACTAGATAGCTTTTGCTGTTTGTTTTTCTGTAGAACTTATGCTGTAGGGCACAAGCAAGATGCTTGCGCTAGCGGGGCTTCCGAAGCTATATCAGAATCTAAATATTCTTCTTTAAAAACTGTATCCAGCGTTTTTATTAAAAACTCTATTGTTGGATTTTCTTCAAATTCATAAAGCCAATCTCCCGCAGAATCATTTTCAAAATTACCAATTGCCCAAGCTCCCATAAATTATTCTTTTTCTTTTAGACGTTCTTTTACTTTTATGTGATTTTCTCCCAAGACTTCAATTAATTCTTTTGTCGTGTAATCTTTGGTGTATTTTATGTCTTTACCCATTTCTGCGTTTGGTAAAATATGCTTATCTATATAACCTATTGGGTAGGAATCCCAAGGGTATAAACCAAAATAAGGCTCTAAAAATATTTCTGGGTCAGTGGAACGATTGTTATATAAGCCTAAAGAGCCTATATTATCATTATATCTAAATTTTACTTCGATTTTTTTTTTGTCAATTAATTCCCAATTGTAGCTTTTAGGCTTGCTATTTGTAGTCACTATTGCGAATGGGTTTGATAAATCTAATTCATTCAATTTTTCTTTCACTTCCTTTAATGAAGAAAACTTATAATTATAAAATGCAAAAGTGTCTTCCGAAGCTCTTGAATTAATTTTATGGTGATTTACTAATTGTGCTATTGTAAAACTATCGTTAGATAATGGTATAGCAAATATTTGTTCTTCTTCTAAAGTGTGTTTTTTACTCATAATTATCCGCTACAACTTATTTTTTTACCTTTTTTATCTATATCTCCTCCCATATCATTGAATTTTGTATCATTCATTCCTGATATTTTATTTTCTAAAGCGTCTAAACCTCCTTTTTTACGAATATTGGTTTCTTCTCTAAATGCAAGGTTATCTTTCCCAACTATATTATCTTCTAATATTTCAAAATCATACTTAATTTTACTATTCCCTTTTTGTCCTAATTTTTTTCTTAATTTAGAATTGTGGGAAGATTTTCTTCTATTAAATGCTTCAGGGCTTTTGGATTTACCAACATAAGATTTTGTGACACCGTCTTCAACCCAAGTTCTTAAATAAACTATTCCAGTAAGTCCAAAAGGGTCAGTCCAACTATTACTATCCCTTACATACGCATAAAAGTTTGGTTCACCAGATGCCAACCCAATTGGGTCTTGACTTATATAAGTTCCTGTGTCAGGAGAATAATATCTAAACCTGTTGTAACACAGCTCTAGGTCATCATCAAAATATTGACCTTGGTATCTAAAAAGGCAGCTTAAAAAGAACTTTTGGTAATTACATGAATTACCACAGTATAAAAATACAAAAAGCTACCTAATTTACTAGATAGCTTTTGTTATTTGTTTTTTTGTAGTACTTATGCGATAGGGCACAAGCAAGATGCTTGCGCTAGCGTGGGGTTTTTGCTTTTTTCTTCAAAATCCTAATTTAATTCAAAATACCATTCTAAAAAATCATTAAAACTATCCCATTTAGTATCAATAATTCCTTTCTGAAAATTCACTAATTTCTCTCCTAATTCTAATTCAACAACTTCCCCTGTTTTACGATTATAAAAAAAACCGCTCTCAGCTTCAAAGCTATCTAATGGAGTATATTCTTTAGTTAGTTTTAAGGCTTTATGACTTGAATTAATGTTTAAATCATAATCTGTATTTATAACAAACCAACAAACTTGATAAATTTCTCTACCTCTATTATAAAAAGTAGCACTATCTTCTACGTGCAAAAAGAACTCGGCAAATTCAGATTTCAAATCAATATCTATTTTTTTTAAAGAATTAGCATAGTCTATTGTATAATCATCATACCACCAACCTTTATTTTTACAAAATGTTTTTATTTTTTCTGACAACATATTCTATTTATTTTAATGATATCCTTTAACCTTTTTTGCCCTTTCTTTCCAATAAGCCTCTCTATCAGCTTTCCATAAATCATCGTGGAATACAGGGTTTATAGGATGTTTATTTGGTAAGTGTGGATGTAAAGCATTACTTCCTTTATATTTTTGATGTGTTGCTGTTGATAATTCAAATAATGGACCTTTTGCATTTTGTTTTGAGTGATGCAACTGAACTAGTGAATATTTGCCATCTTTTACGACAAAAGGAGAACGTCCCATTTCTGCTAATTCTAAGTTTGTTTTTACACCATTTCGCGTATTTACAGGTAAATTCCAATCTATATTCTGTTGGAAAACTGTATGGGTATTTCCAGACGGAGCGTTGAAAGTGGAAGGATTAAAGAAGCCAGACAACCCAAAAACATCAACCCAACTATTACAATCGCTTACATACGCATAAAAGTTTGGTTCTCCACTCGCCAACCCAATCGGGTCTTGAGATATATAAGCTCCACTGTCTGGCGAATAGTACCTAAACCTGTTGTAACACAGCTCTAGGTCATCATCAAAATATTGGCCTTGGTATCTAAAGGGTAAACTACAAAAGAACTTTTGGTAATTACATGAATTACCACAGTATAAAAATACAAAAAGCTACCTAATTTACTAGATAGCTTTTATTGTTTGTTTTTTTGTAGAACTTATGCTGTACGGCACAAGCAAGATGCTTGCGCTAGCTGGTTTTTTAGCGTAAAAAAGCAACCTTTTCGGTTGCTTTCAGTATTTATATTCTTAAAAATTACTTTTCCAAATATTATCAGAAATAAGTTTATTAACAGAATTAGCTATTTTAGAATACTCTCCAATATCATGGTCAAATAATAATACTTCACCTTTTGAATTTATACAAATTGGATTCCCCGAACCATCAAAAGATATTACATATTTATTATCCATATTTGGATAGCCTTGTTTTCTAAATGACTTAGTTAAATCAATAAATGTAATTTGTTCTAAATTTTTAGAGTTTTTTAGAGCGAAAATATCTAACCCTACAAAACATCCTCCAAAATTTTTTACAAAAAACTTATATTCATCATCTAGTGTCACATTTAATTCTTTTTCAGCTTCACTCAATTCAGAATCAGTAGAAACGTTTTCTATATAATCCGTATTTCCTAAAAATTCTTTTATTCTTAATATTAAACTTTCTTCCATTTCTTTAATGACGTTTTACTCCTTTTTTATTTAGTTCAATTTCTGCTCTGTTTTTCCAGTATTCTTTTCGCCATTCATCAAATTTAACTCTATCAACTTTATCTGTAGGATGTGGTTTTGGAAAAAATGGATGTTGCTTTTTGTTTCCTAAATCGTGTGCACTCCGAGGCATTTCAATTATTGGTCCAGAATTCATCTGTTTTTGGTGATGTAAAATTATTGTTTCTCCTTTCGCGTTTATAGGAGATTTACCAAATCCTTTAGGATTATTATTAGCGTGATAAATTGTTTCTAATTCTTTAACATCCAAATGTCCTAAATCTTGAACATTTTTAACCTCTAAGGAAAGTCCATTAGAAGCAGTAAAGATTTCACTTAGTCCAAAAACATCAACCCAACTATTACTATCACTTACATATGCATAAAAGTTTGGTTCTCCACTCGCCAACCCAATCGGGTCTTGAGATATATAAGTTCCACTGTCTGGCGAATAGTACCTAAACCTGTTGTAACACAGCTCTAGGTCATCATCAAAATATTGGCCTTGGTATCTAAAGGGTAAACTACAAAAGAACTTTTGGTAACTACACTACTTACCACAGTTTAAAAATACAAAAAGCTACCTAATTAACTAGATAGCTTTTACATTTTAATTCTTTGTAGAACTTATGCTGCACGGCACAATCAAGATGCTTGCGCTAGCTGGGTAATTTTAGTTGTATGCTTTATATTTTTCGTTATAAGCATATGGTAAAGTTTTGTAATGAATAATATCAAAACCATACAGATTCGCTTCTTCTATTTCTTTCTTAAATGCCTTATTACTAAAAAGGTATTTATTAAACATTCTATCTCTAAGTATAAAAAAATTTGTTTCAGCTAAGGTATTATTTAAATATATTTCTTTAAACTCTTTAATTCCTGAACCAACTTTAAGAACATGTTCAAAGTTAGCGTCATCCTCCAAGAGAAATTCAGATTTTTCATAATCAATTAAGGACTCTTCTTGATTAAAACGTAAATAATAATATTTTTTAGGTGTTATCTCTTTTCCTTTTGCTGATATTGTATTTAATTTAGTTGTTTGATAAAAGTCTTTAAACGTATTTTTCTTTAGTATATCCAAAAAAGATTCAGAGAGTATAACACCTTTAAAAGCTGGGTAGTAATCAAATAAAAGGAGTTTTTCTTTAACCACTAACCATAGTTCCTTAGGAAAGTCAGTTTTTTTTCCTAATCTATTTCTCATCCAATCATAATCCATTGGAGGCATTGGATTATCCTTATTATAACTTTCTGTTAATACTCCATTTATAAAAATTGGAACCCCTTTTTGAGGTTTTGGCCAGAAACAATATATATCTTCCATAATTTTAATGTACTCTCTTACTATGCTTAATTTTTGTGTGCCCTGTTTCAACATGCCCCATTGCCAGTTTATTTTTTAAATTCATTTACAATTTCCTTACAGCTTTTCGTGCACCTTTTTCATCTATTAGCTCATCATCAAAATCTTTTACAATTCTAGATAGCCTATCTTCAACCATATTATTATAATTTTTGTGTGACCCTTGATGAAATACATTATAACCAGACCCCTTCATAGAATTAGCACTGTCAGGTAATGCTATCCCATTAAAGAAATGATCTCTTTGCCCCGCTAACCCTATATCTTTAAAGAAGGTAGAATTTGTATTCCAAACTTGTGTTGGGATAACATGGTGCGCTTGTGTATTTATAGGTTTAACTCCTCCAGTTGCAGCTTTCATTGAATTAGCTAAGGCTGTACTATTTAACCCAAAAACATCTACCCAACTATTACTATCACTTACATAGGCATAAAAGTTTGGTTCTCCACTCGCCAATCCAATCGGGTCTTGGCTTATATACGTACCAGACTCTGGCGAATAATACCTAAACCTGTTGTAACACAGTTCTAGGTCATCATCAAAATATTGGCCTTGGTATCTAAAGGGTAGACTGCAAAAGAACTTTTGGTAACTACACTAATTACCACAGTTTAAAAATACAAAAAGCTACCTAATTTACTAGATAGCTTTTGTTGTATTTTTATAATAACTTGTGCAGTAGGGCACAAGCAAGATGCTTGCGCTAGCGGGGTATTGTTATCGTAAACATAAGCATAGGAATTCGGGTTATTTCCTTCAAGCCCAATCGGGTCTTGAGATATATAAGTTCCACTGTCTGGCGAATAATACCTAAACCTGTTGTAACACAGTTCTAGGTCATCATCAAAATATTGGCCTTGGTATCTAAAGGGTAGACTGCAAAAGAACTTTTGGTAACTACATGAATTACCACAGTATAAAAATACAAAAAGCTGCCTAATTTACTAGATAGCTTTTGCTGTTTCTTTTTTTATAACTTTTGCTGTACGGCACAAGCAAGATGCTTGCGCTAGCGGGGGGGAATTGCACGGCTTTATACTCTTGCTCTGTAAATTCTATTCTTACCATTAGTAGTTTTTATTTTGCCGTAGTTTTTCATTTTATATAATCTCAAAGCATTTTAAATAACTTCAATAATCGGTGCCTTGTCGTTATGCAAATCGGTTATAAAAGTTTTCTTACCAACTTTATATTTTTGATAAAAATAATTTTTATGCATAGCAGAACCTCCTTTTACACCAACCCCAATATCTTCATCTTTTTTAAGTTTATTTTTTATTGCGTTGAATAATTTTTTTACGTTTTTATCTGGTGTCTTTGATATAACTCGAAGTGCAATTCGTTCTAGTGCATCTTTTGTTTCTCTCCCTCCAATACCTTCAATTGTAAATTGATTTATACTTTCATCATAAAAATCCTTACTCCTATCATTTATCTCTTTTGTGCAAATGAAAAAATTTAAATATTTTAATCTATTATTATCAATATCATCCGCAATTTGAACATTTTTATTATTCTTAAATTCGTCATTACTCCATTCTTCTATGTATAGATAAGCTTGGTTTTTAGAAATCAATTCTTCCGTATAGGATATAAAGTCTTTCAAAGACATTACTACGTTTATATAAGCCATATAATTTATTTTATTAATGGAGTTTTGCTTTTTTAGGGCGATAGTCAGAGTCTTTACCATATCCTTCAAATGTCACTTTGTGCCCTTTGCCCTTGACATCTTCTAACGCTAATCGCTCTCTAATAATACCTGTTTTTCCATCTGTCAATGTTCTGCCTACATTTATATGATACCTTGAGCCATTAGGTCTTTCAAAAGAAGCATCCATTCTTCGATAAGGTTTATTACCACCTTGAGTATCTATTATTATTTCAGCTTTACTCCCCCCGCCAACATGTTTAACTCCTTTTTTGGCTTCTTCACGTTTAATGATTTCATCAATTTTAGCATTATGGTCTCCAGTTCCTTTAGCTTTTGGTCCCGGCTTATTATGTGGCGTTCCATCTTTTTTTGTTTTCCCCATCCATCTTTGCCCAGAAAGACCAAAAACATCAACCCAATCATTCGTGTCATGTACATAAGAATACATACTCATACCTCCAGCCAATCCAATAGGATCTTGGCTAATATAAGTTCCGCTATCAGGCGAGTAGTACCTAAACCTGTTGTAACACAGCTCTAGGTCATCATCAAAATATTGGCCTTGGTATCTAAAAAGGCAGCTTAAAAAGAACTTTTGGTAACTACACTAATTACCACAGTTTAAAAATACAAAAAGCTACCTAATTTACTAGATAGCTTTTGCTGTTTGTTTTTCTGTAGAACTTATGCTGTAGGGCACAAGCAAGATGCTTGCGCTAGCGGGGAGAGTTTGTGGCTAAAAACGAAGTTTTGAGCAAGCAAAAAGCAACCGTTTCGGTTGCTTTTTGCTTGCTTTCGTGAATGTTATTACCTACGTTTAGCTTGTATGTTTTTGCAAAATTCAGAAAATGAAGGCGCTACAATTATTGCATCATTTGGATCATAACTTTCTTCGTAATCTATATACTTTATCTCTCCTGTCTGAATATCAATCCAAAAATCATTGTCTGCATAATTATCAGCAAAAGGAAAATTAAATAGAGCAAATTCTTCCAACTCTTCAGATACGAGCTCTCTTCTTTCTGACGCTTCAATTAAGGAAGTTGTGTAATCTGATTCTTCATTATCTTCTTCTATCGGAATATGAAAAAAACTCATTATCTCAATAGGGTTATAATCATCATTATACATTTCGTAAATATTATCAATATAAATAAATGCTCTTTCTGTAAAACAACCGCCATTCGTTGATAAGTAAAATTGAATAAAATCTTCCTTTCCTTGAAAATTATGAGGTATAATTTCATTTATTCCTGCAATTGATAATTTCTTCCAACTGTTTTCAAAAACAACATCTTTATTTAAAAATGGATTGGTATTATTTTTAGACATAATTTCAAATTATCTTTTTAATGAAAACCTTTTAGTTTTGATTTATTTCTTGCTTTTGCCTCAGCTCTAGATTCATTAGTTCCATATTTATGACCTGTATCATTCTGAAAATCCTTAGCACCTCCTACGTGTGGATGACTATGATAATCTTTGTGTACTATTTGCATCCTCATAGTGTTAGTTTTTGGGTCATAATCAATATGATGAGAACGGTAATTTTTCCCAGGGTCTTTTATTCCTGCTTTCTTTGAAGTAGCAGCTCTATCATCAAAATAATCTCCTGTCGCATCTATTGTGTAAATTCCGTGTGGATTATTTGGAGTTATAGTTCCGGGATGAATCACTCCACCTCCAGTAGAATGAAAAATTATTGGTTCTAATGTTAATCCAAAAGGGTCAATCCAACTATTACTATCAGCTACATAGCTATACATATTCGGCATTCCACCATCCAGCCCAATCGGGTCTTGAGATATATAAGTTCCACTGTCTGGCGAATAGTACCTAAACCTGTTGTAACACAGCTCTAGGTCATCATCAAAATATTGGCCTTGGTATCTAAAGGGTAAACTACAAAAGAACTTTTGGTAATTACATGAATTACCACAGTATAAAAATACAAAAAGCTACCTAATTTACTAGATAGCTTTTGTTGTTTGTTTTTTTGTAGAACTTATGCTGTACGGCACAAGCAAGATGCTTGCGCTAGCGGGGTTAATAACTTTTACGAAAAGGCTCTAAAAACGAAGTTTTTAAGCATAAAAAAGCACAATATTTTCAAATATTGTGCTTTTTGTTTATTCTGCGTAATCTAAATCTTTTGAATAATCAACTTCTTCTTCCAGCCAACCAATTTCGTTACACCAGTTTTTAATGTCTGACAATAATTCTTTGGTATTAATTTCTTTGAATTTATACTTTTTTAGTGAATCTTCTAAATAATTGTAAAAAGTATGACCTAAATCGTGACGTATTTCTGTTTTGTACATCTTCTTATATTTCTCATAACTTACTGCTATATCTAAAGTTAAATAAGCATCTTCTTTATCGAATCGTCTAAATGTTTTTCGTCTTATTTCATCTGGTAAACATCTAAAGGCAAAACCTAAAACGTCAGGTTCTTTTATATGTTTGTACTTTTCATTAACTTTATTACAGACTACTTCTAATTCCTTTCTTAGTTCAAGAATATAGTGCAAATGTGTATCACAGTTTATTGACATTCTCATAATAATAATAATAATAATAATAATAATAATAATATTAGTGAAACGCCTTATTTCCTGGTGGTAAAAATCCTTTCCAAGCCAAATATCCTTTTAATTTCATTGCTTCTAACATTTGCATTAGCTTTTTGGGACCATTATGAACAGCTACTTTATCTAAGTTCATTTTGTCCAACCATTTTTTTGTATATCTTCTTGTTGGGTTTTTTGTTTCTCCTAATTTCCATAATTCTCCCTCTTTTAAAAACATTTCTCCAATTGGATTTTTCTTTCCCCATTCCATAACTGGATACCAACCATCTTTTTGTGCTAGTAAGGCGTATAACTCTTTCAACCCAAAAGGGTCTATAAATGAATTGGAATCGTGAACATAAGCGTATATATTTGGATTGGTACTTTCTATCCCTAAAGGGTCTTGACTTATGTACGTACCAGATTCTGGTGAGTAATACCTAAACCTGTTGTAACACAGTTCTAGGTCATCATCAAAATATTGGCCTTGGTATCTAAAAAGGCAGCTTAAAAAGAACTTTTGGTAACTACATAAATTACCACAGTTTAAAAATACAAAAAGCTACCTAATTAACTAGATAGCTTTTGTTGTTTGTTTTTTTGTAGAACTTATGCTATACGGCACAAGCAAGATGCTTGCGCTAGCGGGGGAACTTTTGGTAACTACATAAATTACCACTGTTTAAAAATACAAAAAGCTACCTAAATTAATAGATAGCTTTTGTTGTTTGTTTATCTGTAGAATATACTTGGTAGGGCACAAGCAGGATGCTTGCGCTAGCGGGGAGTGAGCTAATATTCGTGTTTAAATGACCCAATGAACATTAGGTCATTATAGTTATCTTTCTCTATTTGAAATTTTGGAGGAACAGGATATTCTTTTGCAAATTCTTTTAATATTATCCTAGCCGGTTCATTTTCTTTATATTCATTTGATATATAGAAAAAGATAGCATTTGCATTTTCTCCTATTTTATTTTTAGTTTTTTTAATTACACTATTTGCAATTTCATTTGGGATAAACTGGTTTATAAGATTATCAACAGACATACTGGTTGAAGAATAATACCACTTAACAGAAAGTGGATTATATTTTTTTATATTAGTTTCTTTACTAAATTTACTTTTCTTAGCTCCACCTGCAAAATAAGAAATAAATTCATCTTTTTGCTTATCAGTCTTTCCTATCCAGATATTGTATTGAATATCAGTTGGCGTATTTTTAATATTATGAACTTCATCAAATTCTCCTAAATAAATCAACTTAGATGAATTTTCAGGGCTAGCATCTTCATCTAAAGAATCAGAGTCAATGATAATTAATGAATTAATATTATCAATATTATTGATTTTTTCGTTATTGATTAATTCTTTAGGATTTGCTGGTATTAAGGATAAAAAGTCTGATAGCAGTATTCCTTTTTTATATTTCATTATGAGAAAATCTTCATCATAATTATCAATAAATATATCTTTACAAAATTGACATCTCAATTCGTCTGAAGGTTCTTTGTCTTCTTCGAGATTACCTGTAGGAAGTTCATTATCGTAGATACTCCATGCTTTTAAGTATCTTTCTTGATTAATATATGCTTCAAATTTTTCTTCATCAGGAAAAGAACCTATCCAAATATGATTTTTTTTCATTACTATCTATAAGAGTTAATGATGCTTTTTGACATGAGCATCGTGTTTATTTTGTACAATTAATATAGCTTCCATTTTACTTTTTGCTTTTCTTAAATTACGAATTAAATCATCATGGAAAAGTTTACTAGCACTACTTTTATGGTGTTTCCCAGAGACAAATAGACCTGTGTTTGGGTCATATACATCAACAAAATCTAATCCTTTTGTAGGTATTGTAGCATTTTTTAGTTCGGCAGCGGTAAAACCTAATTTTCTCATTTCAGGAGAAGTACTTACAGGAAATTTTTCATGTAATTTGCCTCCATTTCTTAGTGCTCTCTGAACAGATTTTTTATTATCAATAATATCTTGCGGTGATGCTTTGTCAAACCAATTGTTAAACTGGCCTCTAGGCCAAGGAGCTAACCCAAAAACATCAACCCAAGCATTACTATCACTTACATACGCATAAAAGTTTGGTTCACCAGATGCCAACCCAATTGGGTCTTGACTTATATAAGTTCCTGTGTCAGGAGAATAATATCTAAACCTGTTGTAACACAGCTCTAGGTCATCATCAAAATATTGGCCTTGGTATATAAAAAGGCAGCTTAAAAAGAACTTTTGGTAACTACACTAATTACCACAGTTTAAAAATACAAAAAGCTACCTAATTTACTAGATAGCTTTTGTTGTTTGTTTTTCTGTAGAATTTATGCAGTAGGGCACAAGCAAGATGCTTGCGCTAGCGGGTGAATAATAAACAGAAAAGCTTAGTTTCATTCATTAGTTTTCATATATAGGCTTTATCCAATTAGGATCATTATCCTCTAAACTTAAACAGAATTCTGAAAAACTTGGAGCTACTAAAGTTACAGCATCTTTAAACTCCTCCTCGTGTTCCAATTGTTTTATTAATCCAGTGGAGGTGTCAATCCAAATTGTATTACCACAACCATCATCTGCAAAAGGTATGTGAATATCTATAAATGACTTATGCTCTTTAGAAAGATCTCTTTTATATTCTTTTTCAGAAATTATATCTTTCAGTTTTAAAAAAAAACTAATCCCTATTTGATTTAGTTCTCCTTTCTGTACTTTATAAAATGTGCTTCTAAACATTTTAGCTTCTCTCATAAAATCTACACCATCAAAAACTGAATATAGTTTTATAAAATCATCTGATCCTAAAAAATCAGTATGAAATAAGTTTGTTATTTCTCTTTTTGACAAATTTGATTCAAAACCTTTATATAACAACTTATCTTTATTAAAGATATTCATAATTTATATGTTTAATGATTTTTTAATTTGTTTCTTGCTTGGGCCTCAGCCTTTGCTTCGGGACTACCATATTTAAAACCAGTATCCTCCTTAAATTGCTTAGCTCCTCCCATATGATCTATCTTATGATAGTCATTATGAACAATCTGCATTTTCATTTTATTTGTTTTAGGGTCATAACTAACATGATGAGACCTGTAATCAGTTCCCCAAATATCTTTAACTCCACTTTGGTCATACAAACCTTTTCTATCAAGTCCGTAATCACCAGTCGCTTGAATTGTAAAAGTACCTCCAGGGTTAGTAGCAGTTATAGTATCAGGATGTAAAGCATCTCCAATAAATGACATATAGCCTCCTGCTAAACCAAAAACATCAACCCAACTATTGCTATCGCTTACATACGCATAAAAGTTTGGTTCATCACTTGCCAACCCAATTGGGTCTTGGCTTATGTACGTACCAGATTCTGGTGAGTAATACCTAAACCTATTGTAACACAGTTCTAGGTCATCATCAAAATATTGGCCTTGGTATCTAAAAAGGCAGCTTAAAAAGAACTTTTGGTAACTACACTAATTACCACAGTTTAAAAATACAAAAAGCTACCTAATTTACTAGATAGCTTTTGCTGTTTGTTTTTCTGTAGAACTTATGCTGTAGGGCACAAGCAAGATGCTTGCGCTAGCGTGGACTTTTAATAAAATTCTACTTTACAATCTGACAATAAGTAAGTTCTGCTATCTGATAATTCAATTTTGTCACAAACTATTTTCCCAGTTATTAAACCTAATATTTTTGCACCTCCGGTTATTTCTTTTCGCCAACCTTCAACATCTCCTTTATATGACAAACAATTAAAAAGCTCATTTGTTGGTAGCCATAACTTACAATTTTCATTTACGACTCCACCACTTTGCGCTATTGGTTGCTGATCAAATTGTGAAGTCACTTTATAAAATAAAGAATCATTGAAATCATCATTTCCACTATCTGATATATATAGAACTTCACTATTCTCAATATTTACTGTTCCTGGCGTAATTCTTTCAAACTTATTCATCTATGGTGTTACATTAATGTTAACATTATTCAAACCTGCATCTTGAAATACCTTTGTATAATGACTCGCTAATTCTGGACTATTTGTATGATAATTTACTTCGTGAAATGCGTCTGAATATTTTTGAGCTTGTGATAGCATTTTTTGTTGCTCTACAACAGCAAAAGATTTATCACCAATTTTACTATTTGGGTTTCTTAAGGATTTTGACCAATCTTTAGTGTATTTAGCCTCAACAGCAACATTTTTACCATTAATTGAAGTAACATTGTCCGCTATTCCATTAACTCTTTTCCCATCTACAATAGCTCTGTACTTTCTTTTGTTAAATGAAGCTGCACCACCATATAAATCTTGAATTTGTTTTTCATATGATTGCCAATTCTTCTTCTTGGCTTTACTACAATCTAACCCAAAAACATCAACTTCTAAATTACTATCAAAGGTATACGCATATAAATTAGCGTTACTTCCTGCCAACCCAATCGGATCTTGACTTATATAAGTCCCTGAGTCAGGCGAATAGTATCTAAACCTGTTGTAAGACAGCTCTAGGTCATCATCAAAATATTGGCCTTGGTATCTAAAAAGGCAGCTTAAAAAGAACTTTTGGTAACTACATAAATTACCACAGTTTAAAAATACAAAAAGCTACCTAATTAACTAGATAGCTTTTGTTGTTTGTTTTTCTGTAGAATTTATGCAGTAGGGCACAAGCAAGATGCTTGCGCTAGCGGGGGATCGGGTAACATTAAATCCACTTATGAATTAAGTTTTTACATAAAATTACAATTTCATAATTATGAAATTGTATTTCATGACAAATCAAATTTGATGATTTATCCAAACTTACTTCATCTATCTTTATGTCATCTTTGTATGGTACATCATCATTAAGATTGTTTTTACGATTGATTTTAAATGATTCAACTTCGGTATATTCAATTTTTAAATCTTTATCGTGTTTGAACTTACTTCCTTTTAAGTACAAGAAGTACTGCAATCTATTTTCTAAACTGTAAGAAACTTCTATTTTATCTAACTGGAGATCATGTGTGCAATTCTTACTGTAAAAATCATAATGCCCTGTTTCGGAAGCAAAATTATATGCATTGATTGGCATATAGTCTTTAATCGATTCGAGATATTTGCTATATTTTGAAACATCGATTATTGTTTCATGTTCTATTATTTTCATTCATAAAAATTTAATGATTACCTTTTAATCTTGGGCGTTTCCATTTATCTCCTTTAATATTTTCAGTTCCTTTCGCTCCTAATCTTCCTCCTTTTCTCAATTGGTCTACTGACATTCCTTTTAATCTCTGCTGTACACTCTTAGGAACATCAACATCGGCTCCTGCAATTCCATGTTTATTCATGAAGCCTTCACTACCAAAAATTCCTACTTCATTCATGTTTTTATCATAAACATGAAATTCAAAATCTACTCCATGTCCCATATTAAATTGGTCAAGCCTTCCTCTAAAGCCATCTCCCAGATTAATAGGAGCCTTGTTGAGCCCAAAAATATCTATTTCTGAATTACTATCTTTAGTATACGCATAGGAATTCGGGTTATTTCCTGCGAGTCCAATCGGGTCTTGACTTATGTAAGTTCCACTATCGGGAGAATAGTATCTAAACCTGTTGTAACACAGCTCTAGGTCATCATCAAAATATTGGCCTTGGTATCTAAAGGGTATGAACGTTTTATCTCCTGTAAATTTAATTGCTTTTCCGTAAATATCCAACTCGCACGCCCATACTTTTTCACCTTCTTTGTTGTAAGCTTCTACAGGTGTTCCTAAATGGTCACTAACTATAGAAAAATACTCACCATTAACCAATTTTGCTGTTGGTACAAAGCTCCCCTCATTAAATACCCATGTGGTAGCATTGTTAAACGGTTCTGGGTTATTGTATGTTAATACGCCTGTGTTGTTTACCACCAATTGTGGGCGGTCTTTAAGGTTGTACGTCCACTCATGCAAGGGTACGTTACTATCCCATAAAAAACGCGTTATATTATCTCTGTTTTTTACTAGTGGGTTTATTTTAGCGGTACGCCTGCCTAAGGCATCGTACTCAAAAGTAGTAAGTAGCCCCTCATTATTACTTACTTTTTGTAAACTACCATTGGCGTTCCAAACATATTCCCAAGTAAGTAGGTGGCTGTTACCATCATCTATTAAATTAAAGCCTTTTGCTTGTTTATTTTTTGCTATTTTTTTTATGAGGTTGCCTTCGGCATCATACGTATAGTTCCACTCTGGGTCTGCTAGTAATTTGCCTCCTTTATCATAAGTGTACCCACTGCGGTCTGCTGTTTTGTATAGGTTGCCTATACGGTCTGGTACTTTATAAATAGTTTCTGTTTGTTGGTAGTTTGCTTGTGCTAAATTGCCTAGTGCATCGTAATTAAATGTAGTGGTTTTTCCGTTTACAATTAATTGCTCTAATTGGTTGCTTGGGTTCCAGCTGTATTGGCGTTTGCTAGGTTCGTAATTTTGGCTGTGTACATGTAATTCTTTTATTCTGCCAGCCTGGTCATAGTTGGTTTTTTGTGTTACGCCACCGCTAAGCAAACGTTCTACTTCCCAGCCCATACTATTATACTCAAAAGCCGCTTGCCATGCTGTTGTTTTGTCTTGTACTGCATTGCTATTGGTAAGTTCTCCTAGCGGGTTGTATTGGTGGTTTAGCTGTGCACCTAAGCTACTTTGCATGTTAGTACGTTGCCCAAAGTTATTATAGGTATTGGTAATTAGGTGTCCGTTTTGGCTCTCTTGTAACACATTACCAACCTTATCTAATTGCAAGCGTACTTGGTTGTCTTGGTTTTCTGCGAGTATTAAGTTGCCATCTTTATCATAGCTAAACAACTCATACGTACCATTACTATATTGTACCGTAGTTAATTGGCTTAAAGCATTGTAATTGTAATTTGTTGTGTGTAATGGGCTAATGGTAGTTGTTACTTGGCCATTTGCGTCTCTACGGTATTTACGGCTAAGCCCATCAAAACCCCATTCGCCTATAATATTACCATTGCCATCTCTGCTAAAACGGTACAATTCATGAGCCTCATTACGTATGCTTTTTAGTTGCTCTTCTGTATCATAATAAAAAGTAACACTTTTACCATTTTCTGTACGCTTTTTTAAATGCCCTAAGCCCCAGTAGCTAAATTTTACGTTACGTTTATGGTCTTTTGCAGTAAGTACACTGCCAGCAGTGTCATACGTAAATTGGTGTACATTACCAGTAGGTTCTATTAGTTTTAATACATTACCTACTTTGTCATAATCATACGTTGTAGTGGCCCCGTTTGCAGCAACTGTTTTTTGCATACGTCCAAGACTATCATACGTCATATGCGTAAAAGTGTTGTTAGGTAAGTGTATGGTAGTTAAATTATGACTTTTGTCCCATTCTAGGGTAGTGGTGTTTTTGTTTTGATCTATTATTTGGTATAGTTTGCCATTTTTGTAATCTAGTTGTATAGAGCTGCCGTTAGGGTAGTTTATTTTTGTTACTTGCCCTAGATTGTTAAAGGTTCTTCTTAAGCTATTTCCTTGGTAGCTGGTGTGGCTTACGAGTAAGTCTTGCTCATTGTAACTAAAACGTTCGGTATTGTCAAAAGCATTGGTAATGGCTATTAAATTACCTCTTTGGTCATAATTAAATTTGGTGCTATTGCCCATAGGATCTATGGTGAGTACTTTTTCTTCGTTCTCGTTATAGCGGTTTATGGTTACCCCGCCCATTGGGTCGGTTATTTTGGTTATTAGCAAACGATCATCATACTCATAAACCGTTGTGTTGCCTAAAGAGTTGGTTACAATGGTTTTTTCTACTTTATAATCTAAGTGGTATTCCAAAAGACCTTCATCTCCCCAAGCGTGTATACATTTTGCTTTTTCTCCCTTACCTTGGTATTCCCAATAAAAATTACCACCTAATTGGTTGGTTAAATGAGATAATAAGCCATCTTTATAACGGAATGTTTTTTCTGCATTGTTAACATCTTTAACTTTGTATAATAGACCTTCTGAATTGTACTTGTAATTATGGTTCCATACAAAGCCTTCTTGTGTTTCTAGTTCTATTGTAGTTAAAAGATGAACAAAATCAGGGTTGTTGTATCTAAATTTAAAGAAACGTCCTGCGGTATCAATCACAGAATCTATATTGTTATTTGAGTTGTATTTTATGATGATTTTATCTTTGGTAGTATTTGCAATACATATAAGTTTACGGTTACTACCAAAGTGGTATTGCAGTTTATATTCGTCTTCTAAAACATAACCCGCCTTTGTTTTACTCCATGTTAATTTTTCTATAGGGTGATACACAGTGTCATGATCAGCTAAGGCAGGAAATGTAATAAAACGGCCATCTTCAATTCTTACAACAATATCTCCTTCTTGGTTTACCTCACTATGGTAAACATCATAATTATGGTGCCACATTTTCCCTAATGCAGATGTTGCTTGTATGTCACTATAGTAACGACGTGTAAATATAAAAGGAATAGCACCGGGGAAACTAAACTCTTCATTTTCTGAAACAACACGTCCGGCAACAACATCTACAGGTTCTGCTACACATTTTGTTTTTGAGGCTTTTTTTACGTCAACTTTTTTTAAAGCCTTTTCTACATCTGCTTTTTTTGCAGCTTTTTTTATCGCATTTTTTCCTTTTTTTAATAATTTTCCAAAACCTTTAAGGCCTAATTTTATACCTAGAGCAAATAAATCTATAGTAGGTGGGCCGCCAACCAAAACAGCCATTCCTGCAGGTATAACTGTTACCATGCAATCTGTAGGAGCCATTAATGTTAGTTTTGGCTTACTTGCTTTTTTTAGCCTAAACGGTGCAGGTATACCAACAATATTACAAGAGAGCGCTGGTAAAAATTGGTATGAAAAAGGGGCAGAATCTGCCATAACGGTACTACTGCCCATAAACATTTCACCTTCTGCCATAGGAGCTACAGAAGGAAACGGTAAGTGAGCAAACATACCCGGTAAATGTTGTATAGACGTGCCAGCATTTGCGACCCATTTGTTATTTATCTTAACGCTAGGCTTCATCATAGTAACAATAGCTCTAGCTACAGAACTTACAGTAATAGGTTGGGGTAGTTGTTCTTCACCTTCAGCAACCTCTTCTTGTTCTTGTTCAGGGGGTGATGGTAAAACAGTGCTAAGAGCAGCAAAAACTGCGGCTATCATATCATACACCATAAAAACATTAGGAACAGGACACATTGGAGACGGAGGTGCAAGTGTAGAATGAAAATCTATGCCTAAGCCCATATCGGAGAATTTACCAGCAGGTTGCCCTGGTATACTTGGCATTATTGCAGCAGCTAAGTCTTTCTGTAAATTATCTAGCTGTGTTTTTTTTTCTGAAAATAAGGCGCCAAAACTCTTTCCTGGAGCATGACCTGCTGTTTTTTCGGCCGCTTTTTCAGCAGTCTTAGTAGCTAATTTATTCAAAGACATAATTTAATTTGTTGATGAAATTAATTCTTCCTCTTTTGGTAAAGAAGCATAATGTTGGTTTAAGTTTTCTTCTGAAGAAATCAGATTTTTCCAATCTTTACCCAACCAAAGCTCTAGGTGTTCTTCTACAATAGGTCTTTTTTCATCTTCTCCTAATATGTATTCTAAAATGTTATATGCTAAATTTGCCACATATAAAAATGTAGAATTTTGGCGAGTTTGCAAATCTAAATAGCAACCACCATTTAATGCTAATAGCGCATACTCAAAAGCATCTTCATACTTTTTCTTTTTCATTTCTATGGTTGCACAAATTCTATAGGCCTCCATAATGTAGAAATAATCTATATTTTTAGTCGCTTTTTCTGCTATCTGTTCATAAACTTCAAAAGCCTCATCTTCCTCACTTAAATTTAATAAAAAAGCGGCCTTAAATAGCATGCTAGACCTCCATAATGGATAGTATTGCGAAGATGTTTTTATGGTGTCTGTTAATGAAATAGCTTTTTCTATATGCTTAAGTCCTTTTTTTGGTTCTTTAATTGTGTTGTAAGCATGTGATACAATTAAATAACTAGATACTAGAACAGAAGGCTCTCCAAGTTGTTTTGCTTCTAGAAAGAGACGATCTATTAACGGGAGCATTTTTTTCTCATTAGGTAAAGCTTCCATTAATTCTAGTACGGTTAGTTTGTATTTAGCATCTGGGCTATGAGGTTGGCTCCCTTTGACCTCTTTTTTCATTTCATTTTTCATAGCCGCAAGCATAGCTAACTGCGGATGAATTTCATGAATTTTTGACCGTGTTTTTCTTTTAAAGGATTTTAAATGCCTTTCTTTTGCAATATCTATAGCTACAAACCTAATAGGAGTAGGAATATCTTTTTTTAGCATTTCATGCATCCAATCTCCAAAACCTGGTTGGTGCATTCCTAAACCAAACTCAATAATAAAAGATGGGTCTATGCTAATTAATGTTTTTCTAAAGCGTTCTATCTCTAAAAGGAGATTAGAAAACGTAGGTGCAAGATTTGCGTTTGGAACAAAAGGCGTTTTAAGATAGTTATCTTTAATTAAAGCCTTGTGCATATCGTATTTTGGATCATTTTCTAGATTAAACCAATCTGTAAATTCTAACCATAAATGTTTTTCATAATCTTCATCTTCAGTGTATACAGAAGTAAATTTAAGAATAACCTCTTCTGTTTCTCCTAGAGCAGAACCTTCTATGTCTAAAAAATGACTTATAATTTCAATATCTGAATATTCTGCTACCCAAATGGCTAGTTTCCATTGCTTTTGTATTAGAGCTTCTTTCCAGTACTCTTCTATTTTGTAATATTGATGTGCTATTGAAATGTCCTCGTTCATACTTAAGAATTTATTTTTACCATAGGGCCAGTGATGTTGGTGTCACCAGTAGAGTTGGATGTAATTGCAACACCTAAAACATTGGTCTCAGCACCGCCATCTATAGTTGCATTTGTGGTACTTAGTAAAGACAAGCTATCTGTACCTGTAATTCCTACTGTAGGTGCATCTGCTACGATATTTTTTTTAGCGCCAATTTTAACATTTGTCCCGTCTAGTTCTATTTCTGTTCCATTTAAAAAGATGTTTGTTGCTCCCAACGTAATTGTTTTTGGTGCAGAAATTGTAATAGTTTCATCTCCGTTTAGAGTAATGCTGCTACCACTAGGATCAGAAATTGTTATTTTTCCTTGGTTTTCATCATCGTTAAAAGTTATAGTATTACCACTTCTAGTAGTAATACTTTTACTTTTGTTCTGTTCTAGTCCACCAGCTCCTGTTTGCCCGTTAAACAGGCTGCCTAATACAAATGGTCTGTTAGGGTCGTTGTATCTAAAGCCAAGTAAAACCTGGT
>NZ_JAMCOJ010000016.1 GCF_023476645.1 Cellulophaga sp. 20_2_10
ATATTTCATAAAACAATTGAAAGAATGGTAGTTGCCAAACCAGTTTATCAAAATCAAATAAAACAGAAGCTAAACGTATAACTCAATAAATAAATTTAGTTTTTTAGAATTTTTTGTCTACTAGTAGATCCATCTTGAGCAGAAATTTCTAAGAAATAAATTCCTTTCGTTAACTTTTGTAAATCAAAATTAACAGCGGCATCATTAAAATTCTTTGAACAGATTAGCTTACCTCTTACATCAAAACAATCTATCTTATTAATTAATTGACTAGCATTAATTTGTATTAATTTAGAGGTAGGATTTGGGTAAATATTTACTTTAAAATTATTTTTTACATCCTTTACAGATAAACTACTAGTTGGTTTATAGGCTCTAATCCAATCAATCTTAAATGTATTATTTTCTATGTTTGATAGCTCCGAATTTGTAGGAACAACAGACTTTTCGTTTGCTTTTCTCCATCCTTGTTCTTCAACAGTTATCATAATATCCATTGCTTTAGATAGCCCTGTTCTAGTATCATTGCTTGAGTCCCCTTGATTTACTGAATTAGTAAAAAACAAAGGATCTATTTGATCTTTTCCTTCCCTTTTAGATACTTGAACACCATCTATAAAATGGTAAATATGCCAAGGGTCTTTCCAATAAACTCCATAGGTGTGATATGAATCTTTCCACTTAATATTTCCATTTCCGTCGTTTCTTCTTATCCAAGTTGGGTTTGGAGCTGGATTTCCATTTCCAGATGCTAGTTCACTTGGTTGCCAATCTTTAAAAGGTGATCTTATAAAGACGTGATGACTTACATGCATTCTTTCTCCCCACCAAGAAAGATCTTCTTGTGCACTATCTGAATATGTAGCGCCATAGCCTTCCATAAAATCTATTTCTTGTGTATCGTCTGGGCTTAATAACCAAGCTCCATTTGCTAAAACAGAGTTCATTATTTTAATTTTCGCTTCAATATAAACAGGATATTGAATTGTATTATTAGAATGGATCGCACCTGCATTAACACTACTACTTAAATATCTAGTAGCTGTTAATTTTAGTTCACCTCCATTAACTGATGAATGTTGTCTAGTCCATACTGTAGAACCAGGACCTGTCCAAACATTATGATAGAAATCATCCCACTTACTTTTAAAAGTAGTTCCTTTATTTGCAGCAGGTGCTGTATAATTAAAATCGTCAGAAACATTAGATTGTAACACCCAAGTATCTCCTCCATCTAATGTTACAGGAACTGCAATTCCGTTCCAATCTTGGCTTGCTAAATTTGAAATACTAAACAAACAGATTAATATTAATAATGTATTTTTCATCATACTCTTTATGTTTTCAGCTAAACTAATTAATATTGTAATTAAAAGTTACTTTTTTAACTGAACTAAAACTTGACAAGCTAAATACTTCAACAAAAACTGCATAAAACTCACTAAAAATCAATACCTAAGACCTTTACAACTATTTTTAATTTTAGGGAAATTAGAGAAAAAAAAAAGAGATAACTCAATATAAAATTGAATTATCCCTTTTAAAATTATAAAATAAGCTTTACTTTTTACTCAAAACCTCTTGCAATTGGCATTTTTTGATCCGCTTCTGGAACTCCATCTTCACCACCTAAACTAGGGTAATATCTAAAGTAACTAGCCCAACCAAATTTTTCCTTCGTTTCAAAAGCTTCTAAACCAATAGCTCTTAATTCTTTTCTATCTTTTTCTTTATCTGCTACTAATAACATATAGTCATTTTCAGAAATAGAATTTCCATCTGCATCAACAAGAGAAATTTCTGTATAGAATTTATCTCCTATTACTCCTGGAACTTTACAGGAAACATCAACAAATTTCCCTGAACTATCTCCTCCAATTTCAGAAATATCAAACGTTTCTACTTTGAATACAGATTTATTATTATCCAAGTATTTGATAGTAACTTTACAGTCTTTAAATGATTTATAATAATCATTTACAACCCATAATTCTCCTTTAAATTCTTCTCCTGGTAACCAACGTCTATTATTGTGTTTCATCGTAACTAAAACAGGTTGATATGCTTTTCTCACATAGTCAAAAGATAATTTTTTCTCTTGATAATAATCTACAATTCCCCATTTCATATCTGGAGCAAAAGTGATATAGTGACAAATACAAACAGCACTTGTTTTAGGTTTTCTCGTTCTAAAATGCTCTAATGCATATTGAAAAATAACCCCTTGTGAAATTTGAGTAGCTTCAACAAATTTTTCTAAACCATCTCTACTTTGATCTCCTAAAACTTCAAAATTTAAAGTTCTTAGTGCATCAAAATCTGTCCAATGGTGTCCCCAACTTGGTCCTGGAGGCCAAACCTCATCTACAGGAATAAACTTCTTAATACTTTCAACATTCGGACAAGAAGAAATTGCTAATTCAGGAATTACTGCAAAATCTAAACTAGGGAAATATTCTTCCATTACAAACTCTCCTTCACCATAAAATAAATCATTCGCGTGGAAACTTTCGTTTGGTTTAAAACCTAAATTTAAACCAACCTCATCACTTAAAGGTGAAGAAGGTATAAAATGTAAAGGTGTATAAGGTTTAATAGCCTCACCAAGTGCATTTACAAATTCTAAATTGTGTTCTGGGTCTGAAGCTGTCATAAACAATTCTTCTGAACCTTCTAATAACACTAAACAAGGATGATTACGTTGAGCTTTTACAGATGAAATAGCTTCTGCAAAAACAGCTTGTTTAAATTCTTCATCTTTTGGTAAAGACAAACTTGCTAATGGTAAAACATCTTGCCAAACTGTAATACCTGCTTCATTACATAATTTGTAGAATAAAGGAATTTCTTCTGGATGCCATCCAAATATTCTTAAGTTATTAAAGTTACACTCTTTTGCTAAACGAATTAACTCTACATATTTACTTGGATGTGCACGGCCCATAAAAATATCTGGTGGTCCTCCCCAAGTTCCTGAACGCATAAAATGACGTCTGTCATTAATCATAACTGTCCAAGGATTTTCTACCTGTTCTAAAGTAAACCCAGGATTGTGTACCATTTTTACTTCACGAATTCCAAAAGAAGTATCTGTTGTATCTAATAAAGTATCTTCACCTTCAATAACAGTAACTTTAGCATTATATAAGTTTTGATCTCCTAAATCCCAAGGCCACCAAAGTTTTGCATCATCAATATCTAAACTGATTTCATAGTTATTAGTTCCTTTAGAAACTTTAACTTTTTGCTGAACTCGATACGTTTTAGATTCAAAATTTTCACCTTCAACTTCAATGTTAATAGCTACTTCTCTTTCAGCATCTTCATGATTTTTTAACTCAATTTCTACATCTAAACGAGCAGAATCTTCAGTTAATATAACCGGTTTTACATACGTATCTTCAATAGTAACCTTACCTGTTGCTTCTAAATAAACTGGTTTCCAAATTCCTGTTGGAGGTAAACTTACCCAATAATCTCCATGCCACGCAGGTTTACGTCCTGCAACTTGACTATATCTTCTTGGTGCTGGATGTAAACGAACCATTAAAACATTGGTTCCGAAACGCAAGTTTTCGAAACGAATATCTTCTGATACATCAAACTTAAATTTTGAAAACATTCCTTCATGAGAACCTAAAAATTTTCCATTCAACCAAACATCGCATCCAAAATCTACACCATCAAAAACCAATTGAATGTGTTTGTCAAACATGGTTTTAGGTACATCGAACTGACGTTTGTACCACCATTCATTTTCTGGAACCCATTTTGCTTTTACACTATTTCTTCCAAAATGCGGATCCTCTATTCTACCTGCTCTCCATAAATCTGTATACACATCTCCAGGAACTTTCGCAAAAGACCAATTAAATGAATCTCCTGTAATATCAAAGTTTAACTCATGAAAACCAACTTTAACACCTTCGTCTGGCCTTATACCTTCAAATTGCCATTTGTTTCCACTTAAATCAAAAACAACTTTTTCGTTAGACTCTTTGCCTTGTTCAGCTAAGTAGTCTCTTTCTTCTTGACTAATATTCTTCATTTATCTCTATTTTTATATTCTTATTTATCTTCTAATTTCCATGTTCTTACCCAATCAATTCTCATGGTATTAATTGTATCATCACCTAAATCTGATTTAGGAGGAAGACCACCTAGATAGTTTCCTTCATTCGTCCATAAATCAAATATTATTTCTAAATCACGCGTAAATTCACGACCTGCATATGTTTGTCCCCCTCTATCTTCACCTACTACAACACTTCCAGCAGGTTCTCCATTTAAGTAAAATTGAATGTGTTTAGCATCTTTCCACCAAACTCCGAAAGTTTGATATGCTTCATTCCATTTTACTCCTTTTAAAGGATTATTATTTGATACATTGGTGTTTATAAAATTGTCTTCATCTCTAATTTCCACTGGAGATTTACTTGCATCAGCATGAAAATATTGCGAATTCATTCTTGTTGGAAATTCAGGTTGACAACCATTGCAAGAAGGTTTTGAGTTGTTCTCGATAATATCAATTTCATCTCTGTTATTAATATCACCATTATTTAACCAATATGTATTGTAGGCAGAAATGTGAGAAGATTTTATTCTAGCTTCTGTGTACATAGGATATTTAGTTTCAGCTATAGAATGAATTCTTGCTGTTTGAAACCATCTCCCATCAGGGTTACTTTCATTTAAAGTTGCTTTTAACCACAATTTACCGTCTGTAACTCCTGAGTTTTGTATAGACTGAGACATGTAAACGGGAGCAGGATAATTCCAAGTAGATTTAAACCATTTACTGCTATCCCAAGAATCAAATTCATCAGACATCGATTCAAACTTTACCCATTTTTTATCTGTTGGAGTTGTATCTTCAATAGAAACAAATGAAGGAAGACTTGGATCAATATTACTAAAAGCACTAGCACTTGGTGCAAATTTTGTTACAGTTATTGCAACCGATGCAGAATCTACATCACCATCAACATCTGTTATATTATATGCAAAACTGTCATCTCCAAAATAATCAGCATTAGGGATATATTCAAAAACACCATCACTTACTTCAGTTATAGTACCATTAGTTGGATCAGTTTTTATACTATAATTATCAGTACCTCCACCATCATTTCCTAAATGATCATTTGAAGCTACATTTACTTGATTTGAAGTCCCAGAGCTACTATTTTCATCAACACTTAAAGTGTCATCAACTGCTGATGGTGTATCGTTTATTTCTTGTGGTTCTTCGGGCTCTGTTGAGCTACTTCCGCAAGCAACTATAACTATCGTAGTTATCAATAAAATAATTAAATTTGTTTTTATATATCGTTTTTTTAATCTCATGGTTTTTATTTTTTTGATAATGATTGATTAGAATTCTTGTTTTCTAAATTGTTATTCTTTCTATATTTATACATTGAATACGTCGTTTCTTTCACTTTTTCTATAAAATCTGCATGCGGATTATCAGTAATATCAATAAAACCTACATTATAATTTTCACCATCAAAACGTCCAGTATTTGGTTCATCTATATATTGAAACCAGTGAGCACCTACAATGTTTGGATGTTTTAAAGCTCCTTGAATATAACTCTTAAACATTTCTCCTCTTTCTGTTTGATCTTTTGCAGCTTTAATTCCTACATGAAGACTTCCTCTATCTAAAGCACCAAATTGAAACTCACCAATCATAACTGGTTTATCAACTCCTTTTGGTAACGAAAAATCTGCAATGCTATATTCGTATTTATTAAAACTCATAATGTCTAAATAAATACCTGCAGCAGTTAGAACAACATCATTATTAGCCCAAGCAAATCGGCAACCTAAATAGTTTTGATTTGGAGCAACCGCTTTTAACTCTTCATTAATAGTTCTAAAATAAGTTTCTGCTATTTTCTTATAAAAATTGACTAAATCTGATTTTGCAAATTTCTCATTTGGAGTCTCTGTTGATGATAACATTTGGTCCCATGATTTATAAGAAGATTTCCATACAGTATTTAAAGCAGAAACGCTTTTGTATTTATTTTTTAAATCGTTGATAAATTCAATTTTTGCTGGTTGAATTGCTGGACTTTTTAAAGTTCCTACCGCTAATGAACCTAACTGTCCCCAAGATAATTCGTTATCAACAAAATACCCTAAACACCAAGGATCGTTAGCACCTTCTTTTTGAGATTCTACAGAATTTCTAACAGCTATTCTAAAATTAGGATCAAAAACATCATGAAACTTACCCCAGAAACCTTCTGAACCTTCAATTTTTGGTGTATTTTTTATCCAAATAGAACCTACGTAAGCTGTTCTTTTTTGTCTAGTTGCTCCAAAATCAGACATGAAACCTATGGTATTCATCCCCCAATCTTTTATTCTTTTATGAGCAACATCTTGAAATGATTTTAACCAATCATCACCATATTTTTTATATAAATTATTCTGATAAAAGTTAAACGTTTTATATGGTCTCTTATCTTTATAAAAACCATGGGTTGCATAATCTACTTCTTGATAAAACTGAGCAGAAGAATCGTCTTTTTTTGGTAAATATTCAAAATAATTTTCTCGGTGAGAAACACCTGTAAAAACGGACTTTGAAGCTACACAGTTTAAACCTGCTGTCCAAAACAAATACCCTTCCGGGTCTACCATCCACCATTTTCCATCTACTTTTTCTGTTCTAAAAAAACCAGATCCTTTTAATTTTGGTCCATTTGCCCAACCACCAAAAGTGGATCTTTCAGTTGGTCCTTTACTGTTATTTAAATATGCTAATTCTGCCTTAGCAAATTCTTTAATTTCTTTATCAGAATGAATTTTATTTTTCCAATCTTGGTGTTTATATTGTCCAAATTGATCTATGAAAGGTAAAAATCCATCAGGGCTTTTTTCTTCATATTTCCCAACAGCTCTAACATTATCAATTGTAAAATTATTAGGGTCTTTATTGTATCTAGAACAAAAAGTTAACTCAGTAACTTTGGTTAAATCTGCTTTAATTTGTCCAGGAACTCCACGTAAACCATTAATTTTTATTTGTGGTTTAAAAATCCAAGGAGTCCAAGCTAAATTAACAGTGATTGTTTTACTTTCTCCAGGTTTTAAATCGATATAATCTGAACAATACCATCTTAACAACCCATCAGGATCATTACCAACAAAAAGTTCTACTTGCATTTTTTCATCACCCACATTAGAAACATCCGCTTTTACTTGATAGTAACTTGATAAATCCCAAGGTTTGCCTTCAGGACTCATTAACTTCACACCTGTTTCTCTTATGGTGTTTCCGTTGTTAACCTGTAAATGATTGCTTTTCCCTGATGAAATAATTTCGAAAGTTGCATCTTGAGGTTTTACTAATTGAGTTTGAGTTTCATTCTCAAAGTCAAATAAAACCATACCATCTTCATTTGTAGAATCATTTTGTGAAATATTACTTTTAGAAGAATTACAACTCATGAAGTTAAAGTTTATAATCAACCCAATTACTATAATCAGTTGCCATTTATTCTTTTGAAGAATATCCATTGAAGTTTTTATTTTAGTTAATTTCTTCATTTTTTATCGTTTTTATTAGAGCAGTTCTTTTATTTTTTAAAATACAGAAATATTTTTAATTTCCCATGTGCCACTATCTGCATTACAAGCAGGTTGCACTGCCATTTGCATTAACCTAGCATTAACTTCTTTAAAATCTAAAAGGTTAATAATGTATGTTACATATTCTGTACTATTTGACTTTATTGGGATTGTAATCCATTCTTGTTTTTCCCAATCAATTGATTTTGTACCTGAAGTCCAAAAACTGGCATCTTCATTTCTAGAATAGATAGCTACTTTCATTTCGGTTGCAGCACTATTATTTTTGATTGTATAAGAAATTTTATTACAAACTCTCGTATCTGTATATAACCAA
Source organism: Cellulophaga sp. 20_2_10 (assembly GCF_023476645.1). Classification (GTDB taxonomy): domain Bacteria; phylum Bacteroidota; class Bacteroidia; order Flavobacteriales; family Flavobacteriaceae; genus Cellulophaga. The sequence goes on from NZ_JAMCOJ010000016.1 coordinate 7,927, forward strand.
GGCGCACTTTCTATAATTGCTTTTTTGCCTGATAAATTACCAGTAAGTATTCCTTTTTCTTTTAAATTTACTGTTGTACCTTGTAATGATTTCCAACCCATTGTACTGTTTTCAAACTTCCAGTTTCTTCCAGGACCGGGATACATTCTATCATCCTTAGGGATAATTACAGTTCCATCTTCATTAAAGAACACAGGTTTTAGACTTGCTCCGCGATAAAAAGCACTGATGTCATGATTTTCTTGTAACACATACCATTGCTGGTCTTTCCATTGAAAAAAACTTGTATGACCCCCTGCTAAGAAAGCTCCTTTAAAATTGTATGGACCATATAATTTTTTAGACATTGCATATTTGTTCCCATAAACTAAATAATACCAATCTCCTCTTTTAAATAACGTTGGTTTATCATCTGTAGAAATTTCTTTTCCTGTTGCATCAATAACAGAAATAGAAGTTGGTTTACTTTCTAAAGACTTCATATTTTTAGATAATGTGGCCATGTAATAGGTGTTCACTCCAAAACAAATAGTGTAGACATCGTTTTCTATATATATTTCTGGGTCATATGGATTGACAGGTACAATTCCTTTTGGTAATAAAGGTTTTCCTAATAAATCTTTGTATTCTCCATCTATTTTATCTGATACCATAACACCAGTATCTATATTTCGATTTGAAAAAAACCAATAATATTTTCCATCTCGTTCACAAATATCACCTGCCCAACAATTTGGTTGATCACCAATATAAGTTTGAGTAGGTAGAATACTTTTATGGAAATTCCAATTTATTAAATCTGCGGATGACCAAATTTCCCATCTATCCATTGGAAAAGCACTTTTTGCATCCCAGGATTTATCATGACCAGCAATTATAAAAACGGTATCATTTTTAACCCAAGCATGAGGATCTGCCATACCATGTTCTGGTACAATTATATCTACTTTTAAAGCATTTGGATTAACGCCTACAAATAGTTGCTTTTCTTGTTTACAAGAAAGCAATATTATAACACAAATAAGTAAAGTTGATATATTTTTCATTTTATTAATCTTTAGCTAAATACATAATTATTTAACTAACATTTCTTCTAATTCTTCCAAAGATTTTCCTTTAGTTTCAGGTACTTTTAACCAAATAAAGACGAAACCTATCACTGCAAATATTCCGAAAAGTAAAAATGTACCTGCATTACCCAGCGATGCTAATTCCCAAGGAAATAACAATTGAACTAAAAAGCCAACACCAAGATTTATAAACCCAACAAATGCAATAGCAATACCTCTAATCTTAGTTGGAAATAACTCTGAAAATAGCACCCACATTACTGGACCTATAGACATTGCAAATGCCCCAACGAATCCTATAATTCCGATAAGAATTAAAAGCGTATTCATTTTGGCAGAAGCTGTAACAAGGGTAGACTCATGTATTCTTGCACTTTCTTCACCTAAAGTTGAAACTATTGCAGCTTTAAAGTCAAGATCGTTTTCAAATACTTTATCTTGAAGTTGCACAATTTGGTCATGATTAATTTCTTTTGGAAGATTTGCTATTGCTTCTTGTGAAAGCGTATAAGTAGCATCATTAAATCCATAACTTAATAAAAATAAACAAATAGAGATCCCTGCCATTCCAATAATTAACAAAGGTTTTCTTCCAAATTTATCAATAACTAGCATCGCTACTATTGTAAAACCTAGGTTTGTTACACCTACTAAAGCAGCCTGTATAAAGGATGCATCTGTACCAATACCTGTTTGTTCAAAAATCATTGGGGCATAAAACAAAACAGCATTAATACCAACTATTTGTTGAAAAACACCAACAATTATTCCTATGATAATTACTTTACGCATTGATTTTTTAAACAAATCACTAACCTTAGATTTTGCTTTATTCTTATCTTCATGAATATTTTGTTCCACTGCATTCATTTGTAAAACTGCTTCTTCTTCAGAAACCACCTTTTTCATGATTGTTAAAGCCTCTTCTTTCTCATTTTGAGTCATTAACCACCTTGGACTTTTGGGTACCAAATTTAACCCTAAGTAATAAAAAATTGCAGGAACAGCTTCTAAACCTAACATCCATCTCCAATTCCATTTATCAAAACCTAACGTTTTAGTCCATTCTGCATCAGAGTTTCCCCATTTAAGAATTAAATAGTTTGTAAAAAATGCGATAGAAATACCCAATACAATGTTTAGTTGATTGAAAGAAACTAATTGACCTCTTTTTTCTGGAGGCGCAACTTCAGCAATATACATTGGTGCTATAATTAATGCTGCACCAACAGCAAAACCACCAATCATTCTAAAAATAATTAACCAAAAGAAATTCCCTGCTAAGGCAGAACCCACAGCAGAAATTGTAAATAATATGGCTGCAAATTTTAAAATTCTTCTTCGTCCATGTTTATCACTCATTGGGCCAGCAATTAGCATTCCAACTGCTGCTGTTAAAGTAATTGAACTTACTGCCCAACCTAATTGAAGTTTTGTTAAATTGAATTCTGGTTCAATAAATTTTACGACTCCAGAAATTACTGAAGCATCAAAACCTAATAAAAACCCACCCAAAGCAACAATAGCTGCAATTTTTATTACAAAGAATTTTTTAGTTGACATATTTTTAGTTTTAGTTAATTCGTTTTTTACTATGTTATTTTTTCTCCTTTTGCAGTATGATGTGTCATTTCCCAAGTTGTAAACCTTTGGATATATTGATAATCATCATTCATATATTTATGTGTTAAACCCCAACGTAAAATATGAGTAGGATGAACTTCTTGATTTACAGATCTGTTTAAACCTATTGCATGAGGAGCTCCTTTTATAACACTTTTAATTTCAAAATTAATGCCATCTGGAGACCATTGAACTGTGTTTTTTTCTGGTCCATCTGTAGTAATTAAAGATGCAATTCCGTCATTATATTTCCAAACACAAATTTCATGTCCGCTATTTGAAATAGGATTGTATTCCGATTTCACATAAGGTCCTTTTGGGTTATCAGCAATAGCAACTCCATGTCTTATTTGTCTTCCTCCAAATGTGATAGCTTCACCCATTTGTTCTCCTTTGTAATACAAATAGAATTTACCTTTAAAAGGTATAATACAAGGGTCATGTACTTTATGACTATCAAAATCTCCTTTTTTCTCTACTGCAAATCTATTTTGAGTTTCACCTTTCCAAACACCATTATCAGCAGGTTTTAAGATTGGTTCCTCACTTTTTTGCCAAGGACCATAAGGTTTATTTGACCAAGCCAAACCAACTTCATTTTTTATACGAACTGTATAATCTCCTGTTATAGTTTGATATGATAAATAAAACATACCTTCATGCTCCATAACTTCTGGTGTAAAAACAGAACGATTATCATAAGTTCCAGATTCACCTCTTTCTACAGCTAAACCTTCTTCTTTCCAGGTAATACCATCATAAGAAGTTGCGTACCAAATATCACATCTATCCCAAGGAAAAACTTTGTCTTCAGCAATGTTCCCTCCAAATCCTTGAGTTGGCCCAATACTTCTGCTGTACCAAACAAAATATTTTCCTTCAAACTTTATAATAGCACTAGGATCTCTTCTTACCACTCCTTCTTCATAAGCTAAATCACCTTTCAAATCTTCAATCTGATAATCAAAAAACCAATCTTTACCCAAATCTGTTGGCCATTTTAAAGCTCTTTTACTTGCTGCGCTTAACTTACCTTTATTAGTAATTCCTAAGAAATCTTGCTGCTCGTCTGTTATTTCGATACTCATATTTAAATTTTATTCTTAATATTTAAACTTATAAACAGTTGCACTTTTATATTCTTCTCCTTTTTTTGTTATCGATTTTGGTGAATTTTTAATATTTGGACCATTTGGATATCTCTGTGTTTCAAAACAAAAACCGCTATATTTTCCAAATTTCTGACCATTTTCTCTTTCTAATTTGTCTGAAGTATACGTTCCTGTATAAAATAGTACACCAGGTTCTGTTGTTGATATTTCTAACGATCTACCACTTTCTTCACATAAAAATTTAGCTACTTTTTTTAATTGAAAATCACTCTTATTAAAAATGTAATAATGAGCAAACCCATCATTCATTTTTTTATGTATTTCCTTAATTTTTTTAGGGCTTCTTAAATCATCAACTTCATTATCTAGGTGTACAATTTTATCTAGAGCTGAACCTGTTTCATCCATTGCTAACTTTTTGTTTGCCAAAATTGTAGCCTCATGATTTTCTATTGATTTATTAAAACCTGATAAATTAAAATATGTATGATTCGTTATTGCTAAGGGAGTATCTTCATCAGGAACTGCATTATATTCTATACAAAGTTCATTTGCATTTGTTAAAGTAAAAACCACTTTAATAATTACATTACCTGGAAATCCTTCTTCAAGATTTGCACTAACTAAAGACATCTCAACACTTGCTTCATTATTATTGTCTACAATTTTAGCATCCCATATTTTTTTATCAAAACCTTCAACACCTCCATGTAAATTATTGTTACCACAATTAGTCGCCAATTGATAAGTTAATCCGTTTAGATTAAATTTAGAATCTTTAATTTGTGCACAATATCTTCCAACAGTACTTCCAAAATATGGAGCGTTTGTTTTATATTCCTCTAAAAAATAACTCTCAAAGTTGTTAAAACCACAAACAATATCTTCTAGCTTACCAGACTTATCTGGGGTAATTATAGAAGTAATTGTAGCTCCGTAATTGGTTATTTTAACTTCAACACCATTAGCGTTTTTTAAACAAAATAGATTTACCTCTTGCTCTTTAAAAGTTCCAAATATTGATACTGTAGTACTCATTAATATATTTTATTTAATGCTATTAATTTTGCTTATAAGGAGCTAGTTTGTCCCAATTAAATTCTACTCCAACCCCTGGTGTATTAGGTGCTACAGCTCTATAATTTTCTACCACTAAAGGTCTCATTGTATATTCATCAATAGGAAAACTATGTACTTCTAACCAACCTGCATTGGACTGAGAAGAAACTAAACTTACGTGCAATTCTTGCATTCCATGAGAACAAGCAGGTATGTTATTTTTGTCTGCTAATTTTGCTGCAGCTAACCAACCTGTAACACCTCCACAATTGGATGCGTCTGGTTGTACAAATGCTAGTTTAGATTGCTCTATAGCATATTCAAATTCATGAATAGTATGTAAGTTTTCTCCCATTGCTAAAGGAAAACCTGTTGCATTAACGATCTCTGCATATCCTTTGTAGTTATCAGGAATTGTAGGCTCCTCAAACCAAGTAATATTATATTTTTTAAAACCTTCAATTGCTTTAATTGCTTTTTCTACACTCATAGAATAATTAGCATCTACCATAAAAGTAACATCTGGACCAATAAATTCTCTTACTGCTTTTATACGATCTAAATCTTCTTGTAAATTTTCTCTACCAATTTTAATTTTTACTGCATTAAAACCATTTGCTAAATAAGTTTTCATGTTTCCTAGTAATTTCTCTAATGGAAACATTAAATCAATTCCACCACAATATGCTTTACAAGTATTATTTGTTCCACCTGCAACTTTCCATAAAGGTTGATTAAGTTTTTTACAACGGATATCCCACAAAGCAATATCTATTGCAGAAATTGCGAAAGAAGCAATTCCGCCACGACCTACATAATGAATGTGCCATTCTAAAAAATCGTAAATACTTTCAATATCATCACCATCTTTACCAATTAGCGCTTCTGTAAAATCGTATTCTACCATTGCTTTTATAGCACGACCACCTTTACCTCCAGTATATGTATAACCAGTTCCTTCACTACCATCTTCTAAAGTAACTGTAACGGTTACTAATTCAAAATGAAAATGGTCTCCATGTTTAGCATCAGAAAGTACTTCTGCTAAAGGAACTTTAAATAATTTGGTTTCTATCTTTGCTATTTTTGTACTCATTACATTGTTTTATGGAATAAAAAATAAACGGGTTTTTACAGCATTTATAAAAACCCGTTTTATTAAATATTAAATTTCATTCTCTCCTTTTACATAACCAAAGTTTGCAAGGATTCCTCCATCAACATATAAAACTTGTCCATTAACAAAATCTGCTGCTTTAGAAGCTAAGAATAATGAAGCATTACCTACATCTTCTGGTTCTCCCCATCTGTTTGCAGGTGTACGTGTCATTACCAAATCGTTAAATGGGTTACCGTCAATACGAATCGGTTCAGTTTGAGCAGTTGCTATATAACCAGGCCCAATTCCGTTTATTTGAACGCCATATTTTGCCCATTCACAACACATATTAGCAGTCAATAATTTTAAACCACCTTTTGCTGCTGCATATGCTGATACATTTTGACGACCATAAACGCTCATCATAGAACACATGTTTATAATTTTACCTTCTCTACGCTCAATCATTCCTGGAGCAACACGCTTCGCCATAATTAAAGGCGCAACTAAATCTACATTAAGTACTTGCTCAAAATCAGAAATTGGCATATCTAAAATTGGAATACGCTTGATAATCCCTGCATTATTAACAAGAATATCTATAGGACCTACTTCTGCTTCAATTTGACTAATTCCTTTATCTACACCTTCTTCACTACAAACATTGAAGTTAATTGTAAAAACATCAATACCTTCTTTAGCGTATTCTGCTTTACAAGATTCTAGTTTTTCATCATCAATATCGTTAACACACAGTTTAGCACCTGCTTTAGCCAAAGCTTTCCCACAAGCCATTCCAATTCCGTGAGTTCCTCCCGTTACAAGAGCGACTTTACCTGATAAATTAAATAATTCTTTCATTATATGTTTTCTTTTGTTTTTATTATTTCTTAAGGTTATAAACTACAATCCATTAGTACTTTCATTCCGTCAGGATTATTGTCTATGTTTTCAAAAACTTGTTGAATGTTACTTAAAGGCTGCACATCAGTAATCATATCGATGAAAGGCAACTCATTTGCAGTGATTAATTGGATCGATTTTTCATAATCTTCTTTTTCATAAACTCTTGCTCCAATTAATTTTAATTCTTTCCAGAAAAATTTAAATAAATCAATCGGTTTTTTCTCACCATGAATTGCAACCATCAAGATTCTTCCTCTAATACCTGCAACTTCAGTCATTACATCTAATGCGGGTTGAACTCCTGCAACTTCAAAAACAACATCTGCTAAACGTCCGTCAGTTTTTTCTCTTACATATTCCACTAAATCAATATCTATTGGACTTACAGCATCAAAACCTAATTCTTTTGCTTTGGCAATACGTTTTGGGTTTACTTCAGAAATAATTACGTTTGCTCCAACTTCTTTGGCAACCATAGCTACTAATAATCCTATTGGACCACCACCTAAAACAACTGCAGTTTCTCCTTTTACTAATCCGCTTAAGCGAACATCATGAGTAGCTACCGATAAAGGTTCTATTAATGCTGCTAATTTTAAATCGGTAGTATCTTTTAACTTGTGAAGTGTAAATGCAGGAACATTCCAATATTGTTGCATTGCTCCTGGGCTATCAATTCCAATAAATTTTAATTCCTCACAGATGTGATTAAAACCTTTGTCTGATGCTTTTACTTTTCTGTCATCTAACGGACGAACAACTACTTTTTCTCCAACTGAAAAACCACTTACACCTTCTCCCACTGCATCTATAACTCCAGACATTTCATGTCCAATAGTTTCTGGTGTATTTACACGTTTATCCATCATTCCATGATAGATATGTACATCTGTACCACAAACACCAACATAAGCTACTTTAATTCTTACTTCACCTTGTTCTGGAGCTGCGATTTCCTTGTCTATAACACTAAAGGTTTTATTACCTTCATATTGTGTTGCTTTCATCTTATTGAATTTTAAATTATTATCTTTTGTTAAGAGAATAATCTTCTTTAAAATGAATTTGATTTTTACAAATACGAATTCAACCCAAGAAAATTATTCTTAGGTTAAAAGTATATGAAACAGTTTGGAAATAAATGAAAAGAGACTTGACAAAAACTTTACTAAATGTAATTGTCAAGTTGTTCAGTTTGGTAAAAGCCTATATTCTATAGAGAATTAATGTATTCTTCTAAATTAACATTTCTTTCTAAGTTCATTTTTTTACGTATTCTATGTCTTACTGTATGCACTGATTCTACAGAAATACCTAGTAATCTTGCCATATCTTTACTAGAGAAGTTTAATTTAATTAAAGCGCAAATTTTTTGATCTCCTTGACTTAATTTAGGGAATTTAGCAAAAATAATATCATAGAATTCTTTATTTACATCTATAAAACGCATCTTAAAATCATCCCAATTTTTATTATTATTGACAGAGACACACCTTAAAACTTTATTTATTTCATGAATCTTTACTTTATCTCCACCTTCCCTTACTCTAGTTTTCAATTCTTTTAAGAACTCATCTTTCTCTATCAATTGTAATGCAGAAGTAGCTAGTTCTTTATTTTTTAAGGCGAGAAGTTCTTTTGTTTTTTCTATTTCTAATTCTTTTGTTTTTCTTATTAATTCTTTTTCTGCATGATGTTTTGCTCTTAAATGTTTAAAAAAAAAGAAACCTAATACAAGTAAGAATATTAAAGAACCGATAAGAATAATTCTTTGCAGCTTAATGATTTGATCCTCTTGCTCTAACTGCTTAAGATACTGTTCTTTAATTATTTTTTCTTGTCTTTCTTTCTCTAACCTGTAATCATCTTTTATTTCTAATAAAGACTGATTTTCCTTACTTCTACTATCAAAAAAAATACGATCTAGCTCTTTAGCTTTTTTTAAGTTTTTAAAAGCTTTTTGATAATTATTTTTTAATAAATATACGTCGGATAATTTCTCATATACTAAAGGTGTAAAATCTATATGACTTTTATATTCTTCTGAAACCTTTAATGCTTTTAAATAGTATTTTTCGCTTTTATCAACGTCACCTAAACCCTTATAAGCATCTCCCCAATACTTATAAACAAGCACCATATAAGATGGTGTATTCGTATTAAACCAAGGGTAGATGTCTTCCATTATCTTAAGAGCTTCCTTTTCTTTGTGCTCTTTAGTAAGCAGAATTGCTTTTTCAAAATCTAAATAAGATTTTGGTGTCAAAGATTCTTTTGGTCTATAATATAGATAACTTGAGTCTAAATATTTTTTTGCTAAATCTGGCTTATTCAACTCTCTGTAGGTTGCAGCAATGGAATAATAATATGAAGTTAACCTTGCTTTGTTTTTAAGACCACTAGAATCTAACATATTTTTCTGTAACCCTAATGCCTTTGTTAAAAACTCAATTGCTTTATCTTCTCTTTTATAATAACTATAAACCCTTCCTAACCGATGATAAATAACAGATTTTACTCCATTATTTTCAATATTATCCATTAACAATAATGCTTTCCAAAGTACATCATATGACTTGGCATATTTAGCACTCGTTTCAAAAACAAAACCTTCTTGAAATAATGCTTGTATAGCATTTAAGGTATCTTTAGATTGTAAATAAAGCGAGTAACTTCTCTCAAACAAGACAACAGAACTATCTGGATTAGAATTCTTTAAGCTAAATGCTTTATTATATATTTTCTTAGCTATTTTTGATTCCTCTTGCGCATAAAAATTAATAGGTTTTAATAAAACAACAATACCAATTAATAGAAGAAAAAGAGGTTTTAAATTCATAAAATCAATGTAAAATGTAAAAAAGGTTTAGTCAAAAATTACTTTTATCAAGCTAAAGATAACTTCAAGCTAAAGATAACTTATTGTTTTAAAAAAACAATAAGTTATTACTGACTTTTTAATTTTTGTTGAAAAATGAAATAAAACTTAAGTACAACACATAATGCTCAGTATGATTGTCAAGTTTTTGTCAAGTTTATTATTAATCTGATTTAAAGTAAACTAAGTTATTGTCAAGTTCACAACCGTGAAGATATTTCAATAAAAAAGTACTACTTATAATTATTGTTGCATTTACATCAAGTCTAATCGCACAAACATCAATTTCAGATTTTGAAACTGATGATATTAATAATCCTAAACCAGATTGTGACGCTACAGCAGAATGGCTTACAGACCCAAACGTACCTTTAATTTCTTTAGTCGTTAATCCTAAAAACACTGGCATTAATACAACAATGAACTCTGTTAAGTATACAGAAACTGCTAGTTCAAATAAAAACAACTCATTACAGCTTGCTTTTAATGGAAATACCACAAAAACAGGGTTTGCTTTATCTGCAAATAAGTTTTTTAAATTCATGGTATATTCTCAAAATCAAACAGATTTTGATATCACTTTACATTTAGGAAATGGAAATGTAAATCATTTTGAAATTACTAAAAGTTTTTCAACAACATTAAATACTTGGAAAGAAGTAGAGTTTGATTTCTCTGGTAATGATACAGACGCAGTAATAAATAATGATGGAGGATGGATATCTAATATAAGAATTCATTTTAACGAAGGTACAGTTGGTGCTCACGATGTTTATTTTGTAGATGAAATAGCAATGACTCCAACATCAACAGTAACTCCTGTTGTTGCAGATATTTTAACAGTTCCTGCAACTTTGCAAACATTAACTCCTATCACAACAAATTATATAGTTTCTGGTAGCTTATATAAAAGATTAGACGTTCAATTAACCTCAGCTACTAGTTATGCAAATTTCTCTTTATATGCAGATGGTAAAATTATTGCTGATAATATAGATGTTTCAGGATCTGGCACTTTTTCTTTAAATAGTATTGTAAAATTTTCTGTAACAGGTGCAACAGAATTAAAGTTAGCAGCTACAGGAAGTGATTTAATAATAGATAGTTTTAGTTTAACAGATGTTTCTAATGTAGTAATTCCTGAATATTCAGATGAAACTGCTGCTGCAGGAATTATAGATGAACCAAGTTTAAAATACGCAGGTCCAACAATTGCAGATATGGATAATGATGGTGATTATGATTTAATCTTAAATAACCATAATGATTCACCAAGTAAATTGTATTGGAATGATGGTGACGGAACATTTACAAAAAACGCTACAGATTTATCTCTTTGGACATTAATGGATTTACATGGTTCTGCAGCTGCAGACTACGATAATGATGGAGACTTAGATTTACTGATCACCTTAGGTGGTGGAAATGGATCCGCTCCTACCCCTCCTGTGTTCTACAAAAACAATAATGGTACTTTAGAAAGAAGTGATGCAGCTGTAGGAATTACAAAAGGAGCAAGAGGTCGTTCTCCTAGATGGGCAGATTTAGATTCTGATGGAGACTTAGATTTAGTACTTATAAATGCTGAAGGAATAAATGGGGATAATGGGGAACAACACATTTTCTATAGAAACAAAGGCGATGGAACTTTTGAAACTATAAATGTTGCAGGTGTTGAAGATGCAAATGGAGAAAGAATTTTATTGACAGATTTAGATAATGATCATATAGATGATATTGTAATTTTCTCTCCACTATCAATTTGGAAAGGAAATGGAGATTTCACATTTACGGATGTTTCTACAGCATGGTTACCAGCCGATTTAGTTGGTAGTTATTCTATTACATCTATGACAGATATTGACATCGATAATGATGGAGATTTAGATTTATATTTAGCGAAAGGGCAAGGCTATTTTGGAATTGCAGATAATAATGCTACCGACTTTTTACCACAAATAAAAAGGTTAGATATGAGAGTATCTGGTAGCCAAGGAACTTTACCTTTTGAATTGAAAGCAGACAACTCAATTACACTTTCTGGTTTCGAATTTGTAACGAGAAATGCTTATGCGGACGGTTATCCTGTGTTTCTAGGAAGCGCAAAGCAAGAAAACACCATAGCGGATAAAACAACTACTTTAGAAATAACACAAGCTGCTGCAGATGGTTGGCCAACTGCAAGAACGGAAAACGGTTTCTACATTGGTCATACAGGAAATGGTGTTTGGAAAATGGAATTTGTTCGTAATGCAGATATATTTTGGTCTATTCATGCTAGAATTGATGATGTAACAGAATTTACACCAACTGGTTGGATACCAAACAACAGAAACTACCAAGATGTACTATTAATGAATAACAATCAGACTTATACCAATGTTTCTGATGCTTGGAATATCCAAAAGGGAGGAAATCATTGGGGTGTAACTAAAGGAGATTTTAATAATGATAGTTTTGAAGACTTATATGTGTATCGTTTTGGGTATTTAACAAATAGAGTTTCAGATTACATGTTACTAAATACAGGACAAGGTAAATTTGAAATTACAACTTCTCATACTGCAAATAACAGAGGCGCTTCTAGTCATGGAGATATGGGGCAAGCTTTTGATTATAATCAAGATGGAAAGTTAGACATTCTAAATGGTGATGATGAATATGGTCTTTGGCATATGTATAAAAATAATATGTCTAATAGCAACAATTATGTAACTGTAAATGTTGGTTATGCTCCAAATTCTAATGTAGATCCATTAGGTGCAGAAATTACGGTAACTACAGATAATAAAACATTTAAAAGAAGAGTTGGTTCTGCTGGTGAAGCACATTCGCAAAGTTTATTAAACATTGCGCATTTTGGCTTAGGACAAGAAAATCATATTGTTAAAGTAGAAGTAAGATGGAGAGATGGTGAAATGTTAACCATTCTTGATGAAGGCGTTAATAAAATAATAGATACTAATACTGTAGATCCAACAGATATTACAATAACACCTAACCCATTAGAAGTAAGAGTTGGTGAAGATGAAGGTTTATCATTAGCTTTCTTACCAGTAAATGCAAGTCAAGATGTTACTTGGTCTTCTAGTGATGAAACAATTGCAACTGTAGATAATGAAGGTAATGTAACAGGAGTACTGGAAGGTACAGTTACAATTACGGCAACTTCTATTCCTGCAAATACCATTTCTGGTTCTGCTACTATAAATGTAGTTGCTTGGTATGGAATTAATATTGCATCTATAACAATAACTCCAGAAACTGCGGATATAGTTGGTGGACAAAAAATAACACTTACATCAGAAATTACTCCAGCAAATGCAGACGATTTAACAATAACTTGGTCTAGTTCTAACGATGTTATTGCAACTGTTAATTCAAACGGACAGGTTACCGGTGTTGCAAGTGGTACTGTTACAATAACAGCAACTACAACAGATGGAGCCAAAACCGATACATCAATAATTACAGTTACAGAAAGCGTAACTGCTTCTTTAACTTTTGATGATGCATCCAAATACACAACAACTGCATTTAGTACTGGAGGTGATTTAGTGATAACCACAAATTACCATGCAGGCTCTGGCCATAAAGTTATTGCTAAAGAATATGGTGGAATTAAATATTGGTTAAGACACCTAAATGCTGGTTGGGTTCCTCAAAATGATTATTTAGTAATAGATGCTTCTGCATTAGATACTGAATCAGGAACCTCTACAGCAACTATTTCTTTAGAAAACGCAATACCAACTGCAGATTTACCAAGTGGAGATTTCTATTGGTTATGGATAACTTTTTACTCAAGTGATGGAGACAAACATATAACCCTGCAAGCACTTAATATAAATATTGTAGAAGGCTCTTTAAATGTTATTGATATTAACAAAAATGGCTTGCTTTTATATCCAAACCCTGCAAACACCCATTTATTTGTGAATCCTGATTTAAGTAATACTTTTTTTAAAATAATTGATATTCAAGGAAGAGAAGTTTTAAAATTAAAATCAGACAATTCTGGTAGAATTGATATTAATAATCTTGCTCCTGGAATCTACTACTTAAATAACAAAACAGGAAAATTTATAAAAAAATAAATAGATAAAATACAATTCTGTTTAATAATTTCTATGAAAAAGAAAACTAAAACCAATTATTAACTAAAAACAACAAAAATGAAAAACAAATTACTTTTTTTAGGATTATTCTTCTTAATAGGAATGTCTCTAACAGCACAAACAAGTGTAGCTGATATGGAAGAGAATTCTCCAGGTGTAGATGATGTGGTTTTACAAGCATCTTGGGCAGGAGATCCAAATGCGCCTACAGCAACTAAAGTTGCTAATCTAGATGCCACCGGCATTAATACCACTGCAAATGTTATACAATTTGTAGAAACCTTAAATTCTCATAGTGATAATTCATTACAAATGGCATATACTGGTTCTACTGCAACAACTGGTTTTAATGCAAATACAAATAGGTTTCTCAAGTTTAAAATGTATTCAACCATAGCCAAAACTTTTAATTTGGATGTTGAAGTTGCGGCAAATTTTAAGTTAGAAAAAAGTGTAACACTTGCAGCAAATACTTGGACAGAACTTTTATTTGATCTTACTGGAAATAATACCAATATAACTATAGGTAATGCTAACGGATGGAACTCATACTTTAGGATACGAGTAAATGCAGGAACTGTTGGGGATGGATCTACTTATTATTTTGATGAATTTACTATAGAAGCAGCAAAATATACTTCTGTTTCAGATGGAGATTGGGCTACTGCTGCAAATTGGTCGCCAGCAAACGTGCCATTGCAAACTACAGATGATATTGATATTATTAGTAATATTTCCTACACAGGAGATCTTTCATTTAAGAAATTACTTGTTCGTAATAATAGATCACTAAATGTTACAGGAAACTTAACTGTAACAGATACCTCACAACTTTGGGGAGGAGCATCTTTGATAGTTTCTGGAACATCAACAGGAAGTTATGCATACTTTAGAACATTATCAACACCCGCTGTGGGTGACTTAGAAGGCTGGCATTTACTATCATCACCAGAATCTAACGAAACTTATGATGATACTTGGATTTCATCTTTTGGAATTGCTTCCGGAACATCAAACACAGACTATAGAGGTATTGCCCAATATAACAATTCGGTTGCTGCGAATAATTGGACTTATGCTGAAGCTCCTGTTGCAAGTACTGCTTTTGGAGAAGGTAAGGGGTATTCAATGAAGAGAACTGCTTCAGGAAATGTTCAATTTATTGGAAATATTAGAACAGCAAATATTACAGACATTGCACTTACAAAAAACACTAGTGGTTATAATTTAATTGGGAACCCATATTCATCATATGTTTCATTAAATGATTTATTTACAGCAAATAATTCTGGAGGGAACGATTTATTAGAGTCGTCTACAATTTGGATTTGGAATGCTACATCAAAAAGTTATGAAGCAAAACTAGTTCAGGGTACAAGTTTTCAAATAGCACCAGGACAAGGTTTCTTTGTAGAAGCTTCTGCAGGTGCAAGTACTTTTACGTTTAATACTTCAATGCTATCTAAACAAAGTACAGATACGTTCTTAAAATCTTCTAAAACAGGGATTCAATTAAATATTTATGAGGGAACAAACACTAGATATGCAAAAATTAATTATTTAGAGAACTCAACTACAAGTTTTGATAATGGTTCTGATGGTAAATTATTTGGTGGAGTTTCTCAACCTTTTGCTGTTTATACACAGTTAGTTTCAAATAATGAAGGAAAAAATTATCAAATTCAGTCACTACCAAATTCAGGTTTAGAATCTATGATTGTTCCTGTTGGGTTAAATGCAGCATCTGGAAAAGAAATTACCTTTTCTGCTGAAGCATTAAACTTACCTTCTGATATTAAAGTGTTTTTAGAAGATAGATTAACAAATACTTTTACAAGATTAGATGAGTTAAATTCTAATTACAAAATAACTTTAGATGAGACTTTAAACGGAATTGGAAGATTCTATTTACATACTAGATCTAGTGTATTAAGTACGAATGATGTTAGTTTAGAAAACATAAGTATTTATAAAACAAATAATTCTACTTTAAGAATTGCAGGTTTACAACAAGGAAGCTCAACTATTAAATTATTTAATATTCTTGGTAAACAAATGATGAACAAATCTTTTGATTCTAATGGAATAAAAAATATTTATTTATCAAAATTATCTGCAGGAGTATATATTGTTCAGTTAGAAACTGAATCTGGTAAATTGAACAAAAAAATAATCTTAGAATAATTACGAGAATTTTATAAACTAGACATTATGAAAAAACAAATAGAAAATAATAAAGAAGAAATTACTCGTAAGGACGCTATTAAAAAAATAGGGAATTACGGTAAATATGCAGCTTTAACTGCATTAGGAACCTATCTAATCTTAAGTCC
The DNA here is from genome assembly GCF_023476645.1 of Cellulophaga sp. 20_2_10. GTDB lineage: Bacteria > Bacteroidota > Bacteroidia > Flavobacteriales > Flavobacteriaceae > Cellulophaga. The sequence goes on from NZ_JAMCOJ010000016.1 coordinate 24,125, forward strand.
ACAAAAAGCACAAGCTGCAAGTCCTGAGGCTCCAGGAACTGGGTTTTAATGTATTAAGGATGCTAAATTTAAAAGTCTCAACTTATTCTATAAGTTGAGACTTTTTACCTTTACATAATTTAAACCTTTATTCTAACCAAAAGTCTAGTTTAGAAGTATCAGAAGAATTCTTACCAACAAAAACTTCAAACGCTCCTTCTTCAATTGTTGTTTTATAATCAAGACCTATAAACCTTAATTTATCTGAGGTAATATAAAAAGTAGCCGTTTTCGTTTCATTTGGTTTAAGTTCTAAACCTAAGAAGTCTTTTAATTCTTTTACTGGTCTTGTTACCGAACAAACTTTATCATGAATATATAATTGTACAATTTCTCTTCCGTTGTATTTTCCTTTATTAGTAACATCAACAGAAACTTTTATACTATCATTTTTATTCATTGTAGTTTTATCAAGCTTTAAATTTTTGTAAGAATAACTATTGTAACTTAATCCAAAACCAAAAGGGAATAATGGATCAGAAGTAATATCTCTATGAGTTGTTGTATATCTATTATTCTTAGGTCCTGCATTAAAAGAATGACTGGTTTTCTTATAATTATAATAAATAGGAACTTGCCCCTGATGAAAAGGAAAAGTAACCGTTAATTTCCCTGAAGGATTATAATCTCCAAACAAAATTTCAGCAACTGCTGTACCACCTGTAGTTCCTGGCATCCAAACTTGTAAAACAGCGGTAGATTTTTTTACAACATCTGTTAAAACATAAGGTCTTCCAGAAACAATTAAGGTAATAATTGGTTTTCCTGTTTTTGCAACTGCATCTAATAATTGTTGTTGCGCTCCTGGTAAAAGCAAAGATGCTGTACCTCCTCCTTCTCCACTCATCCATTCTTTTTCTCCTAAGGCTAATACTATAACATCCGCATTATTAGCAGCTCTTACAGCGTCAGCAATCATTTCTACTCCTTTTATTTCAAAATCTTCTACAATACAACCTTGAGCATAAGAAATAGTTGAGGTTTGTGGAACTCTCTTTTTAATTCCAGCAAAAATAGAAACAACATCATTTGGGTTACCTTGACTAGACCACCAACCTAATAAATCTTTTTGTGCTTTTGCAAAAGGACCAATAATTGCAATTCTTTGTTTCTTCTTTAAAAGTGGTAAAACGTTATTCTTATTTTTTAAAAGCACCATACTTTTTACAGCCATCTCTTTTGTTGCTTGTATGTTTTCTTCGGATAAAAGCTCTTTAGCTTCTCGTTCTTCATTAAAATACGCATAAGGATCTTTAAAAAGACCCGCTTTTTGTTTTAACAACAATACGTTTCTTACCGAATTATCTAAAACAGCTTCAGAAATAATTCCTTTTCTCACCATTTCTGGAAGTAAATTCACATATTTTTTAGTAGACATATCGATATCATTCCCTGCTAATAAAGACATTTTTGTAGCAATGGTATCATTTTTCGCAATTCCTGTTTTCACTAAATTACCAACCGTTTCCCAATCTGTCATTACTAAACCTTTAAATTTTAGTTCATCTCTTAAAACATCTTTCAATAAAAAATTATTTGCTACTAAAGGCACTCCATCATAAGCAGAATATGCGGTCATTACACTAGATACACCAGCATCAATTGCTGCTTTAAAAGGAGGTAAATGGGTCTCTCTTAACTCTCTTTCTGAAAAATCTAAAATATTATAATCTCTACCAGCTAAAGAAGCTCCATAACCAACAAAATGTTTTACGGTTGCTAGAATATTGCTATTTTCTTTATTAGATTCTTGAAATCCTTTTACTCTAGCTGCAGCAATTAAACTTCCTAAATAAACATCTTCTCCTGCTCCTTCTAAAATTCTTCCCCATCTAGGATCTCTTGCAATATCTACCATTGGCGCAAATGTTAAATGGATTCCTGCGGATGATGCTTCTCTTGCTGCAATCGCTGCCGATTTTCTAATTGCTGCCAAATCCCAACTAGATGCTTCTGCTAAAGGAACTGGTGCTATGGTTTTATAACCATGAATTATATCTTCTTGAAACAGCAACGGAATACCCAATCTTGAGTTTTCTACTGCAATTTTTTGCAGTTCATAATTATTTTTAACTCCTATCGATTTTTGTACATGACCAACCAATCCTTTTTTAATCCAAAGGTGAACTGAATCAGTTTTATTAAAACCTGTTGTTGGAATTAAATTTATTGAGTTAGTCATTTAGTTTCCGTATCTTATAGCTTTAAAACATTGATATATGGATAATTTTGAAGGTCAAGATATACTA
>NZ_JAMCOJ010000017.1 GCF_023476645.1 Cellulophaga sp. 20_2_10
CTTTTGCTGCCCATCTAGGGAAAACGATGTAACATCAGTAGCTAAAAGCAATTTGGTACGACCCATCGAACTCTCGATCCAATAAAGTGACTCACTAATCAATTTTTTTTGTAAAAATCGCTCAGCGAGACGGCTAATAAGCTTTAGCCTCGCGTGGCCGCGCGAAACTAAAGCTTATTATCTTACACTTTTTGTATCTTCGTTCTCAAGGCCGAACTACGTTTAGCAGGGCGTTGTAAAACATTTAGAAAAACTATGAAAAGTAAATTTGTCAGGCTTCTTATTGTCATAAATGGAATATTACTGTTTCCAATTTTAATATTCCTGCTTTTTGAGTTGGTTAATGATAAATTCAAAAAAGATAGTAATGAGTTCCTTGAATATGAAACCCCAATTGTTAAGGAAAGTATAGAAGAAAATAATGACTACAAAATAAGATTTTCTTCAGTCATTAAGATTCCGAATTCGGAAAATTATATTGTAGCTGAATATAAAGATTTGGGTAATAATGCAATTCTCGAACGTGAAATTGAATTACCCTATTCCGTCCCAACCTTCACTTATAATTTGATATTTCTAGATAAAAATTTCGATGAAATAGGGAAACTATTAAAAAATGAAGCTTCAATAAAGAGTATGCATATACCGAACGCTTACAGCAATAAGAATGAGGAAATTAAAGAAATTAAATATCTTTCTTTCTATATTGCTACAGAAGATTCGAATGAAGATGGGGAAATTAATTCCTCAGATCAACATTATGTCTACATCTCAGATTTGAATGGGAAAAACCTTATTAGACTATCTGACAGGAAAGTTAAACAATATCAATGGATAAATAATAGCACGGAAATATTGTTGACATTTGAAGATGAAATAAATTCAGGAAAATTGGATCTCGGAGTATATGACTTAAAAACTAAAACACTACGAAACACCAAAAATCTAAACTAATAAACGTTTTACAACAACGGCTATAAATCATTGCTAAGGCCTGTTTGTACTCGGAAAATCGTCGTATACAAACCCGCAATTAATTGCGGTTTATTAACTAGTTGGCATTCATTTGAGGGAATTATGAAAAACATTTTAAAATCGATATTAATAATTCTGATAATCGGACTTTTTTCCTGCTCAGATGTAAAGAAAGAGAATGAAGAATTAATACAAGAAATCGAAGAATTTAAAAGTCTAAACAATAGATACCCAAATAACTTAAATGAAATAAATGAGTCGGATGATACATACTGCTATTATGTTACTGACAATTCTTTTAATTTGGAATATATTTCATTTAAAGATTTATACTGGTATAACTCTGGAAATGACGTTTGGGACTTTTTAGAAGGAGATGCTGATAAATTTCACTGTAAGTAAAAAACGAAATGCCAACAATGGATATAATTAATACGGGTTTTAGGTTTTAAGTTAAGGTCTGAGTATATTTAGAAAGTCCGCCAAATCTTTTGGATTTGGCTTTTAAAGTGAAAAAATAAAAACAAACAAAAAGATTGGGCTAATCCCTTAAACGGAAACAAAAGTGCTTATCACCTGCCCTACGTTTCTTATACGAAACGTTAGCAACAATTACCAATAAATGAGCAAAAAGAATAAAAAATGAAACGAATATATTTTGGAAATTTAAATAAAAAAGGGCGTTGGGTTTTAGTACCTCTAATGTTCATTGGGTTATTTCTAATAATTAATGGAGCTTTTGATTTTATTGAATTTACTAACTCAAAAACAAATAAATATTTGAACGCAATTGGCTATCTAATAATTGCCGCTATTAGTAGTCAAATGTTTTGGTATCAGAATTACGTTCAATGGAATAAAAGAGGAATCTTAATCAAGATAAAATCGTTCTTTGGCAAAAACATAAAATTCCAAGAAATAAAATCATCCCAATTAACTGATAAAAAATTGATTATAACAGAAACATATGGAAATAAAATTGAGGTTGATTTAAGTCACATAACAGTGCCTGACGCTGAAAAATTATTCGATATCATAAACAAAAATACTATTGCCAAAACCGCCTAAAATTAATTGCTTGGTTTATGCATACTTACGAATCTCGCAGCGTTGGAATTAGCGGAATTTCTTGGTCGGCAATTAGTTACTTAAAACACGCAACTATCCTTGTAAAGAACCATAAGTATTATACCAAAAAACGAATAACTAAATGAACGGGCTTAACTTCAAATATATTTTTAAAAATGCATTTGATACGTTCAAAGTGTTTGAAACTATTCCGTTTGAAATTGGCGGAATTCTAATTGAAGGACATTCAAAAACTATTTGGGAAACTCTAAATCACTTAATAACACATCGTGAATTCCAAATACAGAAACTTACAAACATCAACAAAAAAATTGATTTTAATGAATCTGAATCTTGGGTAGCAGCTTCAAAACCAAAAAACCATAATCAATGGAAAATAAAAATAAGTGAATTTAATGCGCAAACAGAACAACTTGAAAATATAATAGAACATCTTGACTCGTCTGATTTTAAATTAGAAGAAAAACTAAAGCTCATTCAAGATTCGAGTACCCATTTATCATTTCATCTGGGAGAAATAATAGTAATTGCAAGGCAAAAAAATAAATACCCACAACCAACCGAAATGAACGCATTTCTAAAGGAATAAAAAGGCATTACAATACCATATAAGTTAGTTACATTTAAAATTATTGTATCTCTCAAAAGCCTTTATTTTATCTTCTTTATTTCTATAAATAGTAAACCTGTAGTCTCCATCTTCATAATCAAAATGATAGCCTGCATTACAAAACAATGAATCTTTTACGGAGTACATAAAGACTTCAAAATGAATTTCTGACGCTCGACTGTAAGAGTAATTAGTTTTCAATAAATGAAAATTATCAATATTTATAGTGTCTATTTTGTTTTGATTATATAAATTTTTAATTGCTTTTTTATTTATTAAAATGTTAACTACTGTGTCTTTTAGTTTTAGATTGCCCGTATTTGCCATTTTTTTATCCCTAATCAAAAGTAACTTATAATCCATATCATTCTTAGGCCTTACTGTATCAGGAGTTATTTTTATTATATGACCGTAATTACCTAGTCTCACATCATCAAAAAAAACTTCATCTAAACAGACCTTATAATCTTCTTTTTTTAGTGCTATTTCTGTTTTATCGGACAACTTATTCTTTGTTTTAGACGTTTCTGTTTTGCAAGAGAAGAGACAAAAAAGTATCAGAATTATAATGTAAAGCTCTTTTTTCAAAATGTTTTCTTTGGAATTCTAAATGAAAGTAAGTTATTTTATTTGAACTAGTTAAGTCAATTTTTATTTTTAATGCCTAATTAGTAATTAAATAGTAAAATTGAAATAAATAACAATATATAAAACTTAGTTTGTTTGTACCTATCCTAAAGTTTAGTGTATTTTTATTGAATCCATTAGTTTTACTGTTTTGGCTTTATTTTGCTCGGTTTTACAAATTGAAAATAAAGAATTACATATGTTATATCTAGATAAAAATTTATGAAGCTCTATTATATTACATTCTTACTATTAGTCACTTTATCTGTTAAAGCTCAAGAAAGCACCAATGACTTAATAAATAAAAGTTTCTCTACAAAAGTTGGCTATATGTGTCAAGAAACAGATACGCCAAACCCTTGCGCAGGGCAACAAATATATTTGGAGTTGAAATTTAAAAAAGAAAAGGTAGTAATTTTAGAAAAGTATGTTTCTTCTTGTAATAAAGTAAATGAAACCGAGATAGGACAGTTTAAATGGTCTTTATTAAAAAACAATGAGGTGAAAATATATTCTGATTCAGAAAAAATAAAGTACACCTATTTAAAAAACCTAAAGTTAGAACTAAGTAATAAAGTACTTGTTGGAGAAAAAATATGGGAACATACCGAACCTGAGAAATACGTTTTTATTGAAAATAATACACAGGATTAAACAAAATAAGAAGTTCTGTAATTCTATTATTTAAGAACTTAATAGATGAAGACCACGGTTATCTGGCATTTACATTTCCCCATAGAAAGGGTAATGTTAATCAGAAAAAATAGAGAAATTTATACATAAAGAACAAACTTCCCTTTACACCTATTTTATTTTTTAGTACTGAGATAAAATTTCACCAAATTGGGACTTATAAACAATAATTTCAACTAAATAAAAATGAATATAATTCTACTCCAAATCATTTATTTTATCTTACCATTGGTTGCAATGACGCTAATGGTAAAATATATATTTAAACTTAATACTACTATTTTATTGCCGTCGGTACTCTTATTATTGCTTTTTATTGGTACAACAATTTGCGCACCACTTACCTCAAAAAAGTTTGAAACAGAATTATTCACCGTATTTTGTATCCTTCAATTAGCTACTTTAACAGCAAGTATCTTGATTATGGTAAAGCAAAAAATAGTGTGGAGGCACTTCTTTATTTCTTTCCCTTTTCAACTTATCTACTGTTTATTTCTTTTCTATTATGGAGGCTTACTGTTTACACATAAATTTGGAATATAAGTTTATTTTTTTACGACATTAACCATTATCTGCCATCTAGAAAAATATTAAAAATGAACAAATTACTCTTGCTTTTTTTATTGCTTTTTCATTTAACTATACTTGCTCAAAACCAAGAATCTGTTTATAAAAAGGTTGAAGAATCTATTTCTGAGGGCAATATTCTATTTAAGAACATAGATACTAGTTTTACCGCCAACGAACTTATAAATACAACTATAGCCCAAGAAGAAGATCTAAACAATTCTGAAAATGACATCTATTTTGTAAACAACAAGTACTACATCACCATTAGCTCATCCGGGAAAAAAACTTTAGGTACTTATAAATTTAAAGTACTTCATAAAATACCTGTAATTATTCTTTTTGGCAGCTCTGGTGCACTGGATACAAACTACGAGGGTTTGGTTGTAAAACAGCATACTAAAAAATATAAAGTTGATTGGAATCACAATACGAATTACACATATACCCAAATAAGGAAAGCGCACAAAGACGCTCTTATTTTAATTGATGACGAAATAGTTAGCGACATTAATTATTACAATCCAAATATTAGTTTTGATCTCCTAAATGCCAAAATAGGCGTTACTCTGAATGGGGAAAAAATTATTGATAATGTTTGTGACTCCCTTAAAATTAATGGCGGTATAGCTGCCATTTACAACGCAGACCAAACATCATTATATAATTTAAAAGGGAAATTACTATGTGAAAACATAAAGTCATTTTACCCCTATTCAACCACATATCATCAAGTTATAGACGCAAAAAACAAGATGTATTTTATAGACACTTTAGGTGCAAAATATGATAAACCTACTAAGCAAAGGACTATGTGGGGTAATGATAGTGATCCCAATACGAGTACAACTTATTATTCTTATAAAAATAAAATTCTAAAAGTCCTACATAAATCTTTTAGTCTATCAAAATACACAGAACTAAGCCGTAAGAAACTTGACATTTTTAATGACTCTACTCAATTTATTATGACTATGAGTATGCTAGAAGAAGATTTTAAAAGTACAGATCAGGATAAAAAAAATTTAAAACTTAATGAAGTAGAGAATCTTGTTCGTGAAAAAGGGATTGAAGATTTATTTTTATTAAAAAAAGTATTTAAAGCAGATAAATACAGAGAAAAATTAAGCTATTACCTACTATCAGATATTACAACCACTACTATACAGCTACCTAAAGAATTTAAAAAAGTAAGGTTTATTAATAATAAAACATCAGAAATTAGTGCTGAAGATTATTGGTACGATATCGCTTTTTACAAGCCACTAAAACCCAATTTTATTATTGTAAAAAAGAAAAATGCATTTGGGGTTTGGGACATAAAAGAAGAAAAAAACAGTATTCTTTTTAATTATAAAAACATCACCCCAAAAAAAGGAACTCACCTATTTTTAGAAAAAAATAATTTAGTTACCTACTACCCGTATATTGGTTTAACTCCAAAATATGAATATTTAAGTGACTATATAGAATATTACACCAGGTTTAAATACCCTAATGGTAAAAAAGGATGGGTAAGCAGAAAAGGAATAGAGTATTACGATTAAAAAACAATAAGTAACAACATCTATAAACAATACAACGTTTTAAATAAAAAGACAAAGCTTTAAATGATGAACAAAAACATACCTAAATACAGTCTAATTATTGTATTTCTAATAGCGCTATATAATTTGCTTTCACATTCCTATTTTCAACTAAAATATGGAAATGGATTCTTTTTTGACATCAGAATTGCAACTATTATTATTGTAGCCTATTTAGCTTTTCTTGTGACTAAAACAGATATTTTCTTTAACCTAAAACTAAAAAAAGTTTTAGTTATTGGGTTACTTTATGGCTTAATAGTAGGTTCTATTGATGATTTTAGTTATTTGCTTAATGATCTTATTTTTTTTAGAAGAATGGAGTTTGAATCACATTATGTGTACCAGGTTATTTGTACTATACTCTTTACTTTCTGCCCAGTTATTTTAATTTCTAAAATTAGAAAGACTAAATATTCCTTTAAAGAGTTACTCATTTGCCTTATTTGTTTTGTTATTGTTTGCAGTGTTTTTCATTACATATATAGACTAATTTCATCCTTATTCGATCCTAATGACGGTATTGTTGGTGTGGGCGTTCATTCACCGCTTCCTTTTTACAACCCTTTTATTTCCTATTTTTCTTTTAAGAATATGAATCTAGGATCTATTTTATTTTTTATGATAAGCTCTCCTGCTATCTCGTTGTTGTTTGTTATATATGTATACAGTTCGTATGTCTTATTCTTAAACTATAACAAAAAAGGTTTTTATTCTTTAATACCAATTAAAAAGGATTTAGTCTTTCTAAAAATTTCTAAAAAACCAACCTGGTGGCTTATTTTTCTATTAATTCCTTTTGTTAGAATAATTCCTAAGTATTTTATACATCTAGAGCTAGCAAAGCAACACAATAAAGAGGCTAGCTATGCTCTTGGGATGACATTAATACCTTGGTTTTTTTATGGTAAGTTAATTTTAAATACTAAAACCACTGAATAATATTTAACGAAACATATATGAGCTTAAAAAAAATACAGAAGAAAAACCTAGAGTTGTAAAAGTAAACGTAGCACAATCTAAAAAGCAGATCCTGGCATTAAAATTGAATTAGTAAAAAACTATTAACTTAAACTATACCTGTTATGAAAAAAGTAACTGTACTATTAACATTGATTTTAATTTCTACTATCGCATTTTCTCAAAACAAAATTGGCGGAAATGATCCAATATCAGGAATTGATATTATCATTAAAAAAAATCCTGGAAGTAAACCTATAGTAAATACAGAAAACAACCCGTTAATTACCCAAGCAAACGATTTAAAAGAAATTTATTTAGAGAAGCTTGCAAAAGAATGGTTTAAAAATAAATCTACTCTTGCTAAAGAGGATAAAGTAAGTGGCAGAAGAATTTATTTTGGCGAGTATCTAGAAAATAGAATAAATGATGCCAATGATGAATTTTATAGAATTGAAGGCCACCAAGGAAAAAAAAATAAAGATATTTTTACTGCATACATCGCTTTCTTAAAAAAGAAAATTACTGAAGAAAAACCTAGAGTTGTAAAAGCAAATGCTGCCCGTTCTAAAAAAAGCGCTGCTGCAGTAAAAAAATAAAAAGATCTAACCAAAAAAAGAGAGCTTACCCATAACTGATTCCTACGATTACAATGTCTAACTTAAACGAAATAAGAAAAAATTATTCAGTATTTTCTACCGACAAGCTATTAAGTATTGCTAAAGAAATAGACGGTTTAAAACCTGAAGCTATTGTAATTCTACAAGAGGAGTTAATTAAGCGTAATGAATTAGAGGAAGTTTCTAAAATAACCAAACATCTTATAAACCAAAAGAACGAGCAAGAATTAAGAAACAATTTTAATCCTGAAAATTATATTAAAGAAGAGTTAGAAGCTGGAGAATCTATTGAAAACATCAAATTTAAGCTGAATACAATGGGCATAGATATGTTTGATGTTATAAAGAAAGAGCAGTCTCAAGAAAATATAATTCTAAACTATATTGAATCTAAAAAACTTGAAGGAGAATCAAAAGAAACAATAGATAATGATTTAAAAGAAAACTTTAATGTTGACTCTCATTATTTAAATGAAGTAAAAAATAAATTAAGAGAAAAAGGAAAAAAGAACACAACAATAGGCATTGTATTACTAGTTGTTTCTATAGTAATTAATATCTTTTTACTTACCAAAGGAAGAGTAAGCATACCAGCAATATTACTTTTTGGTTTAGGAATTTGGAAGTTAGTCCAAGGCGAACATCAATTAAGAAAAAATTAAAATACCCAAATTTAAATATAGTTCAAATGCTAAACGATTTCATAACTCAATTACAAATTACAGAAGAAGAGCTACAAGATGAACTTAGGCAGAATGCTACTATTACAACACATAAAAAAGGCGATTTTATAATTAAATATGATCAATATATAAAAGTATTAAAAATAGTCTTAAAAGGAAAAGTAAGAGTCTACCAAAAAAATGAAAATAGAGAAATTCTTATTTATTATTTAGGTGATATGGAAACTTGTACTTTATCCTTATCTGCTTGTTTTGAAGACTGTAAAAGTACTGTAAATGCAATTGCTGAAGAAAACTGTACCATTTTAAATATTCCTGTACGGTTTGTGCAAGATTGGAACTTTAAATACAAATCGTGGAACACCTTTACGACCAATACCTTTAGAGAAAGTTACAACTACCTAATTAATCAGTATTCAATTTTAGCATTTCAACCTCTTAAAGACCGCTTGTTTGATTATCTCGTTTCAGAAGCAAGTAATTTAACCGTAAATAAATCGCATCAACAATTAGCAAAAGAATTAGGTACAACCAGAGAAGTAATTTCTAGACTCCTAAAAACGCTTGAAAAAAATAACAAACTACATCTTGGACAAAAAGAAATACAAATTTTAGATAAAAGCTAATGTTGTAACAAATGTCACAGGTAATACCCCGTTAATTCATTTTTCTTTGTTCTACAATTCTAAAACATTCAAAATGAAAAGTAAAAAAACTATTATTATACTTACAACATTAATGGCGGTTGCTTCTTATGGGCAAAAAACTGAAAAAAAACTAGTTAAACAATCTTTTACAGAACATACACCAACGGCACATCATGCAATAGCATTGGACGTATTAAGTGCCAGTAAGGCGTGGATAACAAATTTTAACAAAGGCAATGTAGAAGCCTGCGTACAAGCTTATGATGATAACACCGTAATGCGTTCTATGCCTTTTGGCATAAAAACAGGAAGAGAAGAAATTTCTGAATTTTGGACATCCTTAATTACATCTGGAGCTACTAATATAATATACACTAACGTTAGTATTGAAGTTGTAGACGAAACAACCGCATTTTTATCTGCAAATTGGAGTATGAATATTGGTCAAGGTATTATTTACCAAGAAAAATGGGAACATAAAAACGGAAAATGGGTATTAACATATGACGACTTTAAACTTTTGGAGCAGTTTACATCTCCTAAAGAAAATGATACAAACCCTATAGCGAGTCATCTAATTTTAGAAGATGCAATAAAAGCGTCTATGACATTTACAAATGGTTTTAATACTAAAAAAAGTGACATTTGTGGTAATGGTTATACAGAAGACGCAACATTAAATGCGCTTCCATTTGCGAACATTAATGGCAAACAGGGCATTTATAGTTTTTGGGATAAACTAATTCACGATGGTGCTACCAACCTAACCTACCACAACCCAACATTTAAAGTTACTACAAATACAAGCGTATTTTTAGCATCGCAATGGAGTATGAACATTGGTGAGGGCAGAATATACCAAGAAAAATGGGAGAAAGTAAATGACCAATGGCTTTTAAGCTATGATGAGTTTAAAGTTTTAAAACAATATTAATTATAAAAAAAGGCTGTTTTTATAAGTTATAAAAGCAGCCAAAATACGTATATATGAAGTTACACAGTTTTACACTACAAATTTTTGAACCAGAAAAAACAATATCCTTTTACGTTGATATACTTGGTTTTAGACTAGAAGAAAAATACGTGAAAAGTGGCTCTACATTTTACAATTTAGGCTTTAACGATTCTCCTTTTTACCTTCAATTAAAATATACCCCAGAATTAACAAAAATAAAATACCAAGAAACAGCAACAGATAATTATTGGAAATACAGTCTTTTTGTAGATGATATACAAAGAGTTTATAAAAAAATTAAAGAGTATCATATACCTATTAAAGAACCATTTCAATTTGGTGCTATTGGGTATTTATCGCACACAGCTGATTTAGAAAATCATCAGATAGAGTTTATCCAAAAAACATTTAAACAAAACACCAAACAAACCCCTCCCAACACTAGTTCTCCATTATTAGACAACCCAACACTTGGTCTAATTACAATTAGGACAAAAGACCCTATAAAGAGTATAAAGTGTTTTGAAGATGTTTTAGATCTAAAATTATTTGTTAGAATGTATGTAAACCGAGGAAAAGGATTTACATTATATTTTTTGGGTGATAAAAATTTACAAGCTCCAAGTACAGATATTGATGCACTAGAAAACAGAGAATGGATGTACCAACAAAATAATTTATTTATTGAAATTCAGTACTATTGGAATAGCGAAAATGAAACAGATTTTTCTCTAAACAAAACACCAGACAACGGTTTTAAAAGTATAAATTTTATTGGAGACTTAACTATTTTTAAAGAACGATTGTTACATAACAATATTCCCTTTTACAAAGAAGAAGATCAAATTATTTTTGAAACAGTTGATAAGCATCAAATTACATTAAAAAATAGTATATAACCAAAACTTCCTATAATAGCGTAATTGTAATTTATACATTTAACTTTATTACAGACACATAGCTTCTATGCCGAATAAATTTTAAATAATTTAAACAAAAGAAAATGTTTTCAATACAATTTAAGGAAGCAAAAAAAATTACTGAAAATTATAATGTTCCTTTATACTCTATATTCTTACTAGAAGAAGATTCCCATTTTTCTGTCAACTTTGTAGAATACATTACAAAGGAAAAATCTATATTATTTCTTTCTCCTTATCAGAACTTAAAATGGCATAATACTACTTCTTCAAAAGTAAAATTACTCCAGTTTCATGGAGACTTTTATTGCATTGAGTTTCACAAAGACGAAGTTGCCTGTAATGGCCTTTTGTTTAACAATGTTTATTTACAACCGTACATTACACTTGACACAGTTGTATTTGATGAAATATCGGAATTGTTGACTAAAATGGAAAAAGAAGTTAAGGTGAACAAACGGTTTTCTAGCTCTGTTCTTAAATCTTACTTGCAACTTATTTTAGCAATTTGCAGTAATGAAAAAGATCATCAATTGGGATCTACACCCAGTTTAAAAAGCAACAACAATGACTTATTTATGTTACAAGAAATGCTAGAGTTGCATTTTCGTGAAGAACGAAATCCTTCTTTCTACGCCAATAAACTAACAATGTCCCCATCTTCCTTCAGTAAAAAAGTAAAATATCGATTTAAAAAAACACCAACACAACTAATACAAGAGCGTGTTATTTTAGAAGCAAAAAAATTACTACACTTAACACACAAAACGGTAAAAGAGGTTGCCCTAGAATTAAACTTTGATGATGAATTTTATTTTAGCAGGTACTTTAAAAAAGAAGTTGGACTATCACCAACACATTTTAGAGAAGAAGTAGGAATTTCTATTGTGGCAAAATAGTCCATTATTAATCCTGTTTTATCCATTCTTAAATCGTTTTTCAATACATAATTTTGTTCTTTAAAAGAATCATAATTATGAACAACTTACTTACCTTTTTAATACACAAACAACTACATTTTACAAATTTTATTAGAGTCGCTATATTTATTGTAATGGCCTGGATTGGTGGTTTAAAAGCCTATCAATATGAAGCTGACGGAATTGTTCCTTTTGTAACAAATAGTCCTTTTATGAGTTTTTTTTATGAAAACGCTTCTAAAGGAAGCTATAATATAGATGGTGAATATGTTCAAGAATATAAGCTCCACAAAAACCCTGAGGGTAAAATGGTACAGGAGAATATAAACTGGCACAAATTAAACAATACCTATATTTTTTCTTATGGATTAGGAACTGTTATTGTAATCATAGGAATTTTAAATCTATTGGGAATTTGGTTCCCTAAAATTGGTCTTTGGGGAGGTTTATTAACTTTTGGAATGTCTATTGTTACGTTAACTTTCTTAATCACCACTCCAGAGGTTTATGTCCCTAATTTAGGCGGAGATATGCCTACTCCTCACTACGGGTTCCCATACCTTTCTGGAGCAGGGAGGCTAGTTTTAAAAGATATTATTATGATGGCTGCCGGATTAATAATAGCATCCGACGCTGCAAAAAAAATAAAGGCTACGGAGTAACATTCCCTAAATTTCTAATTTACCACACAACTATTCTATTAAAAATGCGTTAGTTACTACTGTAATGTGCCCACAACACCAAAAATTAGTGTGCCTAACATACAGATAAAAACCAATTATTAAGTACGACTATTAGTGCTTTTTAAAAACCAAAAAAACCACCAAAAATTATGGGCTACATTAAATTAATCTTATTTGCTATTATGCTTGTTGTAGGTATAATTAGTGTTATTAACTATTACCAAAACAAAGGCGATATAAAAAGAACACAAGCCAGTATTTTAGAAAACTTAAGCCATGATAGAGTGGTAACCGGAAAAGAAATAGACACTTTAAAAAAACTATATAAAATTAATTTAGACCGCAATACACCTGTATATTCCATAACTGGTACTGTTGGCTATATTGTTTTTGAAACTAATGGCCAAGGACAAAAAGAATGGCAGATTGGCGGTGTTATAATCGCAAATAAATCTGCTAAAATTTTAGCTAAAAAAAATATTGCGCTGGAGCAGTTTATTGTAGATGAAAAAGATGTGAATCCTAAAATAGAGGCTCTTAATAAGGAATTAGAAGCCAATACAATTACAGAAGAAGAAGCTAACGCTAAAGCTAATATCATTTTTGAAAAGTATACAAACAACACCATAGAATTTGTAATAGCCAACCCTTCTAAAAAAGAAAAACCTGTATATGTATTAAGTTACAAGAGTCTTGAAATGGTTACTCCCGTTAATTTGTTAGCTTAGTTGCGTAAAACAACACATGAAAAAACTTTTAATTTTTATTTTAACCATAAGCACAATGGGTTCTTTTGCTCAAAAAAAAGACTCGTTAATTTCTGCTTTTGGAACCAACTTAAAACTGTATAAGAATATAAATACAAACACTTTTGAGGTACATAAGAATGATGAAAAAGTAATTTTTAAAAATCTAAAAATAGCTGTTCGTTTAAACGGCTTTTTACAAGTTTTAGATGAAAAAAATAATATGTTTTACATTAATGAAGAAGGGACTAAAGTAGAAGAAGCCAACTTAGAAATTGAAGTTTGTGGTACGGTACCAAATTATACGTATGAAATTATAAAAAGAGGCAATACATATATTGTAACAGAGCTAGTAGGCTATGATGGAGAAGAAAACATTGCTGCCAAAGAAATTGGAAGTATAAGTGCTGTGAGAATTGATAAAATTAATTTTCCAAATGGAACAAAAAAAGTAATGTTTGATGCTAACGAATCTATGTTTTATGCTACAGAAATATTCTTAAATGCTGTACTACTTAGTAAAGGCAAAAAGCAAGGTGTTTTATATAATAACACTGTACGTTATTTTGATGCTGTAACCCATGCAAACGGAGTTTTAAAAGTACAGGAAAACACTAAAGTTGGATATTACAACATTACAGAAGTTACATACAAAGACGTAGCACCTTTTGCTAACGGATTGGCTAAATTTACAACCACCAACAATAAAACAGGCTATATAGATGCTAACGGAAATGAATATTTTGATTAAAACACACTTAAACCTCTAATAAACAGTTGTATGAAAATAAAAGTCCTCTTTATACTATTCCTTACTATTGTTTCTTGTAAACCGCAAAACAAGTCAGAAATAAGCTTAAAAGATTTTAAAATATCTGAAAAATCTAAAGCTCTTTTCCCTTACCAAAATAAAGAGGATAAGCTAATTTTTAAAGATTCTTTAGGAAATAAAATAACCTACGCTATTGTAAATTTTCGCAATTACAACAGGGCCAAGGAAACGACTATTCCTTCAGTGGAAACAGAGAACAAAAAAACTACGTTAAAATTTACCAAGGAGTATCAAGAGATATCTTTGGAAACAAACTCAGATGTACTTCAGGATTTTTTCTTTGAACTGGAAACAGAATTTAACTTAAAGGAAGCGCTTGACTTTACAGAGTATGATTGTATGGCTTTTTATAGAGGTGGTGGCAGTACTACTGGATTAATAACTGATATAAAAAGCGCAGAAGATTCTTATATTTTAAATTCACAACCAAAAAATAAAGAGCAAATTATAATAAATGGTACTACATATAAGAATCTTTTAGAAGTAAAAAATTCGGATATTATCGATTTTTACTATAGCTTAGAAAAAGGCATAATTGCAATAAATGAATATAGAGATAACAGAAAACCTAAATACTGGGTTTTAGATAGTATTATCTATAAAAATTAAAATCTAACGGCATAAAAACCGAACCCGCTTTTGCTAAATTAGTAGGCTTAAAAGGAGATCCGTATGTAGCATTGCTAGAGCTTGAAGATAAAAATCATTAAAACACAATTCTATTGCTACTTTACCTCTTCTGCCCTGTCAATTTAGAGTCTTAAAAAATGTTTGGTACACTGTAGTTTTATCAAACAAAAAACGACTACGTATTTACTTTTCATTTAGCAACGTATACACCAATGCTTTGGTTAAGGGTACATCTGCTGCTTTTTCTCTTAAAACACTAAAAGGATATTTAAAACCACAGCCATTTTTATAATTGCTACAACCATAAGCTGTTTTACCTTTTAGCACAGTTCCCGTAGTACAAACAGGGCACGGCATTGGATCCGGAACCTCTTGTTGTTGTTCTTGTTTTACAACGGTCTTTTTTTCTTCTAACACCAAGCTAAAATCATCATTAAAACGTAACAAGCCCTCTGTGGTTCCGCTATCTGTTTTAAAACCTTTTAAGTTTACTGTACAGCCTTTATCTAGCAAACGTATGTATTGCTTTTCTGATATTTTTTTATCCTTAAAAACAAAAGGCAACACCAAAGTACAACCCGCTTTATACGCACTACAACCGTAAGCAGTTTTACCCATTAAAAGTTGACCTTGTTGGCATTTAGGGCAAGTTTTACCCTGCATTGCTGCCGTTTTCTTTTCTACTTTAGGTTTTGGAGCTACTGCTTTTGCTGTTACATGCGAAATTTTAACTTCCGCTTTTTCTGTACGCACTTCGTACACCAAATCATCAATCATTTGCTTCATGTTCTTTATAAAAACACCAGCGTGGTAATTACCACTTTCAATTTCTTTTAATTGTTTCTCCCACATACCCGTAAGCTCGGCAGAAGTCAACAATTTGTTTTTTATAATCGCTATAAGCTGTATGCCTGTTTGCGTTGGCAACAACTGCTTTTTTTTACGCTCTATGTATTTACGTCTAAAAAGTGTTTCTATAATATTTGCTCTGGTAGACGGTCTTCCAATACCGTTTTCCTTCATCAACTCTCGCATTTCATCATCGTCTACCTGCTTACCTGCGGTTTCCATTGCACGTAATAGAGTAGCCTCTGTAAACTGATTTGGTGGCTTGGTTTCCTTTTCTAAAAACGAAGGTTCATGTTCCCCTTTTTCACCCTTTACAAATGTTGGCAAAATGCCTTTTTCTGGTTTGTTCTTGGCATCAGGATTTTCAAAAACTACACGCCAGCCTTTTTCTAAAATTTCTTTTCCGGTAGTTTTAAAA
This sequence comes from Cellulophaga sp. 20_2_10, assembly GCF_023476645.1. Classification (GTDB taxonomy): domain Bacteria; phylum Bacteroidota; class Bacteroidia; order Flavobacteriales; family Flavobacteriaceae; genus Cellulophaga. Next base: position 16,011 of record NZ_JAMCOJ010000017.1, read on the forward strand.
GACACTGTATCTGCCTTACCTACAACGGTTGTATTAGCCACCTCACAATCTGGATAAAAAACAGCAATAAAACGTTTGGTAATAATATCATACACCTGTTGCTGACTGTATTGCAGGTTCATTTCTACACCTGTAGGTATAATAGCGTGGTGGTCTGTTACTTTTTTATCATTAAAAACCTTGGTAGATTTTCTTATTTTACCCGCTAAAACAGTAGCAGTTAATTTTTGGTACTTGGTTAGCTTTTTTAAAATTCCGGCTACTTTTGGGTACACATCATTAGGTAAAAAAGTAGTATCTACTCTTGGGTAGGTTACCACTTTTTGCTCGTATAATTTCTGTACTATTTTTAAGGTCTCATCTGCCGAAAATCCAAACTTAGTATTGCAATACACCTGTAGCCCCGTAAGATCGAACAACTTAGGCGCATATTCTTTTCCTTTTTTCTTGGTGATAGATGCAATTTCAAAATCGTTTTCTTGCACTTTTTTAGCAAAAGCCTCTCCTTCCTCTTTCTTTAAAAATCGACCTTCCTCACAATTAAACAAGGTATCACGATACAAGGTTTGAAGCTCCCAGTATGCTTGCGGCTTAAAATTTTCAATTTCTAGGTAACGACTCACAATCATTGCCAAAGTAGGTGTTTGTACGCGCCCAACCGATAGCATTTGCTTGTACCCACCGTGTTTAACCGTGTACAAACGTGTAGCATTCATCCCTAAAAGCCAATCTCCAATAGCTCTAGAAAAACCTGCGTAGTATAAATTATCATATTGTGCAGAAGGTTGTAGTTTAGTAAACCCCTCTTTTATGGCCTCTGTAGTTAAAGACGATATCCATAAGCGTTGCACCTCTCCTTTGTACGCAGCCTGGTCTATAACCCAGCGTTGTATTAATTCTCCTTCTTGCCCAGCATCACCACAATTAATAACCAAAGAAGCTTTGTCAAATAATTTTTTTACAATGCCAAATTGTTTCTGAATTCCGGCATTGTCTACCACCTTAGTTTTAAACTTATTGGGCAGCATTGGCAGGTTGTTTAAGTCCCAACTTTTCCAATGTGGTTTATAGTCGTTAGGTTCAAATAAGGTACATAAATGACCAAAAGTATAGGTTACCGCATAGCCATTGCCCTCATAATAGCCATCGCACTTTGTATTAGCTCCTAATACAGCGGCAATTTCACGGGCAACACTTGGTTTTTCTGCAATACATACTTTCATAACTAAAAACAAAAATAGGTTTTTATTGGTGGTTCTTTTTAAGGTTGGTGTAGAAAGAAATTAACAAAAGGAGCGTCTTGATGCCGTTTTGGTATTAAAATTAAAAAATGACAACCAACTATACTAAAAAATTGTCCAATTACACATTTCCGTAATTGCAGTACAAAAAATAGTTTTACATTGTAGGAAAATTTAACAACTAAAACAAACTAGAAAGCCAAATGTGCGTTTACACACCCATATTGGCGAAATAAACGCAATAAATTGAGTTTATATATAGTTGGCAACAAGGTAAAAACAGAAATATGAATAAATTTATTGTATTATTAATTTCTATAACTGTTTTATTGTCTTGTAAAACAGAAAAAAAAGAATCACAACCTATTAAAAACCTTATAGAATTAAATAAAAAAGACTTTTCAAGAGAAAAATTTGATTTGAATTATATACAAGGAATATCCAATAGTTTTTCTTATTACTTGGAACACGAACAAAATGATAAAGACGAGCATATTAACGAATATTATAAAATTGTTAATGGTAAAAAATGTTTAGATATAATTTTAAAAAATCATAATACAGATAGTATTTTATTTAGAAAATATGAAATAGGATTTTCTGAAAAAAAAATGACTTATTCTAATAATACTGAAAGCTACTCTTTAAAAAATAAGGGACTTTTTTTTACCCGAATTTTAAAGAAAAGTTACTTAAATAATAGTAATAAAATAATATCTCAGAATGAAATAGAATCAAATGAAAATTTTTACAAAGATTATGATGTTCACGAAATTTTTTATGATTTTTTTAATTATAAAGCTTTTGGAAAAGCCGAAGAAGTTCAATTTAGAAAAAACAATACACTTCCTTTAAGAGTATATAAGGAATTAAAAAAAGCATCTCTAAATTCGAATAATAATTATATCTCAGAATTTGAAATTAAATCTTTATTATCTCAAGTTGTAGTAACTACTGACAAAACATTTTTTCACAACGAAAAAACTAATGAATCTAAAAGAAAAGCTTTTCTAATCAAAGGAGATATTGCATATTTAGAACAAACAGATAGCGAATGGTTAAAAGTATATTATGATGGTAAAACTATATCTGCTGGATATATAAAAACTTCAGACGTGAAACGTGTAAACCCAGTTGCCAACAATGTGTATAATTAATTCGGGTTTTGGTGCTTAGCCCAAAGTTTAGAGCTTTTAACTAAGTCCGCCAAATCTTTTGATTTGGCTTTAAAAACGAAAAGATAAAACAAAATAAATCCCGAAGCGTCGGGATGGCTTAGGGCTTAATCGAAAGTTCACTACTTTTAATTCCTGTACTAAACATAGCCTAAAGGTTATCTACAATTCCACCTTTTGTGGAAAAAATAAATAATCACTTGAAGCTAACGTTTAATCAGTTGAAAAAAGAAGAAAAATACGATTGACAAACAAAATCATTAACAACTGATTTTTAAAACGATACAAAAACGTTAGACAGAATAAAAACACATCTCATGAGAAAATTAACATATATCCTTTATCTCTTATCTTTTTTGTCTTGTAGTATTCAAAATAAATTAACCTTTAAGTCCTCTAAAATTGAAAAAATTGAAGTTACTTCTAGATATCTAGAGGAAAATATAGAGATGCAAGATAATTTCAAAGAAGGTTTTATCGCTGATTTAAATAAATCTATTCATGTTAAAATAGAAGAAAATACAAGTACACATAGAATTCTTGTTTATAACAACAATGGAAAAGTTGACACACTTCTAACTGATGGATACATTTACCAAAATAAAAAATTTCATAAATCCAAAGAGAACTTAATTGAAAAGTATTCAATTGAAGAAATCAATTATTTATCTGATACTGTAATAGGAAAATTAAAAACTTTCGAGAAACTTCAAGTTTATTTAAAGGAAGAAGAATACGATAAACTGAATACTTTATTTGTCGAGGATGTACAATGGTTTTTCAAAGAAATAAGGGAAAAAGATAAAAAAAGATTTAAACGTTGGTGTTCATTATGGGCATTTGATAAAGTAACTTATAAAAGCTACGTAACACAAATAATAAATAGGAAAGAAAACCTTTTTGATTATGAAAATGGCGAATGGAAAATAAATCAAAAGTAGATAACAAAAGCTATAATTAATACGGGTTTGGTGTCTAAACCAAAGTTTAGTGTATTTTTATAGAGTCCGTCAAATTTTTATCCCGAAGCGTCGGGATGGCTAAGCGCTTAATTGAAAGTTTACTACTTTTAATTTCCGTACTAACCATAGCCTAAACGTTACCACCAATTACAAAAAATGACGAAATTGAAATTCATATACCTGTTTTTTATTCTATTGGCTTCGGGATGTAAAACCGACAATAAAAATTCTGAAAAGAACCTAATTGGAGAATGGAGCAAAATAGAAAAAAATAATTCTGATGATTTTTTATCGCCACGACCACCAGGTTTTAACAGACCTTTTGGTATTGGATTTACAGATGATAAAATTGAACTGTTTAATGGATTCAAAAGATACGACCAAGATTCGGTTACAGGAAACCGACAACTGAATTACAAAGGAACATTTACTGATTATAAAGTTAAAAACGATAGTATTTTTATCTTAAACCCATTTAATAAAAATTGGGAGTTCAAATGGAAAATTAAGGAACAATTGGCAGACAATTTAATTCTTACGAACAATGACACAAGCCTTATAAAACTTCAAAGAATAAAGGAAAGAAAAGATAACTCATTTGACCAAATTATATTTTCAAGTTCTGGTTGTTATGGTTTTTGCCCAATAATTGATATTTCAATAAATAATAAAAACAAAATATATTTTCAAGGAGAAGGTTATGTAAAACCATTAGGATTTTACGAATCCTTAATTGATAGTATTAAGACTGATTACATATTCTCAAAGTTTGCAAAAGCAAATATTGACAGTTTAAAAAGTGATTACGCAGTTGGACATACAGATGATGAAAGTATTATAACAACATTTGTTAAAAATGGACAAATAATTAAAACGATTCACGATTATGGCAAAGCAGGTCCAAAAGAATTAATTTGGGCTTATGTTCCTATTCAAAATTTATACACACAAATTGAACTGGATAATTTAGCAAATGACGAACCATTTTACCCAAAACTACATTATTACACTTTCGAAAAAGATTCAAAAATATTACGATTAGAAAAATCAGAAAGCTTCTTTTTATGGACAGAAATAAAAAACTCTAAAATAGTTAACACAAAACTTAATTCTAAATACAATATCGGCTTTAGAGGTAACTACACATATTGGGGAGCTGACCCAAACGAAAAAAGAAAACACCAGTATGAACTAGATAAAATTGAATCTGATGGAAAATTATTCAAGTTTTCATTCAAAAACCAAAAATCAATAACATATGATTTAGGATACAACTTTATTGAAAGGAATTTTAAAGAATCTGATTTTAAGAAAAAAACGAAATACGATTAAAAAACTGGTGGCAACAACGTATATAATTTATTGCTGGCTTCTCGCCTACTTACGAATCCCGAAGCGTTGGGACTAGCGGACTTTCTATCCGTGATTTATTTGCTAACTTTAGTGATTAAAACACGCAACTAATCTTTTACAACAACGTTGTGGTGCATTTAAAAAAATGAAAAAAAACCGATTTATTATAACGACTATTTTTCTATGGTTTATTATCCATCAAATAATAATCATAACAGATGGATTAATATCAAAACCAAATAAAAGCGAATATGCCGTTATTCTTGGGAATAAAATTAATAATGACGGAACATTATCAAAAAGACTTAAAGCTAGAGTTTTAAAAGGTTTAGAATTATATAATGACTCTTTGGTGAAAAAAATTGTCGTAAGCGGTGGTTTAGGTAAAGAGGGATTTTATGAAGCTCAAAAAATGGCAGAATTCCTAGTTGAGAATGGAGTTAAAAAACAGAATATTATTATAGATGATTATGGCAATAATTCTTGGCTTACGGCAATGAACTTTAAAAAACTTAAGCCAAACTCTAAATCTGTTATAATCGTAACTCAATTCTATCATATCACTAGATGTAAACTAGCTTTTAGAAAATTAGGCATTAAAAACATATCAGCAGTTTCTCCGAACTATTTTGAAATTAGAGACTTTTACTCTCTATTTAGGGAATTCTTTGGTTATTATAAATATCTGATACTATAATAAAAAACGCACCACAACAAAAGCTATAATTAATACGGGTTTGATGTCTAAACCAAAGTTTAGTGTATTTTTATAAAGTCAGCCAAACCTTTTTGATTTGGATTTAAAAGATAAAAAATAAAACTGAATGATAAAGATCTTATTAACCTTACTATTTTGTGGATTTGCTTTAATTGCTAAATCACAAACCCCAAGTGTAGCCCAATCTACATACGGCATACAAACAGGAACTTTAGGGATTTGGGCTCATAAAGAGACAAAATTATCTAATTCAATTGCTTTAAGGACAGAAATTGGAATGGATGCTGGAATTTGGGGAGGAAGTTTTTATTCTGAAAATGGGTATTTAATAACACCAGTGATTAGGTTAGAACCGCGTTGGTATTACAATCTTAACAAGCGTTTAGCAAAATCAAAAAACATTAGTGGCAATAGCGGAAACTTTTTAACGCTACAGACAAGTTATAATCCTAATTGGTTTGTTATCTCAAATTATGACAATGTAGAAGTAGCCGATCAAATTTCCATAATCCCAACATGGGGAATTAAAAGGAACTTTGGAAGTCATTTTACATACGAAACAGGAATTGGAATTGGCTACAGATATATTTTTGCTAAAAGCGTTGGATATTTAGAAAATGAAGACGAAGTTGCTTTGAATTTACATTTGAGAGTTGGTTATCGTTTTTAAACAACATAAATGATGCATAACATTAGCTTTGTTTAACACGTCAAGAAACAAAATAACGGTTAATATAAGTTTAAAAAACACCCATTTCGCATTTCTGTAATTGTAGTACAAAAAATAGTTTTACATTGTAGGAAAATTAAGTAACAAAAAAAACTGGCAAACTAAATGTGCGTTTATACACCCATATTGGCGGAATAAACGCAATAAATTGCGGTTACTGACTAGTTAGCAAATATTAAAAAAAATACAAGATGATAATAGGAACAGTTTTTACTGGACAAATAAAAAGTCAAAACGGACAATATATAGAAACAAAAGCTTTTTGTTTTATTCTACCAATATACAGAACAAATACATTATTAGTGACTGGCTTAGAGGGAAGTGGAAGAAAAGGAATAGAAATAAAACCAAATAAAATGAGTTTGATTGCTTCCTATATTAGATTAATAGTTACAATTCCAGCTGTTTTTGCTATTATCGCAGGATTAAACAATATTAATAATAGTGAATGGCAATGGTTAATGATACCAGCTTTAATACTTCTATGTCTTTCTATTTATTTTTGGTTATTTTTTGGAAAATCGACTAAAAAGGAAACATTTATCAGATATCATTTTCACAAAAAAACTAAATTATATGTACTCCCTGAATGGTTAAAATATAAAGATCTTAAACTTTTTTATAATAATTTAAAAAATGAATATAAGACTATTCAAAATGACGAACTTTGGGCTGAAAAATTAATCGGACTTCCTACATATGATACTAATTTTTCTTTATACTTTTGTTTAACAGCGCTAGATGCAGAATTGAATAAAACTTTGAAATCAAAAAAAGTAATATCCGAAATACTTGAAAAAGAAAAATAACTTTTGCTAGTTACTGAATTCTGAACCTTAATTATTAGGAGAATAAATTTTTAGTAACAAATAAAAACATTTGCCAACACCGTGTAAAAAAAATTGCTAGCAAAAGCCTACTTACGAATCCCGAAGCGTCGGGACTAGCGGACTTTCTCGGTCGGTAATTATTTGCTAAATTAGGTGTTTAAACACGCAACTAACCATATACAACAACGTTGTTAGTAATTAAAACTAAACTTAATGGAAATTGATTTAAATGGAAAATGGGAAGGTGTAATAAAGTTAGGTAAAGAATATGGAGAGAATTCAGGAAAAGAAATAATTTACAATTCTGAATTATCTCAGATAAAAAATACAATCTCTGGAATATCTACCGACGTTAGTGGATTCGGAATAAATCCTGAACCTGCTGATATTAATGGAAAAATTAAAGGGTTAAAAATTAATTTTACCAAACAGTACCGAACTAATCACATTATTGTCGAAAATAATACGATAGAAATTGATTCTTTAAACAAAGGACCTAAAATTCAATATGATGGAATTTTCAATAAAACAACAAATTCTTTTGAAGGGAATTGGATGATGCCGATTGGTAAAAAGTTTTTCGGATTAATAACATTAAATGTAACAGGTACTTGGAATATGAAGAAGGTAACTGTTGCAAACAATGTATAAAAATAATGCTAAATTAGGTGCTTAAACACGTAGTAAACACTTGAGGAAATGCAAAATCCTGAAATATGTTGAACAAAAATTAAACACTTAATTATGAATATACAGAGATTTTTACTCACTCTTTTGGTTCTTACATCAGTAAATGCATTTGCTTGTGAATGCAGTTATATAAAATCCATTGAAAAGGAATTTGAAAATGCTGACTATGTTTTAACAGGGAAAATTATTTCAATTGAATTTCTACAAATCCTTAAAGCAGATGGAAAAAAAACTACAATACAGACTTCTAAAATTCGTGATAAGTTAGATATTTTCAAAGGAAGAGTATGGTCAAAAATTACTTTAGAAATTATAGAAATATTTAAAGGTAAAAGAAGAAAAAAAAATCAAGTCATTTATACTGGAAGTGGTGGTGGAGATTGTAGTTTTTATTTCGAAAAAGGTGAAGAATATCTTATTTATGCATTTAAAGATACTTGGGCTACAAATGAGCTAAAAGAAAATAGTAGAAAACACAAAACATTCTATATACAGATACTTGCACAAGGACTAAAAAAATAGACAAAAAGGAAATTGCAAATATTAGATTAATCAATAAGTAAAAAACGATTTGCCAACACCGTGTAAAAAAAATTGCTAGCAAAAGCCTACTTACGAATCCCGAAGCGTTGGGACTAGCGGACTTTCTATCCGTGATTTATTTACTAAATTAGAGGCTTAAATCACGCAACTAATCTTTTACAACAACGTTGCCCACAATATGAAAAAGCTACTTGCTATAACAATTTTACTAGTTTCAAACCTTTGTTTTAGTCAATTAAAATCGGTAATAATTG
>NZ_JAMCOJ010000018.1 GCF_023476645.1 Cellulophaga sp. 20_2_10
CTGAATCGTTTCCGCTTGGTGCTATGTAATCTACTGTTGTCTGACCTTCTACGTTATCTGGAATACCATCGTTATCTGCATCGATATCTCTAAAGTCTGGATTAGAATCTGAATCTGAATTTGTTGGGGTAATACCTTCTCCAGAACCTGGCGTAGTCTCGTATGCATCGTCTAAACCATTACCGTCTGTATCAAAAGTACAAGGATGAACAACACCTACACCACCTTGAGCTTCAACGTTATCTGTAATACCATCATTATCAGAATCTATATCTCTAAAATCAGGATTTTTATCACCATCCGTATCTACAGGATATAATCCTATACCCGGACAACTTTCATAAGCATTATCTAAGCCATCGCAGTCTGTATCTTTACCAGTTGGAGCAATGTAACCGTCTGTAGTTTGCGCTTCAACGTTATCTGTAATACCATCATTATCAGAATCTATATCTCTGAAATCAGGATAAGAATCACCGTCTGTATCCGTTGGGTTTATTCCTTTACCACCACCACAGTAGTTTTCAAAAGCATCATCTAAACCGTTTTTTGGGCTTACATCTTTTCCACTTGGAAAAGTTAACTCATTTGTAGCTTGAGCTTCACCTAAATCTAAAATACCATCATTATCGGAATCAATATCCAAATAATCCTTTCTTGCGTCACCATCTGTGTCTATAGGAGTTAGGCCTTCTCCACTACCAGGAGATGACTCATAGGCATCGTCTAATCCGTTACCGTCAGAATCAATTCCGCTAGGTTTGATATAACCCACTGATAATTGTGCTTCAACATTATCTAAAACACCATCGTTGTCAGAGTCAATATCTAAACTATTTGGTATTCCGTCTTTGTCAAAATCTGCTGTTCCTTCAACAGTATCAATAATACCATCATTATCATCATCTATATCGATGTTATCAGCAATGCCATCTCCATCTGTATCCTTAATTATGCCATAATCCGCATAAACAAAGGAAGTCGAAGCTGTAAATAAAATTAATAAGGTAAATAGTGCGAATCTCTTTTTATAAAGAGTCCTGCTTAATACTAGAGTAAAGTTTTCCATAAATGATAGTTAGTGTTACTAATCACCATGGCATTGTTTGTTAAGTTTATACGTGAAAGATTTTGGGACTTCTTGCTTAAACTGGATGCTAAGTTAAAGTTATTTTTAAATACTACCTTAAATTTGATATCATATGTTACATCCGTTCTTTGAAGCGCAAATTTAATCGTTTAAATGTTAATTTTTTAACTTTTAGTTGAAAATATTTAACAAAAAAAAATCAAAAGCGTTTTTTACAAAAATTGTTAATCTTATAAAAAAAGCGGTTTATCGAAAATATGAAAATGCTAAATACCACAGAATCTAATACTTCACTATTTATCAACAGAGTTATTAGCATACTATTATTTACCGTACTTTTGCAACAAATTTTTTTAAATGAGTTTTGAAAAAGAAATACAAAAGAGAAGAACTTTTGGTATTATATCTCACCCCGATGCAGGTAAAACAACACTAACTGAAAAGCTATTACTTTTTGGTGGTGCCATACAAGAAGCTGGAGCCGTAAAAAACAATAAAATAAAGAAATCTGCTACAAGTGACTTTATGGAAATTGAAAGGCAAAGAGGTATATCTGTAGCTACATCTGTACTTGCCTTTATATATAAGGATAAGAAAATAAATATTTTAGATACTCCAGGACACAAGGATTTTGCTGAAGATACATTTAGAACACTTACTGCTGTAGATAGTGTTATTGTTGTAATTGATGTTGCAAAAGGTGTTGAGGAACAAACTGAAAAGTTGGTTGAAGTTTGTAGAATGCGTAAAATACCAATTATTGTTTTTATTAATAAATTGGATCGTGAAGGTAAAGATGCCTTTGACTTGCTTGATGAAGTAGAGCAAAAATTAGGATTATCTGTAACTCCTTTAAGCTTCCCTATAGGAATGGGGTACGACTTTAAAGGAATTTATAACATTTACGAAAAGAATATTAATCTTTTTAGTGGCGACAATAAAAAGAACATCGAAGAAACTATTGCTTTTGATGATGTACAGAGTCCTGAATTAGAAAATGTAATAGGCCATAAGGCTGCTACAAGCCTAAGAGAAGATTTAGAGTTAGTACATGGTGTTTATCCTGAATTTAGCAAAGAAAAATATTTAGCTAGTGAGCAACAACCTGTTTTCTTTGGCTCGGCTTTAAACAATTTTGGAGTTCGTGAATTATTGGATTGTTTTATAGAAATAGCACCGTCTCCAAGACCAAAAAGAGCAGAGGAACGTGAAGTTTTCGCTAACGAAAAAGATTTTACTGGTTTTGTTTTTAAGATTCATGCCAATATGGATCCTAAACACAGAGATAGGTTAGCTTTTATAAAAATTGTTTCAGGTACATTTGAGCGGAACAAACCTTATTTACACGTTAGAAATAACAAAAAACTTAAATTCTCTAGTCCCAATGCTTTTTTTGCTGAGAAAAAAGAAATTGTAGACATATCTTACCCAGGTGACATTGTAGGCTTACATGATACTGGCCACTTTAAAATTGGAGATACATTAACCGAAGGAGAAGAGCTACATTACAAAGGCATACCTAGCTTTAGTCCTGAGCACTTTAGATATATTAACAACGGAGACCCAATGAAAGCTAAACCTCTATACAAAGGTATAGACCAGTTAATGGATGAAGGTGTTGCGCAGTTGTTTACATTAGAGCTAAACGGAAGAAAAATAATTGGTACAGTCGGCGCTTTACAGTTTGAGGTTATACAATATAGACTAGAACATGAATATGGAGCCAAATGTACATATGAAAACTTCCCTGTATTCAAGGCTTGCTGGGTAGATCCAGATGACAAAAATAATGATGAGTTTAAAGAATTTAAGAGAGTAAAACAAAAGTTCCTTGCAAAGGATAAACAGGGACAACTGGTGTTTTTAGCAGATTCTCAATTCTCTTTGCAAATGACACAACAGAAATATCCTAGTGTAAAATTACATTTTACATCCGAGTTCGAATAAGAAGAAATATAAAATCTAAAAAAGCCAAACATAATGTTTGGCTTTTTTTATTTACTCTTTTTTAATAAACAAAAAACCACGCAAATTGCGTGGTTTTTTTTATTATGCTTCTCCTGTTGGACCAAAATTAATTGGTATTGGAGGTTGCTCATAATCTTTAATTGCTCCGTGAGCCTTTTCAAAACGTAGAACATTATCATTTAATGCTTTTAAGAACTTTTTAGCATGTTGTGGCGTAAGTATTATTCTACTTTTCACTTTTGCTTTTGGTGCTCCCGGCATCATACTAACAAAGTCTACTACAAACTCTGATACTGAATGGTTAATGATCGCTAAATTGGAATAAACCCCTTCAGCAGTTTTTTCATCTAACTCAATATTAATTTGCTTTTGATCTTGATTAGAATCACTCATACAACTTAAAATTTAAGTTCCTCTTTACGAGCCATAATCTCATCATATTCTTCTTTAGAACCTACTATGATGCTATCATAATCTCTCATACCTGTACCAGCTGGTATTTTATGACCAACAATTACATTTTCTTTTAATCCTTCTAAGTGATCAACCTTACCAGCTACTGCTGCTTCGTTTAATACCTTAGTTGTTTCCTGGAACGATGCCGCAGAGATAAAAGATTTAGTCTGTAAAGATGCTCTTGTAATACCTTGTAAGATCGGCGTTGCAGTTGCTGCAACAGCATCTCTTGCAGATACTAGTCCTTTATCAGAACGCATTAGAATAGAGTTTTCATCTCTTAATTCTCTAACAGTAATTATCTGTCCAGCTTTTAATGTATCTGATTCTCCTGCATCTTCTACTACTTTCTTACCGTAAATTTCATCATTTTCCTTAATGAAATCTTCTTTATGAGCCAATTGGTTCTCTAAGAAAATAGTATCTCCTGGATCTTGAATACGTACTTTACGCATCATCTGTCTAACAACAACCTCAAAATGTTTGTCATTAATCTTCACACCTTGTAAACGATATACTTCTTGAACTTCGTTCACTAAGTATTGTTGTACTGCAGAAGGACCTTTAATCGCTAAGATATCTGCCGGTGTAATAGACCCATCAGATAATGGCATACCTGCTCTTACGTAATCATTCTCTTGTACAAGAATCTGATTAGATAATTTAACTAAGTATTTTTTAACATCACCTAATTTAGACTCTATTATAATCTCACGGTTACCTCTTTTAATTTTACCAAAAGAAACAACACCATCGATTTCTGAAACAACTGCTGGATTAGACGGGTTACGCGCTTCAAAAAGTTCTGTAACTCTTGGAAGACCACCCGTAATATCACCAGACTTAGCAGATTTACGAGGAATCTTAACTAAAGTCATACCCTCAGCTACCTTATCGTTATCGTCTACCATAATGTGAGACCCAACTGGAAGGTTATAAGAACGTAATATTTCATCATTACTATTCTTAACTAATAATGTTGGTATTAACTTTTTGTTTCTAGATTCTGAAATTACTTTCTCTTGGAAACCTGTTTGTTCATCTATTTCTACTTGATATGTAACACCTTGATCAATATTTTCGTAAGAAACCTTACCTGTAAATTCAGAAACAATTACACCGTTATATGGATCCCAAGAACAAATTACATCACCTTTAGCAACTTTTGTTCCGTTTTCTATAGCTAACTGAGAACCGTAAGGAATGTTGTTCGTACTTAACGTAATTCCTGTTTTAGTATCTACTACTTTTACTTCTGACGTTCTAGAGATAACAATTTTAACTTTGTTACCTTCATTATCTTCTCCATTAACAGTTCTTAGATCTTCTATTTCTGCAACACCTGCAAATTTAGCCTCTAATTTGTTTTCTTCAGAAATGTTACCTGCAATACCACCCACGTGGAATGTACGTAATGTTAACTGTGTACCTGGCTCTCCAATAGATTGCGCAGCTACAACACCAACTGCCTCACCTCTCTGTACCATTTTATTGGTAGATAGGTTACGACCATAACATTTACCACAGATTCCTTTTTCTGCCTCACAAGTTAATGCTGAACGTACTTCAACACTCTCTATAGGAGAAGCTTGAATCTTTTTAACATCAGATTCTACTATTAACTGTCCTGCAGTTAACAACAACTCTTCTGTTAAAGGATCAAATAAATCATGTAATGAAATACGACCTAATATACGAGCTCCTAACGTCTCAACTATCTCTTCGTTTTTCTTTAATGCTGATACTTCAATACCTCTTAATGTACCACAATCTTCGGTGTTAATAATAACATCCTGTGAAACATCTACTAAACGACGTGTTAAGTAACCCGCATCGGCTGTTTTTAAGGCTGTATCCGCAAGTCCTTTACGCGCACCGTGAGTAGAGATAAAGTACTCAAGAATTGATAAACCTTCCTTAAAGTTAGAAAGAATAGGGTTTTCAATAATTTCTCCACCACCTGCTGTAGATTTCTTAGGTTTTGCCATTAATCCACGCATACCTGTTAACTGACGAATCTGTTCCTTAGAACCCCTTGCACCAGAATCAAGCATCATATACACAGAGTTAAATCCTTGTTGATCTTCACGAATACGTTTCATAGCTAACTCTGTTAACTGCGCATTTGTAGAAGTCCAAACATCAATAACTTGGTTATAACGTTCGTTATTTGTAATAAGACCCATATTGTAGTTCGCCATAATACCGTCTACTTGACCGTTAGCTTCTGCAATCATCTCATGTTTCTCTTTAGGGATAATAATATCACCTAAACTAAATGATAAACCACCTTTAAAGGCAAACTCATATCCTAAAGTCTTAATCTTATCTAAGAATTCTGCAGTAGTTGGCACGTCTGTAACGGCTAAAATACCACCAATAATATCTCTTAAAGATTTCTTGTTTAATACATCATTAATATAACCTGCCTGTTCTGGCACCATCATATTAAATAAAACTCTACCTGTTGTAGTTGGTATAATTTGATTAACAAGTTCTCCTTCTTCATTAAAATCTTTTGCACGAACCTTAATTCCTGCATTTAAGTCAACTCTTTCCTCATTAAAAGCTATAACAACTTCTTCATAAGAATAGAATGTTAACCCTTCACCTTTTATAGGCACTTCTGGAGTTGATTTACGTTCTTTAGTCATATAGTAAAGACCTAAAACCATATCCTGAGAAGGTACCGTAATTGGAGAACCATTTGCTGGGTTCAAAATGTTATGAGAAGCCAACATTAATAATTGACATTCCAAAATTGCTTCTGGTCCCAATGGCAAGTGAACCGCCATTTGATCCCCATCAAAATCGGCGTTAAAGGCAGTACAAACTAAAGGATGTAAACGTATCGCTTTACCTTCAATAAGCTTTGGCTGAAATGCTTGGATACCCAATCTGTGCAATGTAGGAGCCCTGTTTAACATAACAGGATGCCCTTTTAATACATTTTCAAGAATGTCCCAAACAACTGGCTCTTTCTTATCTATTATTTTCTTAGCAGATTTAACTGTTTTTACAATTCCTCTTTCTATTAACTTACGTATAACAAACGGCTTGTAAAGTTCAGCTGCCATATCTTTTGGCAAACCACATTCAAATAATTTCAATTCCGGTCCAACAACAATTACCGAACGCGCTGAATAATCCACACGCTTACCTAGTAAGTTTTGACGGAAACGACCTTGTTTACCTTTTAATGAATCTGATAATGACTTTAAAGGTCTGTTAGATTCTGTTTTTACTGCTGATGACTTACGAGTGTTATCAAAAAGAGAATCTACAGATTCCTGAAGCATACGTTTCTCATTTCTAAGAATTACTTCTGGAGCCTTAATCTCTACCAATCTTTTTAAACGATTGTTTCTGATAATTACTCTTCTATATAAATCATTTAAATCTGATGTCGCAAAACGTCCACCATCTAATGGCACTAAAGGTCTAAGCTCTGGTGGTATAACTGGGATTACTTTCATAATCATCCACTCAGGTCTGTTCTCTCTATTTTCTTGAGATTCTCTTAGTGATTCTACAACCTGTAAACGCTTTAACGCTTCAGTTTTACGTTGCTTAGATGTTTCTGTGTTTGCCTTATGTCTTAACTCAAATGATAACTCATCTAAATCAATTCTTGACAACAATTCAATTAAACATTCAGCACCCATTTTAGCAATAAACTTATTTGGATCTGTATCGTCCAAATATTGGTTTTCTACTGGTATAGATTCTAAAATATTTAAATATTCTTCTTCAGTTAAGAAGTCCATTTTCTGAACTTCTTCTCCTTCTGGACCTTTAGCAATACCCGCTTGAATTACAACATAACGCTCATAATAGATGATCATGTCTAATTTCTTAGAAGGTAATCCTAATAAGTATCCAATTTTATTAGGTAAAGAACGGAAGTACCAGATGTGGGCAACAGGAACAACTAAATTAATGTGTCCTACTCTATCTCTACGTACTTTCTTTTCTGTAACCTCTACTCCACAACGGTCACAAACGATACCGCGGTAACGGATACGTTTGTACTTACCACAAGCACACTCATAATCCTTTACAGGACCAAAAATACGCTCACAGAAAAGACCATCCCTTTCAGGCTTGTGAGTTCTATAGTTAATTGTTTCAGGTTTTAAAACTTCCCCTCTTGACTCTGCCAAAATAGCTTCTGGAGATGACAATCCGATTGAGATTTTATCAAACCTTTTTATTGTGTTATTATCCTTTGGTCTAGCCATAACAATATGGTGATCTTAAAATTAAATATATCTAACAAATAGTGTTCAAGACATGGTCTTGTTATTCTTCCAATCTAATATCTAAACCTAATCCCTTAAGTTCATGCATTAATACGTTGAAAGATTCTGGTAAACCAGGTTCTGGCATTGTTTCACCTTTAACAATAGACTCATACGTCTTAGCTCTACCAATAACATCATCAGACTTAACTGTTAATATTTCTCTTAGTGTTGCAGACGCACCGTATGCTTCTAGTGCCCAAACTTCCATCTCTCCAAAACGTTGACCACCAAATTGTGCTTTACCACCTAATGGTTGTTGTGTAATTAATGAGTATGGTCCTATAGAACGAGCATGCATTTTATCATCTACCATATGCCCTAATTTAAGCATGTAAATAACACCTACTGTCGCTGGTTGATCAAAACGTTTCCCTGTTCCACCATCATAAAGGTATGTATGTCCAAATCTAGGAATACCTGCTTCATCTGTGTAACCGTTAATTTGATCTAATGTTGCACCATCAAAAATTGGTGTTGCAAACTTTTTACCTAATTTTAATCCGGCCCATCCTAATACAGTTTCATATATCTGCCCAATGTTCATACGCGATGGTACACCTAATGGGTTTAATACGATATCTACTGGAGTACCGTCTTCTAAGAAAGGCATATCCTCATGACGTACAATACGAGCAACAATACCCTTGTTACCGTGACGACCCGCCATTTTATCACCTACTTTTAGTTTACGTTTTTTCGCAACATAAACTTTAGCTAGTTTCATTATACCTGGAGGTAACTCATCACCAACAGAAATTGTAAACTTGTCTCTTCTTAAATTACCTTGAAGGTCATTCAGCTTAATTTTATAGTTGTGAATTAAATCTGCAACCATAGCATTAAGATCTTTATCTACTGTCCAGCTTCCGCCTACTAGGTGAGCAAAGTCATCTACAGAGTTTAACATTTTCATAGAGTACTTTTTACCTTTAGGAAGAACTTCTTCTCCTAAATCGTTAAGTACACCTTGAGATGTTTTACCATTTACCATCGTAAATAATTTCTCTACTAATACATCTTTAAGTTGTTCGAATTTTACTTCGTATTCTAACTCTAACTTATTAATAGCATCTTTATCTTCTACACGAGTACGCTTATCCTTAATAGATCTAGAAAATAATTTCTTACCTATTACAACACCTCTTAATGAAGGTGATGCTTTTAAAGATGCATCTTTTACGTCTCCAGCTTTATCACCGAAAATAGCGCGAAGTAATTTTTCTTCTGGTGTTGGATCAGATTCTCCTTTTGGAGTAATCTTACCTATTAAAATATCACCAGGCTTAACTTCTGCACCAATACGGATCATTCCGTTTTCATCTAAATCTTTAGTAGCCTCTTCAGAAACGTTTGGTATATCATGCGTTAATTCTTCAGCTCCTAATTTCGTATCTCTAACTTCTAAAGAATACTCATCTATATGTATAGATGTAAAGATATCTTCACGTACTACTTTCTCAGAAATTACAATTGCATCCTCAAAGTTATACCCTTTCCAAGGCATAAAGGCTACTTTCATATTTCTTCCTAAGGCTAATTCTCCTAATTGAGTTGCATAACCTTCACATAATACTTGACCTTTTTTAACTTTATCGCCTTTTTCAACAATTGGCTTAAGGTTAATACTTGTCCCTTGGTTTGTTTTTCTAAACTTAACCAAGTTGTATGTTCTAGCATCTTCTTCAAAACTAACTAAACGTTCTTCTTCAGTTCTATCATACTTGATAGTAACTTTTTGAGAATCTACATACTCAACAACACCATCTCCTTCAGCATTTATTAATACTCTAGAGTCTGATGCTACTTGACGTTCCAAACCTGTCCCAACAATTGGAGATTCTGGTCTTAATAAAGGAACTGCCTGACGCATCATGTTAGATCCCATCAATGCACGGTTGGCATCATCATGTTCCAAGAAAGGAATTAAAGATGCAGATATTGATGCAATCTGATTTGGAGCAACATCTGTATAGTTAATTTCTGATGGATCTACAACTGGGAAATCACCTTCTTCACGAGCAATTACCTTTTCTGCATCTATCTCACCATTTTCTTTTAAAGGAATATTGGCCTGAGAAATTTTCATTCCCTCTTCTTCTTCCGCACTTAAATAACCGTATTCTTCTGTATCTACAACACCATTAGTTACCTTACGGTATGGAGTCTCCAAGAATCCCATTGGGTTCACTTTTGCATAAACTGCAAGAGATGATATAAGTCCAATGTTTGGTCCTTCAGGAGTTTCAATAGGACAAAGTCTTCCATAGTGTGTATAATGTACATCACGTACCTCGAACCCTGCTCTTTCTCTTGACAAACCACCTGGCCCTAATGCAGATAATCTACGCTTGTGCGTTATCTCTGCTAGAGGGTTGGTTTGATCCATAAATTGAGACAACTGGTTTGTACCAAAGAATGAATTAATTACTGAAGATAATGTCTTAGCATTAATTAAATCAATAGGTGTAAACACTTCGTTATCTCTAACGTTCATACGTTCACGGATCGTTCTTGCCATACGAGCAAGACCTACACCAAATTGCTGAGATAATTGTTCACCAACTGTTCTAACACGACGGTTAGACAAGTGGTCAATATCATCTATCTCTGCTTTAGAGTTTATAAGCTCTATTAAATATTTAATTATAGTTATAATATCTTCTTTAGTCAAGACTTGCTTGTCCATTCCAATATCTAACTGTAACTTTTTATTCATTCTATAACGACCTACTTCACCTAAGTTGTAACGTTGGTCAGAAAAGAATAATTTATCTATAATTCCACGTGCTGTTTCCTCATCTGGCGGCTCAGCATTACGTAATTGTCTATAAATATGCTCAACTGCCTCTTTTTCAGAGTTCGTTGGATCTTTCTGTAGTGTATTATGAATAATACCATAGTCAGACTGTGCATTATTTTCTTTGTGTAAAAGAATAGTTTTTACATCTGCATCAATAATTTCTGCAATATGATCTTTTTCAAGAACTGTATCCCTATCTAATACTATTTCGTTTCTTTCAATAGAAACAACTTCACCTGTATCTTCATCTACGAAATCCTCGTGCCAAGTATTTAATACTCTAGCCGCTAATTTACGTCCTAAAACTTTTTTAAGTCCAGCATTTGAAACTTTGATCTCTTCCGATAAGTCAAAGATTTCCAAAATATCTTTATCACGCTCAAAACCAATTGCTCTAAATAAAGTTGTTACTGGTAATTTTTTCTTTCTATCAATGTAAGCATACATTACGCCATTGATATCTGTTGCAAATTCAATCCAAGATCCTTTAAAAGGAATTACTCTAGCTGAATACAATTTAGTACCGTTAGCATGGAAAGACTGTCCAAAGAAAACCCCTGGAGAACGGTGTAATTGAGAAACAACAACACGCTCAGCTCCATTTATTACAAATGTACCACTTGGTGTCATGTAAGGAATTGTACCTAAATACACATCCTGTACTATAGTTTCAAAATCTTCGTGTTCTGGGTCCGTACAATAAAGTTTAAGCCTAGCCTTTAGTGGTACACTATAGGTTAAACCTCTCTCTATACATTCTTGAATAGAATATCTTGGTGGATCTATAAAATAATCAAGAAACTCTAATACGAATTGATTTCTTGTGTCAGTAATTGGAAAGTTTTCCAAGAAGGTATTATACAAACCTTCGTCGCCTCTTTCATCAGATTTTGTTTCAAGTTGGAAGAAATCCTGAAATGATTTAATCTGAATGTCCAAGAAATCCGGATAATCTGGAATATTCTTAGCTGATGCAAAATTTATTCTTTGAGTCTGTTTTGTGAACATCAATGGACAAAATTATGTTATGAATAGTATTCTCGTTGCATATTACTTCATATACAATATATATAAAAATGGGATTAGGTCTAGACGCAAAATGCGTAAAGACCTATCCCAAAAACGTTATGGTTGTTGCTATTACTTAAGCTCAACTTCCGCTCCTGCTTCTTCTAAAGATTTTTTAATACCTTCAGCTTCGTCTTTAGAAACACCTTCTTTAACAGCTTTTGGTGCGCTATCTACGATATCTTTAGCATCTTTTAATCCTAAACCAGTTAATTCCTTAACTAATTTTACAACTGCTAACTTAGAAGCACCAGCTGCTTTTAAGATAACATCAAATTCAGTTTGCTCTTCTACAGCTTCACCAGCAGCAGCTCCACCAGCAGCAACAGCTACAGCAGCAGCAGCAGGCTCTATACCGTACTCATCTTTTAATATATTTGCTAACTCGTTTACTTCTTTTACAGTTAAGTTAACTAATTGTTCTGCGAAATCTTTTAAATCTGCCATTTTTCTATCGTTTAATAAATTTTTAAAATATAATTGTTTTTAGTGCGTACTATCTTTCAGATAATGTCTTAAGAATTCCAGCGATTTTACCACCACCAGATTTAAGTCCAGAAATAACGTTTTTAGCTGGCGATTGTAATAATCCAATAATATCACCAATAACTTCTTCTTTAGACTTAATGCTAACTAAAGCATCTAATTGATCATCTCCTATGTAAACTTCTTCAGCTATAAATGCTCCCTTTAATAAAGGCTTATCAGATTTTTTTCTGAATGTCTTTATCAATTTTGCTGGCGCATTACTAGTATCAGAGAACATTAAAGAAGTGTTACCTTTTAACACTCCTGGAAGCTCTCCAAAATCTTTATCTGAAGCTTCCATTGCCTTTGCAAGCAATGTATTCTTAATAACTGAAAGTTTAACACCCGCTTTAAAGCATGCTCTTCTTAAGTCAGAAGTAGCAACAGCATTTAATCCTGAAATATCAGCCAAGTAAATGGTTGTGTTTTCAGCTAACTGCGAAGTTAAATCTTCTATTACGTTTAATTTTTCTTCTTTTGTCATAATATAAACTTTAAAGCAACAGTTATGCTACCACTTTTGGATCTAATTGAACACTTGGGCTCATTGTACTAGATATGTAAGCACTTTTTACATATATACCTTTTGCAGCAGTAGGCTTCAATTTCATAAGTGTATCTAACAACTCTTTTGCATTTTCTTTAATCTGCTCTTCAGAGAAAGAAACTTTCCCAATTGCAGCATGCACAATACCTGTCTTATCTACTTTAAAATCAATTTTACCAGCTTTTACTTCGGTTACAGCTTTAGCTATATCCATAGTAACTGTTCCTGTTTTTGGATTAGGCATTAAACCTCTTGGCCCTAAAACTCTACCTAAAGGTCCTAGTTTACCCATTACACTTGGCATAGTGATGATAACATCAACATCTGTCCAACCGCTTTTTATTTTATCCAAATACTCATCTAACCCAACATAATCCGCACCAGCTTCTTTCGCCTCTGCTTCTTTATCTGGAGTTACTAAAGCTAAAACTTTTACATCTTTACCTGTTCCGTGTGGTAATGTTACAACACCACGAACCATTTGATTTGCTTTCCTTGGATCTACACCCAAACGAACAGCAAGATCTACTGATGCATCAAATTTTGCATTAGTTATTTCTTTTACTAAAGCAGATGCTTCTTCTAAAGAATAGAGTTTGTTCTTATCTATCTTACCGTGAGCTTCCTTTTGCTTTTTTGTTAATTTTGCCATTTTAAATTGCTTTTAAGATTTTAAAAAGGTCTACTACCTGAAACTTTTAAACCCATAGATCTTGCAGTACCCGCTATCATACTCATTGCCGACTCAACTGTAAATGCATTTAAATCTACCATTTTGTCTTCTGCAATTTGTTTAACTTGGTCCCAAGATACACTTGCCACTTTGTTTCTGTTAGGTTCACCAGATCCCTTTTTAATCTTAGCTGCTTCTAAAAGCTGAACTGCCGCTGGCGGTGTTTTTACAAGAAAGTCAAAAGACTTATCTTTATAAACCGTGATAACAACTGGTAATACTTTACCTTGTTTGTCCTGTGTACGCGCATTAAATTGCTTACAGAACTCCATGATGTTAACTCCGGCAGCACCTAAAGCGGGTCCAACCGGTGGCGACGGATTCGCTGCACCTCCCCTAACTTGTAGTTTAACTACTTTACTTACTTCTTTTGCCATTGTATAAAATTAAATTCGAAAAATATGTGTCATTCGGAAGCAACACACACCCTTACTATGTAACAGTTCTTTATTATACTTTTTCTACTTGCATATAACTTAGCTCTAATGGTGTTTTTCTTCCAAAGATCTTCACCATTACCTCAAGCTTACGCTTTTCTTCGTTGATTTTTTCAACAGTTCCATTGAAACCATTAAAAGGCCCATCTATAACCTTTATTGTTTCTCCTAGTACAAAAGGTATAGCAACACTGTCTATTGTAACAGCTAACTCATCTACCTTCCCTAACATTCTATTTACTTCTGATTTTCTTAACGGCACCGGGTCACCACCTTTAGTTTCTCCCAAAAAGCCTATCACATTAGTTATTGATCTGATGATATGCACCATTTCTCCACCTAAGTTTGCCTTTACCATTATATATCCAGGGAAATAAACTTTTTCTTTGTTTATTTTTTTTCCATTACGAACCTGAACTACTTTTTCTGTAGGTACCAAAACATCTTCTAAATAATCCGAAAAACCCAATCTAGCTACCTCACTCTCGATATAACCTTTAATTTTGTTTTCCTGACCACTTACTGCCCTTACCACATACCATTTCTTCTCTAATACTTCTGACATAGTGCTTTTGGGTATCTTAGTTTATTACTTTATCAAAATAAAACTTAACTGCTTTACTAAAAAGCTCATCTACACCCCAAGTTGCCAAGGCAAACAAAACGGTAAAAACAGCTACCACAATCATAAGATTAGAAGCATCTGCTCTTGTTGGCCAAGTAACATTATTTCTAAGTTCCTCTACCGATTCTTTAATATATGTTAGCATGCGAATGTTTTACTTTATTATTTTAAAAAACGACAAGAAATACGATCTTATCTTTTGCACGGGCGGAGAGACTCGAACTCCCGACACCTGGTTTTGGAGACCAGTGCTCTACCAACTGAGCTACGCCCGTATATATTTACATTGAAAGGTATCCTACCTCGGCAGGACACCTTCAATGTAATGTAATTATATATTAAATCTTATTCTAAGATTTTAGTTACCTGACCAGCACCTACTGTTCTACCACCCTCACGGATTGCAAAACGTAAACCTTCACTAAGTGCAATAGGAGATAATAATTCTACAGTAATAGTTAAGTTATCACCTGGCATTACCATTTCTACTCCTGAAGGAAGACTAATTGTACCTGTAACATCCGTTGTTCTTACGTAGAACTGTGGACGGTAGTTATTATGGAATGGCGTATGACGACCACCTTCTTCTTTTTTCAATACATAAACCTCTGCCTCAAACTTAGAGTGTGGCTTAACAGAACCTGGTTTACAAATTACCATACCTCTAGTAATTTGAGATTTTTCAATACCTCTTAATAAGATACCAACGTTATCCCCAGCTTCACCTCTATCTAATATCTTACGGAACATTTCAACACCAGTAACAGTAGAAGTTAACTTCTCTGCACCCATACCAATAATATCAACAGCATCACCAGTATTAGCTACACCAGTCTCAATACGACCAGTTGCAACAGTACCACGACCTGTAATTGTAAATACATCTTCAATAGGCATTAAGAAATCCTTCTCAACATCACGCTTAGGTAATTCAATCCAAGCATCAACAGCATCCATTAATTCCATAACAGTATCTACCCATTTTTGCTCACCATTAAGTGCACCTAAAGCAGAACCAGAAACAACAGGACCATTATCACCATCATACTCATAAAAAGAAAGCAATTCTCTTACTTCCATTTCAACAAGCTCTAAAAGTTCCTCATCATCAACCATATCAACCTTATTCAAGAAAACAACCATTCTTGGAATACCTACCTGACGGCCTAATAAGATGTGCTCACGAGTTTGTGGCATTGGACCATCTGTTGCAGCAACAACAAGTATAGCACCATCCATCTGAGCAGCACCAGTTACCATGTTCTTAACGTAATCCGCGTGACCAGGACAATCTACGTGTGCGTAGTGACGGTTCGCAGTTGAATACTCAACGTGAGAAGTGTTAATTGTAATACCTCTTTCTTTTTCTTCTGGTGCATTATCAATCTGATCGAATGATTTTGCCTCTGATAAACCTGCATCACTTAACACTTTAGTGATAGCTGCAGTTAATGTTGTTTTACCGTGATCTACATGTCCAATAGTACCTATATTTAAGTGCGGTTTGGAACGATCAAAAGTTTCCTTTGCCATGTTTAATGAGTTTTAATCTTAGTTATATATTAGTGTACAAATTATACTTCTTGAGCCAATGACGAGAATTGAACTCGTGACCTCTTCCTTACCAAGGAAACGCTCTACCCCTGAGCTACACCGGCGTAAAACGTTCTTTAATTTAACGACTACCCTCTCAGGTACTCTAAAAACCAATGCCTAGAATCAGGACGACATCGCTGTCTATAAAAATATATTTTTCTTCTTCAACAATCTTACTTCAAAATATATTCTTAAATAAATTTTTAAACTTAAAATAAATTCAAAAACTTAGAGCGAGAGACCGGGTTCGAACCGGCGACATTCAGCTTGGAAGGCTGACGCTCTACCAACTGAGCTACTCTCGCATTTTTTTTTTGCAAATTTACGAATAAATTTCCAATTTTCAACATTTCAAACAAAATAGCCTAATTTCTATTTTGCTTATACTTTTAAAAGTATTTGTGGGGAGAGCAGGATTCGAACCTGCGAAGACGTAGTCAGCAGATTTACAGTCTGCCCTCGTTGGCCGCTTGAGTATCTCCCCAAAACTTTTTCAATACATAAAGAACTTTTAAAAAAACTTAATTCCAACTAAGAAACTAAGATTAACTTTTTAAAAAATTAGAGCCGATGGAGGGACTCGAACCCACGACCTGCTGATTACAAATCAGCTGCTCTAGCCAGCTGAGCTACATCGGCTTATGCCTAACTTTTTTGCTTTAAAAAAGCCCGCTATTTCTAACGGACTGCAAATGTATAACTAGTTTTCAGTTATTCAAAACTTTTTTTGAAAAAAATTTAAAAAAATTACACCCTTAATTTTTCCTTTCTTTTAACAAGCTGTCTTTCAATAGAATTGCACGCAGAGTCAATTGCCTCTTCAAAAGACTTACATTGCTTTTTTATCATAATATTTTCTTTAGGGACCCTAATTTTGATCTCTACAATCTTATTTTCCTTTGAACTTGTATTCTCTACTTTTAAATACACATCTGAACTTATCACCTTATCATAAAAGGTTTCTATCTTATCTAACCTAGTTTGCAAGAATGTAATTAACTCTGGATTTGCATTAAAATTAACTGTTTGGGTGTTTACTTTCATAAGAGAAGATTTTAGGTTAAACAATATCAATAAAAAAAATAGGCTTATTTCTTATTTCTTGGATGCGCTGCCAAATGCACTTTCTTAAGCTCTGCTATACTATTATGTGTATATACCTGAGTAGATGCCAAACTAGAATGCCCCAATAATTCTTTTACTGAATTTAAATCTGCCCCTTCATTTAACAAATGTGTCGCAAATGTATGTCTTAAAATATGCGGACTATTTTTTTGCTTAGAAGAGACCTTACTAAAATAGCGATTAATAATTCTATACACAAGACTTTCATACACTTTGTTTCCAGTCCTCAAAAGAAAAAGAACCTCTTTATCTTGTATCACCTCTAAAGACTCCCTAAAGGATATGTAAGAAACGATCCACGGGTACACAAAAGGAGCCAAAGGCACAATACGCTCTTTATTTCTTTTACCTAATACTTTTATTGTCTTTTTTGATAAATCTAAATCTAACAACTTTAAATTAACCAATTCTATTCTTCGTATTCCCGTAGCATACAAAAGTCCAATTATCAACTTATCCCTTGACCCTTCAAAATCATCTGAAAAATCTACCGCCTCAAGAGCTTTCTCTACCTCTTCAAAAGAAAAAGGAATCTCAATTTTCTTAGCCATCTTTAAAGCTTTATGTTTTGCAAGCGGATTAACCGCTATTTTTTCTGTTTTTTGCAAAAAACGATAATACGCTTTTAAGGAAGATACTTTTCTATTTACAGACCTATTAGACACATCGCCTGACACCAAAGAAACTATCCAATTACGAATAAAAACATACGGTACATTATCTATTTCCGAAATTTGATAATTAAACTTGCAGAACGCCATAAAAACCGCCACATCATTCCTGTAAGCAGTAACAGTATGCACTGAGTATTTTTTCTCCAAAGACAAATAAGACACAAACGATTCTAAAGACATAATTAAATTAAAAAGGCAAGATACAATTTTAGTTTATAGCATAAAAAAATCCTATTTAGAATGAAACTAGTTCAATCTAAATAGGATGTATGATAAATACTAAGAATTAATCAGAAGATTTATACTTCTTCTTGATCTCTTAATCCTTGTACGTATTCTGCTTTTTGAATCTGAGCTCTACGAACAACCGATGGCTTTGAAAACTGTTGGCGCTTTCTTAACTGACGCATTCCACCTGTTCTATCAAACTTACGCTTGAAACGCTTAAGTGCTCTATCTATATTTTCTCCTTCTTTTACTGGTATAATTAACATGGGCAATAACCTCCTCTCTTTTGTGATTTTTAAGACTGCAAATATATAAACTAATTTACAACTTAGAACTACTAATTCTTATTTTATTACAACTTACAAGCTAAACACTTCATAAACAACAGCTTTAAGATATAAAACAAATCTTAAAACTTCTATTTTAGCAATAATCTCTTGGAAATTATTTTTGCCAAAATGAGTAATCCTAACTTGTCGCTGGCTTGTACTCTTTCTTATCTATTACCA
>NZ_JAMCOJ010000019.1:0-1658 GCF_023476645.1 Cellulophaga sp. 20_2_10
GTATCACCCGTTGCGCCTTTGTCTCCTGTTAAGCCTTTATCGCCATCTAATCCTTGTGGACCTTGATCACCAATAACTCCTTTATCTCCGTCAGCACCTTTTGCACCAGTATCACCCGTTGCGCCTTTGTCTCCTGTTAAGCCTTTATCGCCATCTAATCCTTGTGGACCTTGATCACCAATAACTCCTTTATCTCCAGTTTCACCTTTATCTCCATCAGGACCCTTTGCACCAGTATCACCCGTTGCGCCTTTGTCTCCTGTTAAGCCTTTATCGCCATCTAATCCTTGTGGACCTTGATCACCAATAACTCCTTTGTCACCAGTTTCACCTTTATCTCCGTCAGGACCTTTTGCACCAGTATCACCTGTTGCTCCTTTATCACCAACTGGTCCTTGTGGGCCAACTGCTCCGCCTGCTGCTAATTCCGATAATGGAACAAACAACACACTATTATCATCTTCAATTTCTAAATTAGAACCTACAACCGAAAAACGAGTATTTACTTCATTTGTAATGCTCTCATCTGGATCAGTAGAGCTAACTGTGTAATTTCCACTTCCGTCATCTGTAACAGAAATATTACCTGCTCCACTAACTGTTTGATTATATTTAGATAAATCAATTGGTGTAGCTGTTGGATCATTAGTTAACGTTAAGTTATCTCCTGTTAATGCTAAATCTTGACTGTCTGTACCTGCAAAATTGGTTACTGTGCCATTCTCTGATGTATATGTGAATGTACCATCTCCATTATTTGCTAACGTTGTTACAGTATTGTTTGTGTTAATAGTTGCTGAATTACCAGAATCATCAGTAATCGTATATGTTCCATCGCCATTATCTACTACTGTAGAACGTTTTGCATTGAATGTTGTTGAAACTCCACTTTCATTTACATAAGTAAAAGTACCATCGCCATTATCTGTTAAAGTTGTATCTGTTTCATCAATTGTAACAGATGCTACATTTAAATATAAACCACCGTCTGTACCTACTTGAATATCATTATTAGCATTAGCACTTACCAAACCTAATGTTTGAGAAGAACCTGTACCGTCGGTATATGTTATTGTACCATCGTTATTATTAACTAAAGAACCTGCAACCTGGTTTGTATCTATCGTTGCAGAATTACCAGAATCATCTGTGATCGTAAAAGTACCATCGCCATTATCTAAAACTGTAGAACGTTTAGCATCGAATGTAGTTACTACGCCGTCTTCATTTGTATACGTAAATGTTCCGTCCGCATTGTCTACTAAAGTCGATAATGTTTCCGTAAATATTGTTACTGTACCATCTTCTGATGTGTAGGTTAAACTACCATCACCATTATTTACTAAAGTTGTTACTGTATTGTTTGTGTCTACTGTTGCTGAATTACCAGAATCATCTGTGATTGTAAATGTTCCATCACCATTATCTAATACCGTAGAACGTTTAGCGTCAAATGTAGTTACTACGCCATCTTCATTTGTATAGGTAAATGTTCCGTCTGCATTATCTACTAAAGTTGATAATGTTTCCGTAAATGTTGTTACTGTACCATCTTCCGATGTATACGTAAAACTACCATCACCATTATTTACTAAAGTTGTTACTGTATTGTTTGTGTCTACTGTTGCTGAATTACCAGAATCATCTGTGATTGTAAA
>NZ_JAMCOJ010000019.1:1668-17466 GCF_023476645.1 Cellulophaga sp. 20_2_10
AACTGTAGAACGCTTTGCATCAAATGTAATTACTACGCCGTCTTCATTTGTATACGTAAATGTACCATCTGCATTGTCTATTAATGTAGATAGTGTCTCTGTAAATGTTGTTACTGTACCATCTTCTGACGTGTACGTTAAACTGCCATCTCCATTATTCACTAAAGTTGTTACTGTATTGTTTGTATCTACTGTTGCAGCATTACCAGAATCATCTGTGATTGTGAATGTTCCATCACCATTATCTAATACCGTAGAACGTTTAGCGTCAAATGTAGTTACTACGCCATCTTCATTTGTATAGGTAAATGTTCCGTCCGCATTGTCTACTAAAGTCGATAATGTTTCCGTAAATGTTGTTACTGTACCATCTTCTGACGTGTACGTTAAACTGCCATCTCCATTATTCACTAAAGTTGTTACTGTATTGTTTGTATCTACTGTTGCAGCATTACCAGAATCATCTGTGATCGTAAAAGTACCATCGCCATTATCTAAAACTGTAGAACGCTTTGCATCAAATGTAGTTACTACTCCGTCTTCATTTGTATACGTAAATGTTCCGTCTGCATTGTCTATTAATGTAGATAGTGTTTCTGTAAATGTTGTTACTGTACCATCTTCCGATGTATACGTAAAACTACCATCACCATTATTTACTAAAGTTGTTACTGTATTGTTGGTATCTACTGTTGCAGCATTACCAGAATCATCGGTGATTGTAAAAGTACCATCACCATTATCTAAAACTGTAGAACGTTTTGCATCAAATGTAGTTGTTACTCCATTCTCATTCTCGTGAGTAAAAGTACCATCACCATTATCTGTTAAAGATGTAATTGTTTCTGAAATTGTTACTGAAGCTACATTTAAATATAAACCACCGTCTGTACCAACTTGAATATCATTATTAGTATCAGAACTTACTAATCCTATAGTTTGAGAAGAACCTGTACCATCTGTATATGTTATTGTACCATCGTTATTATTTACTAATGATCCTGCAACCTGATTTGTATCAATAGTTGCAGAGTTACCAGAGTCATCTGTTAATGTGAATGTTCCGTCTCCGTTGTCTAATACTGTAGAACGTTTAGCATCAAATGTAGTTACTACTCCGTCTTCATTTGTATAGGTAAATGTTCCGTCTGCATTGTCTATTAATGTAGATAGTGTTTCTGTAAATGTTGTTGTTGTACCGTTTTCTGATGTGTATGTAAAACTACCATCTGTATTATCTACTAAAGTAGTTACTGTATTGTTAGTATCTACTGTTGCAGAGTTTCCTGAGTCATCCGTTAATGTGAATGTTCCGTCTCCATTATCTAATACTGTAGAACGCTTAGCATCAAATGTAGTTACTACTCCGTCTTCATTTGTATAGGTAAATGTTCCGTCTGCATTGTCTATTAATGTAGATAGTGTCTCTGTAAATGTTGTTGTTGTACCGTTTTCTGATGTGTATGTAAAACTACCATCAGTGTTATCCACTAAAGTAGTTACTGTATTGTTAGTATCTACTGTTGCTGAGTTTCCTGAGTCATCTGTGATTGTGAATGTTCCGTCTCCGTTATCTAATACTGTAGAACGCTTAGCGTCAAAGGTAGTTACTACGCCATCTTCATTTGTATAGGTAAATGTTCCGTCTGCGTTGTCTACTAGTGTAGATAGTGTCTCTGTAAATGTTGTTGTTGTACCGTTTTCTGATGTGTATGTAAAACTACCATCTGTATTATCTACTAAAGTAGTTACTGTATTGTTAGTATCTACTGTTGCTGAGTTTCCTGAGTCATCCGTTAATGTGAATGTTCCGTCTCCATTATCTAATACTGTAGAACGCTTAGCGTCAAAGGTAGTTACTACTCCGTCTTCATTTGTATAGGTAAATGTTCCGTCTGCATTGTCTATTAATGTAGATAGTGTCTCTGTAAATGTTGTTGTTGTACCGTTTTCTGATGTGTATGTAAAACTACCATCAGTGTTATCCACTAAAGTAGTTACTGTATTGTTAGTATCTACTGTTGCAGAGTTACCAGAATCATCTGTTAATGTAAATGTTCCATCACCATTATCTAAAACTGTAGAACGCTTTGCATCAAATGCAGTTACTACTCCGTCTTCATTTGTGTATGTAAATGTTCCGTCTGCATTGTCTACTAATGTAGATAGTGTCTCTGTAAATGTTGTTGTTGTACCGTTTTCTGATGTGTATGTAAAACTACCATCTGTATTATCTACTAAAGTAGTTACTGTATTGTTAGTATCTACTGTTGCAGAGTTACCAGAATCATCTGTGATTGTAAATGTTCCATCACCATTATCTAATACTGTAGAACGCTTAGCATCAAATGCAGTTACTACTCCGTCTTCATTTGTGTATGTAAATGTTCCGTCTGCATTGTCTATTAAAGTTGTTTCTGTTTCAAATAAATAAGATAAATCTACCACACTAGTACTACCGCCCTGCATAGTAAGTGTAAGTTCACCTGTTGTTTCATTAAATACAAAATCTTGAATTTCCGGATTACTACCAGAAGACAACTCCCAAGAATCGCCATCCCAAAAATAGATAGTTCCTGTATTTGTATTTACATATAAATCTCCTAAATCTGCTCCTGCTGGAGATGCTGATCCTGGAGCAGTTACATCTGTACCACTTAATACTTCACAATTACATTGATCTTCTAAGGTAACAGTGGTTTGTGAAAATGCAATTGCCGACATTAAAAACAGTATCGGTAATAATAACTTCTTCATGGTTGGGCGTTTTATTTTAATCATTTCTAACTTGTAATAAATTTATGGTCAGTTTAAATCAGGACAATACTGAAGTATAACTTTACTTTACAAAATTAACGTTAGATAGACGGCTAGAAAATAAATGTTGTGTAACACCCCTTTTCTAATGTAAACATCTACAAAAGCATTGTAGACCATATTTAATCTTGTTAAATAAGCTATTAACAAATGTTTTTTATCGATTACATTGCTGTTTTAAACGGATGCATGTCCTCAATAAAAAAATATTTCTCATTAAAAAAGAGGATTATTTTATCTAAAAAAATGAGTTAAAAAGGTCATTTAAAATAAGAGAAAAATTATTTTAATTAACAAATGTTACTATTTAGACCTTTACTATTTTTTAATACGATATGTTATTCTTCTGTTGGTAATTACACTCTTAAATTTGACAAATAAAAGTGCCGAATTTGAAGTTAAAACGGTACATATTATAGATGAATTTGAAACCAAAACTCTATATGAATATCCATTTTTTTCAGTAGTGACTTTTTCAACAGAAAGGCTAGACGTTTGTGATCCTAGATATTCAACACCGTCTATAATGTCAGCATAATTGACTCCATCTGTACTTACTTGCCATTGAAATGTATCTGCATTATTTCCGTTTACCGTAAAAATTGCATTATTACCAACAAATACCGTTTGATCTAACGGCTGGCTTGTTATAGTCGGAACTGCTGTTACTTGTAAAAAATCGTAATTACCATCAACATCATTATCTACTGGCGCAGTATAGGCTGCTCCTACTACAGATCCATCTAAATTAACTGTTGGTGTACCTGAACCATACATTCCGTTATTATCTGCATCTGCTGTAACATCTGCGTATGCCTCATCTGCATCATTACAACCATCATTATCACTATCATCATCTAAATGATTAGGGTTGGTATCACCATCTAGGTTACCAGACCTACAGGCTGTAAAACCAAATGCGATATCATCAAAAATTGAGTATGGATCAGAAGAATCATCAAGTTGTCCATATACATAAAATCGAAATGAGTATTGCGTGTTTGCTTTTAAATATAAAGGGCTGCTAGCTAAATGATCAAAAGTTGCATAAGTAGATCCATCACTTGTATGAAAAACATCTGTAGATAATGCTTGCCAGGCACTAGAACCAGTTATGGCATATGCTGTTGCTGTATAATAAGAATCTCCTCTCGTTGTATCATACCATCCAGAACGAATCTCATTTAATGTAAGTGAGGCTATATCTGAACCTGTTGTAAAAGAAAGTTCTACATAATCTCCGTTTTGCACAGCCTCTTCTTTTGTCTGTGACGTAAATGGTTCTATACGAATATTACTACCCAAAACATTAAATTTAGAGCCATTTAAAACCATTGTTTCGGTATCGCTTAAAACCCAATTTTTAATTCTTGAATCATAATTGGTATCCATTTCTACATTGCCTGATGGGTTATTTAATGTCCAAGCAAATTCGTTTGTTATACTATCTAGAGACTCATCACAATCTAAAATACCATCGTTGTCATCATCTATATCACAACCATCTGGAATACCATCGTTATCACTATCTACGGCATCATCAAAATAAGGACATTTATCATTTAAATTATTTACACCATCACCATCGTCATCACACATATCTGATGTAATAGTATAATCGGTACTACTACCCTTTCTTTGCCCTCCATTTATTGCTATTGGAATTCCGTTTTCATCTACAGTACCAGAGATACTACCGTTACTATTTAAATCTGAAAAATCTAAATTTTTACTCCCTTCTAAAGCATCAAAGCAACCATCATTATCACTATCTAAATCATTAGCATCTGGAATACCATCACCATCTGTATCCGTAGCTTCACATTGTTTAGATTGCGTAACATTATCTATGTATAGAGAATCATGGTCGTTAATTGCTGAAGAACCATCAAAACTTAATGTAACTGTGCTACTGGTTGGTATAAAAGTAAAACTCCTAGTTGCCATATTACTTGTAGCATTACCTTCTTGTGCATTTCCACCGTTATTTGCTGCTATTTGTGTAGACGTTTCTGAGAAGTAACTAACACCATTTATTTTTGCTTCTAAAGTAGATTCTCCTGTAAAACCAGCATTTGATCCCACATCAAAAATAATAGTATTAGCTACATTAGGAGTTACATTTATTGTTTGATAAAAAGTAGCTGTACCTGTTCCGTTCCACTGCGCATAATAAGCTCGTTCAGAATCAATACGCCAATTGTTTCCTGAAGCTGTCCAACTATTATTAAAAATCCATTCTTTAAAATCTCCGTTATTAACCAATTCTGATGGAATAGGATTACCTGATGATAAAATTGTAAAAGGAACATCTTGTTTTGTTATAGATGGACCTTGATATCTTACATCTAAAGTTACAAGACCTCTTCTCTCAAAATACAATACTTTAAATTTATACTCGCCTGGAGTTAATGTTATTGTTCCAGAGCGCTCTTGTGTGCCATGATCTCCGTCATTATTTACAACTTCTATATCATCAATAAATAGTCTAGAGCCATCATCAGAATTTGTGTAAAAAGTATATGTACCCTCTGTATCTATTCTTATATACCCATTATATCTAATGGCGTAAAAGTCTGAATCTCCAGGATCTAATGCGTCTTGCAATGCATTTACATTAAAGTTATTAATACGTCCTTCTGCTAATGCTCCTGAAGTTGGAATATTATTTGTTGTAGCACCTGGCACATCCAAGTCGTAAAACTCATACTCTAAAACACCATATTGTTTACAAGATAAATTCTCTTCAAAATCTAAAATACCATCATTATCGTCGTCTAGGTCACAACCATCTGGCACCCCATCATTATCACTATCTATGGTATCATCAAAATTTGGACATATGTCATTTCCGTTATTTACTCCGTCTCCATCATCATCACACAAGTCTGAAGAAACTGTATAATCTGCACTACTCCCTTTTGCTTGACCTCCGTTTACTGCTATTGGAATTCCGTTTTCATCAACAGAACCAGAAATACTACCATTACCATTTAACTCTGAAAAGCCTAAATTATCATCTCCCTCTAAAGCATCAAAACAACCATCGGCATCACTATCTAAATCTAATGCATCTGGTGTACCATCACTATCACTATCTAGACATTGTGTTCTAGATATACGTACTAGATCTATTGCTGCTCCGTTAGACGTTCTATCTGGTGTTGCGTAAAACTCTATTGTTGTTTTTGTTGTTGTTGCTACAAAATTACGCTGAAAATGAAACCACTGTTTAGGGCCTCTTACACCCCCTACTAAACCTTGAGCAGTGTAATTTAAAGTTTCATTAATAATAGGCGTATTGCCAGAATCTATGATATCTATATCTAGTGTTACTGGTGCTCCTGCTTCATGCCCTATATCTTCTCCCCAATAGAATGAAACGGTATACGTTACTCCTATTTCTGTATTTATTTCTTGAGAAAGTGTATTATTTACACCATTTGTTACATCGTTATTACCTGTAACATCTACATATTGGGTTCCATGATAAGCATCTGCATAAACGTCTGGACTCCAAGAAGGACTTCCGCCACCTACCCAACCATCCAAATTGGTTGTATAGTTCCAGCCAGTTAATTGGTTGGTATTGTATGTGGCTCCAATAAAGGTACCGGATCCGTCTGTAAAACCATTGGGAAAGACTGCAGAATCCGTAAAATCTTGCATTTCAAAAGAAGGATTTATGATTAAATTACCACAACCTTCATCTACATCTAAAATTCCATCATTGTCATCATCAAAATCACAAACATCATTAATACCATCACCATCTGTGTCTATACCAGATGGATCTGTACACTGACCAAACATTGTTGAAGTACTAAATAAACTAACTACTAAAAGTAAAAAGGTAACGAACTGCTTACTTGGAATTTTTATCATCGGTTGAGGCTATCTATTATAGATATTAAACTGGTTAGGTTTTGATATTAAATTATAACATCAAAAATCTAACTATATACCGCCGATTAGAAACAATTGTTGCGAAAGAGACTAATACTTACGCTGAAACAAATATTTCTTGTTGTATACTATATTTTTTTAACTAAAACTTGTTTTTTTCAACCTAGAAAAGAGACAGATAATCCGATATTTTATTAATTGCCCTTTACTCTATATGTAGTATTTCTATTGGTAATTACATTAAAAGCCCTTAACACAACAAAAGGTGAAAACTCTGAAGTTGAATTTGAAATTGTTGCTGTAGTAGTTACAAAGTTTCCGATAACCACAGATGCTGGTTTTGGAATAACAAACCTAAACTTGTTTGTAGTATCAGTATTACCGTCATCATCTGAATAAGAAGAAGTACCTGGAAATTGATCTGACGCACTACCTTCTAGCATAGATCCTATAAATACTTGTCCTTCGCCATAGTCTGTAACCATACCTAAACTATTATCACCTGCAGTTGCAGTTCCTTCATTTATATCGGTTAAAAACAGTTCTATAGTAGCTCCTGGTCTAGACCATCCTTCTACTATAATATTAGAACCAGATACAAATGCATTAGATATTACAGCAAAATTAGCTAAACCATTTGGACCGTTATCTCCATCACCAGAATCATTAATCGTTACACCATCACCAACTGCATTACCTGCATCTAAATCTATACCTAAAGCAGGACTTGTTGTTCCGTTTGCAAATATTGAATTTCTAGAAATTGTATTGCCACTTGTGTTTCCTCCTGCTATAACAATGCCTGCACCTCCGTTAGCCGTTATAATATTATTTGTTATAGATGCGTTATTACCATCAATTTTTATACCTGCATTTTCTATAGCTCCACTACAGTTACCACCGTTTTGACCAGAGGTTCTAATTGTGTTTTCTAAAATTTCCACACCATCTACGTCCTCTACTTCTATACCTAGTGCTCCTGCATTTTCAATTAAATTTTGAGTAATTGTTATGTTACTTCCTCCTTCAATAAAAATATTATCAAAACAAGCTCCTGTTCCATTCTCTGTTAAATGATTATTTTGAACAAGCACAGAAGATCCTCCTCTTATTCTTATTCCTGCGTCTGAATTTGTTGTAATAAAGTTTGAGTCTATTGTGGCATCACCTCCAGTAACCTCTACTCCATAATCTATGATACCTGCATTTACTCCTACTGCATTTATTCCTAAAAGAGAATGAGAAACAGTACCTTCTCCTCCACTAATAATAATGCCCGCATTGTTATTTGCATAAACAGATACATTACGTATTACAGTACCATTACCAGATGTATTAAGAACATCTCCGTTATTTTTATGAATTTGTATTTCAGGCCTATCATAACTTGGTAATGATATAGCAGAAACACCTACCGATGTACCACCAGCACCTTCTGCTCCTAAATTAGAATTACCAGAGTATGCTGTTTGTGTACGCCCATCTATAACTGTTTTAGTCCCTGTTATTTCTTCTAAAGGATTGCCATTAGATATTAAAATATCAAATATACTGCCTGCATAATTCCCATCTGCTGCTCTACCTAATGGGTCTGTTGTAGGAGGAATCATAAATATTGATGTATCATCACCTGCTGCAGGGTCAAAAAGACTATTGGCCTCAATATCTAAACCTATTTCGCCTATAGTATTAGAATTCTTAATAAATTGATCTAAAGAACCTTGACCAGCTTCATTAGTGTTAACGATAGTATTAAAATTAAATCCAAAATTTATACCTACCACACCATTACCCGCTACTTCTACACTAGATATACTTTGTGCATTAGCAAATACACCTAAAGAAACATCTTGACCAGCTGAGGGATTAGCTCCTCCTATTTCATTAATTATATCTACTATACCACCAGAAGCTATTTCTGTTCTATAAGTCTGAACAGGATAACAAGAAGAACAATTTGCTCCATTATCTCTTGTAGATCTAACAGTTGAACTTACTACTTTTATAAAGTAATCTCCATCTGCCATACCTCCAAAAGAATAATTTCCATTTGCTTCTGTATTTTTTCTTTGAATAAATGTACCTGAAGAATCAAAAAGTTCTACAATGGCACCAGATATTCCTACTCCACCTGAAGCCACCTGATCTCGACCAACTCCTCCTGGGTAATTAACATCTTCAAAAACTCGTCCTGCAATTAAATTAGAAGGCACTTTTAAAATTACTGCCGCAGAGATAACAAAATCCTGTCCAACATCCACGTTTGCCGTTACTTCACTATCTGCAGGTTGTATAAATGATGATATATCATAGGTGTCTAAATCTACACCATACATATTAGCATTGTTATAAGCAGGTGGTCCTACTGTATTATCATAAATGGTAGAATTATAAGAGTTATTTCCAGTTTGCCCTCCATCTCCTGTTAATATAAAATTCTGATTACGTTGATTGGTAATTGAAAGTTCTTCAGGGTTTGTAGATCCGGAACTAGATCCATTTAAATCTGGATCTCCTTCCCATGATAAGAATGATGCTTTTGCTCCTTCACCAGAAATAGCATAAAAAGAATCTAACGTAAACGAATTACCATCATTACTTAAACCATCAAAACCTTGGTACAAATTTATATTTACTGCCGGTAATGATCTATCCTCATAAAAAACCATTAAGGCCCAACCTCCTAAAACAGTACTAGTATTACAATATTCACCAGTATTATTAATCGTTAAATCACTAAAATCAAAAACATTATTTGATAAATCAGATACTCCTTGGACAATTGAAGTAACATCACTAACATAACCGAAAAAATTTCTATTCCCCAAAGAGGTTTGATACAAGAAATTTGCTGATACATTTTGACCTTCAAAAGTAATATTTGGATCACGTACCGTACTAGAATGTGACCAATACAAATAAGCCCTTTCTACGGAAGCCGTTGCTGGTACCGCAGAGATTAAACTGTTAGAAGATGAGTTTGTAACAGCACAAGGGTCTGCTCCATTTGCTCCTGTTCTTAATGTACCCCCAGTTGTAGAATAATCATAATACCCATCAAACTCCTGAAACAAAGTAAGTGGATCGTTTGCTAATATTTGTGAATTTATTGTTCCCGTACCTGTATCATTATAATTTACCGTAGCATATTGAGCCGTAGCTCCAGTAAATTCAATAGTAAAATCTTCTGCAAATTCTGGAGTACCATCGTTTGCTATAGGTACAGAAATAGTTTGTACATTGTTTAGTTCTCCCGTAAAAGTTAAGGTACCTGCTGAAGCTGTATAATCACTTCCTGCAAGAGCCAAACCATCTACCGTTCTAAAATTTACCGTAAACGGAGCTTCTACAAATCCAAATAAAAATATATTTCTACCGTGAGCAGCTCTTGTAGACCTAACTGTAAAAACAGCATTACCCACGTCCTCATCAAAAGAAATATCCTCTATTACTATAATTGGTCCGTCAGGAAAACAATTTATCTCTGCCTCCCATCCTGCTCCTGTATCACCACCATTAGAAACAAATCTAAAGGTTAAACAACCTGAAGCAGCTGAAGAGTTAATAGATGTTGGTACATTAGCACTATCATACTGGCCTATTAATGCTGCTCCTGTAGAGTTGCCATCATAAACATATAAAACATCTCCTGTAACAACTTCAAAACTTGTGAAATTTACGTTTAAGTAAGTATCTGCAGTATCTGGACAAATTGTATAGGTTACGTCTTGGTTATTCCCGTAATTAGACAATCCTCCTGGATCAAAAAAAGTATCACTACAAGTAGTAGCGCTACCACCATCTGTCATAATTAAAGCATCATCATCTGTAATTGTCCCTATACCTGTATCTGATATATCTACTTGCGGGTCTGATGACAAAGTAAACTCTATTGTAAAATTTTCTGGATTCTCTATAATGGCATCATCTAAAATAGAAATGGTAATAGTCTCGGTATCTCCCGTAGTTCCATTAAAATTTAAAACCCCAGTCCTAGAAGTATAGTCGCTTCCATTAACTGCCGAACCATCTACAGTTTGATAATTAACTGTAAAAGGTGCTGTTGCATTAGTTCCTGTATGTCTAACTGTAAAATTAGCATTTCCCGAATCCTCATCTACCGTTACATCGTTTATTTCTATTACAGGAATAGGAGCAGGAAAAGTAGCGGTAATCTGGAAATTATCAATTAAAGCATAATCATTATTATTCCAATTATTACCAAATTTTGCAAACCTTACCGTAGTAGTTGCTGAGATAAACCCCGAAATATCTTGATTAAATGTTCCAGTATTATTATTACCATTTATAGTAGCAATAGTAGTATAAGATGCTCCTCCATTATTTGAAACTTGTATTCCTAAACTTCTTCCTCCTGTAAGACTTATTGCCTGCCAGTTAAAGCTAAGAGTCGCTGTTGCTGCTCCATTTAGATTAGCAGATCTGCGTATTGTTTCAGCATATAAATAATAAAGCTCTAATCTATTACTACTTATTCTAATATATTGACTATTAGGCCCTGCATTAGTATCTCCAGTTTCTATCCAATTAGTCGAAAAATTAGAACTACCATTATTATTAGAATAGGATACATTACTAAATCGATCTAAATACGTTTCTTGCCCTACTACCACAGCGGTAAAGAGCATAAAAATTAGTATAAAAAAAACATTAATCAACTTCATAATAAGAATTGTGTTTAGGTTGGGG
Source organism: Cellulophaga sp. 20_2_10 (assembly GCF_023476645.1). Lineage (GTDB taxonomy): Bacteria > Bacteroidota > Bacteroidia > Flavobacteriales > Flavobacteriaceae > Cellulophaga. The sequence goes on from NZ_JAMCOJ010000019.1 coordinate 13,102, forward strand.
GAATGTCATTAAAGAACACACCTATCTTATTGGCTGCTAAATTAACACCTAATGGTTACATGTTATAATATTTGTTGTGAACAAGTGTTTATCCTATGTTTATGCCTACAAAGCTGAAGTTTGCAAACAAAAAAAGCCTTAACTCTGGAGTTAAGGCTTTTAGTAAAATGTAAATTATTATTTTTTATTCTATAATAATAAATTCTGATCTTCTATTTAACTGATGTTCTTTTATTGTACATGGTACACCGTTCTCACATTTATTTACAAGACGGGTTTCTCCAAAACCTTCTCCTTGTAAACGTGTTGCATCTATACCTTTAGAAACCATATAATTTACTGTAGCTTCTGCTCTTTTTTGAGACAACCATAAATTATAGGCATCTTTACCTCTACTATCTGTGTGCGAGTTTACCTTTATTTTTAAACTAGAAAACTTCTCCATAGCAACAATTACTTTTTGTATTTCAATTTCTGCATCCGGACGAATATCAAACTTATTTAAATCAAAATAAATTGTACTTAACTGTAATAATTTTGCTAGGTCGTCTCCCATACCAGCAGTAACTTTATCTCTTTCTAGATAGAAATCTACAACTTGTGGTTCTCCATTAGACTTTGCTAAATATTTTTCTGATGGCACATAACCTTCTACTACTGCTCTAACAAAATTACCTTTATTACAGTCTAAAGTAATATTGTAAACACCATTAGAACTCATAATAGTAGATGAAATTTCTTCGTTGTTTTCATCTATAACTTTAATAGATGCCCCAACTAAAATTTCGTTAGATATTTTATCTCTTACCGTACCTGTTATCTCTTGAATACAATCTAAAACAAGTGGTTCATTTTCTACAACGGCATAAATATCGTCTTCACCAACTCCTTCTTTTCTGTTAGAAGCAAAATAACCGTTTCTATTTTCACTATCAAAAATAAAAGTAAAGTCGTCCATATTACTGTTTATAGGAGCACCTACATTTACAATAGAACCGGTTAATGTATTATTTGCAATTTTAGTTGCAAAAACATCTAAACCACCTAGACCAAGATGTCCGTCTGAAGAAAAGTAAAGCACATCTTCATCTGATACATATGGGAAAGTTTCTCTAGAGTCTGTATTAATATTATCTCCTAAATTTTCTGGTGTACTAAAAGTATCATCATCATTTATAGTTGTTCTATAAATATCAGACAAACCATAAGTACCAGGCATATCAGATGCAAAATATAACGTTTTCTCATCACGACTTAATGCAGGGTGGGCTACTGAATAGTTATCACTATTAAATGGTAACTCTGTAATATTTGTCCACATACCATTTTCAAAGTCTGCTCTAAATATCTTTAATCTAACAACACCTTCGCTGTCCTCGACTTTTTTACCTTCTTTATAATTATTTCTAGTAAAATACATTGTGCTACCATCTCTTGTAACAGCAGAAGTAGACTCATGATACCTAGTATTTATATTCTTGTCTAGCTTTACAACTTTATTTAAAGATGTACTGTCTACATTAACCTTATATAAATCTAAAAAGTCTTTTGAATTCCAGGTATGTCTATTCTTTGCTAAGTTACCAGTATCTCTATCTGAAGAAAAAAGAAGTCCTTCATTATAAAACGAAGGTGCAAACTCATTATGTATAGTGTTATACTGAAATGTAGATATTTTAAATTTATCTGTATTCTTTTTAATATCATCAAAAGAAGCTATTTTATCTTTAGACAGAGATGCATTTTGACCAGTTGAAGATATATCGTAGAACTTTTTTAAGATAGAATTAGAAAGCTCGTAATCTCCTAATGTTCTTAATGTTTGAGCATATCTAAAATATTGTTCTGCTGTAACATCAGATTCATACTCAGATACCAATCTTTGATAGATTTCTGCCGCTTGTTTATAATCCGCATTAAAGTAATACGAATTAGCTAATTTGTCTAATAAATCTGCAGATACAAATCCTTTTTCTATAACTTTTGTATAGATATCTATAGCTGGACTAAAAGAATAACTCTTGTATTTTTCATTTGCTTTTACTACTAATTTCTCTTGAGCTTTTACATGCCCAACAGTAAAAAGTAATATTACAATTAATAGTATAAATTTCTTAATCATTAGTTCTGTTTTTAGTTTTAGAAAAATCTAGGTGATACTAGTTTTTCAAATGCTCTAACCAATTCAAATCTTAAAAACACTTCAAAAGATCCATCGTTAAACTGTGTTCCTCCTAATTCTGTAGTTTCCTTATCATATGCCAAGCCTAACATTATTTGGTCTGATATTTGAAAGCCTGCCAAAGCACTTACTGCTGCATCCCATCTATAAGCTGCTCCAAATGTGAACTTTTCATTATACATAAAGTTTGCTGATAAATCTACTTGTAAAGGAGCTCCATCTACCACTTTAGTTAACAATGCAGGCTTAAATTTTAAATCGCTATTTAAGTCAAAAACATAACCTGTAATTGCATATAAATTCACCTTGTCTTGCGATAAAAACTGTACATCATCAGAACTAGAATTTCCACTATCAAAATGGTCTGTTTCTAATAAATTAGGTGCAGATAATCCAAAATAGAATTTATTTGTGTGATAGTAAAAACCTAATCCAAAGTTGGGTGAAAATTTATTATCAATGTTATCTGTAGCTACAACTTCATTATCTATTTTTCTTAATTTTTCAAAATCCAGATTTAATAAATTACCTCCGACTTTTACACCAAAAGATAATTTTCTGTCTTGCGCTAATTTTAAGGTATAAGATACAGTTGCATCTATATAAGTCTCTTGTACTACACCTTCTCCAATTTTATCATTAACTACAGATACTCCGTATCCAAGATTGCTATTTCTTATTGGAGAATGCAGGTTTAATGTCTGAGTTGTAGGCGCACCGTCTAAACCAACCCATTGAGCTCTGTATAATGCAGCAATACTTAACTGGCCTCTAGACCCTGCATAAGCAGGGTTTACAGCTAAAGTGTTAAACATATACTGTGTGTATTGTGCATCTTGTTGTGCACTAACACTTTCTAGTGCTAATACTACTAATAGTACTGTTGCGAGAATGCTTCTTTTTATCATTTTATGATATTAAATATATTATTTACTTACGTATAAGTAACCGTTATCCGTATTGTTTTTTCCGTTTTGCTCGTAGTTAAAGATGTAATAATACACACCTGAAGGAAGAATATTTCCTGCTTTCACTGTTGATCTTCCTTTTGATCTACCATCAAAAACATTGTTTATATTATTGTATCCTTCTGCTTCAAAAACTGCAACACCCCATCTGTTAAATATTCTTATGTTGTTATTAGGAACTAGACCTACGTTATCTATCCATAAGAAATCATTACTACCATCACCATTTGGTGTTACCATTTGCATTACTACAACTGGATCATTTTCTGGTTCTCTATCGTCTACGTTATCTAGATAATCTGGTGTACCATCACCATCTGTATCATCGTTTGTTGGGTTACCATCTCCATCGATATCTTCGTCTGGTGTGTTTATGCCATCTCCGTCATCATCTAAATCTCTATAGTTAACGTCTTCTGTACCGTCTGTATCTGGTAAATCGTTTGCTGGATCGTTGATCTCATCATTAACATCAAAACCATCATTTACATCTGATCCTTCATAACCATCATCTAAACCATCACCATCTGTATCTATAGTAGTATACTGCTGATCCGGAACTCCGTCAAAATTAAAGTCGTTTCCTTCATTATTATCTGGAACCGTATCATTATCACTATCTAAATCGATGTAATCCGGTGTTGTATCTCCGTCATGATCGTTTGGTGTTAAACCACCTAAATAAGCACTATTTACACCATCATTAGCTAAGTAAGTTGCAGCATCATCATTGTTAGGAGCAATATAACCTTCAGTAGTTTGTGCTTCTACGTTATCTGGAATGCCATCATCATCTGCATCGATATCTAAATGATTTGGAATACCATCACCATCTGTATCCGTAGGATTAGTTAATGGATTGTTATCACCATCTATATTTTCATCCTCTACTGTATCTAAGATACCATCGTTATCATCATCTAAATCTACTAAATCAGGAACTCCGTCACCGTCTGTATCAACACCAGGAGTATTATCTGGATCTAAGTAATCTGGTGTACCGTCACCATCTGTATCATCATTTGTTGGGTCACCATCACCATTTGCATCTTCGTCTGGTGTGTTTATACCATCTCCGTCGTCATCTAAATCTCTATAGTTAACGTCTTCTGTACCGTCGGTATCGGGTAAATCGTTTGCTGGATCGTTGATCTCATCATTAACATCAAAACCATCGTTTACATCTGATCCTTCATAACCATCATCTAAACCATC
>NZ_JAMCOJ010000002.1:0-209 GCF_023476645.1 Cellulophaga sp. 20_2_10
TTTTTTTAATTAAAATTAATTTTTAAATTTCTATAGTTTCTCTTTAGTTATGACTAGTACAAAAAAAAGAGAAAGCATCAAAAAACTACTTTTTTGAAATTTTCTCCATACTTAGGCAAAAACCTAAGTCCTTAATATGACATTATTTTATTTTGGAAGAAAGAGAAAAATTCTAAAATATTGTCTTTATGTAAGCTAATGTATTAAAT
>NZ_JAMCOJ010000002.1:14794-15131 GCF_023476645.1 Cellulophaga sp. 20_2_10
GACCACTTTTTAATATAGCCCAGTTTATTTTTATGGCTGTAGCCAGTTTACCGCTACGGTAATATTTTTTTACAGGAAAATCATTTACTAAAACCTCGTAGGTACAATACTCTTGGTTTATACGGAGCAAGTACATAGGTTGCTCATTATACTTAGGCATAGCTTGCCACATTTTGTCTGTAACACTCTGTATGGTAATACTATCTTGGTCTGTAGTGTTCATATTTTTGGTAGTTTTAGTGTTTTGTGCGCAGCTCACCCAAAACACTAAAAACCAACTATAGAAAAATATTTTTTTAAGCATATTATTTTATCATTTCTAACTGTATGTCTTCAT
>NZ_JAMCOJ010000002.1:15141-30620 GCF_023476645.1 Cellulophaga sp. 20_2_10
AATATTAAGTTACAAAATTTTATTCTTTTTTTTAACACGAATTTAATGTTAGTTTAAAAGAGTAAAGGCTTACAAAAACAAGTGTTATAACATATAATATAGTTTTTAAATAATTATTTAATTAGGAAAAATGAATGTATTTAATCGTATTTATCCGTCATTTAACTTATTAACTTACTGTAATTAAACTTAAGTTTTGGTGTTTTTAAGTCGTGATACATATTTTTTTATAAATTCCCCAAAGATTCTATTTGGGGAATAATTTGTGTTTTTAGTGTACTTATTAAAGCAATAAATATTCAGGAATAAAATAAGTGTTTTTGTTTACTTTTTCCAGATCATTATCTAAAAATTTCTTTTCTAAAAGATCTACTTTATTACGATTTTGTATGTAGAATTTGTGAAATCCGTTTTGCATAGCAGATTTCGATTTTACCTTTAAACTTTTGTACTTGCCAAATGTAGGATCTACTTTTATACCTGTTTTAAAAAAGAATAACTGAGATAATTTATCGTCTCTGTAAATTACATTTCTTTTAAAGACTTTATTAATGCCTCTAATTTCTCTTCTGTAAGTTCTTTTTAGTATTCTTTTTTCTCTTCTTGTTAAAGTATCTTTTTCTGGGTGTATGTAATCATCTGCATTTGTGTACGATTCCATTTCCTTTTTTAATGCAGCAAGTTTAGATTCTGGAAAGCGAGGTAATAGATCTCTGTAATTTTCAATAAGTTCTACTATTTCTACTCTGCTCATATGATAGCCTTTTTGTAATGAGGTAATATTGGCTTTGTCTAAATTTGTCTTCTTGTAAAAAACATCGTTAGGGTTGCTCTTGTCTATTAAGCTTATCTGTAAACTATCGTAATTAAAAATGGTCCTTAAAAATTTAGACGGTTTAGATTTTAAAACTCCAAGTTTGCTTTTGTAATTATTTAAAGATGTTATTAACTTGTTATTTGTGTTAATAGTATTAACTAATATGGTGTCTAAAGCGGTGGTTAAGGCTTTTGGCTCTATATCCATATTTATACTAGGGAAAATAATACCACCATTAAATAAACTATTATTTGGTGCGTCATAGATATAGATATTACTGTTTTCTGCCTCAATACTTTTTAAACTGTTTTTACTAATGGTTAAGTTGTTGTCTATAATATAATTTTCTATATAAGAGTTATAGTTGTTAGATGCATTAGATAATATTTCTTTGGCAAGTAGTAAATTGTTTTGACTACTTTCATTAGAACGATTTTGCAACTGTACAAATAATAATTTTGAAGATTTCAAGGCCATTTTTTCAATTAAATAGTCTTGCTTATCTAGGTTGTAATTACCTGTGCTACCTGCTATAATAAAAAAGTTATTTTCAAAACTATTACTTGTCTTGTAGCTTGTGGCTAAAGAGGTTTCTATTGCTTGGTTTAAGGTTAAATAGTCTTTTGTTATTGCTTTTTTATGTAGTGGCTTTTCTTCTAGTATATTTTGAATAAAAGTTATCCAACTCGTAAAAGATGTAGTTTTAGGCAGTACGTAAGACTTATTTTTACTTCTGCTAACAGCAGAAAATGTAAACTTTAAATCTTCATGCTGCGGAAAAAATAAACCTATATTTTGTAATGAATTAATTAAAGGTTTAATACTCTCTTTTTCATCTACATTAAAAATAAAATGAAAATTAACTGTTTTGCTTTCTTTTTCTAATCTATCTGCATCAGTAATTAAAACATTATTACCTTTTACATTTATTAATTTATTCTCGTTCTGATCCCAAATATAAAAAGGAATACTAGCCGTGTAGCTCGCTGGTTCATTTGGGTTGTTAAGGTCTTCATTATAAAAGTAGCTAGAGTAAATACCTTGTTGTGATATGGTAATATTAGTAGTGTCTTTTATGTTTACAGATTTTTTTTGTTCTGCTAAATTGTACACATGACCTTGCCCAATAGGTGAAATTAAATCTGTTGGTACCCAACCCATAATATTAGTTTCAACGCCGTTAATACTTGGGGCGTTAGAAATAAGAACGGCATTACCAGTATCGTTATACTTATACGGGTAAACGGTTTGGTTTAAAAGTAATTTTTTGGCTAAAGGCTTATTAAAAAATGGATCTTCATATACCAAAAGGCTATCGCCAGTAAATGCCTTGTTTAGCTTGTATAGTCCAGCAGTTTTACTAATCCCTATTTTATACTTTAAAGGCCTATTGTTTATTTTACTAATAATAGAATTTTTATGTTGTAGGGTGTTTTTTTTAGATACCCAGCCAATATAATTTAACCCTTTAGTATCTGTAAAATGACGTTTTCTGTTGAATAAAAAAGAAAACATACTTTTAGGTTTGCCAATTAAGGTAGAGTCGGCTAAAACAACTTCGTATGCATTGTTTTTATCGCTTATTACAAAATAAGGTTCTAAAAATGGTTGCGATCCCTTTTTAAATTGTCCGTAGCTGTTAGTGTAAGAGGTATTGCTACTCCTGTCTGAATATACTACGAGTATAGATTTATCTTTTTTAAGTTTTAAGTTTTCTGTATCGCTATCGGTGTCAGGATAATTAAAACTATGATCACTTACGCGTTCAATTTTCTCGTATTTAAATACTTGTGCATGAATAACATTAAAAAGCAATACAGATAGAAAAGTGATTATAAATGGTACTATTTTTTTTAGTTGGTTATTTTTCATTCTAACATGCTTTGAGTTACATTAATTCTTTTAATACATTTATACGTCTCGAGTTCTATACTATTGATGCTTATCTTTTTGTTGCGTTTACCATCTAAATAATGCAGACCTTGGCAATAGCTGTAGAAATCGTTATACTTACTATTGTTAATTACAATTACAACTTCATTGGCGTTATTGCAGGTGTATTTATTTTTTAAATACTTAAACTGTTCATTAAAAGTGCTTCTGTCTGATACGTCTGCATCTGCAATGGCTTGTAGGTGTTTTTTAATGTCATTTTCTGCTAAAGAAAGAGAATCTACTGTAACCATTACATCTAACTTCTCAAAACGAGGAAGTATTTTTATTTTATGATATATTGGATATTCCGTAGTGTTGGTAGTAAGTTTTACGTCATAAGTGCCAGGTTCTGAGTATACATATACATTTTGTTTCTCATAAGCATCTACAGTTCCTGACTCGCCAAATTCCCAGTACCAAGTTTCTATGCCCGGTCCTTGAGATGTAAATATTAATTCTTCTCCTGTGTAGCCTTCATCTGGGCCAAAAAGTTTAGGTATAGAGTCTATAACCTTGCGCTCTTTAACAGATATTACTTTAATGTACTTAGACAGTGTTTGGTTTTTATCAATGTCTACAGTGACTAAGTATTTGCCAGGTTCTTTGTATTTATATTTTACCTCTAGGTTGCGTTTTAGTGTGTCTCCGTTGCCAAAGTGCCATACTAACTTTTTGTCTTTTACTACAGCTGTGTCATTTAAGAAAAAATCTAATTCTTCATTTTGTTCATAATGACTGTTGTCATTAGAATCAAAAACATAGAAGTCTAAATTTTTTAACTCAGAGTTAAAAGGATAAAAACTTAAAATGATAACTACTAAAGAAATGAGTAGAAGTACACTCAATAATATAATTTTATTTTTGTTATTCATGTCTATATATTTGCTTTACATTCATTTAGGTTCTTTTCTATCAGTTGGTTATTCTTTAAAGATTTGTTCAAGGCCTCATTAATATCAAAGTATATTTTTAATATTCTTGAAGATTGCTGTCCAAAACTGTATTTGTTGTTTTTGTTATTTATTTTATAAATGTCTTCCAAGGCATAAATATCTCTCTTAATGCCATCTATTCTTTGTACCTGATTAATATCAAACTCTATAGTTTTAATAGTATCATGTAAGGCAACAACTTGTGTAATGTACTTTTTTTGAGCACTTAAAATTTCTTCAGAATTTCTAATGTCGCTCATGATCTCTTTGCTCTCTAAAACAGGCACCGAAATAAAAAAATTGACAATTATTACAAATAGGATGCCTACTACCCAAGAGAAAAATAAAGTGAATCTAATTTTCCGCCAAGAATTTTCATTTAGTTGCATAGTTAATTAAATTGGTTAGAGTTTATTTCTTGATATTTTCGTTTGCATTTTTCTAGCTGGTCAATATTGTGTATTCTTTTACTCTCTTCTTTTTTGTATACATCCATTACAGATTGTATTTCTTCTAAGTGTGTAAATAGTTTTTGGTATAACTCGTAATGTTTAGCATCTTGTTTATTGATATTGATTTCTTTTTCTAAGCTTAAACGCGTATCAGAAATAAGTTTTTGCATTTCCTTATGTTCTGTTAATGTTCTTTTTTTATTTTTTAAACTATTTAAATTCTTATAAATATCCTCTAACTGATAGTTAAGTTGTGCTTGTTTATTAAAAATAGCATCGTAGCTCGCTTTTTTTTCGTTAAGAAGTGTAATTCCTTTTGTAGCTGTGTTTAAGGTGAAAGAACCACATACCAATAACACTAGTATTAATAAACTAAAGTATAAAGAGAATTTTAAAATTTGTTTTCTTCTCTTAATGTAATTTAATGGTTTCATTAAATAATTTTTGTATTTAAAATTGACCCATTTTATGGGGTTAAATTTGTTTTTGTATTCGCCTTATTTTATCTGCTATAGTATCGTTGTTTTAATAATATTATATACTGTAAGGCTTAATTTTTTATGCAGTTTTTTCTTATGTCAATAAAAATTATTTTAGAACTAAGGCTTTAAAATAATTTTCTATGGTAATTACGTCGCATATATTATACTTTTAGTAAGTAGCTTTAAATTAATTATCTGTGCTAAATATTGTATATATTTTTGACCAAGATATTTAAATTTTCCTATAAAATTTACATAAAAAACAGTTTTTTTTGTCTGTTTTTACTGTAGTTTAAAATTTTACTGTTTGCAGGTAATTAACAGCAAATAATGTTCACTGTATTCAGTGTGTTTTTTGTGGAAAACAAAATTTAGCAGAAAAGGGGAGTGTGTTAAATAGATTTAGAGTTACTATTTTAGAGCTAAATTTCAGATATTTTAGGATGTATTAAATAAGAAATGGTCTTTTATAAAGACCATTTCTTAGTATGTTTAATAAATTATTATTGTTGGTTGTACTCACTATGCCAAACAGCTTCTTCTGGGCCATCTCCTTTGTGACCATCTAATTGTATTACAAAACTCTTTGCTGGAAAGTATGGTGTAATATGAAGATCTATTAAGACTCTATCTTTTTGGTTAGGGTCTTGCTCTATTTTCATTACCTTAAATTTCTCAATAAGTTTTGTTGGTCCGTGAATACTATCTAAGAACTTAACAATTTGGCTTCTTAAATCAGACTCTGTTCTAGTAGTCCAGTTTTCAAAAGCTCTTCTGTTTAAGAAGTCAAATAAAACCTTAGTTATATAATCAAATACGCGAACTACAGAATATGTTTGTAAACCTAAGTTATCTCCGTTAAAAAGTGTTTTTGCAGAGAAAGCCATAACCTTACTATACTCGTTAACCATTGGTACAAGACCCATTTTTTCCAATTCAGAGATTTCACTCTTTTTAAGATCAAAACGTACACTTTCTACCTCGTTAATTCCACCAAATTTTTTACCAGCTACTACTTGTGACATTAGCGTGCTGTATATTTTACCTGCTAGAGCAGAAGAAGGAGGAACATATAAGTTGTCTTCTTCGCCAACAATGTCATCCTTTTTTCTTCCTAATAACCAGTTGCAAGTCATTAGAGTATTAGACTTATAAGCATCTGCACCAGTATGGTTAGAGTTAAAGAAAAGATCTACAACATCATCCGGTGTTTCTAAATCTTGAAAATCTGTTAGTAATACGGTTTTATTATCAAAAGCTATTTTAGACCACTTGTCTAGAATAGAATTAGTACCCAAATATCCAGGTATAACTAATAAAGAATAGTTTTGTCTTAAATCTAATCTATCATAGTTTTGTTTTAGCTCGTTACCTATATAATCTATAAAATAAGGGTTGTCTAAATCTTTTAATTGATCCATACTAGCGTTAACAATGGTTACGTTTTTAACCTTGTCGCTTTCGGTATTTTTATAGAAATGTGCTAGTGACCTGTAAGAAGTTTCAAGTTCCTTAGTTTTTTTTAAAGCTTGCTTAAGATTAGCATTTAGGACTTCTCCTACTTTAAGTGCTTTTTCCTTAGCAATGTCGCGCATTTCTTCACTGTTTTTGTTGCTCTTTAAAAGATCCAACCAAACAGTTAATCTGTTAATTAAATTTTTACGTTCAGACTCCCATTGGTCGTCTGTTAAAAATATATTTCTTCTTGCTTTTCTGTTAGGGTTAAGGTTAGTGTACCCATCAATTACATTTTCTAAAAAAGAAAAACCACCAAATTCTTTTAATAAATCTATTGAAGCTGATAAATCTACTGTTTCAGCTTGCTTTGTTTGTGTAGCTATAGATTTACTTGTTTGAGTCTTTTCTGCCATTATTTATTTTTTTGATCGTTATTTTTCTGCATTTTTAATTTCAGAAATAGAATCTTCTAAAATTTGAATAAGTGCATTTTTAGTGTCTGGATTGTCTAAAGCTTTCAAAAGGGCTCTGTTAGAAGATAATTGACGAGAAATTTTTACATTTTGTTCTTTTTCTATATCTAATTTGCTTAAAAACTCACTGTTCTCTTTAATTTTTTTAGAATCAAAATCTCCAATGTTTTTAAAGTTCATTACCTCATTTATTTCACTGCCGTTTTCATCTTGGTGTTCTAATTTTACAGATGGAGAAAATTTTTCAAAAACTTGCTCTACTGTTTGTAAACCATGTATTGCTTCTGGTGAAACAGGCGCTTCATCAGTTAGTTTTTGAACCAATAGAGTTCTGTTAGAAGGGATGTCCGCTATAGATTCGTTCACATCTAACTTCACCTCATTACCTCCAATACCATAATTATACATTGCCATATAGTCTAATTTTTTTATTAATGTTATCTAGTTTTTTATAATTTTAATATGAATATACCTATTTTATTTAAAACAATAAAATTATATTTGTTTAAAACAGTGTAAGTATAAGAGTAAGATATTACTGATAAAGATATAAAACTTATGAACTATTTGAAGTTGCCAATAGATTTTTCTGAAATTTTAACAAATAAAAGTGCAGATCGATGTTCTAAAGTTGAGTCTATTGCACAACATATAATGATGATGATTACCTCTAGATACGGAGAAGTTGTAGGTAGAGATGACTTTGGTTCACAAATTTGGGAACTAGAATTTAGTCAGTTAGTACGCATTAAAGATTGGGAAGAGCGGGTAGAGAATTCTTTAACTGAAGCCATAAAAAAATATGAATTTAGATTAAAAGATATTAAAGTATCCGTTGTTTTGTCCGAGGTAGATGATAATTTGACTTCTCCTGAAAATACACAAATACGCAGAAAATCACAAATCTCTGTAAAAGCAAAATTATTAGAAAACGATATGGATTTTAATTTTAATACCTTAATATATATAAGTCCTTTATCCCAATAAATTAATATGAGAGACCAAACATTTTTAACATTGAAAAAAAGGATGTTAGAACGCTCTATGGAATTATGGGGTATAAAAGAGGCGAATAGTATAGACCCATTAATAGATCTTTTAATTGATGTTTTTGCGTATGAAAAGGCAAAGTTACATCAAGAAATTAAATTGTCTGACACACAATTACTTCATAGACTGTCTAGGATTTTATTAAGTAGTAAATGGTCGTCTCCAATGCCAGCGCATGCTCTAATGTTAATGTACCCAAATGAAGAGGTGTATACAGTTACTCCAGAAAACCATTTTTATGTAAATACGAGTAGTTATGGTAAAGAAAATTTAAGTGTTTTTTTTACACCTTTAGTAAATAGTACCATACATGATGCAGCTGTAAAGTATAAGTTGTACAATACGCAGTTGGTACAGTATGCAAACAAAGAATCTGGTAGTAATACGTTTTTTGATGCAGAAAACAGAGTAGAAGACAATACACTATGGTTAGGAATAGAAATAGACCAAGAAAAGCTTCATAAACTAGACCATTTGTCTATCACCGTATTGATGGATGATTTAAGTTTATATCCACTTTTAAATACAATGTCTATTACTGGTGAAAATAGGGTAAATGTTAAGTGTTCTAAACTGAATTTTGACTCTAATGAGCTAGATGAGACACATTATTTTGAAGAAATAAGCACTTTTTATAAAGACTATTTTTATACGTTAGATTTAGCTGGTAATACACACATCAAAAAATCTCTAACTCAGTTATTTCCGTTCTCCAAAAAGGAAGTAGAGGACTTAGATTATGATCAAGGCCTTTTTTGGATAAAAGTAAAACTGCCAGAAATTTTTGATAAAGAAAAAATACAGCAGTTTAATGTTTCTCTTAATACCGTTCCTGTAGTGAATAGACAACGAGTTTATAAACAGCATAATTATAATAAAAACGGAAGAATAGTATCACTTCCAACAGAGCATAAAAACTATTTTTTAAATGTTAAATCTGTTCAAGATGATAATGGAAAATATTTAAAAAATATTTTAAACGATTATGAAAATAAAAGAAATGGTACGTACTCCCTCTATTTTGGAGATATAGAAAAATTTGACACAAGAAGTGCAAAAGTGCTAATAAACAAGGTTACACAATCTATTAGAGAAGAAGGTAATGCCTATGCGGCAATGAATCCTGAAAAACTAGATACTTATTTAGAAGAACTTATAAAACAGTTAGACGTTTTAGAGCAAAAAGCTGTAGAAAAAGTAAAGGATATAGATATGTCAGAAAGTACATTTTTATTAACATACCCTTTCCCGGACGCTACAAATTATGAGATAGAATACTGGACAAGTAATGCAGATTTAGCAAATAATTTTAACGAGCAAAGTACCTTTAATCAATATGCAACTAATGAGTTTGATATGAAAAAAACTCGCTTGCTAACAACCACTGTTGGCGGTAAAATTAGAAAGGGAGAAAGAGAACAGGTAGATAGTTTGAGGTATGGTTTATTAACAAAAGAACGTATAGTTTCTGCGGCAGATGTAAAAAGTTATATAAACCAACAAATAGGGAACTACGTGTCTAATATACAAATACAACCTGGAGCCCAAATCTCTAAAGAAAAGAAAAAAGGAATAATAAGAACAACAGATGTTTTAATTACATTAAACACATTATTTTCATCCAAACAAGATTTAAGTAGGTTAGGTGTTTATTTTGAAAATGAATTGACAAGTAAGTCAATCAGTAACATTCCATATAAAGTAGTAATTCAGTAATAATTATGAAAGAATTAGATTTTAGTCAAGGATTAATTTCGGCTATAAAAATGGCCAAACATAAAGCTAATAATGAAAAACACATTTCTTTTGGTGTAGCTCATTTAGTTATGGCAATGCTTATAGAGCCTACTGGTCTTAAAGAAATTTTAGAAAGCCTTGGTAAAGATATTGGGTATATAGCAGAGTGGTTTGAGGTTAGGAGAGAAATGTATACACCTACCACAGATTTTGATGAAGAAACAATGCAAGATGGTGAAGTGCAAATAGTACTGGAAGACGCTATACGGTCTAAAATAAAATTAGGAACAGATTTTATAGATCCTATTTGTGTTTTTACGGCAGTTATTAGAGAAGGTGTTGTCTATTCTAAAACTCAATTAGACTCCTTAGGGGTTAATGAAAATGATGTGCTAAGCCAATACAACGTACCAAAATTAAACCTATTGTCTGGCTCAGAGGCAGAAAACCAAGTAGTATCTTCTACACCATTTTCTGTAAATCTTAAAACTGAAAAAATAACAAAAGAAGGCTCTCTAATAATAGGTAGAGAAAAAGAGGTTAGATCTATTTTAGAAAATTTAGAACGATCTGAAAATAAAGGAACCTTATTAATTGGAGATTCTGGTGTTGGTAAAACAGCAGTTGTAAAATCTTTTGTTTCTGAGTTAGCAAATAATGAAGATGAAGCCATAAGAAATTCATTGGTATTTGGTTTAAATGTATCTAAGCTATTGGCTAGTTGTGGTTCTGAGAATGAGATTTCTAAAAAAATTGTTGAACTTTTTGAAAAACTACACAAATTAGAAACCCAAACAGTTTTGGTTATAGATGATCTTCAGATTTTATTAGAAAATACATCTGGTAAATCTAGCTTAGTAACAAATATTTTAAGTGCTCAGTTAGCAGAAGGCTCAACAAATTTAGTATTTACAATTACCTCCGATGCTTACAGAAAGAATATAGAAAAACATCCTATTAATAGTAAGTTAGAAATGGTTTTTTTAGAAGAATTAGATCATTTTTTACTGCTAAAGTGTTTAGAAAAACACCAAACCAGATTGCAAGGTATCTATGATATAAAAATTTCTGATGAAGCTCTAAAAGAAACCATAAAATTATCTAAAAGATATTTTAAAGAAAACAAACTGCCTTATGGCGCAATAGATTTGTTAGATAGGACTTTAGCGGCTGTAAAAATGAGTAATAAAAACGCTCAAAAAGAAGTTGAGAAATTTAAAGAGTCATTAAAGAAGATAGAGGAGAGTGAGGTTGTTGTAAAAGGTGATTTAGAGTTACTCTTTAAAACAATTTTTAAGAAAATAAGTGTTGTCTTAACGGCTAAAGTAGTAGATAATTTAGTTCTTTTAGAAGACGATTCTATAGCAGATAGTTTGGAGAAGTTACATAAGTTGTTAGCTATTTTAGAAGAGATTGCATCAGAAAAAATAGATGTAATTAAATCTACAGAAATAGAATCTATTGTAGCAGATATATCTGGTATTCCTTTAGGAAAAATACAAGCAGAAGAGAAAGAAAAAATATTAGGTATAGAAGATAAACTTCAAGAGCGAGTTAAAGGTCAAGAAAGTGCCATACAAACATTGTCCGATGCCATTATAGAATCTAGAAGTGGACTAGGCAATCCTAAACAACCAATTGGGTCCTTTTTCTTTTTAGGGCCAACAGGAACCGGTAAAACAGAGCTTACCAAGTCTTTAGCGGAGTTATTGTTTGATGATGAAACGGCTATGATTAGGTTTGATATGTCAGAATTTAAAGAAGAACATTCTGCTGCATTACTATATGGCGCACCTCCAGGTTACGTTGGGTATGAAGAAGGGGGTATGCTAGTGAATAAAATTAGACAAAAACCATATTCGGTTGTACTTTTTGATGAAATAGAAAAAGCTCATAGTTCTGTTTATGACGTTTTTCTTCAAATTATGGATGAAGGTACAATACATGATAAATTAGGAAGAAGTGGAGATTTTTCTAATGCCATTATAATATTTACCTCTAACATTGGTAGCCAATGGATCGCAGAACAAATAGAGCAGGGGACAAAGCCATCATCTAACCAATTAATAGAGGTGATGAGTAAGCACTTTAGACCAGAATTTTTAGGAAGGTTAACAGAAGTAGTTCCATTTTCTCCTATTAATGAAAAAATAGCAAAAGATATTTTTAAATTACACTTTGCAAACCTGCAAAAACAACTTTTAGATCAAAAAGATATTTCTTTAGAATTATCAGAGGATGCTTTAGCTTTTCTTGCGCATAAAGGATACTCCAAAAAATACGGGGCAAGACCAATTGGTGGTGTAATTAGAAATTATATTAAAAAAGTAGTTTCTAAATTTATTATTTCTGAGCAAATAGTTGCTGGCGATAAAATAATCCTAAACTATAGTGAAGAACAATTAATTTGGGATAAATGTTAGAAGATGAATTTGACATAGACTCCTTAAAAAGAAATGATACAGCAGATTTTGTAGCAGAAGTTTTTTATGAAGAATTAAAGTTTATTTTAAATAAAGATTTAGATGAGATGCTTATAGTAGAAAACAGTGGCATGAACAGCCGCGCGTTATCTAAAGATATCTTAGACGTAACAACTTTATACAAAAGTATAACTAATAAGTACAAAGAGTTTTTAGTTTTACACTTAAGCAGAAACAGTATTTACCATCAGCTTCCAGAGATTTTATTTCATCCATTGGTTATTAGTACACCATCAATGAGTAATAAAGAGATAGTAGAAGCTATAAAAGAAAATAAAAGAAGAGAAGTTAGAAATATAAACTTTTTTCAGGCTTTTGATACCGATCTTTTTAAAGAAAGTTCAAAAATTGTAAATCGTCATCTTAACTTTTTAACAGATGATAGCGCTAATGAAAATCTTTTTAGAATTGTACAAAAATGTTTAGATGCTAATTTAGAAATACCTAAAGTAAAATTATTTAAGCTGTTCTTTAAATTATGCAATTCTGAGCAATTAAAAGAAAATCTTCCCGTTATTGAAGATCTAATTTATGAAGTGCTAGATTTTAAAATAGAATTAAAATATACGCCTAAAATTTTTGACCAAATTCCTTATAATAGCCTAGGAAATAGTTTGTTGGGTATAGATTTTGGTTTACACGGAAAAGTAAGAAGTGAAGTAGATGATATCACTGCTTGCATACTGTTAGATAAGCCTATAAATAACTATAATACCCTTTTAAAAAACATTGATAATGTTAAAACAATTTTGAGTTTTTTAATTATTTCAAACAGAGAAATATTTGTAACTTACCATTTAACGGGTAAGTTAGATTTTGCTTTAAATAACAAATATTTAGGTTATGACACTTATTTAAATTAATGTTAAGGATATAAAATACAGATGAAATGGATACATTAATTACATTTTTTTTAAAATATTTACTAGCCCCTTTATTGGTGGTTTTTTTAATTTTAGTACTTAAGTTTTCTAAAATTAAAAAGAAGTTACGTATAAAAAAGGTTATCTTTTTTATACTAATATCATTACTAATACTAATTTTACCATCCTTGTTTGCCTTGTTAAGGTACGAGTTTGTTTGGGGTGGTTTATTAATAACTGCATTAACGTATTTGTTTTTAGGAATTGGTATGGTTTTTTATACAAAAACTAAAACATTTGATTCTTTTGGTTTAATAGAAAAAGATGGTAATAAGACCTACTTTTTAATTGTAATCTTTGCAATTGTAATTTTAACGGCATGGGTTTATTATTTAATTTTTAAGCTGCTAAGTGGGTTGCCATATTCAATTTGGGCAATGTCTTCTGTATTGTGGTTTTTAGTACCCTTGTTTTATGTAATAGCAAGAGATTCTTTTTTAAAAATATCGCCACCATTTTTTAAGTCTTGGCGAGTAGAGCATGATACAAATAGTGATTTGTATTGGGATAAGATAGATACTTTTACGCTTATACAAGTAACGGTTAAGGTTAAAAGGTCTCCTATAGATAAAGAGTATTCATCATTTATGGTAAAACTGCCTACAGAGGTTATTTTAGGAAAATGGTTTAATAGGTTTATAGAAGATCAAAATGTTAGGTTTCCGCAAGATGTTATAAAAACAGAAGATGAAAGTGGTGATGAAATGGGGTGGATTTTTTACACCACTAAGTGGTTTAAATTTCCATTATTTACTCGCGTTTTAGATGCAGAAAAAACAGGGGCCGAAAATAACATTACCAACACGCAGACAATCTTTGTTAGACGTATAAAAATAAAAGAAGATGAAAACGAATAAAATACAAAACTTACCCATTAACTGGACAGATGGAGTTAAGCTATCAGAGAAACATTTTTTTAAACAATATTATAGTGTACTAGAAACTATTAAAGATTATAATTCTAGCGGTCAAAAAAACTTTGATTTTGGTATTTTACAAGCAATAGACAGTAATTTTAGTGCTTTAGATTTAGAGTTGTCATCAGACACGGGTAGTAGCATAGCAGTAAGTCTTAAGTCTTGTAATGCAATTACTAAAAACGGATATAAAATTTTATATTACCATGGGCTTTATGGTGAAGATAATACACCTAAAAAAGTTATTAATTTTAGCGAAGCAGAAGATGCTTCAATCCATACCTATTATGTAATAGTATCTATTAGTCCGTTTGAGTTAATACCTGTAGGGCAGCCAGACCCAGAGGTAGTTCCATTACATCACCCATATGCATTGCCTAAAATAACATTAGATGTTGTTCCTGTAAATCAAATAAACACACATTTTTTAGAAGGTAATTTTATTGTAGTAGGTGAAATAAAGTCTGAACAAGGCATTTTTTCTTTAAATGAATCTTATATACCACCTGTAAAAAAAGTAGCTTATAATGATGCTTTAGAAAAGTTTAGGGTAGATCTTATACAGGTATTATTAAGAATGAGGAAAAACTCTATTTTAATAATTAAAAAGAACAGAAACCATAAAAGAATAAACCGTTTAGCAGAAAACACTTTTTTGTTGTGTAATGATTTTAATCAGTTTTATGGTCAAAGTATTTACTATTTAAAGGAAGTTGTATCACAAGAATCTCCAATTTTTTTAGCAAAACAAATATCAATTTTAGCCAATCAGTTTTCTACATCTTTAAGTATTATGGATGAAAAAGAAAGAGAAGAATTGTTACAATATTATTTTGAGTGGACAGATGTTAAGCCTTCTAATTTTAATTCTAAAATTGAAGATGTATTAAACAACCGCTACAACCATATAAATATTATTGAAACTGTTGAGGTATTGGGCGAGTTTATATCTATAATAGATAGGCTGTTTAATAAAATGAGTGCTCTAGAATATATAGGACAACGTAAAGATAATATTGTTATTAGTGAAGATTCTGTAATTAAAAAAGATAAGCCAGGTAAATCTTCTTGGTCTATTTTTGATTAGATTAAAACCTTATATAACAAAAAAAGCTACCTAGTAATTAGGTAGCTTTTTTGTTTATTGTTTAATTTAGTAATTACAGACGCAGCTCACCCAAAACACTAAAAACCAACTATAGAAAAATATTTTTTTAAGCATATTATTTTATCATTTCTAACTGTATGTCTTCATCTTTACCCGTGTAGTTGTCTTTATCCATATACAAATATATATACGGAGAAATCATTCTTCTAAATTCCTCTCCTTCATTCTGGTATAAAAAATGTAAAGCTGGCTTACCTCTAAATCTTTGATCTATCTCAAATGAACTAGATTGTTTTAAGGTTGCTATTCTTCCATTTCCATAAAATGCTAATTCGTAATCTTTTAAAGTAAGGAAATCTTTATTTTTTTTCATTAAACTATTTAAAAATTGTTTTTTTAATTCTTCAAAAATTTGATCTCCATCATGAACTTTATGTGCGTAATAGCTTGTAGTTACCTTGCGAACAGTATTATTAAAATTAATACTAAAATATTTGTCTACATTTTCTTCTTCATAAATTTTTTGATACATTTTGTAGTAACTAATAATTTTTTGTTTTAAAAGTGTAGAATCTACCTTCCGTAAATCTATACCATTGCTCCAGCCTTCAAACTCAAAAGGTACTTCTGCTTTAAAAGTAAAACTAAACTCATAAAAAGCTAAACCTGCGCCAACAAATTCTTGGTTGTTATACCCTTCTGTTTTTACTAC
>NZ_JAMCOJ010000002.1:30630-31255 GCF_023476645.1 Cellulophaga sp. 20_2_10
AGGAACGAAACAAACTTTGATTTTCATACAAAAAAAATAATGCTGAATGTCCTCTTAAACGAGAGTCTCCATCTAAATGACTACTATGCTTTAGAGTTGCTATTTTTCCATCTCCAAAAAAAGCTAATTCATAGTTTTTTAATGGTTGAAACTTTTTATCATTGATGGTTAAATCATTATTATATTCTTGCCATATTTCTTTAAGTTGTTGTTTACTTTGGTATTGAGTTGTAACATTTCTTAAAGTGAAATTATAGTTTAAATTCACTATTGCGTTCACATCTTTTTCTTCGTATTTTTTTTGATAGCTTTTAAAATAATTGATTATTTTTTGTTTTAAAAGTGTACTATCTACCTTCCGTAAATCTATACCATTACTCCAGCCTTCAAACTCAAAAGGTACTTCTGCATTAAAAGTAAAACTAAATTCATAAAAAGATAAACCTGCGCCAACAAATTCTTGTTTATTATACCCTTCTGTTTTTACTACTTTAATAGATTCTTCTTTAGATATGCTGTAATTTTTCCAGTCAGGAACTTTTACAACCTCTACAAGCATAGCGCTGCCTTTTTTTAAGGTGCTCATATAAGGCTGATCTTCTCCAAATTCTTGTTGTAGTAAATC
>NZ_JAMCOJ010000002.1:31265-31727 GCF_023476645.1 Cellulophaga sp. 20_2_10
TTATAGTTTTTCCAATCTGGCACTTTTACAACCTCTACAAGCATAGCGCTGCCTTTTTTTAAGGTGCTCATATAAGGCTGATCTTCTCCAAATTCTTGTTGTAGTAAATCTCCATAGGGGTACATACGTATGGTAACCTTTTGTGGACCACTTTTTAATATAGCTCTATTTATTTTTATGGCTGTAGCCAGTTTACCACTTCTATAGTATTTCTTTACAGGAAAATCATTTACCAAAACCTCGTAGGTACAATACTCTTGGTTAACACGAAGTAAATACATAGGTTGCTCATCATATAACTTAACTTTATTCTTCATTAATTCATTAAAGTTTTCTTTAGTTATGGCAGTCTTTTCAGTCATTGTTTTAGATTTATTTTGGGCGCAGCTCACCCAAAACACTAAAAACCAACTATAGAAAAATATTTTTTTAAGCATATTATTTTATCATTTCTAACTGTAT
>NZ_JAMCOJ010000002.1:31737-32537 GCF_023476645.1 Cellulophaga sp. 20_2_10
TGGGGATGTCATTTACTAAAACCTCGTAGGTACAATACTCTTGGTTTATACGGAGCAAATACATAGGTTGCTCATTATACTTAGGCATAGCTTGCCACATTTTGTCTGTAACATTCTGTATGGTAATACTATCTTGGTCTGTAGTGTTCATATTTTTGGTAGTTTTAGTATTTTGGGCGCAGCTCACCCAAAACACTAAAAACCAACTATAGAAAAATATTTTTTTAAGCATATTATTTTATCATTTCTAACTGTATGTCTTCATCTTTACCCGTGTAGTTGTCTTTATCCATATATAAATACACACCTAGAAAACGAGCCCTGCTCTTATTGTTAAATAAAAAATATAAGGCAGATTGACCTCTTAAACGAGAGTCTACATCTAAATGACTACTATGCTTTAGAGTTGCTATTTTTCCATCTCCAAAAAAAGCCAATTCATAGTTTTTTAATGGTTGAAATTCTTTGTTTTCTAAAGATACAGAATATACCATTTCATCATAAACTCTTTTAATTTCTTTTTTATTCCAATATTCAGAAGTACCTTCTCTTAATAATTGGTCAAAGTGCTCTTTAGATTTACTACTTTCATTTTTTTGATCGTGTAACTTCTTGTATGCTTCAAAGTAACTAATAATTTTTTGTTTTAAAAGTGTAGAATCTACCTTCCGTAAATCTATACCATTGCTCCAGCCTTCAAACTCAAAAGGCACTTCTGCTTTAAAAGTAAAACTAAACTCATAAAAAGCTAAACCTGCGCCAACAAATTCTTGGTTGTTATACCCTTCTGTTTTTACTAC
>NZ_JAMCOJ010000002.1:32547-33550 GCF_023476645.1 Cellulophaga sp. 20_2_10
GTTGTTATACCCTTCTGTTTTTACTACTTTAATAGATTCTTTTTTAGATATGCTGTAATTTTTCCAATCTGGCACTTTAACAACCTCTACAAGCATAGCGCTGCCTTTTTTTAAGGTGCTCATATAAGGCTGATCTTCTCCAAATTCTTGTTGTAGTAAATCGCCATAGGGGTACATACGTATGGTAACCTTTTGTGTACCACTTTTTAATATAGCTCTATTTATTTTTATGGCTGTAGCCAGTTTACCACTTCTATAATACTCTTTTACAGGAAAGTCATTTACCAAAATCTCGTAGGTACAATACTCTTGGTTTATACGTAGTAAATACATAGGTTGCTCATTATACTTAGGCTTAGCTTGCCACATTTTGTCTGTAACATTATGTATGGTAATACTATCTTGGTCTGTAGTGTTCATATTTTTGGTAGTTTTAGTATTTTGGGCGCAGCTCACCCAAAACACTAAAAACCAACTATAGAAAAATATTTTTTTAAGCATATTATTTTATCATTTCTAACTGTATGTCTTCATCTTTACCCGTGTAGTTGTCTTTATCCATATATAAATACACACCTAGAAAACGAGCACGTAACCTTTCTTCTTTATTTCTAAAGGTGAAAAATAAAGCTGAGGCTCCTCTATGTCGCGGATCTGTATTTATATTACTGCCAAATTTTAAAGTTGCTATTTTTCCATCTCCAAAAAAAGCCAATTCATAGTCTTTTAATGGCTGAAATTCTTTATCTTTAATATTTATTACGTTATTGTATTCTTCCCAAAGCCCATTTAACTGTTTTTTGCTTTTGTATTGAGTTGTAGCATTTCTTAGGGCATTATTGTAATTTAAATTTACTATTGCATTCACATCTTTTTCTTCGTATTTTTTTTGGTACATTTTAAAATAACTGATTATTTTTTGTTTTAAAAGCGTGCTGTCTACCTTACGTAAGTCTATACCATTTGTATAGCTTTCAAACTCAAAAGGTACTTCTGCTTTAAA
>NZ_JAMCOJ010000002.1:33560-563928 GCF_023476645.1 Cellulophaga sp. 20_2_10
TATTTTTAAGTAAAAAAACTTATTTCTTACTTAAATAATATTAAAAACTGCTTGTAATTGATGTAAAGACCTACAAAATATAAAGAAGTTGTAAAGTAATTGATGTAGTTTTTTTTATCTAAAATCAAAAATAGAATCTCTTACTGTGTTTTAATCGATGTTTATTGTATTTAATCGATTTAATTTTATCAAATGTTTTAGTCACTGCTTGTAAATTGCAAACCTCTTTTTGGTGAAAGGAATACGTATAGTGAACTTAAACTAAGTAGCGAGTATTTATGGAGTAGTACTATCTATTTGATAAAATACTGAGGAATAGATTGTTCTAAGTTCTTCTAAGTAAATTATTAGGGCTGCTGCACTGTTAAATTGCATCGAGTAAGTTTTATGTGTTTTCTTTGAGTTATGTATTCTTTCAAAAAATTGATAAATGTAGGCTGTTTAAAACTCTGATTGGTAAAACAGTTAATTGCACGTACTCTTTATGTTTCTTGTAATTTAAGATCAACTTAATTTAAATCTGAATATAAAACACAAAAAAGCCTGTTGTTAAAACAACAGGCTTTGTAATGTAATAAGTTAAATTCTTTATATATTAAAGGACTTCAACGTTTACTGCATTAGGTCCTTTTTTTCCTTCTTCAACGTCATAACTAACTTTGTCTCCTTCAGCTATTTCGTGTGTTAATCCACTGATGTGAACAAAAACGTCTTTACCACCATCATCTGGAGTGATAAAACCAAATCCTTTAGAGTCGTTAAAAAATTTTACTGTACCGTTACTCATAATTTTATTTTTAATTTAAAGTGCAAAGATAGTATAATATCAATACAAATGGGTTTTTTTTTATTCTTCTATAATCTAGGTAAATCTCCTTCTCCTTTTAGTGGTAGAGTAGAGCTTCCTGTAAGGTAAATATCTACGTGATGCGCTGCCTGCCTGCCTTCAGAGATTGCCCATACAATTAAGGACTGTCCTCTACGTTGGTCACCAGCTACAAAAACACCGGGAACATTGGTCATATAATTTTTTGCAGTGGCTTTAATATTCGTCCTAGAATCGGCTTCTAAGCCTAGTTGTTGAGCTACAGTCATTTCCGATCCTGTAAAGCCCATTGCAAGCAAAACTAAGTCACATTTCCACTCTTTTTCTGTTCCTGGAACTTCTTTTAAGCTTGGTCTTTGTCCAGGAGTTTTAATCCATTCTACTTCTGTTGTAATTAAGGCTTTTAGGTTGCCATCCTTGTCGCCAACAAATTCTTTTGTAGAAATACTAAAGAAACGTTCTGCGCCTTCTTTATGAGAAGAGCTTGTTCTTAAGCGCATTGGCCAAAACGGCCAGGGTTGATCTTCTGGTCTCTCTGCTGTGCCTTTGCTCATAATTTCAAAGTTAGATACAGAAGTAGCTCCATGGCGTATAGATGTTCCTATACAGTCAGACCCAGTATCACCACCACCAATAACAATAACATCTTTGTCCGTAGCTTTAATCTCTTCGCCTAAATCTGTAATGCCATCTACACGTTTGTTATTTTGCTTTAAAAAGTCCATTGCTTGTACAACACCTTTTAAATCTGCTCCTTTTATAGGTAGATTTCTGCGAATAGTAGCGCCTCCCGAAAGAACAACAGCATCAAAATCGGCTTTTAGTGTGTTGGCATCTATGTCTACACCAATATGTGTATTGGTTTTAAATACAATGCCTTCTTCCTTTAAAACTTCTAATCTACGGTCTATTACATTTTTTTCCATTTTAAAATCTGGAATGCCATAACGTAATAATCCGCCAACTTTTGCATCACGCTCAAAAACAGTAACTAAATGTCCGGCTCTGTTTAATTGCTGTGCTGTTGCTAAACCTGCAGGTCCAGAGCCAACTACGGCTACTTTTTTACCAGTTCTTGTTTTTGGTGGTTGTGCAATAATCCACCCTTTAGAAAAAGCAGTTTCTACAATGTTTTTTTCTATATTTTCTATAGATACGGGGTCTTCATTAATTCCTAATACACAAGCTTCCTCACAAGGAGCAGGGCATAGTCTGCCAGTAAATTCTGGAAAGTTGTTGGTAGAGTGCAGAATTGTTGCGGCCTTTTCCCATTTTCCTTTGTATACAGCATCATTAAAATCTGGAATTAAATTACCAAGCGGACAACCGCTGTGGCAAAAAGGTACGCCGCAATCCATACAACGTGCACCTTGATTTTTTAATTCATCTTCTTTTAAAGGTTGTGTAAATTCTTTATAATTTTTTATGCGCTCTTCTACAGGAGCGTAGTCTTCTACTTTTCTATCGAATTCTAAAAATCCAGTTATCTTTCCCATAGTATCGATTTATATTATGCTAGCTTTTTCTTCTTCTTCAAGCCTTTTAAGTGCTTGTCTGTATTCTTCAGGGAATACTTTTATAAACTTAGGTAGACTTTCTTCCCAGTTCTCTAATAATCGCTGTGCTAATGGACTCATTGTGCAGTTGTAATGACTTTCTATTAAGTCTTTAAGTTCTGCGATGTCTTTAGCTTCTTCTACAGGAAGTAAATTAAGAGCTTCTTTGTTGCAGTTTTTTTCAAACGTTTTGTTTGGGTCGTATGCATATGCAATACCACCACTCATACCTGCACCAAAGTTTCGCCCAACTTCACCTAAAATTACAGCAACACCACCAGTCATATATTCGCAACCGTGATCTCCAATACCTTCTACTACTGTTTTTGCTCCTGAATTACGAACACAAAAGCGTTCGCCGGCTTTCCCATTTATATAGGCTCTACCAGCAGTAGCTCCATATAGCGTAACGTTACCTGTGATAACATTGTCTTCTGGTATTATAGTAGCGCCTTCTGGTACTTTTATAACAAGCTTAGCTCCAGATAAACCTTTGCCTAGGTAATCATTAGTATTACCATTAACGGTCATAGTTAAACCTCTTGTAGCAAAGGCACCAAAACTTTGACCCGCAGAACCTGTAAAGTTTAATCGTAAAGTGTTTATAGGTAATCCTTTTGCTCCGTAAGTCTTAGATATTTCGTTGCTTATGATGGCACCTACCGCTCTATCTGTGTTTTTTATAGGGTAATCTAAAGTCAGTTTTTCTTTTCTAAATAAAGAAGGGTTTGCTTTTTCTATAATTTTAAATTCGATTGACTTATAAATGTCGTGCTCCTGTTTTTGAGTATTGTATAGTTTTGTACCTGCAGGAACAGCTACTTGGTGTAAAATAGGTGTAAGATCTATGCCTTCTGCTTTGTAATGTTGTATTGCTTTATTACGATCTAATTTTTGTACTTGGCCAACCATTTCGTTTACCGTTCTAAATCCTAACTGTGCCATTATTTCTCTTAGTTCTTGAGCTATAAAGTACATGTAGTTCACAACGTGTTCTGGTTTTCCTTTAAATTTTTTACGTAACTCAGGGTTCTGAGTAGCTATACCAACCGGACACGTATTTAAATGACAAACACGCATCATAATACAACCAGAAGCTACTAATGGAGCGGTGGCAAAACCAAACTCTTCGGCGCCAAGTAAACAAGCAATAGCAACATCACGACCAGTTTTTAACTGTCCGTCACATTCTACAACAACTCTATTTCTAAGGTCGTTCATGACCAAAGTTTGTTGTGCTTCTGCAATACCAAGTTCCCAGGGTAAACCAGCGTGTTTTAAAGAGGTAAGCGGAGATGCTCCTGTACCACCATCGTGACCAGAAATTAAAACCACATCTGCTTTTGCTTTTGCAACACCTGCAGCAACAGTACCTACGCCAACTTCTGAGACTAATTTTACGTTTATTCTTGCCTCTCTATTCGCAGATTTTAAATCGTATATTAATTGAGATAGATCTTCAATAGAATAAATATCATGGTGTGGAGGTGGCGAAATTAACCCTACATAAGGAGTAGAATTTCTTGTTTTTGCTATTGATGGATTAACTTTTGGTCCAGGCAATTGTCCGCCTTCACCAGGTTTGGCACCTTGTGCCATTTTAATTTGTATCTCCTTAGCACTTGCTAGGTAGTTAGATGTAACACCAAACCTACCTGAAGCAACTTGCTTTATAGCGCTGTTTCTCCAGTCTCCAGTTTCGTTCTTATAAAAACGTTCTGCATCTTCACCGCCTTCACCAGAATTACTTTTACCGCCAATACGGTTCATGGCTATCGCTAAGTTTTCATGAGCTTCTTTGCTAATAGAGCCGTAAGACATTGCGCCAGTTTTAAAACGCTTAACAATATCTGTCCATGGTTCTACTTCATCAATAGGAATAGGATCGTAATTAGAGAATTCAAATAAGCCTCTAATAGTCATCAAGTGCTTAGATTGTTCGTTTATTAAACTAGAGTATTCCTTATATGTATCTGGCTCGTTATTGCGTACAGCTTTTTGAAGTTTAGCAATAGTCTCTGGGTTAAAAAGATGTTTTTCTCCATCTCTACGCCATCTGTAAGCGCCACCCATTTCTAATTCTAAATTAGCAGCAACTTCTTTACTGTTAAATGTTTTTAAGTGTCTTTTTGCAATTTCTTTTTCAATTTGATACAAGCCAATACCTTGTATTCTTGTTGGTGTGTTAGGGAAATAGTTGTCAACCACCTTTGTGTTTATCCCTATACATTCAAACAACTGCGAGCCTCTGTAAGAATTTAAAGTAGAGATCCCTATTTTGTTCATCACTTTTAAAACACCTTTTCCAATACCTTTGTTGTAGTTTTTAATAGCTTCATCAAAAGTAATATCGGTAATATCGTGTTCTTGTATTTGCTCGGCAATAATCTCGTTTACTAAATACGGGTTTACTGCACTAGCGCCATAACCAAATAATAATGCAAAATGATGCACTTCTCTTGGTTCTGCAGATTCTACAATAACACTAAGTTTAGATCTTTTTCCTAGTTTTTGAAGACCACTATTTACAAATGATAATGCAAGTAATGCAGGAATAGGAGCATTGTCTTTATTTACATTTCTATCTGATAAAATAATAATATTTGTACCGTTGTCTATAGCTTTTGATGCTTGATCAAGAATTGAATCTAGCGCTTCTTCTAAAGCATTGTGTCCACGTGCTATTTTATATAGAATGGAAATAGAAGTTACTTTGTAGTCTGGACTAACATCATAATTCTTTATTTTATCTAAATCTTCTTTAGATATTACAGGATTCTGAATCTTTAGTTTACGACAGTGTAATTCTGAAAAGTCGAAAATATTATGATCACTACCTAAAGTAAGACTAATATCTGTAATTAATTCTTCTCTAATACCATCTAAAGGCGGATTGGTTACTTGTGCAAATAATTGCTTAAAGTAATTGTATATGAGTTGAGGCTTGTCTGATAAAACCGCTATTGGCGTATCAGACCCCATTGAGCCAAGAGGTTCCTTGGCAGTTTTAACCATTGGTAAAATAATGGTGTTTATGTCTTCTAAAGTATATCCAAAAAGCGATTTTCTTTTTTCTAAGGTTTCTTCACCCAAAAATAAAGGGCAATCGTTATATGGTATGTCTTTTAAATGCACTAAATTTTTATCTAACCATTTTTGATATGGTTTTAGTTGTGCTATTTTTTCTTTTATTTCTTCGTCATTAATAATACGGCCTTCTTCCATATTTACTAAAAACATTTTTCCTGGTTCTAATCGACCGTGAAATTGTATGTTACTCGGTTCTATATCTACAACACCTGTTTCAGATGACATAATTACATAACCATCTTTAGTAACAGAATACCTGGAAGGTCTTAAGCCGTTACGGTCTAATACTGCACCAATGTAATTGCCATCTGTAAAAGGCACAGATGCTGGTCCGTCCCAAGGCTCCATCATACAAGAATTATACTCGTAAAAAGCTCTTTTAGCAGGAGACATATCTGGGTTTTTTTCCCAAGCTTCTGGTACCATAATCATCATAACTTCCGGTAAAGAACGACCAGTCATTAACAATAATTCTACAACCATATCCATAGTGGCAGAATCTGATTTTCCTGGCAATATTATAGGGAGTATGTTTTTTATTTCGTCTCCGAATAAATCACTTTTTAAAAGTTCTTCTCTAGAGCGCATTCTAGAAACATTACCACGTAATGTATTTATTTCACCATTATGACACATATACCTAAACGGTTGCGCTAAATCCCAAGTAGGGAAGGTGTTTGTAGAAAAACGTTGGTGTACCAAAGCAAGTCTAGTTACGACTCTAGGATCCATTAAATCTTTAAAGTAAAATTTAATGTCTTGTGGCATTAAAAGTCCTTTAAAAATAATTATTTTGGTTGATAAACTTGGTACGTAGAAAAAGCCGCTTTCAGATAATTTTGAACTTAAAATAGTGTGTTCTGTTACTTTACGGGCAATGTAAAGTTTTAGGTTAAACGCATCATAACTTTGAGAAGCATTCTCTTTAGCAATAAAGATTTGCTTTACAAAAGGCTCTGTTTCCATAGCAATGCGCCCGGGAACATTTTTGTTTACAGGAGCATCTCTCCATCCTAATAAGTTTAGGCCTTGTTTTTTTATGTTTTCTTCAAAAGCAGAAATACAGAAGTTTCTTTGGTTTTCTTTCTGAGGTAAAAATATGTTGGCAACTGCATATTCTCCAGGTTCAGGCAAGTCAAAATCACAAACTGCTGTAAAGTAGTCGTGTGGTATGTCTATTAAAATACCTGCACCATCTCCTGTTTTGCCATCAGAGCTTACAGCACCTCGGTGTTCTAATTTGTCTAGTATCTCTAAAGCTTTGTGTATAATATCATTAGACTTTTCTCCTTTTAAGCTACAGATAAACCCAGCTCCACAATTATCATGTTCAAAATCCGGTAGGTATAACCCTTGTTTTTTTAGCTTCATAAATTATCACATTTACTCAAATATATCACAAATGTTAAATTATGTTTAAATAATTAGCAATAACTAAGAAATAAATTCATCATTTTCAGGATAATGATAAGTTAAATGAAATTTTGCATTTTTAAGCCTAGCTAAATTGTGATATTCATAATTGCATATTTCGGTTTGGAGCATAAAAAAAGCTGCATACAAAAGTATACAGCTTTAATAGTAACTAAAAATTATAATAATTAATCTCTTAAAATACTTCTAGAGATTACAATTTTCTGGATTTCAGAAGTACCTTCATATATCTGAGTAATTTTAGCATCTCTCATTAAACGCTCTACGTGGTAATCTTTTACAAAACCATTACCCCCGTGTACTTGTACTGCTTCTACAGAAACATCCATAGCAACTTTAGATGCGTATAATTTTGCCATAGCTCCAGATAAATCATAGTTTTCGTGATTATCTTTATCCATTGCAGCTTTGTAAACTAACATTCTAGCTGCCTCAATAGAAGTATGCATATCTGCTAATTTAAACGCAATGGCTTGGTGGTTTGCTATCTCTGTACCAAAGGCTTTTCTTTGTTTAGAGTATTTTAATGCTAACTCATAAGCACCTGCAGCAATGCCTAATGCTTGTGCAGCAATACCAATTCTTCCGCCAGAAAGTGTTTTCATAGCAAATTTAAAACCAAATCCGTCTTCACCAATTCTGTTTTCTTTAGGTACTTTTACATCGTTAAAAATTAAAGAGTGTGTATCACTACCTCTAATTCCTAATTTATTTTCTTTAGGACCAATTTCAAAACCTTCTGCGCCTTTTTCTACAATAAGTGCATTAATTCCTTTATGACCTTTTTCTACGTCTGTTTGTGCAATTACAAGGTAATAATCTGCAGAACTACCGTTTGTAATCCAGTTTTTAGTACCATTTAATATGTAGTGGTCTCCTTTATCTATTGCAGTTGTTTTTTGTGATGTTGCATCACTACCCGCTTCTGGCTCAGACAAACAAAAAGCACCAATGCTTTCGCCTGTAGTTAGACGTGTTAAATATTTTTGTTTTTGTTCTTCGTTACCAAAAGTTTCTAATCCCCAACAAACAAGAGAGTTGTTTACAGAAACAATTACGGAACAAGAAGCATCTACTTTAGACAGCTCTTCCATAACTAGAACATAAGAAAGTGTATCTAGACCACTTCCGCCATATTTAGGGTCTACCATCATTCCTAAAAACCCTAATTCCCCCATTTTTTTTACTTCTTCTTTAGGAAACCTCTGGGCATCGTCTCTTTCAATTACTTCTGGCAATAATTCATTTTGAGCAAAATCTCTTGCTGCTTGCTGAATCATTAATTGTTCTTCTGTTAACTTAAAGTCCATCTTGTTGCGATAATGTTAATTTATGTATGCAAATATAGGTTTATATTGTGATATATTCAACAGCATATGGTTCTCTTTCTCTATCATTTACAACCGTTCAACGTAAAATTAATGAAAAATTAATCATTCTATGACTGTTAAAAGTTTAAAAATGCCGCAATATTTTTATATTTGTTGAATTGAATTTTTATTAATTGATTTAATATTAAAATTATGAGACAGCAGTAACTCCCGTTTGGGAGGGATATTTTTAACAACAATAGCGATGCAGAAATAATGTTACATAATTTATAATCAATTTAAAATGAAAGATTTACTACAAAAATACGAGGATAAACAACCTGAAATAGTTTTTAATTGGAAAGATCCTGAAACTGAAGCTGAAGGGTGGACAGTTATAAATTCTTTACGTGGAGGCGCTGCCGGAGGAGGAACAAGAATGCGTAAAGGCTTAGATATGAACGAGGTTCTTTCTCTTGCAAAAACAATGGAAGTTAAATTTACAGTTTCTGGACCAGCAATTGGTGGTGCAAAATCTGGAATAAATTTTGATCCAAGTGACCCAAGAAAAAAAGGAGTTTTAAAACGTTGGTACAGCGCAGTTGCTCCTTTATTAAAAAGTTATTATGGTACTGGTGGAGATTTAAATGTTGATGAAATACACGAAGTAATTCCTATCACTGAAGATGCAGGAGTTTGGCACCCGCAAGAAGGTGTTTTTAACGGGCACTTTAAACCTACCGAGGCAGACAAAATTAACCGTATTGGTCAGTTGCGTTTAGGAGTTATTAAAGTAATAGAAAGTAAGTATTCGCCATCTGTAGACCACAAGTATACAGTTGCAGATATGATTACAGGTTTTGGTGTAGCAGAAGCAGCTAAGCATTTTTATGATATTTATGGCGGAACCATAAAAGGTAAACGTGCAATTGTACAAGGATTTGGTAATGTTGGTGCGGCAGCAGCGTATTATTTAAGCCAAATGGGAGTAAAAATAGTTGGTATTATAGATCGTGATGGTGGTGTAATAAATAAAGAAGGTTTTTCTTTTGAAGAAATAAAAGAATTTTACCTGAATAAAAACGGAAATACGCTTGTTGCAGAGAATATGATTCCGTTTTCTGAAATAAATGAACAAATTTGGGGATTAGAAGCAGAAATATTTGCACCTTGTGCAGCTTCTAGATTAATTACCAAAGATCAAATAACACAATTAATAGATACAGGTTTAGAAGTTGTTACTTGCGGCGCTAATGTACCATTTGCAGATAAAGAAATTTTCTTTGGTCCTATAATGGAATATACAGATGAGCGTGTAAGTTTAATTCCAGATTTTATATCTAACTGTGGTATGGCAAGAGTATTTGCTTATTTTATGGAAAGAAGAGTAGAGATGAATGACGAGTTGGTTTTTCAAGATACATCTGAAACTATAAAAAAGGCAATGCAAAATGTGTTTAAGAACAACGCATCTAAAAAAGAACTGAGCAAAACTGCTTTTGAAATAGCATTAAAACAATTAATATAAACTAAACTAAGAGAAAGAAGAATGGAGACCATTATAATTATTATTTTTTTTGTTGGTTATTTGGCAATAACCTTAGAGCATAATCTAAAAATAGATAAGCTAATACCTGCACTTGCAATGATGGCATTGCTTTGGGCGGTAATAGCGTTAGCTCATATGCCTGTTTTTGAGGTGGATGCTGCTTTGCGAGAATTAGCACCTTCACACGTAGATGAAATTTTACTGCATCATTTAGGTAAAACGGCAGAAATATTGGTCTTTTTATTAGGGGCAATGACCATTGTAGAAATCATAGATTACTTTAATGGGTTTGCAACAATTAAAGATTTTATTAAAACCAAAAAGAAGAGTAAACTTTTATGGTTGTTCTCCATTCTTGCTTTCATCTTATCAGCAATTATAGATAACTTAACAGCTACAATTGTATTAATCACAATTTTACAAAAGGTAATTAGAGATAGGGAAACACGTTTGTGGTTTGCTGGTATGGTTATTATTGCGGCAAACGCTGGTGGTGCTTGGTCTCCTATTGGTGATGTTACAACAACAATGCTTTGGATAGCACATAAAGTATCTGCTGCACAATTAGTAGAGCACGTATTTGTACCTTCAGTTTTATGTATGGTTATACCAACATTTATAGCGAGTAAGTTTAAAGCGTTTAAAGGTAATATTGAAGATATTGAAGAAGCAGAAGAGGAAAAGAAATCTAAATTTGGGTCAACAATGTTGTACTTAGGTTTAGGAGCTATTGTTTTTGTTCCTTTCTTTAAAACAATTACACATTTACCTCCTTATGTAGGTATGATGTTGTCTTTAGCAGTAGTAGCTGCTT
Organism: Cellulophaga sp. 20_2_10; assembly: GCF_023476645.1. Lineage (GTDB taxonomy): Bacteria > Bacteroidota > Bacteroidia > Flavobacteriales > Flavobacteriaceae > Cellulophaga. The sequence continues at coordinate 44,140 of NZ_JAMCOJ010000002.1, forward strand.
TTGCAGAAATATACAGTAACTCTAAATTTAGTATTTCTAATGTAGATGGTGAAAGTGAAGCAGCTTCGCATCACAGTCCAGTACACCATTCATTATCTAAAATTGAGTTGCCTAGTATTTTATTCTTTTTAGGGATATTATTAGCTGTTGCAGCATTGGAATCTTTAGGTATGTTATTCCATTTTGCAGAAGGTCTTAATTCTGCAATACCAAATTCAGATATCGTAGTTATGTTATTAGGGGTTGGTTCTGCAGTAATTGATAACGTTCCGTTGGTAGCAGCAAGTATTGGTATGTTCCCTCAAGGAATGGATGATCCGTTGTGGCATTTTATAGCATATTCTGCTGGTACAGGTGGTAGTATGTTAATAATTGGTTCTGCGGCAGGTGTTGTTGCAATGGGTATGGAAAAAATTGATTTTTTCTGGTATCTGAAAAAGATTAGTTGGTTAGCATTAATAGGATTTTTAGCTGGTGCGGGATCTTTTATTTTAATTAGAGATTTTATACTAAACGCATAATTTTATTTGCAAAATAACGTTATAAGAGCAACTTAAATACTGGAAAATATATGTTATTGTTTCAAGATGCTGCTAATGAGGTAGTAATGGGAGAAAGTGTATCCGAGGAAAAAACACTATCTGTAATAGATTTAATTGTAGATGGTGGTGCAGGAAGCATTATTATCATAGGAATTTTAGGAATTCTATTATTTGTTGCGCTATATATTTATTTTGAAAGAGTCTTTGCAATTAAGGCTGCTTCTAAGATTGATAAAAATTTTATGAATCAGATTAAAGATCACATAACAAATGGGAAGTTAGATGCTGCTCGTATGTTGTGCGCGCAAACAGATTCTCCAGTAGCAAGATTAACAGAAAAAGGGATCTCTAGAATTGGCAAACCTCTAGACGATATTAATACAGCAATAGAAAACGCTGGTACATTAGAAGTCTATAAATTAGAAAAAAATGTAAGTGTTTTAGCTACGGTTGCAGGTGCTGCACCAATGATTGGTTTCTTAGGAACAGTAATTGGTATGATTTTGGCATTCCATGAAATGGCATCCGCAGGCGGACAAGCAGAAATGGGGTCTTTAGCATCTGGTATTTATACTGCAATGACAACTACAGTAGCTGGTTTAGTAGTAGGTATTATTGCCTATATTGGGTATAACCACCTTGTAAACAGAACAGGTAAGGTTGTACATGCAATGGAAGCTAATGCGGTTGACTTTTTGGATTTATTAAACGAACCACTTTAAATTTCTATAGATGAAATTAAAAGGGAGAAATAAAGTGAGTCCAGACTTTAGTATGTCATCAATGACAGACATTGTGTTTTTACTGTTGGTATTTTTTATGCTAACATCAAATGCACCAAATGCGCTAGATTTGTTACTGCCTAAGGCAAAGGGAAAATCGACCAATACACAAAATGTATCTGTAAGTATTAATAAAAACTTAGAGTATTTTGTGAACAATGAAAAAATTAACGGGAAGTACATAGAAATTGAATTAAAGAAAGCACTAGAAGGTCAAGAAAAACCAACAATTATTTTAAGAGCAGAGGAGACAGTACCTGTTAAGGAAGCAGTAAATGTTATGGATATTGCTAATAAAAATAATTACAAGGTTATACTAGCTGTGCGAGCTAAATAATGTCGTTCTTAAATACAAAACACAAGAAAAAATCTTTTACGCTAACAACATTGTTGTTTAGCGCACTCTTGTTATTGCTTTTTTATATAGGTCTTACTTATATGGATCCTCCAGAGGAAAAAGGTATTGCGGTTAATTTTGGTCAGATGGATTTTGGTAAGGGAGATGTACAGCCAAAAGAAAAGATAAAATCTGAGCCAATAAAAACAGTAAAAGAAATTGTAGAGGAGCAACAAGAAGAGGTAAAACCAGTTACAGAGCCAGAAGTACAAGTATCTGCAGAAGAAAAAGCAGCAGAGAAACTGGTTACTCAAGAAAATGAGGAATCTATCCTAATAAAACAAAAACAAGAAGCTAAACGTAAAGCAGATGCTGCAGCTAAAAAGGCTACGGCAGATGCAGCGCGTAAAGAGCAGCAACGAGTGGCTGCAGAAAAAGCTGAAACAGAACGCAAAAGAAAAGCCGAACAAGCCAAAAGAGATAAAGTAGATAACCTTTTTGGTGGTTTAGCTAAATCTGATGGTACCGCAAAAGGCGGCGAAGGAGATGATAATAAAGCAGGCGATAAAGGTAATCCTGCGGGAGATCCTTATGCTACTAGTTATTATGGTACTCCAGGTTCCGGTAGTGGTGGTTCTGGTTATGGACTTTCCGGTAGAAAACTACTAAAAAAAGGTCAGGTCAAACAACAATGTAACGAAGAAGGTAGAGTAGTTGTTAAGATTGTGGTAGACCGTAATGGTAAAGTACTATCTGCAACAGCAGGGGTAAAAGGCACAACTAATAACGACCCTTGTTTGTTAAAACCTGCAGAAGCAACTGCGCGTTTACATAAATGGAATTTAGATGCTAACGCACCTAGCCAACAAGTAGGTTTTGTTGTTGTAAACTTTAAATTAGGAGAGTAATTATCTAAAATTACTTTAATTTTACTTCTTATTTAGACAACTTAATAAACTTTAATGACATATACCCAAACGTTAGATTGGATGTTTGCACAGCTTCCAATATACCAAAACAAAGGAAAATCTGCGTTCAATGGTAAGTTAGATACTATTTTATTATTTTCTAAAGCATTAGGATCACCAGAAAAGCATTTTAAAAGTATACACGTAGCAGGTACCAATGGTAAGGGCTCTAGCAGTCATATGTTAGCTTCTATTTTGCAAGAGGCAGGGTATAAGGTTGGTTTGTATACATCTCCTCATTTAAAAGATTTTAGAGAGCGTATTAGAATTAATGGAGAGATGATATCTAAAAAAGATGTTATTAGCTTTATAGCGCACAATAAACAGTTCTTTAATGATCATAAGTTGTCTTTTTTTGAGATGACTGTGGCAATGGCTTTTAAACATTTTGCAGATGAGAAAGTAGATATAGCCATTATAGAAGTTGGTTTAGGCGGAAGATTGGATTCTACCAACATTATTACTCCGGAAGTATCTTTAATTACAAATATAGGTTTAGATCATACAGATTTGTTGGGAGATACTATTGCTAAAATTGCAGTAGAAAAAGCAGGTATTATTAAGGAAGGGGTTCCTGTGGTGGTTAGCGAGTCACAAGAAGAAACAACTTCTATATTTAAAACTATAGCAAAAGAAAAGAACGCTACTATTATTTTTGCAGATTCGGCTTCTATAAAAGAATACAAGACATCTTTGTTGGGTTATTATCAGAATAAAAATATAAAAGGAGTGGTAGGCACTTTACAGCAGCTTAAAAACTTTGTTATTAAAGAAAGCGCTATAATAAATGGTTTATTAAATGTAGTTGTTAATACAGGTTTAATGGGTAGGTGGCAAGTGTTACAAGATAGCCCAAGGGTAATTTGTGATACTGCACACAATGCAGAAGGACTAAGTTTAACCATGCAGCAATTAAAAGCGCAAAATTACAAGGAGCTTTTTATTGTTTTAGGTGTTGTTAAAGACAAGAATTTAGATGCTATTTTCCCCTATTTTCCTAAAAATGCAAGCTATTTTTTCTGTTCTCCAAAAATAGAAAGAGGTTTAGATGCAACCTTGTTACAGCAACGTGCTAGTGACTTTTTGTTAAAGGGAGCGGTCTATTTATCTGTAAAAGAAGCACTTGAAAAAGCAAAATCTTTAGCGGGAAAAGAAGATTTAATTTACGTTGGGGGCAGTACATTTGTTGTTGCTGAAATAGTTTAATTTTTTTTCATATTTTATTTGCGGGAATCGAAAAACAGTTATATATTTGCACTCGCAATAAGGAAATAACCTTCTAAATTGCAGTGAGGGCTCTTAGCTCAGTTGGTTTAGAGCACCTGCCTTACAAGCAGGGGGTCACTGGTTCGAATCCAGTAGGGCCCACATTATAAAAAGCTTCCGATTTTATCGGGAGCTTTTTTGTTTTCTACTATTTTGTAGGTGTAATACAGTAAGTTGTATGCCTAAATAAAACATCAATATCTTAAAATATTTGAAAATAAACATAGCTTATGAGCTATTGTTTTTGCTATGTTTTGTATTTTAAGTTAAATGTTATTAATTTGATAAAATTACCGTTAAACGTGCGAAATTACTGTAATTGAGTGCTTCTCCATTTTCCTTTTTTTTATATTTACATTATATTAATTTTAAATTATTTATTTTGAAACAAAGGGTAATATTATTAGTCGGTATTTTAATTAGTACTATGTCTTATGCTCAATTTGAAATTTCGGCAGGGTCAGGTTATGCAATAAGTAGTGCAGGGATGAAATTAGGAACGGAAACAAGTACTTCAGGTGTAGAGAATACATATGGTAGTTTTGGAGAAGGTACTAACATACAAGTAAGAGGTGCTTATTTTTTTAATGATAAAGTAGGTGTAGATGTTGGTGTAGGTTATTTACATGGAACAGATAAAACTGTTAATGAAACTAATTTACCTGGTGTAAATGTAGATGCAATTGCAAGAGCTAGAGCTTTTGGTGCAACAGCTACAGTGGTTTACAAATTTACAGATAATTTTTATGGTCGTGTTGGTGCGTTGTTAAAAATTGCAGGTAAAACGGAAGCTGTTGTTTCTAGTAATACGGTTTTTTCCAAAGCGCAATCTGATGCTCAAAGTTTACCAGAAGGTTCTTATTCAGAAACAAATTATATCGAAGATTTTCATGGGAAGTTTCCATTAGGTTTTGTTGGTGCTTTTGGATATAAATTTCCTATAGATGCTAACTTTAGTGTTTATGTAGAGGCAGAATACTATGGTATTAGTTTAAAACGTAAAGATTCTGAATTACAAGAATTCAATACAAACATATTTAGACCAGACGGTACTATGGCTGCGGAAAGTGTTTATACTTTAGATAATTTACCTGCAGGTACGTATAAGAAGACTACTTACGTAGATGAATTGCCAAACAATAATACAGATCCATCTAAAAAATTATCTCAAAAAGTACCATATTCTTCTTTCGGAGTTAATGTAGGTGTAACATACAAGTTTAAAAAATCTGCTAAAAAGCAGTAGTACTTAAAGGAGTTTAAAATTCTTTACGTAAAGCCTACTAAAAATGTTTTAGCATTTTTAGTAGGCTTTTTTATTTATCATCGTTGTTTTAGACGATTTAAATTTATAAATAATTACACTTTATTGTTAAATTTTTGTCAATTTATTAGTTATTGTTTGCTTGCTAGTTAGTTAATCATACCTTAGTGAGCTTATTGTCTTCAGAACAGTTTTTGAGTTCTTAGTAGTAATAAGGCTCATTTGTTTTTATTGATGATATTAAAAATTTGGTCTTTAGTTTGCTTTTGCTTTACGTCTAGAACACTTAAATGGGTGTTAGTCTAAAAATTATCAAATTATACAAAAAGACTTTTAATCTTTGATTTAAATAACCCCAATATAAATTGAAAGAGCATGTTGAAAAGTAAGATTGATAAGGCTACAGGTTTTGAAAAACGTTTTGAAAACATAAATACCGTTGTTTTTGAAAATTCAAACACCGCATCTAAAGCCGTTGCAAATGAGATTGCCGATTTAATTAAAGAAAAGCAAAAGGAAAACAAACCTTGTATTTTAGGTTTAGCTACCGGTTCTACACCAAAAGGATTGTATGCAGAATTAGTAAGATTGCATAAAGAAGAAAATCTAAGTTTTAAGAATGTAATTACATTTAATTTAGATGAGTACTACCCAATGGAACCAGATTCTATTCATAGTTACGTTAGGTTTATGAAGGAATTACTGTTAGACCAAGTAGATATTCTTCCTGAAAATTACCATATTCCAGATGGTACATTAACCAAATCACAAATTTCTAAGTATTGTAATGACTATGAGACTAAAATTGAAAATTTAGGTGGTTTAGATTTGCAAATTTTGGGTATTGGTGGTAATGGTCATATTGGTTTTAACGAATCGGGATCTCTACAAAATTCTAAAACAAGATTGGTTGCTTTAGACCATATTACAAGAGTTGCGGCTAGTAAAGATTTTGGTAGTTTAAGTAATACACCTAGAACAGCAATTACACTTGGGGTTAAAAAAATAATGGAAGCCAAACGTGTTGTTTTAATGGCTTGGGGAGAAGGAAAATCTAATATTGTATCACAATCTGTAGAGGGTGAGGTTACTAATAAGATACCTGCATCTTTTTTACAAGAACACAATAATGTAGTTTTTATTTTAGATAAAGAAGCTGCCTCTAAATTATCTAGGGTAGATACACCTTGGTTGGTAGAGAAAGTAGAGTGGACAGATAAATTAATCCGTAAAGCAGTATTAGGGGTAGCGCTACGCTTAAATAAGCCTGTTTTAATGCTAACAGATGCAGATTATATAGAAAACGGTATGAGTGATCTATTGGCAGATTCTGGACCGGCTTACGATATAAACATTAAAATATTTAATAAGTTACAAAGTACAATAACAGGTTGGCCAGGAGGTAAGCCTAATGCTGACGATAGTAATAGACCAGAGCGTGCAGAGCCAGAAAAAAAACGTGTTCTAATTTTTAGCCCACACCCAGATGATGACATAATTAGTATGGGTGGTACTTTTAAAAGATTAGTAGAGCAAGGTCATGATGTGCACGTAGCATACCAAACATCCGGAAATATAGCTGTTGCAGATGATGAGGCTTTGCGTTTTGCTAGTTTTGTGTGCGACTATAATGAGAAGTTTTCTATTAAGAGTGATGAAGCACTTGGTATTTATGCTAAAGCTGCTAAATTTTTAGCAAATAAAAAGGCTAGTGAGGTAGATATACAAGAAGTAAGATATATAAAAGGACTTATAAGAAAGGGTGAGGCAAGAGCTACTAGTCATTTTATAGGTTTAAATGATAGTCATATTCATTTTATGAACCTTCCTTTTTATGAGACAGGAACTATAGAAAAGAATCCATATGGTGAAGAGGATTTAAAACGTACTATGGATTTAATAGCAGAAATAAAACCACATCAAATATATGCAGCAGGAGATTTAGCAGATCCCCACGGTACGCATAAGGTTTGTTTAGATGCTATTTTTGAGTCTATTACAAGACTGAAACCTGAATCTTATATGGATAACTGTTGGGTTTGGTTGTATAGAGGTGCTTGGCAAGAATGGGGAATAGATGAAATTGAAATGGCGGTACCAATGGGGCCAGATCAAGTTCTAGAAAAAAGACGCGGTATTTTTAAACATCAATCTCAAAAAGATGGTGTAGTTTTTCAAGGAGCAGATAGCCGTGAATTTTGGCAAAGAGCAGAAGATCGTAATAGAGAAACCGCAGATATTTATGATGCCCTAGGAATGGCTCGCTATGCAGCTATGGAAGCATTTGTTAGATGGCGTTTTTAATTAAAAAATTCGAATTATAAAAAAAAGCGAAAGACACATCTTTCGCTTTTTTTATAGCTAATGGTTAGCTAGGTAAAACCAATAACGGTATTTTAGTATGGTGATCTGCGTCTAATAAAACGGACTCTTTTATAATATCTTCTAAATAGCTACGGTTATTATATACCAAAGCTAAAGTATCTATGTTGTAGTCTTTAGTAAACCTACTTAGTATTTCAGACTTATTTGCGTAAGATGGTAGTATGTGTAACTTAATGGTAACTGGCTGTAAATAGTTTTGTAATATTTTTAAGTTTGATTTCTGAAAATCATCTAATATATTATTTACTTTTAAATGAAGAATATGTACAGTGCAATTGTACATTTTTGTAATAAATAATAATGCTTCTAGCGCTTCTGGTCCTAAACTTCTTTTTAAATCGGTTGCTAACACAATTTGTTTTGGTTTACGATACATATAGTTATTTGGTATTGCTAAGACAGGACATTCTTTTATGGCGTTTATAATACGCATTGTATTTGCTCCAATAAAAACACGCTCAAAATTTGTAATACCTTTTGTGCCAGACACTACAAAATCTATTTTTTCATTTTTAATAATATCAACAACTTCATGTGTTAATAAATCAAAAGAAGAAATAGTTTTGTAACTATGTTTGGAGTTTTTATGATGAAGAGAAATATAAATTAGCGTATTTTTAAGTCCCTTTTTAGAGTCGGTCTCTGCGCATTTTTCTACTACTTCTGTTGAGGTAGCCATAAACCTGCTGTGTGGTATGGCAGGTGTATAAGTATTTAATATGTAGAATGTAGTTGCTTCGTTTTTAAACAATTCAAGTGCATAAGAAATTGCATTATATGCATTTTCTGAAAAATCAGTAGGTAAAAGAATATTTTTCATTACACTATTATTTAATATCTAATAATGTAAAAGTAGCAGTAGTGGTATCTTTAAACTATGACATTTATCATTTAATAAAAAAGAAGGAAGTTTTCTACAAACCGCTAATAACGGTTTCCAATTTTGGAATATTTAAAATACGTATTTTTTTACCAGAAGTTTCTATTATTCCTTTTTTCTTAAATTCAGATATAATTCTAATTGTAGACTCTGTAGCTGTACCTACTACATTACTCATATCTTCTCTAGTAAGGCTCAGGTTTAAAAAACCAAGCTCGTCTTCTCCAAAGTTATCTTTAAGGTAAATAAAAGCTTCTGCAATACGTTGTTTTACTGTTTTCTGAGAGATATTTACAATAACATCATCTGCATCTCTTAGGTCTTTTGCCATATGGCGCAATACCTCTACAGCAAAGTTAGGGTTGGTGTTTAAAGTGTGTAGAATACTTTCTTTAGGGATAAAGCAAACGTCCATATCTTTAATAGCAATTGCGCTTAAGTTTGCAGATTCTTCTGCAATAACAGAGCGTTGGCCTAATATTTCTCCTTTAGAAGCAAGTTTTATTATTTGGTCTTTTCCGTTAGAACTTAATTTAGATAGTTTAGATACGCCATCTCTAACACAAAAAACACCATCTAATCTATCTCCTTCTTCAAAAATTGCATCGCCCTTTTTAAAGGTCTTGGAAACCTTGGTGTCCGAAACCTTTTTTAACTCTTCCTTGCTCATAGCTCGCAAAGAGTTAAACTGACGAATAATACAATTTTCACATCTACTCATAATGTTTTTTTACCTGACACAACAAATTTACAGCTTCTACGATAACCGAAACCTGACAATTGTCATATTTTTAAATACTTCTATCATGGACCTTTGTTTTTAGCTTAACTTGCTTATAAATGAATAAAGAAAAATGTTTTCATTGTGGAGATGACTGTGATATAGTACCAATTGTGTTTAAAGATAAGCATTTTTGTTGCAATGGATGCAAAACAGTCTTTGAGATTTTTGAGTCTAATGATTTGTCGTACTATTATGATTTACAATCTGCTGCTGGTGCTACACCAAACGAGGTAGAAGGTAAATACAACTTTCTAGATACTCCAGAAATTTTAGATAAGCTTATCGAGTTTAATGAAAAGAAGCATCAGATAGTTAATCTATATATTCCACACATACACTGTAGTTCTTGTATTTGGATTTTAGAAAACCTAAATAAATTGCAAAAGGCAGTAAGTAGTTCTCAGGTAGATTTTCCAAAAAAAATGGTGCGTATAGCCTACAATCCAGAAGAGTTAACGCTAAAGCAATTGGTTATTTTATTAGCTAAAATTGGCTATGAACCGTATATCTCTTTAGACGATTATGACAAAGGAAAAAAGAGCGTAGATCGTGGTCTTATTTATAAATTAGGGGTTGCTGGTTTTGCCTTTGGTAATGTTATGTTTCTATCCTTTCCTGAGTATTTTGAAGTTCAGGAATTTTGGTTAGATCAGTATAAAAATATATTTAGGTGGTTAATGTTTGTTTTTGCTTTACCTGTTGTTTTTTATTCGGCTCAGGATTATTTAATATCGGCATACAAAAGTATTGCTTCTAAAATTTTAAATATTGATGTTCCAATAGCATTGGGTGTTTTGGTTCTTTTTATACGCAGTACTTTAGAGATTGTTTTTGATTGGGGAACCGGTTTTTTTGATAGTCTTACTGGCTTAATTTTCTTTTTGTTATTAGGTAAATTTTTTCAACAAAAAACATATTCTTTTTTATCTTTTGAGCGCGATTATAAGTCGTACTTTCCAATAGCAGTAACTAGAATTTTATCAGGAGGTAAAGAAGAAACAGTACAGGTTTACGACATTAAACAAGGCGACAGGCTTTTAATTAGAAATGAAGAATTAATACCAGTAGATGGTATCGTTTTAAAAGGAAATGCACGTATAGATTATAGTTTTGTAACGGGGGAATCAGAGGCCGTAGAAAAGGTTTCTGGCGATAAAATTTTAGCAGGGGGCAAGCAGTTACAAGGGGCCATAGAAATGGAAGCCTTAAAATCCGTATCTCAGAGTTACTTAACACAGCTTTGGGGTAATTCTGTTTTCTCTATAGATAAGACTAGCAAGTTCCAAACCATAACAGATAAAATTAGCCAACGTTTTACTATAGCTGTTTTAACCATTGCATTTGTAGCTACTTTTATTTGGATGTTTATAGATAGTAGTAAGGCTATGAATGTGTTTACGGCTGTATTAATAATTGCTTGTCCGTGTGCAATTGCCCTAGCGGCACCTTTTACATTAGGGAATATGTTGCGCATTTTTGGGCGTAAAAAATTCTACTTAAAAAACACCCAAACTATAGAGCAGTTAGCACAATTAACTACCGCTATTTTTGATAAAACAGGTACATTAACTACGGCTCAAAAAAGCACCGCTACTTATGAAGGTCTTACTTTAACTAAGGAGGAAGAATTACTCTTAAAAAATACATTACGTGCCTCTAATCATCCATTAAGCAGAACACTTTATAGCTTGTTAGCTGAGCAAGATATTTTAACCTTAGATGAGTATCAAGAACATCTAGGGAAAGGAATTGTAGGAGTTTTAGAGCATAATAATATCAAAGTTGGTTCTGCAAGCTTTGTTGGTAATGCTAGTATTGTTAACCAAGAAAATACTGCTGTTTATGTTAGTAGTAACGACACTTATAAAGGTAGATTTGTTTTTTCTAACGAATATAGAGAAGGTGTTTCTAAATTATTTTCAGAAATGCAAGAAATGTTAGATTTAGGTATTTTATCTGGTGATAACGAAGGAGAGAAGCAACGTTTGGAGGCTTTGTTGCCAAAAAATACTCCGTTATATTTTAATCAGAAACCAGAAGATAAATTAGGTTTTATACAGCGTTTACAGGATCAAGGAAAAAAAGTACTTATGGTTGGCGACGGATTAAATGATGCAGGGGCTCTTGCACAGAGTGATGTTGGTATTGCAATATCTGAGAATGTAAATGTGTTTTCACCTGCGTGTGATGGTATTTTGGATGCATCTAAATTTAAACAACTAAATCAATATATAAAAGCATCTAAAAGTGCAATGAATATTATTAAATTTAGTTTTGGGTTTTCTCTCTTGTATAATGTAATAGGGTTATACTTTGCTACAACTGGGCAGCTAATGCCCGTTATTGCGGCTATTTTAATGCCTTTAAGTTCTATAAGTATTGTATTGTTTACCACTATAGCAACAAATTTTTTAGGTAAAAAACTAGTGTAAAAAAAGTTAAGGTAGTAAGCTAAGGTAGAAAGTATCGTATATAAAAAGAGCAACTCTAAAATCAAGAGTTGCTCTTTTGCTGCTAAATAATAAAAAGGTTAGTTACTAGTATAGCTAAAAAAATGAGGTTTAAAAGTGATCATTGCCCAAGCCCAATTGTTGGTTTTAGAGGCATCTCCTCCTTTTATTGTCTCCATAGTGTCTGTGGCAAACATTTGTGAATAACCAGCGTTAAACGTAATACTTTTAGATGCTTTGTAACCTAATGTAAGATCTATTTCTGTTCCTAAGTAGTTGTCTTGTTCTATATTATTAATAGCTATTACGGTAGCTGCCGCACTAAAAAAGTGAGGGGCCAAATTAGCAGAGAATTTATTTTTAGTATAGTTTATTTTTGCATTAAAATCTAAAAGGCCAACAGAGTTACTATGGTTGCCGACATAAAAATAATCCATAGTACCATTAAATTTATGATTGGTTCCAAACCAAGGAGTAAAAGAATGTAACTCGCCATCTGTCTCGTTCATATCTGTACCAGAGATATATTCTGCACCAAGACCAACCAGAAACTCTGAGTTAAGGCTATAGCTAAAATTAGCACTTGCGTTTAAAGCGGAAAGAGCTGTTTTTTCTATTTTACCTGTTTGTACATAGATAGCAGCATCTGCATTCCATTTATTTTCTGTAATACCACTGGTTAAACCAATAGTTTGGTTATATGCTATTTTTTGCTCGTTAACATCTGTATATGCAAAACCTGTATTTAAAAATAAGAAACTTAACCCTATTTTATTAAAATTGGTATTGTACCATAAGTACTGAAAGTTTTTATAATTGTTTACTGTGTAATCTTGTTCAAAAACGGATTCAGAATTCTCGTTTAAAGCAAAACCAATATCTATTCTATTGTTAACATCTGCTTTAAATTTAATTCTAAGAGCATCGTGGCTACGTGCTTGTTGGTTCCAATTTACGCTACCAAAAATACGTTCGTTATCATAGGCAATTTCTTGCCTACCTAACTTAAAACTAAACTTTCCTAAAAAAGCTTCTGCCCAGGCTTGTTGCAGTGTTATGCCATTTAGATCTGTAGTAGATAATGTGCCAACGTCTCCCCAGGTTCTAACATTTTGAGCAGATATGTACGCATTAAAATCAGTGCTTAAATAGCCAAAATTAAGCCTAGTTCTTTGCGATACAAAAGACGCAGCATCTACAGCATCGGAATTAAGAGTTTTGTAACCGTTTCTATATTCAAATCTAGGTTTTAACTCAGCATCTAAGTCAAACTGTTGCGCGTTAGATTGCTGAATGCATATTAAGAATAGAATACTAAATATACTTTTTAATAACTTCATACCTGTTCTTTTTTTTGTATCGCTTTCTCAAAGATGATGGCTTTAGGAAAAAGAATGTTATTCTCTAAATGTACATGCTTATGTAAGTCCTGTTCAAACTCATTTAATTTATTATAGAGTGCTTTAAATGTGTTGCAAGCACCTTCAGGCGGAGTATAGTTATTACTTAATATGGAGATTTGTTTTAATAGATCACCTGCAATTTCATGTTCCGTTTCCATCATTTTTATTGGATTTTCTATAGTTCCAAATTGTGGTTTACTTATAAAAGAAGCTCCATTTTTTTCTGCAACCATACGTTTTATAAAGGGGAAAAGAATAATTTCCTCTTTTTTCATATGTGATGCAAGTTCTTGTATAACCTGGTGTATTATGTTGTTTATTTCTACTACTTCGGTATAATGATGTCCATGTACTTTAGCAACTTTGTCTGAATATTGAATAAGTATAGTGCTAGCTTCTTCTACATATTTATGATGTGTGTTTACTATATAATCTGCTAAATAGTCTATTTCCCATTCGTTGTAATTGTGACTGGTAACCACATTAGCATCAATAGCAATAAGTTCTTTTTTTAGTTCGTCTAAATTTGTGTTACTTTTTTCACAAGCTTTTTCTAGTGTAATGCCTCCACCGCAACAAAAATCTATGCCGTGCTTTTTAAATATATCTGCAGTCTTAATATTTTCTGTTACTATTGCTGCTACTGTTTTGTTTTTAATTATTTCCATACTACTAGTAATTAGATTCCGTAATTATTTTAGCTACTGTTTCTGCATTATCTACACCCAAACCTTCTTGTTGGTGCATAAGAACACCTTCTTTGTTAAAAACACTTATAATATTAGAGTGAGAAAAATCTTTTGGTGAAATTTGCTTATAACTTACTGCTAAAACGGCTGCAAATTCTCTTGTATCTTCTACTGAACCGGTTAAAAATATAAACTGATCACTGTCCATTTGGTTTTCTTTAGCAAACTCTTTTAAACGAGTAGGTGTATCTGTTATAGGATCTATACTTACAAAAACTAATTTTACGTTATTTTTTTGTTCGTCCGGAATTTGTCTTTCTATATTTCTCATATCAGAAACAAGTCTAGGACAGGCAGATGTGCAGGTGGTGTAAATCATAACCATAACCAATACATCGCCTTTTAAATCTAGCAAAGAGATGTTTTCGTTGTTTTGGTTTGTCCATTTTGAGGGTAAATTAAAAATGGACATTTCTGGAATTTCACCATCGTTTTTTATACTGGTGTTTGCTAGTTCCGTATCCATTTTACAAATAGGACATTTTTGTGGTTCTGTATAGGTTTTTTCTCCTTCGCAATGCATTGGGCATTGGTATAAAGCAGTGTCCTTCTTCACTGTTTCTTTGCAAGAAAATGTGACTACTGATAGTAAAATAAGTAGGATTACATTTACTTTTTTTAAATTATAATTTTTCATCTGTTATGTCTTTTACGCATCTAAATCCTAAATTTCTCATAGCATAATTTGCTTTTATACTGCCTCTAAATGCATAACGCATAAAAGCGGCATAGTTCATTAGATCTGTAGCCCCAATAGCGGCTGTGCCACAGAATAAATTGCTGTCTTTGTCTACATCTTTTCTAGATTCTCCAGATATTAAAACGGAGTTAAAATCACCAGTCCATTCCCAAACTAATCCATGTAAATCATAAATCCCCCAATAGTTTTTAAACGTACTGCCTATTTTGTTTTTATTAGTTTTAGGGGTTTCGTACCAGCTTAAAATAAATTGATTGTATGTTTTTTTTTGTCGTGCATCTGGCAATTCTTCATCCGCCATAGCAGCGTATTCCCATTCATCAATTGTAGGTAATCTTTTGTTTTGGCACTCGCAGTAATTTTTTGCTGCAAACCATGATACTTCTGTAATAGGCGTATCTTTTTTTAAATTGATGCCCAGAATGGTATCAGATTGCCACGTACTAAGGTAATTTTTATCAGCAAAAAGACCTTTTACATTAGATCGTCTCCATTTTGGATTTTCTTTTACAAAATTTAAAAACTGAAGATTGGTTACTGGGTACACATCCATTTTAATACTAGCTACTTTTACCTTAACAGAATCGCTACCATAAAGCGGAATATATTCTCCGCCTTTAATAATAACCATTGGGCTAACTTGAGCCTGTGCTATACAAAGTGTAGCAATTAAAAGGGATAACGTAAGTCCAATGGTTCTCATAGTTTATAATTTTAAAGAGGTGTATAATTAAGTTTAGATTAATGGCTATTTTTAACACCGTTAACCATTTTTGTAGTTACTACACTTTTGTTATTGCCCCAGTTGTTATATACATAAGTTAATACATCTGCGATTTCTTCAGAAGAGATTACCTGCTTGGTCATAACACTATTGTATTTTTGTCCGTTTACAGTAATTTCTCCTGATTTCCCATGCAATACAATACCAATAGCTCTGTTTACATCAGCATTTAAATAATCTGACTTCGCTAAAGGAGGAAAAGCATTTGGTATACCTTGCCCTTCTGCTTGGTGACAAGCAAAACAGGTTTGGGAATATATCTGCTTACCAGCAGATAGTTGTTCTTCTAAAGATTTTATAACTTCTACATCTGCAACTTCTTTTTTATTGCCATTAGGCATTTCTTGTATACCACTTCCTTCTGGCTGGTAAATTCCTTCTTGTATAGTTCCAGAGTAAATATCTTTTTTTTCTTCACCAGAAACTTTAAGCATTCCTAGTGCACCTTTATTAAAAGCTCTAAAAATTGAATGATCTACCAGTATAAAAGTACCAGGGACCTCAACCTTAAACTCAACTATAGTAGCACTACCAGCTGGTATAAGTGTGGTTTGTACATTTTCATTAACTAAAGAACCACCTTCTACGTGTACTTTGTCAAAAATTTCACCAATTACGTGGAAAGATGATACCAAGTTTGGACCACCGTTACCAACATATAGTCTAATAGTTTCACCAACCTCAGCAACAATAGCATTATCACCAGTAAGGGCATCTACACTACCATTAAAAACTACATAGTCTGCATTTTCATCTACTGCTTTTTGCATATCAAATGCTTGTAAGCCTGGTTCTCCGTTTTTACCTTTTGTATAAAAATCGCCCTGCATAATATAATATTCACGATCTACAGGAGGTAAGCCACCTTTAGGTTCTACTAAAATTAAACCGTACATACCATTTGCAATGTGCATACCAACTGGTGCAGTAGCACAGTGATATACATAAAGACCAGGATTTAATGTTTTAAACGAAAATTTAATCTCGTGTCCTGGAGCAACAAAAGAAGATGTTGCACCACCACCAGGGCCAGTAACAGCATGCATATCTATGTTGTGTGGTAGTTTGTTGTCTGGGTGGTTTTTTAAAGTAAATTCTACTTCATCACCAACACGGGTTCTAATAAAGCTACCTGGTACACTACCACCAAACGTCCAGTAGTTATATTTAACTCCATTAGTCATAGTACCTTCTTTTTCTAGCACTTCCATATTAACCAACAACTTTTTTGCCGCACGGTTGCCAACAGATCTAGGCACATTAGGAGGCGAAGTTAATGTCGCAACTAATTCGCCACGTGTTTCTATAGTCGTAGAATCTTGGTTTGTACTTTCTGCTTTTTTGCAACTAGCTACTAGTAGTAAGAAAGCAAAAAGAACATACAGAACTTTTAGATTTGGTAAATAATTATTGAATTGATTTTTCATAATAAACTGTTTTAAATGAAGGGGTTGTTATTGTGAACAAAGATCATTGTGATAAATAGTTTAAAGTATGATATATATCATATATTGTAAAAGTGAACATTATTATTTTTGTAATATAAATTCAGGTAGGTATGAGTGTAATTTATGTGTTGCTGTCTATAAGTATTGTAGTGGCGCTGTTTTTCTTTGTAGCATTTATAGTTTCGGTAAGGAGTGGTCAGTATGACGATTCTTACACACCGTCTGTACGTATGCTTTTTGAAGATGAACTGGTAAAAGAGAGCTCTAAAGCTCAAGAAAGTAAAAAAATCGAACAAACTAAGATGAATTAAATTATGGAAGTACAACAGTTTTATTACGATAACAAGATCGTAAAGAAATTTCTCTATGCTACAATATTTTGGGGTATTGTAGGTATGTCAGTAGGTCTACTTTTAGCCTTTATGTTTCTTTTTCCAAATATAACCGATGGTATTTCATGGTTAAGTTTTGGTAGGCTAAGACCATTACACACAAATGCAGTAATTTTTGCCTTTGTTGGTAACGCTATTTTTGCGGGTGTTTATTACTCTACGCAACGTTTGCTTAAAGCGCGTATGTTTAGTGATGGACTAAGTAAATTTAACTTTTGGGGCTGGCAAGCTATAATTGTAGCGGCAGCAATTACGTTACCATTAGGGTATAGTACATCTAAAGAATACGCAGAATTAGAATGGCCAATAGATATTGCTATTGCTGTAGTTTGGGTAGCCTTTGGCTGGAATCTTATTGGGACCATGTTACGCAGAAGACAAAGACATTTATATGTTGCAATTTGGTTTTACCTAGCAACATTTGTAACTGTAGCTGTATTACATATTTTTAATAGTTTAGAATTGCCAGTAAGTGCCTTTAAAAGTTACTCTGTTTATGCCGGTGTGCAAGATGCCTTAGTGCAGTGGTGGTACGGACATAATGCAGTTGCATTTTTCTTAACTACACCATTTTTAGGGTTAATGTATTACTTTGTGCCTAAAGCGGCGAATAGACCGGTATACTCTTATAGGTTATCTATTGTACACTTTTGGTCGTTAATATTTATATATATCTGGGCAGGACCACACCACTTGTTGTATACTGCTTTACCAGGTTGGGCTCAAAATTTAGGAGTAGCGTTCTCTATTATGTTACTTGCTCCTTCTTGGGGTGGTATGATAAACGGACTTTTAACCTTGCGTGGGGCTTGGGATAAAGTACGTACAGACCCTACTCTTAAATTTATGGTAGTAGCCATTACTGGTTATGGTATGGCAACTTTTGAAGGTCCTTTACTTTCGTTGAAAAACGTAAATGCCATAGCTCACTTTAGTGACTGGATTATTGCTCACGTACACGTTGGTGCATTAGCCTGGAACGGATTTTTAACTTTTGGTATGATCTACTGGATGGTGCCTAAAATGTTTAAAACAAAATTACACTCTATCAGTTTGGCAAATGCTCACTTTTGGATTGGTACTTTAGGTATAATTCTTTATACGTTACCAATGTATGTGGCAGGGTTTACACAAGCCTTAATGTGGGAAGATTTTAATCCAGATGGGACATTAGTTTATGGTAACTTTTTAGAAACTGTAAAAGAAATTATACCAATGTATTGGATGCGTGCAATAGGTGGTAGTATGTATATTATTGGTGCATTTATAATGTTGTACAATGTCTTTAGAACAATACGTTCTGGACAAAAAGTTGAGGATGAATTGGCAGAAGCAGCTCCGCTTACTAGAGTCTCTAAAAAGAGAACAAAAGGAGAGACATACCACTCTTGGTTAGAGCGTAAGCCAGTACAGTTAACAATATTAGCTACAGTAGCTATTTTAATTGGTGGTATAGTGCAGATTGTACCAACCATTTTAGTGAAATCTAACATACCAACGATTACAAGTGTAAAACCATATACACCATTAGAATTAGAAGGTAGAGATTTATATATAAGAGAAGGTTGTGTTGGTTGTCACTCGCAAATGGTGCGTCCGTTTAGAGGAGAGGTAGAGCGTTATGGCGAATATGCCAAGGCAGGTGAGTTTGTGTACGATCATCCATTTTTATGGGGGAGTAAGCGTACAGGTCCAGATTTACTTAGAGTAGGTGGCAAATACTCAGATAACTGGCATTTAAACCATATGTACGATCCACAAAGTACATCTTCGGGTTCTATAATGCCTGCATATCAATGGCTAGTTCGCGATGAGCATGACAGAAGCAATATTAAAACTAAAATGGAAGCAATGGTAACTTTAGGGGTGCCATATACAGAAGAAGATATTGCTAATGCAGAACAATCTATGGATGTACAGGCAACCAAAATAGAGAAGAATTTATATACAGATCCAGATTTTGCAAAGAACTACGAGGCAGATAAAAAATATGCCAAAGAAAACGGAGAACCTTTTGTAGAAATGAGAGATAGAGAAATAGTGTCTCTAATAGCTTACTTACAGCGTTTAGGTACAGATATTAAAATAAAAAACGTAGAAGAAACAACCACTAAAAATTAATTATATGCTAAAGTTTATAAAAGGCCATATGGAGAGCATGGAGGGTATAGCAACTTACCCTATGATATCGCTACTTATATTTTTTGTGTTCTTCGCCATACTTTTTTGGTGGGTGCTTACAGCAACAAAAGAACATATTAATGAGGTAAGCCATATTCCTCTAGATGATGATGATACAACCAACCTAACAAAAGAATAATACTATGAAAAATATGACACCATGGTGGATAAGGATCCCCGTAGTTTTCTTCATCGTTTTTGGATTGATGGAGTACTTTGTAGACTCTGGTGATAAACCTGCATTTATTACTTATCCTATAGTTTCAGGTTTCTTAGTTCTTGTTTTACTAATACTAATTGCTACCGAGCTTATTGTTAGGTCTATTGAGAATGTAATGTTTCAGACCTTACCAGAAGAAGCAAAGCAAAAGTATTTAGAAGAGGACACTAAGAAGTTTGAGTGGAAATGGGGTAAAAGAGTGTATTCTAAATTATTAGGTACTAAATCTATAGAAGAAGAACACGAAATTATCTTAGATCATAATTATGATGGTATACAAGAATTGGATAACAATTTACCACCTTGGTGGGTATACCTTTTCTATGCAGGAATTATTTTTGCTGTTGTTTATTTGGCTAGGTTCCATGTGTTTAATGATTATGATCAAATATTAGAGTACGAGCAAGAAGTTGCAGCTGCTAAAATAGAGATAGAAGAGTATAAAAAAACAGCTAAAGGTTTGGTAGATGTTAATACTGTTGAATTGTTAACAGATGCAGCAGATATTAAAGCTGGTAAAAAGATATATACGACGAGCTGCGTGGCTTGCCATATTGTAGATGGTGGTGGTGGTATTGGTCCTAACCTAACAGATGAGTATTGGCTTTTAGGTGGTGGTATTAAAAATGTTTTTAACACCATATCAGAAGGTGGTAGAGACGGTAAAGGTATGGTTGCTTGGAAACAAATACTTAAACCTTTAGAGCGTGCACAAGTAGCAAGTTATGTGCTAACACTACAGGGTACAACGCCAGCTGCTCCAAAAGAACCACAAGGAGATATCTGGAAACCAGAACAAGTAGAAGAGAGTAAATAAAGGAGTATTATTACTAGTAAAAATAATAAGAATGGCTGCAGATGAAAAATTTAGAGATTCTATTGGTACAATAGATACTGATGGTAAAAGAGCCTGGGTTTTTCCAAAAAAACCAAGTGGTAAATTTTATAAATATCGTAAATGGGTTAGTTACACATTACTGTTATTTTTACTAGTATCTCCTTTTATAAAAATAAATGGCAATCAGTTTATATTATTTAATGTAATAGATCGTCGCTTTAATATTTTCGGATTTCCTTTTTGGCCACAAGATTTTCATTTGGTAGTAATCTCAATGATTATTGGTGTGGTTTTTATCGCCCTATTTACAGTAGCATTTGGTCGTATTTTTTGTGGGTGGATGTGTCCGCAAACCATATTCTTAGAAATGGTTTTTCGTAGAATAGAATATTGGATAGAAGGTGACCGTGGAGCCCAAATACGTTTGGATAAACAAAAGTGGGATGCCGTTAAAATAAGAAAAAGAGTAACCAAATGGATAGTCTTTTTTATTATATCGTTTATTATAGCAAATGTATTTTTAGCATATTTAATTGGAAGCGATAAATTAATTAGTTACATCACCGACGGACCAATGTTGCATACAAGCACAATGATTTCGTTGTTAATTTTTACAGCTGTCTTTTATTTTATTTTTGCTTGGTTTAGAGAGCAGGTTTGTATTATAGCTTGTCCTTATGGACGTATGCAAGGTGTGCTTTTAGATAATAAATCTATAGTTGTTGCATACGATCATAAAAGAGGAGAAGGAGAAAACGGAAGAAAAAAGTTTAGAAAAAATGAAGATCGTTCTGCTCTTGGTAACGGAGATTGTATCGATTGTTTTCAATGTGTAAATGTTTGTCCTACGGGTATAGATATAAGAAACGGCACCCAACTAGAGTGTGTTAACTGTACAGCCTGTATAGATGAGTGCGATACCATCATGGAAAAAGTAAACTTGCCAAAAGGTCTTATTAGATATGCAAGTGAAGATAATATAGAGAAAAAAGCAAAATTTAAGTTTACACCAAGACTTAAAGGATATTCAGCTGTTTTGGTAATTTTAACAGGTTTGCTAATAGGTATGTTGTTTTTAAGAAATGATATAGAAGCAAATATTTTAAGACTTCCAGGTCAATTATACGAGCACAAAGAAGGCAATATTATTAGTAATGTGTACACCTTTAAATTGGTGAATAAGACAACTGAAGATGTAGAAGATGTTAACTTTAAATTATTGTCTCATAAAGGAACAATTAAATTAGTTACCCATCAAAATTTTAAAGTTCCAGCTCAAGAGTTAGCAGAAGGTACATTGTTTATAGAGATAAATAATGCCGCTTTAAATGGTGATAAAGACAAACTTAAAATTGGTGTATATAGTAAAGGTAAGTTAGTAGAAACAACTACAGCTCGCTTTTTAGCACCAAGAAGTTATAAATAAAACGAATAGTTATGAAAATAAATTGGGGAA
This sequence comes from Cellulophaga sp. 20_2_10, assembly GCF_023476645.1. GTDB lineage: Bacteria > Bacteroidota > Bacteroidia > Flavobacteriales > Flavobacteriaceae > Cellulophaga. The sequence continues at coordinate 65,969 of NZ_JAMCOJ010000002.1, forward strand.
CAGGAGTTGTACTAGCGTTTTTAGCTTTCATAAGCTTTATTCTATATTTTGTTATTAGGATGAATTCTGAAAACAGAGCAAAGCACGATTTAGTGACGGAAGAATATTACAAAGCAGAGTTAGGCTACCAAAAAGAGTTGAATGACGCTACTAATGCTTATAAATTAACGAATAAACTTGTTCTAGAAAAAACGGAGGACGGCTTGTTAATTGAATTTCCAAAAGATCAAGATTTTAATAAAATAACAGGTAATGTGTCCCTATATAGACCATCTAATAAACAATTGGATTTTAACTTACCCATAAGTTTATCCAAAACACATTTGCTCATACCTGACAAACGTTTGTTAGATGGTCGATGGGACATTAAAATTACTTGGCAATACAATAAAGAAGAATATTTACACAAACAAAGTATTACGTATTAGTTATGCTACTATCTGCTTTTATACTGGGATTAATGGGGAGTCTGCACTGCGTTGGTATGTGCGGTCCTATTGCTTTTATGTTACCAGTAGATAGACACAGTAAGCTCAAAAAAACAATCCAGATATTTATTTATCATTTTGGGAGATTATTGGCTTACGGAATAATTGGGCTTGTTTTTGGCCTGCTTGGTAAGGGTTTGTATGTTTTTGGTTTGCAACAAAAATTGTCAATCTTTATTGGTGTTGTTATGATTATTATCGTTCTAATTCCATCTAAAACATTAAATAAATACAATCTGTCTAAGCCTATATATAGACTTATCTCTAAGGTGAAGTCTAGGTTGGGGAAAGAACTTAAAAAGAGAACTCCAGATACTTTTTTAACCATAGGATTTTTAAATGGTTTTTTACCTTGTGGGTTGGTTTATATGGCACTGTTTGGAGCTATTGCAATGGGTAATGCAGCACAAGGATCTCTATATATGATTCTTTTTGGAGCAGGGACTATACCACTTATGACTGTTGCTGTTTATTTTGGAGGAATGTTAAAAGGCGTAGCTCGTAAAAAGGTACAACAATTAATTCCGGTTTTTGTGGTCGTAATTGGTGTGTTATTTATTCTTAGAGGCTTGGGCCTTGGTATACCTTATGTGTCTCCTAAGCCTGTAGTAGAAATGGTTTCTACAGATATGGAGTGTCACTAATTTTTAAAAATTAAATTTATGAATATTGTTTCTGCAGCGCAAGCCGCAAAATCTATAGAATCTGGTAATAGAGTTTTTTTACAAGGTGCAGCAATGACGCCTAATGTATTAATTGATGCTTTGTGTGAGCGATACAATGAGCTAGAAAACGTAGAAATTGTATCTATACATACAGAGGGCGAAGCTAAGTATGCGCAAGAACCTTATAGCAATAGTTTTAAGATGAATAGCTGTTTTGTTGGTAGCAATGTTAGAAAACTAATAAACACCACTCAAGGAGATTATATTCCAATTTTTTTAAGTGAAATTAATCTCTTGTTCAGAAATGGTATTCTTCCGTTAGATGTTGCTGTGGTACAAGTATCACCGCCAGATAAACACGGGTATTGCTCTTTAGGTGTTTCTGTAGATATTACATTGCCAGCGATACAAACAGCTAAAAAAGTAATAGCACAAATTAATCCTTTTGTGCCAAGAACACACGGTGATGGTATTATACATATAAGTAATATAGATTGTGCTATAGAAGTAAATACTCCAATACATACACACGGTATTACACCTATATCTAGTATAGAACAAGAGATTGGAAAACACGTAGCTGGTTTAATAGAAGATGGTGCAACCTTGCAAATGGGTATTGGTAACATACCTAATGCGGTATTAAGTAATTTAGGCAACCACAAACGTTTGGGTATACATACAGAAATGTTTTCTGATGGTGTTTTGCCTTTAATAGAAAGCGGCGTAATTACGGGTGAAGATAAAGTGGTAAAACACGGAAAAATTGTAACTTGTTTCGCTGTTGGTTCTCAAAAGTTGTACGACTTTGTAGACGATAATCCATTAGTGCACTTTAAAGAAGCAGCCTATACCAACGATACTTCTATTATACGTAGAAACCCAAAAGTTACAGCTATTAATAGTGCTATAGAAATAGATATCACAGGTCAGATTTGTGCAGATACTATTGGTAGTAGACAATATTCTGGTGTAGGCGGACAAATGGATTTTATACGTGGTGCATCTTTATCTAAAGGTGGTAAGCCTATTTTTGCAATGCCATCTATGACAGCAAAAGGGATTTCTAAAATAACTCCGTTTTTAAAGCAAGGAGCCGGAGTTACAACAACACGTGCACATGTACATTATGTAGCAACAGAATACGGAGTAGTTAATTTATATGGTAAAAATTTACAAGAAAGAGCAAAAGCATTAATCTCTATTGCACACCCTAACTTTAGAGAAGAATTAGAAAAAGAAGCATACAACCGTTTTAAAAGTTAATTTTATAGAACGATAAAAGCTTCAGACTAGTTTTCTTTTTTAATGAAGAATGATGTTGCAAAAATATATAAAATTGCGATTACAATTAATAAACTAGCTAAGGCTAATAGTTTAAAATATGTATGGGGTAATGGTAAACTTTGCCAAATAATAAAGCCTTTATAAAATATAAGAGCTTCAGTTAATAAAAATCCTGAGAGGTATATGTAATATGCTTTTTTCGGGATTTTTATCATTCTAAAATAGTCTAGAAATAAGAATAAAGTAATAGTTACTACACCTAAAAAAGTCCAGTGTAAATAACCAATTGTAAAATCTAAAATTGTCACGGCTAAATTAGCAAAATAGGGTAGTGCCGTTAATAATTGAAGTGTCATTTTTAGCACTAATAAGAAACCAACTGTTTTTAATAGTAAGAGTTGAAAACTAGAAAATAGAACACTAATTTTTTTACTGTTTTGTTTTAAATAGTTAACTATTAGAAACAAACTATATAGCTGAAAAATAGCACCAATGCCACCCAGTATATATAAAATAATAGGAGGTTTTGTAAATAGAGTAGATAAAAAGAATGTTCCTATTATTCCGATATTTATACTGTAAAAAAAGCGTTTAAAAACAGCTTTAGGTACTTGTATATTTTGTTCCTCTAAAATGTACAGTAGTATGCCTATTAAGGCTAAAATCATCCATCCGTTGTACTGAAAGTGTAAATAGAAATAGATAGCCAATCTGTACCAAATAGATGTAGCGCCTAGTGTGGTCATAATTCCGCCTAAAGCCCAAGGGCCTATGCTAGAAATTACCAGATACCACAGCGCAGCGTTACTACAAGAATAAGAGTTTCGGTTTTTATCTTCTAATGAAATGTACTTTTTAAAAAATATAAAAAACCAATACGATGCTATTAAAAACAGCGTAGAAAATACAATTGAAAATAAGGCATATCCCTGAAAAGGAAACGAACAAAGCATACCAACTAATGTAAGTTGAGTAAACCAGAATATATAATTGTATTTTTTTTGTACCTGTAATTTTTCTAGATACAACTTATAAATAAGTGTGGTTAGTGCAATGTATACCCAGCCCAGCAATGCGATATGCGAATGTGCGTGCACTACAAATTTAAACGTAATTGGTATTTCTAAAACATAGAAAAAACGTAGAATTAACCCTAATAAAGCAGCCATTAAAAAATAACCTAATGCTAGTCTAGAATGATTTTTTAGATACTTCATGTTACATATTTATTAGACTAAATATCTTTTTTTAAAAATAGGCAAAGCCTGACTAAAATCATATAATAACATCTTTTATGTTCTCTATTTTGTGAAATGAATAAAAAGAATTTCTAAAGTATAGATCATTTATGGATAATTACAATACAATTACAACAAATAGCTTAAAAGCACATTCTTTTCATATTCCAGTTATGGGCATCGGCTTTACCATAGATACGCCTTTAAAGGTATCTAAGTATGGTATAGACTCTGTTATTTCTTTGGTAGACGATATTCTGTTAGAGAAGTTACGTAAAATGTACTGCGATAAATTTAATATGCAGTACACAGAAATATCTGAAAAGATAGAAGATTTTAGAGCAAAAAGAATAACATCTTATTTAAACATGATGCATAGTATTTCTAATGCTAAGTTTGAAGAGTTTAAAAATACCACAGTAAAAACTGCAAATAGTATTAAAGGTTTTTTTGATACGCTACCAGATATGTCTTCTGTTAAGCAAGAATTTAAAAAGTATACAGATACTGTAGATTTAGATGCTATAAGAGGCTGGGTTAAAGACCATATGGTTATGGGGAGTATAGATGTAAATATTATGACCAAGGTAGATAAAGAGAATTACATTAAAAAAGAAAAACTACCAACAGAATATAACGATGCACACGCTGCTCTTCGCGGTTTTGCTAATAGTACATTAAATTCTTCTGTTATTCTTTCTGCGGGGATGAATCCTAGGTTGTATAGTTATTTAGAAAATTTTAAAGATTTTTACCCAGATGCAAATGGGAACATTAAAAAGAAAATTGTTTTAAAAGTGAGCGATTATCGTTCAGCTTTAATTCAAGGTAAATTTTTAGCTAAAAAAGGTCTTTGGGTGTCAGAATATAGAATAGAATCTGGCTTAAATTGTGGCGGACATGCATTTGCGACAGATGGGTATTTAATGGGGCCTATTTTAGAGCAATTTAAAGTGAACAGAAACGAGCTAATAGAAACAGTGCATAAAATACTAATAAAGGCATTAAGTGATAAGAATATGACTGTTCCGGCATCTTACTTGCAACTAAAAATTAGTGCGCAAGGTGGAGTTGGTACGGCAGAGGAACATCAGTTTATAGTAGATTATTACAATGTAGATTCTGTTGGCTGGGGATCTCCTTTTTTACTAGTGCCAGAAGCAACAACGGTAGATAAATCAACTTTAAATAGATTAAAAGAAGCTAAAGAAGAAGATTTGTACTTAAGTAATACGTCACCGTTGGGAGTTCCTTTTCATAGCTTAAAAGGGAATACGAAAGATCAAGAAAAACAACATTTAATTAATAAGGGTAGGCCAGGTAGCTCTTGCCCTAAAAAGTTTGTGGCTCTTAATAAAGATTTTTCAGATAAAGGAATATGTACTGCATCTAGAGAGTATCAATATTTAAAAATAAAAGACTTAGATAAAGCGGGTTTGTCTAGTTCGCAGTATCAATTAAAATATAATAAAATAATAGAAAAATCTTGTACTTGTGTTGGCTTAGGTACTTCTGCTTTGTTGGCATATGGATTAGATACAAAGACAGAAGGAGAAGGGGTTTCTGTTTGTCCAGGTCCAAATATGGCCTATTTTTCTAAAGAAATGAACCTATCTGAAATGATAAACCATATTTACGGTAAAGCCAACGTAATTACTAGAACAGACAGGCCAAATATTTTTATTAAAGAACTTGGTATTTATATTAAATATGTAAACGATAAATTAGAGGAGAGTAGAGAAGGCACAACCGATAAGCAGCGTAAATATTTAACGGTTTTTTTAAATAATTTAAAGGAAGGTGTATTGTACTATCAGACATTATTTACTACATCTGGTAAGGTTTTTAAAGAAAATAAAGATCAAATTATAGACGATTTACAGAAAAGTTTAGGAATTCTAGGTGTATTAGAAATTGAAGTAAAGAGTCTGTAGCTTTATTAAATAATTGATACGTAATTATATAGGTGTATGTAAAATAAGAAATTTGAATATGCGTTTTTAAGATAGTAATAACAGTTGTCATTCTTTTTTTTAGTAATTTTGTGACTAATATGAAACAAGTATTCCATAAAATAATGTCTAGCTTGCTGGCTATTGTAGTTTTATTTTCTACAATGTCCTTTGCTATAGATATGCATTATTGTGGCGATACTTTAGTAGAAACAGCTGTTTTTTATAAAGCAGAAGGTTGTGGTATGGAAATGCAAAAACCACAAACTAAAGAGTGTTCTATTACAAAGAAAAGTTGCTGTACAGATGAGCAATTGGTTATAGACGGACAAGATAGTTTGCAATTATCGCTAGGCGCCAGCTCTTTTGATCAGCACATATTTATTACTTCATTTGTTTACACCTATATTTCTTTATTTGAAGAATTAGAAGAGAATGTAACCTTATACACAAAATACAATCCTCCCCTTGTCGTCAAAGACATTTTTAAGTTAGACGAGACTTATTTAATCTGATTTTTTTTAGTAGTTGGTTATAATGCAAAGCTTTTTGTGTTATGCCTTTTTATGTTTAGAAGTTAACTTTTTTACAAAATACTTCTTGGTATCTAATACCTTGTATTCACTACTAAAATTTTATAATCAATGCTAAATAGAAGCATCAAATTTCTAATAGAAAATAAGCTTGTAGCTGTTTTGTTACTCGTTCTTTTTATAGGCTGGGGAACCGTAAATGCACCGTTTAATTGGGATACAGGTTTTTTGCCAAGTAATCCGGTAGCTGTAGATGCTATACCAGATATTGGCGAGAACCAACAAATTGTGTATACCAAATGGGATGGTCGTTCACCACAAGATATAGAAGATCAAATTACATACCCATTAACGGCATCTTTATTGGGTATTCCTGGGGTAAAAACCATTCGTAGTTCATCTATGTTTGGGTTTTCTAATATTTATATCATTTTTGATGAGGATGTAGAGTTTTACTGGAGTCGTAGTAGAATTTTAGAGAAACTAAATTCTTTGCCAAGTAATTTATTGCCAGAAGGTGTAAACCCTGCCTTGGGTCCAGATGCAACAGGTTTGGGACAAGTGTATTGGTATACCCTAGAAGGTAGAGATAAAGATGGTAATGTTACTGGCGGTTGGGACTTAAATGAACTTAGAAGCGTGCAAGATTACTATGTAAAGTTTGCGCTGTCTTCTGCAAGTGGAGTATCTGAGGTTGCTTCTATTGGGGGGTACGTACAGGAATATCAGATAGATGTTAACCCAGAATTAATGCGCCAATATAATATTGGCTTGGACAAAGTTGTAAAAGCAGTAAAAGATAGTAATAAAGATATTGGTGCGCAGACTTTAGAAATTAATAAAGCCGAGTATTTAGTTCGTGGTTTAGGATATGTAAAATCTGTGGAAGATATAGAGAATGCAGTTGTTACTTCTGTTAACTATACCGCTATAAAAATAAAAGACATTGCTAAAGTGTCTTTAGGGCCTGCTGCTCGTAGAGGTATTTTAGACAAAGAAGGTGCTGAGGTTGCAGGTGGAGTTATAGTTGCACGTTATGGTGCTAATCCAATGGAGGTGATAACCAACGTAAAAGAAAAAATAAAAGAACTTAGTGCGGGTATGCCATCTAAGGTTTTAAAAGATGGTAGAACATCACAATTAACTATAGTTCCTTTTTATGATAGAAGTGAGCTTATACAAGAAACACTAAGCACATTAAACGAAGCCTTAACGTTAGAAATACTAATTACTATTTTAGTAATTATTGTAATGGTATTTAACCTTAGAGCATCTGTTCTTATTTCTGGTTTGTTACCAGTAGCAGTCTTAATGGTTTTTGTAGCTATGAAACTTTTTAATGTAGATGCTAATATTGTAGCTCTTTCTGGTATTGCAATTGCCATTGGTACAATGGTAGATGTAGGTGTTATTTTATCAGAAAATATTATTAGGCATATAGATGAGGAAAATCTTAGAGTTAAAAGGGAAGAGTTAAATGTTAACACGATAAATGTTGATGAAGAAAAATTATCAATTAATCAAATTGTATACAATGCTACTGCAGAGGTTTCCGGAGCAATTGTAACTGCTGTATTAACCACTATAATTAGCTTTTTACCTGTTTTTACAATGTTAGGAGCAGAGGGTAAATTATTTAGACCGTTGGCTTTTACCAAAACATTTGCGCTTATTGCCGCATTGGTTATAGCTTTATTCTTAATTCCACCGTTTGCCGCATCAATATTTAAAAAAGTCAACCTAAAAAAAACGGTATCTAATGTTTTAAATGCATTATTAATTGTTGTTGGTAGTGTAATAGTAGTTTATGGGTATTGGATAGGTACTTTGCTTATTGGCTTTGGTCTTACTGCTTTTTGGTTTACTTTCTCTAGTCAAAAAGAATATAGAATATCGTTTTTCAATTTCAATTTTACAATTAATAAGAATACGGTAAATATTATATTGTCTTGCGTGGCTATTGTGCTTTTACTAGCAGAACATTGGAGACCATTAGGTGTTGGGAACAGCCTATTTTTAAACCTTCTATTTGTTTCTATTATTTGTTTTGGCTTGTTAGGTGTATTTAGTGTTTTTCAAAAATACTATAAGCAAATTTTACAATGGGCGTTACAAAACAGACTGTTGTTTTTATCAATTCCTTTAACGTTAGTTGTTTTTGGATTTTTCATTCTTAAAAATACAGGTAAAGAGTTTATGCCGTCTTTAAATGAAGGTTCGTTTTTATTAATGCCTACATCTATGCCACATTCTGGTGTAGAAGAAAATAAACGTGTTTTACAACAGTTAGATATGGCTGTGGCTAGTATTCCAGAAATTAAAACTGTAGTTGGTAAAGCGGGTAGAACAGAATCTGCTCTAGATCCTGCACCATTATCTATGTACGAGAATATGATTCAGTATAAACCGGAATATATGCTGAATGAAAAAGGAGAACGTCAACGTTATAAAGTAAATGATGATGGTGATTTTGTTCTTAAAAACGGAATGTTATTACGTGTAGAAGAACGTGAAACTTGGGAATCCATCAACCTAAAGGAACAATTAATTCCAGATAATAGTGGAGATCTTTTTCGTAATTGGAGACCAGAAATTAAGAGTCCAGATGATATTTGGAACGAAATTGTTAGGGTGACTAAATTACCAGGAGTAACATCTGCACCAAAACTGCAACCTATAGAAACTCGTCTAGTAATGCTGCAAACAGGTATGCGTGCACCAATGGGCATAAAAGTAAAAGGTCAAGATTTAAAAGAGATTGAAGCTTTTGGTATTCAGTTAGAGGGTATTTTAAAACAAGCAGAAGGAGTAAAAGTAGAAGCTGTTTTTGCAGATCGTATCGTAGGTAAACCTTATTTGTTAATAGATATTGATAGAGAAAAAATAGCGCGTTACGGTATTTCTATAGATAATGTGCAAAGCGTTTTACAAGTTGCCGTTGGTGGTATGGTATTAACCCAAACAGTAGAAGGTCGCGAGCGTTATGGCGTTCGTGTACGTTACCCAAGAGAGCTGCGTAGCAATCCAGAGGATTTAAAAAACATTTATATTCCAGTAGAAAAAGGAAGCCCAGTTCCGTTAAGCGAATTGGCAAGTATTACCTATGAGCAAGGGCCACAAGTTATAAAAAGTGAAGATACTTTTCTTGTTGGTTATGTTTTGTTTGATAAACTAGATGGTTTTGCAGAGGTAAATGTTGTAGAAAAGGCGCAAGAGTTAATAGAAAGTAAAATTAGCACAGGCGAATTGGTTGTGCCAAAAGGAATAAATTATCAATTTACGGGAACGTACGAAAATCAGTTGCGTGCAGAAAAGACGTTATCTGTTGTTGTGCCATTAGCGTTGGTAATTATTTTCCTTATTCTGTATTTTCAGTTTAGATCGATAACAACGTCATTAATGATTTTTACAGGAATTACAGTTGCTTTTGCAGGTGGCTTTATAATGATGTGGTTATATGGTCAAGATTGGTTTTTAAATTTCAGCCTATTTGGAGAAAATTTAAGAGACCTGTTTAATATGAAAACTATTAATCTAAGTGTAGCAGTTTGGGTTGGTTTTATTGCATTATTTGGTATCGCTACAGATGATGGTGTTGTAATGGCAACATACCTTACACAGACTTTTAATAAAGAAACCCCAACAACTAAAAACGAAATTAGGTTAGCGACTTTAGAAGCAGCAGGTAAACGTATTAGACCTTGTTTAATGACAACCGTTACAACTGTTTTAGCATTGCTGCCAGTACTTACATCTACAGGTAGAGGTAGTGATATTATGATTCCTATGGCGATTCCAATTTTTGGCGGAATGATTATAGATATAACATCCTATTTTATTGTTCCGGTTTTATATAGTTGGAGAGAAGAGGCGAAATTGAAAGTGAAAAACTAAAAGTGATAAGTTAAGAGTGATAAGTGAAAAACTAAAAGTGATAAGTTAAGAGTGATAAGTGAAAAACTAAAAGTGATAAGTGAAAAGTGATAAGTTAAGAGTGATAAGTGAAAAACTATAAGTGATAAGTTAAGAGTGATAAGTGAAAAATGAAGAGTGATAAGTTGAAAGTGAAAAGTTGAAAGTGAAGATTGGAAAACTAAAAGTGAAAAGTTATGGCAGAAAGTATTTTAAAAGAAAAGAGTTATGCCTTCGCAATTTTAATTGTTAAGTTATCACAGGTATTGGTTGCAGAAAAAAAGGAATATATTTTAAGCAAACAACTTTTGCGAAGTGGAACCGCTGTTGGAGCGTTAATTCGTGAGGCTGAATTTGCACAAAGTAAGCCTGATTTTATACATAAAATGAGTATTTCATTAAAAGAAGCTAATGAATCTCTTTACTGGATAGACTTATTAAAAGATACAGGTTATATGAGTAAGCAAGAATATAATACCCATTATAATCTAAATAAAGAATTGGTAGCAATGTTAGTGAGTTCAATTAAAACTACAAAATCGCGATTGTAATATGAAAATATTTAAAATCATAAAATTTAATAAAGAACAGACGAAAGTGAAAGGTGAAAACTTAGAAATAGATAAAACGAAGTTATTTATTTATTTAAACAAAATGTTAGCTTTTCGCTTTACAGTCTTCTCTTTTCGTTTAAAGAATGCTGTTATTTTTAGCTTTTCTCTTTTAACTTTTCACTTAAGTAATGGTCAGAAACTAGAAACATATATACATGAAGCTTTGGAGAACAGTCCAGAGATTCAGAAGTACCAGTTGCGTTACGGTATTGCATCAGAAAAGGTAAACGAATCTAATACATTGCCAAATACAGATTTCTCTGCAGGTTATTTTGTGAGCGAGCCAGAGACAAAAACTGGTCCGCAACGCTTTAAATTATCGGCAAAACAAATGTTACCTTGGTTTGGGACTATTACTGCTAGAGAAAATTATGCAAGTTCATTAGCAGATGCAACCTTTGAAGACGTAGTTATAGCAAAGCGTAAATTGGTGGTTTCAGTAACACAGTCGTACTACAACCTTTACACATTAAAAGCAAAACAGACAGTTTTAAAAGAGAATTTTGAATTGCTAAAAACGTATGAGACTCTGGCTTTATCTTCTGTAGAAACAGGTGCTGCATCTGCAGTAGATGTGTTGCGTTTGCAAATGAGACAAAACGAGATAGAACAACTAAGACAAGTTTTAGAACAGCAATATGTAGGAGAACAAACTGTGTTTAATAAATTATTAAATAGAGCTAAAAAAGAAGAGGTTCATGTAGTAGAAACATTATTTCTTCCGACTAATGATATGCAAATTGTAGACAAAGATTTTACATTGCATCCAGAATTAATTAAGTATGATAAGTTGTATCAATCTATAGAAAAATCTGAATTGTTAAACCAGAAAGAACGTAAGCCTCTACTAGGTTTTGGAATAGATTACATAGCGGTTACAGAATTGCCTAATCAGAGTTTTACAGACAATGGTAAAGATGTATTAATGCCAATGGTAGCATTGTCTATTCCTATTTTTAATAAAAGTTATAAATCTAAAACCAAACAAAATGAGCTTTTACAGCAAGAAATTGTACAGCAAAAACAAGAACGATTAAATGTTTTGGAAACACAATTAAGTAAAGCGGTAACAAATTTAAATGCAGCTAAAATTAATTACAATACACAACTTAAAAATATACAGCAAGCGAAAGATGCAGAAGAAATTTTAATAAGAAGTTACGAGACGGGAACAATAGATTTTAATGACGTATTAGATGTACAAGAATTGCAGTTAAAGTTTCAGATAAATCAGATTGATGCAGTCTATAACTATTATTTACAGTTTGCAATAATTAACTATTTAACACAGTAATAATGGAAACTATCTATATAAAAAATATGGTTTGTAATCGCTGTATAGTATCGGTTTTAAATATTTTTAAAACTGAAGATTACACTGTGGAATCTTTAAAATTAGGGGAGGTTGTAGCCATTAAAGGGCTAAAAAGTGAGTTTGGTAATTTAAGCTATGCTCTTGAAAAAGCTGGTTTTGAAATTATAGAGAATGATAATGATGCTTTAATAGAAAAAATAAAGGTTGCTATAATTCATAAAATTGAAATAGGAGAAACAGCGAATTTGTTTCAGGCATTAGCAGTGAAATTTAGTAAAACAGAAGCCGCTCTAAGTAAACTTTTTAGTAAATCTGAAGGGTTAACCTTGGAGAAATATACCATCAACCTAAAAATTGAAAAAGTAAAAGAACACATACAATTAGGGCAATTAAATTTTTCTGAAATAGCTTATAGCTTAAATTATAAAACAAGCAGCCATTTAGCGCGACAGTTTAAGGCTGTTACAGGAATGTCTATGAGCAATTATAAAAGCCTAGGAAGTTGGGATAGAAAGACATTAGACAGAATTGTATAAATAAGAATCGGAATTGTGAAAACCAAAGAAGAAGCATTTATTTAATTTTGTAGTATAAAAAGAAGACAGAATGAAACATACATATCACATACACGGAATGACTTGTAATGGTTGTCGTGGCCACGTAGAAAAAACACTTTCTAATATAGACGGAGTAACTAATGCTGCGGTTAATTTAGAAAAAGCTGAAGCTATTATAGAAATGGAATCTCATATAGCATTAGAAACTTTAGCAGAAGCATTAAAAAACGATGGCGGTAGATATAGTATACATAATTTAGGTGAGCACGTGCATACTCCTAAAAAGGAAGCGCAACCCAAAGGGCAAGGAACAGGTGTTTTTTATTGCCCAATGCATTGTGAAGAAGATAAAACATATGATAAGGCTGGCGACTGTCCAGTGTGCGGTATGGACTTGGTAGAGGAACAGAATTTAAACGCTGTTGCAGAACAACAATATACGTGCCCTATGCACCCAGAGGTTGTAAAAGACGAACCTGGCGATTGTCCTATTTGTGGTATGGATTTAGTGCCAATGAAGCCTAGTCTTTCTGCTGAAGAAAAAACATATAACAAGCTAATTCGTAAGTTTTGGATTGCATTAGGGTTTACATTGCCTGTTTTTTTAATAGCAATGAGCGAGATGCTTCCGAACAACCCATTGTACACTATTCTGGACCAGAAATATTGGAATTGGGTGCAATTAGTACTTTCTATTCCTGTTGTTTTTTACGCAACTTGGATGTTTTTTGAGCGTGCTTACAGAAGTGTAAAGACGTGGAATTTAAATATGTTTACGCTTATAGGCATTGGTGCAGGTGTAGCTTGGTTGTTTAGTGTGTTTGGCTTACTAGTCCCAGATTTCTTTCCGGCCGAGTTTAAAACAGAAAGCGGTGCAGTACACGTTTATTTTGAGGCTGCTACGGTAATATTAACGTTGGTTTTAATGGGGCAAGTGTTAGAGGCACGTGCGCATAGTAAAACAAATGCAGCAGTAAAAGAGTTACTTAAATTAGCACCTAACAAAGCAGTTAAAGTTGTAAACGGAGTAGAAGAAGAGGTTTCTATAAATGCCGTTGTTAAAGGCGATATTTTAAGAGTTAAACCAGGTGAAAAAATACCGGTAGACGGTTTTATTACAGAAGGGAAAACGACGGTAGATGAATCTATGATTTCTGGTGAACCAATTGCTGTAAGTAAAACAGTAAAAGATGAGGTTAGCAGTGGAACTATGAACGGTAATCAATCTTTTTTAATGCAAGCAGAAAAAGTGGGTGCAGATACATTGCTTTCTCAGATTGTAAAAATGGTGAATGATGCTAGTCGTAGTAGAGCGCCAATTCAGAAATTAGCAGATAAAGTATCTGGTTATTTTGTGCCAATTGTAGTATTTATTTCTATAGTTACATTTATAGTTTGGGCAGTTTTTGGTCCAGATCCAGCTTATGTTTTTGCATTGGTAAATGCTATTGCGGTTTTAATTATCGCGTGCCCTTGTGCGTTGGGTTTAGCAACGCCAATGTCTATTATGGTAGGCGTTGGTAAAGGAGCACAAAATGGTGTTTTAATTAAAAATGCAGAGGCTTTAGAATTAATGAATAAGGTAGATACATTAATTGTAGACAAAACAGGAACCATTACAGAGGGGAAACCTACAGTAGAAAAAGTAGGTGGTTTTTCGGCTGATTTTACCACAGATAAAATTACACAGTATATCGCTTCTTTAAATAGTTCTAGTGAGCACCCTTTAGCAGAGGCAACTGTAAATTATGGTAAAGAAAAAGGTGTTACAGTTTTAAAGGTAGATGAATTTAATGCGGTAACAGGAAAAGGAGTAGAAGGTGTTGTAGCCGCTAAAAAAATAAGCCTAGGTAATGCTAAAATGATGGAGTTTGCCAATGCTGCTATTTCTCCTTCAATGAAAGAAGAAGTTCAAGTGTTTCAAAAACAAGGAAAAACAGTTTCTTACGTAGCAATAGAGACTTCTATTATTGGCTATGTTGTTATAGCAGATAAAATTAAAGAAACCAGTGCTAAAGCTATTAAAGAATTACAAGATAGAGGCATTGCTGTAATTATGCTTACAGGTGATAATTATGACACAGCAAAGGCTGTAGCAGACGCACTTAATTTAACCTCTTTTAAAGCTGGTATGTTACCACAAAACAAGTTAGAAGAAGTTGAAAAACTACAAAAGCAAGGTAAAATAGTAGCTATGGCTGGTGATGGAATTAATGATGCACCTGCTTTAGCAAAAAGTAGCGTTGGTATAGCAATGGGCACAGGTACAGATGTTGCTATAGAGAGCGCAATGATTACACTTGTAAAAGGAGATTTACACGGTATAGTTAAAGCGCATAATTTAAGTGATGCAGTACTTAAAAATATTAAGCAAAACTTATTCTTTGCGCTAATCTATAATACTATTGGTGTGCCAATTGCTGCAGGTGTTTTATATCCTGTTTTTGGGTTGTTATTATCTCCAATGATAGCTGCTTTGGCTATGAGTTTTAGTTCAGTTTCTGTAATTGCAAATGCATTGCGATTAAAAAATATAAAAATATAGATGATGAAAAAATATCTAGTGTATGCGGTTATTTTAGTTGTGGGGCTTTTGTTGGGAAAACTTTTTTTTGGCGGAACAATGGAAGTACAAAAAACTAAAGATAATCATAACCATAATGAAACTTCAATGGTTAATGAAATGTGGACGTGCTCTATGCATCCACAGATTATGCAACCAGAAGCTGGCGATTGTCCTATTTGTGGTATGGATTTAATTCCTGCAGAAACTAGTGCAGAAGGTTTGTTAGCAGATCAATTTAAGCTGACAAAAAATGCAATGGCTTTAGCTAATATACAAACCACAGTTGTTGGACAAAGTAGTGCAGATAACAATGATGGTATAACGCTATCTGGTAAGGTTGTAATTAATGATGATGAGACGGCTATACAACCAGCTCATTTTAATGGTAGAATAGAAAAGTTATATGTTACCTCTCTAGGTGAAAAAGTGAGTAGAGGACAGGCTGTTGCTAAAATATATTCACCCGAGTTAATTGCAGCGCAACAAGAGCTAATTACGGCATATAAATTAAGAGCATCACAACCACAATTATACAAAGCTGTACAAGCAAAATTTAAAAATTGGAAAGTACACGGGTCACAATTAGAAGAGGTTGTAAAAACAGGTAATGTAAAAACTAGTTTCACAATATATTCTCACGTGTCTGGTGTGGTAACAGAAATTGCTGTGAGTGATGGGGCCCATATTATGGATGGTAAACCTATTTTTAAAGTATCTAACTTAAATACGGTTTGGGCAAATTTTGATGTATACGAAAATCAAATTTCATTATTTAAAAAAGGTCAAAATATTAAAGTAGTAACCAAGGCATATCCCGATAAATTTTTTAATGCAAAGGTGTCTTATATAGACCCTATTTTAAATTCGCAAACCAGAACAGTAATACTTAGGACTGTTCTAAGTAATAAAGACAATGTGTTTAAGCCGGGAATGTTTGTAGAAGGTAAAATACAAACAGGTACAGAGACAACAAAACAGGTTGTAGTTGTACCTGCATCGGCAGTTTTGTGGACAGGTAAGCGTTCCGTGGTATATACAAAAGCTACCGCTAACGAACCCGTTTTTGAAATGAAAGAAATTGAACTTGGTGCTAAAATTGGAGATAATTACCAGGTTATAAGCGGATTAGATAATGGAGATGAGGTGGTAACCAATGGAGCTTTTACTGTAGATGCTGCGGCACAACTACAAGGAAAAAAATCTATGATGAATAAGTCGGGCGGAAAAGCAACTACGGGCCACGAAGGCCATATGAAAATGCAATCTAATAAAGGGGCTAAAAACGTGAGAATTAAAGTGTCTGAAGATTTTCAGGCTCAGCTAGCAGCTGTTTTGGAATCTTATATTTTAGTAAAGGATGATTTAGTTAATGAGAGTACAATAGCATCAAGCAAGAATGCAAAAGCAATGCTTAAACAAATAGAAAAAGTAAATTTGAAGCTTTTAAAAACTGAAGATGCTCTTAAAGAAGGAGAATTATTTATCAGTCCTATAAAACAAGAAACAGAACTTTTTGTAGCATCAGAAGATATAAAAGAACAACGTAAACATTTTCAAAATATATCAGCAAAACTATTAAGTGCTATAGAAGTTTTTGGAGTTAATAAAAAAATATACAGCCATTTTTGTCCAATGGCAGACAGTAATAAAGGTGCTTTTTGGTTAAGTAAAGAAGAAAGTATTGTTAATCCATATTTTGGAAAAGCAATGCTTAATTGTGGTGAAATTAGTAAAATTATAGAATAAGAATACAAAAACAATTATAGTAACAACTAAATAATTAACTATTATGAAAAAGATGATTTTGAGTATAACTGTATTAAGTGTGTTAGCCTTTGCAAGTTGTAAAAACGAAGCAAAGCAACCAACAGAGGAAGCTAATGAAACTACAACAGTGGCCGTAGAAAATGAATTAGCTACGACTAAAGCTACTTTTGGTGTGCGTGGCAACTGTGGTATGTGTAAAAGTACTATAGAAAAAGCCGCAAAGTCCGTAGATGGAGTTTCTAGTGCAAACTGGGATGTAAAAAAGAAACAAATTACGGTAGCTTTTAATGGTGATAAAACAAATGAAACTGCTTTGCATAATGCTATAGCGGCTTCTGGTTACGATACTGATAAATCTGTAGGTCGTGAAGACGCTTACAAAGAATTACCTGCTTGTTGTAAATACGATCACGAAATGGCAATGAGTTTAGAAGAATAGGGAAACTATTTTTAAAAATGGAAAAGCACTAAATCCTTGCATAGGTTTTGGTGCTTTTTTTAGTTATAATTATGCCTAGTAAATTCGCAACAACTGTTTTAAAGTAGAAATATTTTTCTCTTTTAATTTTGATAAAATCTTTAGAAAGGCGATCGCAGTAATATAGGCATCACCAAGAGCAGTATGTCTGTCTTTTACAGAAAGATTAAACTTTTCTGCCAATTCATCTAAAGAGTAATGCTCTTTTTTCACTAATAAATTAGAGCGTATAAGTGTTTTTTTATACAGAGTAGATGTGTCTAGTATTTTGTTTTTAAGCTTAGGTAAACTATAACGTTCTAGAGCTGTATTTATAAAAGTAACATCAAAACCTGCGTGATGAGCTACAATAACACTATTTCCTAAGTACGCTAGAAATAATTTTAAAGTTTCTAATTCTTCTAACCTAGTGGCTTTACCTTCTTTTAAAATTCCGTGTATCTCTGCAGTTTGTTGGTTGTAGTGATCTTGATGTATAAACACCTCAAAACTATCGCCTACATTAATATCATTATTCTTAAGTTTTAATGCGCCAATACAAAGCATGCGATCTTCTTCATAACTAAAACCAGTAGTTTCTGTATCTAGAACAACAAAGGTTATATCTTCTATTTTTTCTGGGAGCTTAGCATCAAAAAGATTTTCATAACTACGCCAATAGTCTGGTAAGTCTAACTTACTTTTTTTAAAGAAGTTTCTCATCTTAATAAGTTTGATACTTTAAATCTAATATACACCAATTCTTGAATTTCTTTAATAGTCCTAAAGGTCCGTTTTAGTTTAATTTTTTCTGCTTTTGTAAGCTTACTTAAGGATATATATCTGCCAGAATCGTTGTGAGCTAGACCTTGTTTGGTTCTAAATTTTAATAGCGCTTTTGTAGCATACGAAGCAGCCATAAAAAGTTCTGCATTGTTGGGTTCTAATTCAGCTAATTTTTCAAAACGTTCTGCTGTATAATTTATAGATTTTATAGAGTGCGATAAAAGAAGTACTCTAGCGGCATCTGTTAAGGGCATTAGTGCTCTTCTTTTAATATCAAAAGAATCTTTGTTTGCACCATCTTGTTCTACTAAAAATTGTCTAAAGAATCCTGTTGGCGATGGATTTTGTAATGCGCCACTAGCTAAATGTAAAAAGAAGCTAGGGTAGTTTTTTGCAGTTTTAAATATATGGTCTGATAGGTCTGAGACTAGATCGTGATTGCCATAAACATTATTATAATCAAAAAATATCGAGGATAATAGAACTTCGTCTGGACCAGGATTGGTAATCCAAGTCGTTATGTTCTTTTTCCATTCGCTTAAACTTAAACACCAGCTAGGGTTAGACGCCATCATCTCTGCAGGGCAGTACTCGTAGCCAATAACATTAAGTCGCTGTGTAACCTGTTTGGCAAAATGTATAAAAAAGGCTCTGGTTTCCTCTAAGTCTTCAGGAGCTACATCTTCAAATACTAACGCATTATCTTGGTCTGTATGCAAAAGTTGCTCACTTCTACCTTGACTACCCAACGCAAGCCATGCAAAAGTTACAGGTGGCGGTGTATCTAGCTTTGCTAAAGAGTTTTTAATTATTTGTTTAATACAAGCATCATTAAGCTCAGAGATTATTTTAGAAATTAACGTCATTGGTATATTCTGATCTAAATAGCCTCTAAGAAGCATCATTATACCTTTTCTAACTTGTTTAATTTCTTTGGTTCTAGTTGCTCTTTTTATTGCCTTAATTAAAACTGTAGGGTTGTTACCAACAGCCAGCATAACATCATGCTTAGATAATATACCAACTGCCTTAGAGTTTACTGTACCATCTTTGGTTAAGCATAAATGACTAATATTGCTTTTAATCATAGCCATTTGTGCCTGTGTAATTGTTAGTTTTTTAGAATAAGTAATTACAGGAGATGTCATTATTTCGCTAGCTGGTGCAGAAATAGGTAATTGGCCTGTCACAATTTTATTACGTAAATCTTTATCTGTAATAATACCAATAGGCATCTTATCTTCTAACACTAAAATAGCACCAACATTTTTACTTGTCATTTTTGCAGCTAACACCTTTGCTTGGGTTTTAGGAGAGCAGCTAACAAGTTTTTTAGAATATTTAACGGGTTGTAAATCTAATAACTCAGTACTAGGATTGTAAATTTCTGTACTTTCTGGTTCGCCATATAAAGTTCCTCTGTGACTTTTAGAATAGGGATTTCTTGTATTAGACGCAAAACTGTCTATTAAAAAATTACCAACCTCTCTATTGCTGGTTGCATAAGGTTTAAAAGTGGTTATTGGTATGGCATAAAGAATACTCTCTTCATGCGCTTTGGCTTCCATTTTGTAATTTTCATTAGCAATTAAAGGTCGTAATCCAAAAATATCTCCCTCATCACAGATGTCTACAATAGTACTGGTTTGGGTTTTATTTAAAGATACAGCTCCTTTGTGTACAATATAAAAATGAGAGTGTGGTACATCGTTCTCATTAAAAATGATAGCATCTTTTTCTTTATAAACTATAGAAATTTGAGTAGATAATTCTTGCAACTCTTCTAATAATAGTAGATTAAAAGGAGGGTAGTTTTTTAAGAAATCTGCTACTCTGTGCGAAATAGTATTTTTCATAGAGGGTGACTATAGTGTTTGTTTTTTGTGTTCTCTAGCTATATAATTTAGAAATGAAGCTATAAAATAACAGAACTAATGTACGTTAGTGTGTCAATAGAATGCAATTTGTTTGTTGTTTTTTATAAAATAATCTTTTTTTTATTTTTTGAAATGATATTTAAAATGCTTTTAGCCCTTAATTTTAGAGGTGTTTTCTATGGTTGCGTTTTTTAAATGTTAAGCAAAAATTATTTTTTTCATTTTTTTTATTTGAATATTAGTTTTTTCGTTTTTTTTGTTTTCATTTGTTCTGTCAAAATAACATAACAATTTTGGCGTTTTAGCACGTAGCTGAGCATAAATGTATAATGTTTATATGTTCGGGTTTTTGGGAATTAGGAAGGTATACCCACAAACAACCTATAAGATAGGAAACCGAATTTTAAAGCTAACTTCCGGTAACAACTCTATAGTCTGCAGTCAGCATGACTACTTCTTCGTGCCAACCACGGAGCGTCAAATCATTGTTTAGTATTTAGAAATTTTTTTACAAAAAATAGTGCCAAAAGGTGCAAGGTTTTCTTGTGCTTCAAATTTTTAATTTTACTAAAATAATAATTTAATGAATACTAAATATATCGATTTAATTGACCAAACTTATCATTTTCCACAAGAAGAATTTAAGTTAGATGGTGAAAACCTTATGTTTCATGACATACCGCTAAAGCAACTAGTAGAGCAGTATGGCAGCCCTTTGAAATTCACATACTTACCAAAAATCTCTGACAACATTTCTAGAGCTAAAGATTGGTTTGGTATTGCAATGGAGAAGCACAAATACAAAGGTAAATACCATTACTGTTACTGTACAAAAAGTTCTCACTTTAAGCCTGTATTGCACGAGGCATTAAAGAATGATATTCATATAGAAACGTCTTCTGCGTTTGATATTGATATTGTAGAAAATTTAAAAAAGGATGGTAAAATTAAAGATGATACATATGTAATTTGTAACGGTTTTAAGAGAGACCAATACGTAACTAACATTGCTAGATTAATTAATGAAGGTCACCGTAACTGTATTCCTATAATAGATAATTACGAGGAAATAGATTTGTTGTCTAATGAAATTAAGGACGATTTTAAAGTAGGTATACGTATAGCGTCTGAAGAAGAACCTAAGTTTGAGTTCTACACTTCTCGTTTAGGTATTGGGTACAAAAACATAGTTCCTTTTTACGAAAGTCAGATAAAAGATAATGATAAAGTGCAATTAAAAATGTTGCATTTCTTTATTAACACAGGTATAAAAGATAACGCATATTATTGGAACGAACTTTTAAAGTGTTTAAAGGTTTATGTTAAACTGAAAAAAATATGCCCATCATTAGATAGTTTAAACATAGGAGGCGGTTTTCCTATTAAAAACTCGTTGGTGTTTGATTATGATTATCAATATATGATTGATGAAATAATTAATCAAATTCAATTAACTTGTGATGAAGCAGATGTAGATGTACCAAATATTTTTACAGAATTTGGTAGCTTTACAGTAGGTGAGTCTGGAGGAGCTATTTATGAAATTTTATACCAGAAGCAACAAAACGATAGAGAAAAGTGGAACATGATAGATTCTTCTTTTATTACAACATTGCCTGATACATGGGCAATTAATAAGAGATTTATTATGTTGGCAATTAATAGATGGGAAGATGAGTACGAGCGTGTTTTACTAGGTGGTTTAACTTGCGATAGTGATGACTATTACAACAGCGAGCAAAATACAAACGCTATTTATTTACCAAAATATAAAAAAGATAAACCATTATATATTGGATTCTTTAATACAGGTGCTTACCAAGAAAGTATTGGTGGTTATGGCGGTTTACAACACTGTTTAATACCACACCCTAAGCATATATTAATAGATAAAGATGTAGACGGAAATATAACAACCAAATTATTTAGTGAACAACAAAAGGCAGAAGATCTGCTTAAAATTTTAGGATATGAGCACAACAAATAATTACGCAGGCATACCAGACCAGTTTGCGCAATTGGAAACCGCAAAAGTAGTTTTAATACCTGTTCCTTATGACGGAACAAGTACATGGGGAAAAGGAGCAGATAAGGGGCCAGAAGCCTTTTTAAATGCATCGGAAAATATGGAGCTGTACGATATTGAAACAGGAACAGAACCATACCAGCAAGGTGTATATCTTGCAGATGCAATTACTGAAAATAGTTCTCCAGAAGCTATGGTAGATGCAGTGCATAAAATAACCAAAAAATACATTAAGCGTAATAAGTTTGTTACCTTGTTTGGTGGTGAGCACTCTATATCTATAGGAACAATTAGAGCTTTTAATGAGTGTTTTAGCAACTTAACAGTATTGCATATAGATGCACATGCAGATTTAAGAGCATCTTATGAGGGTACTACTTGTAATCATGCTTGTGCTGTACATGAAGCTAGTCAGCAAACGAACTTATTACAAGTTGGTATACGTAGTATGGATGCAATAGAAAAAACATTCATGGACGAAGAAAAAACATTCTTTGCACATGATATGGTAAACGATGAGTATTGGATGGATAAAGTTGTAAATCAAATGACAGAAAACGTATTTATTACGTTAGATTTAGATGCTTTTGATCCTTCTATAATGCCATCTACAGGTACGCCAGAACCAGGAGGCTTACTTTGGTACGAGATGCTTGAGTTTTTAAAACAAGTGTTTACAGAGAAAAATGTTGTTGGTTTTGATATTGTTGAGCTTTGCCCAAATAAAGCAGATAAATCATCAGACTTTTTGGCTGCAAAATTATATTACAAAATGTTAAGTTATAAATTTGCGACTAACGATGATAGTTATGACAATGGTGATGATGCTGATAAAGCAAATCCATTTAGTAAACTATCTAAGTTTAAAGATGCTGCTGATAACGATGATTTTTAGTATTATAAAATGATCAAAAATATAGAAAACATTGAGCTTCATTATTTAACCTTAACTGACTATAAGCAGTTAAAAGAAGCAATGATTCAGGCATACTCTAGTATGCCAGGTTCTTATTGGAGAGAGAGTCAAATTAAATCTTTAATTGATAAATTTCCAGAAGGGCAGGTTGTAATAAAGATAAATGGAGAGTTGGCGGGTTGTGCATTATCTATAAAATTAGATTATGATAGTTTCGACGATCAACATACGTATGAAGATATTACGGGCAATTATACCTTTGATACGCATCATGAAGATGGTGATGTTTTATACGGAATAGATGTTTTTATAAAAAAAGAATACAGAGGTTTACGTTTAGGTAGAAGGTTGTATGATTATAGAAAAGAACTGGCTGAAAAACAAAATTTAAAAGGAATTGCTTTTGGCGGTAGAATTCCTAATTATCATAAATATGCAGCAACTTTATCACCAAAAGAATATATAGAAAGTGTAAAGCGTAAGGATATACATGATCCGGTTTTAAACTTTCAAATTTCGAATGATTTTCATCCTTCAAAAATTTTAAAAGGATATTTAGAAGGTGATGAGAATTCTGGTGAATTTGCAGTTTTGTTAGAATGGGATAATATTTACTACGAGAAAAAATCTAAAAAAGCAGCGACAAAGAAAAAAGTGGTGCGTTTAGGCTTAATTCAGTGGCAAATGCGTTTGTATAAAGATTTGGAAGAATTAATGCAACAAGCAGAATATTTTGTTGATGCAGTTTCTGCTTACAGATCTGACTTTGCATTGTTTCCAGAGTTTTTTAATGCGCCTTTAATGGCCGATAATAATCACTTGCCAGAATCGGAAGCAATTAGAGAATTAGCAAAATATACACCACAAATTGTTCAGAAATTTTCTGAGTTAGCGATTACGTATAATATTAATATTATTACGGGTAGTATGCCAGAAATTAAGGATGAATTGCTGTACAATGCTGGTTATATCTGTAAAAGAGATGGTTCTACAGAGCGTTATGAAAAATTACATGTTACACCAGATGAAGCCAAGGTTTGGGGAATGCAAGGTGGTAATGAAATAAAAACGTTTGATACAGATTGCGGTAAAATTGGGGTATTAATTTGTTATGATTCTGAGTTTCCAGAACTAAGTAGAATTTTAGCAGAAGAAGGAATGGATATTTTGTTTGTTCCGTTTTTAACAGATACTCAAAATGGATATTCTAGAGTGCGCCATTGTGCACAAGCTAGAGCAATAGAAAACGAGTGTTATGTGGCCATTGCAGGTAGTGTTGGTAATTTGCCAAAAGTAAATAATATGGACATTCAGTATGCGCAATCTATGGTATTTACACCTTGCGATTTCTCTTTTCCTGCAAACGGAATTAAGGCAGAAGCAACTACAAATACCGAAATGATTTTAATTGCTGATGTGGATTTAGACTTGTTAAAAGACTTGAATAAATTTGGTAGTGTACGTAATTTAAAAGATAGAAGAACAGATATTTTCGAAGTTAGAAAATTATCAAAAAAATAAAAAATAAAATGAGCAAACCAATTACAAATTTTATAGAAAAATACTTTTTACACTTTAATGCTGCTGCTTTAGTAGACGCTGCAAAAGGGTATGAAGCACAATTAAATAAAGGGTCTAAAATGTTAGTTTCTTTAGCAGGAGCAATGAGTACTGCAGAGTTAGGAAAGATTTTTGCAGAAATGATTCGTCAAGATAAAGTGCAAATAGTTTCTTGTACAGGAGCCAACTTAGAGGAAGATGTTATGAATCTTGTAGCACATTCTCATTACAAACGTGTGCCTAATTATAGAGATTTAACGCCTCAAGATGAATGGGATTTATTAGAAAAAGGACTAAACAGAGTTACAGATACTTGTATACCAGAAGAAGAGGCTTTTAGAAGAATTCAAGAACATATTGTAAAAATATGGAAAGATGCAGAGGCAAATGGTGAGCGTTTTTTACCTCATGAATATATGTACAAATTATTATTGTCTGGGGTTTTAGAGCAATATTACGAGATAGATATTAAAGATTCTTGGATGTATGCAGCTGCAGAAAAGAACTTGCCAATTATTTGTCCAGGTTGGGAAGATTCTACTATGGGTAATATTTTTGCTTCTTATGTTTTAAAAGGCGAATTAAAAGCGAGTACGGTAAAATCTGGTATAGAATATATGACTTTCCTTGCAGATTGGTATACAAATAATTCTGAAAACGGAATTGGATTCTTTCAAATTGGAGGAGGAATTGCAGGAGATTTTCCAATCTGTGTTGTTCCAATGTTGTATCAAGATATGGAAAAACCGGAAACTCCATTTTGGAGTTATTTTTGTCAGATTTCAGATTCTACAACAAGTTATGGTTCGTATTCTGGAGCAGTACCAAATGAGAAAATTACTTGGGGTAAATTAGATATTGATACGCCAAAGT
The DNA here is from genome assembly GCF_023476645.1 of Cellulophaga sp. 20_2_10. Lineage (GTDB taxonomy): Bacteria > Bacteroidota > Bacteroidia > Flavobacteriales > Flavobacteriaceae > Cellulophaga. The sequence continues at coordinate 91,358 of NZ_JAMCOJ010000002.1, forward strand.
TTATTATAGAAAGTGATGCCACGATTGTTGCGCCATTAATTTTTGCTTACTTGTTAGAGATGTAACTATGGATAATTTAAAAAGAGTTATAGTAGATTTTAAAAAGCTAACACCTGAAGTTTTAAAACTTTTAGTAGAAAGGTATCCTGATGGTTATGATGACCTAAATGTTATTCGTTTTTCTAATGCCAAAGGAGAGCGTATAGAGGCCGTTGAGGTGTTAACAGAGGACACTAAGTACTTGGTTAAAATTAGTGAGAAGTTAGAAGTAACTATGGCTAATTATGATGAAGATGATTATGAAGGTTTTGATGATGATGACCCTGATGCAATACCAGATGTACCTTTAGAAGAAGATGAAGATTAGCTATGTATAGCGTAGACGCCTACCAAATTGCGGCCTCTATATCTATTAGAGAATGCAAACGTAATTTATCTTGGAACCTGCTTTTTTTAGACGGAGACGAGTTGTTTTATGAGATGGGTGATGAAAAGTTTGTGTACATCTTTCAATACGGAATGGTTGGTTTTTTTAACCATTCCTTAGAAGAGAAAAGAATAATTTTAGATGGTATTAAACCTTTTTGCAAGGGGTTAAAAGAAGAACGTTTTTCTGAAGAGGTTAACGTTATAATAGAACCAGGTAAGCAAGAGGTATCATTTTATAAAGTGATAATACCTTCTTTTGATACAGAAGCAATACGTTTAATAGTTTTAAATGCATCGCAGTCTGTAGCTTTGGATAATTATTTTGAAATTACAGAGAAACTTTTAGGAGAAACAAACGAACATACAAAGTATCTTGAGCAAAAAGGAAAATTAGATATATCTGGCAATAAGTTAAAACGATTTATAGGTCGAGTTTTAAACATTAAAAACGAGATTTCTGAAAACTTATATATTTTTGATTCACCAGATGTAACTTGGGATAACGAAACTTTAAATCATTTAAACCTAGAGTTAAAAAAGACGTTTGACTTAAAAGACAGGTACAGATACATTCACGAGCGGTTAGGTGTTATAAAAGAAAACCTAGAGCTGTTTAAGGATATAATGGATCATAAAGAAAGTAGTAGGCTAGAATGGATTATTATAATCTTAATTGTAATAGAAGTTTTAGATATGTTTTTTCTGAAATTAATATAAAAACTAAAAAGCCTCTCTGTAATAGAGAGGCTTTTTTTATAGTATATCTAAAATTCTTTCTAGGGCCATACCTCTAGAACCTTTTATTAAAAGGTAGCTGTTGGCTTGTAAAGGATGTTCTTTTAAGTACGTTGGTATGTCATTAAAACTAGGAAGTTGTATAGCTTCAGTTTTTACTTTAGCAAAATTCTCTCCTACTAAAAAGGAAGTAGTAAAATTCATTTTGGTAACCTTGTCTGCAATCTCTTGGTGTTCTGCAGCGGCTGTATTTCCCAACTCAAACATATCGCCTAAAAAAACAATTTTGTGGGCAGCTTTTAAGCTGTTAAAATTATCTAATGCAGCCGTCATACTTGTTGGGTTGGCATTATAAGCATCTAGTATTATTTTATGGCCGTTTAGTTCTACTATTTGCGATCTATTATTTTCTGGAACATAACGTTCTATTGCATCTTTAATTTCGGGTAACGTAATATTAAAATATTTTCCCATTAAAATGGCAGCACAACAATTTGTAAAGTTATAGGCGCCAACTAAGTTAGATGTTATAGTGGTATCCTTAACTTTTATAGTCACAAAAGGATTTGCATTTACTAATTCTATCTTGTAGTATTGCTCGTTACTTGTGCTAAACCCTATTTTTTTAATATAGTTGCCAAGTTTGCTTTCTTGTATAGAATCATCAGCATTTAAAAAAATATGCTTTTGGTTTGTTGTTAGGTAGTGGTATAATTCGCTTTTGCCCTGTATTACACCCTCTGTACTTCCAAAACCTTCTAAATGGGCCTTTCCAAAATTAGTAATATAACCGTAGTCTGGTTCTGCTAAGTTGCTTAAAAATTCTATTTCTTTAAGGTGATTAGCACCCATTTCTACAATTGCAATTTCCGTATCTTCTTTTATAGATAAAAGAGTTAAAGGAACACCAATATGGTTGTTTAAGTTGCCAACGGTAGCAATGGTTTTATATTTTTTTTGAAAAACAGCTTTTATAAGTTCTTTGGTCGTAGTTTTTCCGTTACTACCTGTTAGACCAATAACTTTTGCTATACATTGCTTTCTATGGTATTTACCAAGTTGTTGCAAAGTTTGTAAAACATCTTCAACCAAAATAAATTGATCTGATATTGCGTATTTCTTTTCGTCAACAATAACATAAGCAGCACCTTTTTGTAGTGCTTCTTTGGCATATTTATTACCATTAAAATTATCGCCTTTAAGAGCGAAAAAAATACAGTCTTTGGTGATTTTTCTTGTATCTGTACAAACGGTAGAATACGTTAAAAATAGTTGATGGATTTGTGCTATTGTCATAAAGCGAATATAAAAAAAAAAGACCGCTCTAAGGAGCAGTCTTTTTTAAAAAATATGTTATAGTAAGTTATTTTACTTTTTTACCTCTAGCAGTCTTATTTTTAGTTTTAGACTTAGAACCAACTCTAGACATTGCACATCTAAAGCCAATATCATCTGTAGCCATATACTGTGGTAAGTATCTACGTTGTGCAGGGTCTAACCAGAATGCACGGTCTCTCCAAGAACCACCTTTGTATACTCTAACTTCATTGTTAATTAAAGAAGTTCTATAATTAGATTTGTCATAGTTTCTAATAAATTTACCAGCACTATCTCTTTCTATCTTGTTTGTAGGTGAGTTGTACATAGATTTCTTGTTAGATTCATCACCATCTGCATCATTAAACTTATCGTAAAATCTTGTAGATCCTGGTTCACCATCTCTGTAACCTCTGTTGTCACTAGAAGAGAAGTTTGTTCTTAAGTACGTTTCTTCTTCATCTACAGGAACCATTTTAATTTCTCCTGGTAAGTTAACTGCTACTATTTTTCCGTTTGGTAAGGTGTCATATAAAACAGAATCTCTAAGGATGTTTACTTTACCATCTTCGCCAATAGCTGTTTTCATATAAATGTTACCTCTATAGTAGTTAAAATCACTAATTTCATCATCTACTATTGGTCTGTATACATCGGCAACCCATTCAGATACGTTACCGGCCATATCGTAAAGACCTAAATCATTTGGTTTGTAAGACATAACTGCGTTAGTAATATCTGCACCATCGTCAGACCAACCAGCAATTCCGCCATAATCACCTTTACCTTGTTTAAAGTTGGCTAATTGATCACCTCTACCAACACGTTGCCCGTTACGAGTGTAATCACCATCCCAAGGATATTTTTTTCTACCTCTATAGTTATTGTATTCTCTATTACCTTGGTTAGCTTGTGCAGCATATTCCCATTCTGTTTCTGTAGGTAATCTATATTCTGGTAAAATTATACCACTACTTCTTTTAGCAAAAGTAGAAACTGAATCCACCTTTTGAGCTTTACCTTGTAAAGAATCTATTTGTCCGCCATATACAGACTCTGGTCTGTTTAGGTAAGCCTCAGTACTAAAGGTACCACCGCCTTCACCATTTAAGGCTTTATATTTAGCTTCGTTATTAAGAAAACCTTCTTTTTCTAGCATTAGTTCGTTAACACGGTCTGTACGCCATTCCGCAAATTGAGTAGCTTGCACCCAGTTAACACCAACAACAGGATACTCTGCATAACCAGGGTGTCTTAAATAGTTATTAGTCATAGTTTCGTTAAAACCAAGTCTGTTTCTCCATACTAACGTATCTGGTAAAGCACCTTTATATATGTTAGCATATTTAGGGTTTTCTGGAGGGTAAACAGATTTTAAGTAATCTAAAAATTGTAGGTACATTTTATTAGTTACTTCAGTTTCATCCATATAAAAGGATTGTACGTGTTGCTGAGTTGGCGTATTATTCCAATCGTGCATAACATCATCTTGCACTTTACCTTTTGTAAAGGTACCTCCTTCTACAAAGACAAGACCGGGTGCGGTAACTTGTTCTTTAAAATCAGAGTTGTGCTGAAAACCACCTTCTTTGGCGTTAATTTTCCAACCTGTGGCACGAGATACATCTTTGGAAGAAGATGATTTTTTACAACTTGTAATGCTACCTGCTACAACAGCACACGAGAGTACAACTTTAATGAATTGTTTTTTCATAATTAAGACTTGAGTTCTATTCTTTACTGCTAATTTGCAGTTATACTATACTTATTTTCTATTTAAACTTTGCTTACTATCGGCTTATTAAACGCAAATTTTCTAAGAATATTTTACATATCCTAAAAAAAACTGAAACTAGCAGAAAAACAAGGTTCAACACATCTATAACGGAGTAAAGAATAGAATAGTATTATTTTTTAAATTCTTTTTAGTAGAAATTCTTATATCCTTAATAATAAGGAAATAACAGATTTTATTTTTATAGTACATTAGAAGTCTTTAGGTTTGTCATTAAAAATAAAGTTATTTATTTATAAGATATTTTAAAAAAGAGCGTTAATTAAATTATTGTACCTAATTAGATATAAAAAGGTAGGGAATACCACTATTATACATATGATGATGAAAAAAATACTATTCGTAGCGCTTTTAATATCCGGATACACTGGCAAAGCCCAAGAAAACAGATCTATTACTACTGCAGTACCTTTTTTAAATATTGCGGCAGATGCTAGAGCAGCTGGAATGGGGGATATGGGAGTAGCAACATCTGCAGATGCATATTCTTTGCAGTGGAATGCAGCTAAATTTGCTTTTGCAGAACAAAAAATGGGGTTTGGCATAAGCTATACACCATATTTAGAAAACATAGTTACAGATGTAGCCTTACTTAATGCTAGTTTTTATAATAAGTTAGATGATAGAAGTGCTTTTGCTTTTGGTTTGCGATATTTTGGTCTAGGAGAAGTAGAACTTAGGCAAACTATAGATGAAGAAGGTACTACTGTTAAACCAAATGAATTTGTTTTAGAGGGTGCATACTCTTTAAAATTATCTACCCAATTTTCTATGGGTATTGGAGGTAGATTTATTAGCTCTAATTTAAAATTCCCTTTAGATCCTAGTGTAGACTCTAAAGCAGCAACAGCTTTTGCAGTAGATATCTCTGGTTTTTACAGATCTCCAGAAATAGCTTATGATAAGTTTGATGGTAGATGGAGAGCTGGTTTTAATATCTCTAACTTAGGAAGTAAAATAGCATATGATAATAACGGACAGGAAAACTTTCTGCCAGGTAATTTAAAATTTGGTGCAGGGTTTGATTTTATTTTAGATCAAGACAATGTATTATCATTAACAACAGAATTTAATAAATTGTTAGTTCCTACTCCTCAAGATTTTAATGAAGACGGACAGATAGATAGTCAAGATAACGAACGTTACCAACAAATAAGCTTTTTAGAAGGGGCCTTTAATTCTTTTACAGATGCCCCAGATGGTTTTGGAGAAGAAATTAAAGAAGTAACTTGGGCATTAGGAGCAGAGTATTCTTTTCAAAATGCATTTATGTTACGTACAGGCTATTTTAATGAAAACGAATTAAAAGGAGCTCGTAAATTCTTTTCTTTAGGAGCTGGATTTAAGTTTAAAGCTACCCAGGTAGATTTATCTTATTTATTCTCTACATCAAAAATAAAAAACCCTTTAGAAAATACACTGCGTTTTTCTCTTACCTTTAACCTAGGTGAAGAATTATTAAACGACTAAATGAAGAAACAAACAATATCTTTTGATATGTCTGTTTACGACTCTATTGATGAGTTGTCTAAAACAGACAAAGACCTTATGCTTAAAGCTGTAGGCGCTCGTAGTAACGCATATGCTCCATACTCTAGTTTTTTAGTAGGTGCGGCAGTGCTTTTAGAAAACGGAGAAATAGTAGTAGGTAATAATCAAGAAAATGCAGCGTACCCTTCTGGTTTGTGCGCAGAGCGTGTTGCAATTTATCAAGCAGCAGCTATATACCCAAACGTAAAAATGGTTTCTGTAGCAATTTCTGCTACATCAAAAAATTATAAGGTGTTGGAGCCTGCGGCTCCTTGTGGAAATTGTAGGCAATCTATGATAGAATATGAGCAAAAACAAAAAGAACCACTCTCTTTAATGTTAATGGGTGAGGTAGGTAAGGTTTTAAAGTGTAATTCTATCTCAGATATTTTACCGCTAGCTTTTAGTAATTCTTTCTTATAACTGCTTTTTTTTAATGAATTATTTTTTTATAGCTAATTTTCTGATAAAAATTTAATTTAAAAAAACATTAAGCATCTTGTCTGTGCTTTTTCTTTATTTTTTTTTTGATAGTGGATTTAATGTGTATTTTTGCTACTCTGTAAAACAGACCTTTTTAAAAAAAAAGTTTTCAATGAAAAAAATAACCAAAGAAGTTTACCTTAATTGGTACAAGGATATGTTGTTCTGGAGAAAGTTCGAGGATAAACTTGCTGCAGTGTATATTCAACAAAAAGTTAGAGGCTTTCTACACTTGTATAACGGACAAGAAGCTGTTTTAGCTGGGTCGTTACATGCAATGGATCTTACTAAAGATAAGATGATTACAGCATACCGTAATCATGTACAGCCAATTGGTATGGGAGTAGATCCTAAAAGAGTAATGGCAGAACTTTATGGTAAGGTAACAGGTACTTCTCAAGGTATGGGAGGTTCTATGCATATCTTTTCTAAAGAGCACCGTTTTTATGGTGGTCATGGTATCGTAGGAGGACAAATTCCTTTGGGAGCTGGTCTAGCATTTGGAGATAAATATGCAGGTAACAACGCAGTAACCCTTTGTTATATGGGAGACGGTGCTGTTAGACAAGGATCTTTACATGAAACATTTAACTTAGCAATGCTTTGGCAATTACCAGTTGTTTTTATTTGTGAAAACAATGGATATGCGATGGGTACATCTGTTGCAAGAACATCTCATTCTACAGAAATTTGGAAACTAGGTTTGGGTTACGAGATGCCTTGTAAGGCAGTAGAGGGTATGAACCCCGTAACTGTTGCAGAAGAGGTAAGTAAAGCAGTAGAAAGAGCAAGATCTGGAGGAGGACCAACTTTCTTAGAGATAAAGACATACCGTTATAGAGGTCACTCTATGTCAGATGCACAACACTACAGAACTAAAGCAGAAGTAGAAGAGTACAAGAAAATAGATCCTATTACGCAGGTTTTAGAGGTTATAAGAGATAAAAAATACGCTACAGAAGATGAAATTGCTGAAATGGGCAAAGAAGTTAAGCGTATGGTTAAGGAGTGTGAGGAGTTTGCAGAAAGTTCTGATTACCCACCAGTAAGTCAATTATACGATATGGTTTACGAGCAAAAAGATTTTCCATTTGTACAACATAAATTATAAAAAATGGCAATTATAGTAAATATGCCAAGACTTAGCGATACCATGGAAGAAGGTACTGTTGCTGCTTGGCTTAAAAATGTTGGTGATAAAGTTGAAGAAGGAGACATTCTTGCTGAAATTGAAACAGACAAAGCTACAATGGAGTTTGAGTCTTTTAATGAAGGTGTTCTTTTACATATAGGGATACAAGAAGGTGATACCGCTCCTGTAGATTCTCTTTTAGCTATTATTGGTGATGAAGGTGAAGATATTTCTGGATTGTTATCAGGAGATGCTTCAGCTGTAACCAATGAAGAGGCTAAAGAGGAAAAGGAAGAAGAAACTGCTGCACCTGTAGCAGAAACTTCTACGTCAGCTGCTATTCCGGAAGGGGTAGAAGTAATAAAAATGCCTCGCCTTAGTGATACTATGGAAGAAGGTACAGTTGCTGCTTGGTTAAAAAATGTTGGTGATAAAGTTGAAGAAGGAGATATTCTTGCTGAAATTGAAACTGACAAAGCAACAATGGAATTTGAGTCTTTTTACTCAGGTATTTTATTATACGTTGGTATAAAAGAAGGAGAATCTTCTCCGGTTGATGAAGTTTTAGCAGTTATAGGACCAGAAGGAACAGATGTAAATGCTGTACTTAGTGCTGGTAATGCTCCTGCGTCAAAACCAACTTCAGATGCTCCTAAAACAGAAACTAAAAAAGAAGAAAAAGCAGCGCCAGTAGAAGCAGTTTCTACAGATGGTAAGCGTATTTTTGCTTCTCCGTTAGCTAAAAAAATAGCAGCAGATAAAGGTGTTAACTTAGCAGATGTTACTGGTTCTGGTGACAATGGAAGAATAGTAAAGAAAGATGTGGAGAGTTTTACTCCTTCTGCAGCTTCTAGTTCTTCTAATGTAACAGCGGCAAAAGCGACTGCTCCAGAAGCAAAATCACAGCCTGCAATATATGCACCAGTTGGTGAAGAAGGTTTTGAGGATGTTAAAAACTCTTCAATGCGTAAAGTAATTGCTAAAGTTCTTGGACAGTCTAAATTTACAGCACCACATTTTTACCTTACAATAGAGGTAGATATGGACAATGCAATAGCTTCAAGAGTTCAGATTAATAGCTTGCCAGATATTAAGGTGTCATTTAATGATATGGTTCTAAAAGCTTGTGCAATGGCTTTAAGAAAACATCCGCAAGTAAATACAACTTGGAAAGATGATGTTACGCGTTACAACAAACATATACATGTTGGGGTAGCAGTAGCGGTAGATGAAGGATTGGTTGTGCCAGTTCTTAAATTTGCAGATCAAATGAGTTTAACTACAATTGGTGCTTCTGTAAGAGATTTAGCTGGTAAAGCAAGATCTAAAAAAATTGCTCCTTCAGAAATGGAAGGCAGTACATTTACAGTGTCTAATTTAGGTATGTTTGGTATTCAAGAATTTACATCAATCATAAACCAACCTAACGCAGCAATATTATCTGTAGGTGCAATTGTAGAAAAGCCAGTTGTTAAAAATGGAGAAATAGTAGTAGGTAATACTATGAAATTAACTTTAGCATGCGATCACAGAACAGTAGATGGTGCAGTTGGAGCTCAGTTTTTACAAACTTTAAGAAGTTTTATAGAGAATCCAGTTACAATGTTAGCGTAATTGTAAAAACTTTAATAAATTATATTAAAAAGCATCTCATTAATTTTGAGATGCTTTTTTTATCTTTAGTGCTTAAATAAATTAAACATGAGAAAGACACTTTATTTTTTAGCTATAATTATGTTAGGTTCTTGCACAACGCAAGCACAACAAAACTCTGTAGATCATAGTGTAGACGTAACACCAATGAGTGTAAAAAAAATTGTTAACTTTTTAGCTTCAGATGATCTGCAAGGAAGAATGTCTGGTTCTGAAGGTATTGCAGAAGCAGCTACGTTTATCGAAAATAGTTTTAAGTCTAGTGGTGTAAAACCATATTTTTCGTCATACAGAGATACATTGACTAATTTCGAGGCAAAAAATGGTGTAGCTTATAATATTGTTGGGTATATAGAAGGTAATGATCCAGTTTTAAAAAATGAGTTTATTATTTTAGGAGCGCATTATGATCATATAGGTAAGGCTAAAGCAGATGGAGACGATGTAATAGCGAACGGAGCTAATGATAATGCATCAGGTACTTCTGCAGTTATGGAATTTGCACGTTACTTTGGGAAGAATAAAACCAATAAACGTAGTATTATTTTTGCTTTGTTCTCTGCAGAAGAAATGGGACTTTTAGGTTCTAAACATCTTGCTGCTAAATTAAAACAAGCAAACCTTAATTTGTATACAATGCTAAATTTTGAAATGATAGGTATACCAATGAAAGACAAAGATTACGTAACATATGTTACAGGTTTTAACGAATCTAATTTGGCAGAAGTAAGTAATACGTATGCAGGAGAAAATATAGCGGGATTTTTACCTAAGGCAGGCGAATTTAGACTGTTTATGAGATCTGATAATTATCCTTTTCATGAGGAGTTTAATGTTCCTTCACAAACCTATTCTACATTCGATTTTACAAATTTTGACCATTACCATAAAGTAGGTGATGAGCCAGATGTAATGGATTTTGATCATATGGCGAGCTTAATTAATAAGTTTGTGCCAGTATTAGAAAATATTGCAAACGCTAAAACAAAAGAAATAAAATACAATTAATGGCTAATATTATAATTACAGGATCTAGCAGAGGTATAGGGTATCAAATGGCGCAACTATTTGCTAACAATGGGCATAAAGTTTTGGCATTGTCTAGAAATAACGAGCCTATAGCATCTCTAAATAATTCAAATATTTTTTCTTTTCCGTTTGATATTTCAAAAGAAGAAGATTTAAAAAAGGTAGAGAATTTTATTACCGAAAACTGGCAACAGGTAGATGTTTTAATTAATAATGCCGGAAAATTAGCAAATAAACCATTTTTAGAAACTACAACTCAAGATTTTGAGGCTGTTTATAAAGTCAATGTTTTTGGAGTAGCAAGTATTACAAAACTAGTGATTCCGAAAATGCCTAAAGACGGACATGTAGTAACTATAAGTTCTATGGGTGGTGTGCAAGGTAGTGTTAAGTTTGCGGGCTTATCTGCATACAGTTCTAGTAAAGGAGCTGTGGTGACATTAACAGAGCTCTGGGCAGAAGAATTTAAGGAAACCGGACCATCTTTTAATGTTTTGGCATTAGGAGCAGTACAGACTGAAATGCTAGAAGAAGCTTTTCCGGGGTATACAGCGCCAACTACTGCCTTAGAAATGGCAGAATATATTCAAAATTTTGCGCTTACAGGACATAAAATGTATAACGGTAAATTATTACAAGTAAGTAATAGTACTCCTTAACTTGTAACATAAATTATAGAAGTAAAACTGCCTGTTTTTTTTAATAGGCAGTTTTGTTTTGATGTGTTGGGAGTAACTATTATAAAAGCCGTTAAAAAATAATTTAAAAAAGTTGTATTTTACTACAAAATAAACTGTGAACCTTAGCAGTAAAAGGTAGAATCTATTATTTTTGTTTATATGGAGAGTACCCTTGTGAAATATCTACCAGAAAGAGCTGTGCAATCTTGTGTTTCTTTAATAAAAGTAAATGCAGTGCATCTAAAAATTGTGGGAGACAGAGTTACACGTCATGGAGATTATAGAAGATTGCCAGGAGGGATGCATCAAATAACAGTAAATGCATCATTAAATAAATATAGGTTTTTAATAACCTTAATACATGAGATTGCACATTTAGTCGCATTTGAAAAATATGGAAGACGTATTAAGCCGCACGGTATGGAGTGGAAAAAAACGTTTCAATCTTTAATGTTACCATTTATAAGACCAGAAATATTTCCAACAAAGGTATTGCCGGTTATAGCTAATCATTTTAAAAATCCTAAGGCAAGCAGTGATACAGATGCTAAGTTATCGTTAGCATTAAAACAATTTGATCCTGAGTCAAATAAAACATATATTTTTGAGTTACCAATAGGTAGTGTGTTTAGAATTCACAACGGTAAGTTATTTAAAAAGGGAGCAAGGAAAATAAAGAGATATGAGTGTGTTGAAATATCTAGTGGTAGAACGTATGTTTTTCAACCTAATGCAGAAGTAGAACTTATAAAAGATTAATAACATGAACAAAAATTATTACGCAGTTATAATGGCTGGCGGTATTGGGTCTAGGTTTTGGCCTGTAAGTACTGCTGAATACCCTAAGCAGTTTCATGATATGTTAGGGTCTGGTTATACTTTAATTCAGAAAACGTTTAATAGACTCCATAAGTTTATTCCAAAAGAAAATATTTTGGTGCTAACTAATGAAAGTTACAATGACCTGGTTTTAGAGCAATTGCCAATGTTAACACAAGATCAAGTAGTTTTAGAGCCTGCAATGCGGAATACTGCTCCTTGTATTTTATATGCTGCCCTTAAAATTAAGAAAGAGAATCCCAATGCGGTAATGATAGTTGCTCCTAGTGACCATTGGATTGAAGACGAAGAAGCTTTTGAAGATAATGTAAAGCAGTGTTTTGCAAAGTGTGAGAAAGAAGATGTGTTATGTACATTAGGTATAAAACCGACCTTTCCTAATACAGGATTTGGTTATATTGAGTATAATAAAAATGCTGATTTAGAAATTAAAAAAGTAAATCAATTTAGAGAAAAACCAGATTATAACACAGCTAAAGAATTTATTAGTCAAGGTAATTTTCTTTGGAACGCAGGTATTTTTATGTGGAGTGTAAAGACAATAGTTGATGCATTTAAAACGTTTCAGCCTAAACAATACGAATTGTTTAATTCGGGAATGGATGATTACAATACACCAGCGGAGAAAGATTTTATAACTAAGAACTATGCTTTAGCAGAGAATATATCTATAGATTATGCTATTTTGGAGCATTCTAAAAGCATATTTGTTTTACCTGCTACTTTTGATTGGAATGATCTTGGTACTTGGGGTTCTTTATATGATAAGTTAGATAAGAATGAAGCTGAAAATGCTGTTGTTGGAGCTAAGTTGTTAGATAGAAACTCTAATGGTAATATAGTGCGTACGGCAAAAGATAAAGTTGTAGTTTTAGATAGCTTAGACAATTATATTGTAGTAGATAAAGAAGATGTTTTATTAATTTGTCCTAAAGACAAAGAGCAAGATATTAAGGTTATCTTAAACGAGGTTAAAGAAAAATTTGGTAAATAATACCAGTCTATATGAGTAATAATACAGAGCAAGAAAATAATGTTGCAGGTAATGAGTCTTCAGAAAATGTAAAGAAAGATTTTCAAGGCTTATTGGGGAGTACAAAAAAGTTTTTAAAAGAGCTTTTAGATATTCGTACTAATACAGACCAGGAAGCTACTAGAGAATCTATAGTAGCAGATATACCTTTTAAGGGGCACACTTCTTGGATTTTAATTTGCTCTATATTTATAGCTTCTATTGGGTTAAATGCGAATTCTACAGCTGTTGTTATTGGTGCCATGTTAATATCACCATTAATGGGGCCTATTTTAGGGATGGGCTTATCATTGGCAATTAATGATATAGATACATTACGTCGTTCTCTTAAGAATTTTGGGGTAATGGTGGTGCTAAGTATTCTTACCGCCTTTTTGTTCTTTAAATTTTTTCCATTACGCAATGAGTCTTCTGAACTTTTAGCGCGTACGGCACCAGATATTAGAGATGTACTTATTGCTTTTTTTGGTGGTTTGGCCTTGGTTATTGCGCGTGCAAAAAAAGGAACTATTGCCAGTGTAATTTTTGGTGTGGCAATTGCGACAGCATTAATGCCTCCTTTGTGTACAGTAGGTTTTGGTCTGGCTATTGGCAATTGGAGTTATGCCAGTGGAGCTATGTATTTGTTTACGATAAACACCATATTTATTGCTTTAGCAACCTTTTTAGTGATTAAGATATTACGTTTTCCAATGGTGCGGTATGCAAATTCTGAGCGCCGAAGGTTAATTAGTAGATTAGCTTCTTTAGTGGCTATTTTAGTAATGGTACCTGCAAGTTGGACGTTTTTTAAGGCTTGGAGAGAATCTAACTTTAAGAGTCAGGCATATGAATTTGTTTCAGAAAATATAGCAAAATATCAGTTTTCGGGTAATGGCCTGTTCTTAGATAATCTTACTAATGTTGAGTATCATGGTGGGGATCAATCTTTATATGAGATGATATTTAAAAAAGAAAATGATCATCAAAAATCTGTGATAGAAGTAATGTTTATGGGTGAAGAATTGGTGCCTGATAATATTATTTCTAGTTGGAATTCTATTAAGAGTGAAGACTATAAAGAACTGTCTAATACAGAGCTAAAGGTTATTCAAGGCTCTAGAAATAAAGAGGTAGATCAGATGAAATATATTGATGAGTTATACCAAACGAAAAAGGCGGAGTTAATGGGGAAAGAAGAAAAAATTGCCATGTTAGAGTCAGAATTAACCCAACTTCAGAAATTAGTGTCAAAACAAATTCCTTTTAATGATGTTAGTGCAGAAGCTAAAGCTAATTATGAAAACTTAGCATCTTTAGGGTACTCATATACCATACGTACGGACTTTAAAAAAATAGATACAATTCCTGTTTTCGAGGTTAATTGGAAACCAAAAACAAAGTCTAAAGATAAAGACGCAGATATGAAAAAAATATCGGAATGGTTAAAACTAAGGTTAAAAGATAAAAATATTCAGGTACGAGAATTAGCGAATTAATTTCGTTCTTCAATATACATTTGTCTAACTTTTTTAAATAATTCAGAAGAATAAACAAAGTCAGTTACAGCTTCATTATCTGTTTTAAAAATTTCTTTATTAGTACCTTCCCATTCTTTATGGCCGTTTTTTAGGAATAATATTTTTTGTCCAATTTCCATAACAGAGTTCATATCATGGGTGTTAATTACCGTAGTGATATCATATTCTTGAGTAATCTCTTGTATAAGATTATCTATTAATATTGCTGTTTTTGGATCTAAACCAGAGTTTGGTTCATCGCAAAATAAATACTTAGGATTCATTACAATTGCTCTAGCAATTGCAACCCTTTTTTGCATACCTCCAGAAATCTCAGATGGATATTTATGGTGAGCATCTATTAGGTTTACTCTTTTTAAAACTGCATTTACGCGGTCTTGCATTTCTGATTTAGATTGTTTTGTAAACATTTCTAAAGGAAACATTACATTACCTTCTACAGTAAGAGAATCGAACAAGGCACTGCCTTGAAAAACCATTCCCATTTCTTGTCTAAGGTTTCTTTTTTGATCAGGGGATAAGTCGTTATAAATATTTCCATTATAACAGATGTATCCTTCATCTGGAGTAAACAAACCAAGCAAGCATTTTAAAAATACCGTTTTACCAGATCCACTTTGTCCTATAATTAGGTTAGTTTTTCCTTTTTCAAAATTAGTTGTTACACCTTTTAAAATATGCGATTCGCCAAAAGATTTGTGTAAGTTATCTACCTCTATCATTATCCTAATAGTAATTGAGTTAATATATAGTTTAAAATAATAATAGCAACACTGGTCCAGACAAAGGCAGTGGTACTTGCTTTACCAACTTCTAAAGCGCCACCTTTCATGTAATATCCGTGAAAAGATGGTATAGTGGCAATAACAAAAGCGAATATTATAGATTTTATAAAAGCATACGCAACATGGTACGGAATAAAATCTAGTTGAATTCCTTCAATAAAACTAGCACTTGTTGTAAAACCACCAAAAACACCGGCAACCCATCCGCCAAAAATACCAACGTACATGGCAATTGCAATAGCAAACGGATATAGAAGTAAGGCTATAATTTTAGGAAAAACTAAATAGTTTAAAGAGTTTACTCCCATAACCTCGAGTGCATCTATTTGTTCTGTAACTCGCATTGTACCAATACTAGATGTAATATAAGATCCAACTTTACCAGCCATAATAATAGATGTGAATGTTGGAGCAAACTCTAATATTACAGATTGCCTTGCCGCAAAACCAATAAGACTTTCTGGTATTAAAGGGTTAGTAAGGTTTAATGCAGTTTGTATGGTTACAACACCACCGATGAAAAACGAAATAAAGATAATGATACCCAAGGAACCAAAAACCAATTCGTCTATTTCTTTAAGGATAAGAGTTTTCATAATAGACCATTTTGTGGGCTTTCTAAAAACTTCTTTAATCATTATAAAATAACTGCCAATAGATGCTATGTAATTCATATAAAATAGACTTCTGTCTGTAAAAATAATAATATTAACTTTCATTTGACATCCAAATAAAAAATTTAAAAGTTTATTTATTTACATTTACGTTATCAATAAAATTAATTGCAATGAAGAGAAGACTAATTGTGGCATTATTAGCAGTGTTTTTTGTGTCTAACACGGAAGGAATTAATGCGCAAAAAAAATCTAAAAAGAAGAGTAAGAGCAATGTAGAAGTGCAAAGTACAACCTCTCTAGGTACAACTCCTAAGTTGGTAGTTGGTATTATAGTAGATCAAATGAGATACGACTATCTTACACGTTTTTGGAATCAATACGGAGAAGACGGTTTTAAACGTATGGTAAATGAAGGTTTTACAGCTAAAAATCATCATTATAATTATTCACCAACAAGTACAGGTCCTGGGCATACTTCTGTTTATACAGGTACTACACCTGCTATGCACGGTATTATAGGTAATAATTGGTACGACAAAGATTTAGGGGTAAATGTTTACTGTGCAGGTGATAGTAACTATAATTCTGTTGGTACAAACGGTAGTGAAGGTAAAATGAGCCCAAATAGAATGCTAACAACTACGGTTACAGATCAATTGCGTTTACATACACAAATGAAGGGTAAAGTTATTGCTGTTGCTATAAAAGATAGAGGAGCTGTTTTACCTGGTGGTCACGCAGCTAATGCTGCATATTGGTTTGTTGGTAAAGATGAAGCTAACTTTATAACTAGCTCTTATTATATGAATAGTTTGCCTAACTGGGTTACTAGTTTTAATGCTTCTGATGCAGCACAGAAATATAAAAAATCTTGGACTACTTTAAAAGATATAAATGCATATGTAGAAAGTGGTTCTGATGAAAATAATTATGAAGGTAAGTTTAAAGGCGAAACATCAACAAGTTTTCCTCATAATTTGCCAGCAATTTGGAATGATAATAACGGTTTTGATATTATTAAGGCTACTCCTTATGGTAATAGTTTAACAGCAGATTTTGCTATTGCAGCTTTAAAAGGAGAAAGTTTAGGTAAGGATGCAATTACAGATTTTTTGGCTGTTAGTTTTTCTTCTACGGATTATGTTGGACATCAATTTGGGGTTAACTCTAAAGAGGTTCAAGATACTTACCTTCGTTTAGATCAGGATTTGGCTCGTTTGTTTAAAGAGTTAGATTCGGAAGTAGGAAAAGGAGAGTATACTGTGTTTTTAAGTTCAGATCATGCGGCAATACAAGTTCCAACCTATTTAAAGGATCATAATATACCGGGTGAATATATAAGTTATAAAGAGATATCTGCTAAATTAAATGAATGGTCTAATTTTAAATTTGGTTCAGAAGATTTAATTAAGAATGTTTCTAATGACCAAATATTTTTAGATCATAAAGTAATTGCAAACTTAGATTTGGATCCTAAAACGGTACAAGAAGCTTTTGCGAATGAACTACTTACTTTTAGTGATGTAGATAAAACGTATACTGCATACCAGATGTGGCAGAATAATTACACAAGAGGTATACCTTATGTTGTACAGAATGGTTACAATCAAAAGCGTTCTGGAGATGTTATAGTTGTTTTAAAACCTGGTTATATTAGTTACTCTAGAACAGGGTCTACGCACGGTTCTCCTCGAGTTTATGATACGCATGTACCTTTGTTGTTTTTTGGAAAAGGAATTAGAAAAGGAAGTACAGTACAACTTACTGAAATTCCTGATATAGCACCAACAGTCTCTGCTTTATTGGGTATGGCTGCTCCTAATGGAACAACCGGTAAGCCAATTGAAGCTGTTTTGCAGAATTAAAATAATTTACTTTTAATATTCTTCCAACGAAGATTACGAATAAAATTGCCTTCTTTTGGTGTAACCAAAAAGGGCAATTTTTCTTTTTTAGCACTTGAGTAACCAGATAGGTTATCAAAAAAAACAGCTGCTTTTTTTTGTTTTAATCCCATTTTTAGAGAAGCAATGCAACTTATGGCAAAACCATATCGCATTGCGTACATCGCTTTACCTTGTAGTAATTTCGCTTGTTTGTTATATGCGTTTCCTGTAGGTCTTAAATGCTTTACTTTTAAGGTTGTATCTGTAAATATAGTGTAGTTGTTGTATTGCGCTAGAAGCTCGTCTACAGTGTCCCAACCCATTGCACTTCGCAATCCGTTTATGCTTTTAAAGCAAGATTTTCTATAGGCTTTAAATGCACCGCGAACGTGGTCTTTGTTCATTGGATGGTTAAGTTTCCATTTCCCATTTTTATCTTCTTCATATGCAAAGCCACCAGCAATACCTATAGTTTCATCACTCTTAAAAATATGAACTATTTTTTCAAAGTAATTTTCAGGTAAAATAATATCTGCATCTAACTTTACAATAAAGTCGTATTGGTTATCTAAGACGGCTAGTCCTTTGGTAAAAGCATTTATAACTTTGCTACCAGGCATATGTTTGGTAGAAGATGTTGTATTTACTTTTTTAAAGATGTTATGTTTGTCTGTAAAAGAGTCTATAATTGTTTCTGTAGTGTCTGTAGAATTATCATTTACAATAATTACTTTTTTAGGCGCTAAGGTTTGATGAAGTATAGAATTTAATGTCTTAGCTATAAAAGCTTCTTCATTATGTGCGGGAATTATAATGTAATACATCATACTAAAAAGATAAAAGGATACTATTTTTTTCTTTCTGCATATACAATATAGTACCTAGGAGTAAAGCTACGTAGTATTGGTCTAAGTCCAATTTTTTTAATAGGATTAGTCCATTTTGCAGTATCTTTTATTTCCCAGCCAGCTTTTTCTAGTAACCAATCAAACTGCCAATCTTCAAATTCGTGGTAGTGTCTATCCCATTTATCTGTTTTACTTCTGTATGCGGGAGCAAACCAAAGGTTAAGCGGAATACTAGTAACTAGTTTATCGCTCTTAATTTCTTTTAGCACATTAAGAGGAGCTAGTAAATGTTCAAAAATTTCAAAGGCCGTTACCACATCTGATTGGGTTGTAATAACAGAAGAAAAATCGATATCTAAATCTTCTCCTTTTGTATTAGTTACCTGGTAACCTTGTTCTACCATAATTTTAGATAGAGGGTTTTCTACACCTAGATCTAAAATGGATTCACTTGTGTTAATGTGTTTTTGAAGAAATTCTAGCGTATGTTTAAAACGTTTGCTAGGATATGTTTTTTCGTACATTTTTAATATTTGTAAACTATGGCATTGATGTTCATACCAGCGCCAACGCTCGCAAATATAACAACATCTCCTTTTTTTACAGCGTGATTTTCTAATTTTCCTTTTCTAACAACATCAAAAAGTGTCGGAATGGTTGCTACAGAGCTATTACCAAGTTTATAAATATTCATTGGCATAATGTCTGTGGGCATAGTTTTATCGTACAATTTGTAAAACCTGCTTACAATAGCTTCATCCATTTTCTCATTTGCCTGATGTATAAATATCTTTTTTACATCTTCTATTGCCACTCCGCTTTCGTCCAAACAATCTTTCATTGCTTGTGGAACGTGAGTTACTGCAAATTCATATATTTTACGACCATGCATTTTAATATATACTCGGTCGTTTTTATCTTCTTTGTTAAATGTTTTTCCAAAGAATAAATAGTTAGCCTCGTCAACAGTATAGGTTGCTGCGTTGTGGGCTAAAATATTACCAGCATCTTCGGTAGCTTCAATAATAGTAGCTCCTGCGCCATCGGAATATATCATAGAATCACGATCGTAAGGATCTACAACTCTAGATAGTGTTTCTGCACCGATTACCAAACATCTATTTGCTAAGCCGGCTTTGATAAAGGCATAGGCTTGTATGGTGGCTTGTACCCAACCTGGACAACCAAAAAGAATATCGTAACCAACACATTTTGGATTTTTAATTTGTAGTAAGTGTTTAACCTTACTAGCTAAACTAGGTAAGACATCTCCTTGAATTTGTCCGTGAGAAACATCTCCAAAATTATGAGCAACAATAATATAATCTATACTTTCTTTGTCTATATTGGCATCTTTAATTGCTTTTTTGGCAGCTAGATATGCAATGTCCGAAGTATTTTGATCTTCTTTTACATACCTTCTTTCTTCTATTCCTGTTATTTTTTTAAACTTCTCTATGATAACTTCATTAGAGTTAGGTATGGCGGAGCCATCTGTATTTAAAAAAGTGTTATTTATAAAGTCTGAGTTTGGGGTAGTTATGGATGGTATATAACTACCAGTTCCTGTAATTCCGATATGCATAATTAGGGTTTAATTTAAAAAATAAAGTTACAAAAAACGAATGAAATAAACTATGCGTGCATAATAAATTGTATGATGTTCAAGCTAAAAAATTAAAATAAAAAAAGCCGTTTAGATTTTTCTAAACGGCTTTAGTGCATTGATTTTGTTGAGCTTATTAAGCTTCCATATATGCTTCTATAGGAGCGCAAGTACATATTAAATTACGGTCTCCATATGCTTCGTCTACACGTCTTACTACAGGCCAAAATTTATTGTCTGCAATATAGTCTAAAGGAAAAGCAGCTTTTTGTCTGCTGTAAGGAAATTCCCAGCTATCACTAGTAACCATATCTAGTGTGTGCGGAGAGTTCTTTAAAACATTGTTAGGGTTATCTAATGTTGCTTCGTCTATTTCTGCTCTAATAGCTAACATAGCGTTACAAAAACGATCTAGCTCTGGTAAACTTTCACTTTCTGTAGGTTCTATCATTAAAGTTCCTGCTACAGGGAAAGATACAGTTGGCGCATGAAAACCGTAGTCCATTAAACGTTTAGCAATATCTGTTACCTCTATACCATTTTGCTTAAATGGTCTACAGTCAATAATCATCTCGTGTGCAGCTCTACCTTTTTCTCCTGTGTATAAAACATCAAACTTACCAGTTAATCTTTCTTTTATATAATTAGCATTTAAAATAGCAATAGAAGTAGATTGTTTTAGTCCGGCTTCGCCTAACATTACAATGTATCCGTAAGAGATAAGGCAAACTAAAGAACTACCCCAAGGAGCAGAAGAAATTGCAGTTATGGCTTTTTCTCCACCAGTTTTTATTACTGGGTTGCCTGGTAAAAATGGTACTAATTGTGGGGCAACACAAATTGGACCAACACCTGGGCCACCACCACCATGTGGAATGGCAAAAGTTTTGTGTAAGTTTAGGTGGCATACATCTGCGCCAATATTGCCTGGGTTAGTTAAGCCAACCTGAGCATTCATATTAGCACCATCCATATAAACTTGTCCGCCATTGTCATGTATAAGTTTTGTTACTTCTTTAATTGAAGATTCAAAAACACCGTGAGTAGATGGGTAAGTAACCATTAAGGCTGCTAAATTGTCTTTGTGCAATTCAGCTTTTTCTTTTAAGTCTGTTACGTCTATATTTCCAAATTCATCAGTTTTAGTAACAACTACTTTCATACCAGCCATTACTGCAGATGCAGGATTTGTACCGTGTGCAGAAGCAGGAATTAAACAAATATTTCTGTGAGACTCGTTTCTAGATTCGTGATACGCTCTAATTACCATTAAACCCGCATATTCTCCTTGTGCACCAGAATTTGGTTGTAAAGAAGTTGCTGCAAAACCAGTAATTTCACTTAAGTAATTTTCTAGTTTTTTTAATAGAATTTGATACCCTTCTGCTTGGTCTATTGGAGCAAATGGGTGAATGTTTCCCCATTGTGCAGAACTTAAAGGAAGCATTTCTGATGCTGCATTTAATTTCATAGTACACGACCCTAAAGAGATCATAGAATGATTTAAAGCTAAATCTTTACGTTCTAGTTTTTTAATATAACGCATTAATTCTGTCTCAGAATGATAAGAATTAAAAACTGCGTTTTCTAAAAATGGTGTATTTCTCTTTACAGCAAATGGTATTACATCTGCTAAGTCCTCTGAGAATGAAGCGGTATTATCTTTATTGTTAAGCGTTGCAAAACAATCTAAAATAGCAATAAGATCTTTTTTAGATGTAGCTTCATGTATAGAGATAGATACAGTGGTATCATCAATATAATTAAAGTTTATTTTATGAGCTTCAGCTATCGTTTTAAGAGCGCTTGCGTCTTTAACTTCAACTTTAATAGTATCAAAATAAGCAGAGTTTAATTGCTTAAATCCTAAATTTTCTAATGCAGTTGCAGTAGCTTTAGCTGTGTTATGTACTTTAGTAGCAATATACTCTAAACCTTTTGGGCCATGATAAACTGCGTACATACCAGCCATAACAGCTAATAATACTTGTGCAGTACAAATGTTAGAGGTTGCTTTATCTCTTTTAATATGTTGTTCTCTGGTTTGTAGCGCCATACGTAAAGCTGGCTTGCCATCTGTATCTTTAGTTACTCCAATAATTCTTCCTGGAATGTTTCTTTTGTACGCATCCTTAGTTGCAAAAAATGCAGCATGAGGACCACCGTATCCTAAAGGTATACCAAAGCGTTGTGTTGTTCCAACAACAACATCTACACCAAATTCAGCCGGGGCTTTAAGTTTTACTAAACTTAATATATCTGCAGCAACGGCTACTTTTATTTCGTTGGCATTACAGTTTTCTACAAAATTAGCATAGTCATAAACTTGACCAAATTTACCTGGGTACTGTAATAAGGCCCCATAAAAATCTGTTCCAAATTTAAACTCTTCATGATTTCCAATAACAAGTTCTATTCCTATAGGGGTAGCTCGTGTTTGTAATAGAGATAAGGTTTGAGGTAGTATTTCTTCAGAAACAAAAAACTTAACTATATTTTCTTTTTTCTGTGCTCTACTGCGAACATCAAAAAGCATAGCCATTGCTTCTGCAGCTGCTGTACTTTCATCTAAAAGAGATGCATTTGCAAGTTCCATACCTGTTAAATCACAAACCATTGTTTGAAAGTTTAACAATGCTTCTAAACGACCTTGAGCAATTTCTGCTTGGTAAGGAGTGTAAGCTGTGTACCAACCCGGGTTTTCTAAAATATTTCTTTTGATAGGAGAAGGCAAAAGACCTTCGTTATATCCTAGACCAATATAAGATTTAAAAACTTTGTTTTTGTCTGCTAGCTCTTGTAAGTGCTCTAAGTACTCATTTTCACTTAAGGCTTCTGGCAGGTCTAAGTTCTTTTTTAGCTTAATGTCATTTGGGATAGTTTCATGTATCAGTTGGTCTAAGTTTTCTACACCAACAGTTTTAAGCATATGTTGATAGTTGTCTTCATTTATACCAATATGTCTTAAGGCAAACAAATCTGTTCTCATATTCTAGAGTGTTTTTTATAAAAGATGTGCAAAATTAATGATATTTTTTATCAAAATTGATAAATTGTACCGTACTTAATCTAAAGTTTTTAACCAATAATTAATGTTATGAACACTTTAGTTACATTTGCGTAATGAAATTAGTCAGGAGAATTTTTAATTTTTATCTAGATGCAAGCGTTCACGTTGCTGCTTCTGTGTTTTGCCTGCTAGAAATTACCGCACTACTTTTAGATATCACTATAAATCAAAACCTTGCTTATTTTTGTTTTTTTAGTACTATAGCTTGCTATAATTTTATAAAATATGGTGTAGAGGCAAAGAAGTATATTTTGGTCGTAAATAAATACCATAAAAGCATTCAGGTTTTTAGCTTTTTAGCCATGGCTTTTGCTGTCTATTTTGCTTTTTTTCTACATAAAGACGTTTGGTATTGTATGTTTGCTTTAGGTGTTTTTACAGCTATCTATACATTGCCTGTACTACCTAAAGCTAAAAATTTAAGAAGTTTTGGTGCATTAAAAGTATTTATGGTGGCCATTGTTTGGGCGGGAGTTACAGTGCTGTTGCCTGTTTTGTCTGCTAATATGGACTTAAGTGCAGATGTTTGGATAGAGACTTTTCAGCGTTTCCTAATTGTTTTAATACTACTAATGCCTTTTGAGATTAGGGATTTAGCGTACGACTCACCATCTTTAAGAACAATACCACAGCGTTTTGGTGTAATACATACTAAGTTAACGACAGGTGTTGTTGTTCTAATTTTCTTTTTTACAACGTACTTAAAAGAAACAATTACACCTTTAGATTTAATAGCTAAGGGTATTCTTTTTTTAAGTTTTGGCTTTTTAGTGTTGTATACACAAGGTAAGCAAACAAAGTATTTTGCTTCTTTTTGGGTAGAAGCAATTCCTATTGCATGGCTTTTAATAGTCTACCTAGTAGATTACTTTATTCATTTACATTTTCTAGCTCTCGTTTCATCTTAACTTTATCTTGTTCTGTTAAAGATTGTAAGTGAGCTTTTTCGCAAAGCGATGTAAACTCAGTATTTTTTTTAGAAAACTGAGGACAAGTTTTGCAAATTAATAAATGAAACTTAAGACTTATCTTTTCGAAAAAAGAAGCTTCTTTGTATTGTATTTTGTTGCAGATTTTAGCTGCTTTTTCACAAGAAATCATAATTAAAACCAATTAGTGTTTAGGCATCCCATTAAAGCAGTTCTAGCTCTATGGATAATAACCCAAAGGTTAGACGAATTAATGCCAAGTTCATTACAAATATCTTCTGTACTTATGCCTTGAATTGTTTTCATTTTAAAAACTAATGCTTGTTTTTTAGGTAACTTAGAAATACATTCTTGGATCGCAAGACCTAATTCTTCGTTTTCTAAATCGCTATTCTCTAGTTTACTAAAAGGATCTGCTACTTGTTCTTCTAACCAATCTCCGTCAGAGTCAATGCTAGAACTATAAGACATTCTAACCTCTGCTTTACCTTTGTTAGAATTTATTTTACGGTAATGATCTATCACTTTTCGTTTTAGAATAGCGATTAACCAGGTGCGTTCTGCGGCATCTCCCTTATAATTTTTTGCAGATTTTAATCCTGCAAAAAAAGTTTCTTGCACTAAATCTTTAGCAATTTCGGAATCGCTTACTCTAGCTACTGCGTAATTAAATAAATAATCAGCATAGTTATCTACCCAAGTGTTAGGTTTAAGTTGGTGCATTAGTTCATATTGATTTTCCAAATGTAGGGGATTTTAATTAAAATGTTTAATTTTGAATAAAAACAATCTTCTTATGAAATCTTTTTTCAGTATTATTTTTTTTGCGCTTGTAATTACTGCTTGTTCGCAAAGTAAGTCTAAACATATCACAGAATTTTCACAGACTGATATTAAAAACGCTCTGTTAGTAGACGTACGTACTTCTGAGGAGTATGGTTTGGGTCATTTAGAAAATTCTAAAAATGTAAATGTACTTAGTGATTCTTTTGCTAGTTATTTTGATAGTATACCAAAGAGTAAAACTATTTATGTGTACTGTAAAAGTGGAGGAAGAAGTACAAAGGCAGCAGAAAAGCTAACATCTTTGGGCTATAACACCATAAACTTATTAGGAGGTTATGATGCTATAAAGGAAAAAGAGAACGCTAAAAAGTAAGTTATTTTAAAATGTTTTTTAAAGCAGATTCTAATGTTGCATATTTAAACTTGAATCCGTTTTTAATTAATTTTTCAGGATAAACATTCATGCTATTTAAAATTAGGCTTGGTTCTGTGCCAATAATAAAACCACCTATTTTAAGCATCCAACTAAAAGAAGGTAAGCCAAAAGGTACTTTTAAAGTCTTTCTTATTGTTGCCATTAATTTTTTATTAGATTTTGAATCTGGAGCAGCAACAACTACTGGTCCGTTCACCGATTTGTTTTCTAGTAAAAAGTTAGTGATACTCACAAAGTCTTTACTGTGTACCCAGCTTACCATTTGGTTGCCACTGCCTTGTTTGCCACCAAGTCCAAATTGGGTAATCTTTTTTAAAGGAAGTAAGGCGCCACCACCTTTACCAAAGACTAAGGAGATGCGCAAAGCTACTTTTCTAGTTTCTTTGTTTGTAATTGCATTAAAAGCTTTTTCCCATTCTTGACTAACGTAAAGCATAAAATCTTCTCCGTTTTCTTCTTTATTAGGATGAGATATTGCTGCAGAAGATGCATTTAGCCAAACTTTAGGAGGATTGTCTACCAAGTTTATTGCCTTGCCAAGTGCTACTGTAGAATCTATTCTGGAATTTAAAATGAGTTCTTTGTTTTTTTTGGTAAATCTACAATCTACAGATTTCCCTGTTAGATTTATCAGTGCATCTGCATTGTCTAAACTGTGGTGCCATTTGCCAATAGTTTTGGCATCCCATTGTATATAAGATATATTTTTAGATACACGAGATTCTCCGCGCGTTAAAACAACTATTTCATTGTATTTACTGCTGTAAAAATCTAGTAGCTCTTTTCCTAAAAAACCTGTTCCGCCTGCAATTACTAACTTACTCATATGTTTAGTTGTTAAAATAGATCGTAAAAAAAATTGTACATAAATATACCCAAAATCCTGAGAATACAATATGAATTATGGTCTCAAATTTTTTGCCTTTCCATAACATTTTAGAATACACAAAAAACTGAAAAAATAACCTAATACTCCAAAATATAGCTAAGCCTAAGGTTATCTTGTTGCCTAAACTTGTTTCTATTAATTGGGTTGCAGATGTTACACATAATAACCCCATTAAAAACACAGTTAGTGCAATAAAAAAGGTGTGTGTGGTCATTATCTGACGGTTAATTAAACTAAGCGTTTGCAACTCTATTTTCCAATTAAAGTACTTAGGGAAAATAATGTGTACTATCGCTAAAACCATTAATAGCGAGCCAATAATATATAAATGAAATTCCATATGTAAATAGTAAGATTATGAACTGCAAGTGAAAACCGACATAAATGGTGTAAATTTCTTTTCCTCAATTTTAGTAAACCCTGCATTTTTAAATACTTTTTGCCACGTTTTTTTGCTAAAGAAATGGGTAAAGCCAACAGAGAATGCAAAAAAATTAGGTAAATCTCTTAAATGCTCTACTATTATTACTTTGCCTGTTGGTTTGCACACTCTTCTACATTCTTTTAAAAACAACACTTTTTCTTGGAGGGATCTAATTTCATGTGCTGCTGATAATAAGAATAATAAATCTATAGATTTTTCTTCTAAAGGAATTTTTGTTGTTTTTATGGTTGATGTTTTTGGGAATACTAAACTTACTTTACGTGCACGTACAATGGCAGGTTCTGTGTGTTGTTCTGCATTATAAAAATCGAATACTTTCACCTCTGATGTTGGAAAGTTTTTTTGAAGAATGAAACTGGTCTCATCAAACCCAGCATTTATGTTTACTATTTTTTTTATATTAGTATCAATCTCTTTTTTCAACCAATTAAAATTATAATAACCTGAAAAATCGTAAACATAGGCAGACACTAAAAGGGGTGTCAGTAGGCCATAGGTAAATGCCGCTATGATAATCCATAGTATAATAACTGGTGTTTTTAATACAAGTAGTACTGTTAATATAATTGCCAGTACAAGCAAGCCAATAACATAAAAATGCCTATTAAAATTTAGGATGTTTAATACACCTTGAAATTTTTTTCTGTCTGTTACCATAATTCTAGTTTTCCTTTTTTCCAGTGATATGGAATGTTCTTAATACTAAAAGCATTTGCTAAAATTGGATTTTTAAATCCAGCTTCCTCTAAAAAATTAAAGTAGTACTTATTAATGTGAATAGGAACGGGTTTCCAATTTTGGCGTACACCTTGTATTATTAAAATACTGTTGTTTTCTTTTTTGTATGAAAATGTAAATGGCAACGGACCTGCAAATCTTCTTGCTTCTTTATAGTCGCTAAAAGGTGAATCGTCAGGTAGGTTAACTAGTTCTAAGTTGTCATTATAATCAACCTTAAAATTAGATGCTAAAGAACTTATTTCTGTTTTTCCTTTTTCTTTAGTTATGGTAATATCTGTAGTTGTGTAGTTGTAATGTGTAAAAATATTACCCATGAACTGCATCTTTTTTTTATTTGTTTCGGACTTTAAAATGTACAATCCTCTAAGGCGTTTACCAGCTTTGTTTGTGTAGGTTACAAATACTCTATAGCCAATTAAAAAAAAGTTGTTACCCATGAATTTAGGAAAACCTTTAGGTCTTAAATCTTGTGTCTGTACCATTGCAATAGCAACAAAAGCCCATTTGTCTTTAAATGTGTCTAGTTTTAAGTGTTTGGGTATTCTGTTTTCTAATTCTTCTTTAGGAATTGCGAAGGTGAGTACAGTAGAGTTTGTAAAAAACGCTTCAACAGCAAACGGATGATTTTTTAAGGCGTTTACCATAATGTATTTGTTGTTTTTTTATTTAAATAAAACTCATTGTAAAAAATAACACCTATCAAAAGAAAAGCAAAAACCAAATTTAATTTACCCCATAGAAGTAAATCAGGTACTAGTGCAAATTCTAAAATGTTCATTACACCTATAATTAGTATTTGTAACATTGCGTTTGTTTTAGATTTATAACCAATAAAAATCCAAACGGCCATTACTATTTCTAATATTCCAATACCTATGGTTAATGGTTTTGCAAAAGTACCTCCTAAAATACGACCTACAATTTGCTCGTGTCTAGGAACAAGGTTTAGTACTTTGCATAACAATCCGTTAGCAAGCCATACCAGTCCAATACTAATGGTTAGTATTTTATTTAGGATGTTTTTTTGCATTTTTGGTTAATTAAAGATTTTAAAAATGGATTTTGTTAACCAATTTTGTTTATGACTTACTAGCCTGTTTAGCATTGTGTCTGCTGTTTCAGCTAGATCATGCAATGCTTTTGTTTGCTTTATAAGTTCCTTAGTTTCTGCAGTACCATCGTCTGTTATAGTATACACCTCTTTTAATGTTTTTACAGCAGGTTGTAATTCTCTTCGACTACGTTCTTTTGCTATAATACGTGTAAGCTCTTGCACGTCTTTTTCTGTTGAAAAATACTCTTTGCGTTCACCAGCTTTAAACTCTTTGGTTACAATACCCCAGTCTATAAGCTGCCTAAGATTCATACTTGTATTGCCTCTAGATATCTTTAATTCTTCCATTATTTCTTCCATAGAAAGGGGAGAGGTAGAAACAAATAAAAGAGCCTGTATTTGTGCCATTGCTTTATTTATGCCCCAAAGAGACCCTAAAGTTCCCCAAGTGTTTATAAACTTTAATTTAGCTTCAATATAGTTCATTACGTTATTTTTTAAAAGTAAGTTTTCTTTTGCTTTCTACTGTTATGGTAGAGCCTTCAGCTAGCATTACAGACGATGGTTTTTTGGTTGATAAAAATTGAAATTCCTCGCCGTACAATGTTCCAAAGTCTACTGAAATAGAATAGTCCTTTATAGCATATTGTTCCCATTTAGGATGTGTAACTTCATACTCATTAGAACTATTTTGACTAACTGTTGCGTAACCCCAATAATGTTCAGTTATAAATTCTGTTTCGCTATTAGGTGCTATGGTTTCAGAAGTAGCATCTGCATCAATAGAAAATGAATTCCATTTGTTATTCTTTTTCCACTTGTAAACTACTTTTTTAATGGTGTTATTTTGTTCCCACTGATGTTGCATTGGTAGCGTTTCATAATTTTCATTATAAACGGTATTTGCCACAAAAGTTAATGCAGGCTTAGGAACTATTTCTTTAATAAAAACAACACCTCTTTTCCAAACTTCGCCATCAAACCTTTTTACATAAAAGCGAAGATTTACTTCTTCAAAATTAGAATGAAAAGGAATTTTAACTCCAAGTAACTTTGTGTTTACAAACATAAAACCAACTAAACTAACATAGCATTTGCCTTTGTAGCTGTCTAGTTCTGTGCCAAACGGAACATATTTTTGCAATAATTTAGGATCTATTGTATAGTTTGCAAATGCTAGCTTTCTCCATTCTGCTTTTAAAAAACTCATAATAAATATGTTATGTTCACTGCAAAGGTATATTAAATATATTAAACTTTCAGTAATTATTGAAAGTTTAATTAGGTTCTGATTAATAACACTATGGACAGTTGGGGAATTATCCCTTAATTCAGGGATAAAAGAGTTCTACATTCATTTTAAATTGCAAAAGAATTTAGGCTTGTATAAAATAAGATAAAAAGGTTTCTGTTTATAACGTATGCATATAAAACACATTTTAAAAAAACAAAGGGATAGATACTTACTAGTTGTATCTGTTATGTTATTTAGCATAACCTCTCTTAGTGCGCAGAAAATAACTACGTCAATAGATTCTATACTATTTGAATCTTCCTATTTAAAAATAACAACAAAGAAAGCAACGGTTATGGGGACTGTTTTGTATCATACAAAAACTGATAGCATCAACTTTTTTATAAAAAATAGACAAGATTCTAGTGAATGCAAGCCTTTTTATTCCCCCTATTACAATCCCCTTTCTCTTGTAGGTCCTTTTTATAGTTATGAATATGGTGTTAGTAGTCAAGAAGCGTGTGGCCCATTGGGTAACTCTTTAGGAGTTGTTACACTAGATTTACGTACAATGCAAAATGTTACACTGCAAGAAGTTTTTACAGAAGAATCTCTTTTAAATGCATTAAGAAATGATTCTTGGATTAAAGAGTTAGCACAGTTGAATAATGTTACTATTTCAGAAATTAAAACCTATAAAGCATTTTTACATTTTTTAAGCGAAGCAGCATCAATGCAATTTTTAACGCACAGTTTTACTGTGCTGGATTATACTAGTGTAACTAATGAGGCACAAGTGCGCTTTGTTGCTCAGGAATACATGGGCTATGATCACAATAAACATTTTCAACTAGGACTTACACTACAGCCAAGAGAAGATCTTAAAGAGGTTTTTAAAAGTCATATAGATTTTAAATTAGGAGCCTACAAAAACGGACTAATAAAATAAAAAATACATCAAAAGAATAGCATAATTATGATTCCATTTGAAAAAGCACAAGAGTATATAAAAAAGCACCAAAAAGCAGTGTTAAAAGATGAAGATTTAGCGGGTTTTTCGTATCCATATGAGGTATTAGGACAAATACTAGCAAATTTGCTTAACCCACGAATGGATCAAGAAACACTAACCATTTTTTCTAATGTTTTTGATGATGCAGTTACGGTTAACCCATGGACAACAGATGAAGGTTTTCGTTTAGGGGTTTTATTGTACGGAGAAGTACAAGCTCCATATTTAGCTGCTATGTGGAGCTTGTTCGATTATTTACCATATCAGAATGGTTATGGTAGAAGAGCTTTTAGAGCAAAAGTAAATACAACCCATTTACGTAATAAGTTAGATTACTTTAGAACTTTTTTAGCTTTTAGTCGTAAAGGCTTTGGAGCGTTGTCTTTAGTAGAGCAGTTTCAATATAGTACCTATTTTGATCACAAAAACAGTTATTTTTTTGGTACGGTATTACAATACAAAACAGAGTTAGTTATAGATGTTGTTAAAGATATTATACAAGCTGAAGATGAAATTGGAGGTGTAAGTAGAGATATTATAAAAGGGTTGTTGTTAACCCAAAAGGAAGAAAATTGGGAATTAGTTTCTAAATTATTATTGGCAGCTCAACGTCAAGAAGGTTTAAGACAAACTATTTTAGAATCTTTAGATTTTACCAGTCACGGTGCATTAAAACATATGATTGGAGTTATTCTAGAGAACGATTTAACCCGCTTTAGTAGTGTAGTTAGAGCTGTAGATACTTGGTTTGGATTTGGCTGGGAAGCACCTAAAAAAGCAACTATAAGAAGAGTGTTAGAATTGAGTAAGGCTTCTATTTTAAACCTAAAAGATATAGACGTATTACTTACTAGTAAAGATAATTTAGAGGTTTATGTTGCTCTTTGGGCTATTGGCTTAGTAGATGTAGATGTAGCAAATAAAAAAGCACTAGAACTGGTGTATACATCAGATAAACTAGAGAAAAAATTGCTAGGACTTTATTTTGTTCATCAGACCCAGCGTACAAACGAATCTATTGTAGCGTATTACAAAAAAGAACTTGGTACGAACCCAGCTTTAGATTATTGGCTAAGTTTAAGCTTGCCTGCAATAAATATAGATAATAAACTTTTCGCGCAAATACAGAAAGTTGCAGAGTCATTACCAAAAGAAGGAAAAAGCTATGACGGAATGGTATTCTCTTGGCATAGTTTTACAATTACACCAAATTATTTCTATAATTTAATTATAGAAAAAGCATCGGAAGAGCAGTTGCTTTTATTGTCTAATAACATTGCTCTTTTGCCATCAGAAATTAGAGAAAGTTATATTAGAAAAATATTTCCAGATCATTACACGTATTCTTTTGGGTATAACTATGGAAGTAAAAAACCAGGAATGCTTATACTATCTAAAGATGCTTGGCGTAGGAAATTAGCGCACCAAGCAATTAAGGATAGGAGTGAATCTGTAATGTCTACAGGTTTAACTGTTTTTCATTATATGCCGATGTTTCGGGAAGATTTAGATATAGTAGAAGACCTTTTTACTAGAAAAAATAAAAGTCTACGATCTGGATTAATGAAGTTGATAATTAAACAGCCAGAAGCTACATTTAAAAATAGTACTCATAATTTAATAACAGCAAAAAGTGTAGACCAACGTTTAGCTGCTTTAGAAATACTAACATTAGTACAAGACGAAGAACAATATCTAGAATTTATAGAAGAGCAAGTTAGTTTATACAAAGAGCGACCAAAATTCACAAAAAATGAGAGTGTGTTTTTAGAGAAGTTTTCTAAAACAAAAATTGGGTATTCGTATAGCAATGGTTTTGGAGAGGTAGATTACTCTAGCTTATCTCCATTATATACGCCACAAGTTAGGTTTAATGACAATAAAGGTTTTTTTAGCAAGCTAGGCATTACAACGGGTAGTTTTAAATTTAGAGATTTTATAGATGAGCGTAAAATAGTAACTGCAATTAATAATTTAATAGGACTTGTACACGAGCATAGAAACCATGAATATCAATTCGAGGCTTATGATGGTGAAACAGGAACAACCTTAATAGCAAACAATATTCATGAAATTAAGAGAATTAAAGAAGATGTTGCACCCGAAGTACATTTACAAAATATTCCTTTAGCAGATCTATGGATAAAATGGTATGAAGAGAGTAATCTTAACGATTTTGAAATGTATTCTGCTATTCGTTATATCAATAGAGTTAATGCTCCTTATGGTAATTATGAAAAATTAGAAGAATATGCCAAGCAATACGTTCCTGACTTAACACAGATAAAATTAGATACTACAAACCGTAGCTATTACAGTACAAATAACAAGTATACAACAATTTTAAAACGTTTGTTTAATGTTAATGCAGACAGAGCGGCTGTATTTAGCTTTAAATTAGATCTATGGGAAGATGTGATTGCTAATTTTCCTGAGAAACTAAAAACTAGTAAGTTTTCTTACGGTAAAGGTTATAGATCCGATGATTACCACTGGATTAATGTTGTTGATGGGTTGGTTTGTGTAATAAATGAAGAAGATTTAAAAGAATTAGCAGATGAAGCCCGGCTAAAGAGGTTTTGGGATATAAAAATGTTTTTAGTAGCTCAATATATTGGGTATCCAAACCCAATTAAAGATGTTAAAGACATTACAGAGAAAAAAGTAGCAGATAGAGGTCTTGTATTACCATTCACAGGTGTTTCTTTAGAGCTGTATCAAAAGAATTTAATTACGAAAGACGATTTGCTTTTTCAAGCCCTAAACTCACACGAGTTAATGTCTATTTTAGATGGTGCTCAAAACTACAGAATACGCAATGGGAGTTTAGATGTAAGCCTAGTACCTAAAGGTATTTTCAACGATTTAAAAACAAATATTCTTTCGGTAGAATTAGAGCGTGGCGATTTAGCAACAGACGCATCAGAATATATTTCTAGTCTTAGTAAGGTAGAAGGTGTAGATTATGTTTTTAAAGTATTGCAACGTATGGGCAAGGATACTTTTGAGCGTGGCTATAGTTATTATGGCGATACAAAAAAATCTAAGTTTAGTGCTATTCTAAAAAAGAGTGTACTTAAAGAAACTGAAAGCTATTCAGATTTTGCAGCACTTGCAGATGAAGCTAAAATTCCTAAAAAACGATTGGTAGAACTAGCGTGTTATGCTACCCAATGGGCGGGTTTTGTAGGTGAATATCTAGGATTGAAAAAATTAGAAGATGCGGTTTGGTGGTTCCAAGCGCACGCATCAGATTATATGAGTAGTGAAAAAGAGACTATTATTTCTAGGTACTCTAATATTCCAAAGTCCGATTTTGCAATTGGAGCCATAGATATAGATTGGTTTAATAAAGTATACCAAAGTATAGGTAAAGCCAACTGGAAAATTTTACACGAAGCAGCTAAATATATTACAGATGGTAATGGTCATAGACAAGTAAAATTATACTCTAGCGTAATGTTAGGCGAAGTAAAAATTACAGAAACCTTAAAGAAAATTACAGAGAAAAGAGATAAGGATTATGTGCGTGCACTAGGATTAATTCCGCTAAGTAAAACCATCCCAGAAAAAGATTTATTAAAACGTTACAATCTGTTACAGCAGTTTTTAAAAGAAAGCAAACAGTTTGGGGCACAACGACAAGAAAGTGAGAAAAATGCTGTAGAAATTGCATTAGACAACCTGTCTAGAAACGCAGGTTTTCAAGACCGTGTACGCTTTAGTTGGGCTATGGAAAGTAAAGCAACAATAGCAATAATGGAAAATGCTGTTTTAAAGTTTGATGATGCGGTTATAGAATTGATAATTACAGACGAGGGTAAAACAGACATTCTAGTTACCAAAGGAGATAAAAAACAAAAATCTATTCCTGCTAAGTATAAAAAAGACAAGCAAGTATTGGCATTAAAAGAAGGTAAATCTTATTTGTCTAAACAGTACAGCAGAACTCGTTTGTCTCTAGAAAATGCTATGGTAAACGAAGATAAGTTTACGGCAGCAGAGATTCATAAAATAATGCAGCATCCCATTGTAAAAGTTATGCTTAGCAAATTGGTGTTGTTTTCTCTAGAAAAAGAAATCTCTGGTTTTTATGCAGATGGCGTATTAACAGATACAGAAGGTAAAAAACATAATTTACAAGAAGATGATGTTTTGGTAATTGCGCATCCATCACATTTATACAAAGCCGTACAATGGGATCTGTACCAGAAATACCTCTTTGCAGAACGTTTAGTGCAACCCTTTAAACAAGTTTTTAGAGAATTGTACTTGGTCACTAAAGACGAGCTAGAACTTGGTGCAAAATCAGAGCGTTATCAAGGACACCAAATACAACCACAAAAAACGGTAGCCTTATTACGAGGTCGTGGTTGGACGGTTAGTCACGAAGACGGTTTGCAAAAAGTATATCATAAACTAGGGTTTATGGCAACAATGTACGCTATGGCAGACTGGTTTTCGCCAGCAGATATAGAAGCGCCAACCTTAGAGCATATTGTGTTTTACTCACTAGAAAATTACAAACCAATTCCGTTAAAAGATGTGCCTTCTGTAGTTTTTAGCGAAATTATGAGAGACATAGATCTAGTGGTAAGTGTTGCTCACGTAGGCGGCGTAGACCCAGAGGCTAGTCATAGTACAATGCAAATGCGGGCAGCTTTAGCAACCGAATCTGCGCAACTATTTAAGCTTAAAAACATCACGGTAAAGGAGCGCCACATATTGGTAGCAGGTACTTTGGGCGAGTATAGTATACATTTAGGAAGCGGACAAGTAAGTAAAAATGGCTTGCAATTATCCATAATTCCGGTTCACAGTCAGCACAGAGGACGTATGTTTTTACCCTTTGTAGATGATGATCCAAAATCGGCAGAAATTATTTCTAAAATGAAACTCTTGTCAGAAGATAATAAAATTCAAGATCCAACTATTTTGGCGCAAATAAATAGCTAATTTTAAAATTTTAAGGGCGTTCCCCACTTAGGTGGGGCGGGCTTTTGTTTCAAGTCCTCGTGCTATCGCACTGTGGGCTTTTTACGCCAATCCCTAACGCACCAAAAAACAATATATTCATATGCCACAACTAACATTACAACTTAAAAGACTAGGCAAAAAAAAGGTAAAACAACTACCGCTAACGCTAAAAGTTATACCAAAAAATTTACAAGAGTTATTGGTGGCTTGTGTAAAAAATCAAGTAGATGCTTTTAATAAAAAAAGGCAAGAAGTTAATGTAGTTGGTTTTTTAAGTCCGCCAGAAATTCAAGAGCAAGCCCAAAGTGGTAAAGTAGATTTTGGAGATTTAGCAAATAAAGATTTAGCCGTAGAACAAGATGCTATAGACAATGTGTTGTTAGCTTTTAAAGATGGTCTATTTGTTGTTTTTGTAGATGGAGATGAGGTTGCCAGTTTAGATGCTCCTTTACAATTAACTCAAGACAGTGTTGTAGCCTTTATACGTATGACGTTTTTGGTAGGGACTTACTGGTAATTTTTAGGTTTAGCTTCAACTGTATTCAATCTTAAAAATAATAATGAAAAAAATAGTAATACTAATACTTCTTGTTTTAAACTTAGGGTGCGCCGAGCATATGGTAAAGCTTCCTAAGGCTTCAAGAATCACGGTAAAATATAGGGTTTTGGATGAAGAATTAAGTCCTAATAATGTAAACTGCGCTAACAAAGTAGTTCCGTATTCAAAAATGAAGGATCACGATTGTTCCTTTAAAATAGAAAAATTTGAGTTTGATGTAGAACGTAAATATGTGCTTAACAAGAATGGAGGTTTAAAGGAGTATTGGCGATACTTGGCAGAAGGGCCATTGACCTATTCTATGCAGCAATTAAATGACGATCTAAATTTTAAAGCCTATGAAGAACTCGATAGTTTTAATATAAAAATAGCTAAAGATAGAACAGCAATTATAGATAACAATACCAACTTTAAAATTGAAAGAATTTTTGAAAAAGAAAAACTAATTCTAATTGAAAAAGGAAGCGATAAAATTTTAAGCGGTAGAAGAATTTTGTATGCATATAAGTAAACAGATTTTTCAAAGGAAATAATTGTAAAAAGATCTTCAATTAAGAATATTAAAACAATGAAAATTGCAGCTCTCAAAACTACAACGGGTAATTCTTCACAAGAAAAAAGTGATAAGAATACCAACTTTATTACCAATTGTAGATACTAAGACAAAAGAGAGGTAATTATACTGTAATTCTGTGTTTTTAGAGTTCTTTGGAAACAATACCCCTGAAAAGAGGGAGTTTTATAACAATGTATTGCAGTAAATTGCGGTCAATTAATAGGTGTACAATTGTTATGATAAAGTATAAAGTTGTTTTAATGTTTTTGTTTGTCAACCTTGTTTCTGCACAGCAAAAACAAAATGAAGTTTCTACTAATGATGTAAAGAAGGTTTGGAGTACTTTTTTATCAGCCTTAAAAACAAAAGATACAATTGCGTTTAAACAATTAGTAGCGCCAAAAATTCGGTGTTATTATTGTTTAGAAAATACACCAGAAGAACAAGAAGCATTGGCTTATTCTAGAGATAACGATAAGGATTGGTATGCTAAAATTTATGAGCAAGATATTTATATTCCTGTAGCTAAATTTTTAGCAGAAGATTACGATATCATTTTTACACATACGTTTATTGGGCTTTTAATAGAACGTGAAACTATTTATGTATACCACGTTAATGAAGGTGTAGGCTATATGGAAGTTTTGGTAACAACAACTAAGCCTACTCTTTTACATGAGGGTGGTCAACATACTTTTCAGTTTGTAAAGCTAAAAAATCGTTGGGTTTTAAATGAAATAGGAACCATACCTTAAAATAAAATTTAAGGGAACAACCAAACTAAATAAAAACGTAAAATTAATTTCTTTAGCGCCTGCATGGTCTGTTAAACAATATGTGAAAATTATTAAAGATGAGTGAAACAAACGAAAACACATTACCAGAATTAAGTAAAATTCCAGAAGATAAGCTAACAGTTATTTTAAATGAGTATATAGCTTTAATGGGAACAACTAAATATGTGCAATACATTTTTTTAGCTATAGGTGCTCTTGTATTGTTTTATAACATATTTATTGCTGGTAATACGTACACTTATTCAGAATACAATACTATAAAAATGATAATGCTTGTGGTTGCCTGTTTATTTGGAGGCGGATTAATTGTTTTTGGTATAGTGTTCTATGCAAAACAGCTAAGGGTAAGAGGTGATTTAAAAGAGATTTCAGAAAGACAAAAATTAGATTTTAAAAAAGTACATAAAGAGTTTAATGTATTCGTAAAAGATAATTTTGGAGGATACCCAATTTAATTAATACATAGTTTATATAAACACTACCAATATGAAAAATAATTTAATAAGGCTATTTGCAATAAGTACTATTGTGGCAGCCACATCTTGTAATTTTAATAAGTCTATAAATAAAGATTTTGCAACTGGTTTAAAAACCACTGGAGACGGTATTAGCGCATCTAGCGTAGAGATTACTGTAGATAATGAAGACGCAAGCAGTGATACCTATACTTACGGACAAACAATTGTAACTACATTTAACGATATAGATGGTTTTACGGTAGAAGACGGAAAATACTTTCCCAAAATGCAAGTAGCTATGGTTTCTAAAAAAGGAGATACCGTTTTTGCTAATTCAGATTTATTGCCAAATTCAGCTTTAGGTTTAAGTTCAATTAAAAGGCAATTAAAAGGTCAGGTCATTCTAGCAAATCCAATTTTATCTGGAGATACGTACGAGCTAATTTATACAATTAGCGATTTAAAAGGAGATGGAGTGTTTACTTCTAAAATGCCAGTAGAATTAATTAAGGATTCAAATATTGCAATTTCTTCCGAAAAGCTTAGCTATTCAGAGGGTTATATTATGTCTACGATCCATAAGTCTGTGATTACCAATAGAAAAGTTGCATTTAATGACAAATTGTTGTTTATATTTGAAGGCCTTAAGGGATTTACTACAAAAGATGGTTTTGTAGAATTAGGAATGACAATGACTGTAGAAGATGATAATGGTACTGTTATTCTAGATCAACCAGATATGTTTTTAAACCAAAAAGCAACTGAAGCACAGATCGCGCAGTCTATACAAGCCTCTTTAGTTTTGACTAAGGGCGCATTAGAGAATCCGTTAAAGTGGCATATAAAAATTTGGGATAAAAATAGTAAGGCGAAAATTACAGCAGAAAGACTACTAGAGGTGGAGTAATTTTTAAAAGGCTAAAAACACAACTAACCATTGGAAGAATTAATTTTAGAAGCATTATTTCAGGACTTAAAACCAAGAGAAGTTTTGGAGGTGTCACCTTTTGGAGATATTTTTTTTAAGGAAAATGATTTAAGACGGGGAGAAGTATATTCTGTTTGTCAAATTTTACCACCAAGGCGGAAAGTAAGTAACCCCGCAAAAAAAGGGGAGTTTGTATTTTTGTGTCAAATAATTGCTTTTGATGAGGCTACTTTTCAGCAATTTTTAAGTGTAAAAAGGAAATCTTTTTTTAAACGCAGTGCTCCAGAACAAATTCAGAATTTATATGAAGCTTTGTTTACTAGGTTTGGGTTACGCTTAGAGCTTAAGAAAAGGCTTGGTAAAAAAAATAAAAATCAAATTTATGGGTATTGTACTTCTGACGCTCATAATAGTGAAAATCCATTAGCAGAAAAGGTAGATCAATCCGTATATCATAAGCAAGTTTTAAGATATATAGAGAGTCATCCGCGCGCGCATTACTCAGATATTTGGGAGTTAAATAGTGAAAATGATTTTGGGCTAGCAACTCAAAAATTATACTATGGTTACGGTTTTGAGCTTCCTCAAGGTATTTTTAATAGTTATAACCTTAGGTGTTTATCGGTATCTAACCAAACTGTACAAGATTTATACCCAGGTATTTTAAAACTAAAAACTTTAAATGAGCTTACATTGCGTAATGTTAGCTTATTAGCCCCGGATTTGGTTGGTAAGCTGTATCAATTTAAATATCTGGTTTCATTAACTATTTCTAGAGATGGGGATTATTACAGTGTGCCATTAAACGGCTTACCTCCAAAACTAGAAGAAATAAAGAGTTTAAAATATTTAAATTTTTCGGGTAATAAAAGTCCGCTTTGGACTTCTGTGGTTAAAATTAAGGGCTTAAAAGTTCTTAATTTATCTAATACATCGTTAAGTAGAATATCATCAAGAATAAAATATTTAAACCAATTAGAGGAATTAGATTTATCTGATAATAAAATACAAGAATTGCCAGAGAGTTTAGTCACTTTAAAAAGATTAAAAGTACTTAAATTAAGTAAAAATCCAATTATGACTTTGCCTAGCTGGTTGGGGAAAATGAAACAGTTAGAGGTTTTAGATTTAAGTGAGACAGAGATCTCTACCGTACCCGAAAGTATATCAGAATTGGTTCATCTAAAGACGCTTAATTTAAAAAAGAATTCATTTACAGAATTACCTGCTGCATTAAAGCAAATACCAGTTAAAGTATTGCAATTAGAATTAAAAAAGCAAGCATTGTTTAATGATGAGGTACAGTTGAAACTAAAACAATTACCAGAAGGAGATTGTTATTTTGAATCTGACTTTAATTTTAAATTAATGGTAATAAATAAATTAATGTATGTAGATCAGGTGATGTACCCAAAATTTAATGTTCGTTTTTTTGTAAAAAATTACAAGGGCCGTACTATTGATATTGAAGAAGAGGGGTATGATATAATACCAGAGGTTGCTGCGTATTTTAAAAAATTACCGATTCCGTCATCATTATTGCTGGATATTAGCACTTTAGAGTCAGATGGTGGGGACGAAGTATATAGTCAATTAATTCCGTTTTGGAGTGGAGAAGACGATTCCTTTGATGTAAAATCTATTGAGGACATTAAATATTTACCTAGTTTGGAAATGATCAATTCTATGAACTTTACAGATGATTTGGTTCATCAGCTTAAAGATAGAAATATTAGAGTGGAAGAATATTAAAACGTTACGCGCTACAATCAGACGTTACCCTGTCTATTACGGTTAAAGTCCATTTTTTATGTATGTAGGTTAAATGAAAAATAAGATCTTCATCGTACGTATCTATCAAAATTACTCGGCAACTATTTTTTTCTAGAGTATAAGCGCGTTTTAATTCTTTCTGATACGCATCATTAGAAAGTTCGTATTTTAAATTGGTAATAGTATTAGATAAAAGACTAGGTATTAGAAGTGTGTCGCAATACAGTCCTTTTTTAGACCAATTCTCTGTGTCACAACTAAAGCTTGGTAATGTTGTAAAGGTTAAGTTGCTGCTAGAAATTGGATCTGTATAAGGTAAGTAACTTGGAGTAGGGTTGTTAAAATCTATAGAATCTAGAGTTACATAATTATCTAAAACACCATAGCGTACAACTATTGTTACGCCTATTTCTTTGGCAATAAAACTATTTAAGCTGTTAGAATTTTTTTCTTTAAAAGCAGTAACTATATCATTTATAGTTTGTTCTAATGCTACTTTTTTATTTTGTGCATTACTCGGTAATGCTAAAGTTACTAGTATGGCTAAATATAAAAATCTACTTTTCATTCTTTAGTTTAAGTTCTTAGAATTTTAACCAAAAGTAAAGCAACTTTCTAAAAAAGGATACACTGTTTACAGTGAAATACTAATTTAAAAAGTTGCTTTCAAACAAAACAAAAAAACAAAAAAATCTTTATTCCTTATTTATTTCATTCATTATTTCTGCAAATAATTTATAAGATTTAATTCTGTCTGCGTGATCGTAAATATTAGTTACCGCTATAAGTTCGTCTACTTGTGTTTGTTCTAAAAACTCTTTCACTTGCTTTTTAACCGTTTGTTTACTTCCTATAAAAGAATACTTTAACATCTGCTCTACAGCGGGGTGTTTAAACATCTGGCGTAAATCATCTGTCATTTCTACAGGGGGCAGCATAAAATCTCTTTGGTTGGTTAACAAACCAACTATAATTTTAAGTAATGATGTAGCTATTTTTTCTGCTTCTTCGTCTGTATCTGCAACAATAACATTTACACCAGCCATAGTGTATGGCTTGTCTAAGTAGTTAGATGGCACAAACTCTTCATTATAAATTTTAAGTGCATCGTGTAGCTTTGCAGTAGCAAAATGACTTGCAAAAGCATATGGTAATCCTTTTCCGGACGATAAATGTGCACTATCTGTACTAGATCCTAAAATGTATAATGGCACATCTACACCTTCGGCAACTGTGGCTCTTACTTTAGAATTTTTATTGTCGGCAGAAAAGTATTGTTGTATTTGTGCAATTTCTTGCGGGAACGAGTGTGCTGCCTCTGTGTGGTTTGCTCTTATGGCGTGTGCTGTTTCTGGGTCTGTTCCTGGAGCTCTACCTAAACCTAAATCTATGCGGTTAGGATATAAGGTGCCTAGCGTACCAAACTGCTCTGCTATTATTAAAGGAGAGTGGTTTGGCAGCATAATGCCACCAGAGCCTATACGTATAGTTTTAGTGTTCTCTGCAACATTACCTATTAATATTGCAGTTGCAGAACTACCTATAGTTATAGAGTTATGGTGTTCTGCAAGCCAAAAACGTTTATATCCAAATTCTTCCGCCTTTTGGGCAAGATCTATGCTATTTTTAAATGTGGTTTTTAAAGAACTGCCTTTGGATACAATGGCTAATTCTAAAACCGAGTATGTTATTTTTTTTGATGACATTTTTCTGTTTTTTTGCGGCTGTTTAAAGAATACAACAACTTTTTGTGCCCTAATTTGTCGTGCTAAAGGTCTAATCATTACACACGTCTAATGAGGTGTAAATTACTAAATACAAAGGTACAATTTAGGTATAAATAAGGGTGCTTATTTATGATGTGTTGTGACTAATTTAAGTCAATTTTAGTAAAACAAAAAAGGAAGCAAATAAAATTTAGAGAGTCAACTTGCTTGTAATAAGAACAGTATGGTTTTAAATTTTAAATTGTGAATATCTATTTGTGTAATTGCATTCTAATTTTTTATGTATCGGCTATATTTGGCTTCCCAAAAAAGAGAAAAATTATGAGCGCAACGTGGTACGAATGCAAGGTAAAATATAGAAAAATGAGCGACACAGGAGCTCAAAAAGTAACAACAGAACCTTATTTGGTAGATGCTATTTCTTATACAGAAGCAGAAACTAGAATTAATGAGGAGATGAAAGCTTACATTAGTGATGAGTTTAAAATAACGAACATTAAGGTTGCTAACTTTGCGGAGATTCATCCATTTGAAAATACGGATCGTTGGTTTAAAAGTAAAGTTTCTTTAATTGCTTTTGATGAAGAAAGTGGTAAAGAGCGTAAAACAAATATGTATTTATTAGTACAAGCTAACGATGTTAAAGAAGCATACGATAATACAGTTGCTGTAA
The DNA here is from genome assembly GCF_023476645.1 of Cellulophaga sp. 20_2_10. Classification (GTDB taxonomy): domain Bacteria; phylum Bacteroidota; class Bacteroidia; order Flavobacteriales; family Flavobacteriaceae; genus Cellulophaga. The sequence goes on from NZ_JAMCOJ010000002.1 coordinate 134,320, forward strand.
TGAAGGATACTATGGGAGATTATACCATACCTGCAATTACTGAGTCGCCTATTATGGATGTTTTTCCTTATTTCTCTGGAGAAGAAGGAGAATTAGATCGTATTCATAAATTTAACGAAATAAAAGATTCTGTTCCTGAGGTAGAAGAAACGGAAGAAGTTTTAGATACTATTGAAGAAGAGGTGTTAACTCCTGTTCTTGCAGACACAGATTTAGACGAAGAAGAGTAGAGAGGAAGTACTCTTTTAAGAATAAAAAAACAGGATAATAACTTAGTTATTATCCTGTTTTTTTGTTTTAAGATTATAGTAATTTATAACAATCCTGCTCTTTCTAATAAAGCTTCAACCTTTGGTTCTGCACCTCTAAAACGTTTGTATAATACCATAGGGTTTTCTGTACCTCCTTTAGATAATACATTATCTTTAAATTTAGTAGCAACTTCTTTATTAAAAATTCCTTCTTGTTTAAAGTAGGCAAATGCATCTGCATCTAAAACTTCTGCCCATTTGTAACTGTAGTATCCAGAAGAATATCCTCCTTGAAAAATATGAGAAAAAGCAGTGCTCATACAAGTTTCTGCTGTGTTTGGGTATAAATCTGTGCCAGAAAAAGCCTTGTCTTCTTGTGCTTTTACATCTGTAATAGATGTAGGGTCTACACCGTGCCAAGACATATCTAACAAGCCAAAACTTAATTGACGTAGGGTTTGCATACCTTCTTGAAAAGTTGCAGACTCTTTTATTTTTTGTACCAAGTCCATTGGTATTACTTCTCCTGTTTGGTAATGTGTTGCAAAAAGCTCTAGAGCTTCTTTCTCATAACACCAGTTTTCTAAAACCTGACTAGGTAGCTCTACAAAATCCCAATATACAGATGTTCCAGATAAACTAGGATACGTTGTATTTGCTAACATACCGTGTAATCCGTGACCAAACTCGTGAAATAAAGTAGTAACCTCGTTAAAAGTTAATAGAGATGGCTTTGTATCCGTAGGTTTTGTAAAGTTGCATACGTTAGAGATATGCGGACGTACATTTTCTCCATCTTTTATATACTGCGATTTAAACGATGTCATCCAAGCACCACCACGTTTGCCTGGTCTTGGGTGAAAATCTGCATAAAATAACGATACAAAATTATTATCAGCATCAAAAACCTCGTATGTTTTTACATCTTCGTGGTATTTGTCTATGGTAAATACTTCTTTAAACTGTAGGTCAAATAATTTTTCTGCTACTTTAAAAACACCAGCAATTACATTTTCTAATTTAAAGTAAGGTTTTAGTATTTCATCATCTAAGCTAAATAAATTTTGCTTTAGCTTTTCAGAGTAATACGCACCATCCCATTTTTGTAATTGGTCTATACCATCTAATTCCTTAGCAAAATCTTCTAGTTGTTTAAACTCGCGTTCAGCAGCTGGTTTTGCTTTTTCTAATAATTCATTTAGGAAAGCGTGTACTTTTTCTGGCGTTTCTGCCATACGTTCCTCTAATACAAAATTAGCGTGTGTTGCATAGCCAAGTAAGTTAGCACGCTCGTGACGTAGCTTTGCTATTTTTAATACGTTTTCTTGGTTGTCTAATTTATCTCCTTTAAAAGATTTGCTACCAAAGGCTAATGATAGCTTTTTGCGAAGTTCTCTGTTTTTAGCATACTTCATAAAAGGAACATAACTAGGGTAGTCTAAGGTAATTAACCAACCGTCTAAGTCTTTAGATGTAGCCATTTGTGCGGCTGCCTCTTTTTCTCCTTCTGGCAAGCCATCTAGATCTTCTTCATTTGTTAAATGCATTTTAAATTTATTGGTCTCTGCCAATACATTTTCTCCAAATTGTAATTTTAACTTGGCAGATTCTGCATCTATTTCTCTAAGTCTAGTTTTTTTATCTTCAGCAAGGTTTGCTCCGTTTCTGCTAAACCCTTTGTACCTTTTATCTAAAAGTGTTTGTTGTTCTACTGTTAGGTCTAAACTGTCTTTTTGCTTAAAAATAGCTTTAACTCTTTTAAATAATGCTTCGTTTAGGGTAATGTCATTTCCAAATTCAGATAGCAAAGGAGAAACCTCTTGTGCTATTTTCTGAATTTCTTCATTCGTTTCTGCTGAATTCAAATTAAAAAATACACTTGAAATTCGGTCTAATTGCTGACCAGCAAAATCTAAGGCTTCAATAGTATTTGTAAAGGTAGGAGCTTCTTTGTTTTCTGTAATAGCATCTATTTCTGCTCTAGCATCTGCCATTGCTTGTGTAAAAGCAGGCATAAAATGCTCGTTTTTAAGTTTAGAAAAAGGTGCTGTATCAAAAGGGGGTAAAAGTGGATTCATATATTTTAGTACTATTTTAATAATTGAAGATTGTTTGTAAATTGATTAAATTATTTACAAGTATGCTATTTACCGTTTACAGCTTTAGCACCTTCAATAACTTTTAGTTTTAAACCTTCTTTATAAAAAATTATTTTATCTAAAACACATTTGTCTGAAGCACCAATAATTTGCGCTGCTAGAATACCCGCGTTTTTTGCACCATTTAAGGCAACAGTTGCTACAGGTACACCGCCGGGCATTTGTAAAATTGATAAAATAGAATCCCAGCCATCTATAGAGTTGCTACTTTTTACAGGAACACCAATTACTGGCAACGGAGACATAGATGCCACCATACCAGGTAAGTGTGCTGCACCACCTGCCCCCGCAATAATTACAGAGTATCCATTTGTATGTGCGTTTTTACTAAAGTCGAACAATTTTTCTGGTGTGCGGTGTGCAGAAACAATATCTACATCTACCTCTATATCAAAACCTTTTAAAATATCTATTGCGTCTTGCATTACAGGAAGGTCACTTGTGCTTCCCATTACTACGGCTACTTTGCTCATAATTATTCGCTTATTACTTTAATTGTATTTTTTACTTGTTCGGCTATTTCACGAGCCTTATCTATATCTTTATTAACTATAGTTACGTGTCCCATTTTACGAAAAGGTCTTGTTTGCTTTTTTCCGTAAATATGTGGTGTAACTCCTTCTAGTTTTAATATGTCTTCCATATTTTGGTATACCACATTCCCAGCGTAACCTTCTGCACCAACAAGATTAACCATAATTCCGGCTACCTTACTTCTTGTATCGCCTAGTGGTAAGCCAAGAATTGCACGTATGTGTTGCTCAAACTGATTTGTATAACTAGCTTCTATACTATAATGTCCGCTATTATGAGGTCTAGGGGCAACCTCGTTTACTAAGATTTCATCTTCATTGGTTTGGAACATTTCTACTGCTAATAAACCAACGTGTTTTATTTTTTCTGCAACTTGTAGTGCAACTTCTTGTGCTTTTTTCGCTACAGTATTTGGTATTCTAGCAGGACAAATTACATATTCTACTTGGTTGGCTTCTGGATGAAACTCCATTTCTACCACAGGATATGTTTTTACTTCTCCTTTGCTATTACGAGCAACAATTACAGCAAGTTCATTTTTAAAAGGCACCATTTCTTCTGCAATACATTCTACATTTGGTAAGCCCTCTAAATCTGAAAAAGTACGTACAACTTTAACGCCTTGTCCGTCATACCCAAATTGTGCACATTTCCAAACAAACGGAAATGATAAGCCACCATTTTCTATACTATCTTTAATTTCGCTAGTGTAGGCAAATCTGTGAAACTCTGCAGTAGGGATGTTATTATCTACATAGAATAATTTTTGCGTAGCCTTGTTATGTATAATGCGTAAAGCACTTGTCGGTGGATATACTTTAGTTCCTTCGTTCTCTAATTTTTCAAGCGCAGAAAGATTTACATTTTCTATTTCAATAGTAAGTACATCTACTGTTTTTCCAAAATTGTAAACATCATCAAAATTTAAGAGCTCTCCTTTAACAAATTCGTTACATGCAATTCTAGAAGGTGCATCGTCTGTAGCCTCTAAAACCTTAGTAAAAATGTCTAGTTTGCGAGTTTCGTATAGCATCATTTTTCCTAATTGGCCGCCGCCTAAAATGCCAAGTTTAAAATCTGAAGAAAAAAAGTTCATTTTTTATAATTTTTGCAGTATTGTTAACTTGGTAACAAAAATACACTTAAATCTTAAAACGGCTCTTGTATATCCTAAAAAGAGAAATCAAAATGGTATATTTGCGCTTTTAATAAAAGAACGTTCAATTGATTAAGCTACACGACAAATATTTTAGACCTTATTTAACCGAGCAGGAGATTTTAGCTGCGGTTAAAAATATAGCGGATAAAATTGCCGAGGATTACAAAGATGAAGTTCCGGTTTTTATTGGCGTGCTCAATGGCTCTTTTATGTTTGTTGCAGATTTGCTTAAAGCATACCAGCACAATTGCGAAGTTTCTTTTGTTAGACTAAGTTCTTACAGCGGATTGTCTTCTACAGGAATTGTAGAAACATTAATAGATGTATCTGAAACGATTGAGGGCAGAAGTGTAATAATATTAGAGGATGTTATAGATACTGGCCGTACTGTTAAAGAACTGGTGCATATGTTTAGCAACAGTAACGTTAAGGAATTTAAAATAGCTACGTTGTTTTACAAACCATCTGTGTACAGTGGTGAGTATAACATAGATTATGTAGGTATAGAAATTCCGAATAAATTTATTGTAGGTTACGGACTAGATTATAACGAGCTTGGACGAAACTTAAAAGAAGTGTATCAACTAAATCAAAATAATATGATAAATCTTGTACTATTCGGGAAACCGGGAGCTGGCAAGGGCACACAGGCAAATTTTTTAAAAGAACAGTACAATTTAAAACATATTTCTACAGGAGATGTGTTTCGTTACAATATAAAAAATGGTACGGAATTAGGAACGCTAGCTAAATCTTTTATAGATAAGGGTGAGTTGGTACCAGATGAAGTAACTATTAATATGTTAAAGGAAGAGGTAGAGAAAAATCCGGATGCAAGCGGGTTTATTTTTGATGGTTTCCCTAGAACAACGGCACAGGCAGAAGCATTAGATAACTTTTTATCTACAAAAGATATGAAGATTGATGCAACAATTGCTTTAGATGCTAATGATGAGATTTTAATTCAGCGTTTATTAGAACGTGGTAAAGTTAGCGGTAGATCTGATGACCAAGACGAAAACAAAATTCGTAACAGGTTTGATGAGTACAACCAGAAAACGGCTCCATTACAAGCATATTACGATAAACAAGGAAAGTTCCATACTGTAAATGGTATAGGAGAAATAAAAGAGATTACAACAAGGTTAAGTAAAGTAATAGATACTTTAAAATAATCTAAAATTTAATTATATTAATACCATAACCCAAGACAATGACCGAAGGTAATTTTGTAGACTATGTAAAGATGACGGTTTCTTCTGGTAACGGAGGTAAAGGTTCTGTGCATTTGCATAGAGAAAAATACATTACTAAAGGAGGCCCAGATGGTGGTGATGGTGGTCGTGGAGGACATATAATCTTACGTGGAAATAAAAATTTATGGACGCTTCTAAACTATAAAGTACAAAGGCACTTTAAAGGTGGTCACGGAGAACACGGTAGTAAAGGCCGTAGCTCTGGAGCAGACGGACAAGATGTGTATATGGAAGTGCCATTGGGTACAGTTGTTAGGGATACAGAAACTAACGAAATTGTATTAGAGGTTACGGAACACGATGAAGAAGTAATACTTGTAAAGGGTGGTTTAGGAGGCCGTGGTAACTGGCACTTTAAAACAAGTACCAACCAAACTCCTAGATATGCACAACCAGGTAAAATTGGTGAAGAAATGGAAATAACACTTGAGTTAAAAGTGTTAGCAGATGTAGGTTTAGTTGGTTTTCCTAATGCAGGAAAATCTACGTTACTATCTGTATTAACATCTGCAAAGCCTAAAATTGCAGATTACGAGTTTACGACTCTTAAGCCAAACTTAGGGATTGTGGAATACCGCGATTTTCAGAGTTTTGTAATGGCAGATATTCCAGGTATTATAGAAGGAGCTGCAGAGGGTAAAGGCTTGGGACATTACTTTTTAAGGCACATAGAGCGTAATTCTACATTGTTGTTCTTAATACCAGCAGATAGTGATGATATTGGAAAAGAATATAGAATATTACTAGACGAACTTAAAAGATACAATCCAGAACTTATAGATAAAGAACGTTTTGTAGTTATTTCTAAGAGTGATATGCTAGATGATGAACTTATTGCAGAAATGAGTTTACTATTAGATAAAGATTTAGATGGCGCTACATATATGTTTATTTCTTCTGTTGCACAACAAGGTTTACAAGAGTTAAAAGATAAATTATGGCAGCAATTAAACAATTAAATTGTTTAATTGCAGTGTCTTACTATTTCTTTTTATAACTTTAAAAGCCTTATTCATAACTATATAATGGTATAGTCTTTATTTAAAGGTTTTAGAAAATTAAAAAATATACAGATGAAAAGCTACGTATCTATACTTGTAATTCTACTTTTAGTTTCTTGTAATACCATACGCGTAAATTATGACTACGATAAGGAGTTAGATTTTACTGCATATACTACATATGGTTTTTATGAAGATATGGAAACGGGTTTAAACGATCTAGATACAAAGCGCTTATTAAACGCAATAGAGTCTGTAATGCGTAATAAGGGGTTTAAACTTGCAGAAGAGCCAGAATTATACATTAATATTACTACGCAGGTTTATAAAGGTGCACCAGGCAATTCTGTAGGTGTTGGTTTAGGTGGCGGAGGCAACAACCTTGGTGGTGGCCTATCTGTAGGCTTACCAATAGGAGGTGCAAAGCTAGAACGTGAAATTAAATTCGATTTTATAGATGCACAGAGAGATGTATTAGTTTGGCAAGCAGTTAGTATAAGTGGTTATAAAGAAAACCAAACTCCAGATGCAAAAGAACTAAAACTACTACAAATAGTAGAAAAAGCACTAAGTAAATATCCTCCTAAAACAAAAGAATAACTAGTTTATCTGTTACAAGATAGTTAGTTACGTATACTAAATACGGCTATTTCAATTCATTTCTTCAAAATTACCGTTCGCTATTCTTAAATTACCGTTTGTCATAAAACGTATTTTTTAAGAGATAATGCGCTGTACATTTACATCATAATCAAACAATTATTAACAACTTAAATTATTGTATTATGAAAAATAAAATAGCAATCATCAAAAGAGCAGAACAAATTAAAGCCTTATTAATATGTAGCATTATAGCAATAGTGCCAGTATACCACGTAGGCTACAAATTAGGTGGTGCTATTGTACAGTTATTTGTATAAGAAACCAAGGCGTTAACGTGTATTACCGTTTAGGTTTTAAATACTACCGCTCGCCATAAATTACCTAAAAAGACATTTAAACTATTCTATTTTTGAATCATCAATCAAAAGACAAATCATCAATCAATCAATCAACAACAGTTCATTAATAAATAGTTCATCAATCAAAATCATCAATTTTAAAACTAACAGTTATGCAGAAACAAACAACTCAAACTCAAAAAGTAAATACAATTGCTTACGGTATTTTAATTAGCACTTTTGCTCTTGTACTACTTTTTGGTTTAGGTTATAACTTTGGGAAACTTCTGTACCACTTGGGATTTTAAAATAAACCAATTATCAACCATCAACTTAAAAAAACACATTATGATACTACTAGCAGAATTATTGATTATCGTAATTTTAAACATTATCGCTTAAGCCTACGAATAAAAAGCTTTTATTAGCGTATTAATGTATTAGAATAAAAACTAAATGAAACTTATAAATAACTGGAAATACTGGGTCTTTGCCTTAATAGCGTGGTTAGTTTTAATACTTTCTACACTTACTTTTGACAAAATCTCTTATGGAGTAGAAGTAGCCAATGATAGTAAATACTACGGTTATATAGGTTACTTGGTAGCAGAAGGTATTGCATGTGGCTTACTAGCATATGCACTGTCTTTTATACTATTATACTATATAGAAAAATATATAGCATTTGGGAATCTTAAAAAAGGCAACGTTGTTGTATTGGTATTGCTCTTTATAGGTGTGCAAATTTTGTACTCTTTATTACTATGGCCTATGTTAGATATAGTGCAAGGGTTTACAGATTATTCCCCGAATTCTAAGCTATTAGACCGGATGAGTTTATTTATGCGTGTAGCTAATATTCCTTTTTTCTCGGCAATGTTTGTAATATGGCTCTTTACAATATTAGTTATAAAGGCTTATGATTATAACAAAAATATAACCCTTAAACAATTTAAGTTAGAGGGTAGTTTAAAGGAGTCGCAACTAAACTCTTTAAAAGGGCAAATTAACCCTCATTTTATGTTTAATAGTTTAAATAATATTAGAGGTTTAATGTTAGAAGACGTTAGTAAATCTAGAGATATGCTAACAAAATTATCAGAGATGCTACGGTATTCTCTTATTAAAAATGATGTAAACTCTATTGCTCTAGAAGAAGAATTAGATATGGTAGAGAATTACATTGCATTGTCTAAAATTCAGTTTGAAGATAGATTAGAATTTATAAAAGAAGTAGATCCAAACTCGTTAGCTGTTTCTATACCACCAATGATAATACAGCTATTAATTGAAAATGCTGCCAAACATGGAATTGCAAATTTAATTAAGGGAGGAACAATTACTTTAATAACAAACAGAACCGAAGATTATTTGCACATTATAGTAAGGAACACAGGGAAATTAAAAATAGTAAAAGGTTCTACGCAATTAGGCCTTAAAAATATAAAACAACGACTACGGTTGTTATACGGAAACTTAGCAGAGTTTTCTTTAGATGAGGTTGAAGACGAAGTAGTAGCAAATATTAAAATACCAATGGTATGAGTATGATTAAAGCAGTTATAGTTGAAGATTCTAGATTAGCTAGAAATGAGCTAAAAGAATTGATAAAAAATCACGGCGAGATAGAAATTGTTGGTGAAGCTGAGAATGTAGACGAAGGTTACAGGTTAATAAATGAAACGCAACCAGATCTTTTGTTTTTGGATATTAATATGCCAGAAAAAGATGGATTTGAGCTTCTTGAAATGCTAGATAAAGTTCCAATTACGGTATTTACCACGGCTTTTGATGAATATGCAATTAAATCTTTTGAGTACAATGCATTAGATTATATTTTAAAGCCAATAAATGGCAAACGTTTTGCAAAAGCTATAGAAAAGGTAAAAGCGCAGTTAGAAGGTTCTGCACCCGTTAGCAATGAGGAAAATGAAACTACTGAGGCTAAAGAAAAACTAACAGAGAGTAGTCAGATTTTTATAAAAGATGGCGATAAATGTTGGTTGGTTAAAATAGGAGATATTTCTTTATTTGAAATTGTAGGCAATTATACACGTGTGTATTTCAATGGAGAAAAACCAATGCTATACAAGTCTTTAAATCAAGTTGAAGAAAAATTACCAGAACATAACTTTTTTAGGGTAAATAGACAGCAAATTATTAATGTGAACTATATTTCTAACGTTGTACCCTGGTTTAATGGCAAACTTAAATTAACTATGAATACGGGTGAAGAAGTAGAGGTGTCTAGAAGGCAATCTTATATATTTAAAGATAAAATGAGTATCTAAATAGATGCTAAAAAGTAATGATTAATTTGATAAAGCAATCACTATTTTTTATAAACCCGTGCATTTACTTATAAATTAGACTGGTGTATATTATTTTAGAATAATATTAGATGTTATCTAATTGTAGCGTTCATCAAAATAATTTAAGGGGTAAAGCTAAAAAGGAATAATTATAGCATAGGAGACAGCAGTTTTGCTATTTTATCTATTAGTTTAATATACCAAGGTCTATCTATCCAAGATTGTTTGTCTATTTTTTCGGCATCTTTTAAGTCATTATAGAATACTTCGCTCAATTCTTTTGCAATTTCTTCGTCGTAAACAATGGCGTTTACTTCAAAATTAAGCTCATAACTTCTTGTGTCCATATTTGCAGTACCAACAATGGCAATTTTTTTATCTGTTACTATTGTTTTAGCATGTACAAAACCTTTTTTATACCTGTAAATTTCTACTCCTGCATTTAATATTTCTCTGTAATAAGCTCTAGATGCTGCGTTAGTTAGCATTGTGTCCGACTCAAACGGCACAAGTAATTTTACTGTTAAGCCGCTCATAGCAGCTATGTTTAATGCATCTAGCATACTCTCCCCTGGGATAAAATATGGTGTAGTAATTAAGATTTCTTCTTTAGCTAGGTAAATAGCCTGTAGAATAGAATATAAAATAGTTGGCGATTTAGAGTCTGGACCACTAGCTGCTATTTGCACCAATTTATTTTCTGTATGCGTAAAAGAGTCAAAAGAAGCATACATATCTTTCTGTAACAGTAAATTTTGTTCAGAGCAAGAATTCCAATCAGATAAGAAAAGATACTGTAAGTATGTAATAGCAGGACCTTCAATTCTTAAATGTGTATCTCTCCAGTATACTTTGTCTGGTGTATTCTCCTTATTTATATAGTTGTCACTAACATTAATTCCGCCTACAAAACCAATTTGGCCATCTATAACAATAATTTTTCTATGGTTACGATAGTTTAATCTGTTTGCAAAGGCTATTAATTTTATTTTATAAAACGGAACAGCTTCTATCCCGGCTTCTCTTAGCCTATTGCTAAGCGTTTTTCTAATTTCGGAACTTCCATAGTCATCATAGATAAATCTAATTTTAACGCCTTCTTTCGCTTTTTTAAGAAGTAGTTTTTCTATGGTATTACCAATTTCATCATCCCTAAAAATATAATACTCTATATGTATGTGGTGTTTGGCATTTTCAATAGCCTTGAGAACTTCGGGGAATTTTTTCTCTCCATTCAGGAGTAGTTCAACTTTATTATTATTTGTAAGCGGACTAGTAGTATCTTTTAGTAATAGGTTTACCAATTCTGCCCTGCTTTGTACAGGTTCGTTGCCATTCGCTAATATCTCTCTAGAGTGTGCTATAATCTCTTTTTGTAATGTCTCTTTTTGTTTCGTGTCTAAAAGCGATTTATTAGCATACATTTTATGCTTTCTGTAATTTATACCGAAAGAAAAATAGATGATAATACCAATAAAAGGCAAAAACACTGCCGCCAATAAGTAAGCCAGTGTTTTTGTTGTTCCTCTGGTGTCATAAATTATACGCATACACGTAAAAGTTAGTAACGGTAGGTATAGTATTTGTGATAGTAAAATCCAGTTCATAGCAGTGGTATATCTTGTTAATATAAGTAATAGATTTGTTTAAATTCTATTATTTATTAATAGAAACACGGACACCTTCACTATGGCTACTAAATTCTGGTGCATACATACTTTGTATTGTTGTAATACCATTGCTAAAATCGCCAGCATTATTTACGCGTAAATCATACTCAAATACATAAACCCCTTTTGGTAAATAGTCAAAAAAGAAGTTTGTACTTGCATCTTTAGTACTTTCATAATAGCCTAAACCATCTTGCCATTTGTATCTAGATATCACATTTAAAGGTTCTAAGCCAGAGGCTCTCATATCTTTCATATGTACAAATTCCATTGGTCTGTCTGCTCTAAGTTCTATGCGTACTTTAACCAAATCACCTACCACTAATTTTGTGTTTTTGGTAATTTCAGATATTTGCTCACCAGTATCTGTGTTCTTTTTTAAGAATAGTTTTTTAGATAATTTAAGCGGAGTTTCTGCAGAAGTAATTTTATCTAAATCTTCAAAATACTGCCAATACATAGCACCCCAAGCAATACCATTGCCTTTTTTGGTAATTTGTACATCTGCCATTTTGGGTTCTATTTCCTTACCGTTCCAAGCTGTTTTGTAGTAACCAGTACCAGCTTCTACTTTAACATCTTCTAATTTGCTAGGATCTATCTTTTTATCACCTACTAAAACAGCTACAGCATCTGTAACAGAAAGCCAATCGCTGCCTTGTAAAAGCAATGCGTAAACAGCTTCTGTGGTTGCTTTTGTGGTTTTCCATTGGTTGGTTTGCTTGTTTTTAAGCAACCAAATTTTTAGATTATCAACTGTTTCTGTATCGTTTTCTATTTCTGCAAAAGCTTCAATTAATAACGACTGAGTTTCAATTGGTGCTTGGTACCAATACCAAGAGTTGGTATTTTCTTTCCAGTACATTCCTAATTCATCAGAAGTAATACTGTTCTGTTTTAAAGATTTTAAAATCTTTTTAGCCGTAGCATCTTCATCCATTCTAAATAAACTTAAGGCAAGTAACCCTTTATTGTATAGGCTGCGTTTGGTCCAATATTTTTTGGCTTGTTCTCTGTAATATGCTGTAACTTCTTTTGTTTTTTTAGATGATTTTACATCCGGATAAAAACTACGCATATATAAATAGTGTAGCTGCATATTACTTAAATGATCACTTTTTAAGTTAGAGCTATGTTTTTTCATATACTCATACTCACTTACAAATTCTTTATCTAAGTAAGCAATAGCTTTTTTAATCATTTGTTCTACATCTTTATCAGTATTATTTAAAGCTTTTAGAGCATCTAAATGTCCAAAACCGGTAATAATATGCTGTGTAATGTATCTGCTTTCTTTACCGCCATTAAACCAAGCCCAAGCACCTTTGTTGGTTTGGTTATTTGCTAATTTGCGTACAACAGTAGACTGCTCACTCTTCATTTTATTTAAATTGAAAAGTAATGCAATACGTTTTTTCTGCTCTGTCTCAGACTGTGCATCTCGCAACCAAGGAGTTTCTTGTATTAAAAGCGACTTTAATTCTTGGTTCTTTTCTAAGTTACTAAGTAATGCATCAGAATTAGCCCATTGTTTAAAAACCTCTTGTATTCTAGGGTTGCTATTTGCAATGTGACTCGCCAATGTATTTGCATAATATCTAGAGAATAACTGCTCATTACATTCGTGTGGGTATTCCATTAAATACGGCAGTGCTTGTACTGCATACCAAGCAGGGTTAGATGTTATTTCTAAACTTAATCTATGATTTGTTAATGTCGTAGACGTATTATTTTTTAATTTATCTAAACTGAATTTTTTAGTTTGATTGCTTCTTACCCACATTGGTAAAGTTTCTGTTACTAGCATTCTATTGGTAAGTACAGGCAGCAAGTTTTGTTCACCGTCACTAAAATCACCTGCTTTAGCAATAACAGTGTATTGTACCGCCTGTAGATTTTTAGGAATCTCTAATGTCCAAGAAACTTGAGTGTTTCCTTTAGCGTCTACAGAGAAGTTATTTTCTGTAACAGATGTTATTAATTCTGCAGTAATATCTTTACCCGTAACAGCATCTTTAAGTTCTAAGGTAGCAACGCCAGATAAATTTTTCTCTGTAATATTCGCAATTTTAGTGCTAAAAATAAGCTTATCTCCTTCACGTAAAAAACGTGGGGCATTTGGCATAACCATTAGCTCTTTTTGGGTTACGGTTTGCAATGTTGTTACAGCACTTTCTAAACTCTTAGTATGTGCAAGCAATTGCAATTTCCATTTGGTTAATGCTTCTGGTGTAGTAAAATTAAAAGAAACATTGCCCTCTTTATCTGTTTTTAAATCTGGAAAAAAGAATGCTGTTTCTTGCAAGTTTTTTCTAATTTTAACCTCTTCTTTTTTAGAAGGAGCGGGAGGAGGAAGGCTATCTTCTTTAGATTCCATTGGGCTACTCATAGCATCATCTAAAGCTCCAGAGGCGCTTTCCTCTATAGCAACTATTTCTTCGGTGTCTTCTTCAACCATTTCCATAGAAGCAGGAGAACTAGACATTTTCATTACAGATCTACGTTTGTAAAGCCTGTTTTGTAAGTATAAACCATACCAGTTAAACGAGTCAAAACTTTGGCCTTGATAGTAATAGGTATATGGTTCATCACTATAAACTCTAAATGAACCTGAAGAAAAACTTTTGTAAGCATCTGTTCTTATTCTAGAAGAATGTGTTTGGTAGCTTATAGGGTAAAAATACCAGCCGTGACCTCTAAATTCATCCAAAGAAGCATCATACATGCTTGCTAGTATTTCTGCAGCAACTTTATCATCCTTATCACCTTTAACTTTAAACGTCCAAGTTTCATCTGTACCAGGTTGTAATTTGTCTCTAAAGGTTACGGTTTCTATTCTTATAGATTTACTTGGGTATGGTACGTTAATATACACTTTACCATTCTTAAAAGAGTTGTAAGCTGTAAAAGAGTAGTTAATAGATAGGCCACCCATATCTTCTTTAGTTACGGGTATTGTAAATGTTTTAGAATTATTGTTAAGTGTTATTATTTTTGTTTCTATAGGTTTGTTATTCCTATCAATGTATACTGTAACATTTAAAGGTGCAGCAGCAGATAATAGCTTAACTTCTACCTTATCCCCAACGCTGTAACTAGTTTTATTAATTTTTATATCAAAAAGCTCATTGTCTGCAGTAGTTTTATCTGTAGTACTATACAAACTTGTTATTGCTTTGTCTGTTACCGTTTGCCCAAATTTATCTTTAGCCTCTAGCTCAATAATATATTTGCCAGATTCCCATTTTTTAATAGCAGGCAAATTAATTATAGTAGATTTTCCGGTATCAAAATTAGTGCTCCATAAAAGTTCTCCTTTATCCCAGTCTTTGGGTTGCTGCTTCTTGTATATTTCGTTAGGAAAATTTGTGTTAAACGTAGCCTCGTCTATTTTGTAATCTGGAGCGGTCCAAGGTCTGTTACGCTTAACATTTTTAGGTGCTTGTAATTTATATATTTTTAAGGAGCCTTTTGCAGCGGTAAACTGTCCGTTTAAGTTGCTGGTATTTACATAAAGCACGCTGTCTTTTTTAATTTTATCTATTTGCGAGCTTACATTTATAGTGGCGTTTAGGCTGTGGTAGCCTACGTTAACAACGGTATATGTACTTTTAGTTTCTCCGTTTATATCTGTAACATCCGCAGTAATTTCATAATTAAAAATAGGTAGATTTTCTTTATTGGCACTTTTTTCTGGTTCTGCCTTAAACGTTATTTTATAATTACCATTAGCATCTGTTTCTGTTTCTCCGTGTTTAATTTCTTGCGGAGCGCTACTGTTGTAAGATCTCCTCCAATAGTACCAGTTAGGATACCTAACCAATCTTTTTACGGTGTACACAACTTTAGCATCACTAATAGTACTACCTGCAAAAGCATTAGCAGTACCGTTTACAGTTACCATATCATGAACCTTGTACGTTTCTGTAACAGGTTTAAAACTTGTTGTAAACTTAGGTCGTTTATATTCTTCTACACTAATGTAGCTGGTGCTATTTATACTATTGGGTGTAGAAATAGCTTCTATAGTAAAATTACCTGTTAGCCCGTTACTAGGCAGTATAAATTCGCCATTAAAAGAGCCATATTCATTTGTAGTTAATTCCAACGTTTTTACAGCTTGGTAGTTTACATCTTTTAGAGTTACAGTAAACTTAATATTTTCTAATACAGCAGATTTATTATTTTTTTGATGAATAGCAATGCCTTTAAAATAGACAGGTTGTCCAGGTCTATAAATACTACGGTCTGTAAATAAGAATGCATTGTTGTTATCTATGTTATTATTTCTATTAGATTTAGTATAAACGTTGTAGTCGCCAAACGTAGCATAATCATCATTACTACTAACCTTTAGTTTTATGTTCTGCCATCTTTGTTTTGTTTTGTGAATGGTAACTATACCTGCACTATTGGTTTTAAATTTAGCATGTTGTACCGGATCATCATACGTCTTATGATACTCTAGCTTAACCGTGGCATTTGCAATTGGCTTACCATTTGCTCTGTCTACTACCTGAAAATAATCTTCTGTATCTGTATAAGTATTTACAATAGCTAAGTCTGTAACTTGTATTGTAGTAAATGCGAATGTTTTAGTTAATTTGGTAGGTTCTGCAAGTATAAGTAATTGCCCAACTTTTAAATTAGGAACAATAACTTCTGTACTGTGATTTTGATAATCTTTTTCGTTTTTTAATTTCGATTTCCAAGTTTTAACGCTTTTAAGTTTTTTTATAAACTGTAGCTTTTTGTCATCGTCATAAATTGTATCTAAAGTAAAAAGTTGCTTGTCTGATACGCTATACGCGGTAAAATTTAAATCGTCTACATTTTTATAACTAACAAGAACCTTAGAAGGTTTGTTGGTTTGTATGTAACTTTCGGTATTTATACTAAGTTGAGTTCTTTTTATAGACGTAACCAAGTCGTTACACATATCTGCAGCTCTGCTTTTAGGAAATTTAGTACTTACAGCCTTACAAATTTTAATGGCGTCATTTGTCTTCCATTTGTTTTCTTGCTCAACACTATTTGGTTGGTAGGTGCCTCCTTGGCTGTTATAAAAGGTAGCAATAGTGTAATTGTATAAACCAGAAACAGCATCGTTTTTATATACGGTTGCCATCTTTTTTAAGGTTGATACATAGTGTTTATCTTTCTCTAGAAAAACAGCGTTAGCGTAGACAAAATTTAATCGTTCTAAATCTACTTCTACAAAAGCCTCTGGTGAAGCATCATTTTTATGAAAATCTAATAAACCTTGGTATACTTTTAATGCTCTAGATTTTAATGATGTTTTATCGGTTTCATTAATAGGTAACTCAATAAAATCTGTTCCGCTACATAACATATTATGGTCGTCTACCTCAAATTTATCTGCAGGTCTTGTAATGCTACTTTCATCGGTCTTATAAAATTCTAAAGCAGTATGTGACAAAAGATCAAACAAGGTTGGTCTGTAGAGTTCAGAGTCGGTTCTGTGGTCTAAAATAGCTTTAAAATTAGTAACCTTTATATTTTGTAAGGTCTTGCTATCTTCTAACGAAGCAGTAAAGTGGGAATTAATTTCATTAAAAAGTGTAGTTAAATCCCAAGTTCTAAAGTCTACACTATCTACTTTGGTTTCTGTATTTGTTCTATTGTAAAACTGATATCTATTTTGTCTAAAATATTGCAAATATAAATTTGCCAAATAACTGTGTAAAACGTTTTTTGTTGGCGTATCACTTTTAGCAATTTCAGATTTAAAATTGTTTATAATAGATAGCACGGAATTTTCTTCTAGCGTCATTGCATATTTAGATATGTACAATAAAGCTTTTACATTCTGCGGAGAGTTGCCTTCTTTTTTTGCCTTTGCTGCAATTGTCTGCGCTGTTTCTAATGCAGATTTTGTCATAGAAGAGCTCTCGTGCTTGTCTACGGTTTCCCAAAGTGTGTCAAAACTATTATTTTCTTGTGCCATTGCTATGTTTGCAAATAAAATTAGAACTATAGTAGAAGTTAAGTTTTTCATTAGCTGTATGTTATCTTGTTGAGATTAAAAATCTAAATCCGCTTTAAATGTACTAACAAAATTGAGCTTTATAGTACAACTGCGCAATTAAGAATGCGTTAACTTACCTTCTGAGTGAGTAAACTTCTCTAAATGAAACAAAAGTAGTATTATTTGAAGTTTTCTATATCCCAATTTCCCGTGTAATTGTCTGTTGTGTTTATTTTTTTTAAACCTATTTGTATTCTTATCTTTACGGCTATAATTTTACGTATGAAAATTCATTTTATCGCCATTGGCGGAAGTGCAATGCACAATTTGGCTTTAGCCTTAGAACATAAAGGATACACAATTACAGGTAGTGACGATGTTATTTTTGAACCATCTAAAGGTAGGTTAGCCGCAAAAGGATTATTGCCAGATTCTTTTGGCTGGTTTACAGATAAAGTAACAGCAGACTTAGATGCAGTTATTTTGGGTATGCACGCAAAAGAAGATAATCCAGAGCTTTTAAAGGCAAAAGAACTTGGACTTACCATTTATTCTTATCCAGAATTTTTATACGAGCAAAGTAAAAATAAGACAAGAGTTGTTATTGGTGGTAGCCACGGAAAAACAACAATTACATCTATGATTTTGCACGTGCTTAAGTACCACGGCAGAGAAGTAGATTATATGGTTGGTGCGCAGCTAGATGGTTTTGACAGAATGGTGCATTTAACAGAAGAAAACGACTTTATTATTTTAGAGGGCGATGAGTATTTGTCTTCTCCTATAGACAGAAGACCAAAATTTCATTTATACAAACCAAATATTGCTTTGTTAAGCGGAATTGCGTGGGACCATATTAACGTTTTTCCTACGTTTGAAAACTATGTAGAGCAATTTAAAATATTTGTAGATAGTATTGTTAAAGGTGGTAGCATTACTTTTAATGAAGAGGATGCTACTGTTGTAGATGTAGTAGAAGCATCTGAAAATCCAATACGTAAGTTAGGATATACAACACCAGAGTACACTATTGAAGACGGTGTAACATTATTAGAAACTCCAGAAGGTCCAATGCCAATAGAAGTTTTTGGTAAGCACAACCTAAGTAATTTAGCTGGGGCAAAATGGATTTGTCAAAATATTGGAATAGATGAGGACGATTTTTACGAGGCAATAGCAACGTTTAAAGGAGCCTCTAAAAGATTAGAGAAAATTGCAGAGAGTAAAACCTGCGTTGCTTATAAAGATTTTGCGCACTCGCCAAGTAAAGTGGCTGCCACTACAAAAGCAGTAAAAGAACAGTATGCAAACAGAAAATTAATAGCCTTTTTAGAGTTGCATACCTACAGTAGCTTTAATCCGGAATTTTTAAAGGAGTACAAGGGAGCTTTAGATGCAGCAGATGTAGCAGTGGTTTTTTATATTCCAGAATCTGTAGCTATTAAAAAATTAGACCCAGTTAGTCCGCAACAAATAAAAGATGCTTTTAAAAGAGATGATCTGCAAATTTTAACAAATGCAGATTCGTTTAAAGAGCTTGTGTATGCACAAGATTACAACAATTCTGTTGTTTTGTTTATGAGTTCGGGTAATTATGGAGGTTTAGATTTAAATGATTTTAAAGCTCTAATAGAATAGTATTTTTAATTTTTAAGTAATTACATCATAAAGTTTAGATATTTTCGTTAAAAGAATATCTAAACTTACTTATGTATATTTCCCCTGTAAATCTTTTAGGACTATCTCTAGACGAACTTATGAACTTGGATAGCCGAGGAATTATAAGGCTAGAAAAAACTCTAAAAATTCAAAGGTTGCGTTCTGGCGCTAATGCCTACAACCCAGAACAGGTAAGTAGCATAGTAAAACAGTTATCTAGCCCAGAAGAAAAGAAGTCCGTTTACTTTATAGAGAAGCATAGATATTTAAAGGAGTTTATTACAACAGGTAAGGATAGCGGTGAAAAAACATTTATTATAGATGCAGCTATTTTAGCAAATACACCAAATATAAAGGAGTTTTTAGAGCCTTATTTTGAAGCTTACTTTATGAAAATGGTAAAAACGGACTTTGCTGTAAAAAAGTACGATACTATTATAAAAGCGCTGTCTCATAAAGAGCTTTTTACAGACAATCTTTTAACCACATACTACCGCTACATAAAGTCACAAGCAGATATAATTACAGAGAAAGTATCCGTATCAGAAAATGGTGAATTAATATTAAAGTGTCCTGAGGTTGCCTATAAAACCTACATTTACTTATTAAATACTGTTTCTTTAGGGGTTATTTCTAAGTCAAAGATGGACTATGTTAGTGCTATGATAGATTACTATAATAGGACTAAAAATATATATTCAGAATTCTCGGTTGTGCAAAGAGCTTTTCGTAATTTTAAATTAATAGAAGTTGCCAGTCAAGAAACAAAAGATTTTTACGCTAAAGCAGCAAACCAAGTAGGTAGCCTTCGTTCTAGTTCCGAGCAGTCAAGATCCTCGAACCGGGAAATGGATAAAGGATCTAATTCGTCTTTTTCGGGCTTAAAAATGATAGGACTTATTATTGGTATTGTTATCTTTTTGGTTAGGGTAGGGCGTATTTTTACTTCGTCCTCATCATCATCTAACACCTCAACATACAGTCCGCCAAATTATAAAATACCTACGTTAGAGTTTTCTTATGAAGATGATAAAACCGCGTTTTATTCAGATTTAATACATAAAGCAGAAGCAGATAGTATTTCAGCAGAAAATAAGGTTATAATTAAATCCGGTTTTACACCTTATACCGGTTCTTTTAAAAGTAATAACCCTGTAATAAGCAACGATTTAATAAAGGTTTATAATAAAAGAACTAGGCCGTTTATACTTTTTAAGCATTACAATGGTATGGAAACTGACTATGCATCTTATAGTAGGCCAAACGATACCTTAAATATTCTATATAAAGACTATATTAAAGAATTGGTTTTTTATATGGGAGATGACTTTGTGGGGTCCGAAGAGGTAAAAAGAATTATTTCAAGATCATCTGTAAAGTTAAGTTCCGGTAAAAAGTATTTTAAAGATGTTCATGCAGATGAATTAGTATTTTTGAAGAATAAATATATAATTGATAGTATAGGAACCGATCCTAAAATTATTGTTTATGATAATGATATTTCTTTTACAGATGTTTATTACCATATAGAACAACATAAGATTCTAGAGCCAGAAGTAGAGATTGAAGAAGAAGTGCCAGAAACTATGATTATGGATGTTGATTCTGAAATAATGTATAGTACAAGTGAAAACGCATACGAACCAAACAGCAGTGTTTGGAGAAAAGATAAAGAGCCATTTTTTAAAACCTTATTTAAAGGAACACAGGATATTAGCCTTGATAAATGGAGAGCTGTTACCTTTGAAACAGGAGATAATCCTTATCCAGATCTTTTTAAAAGCATAACAAATAGTACGCTAAATGGTTATGAGGTTAAGATCACGAATAAGAGTGATGAAGATTTATTTTTGTTTACTAGTAATTTTGGATTAGAACGGGATCAAGCAACATATATAAAAAGTGATGACTCTGTGGTTATTAATCTTCACCCAGATGGAGATACGCTCTATTTTTATATGGGAACAGATTTTTATAAATTTCGAGGATCTTATGATACAGAAAACTTTAGTAAGCCAAGAGGATATTTTAAAGCAACATCTAAAACAAGTAAGAGCTATTTTAATAAAGGTTTTTTAATAGAAGATTTAGGTGTTCAGCCCCAAATAAATATTAACCTTTTTGGAGTAACTTTTGTAGATATAGAATACAAGGAAAAGAAAATTTAGTAGCCTTAAAACTATGAAATAAAAAAAGCGACTATATTTAATTAGTCGCTTTTTAGCTTTGTACTATTATCATGATTAACTTAAACCAGTCTTGTCTTGATTGCCAAAAGATGTTTTTGGTTTCTCGTTAGGGAACATACTAGCTAGCTGGTATACAATTTGTTTAACTACATTGTATTGTCTGTTTTCTAAAGCCTTATCGCCTTCAGCAATTAACATAGCAGCTTTGTTTTGATCCGGATAATTAGCTAATGTTTTGTAGTGTATGTAAGGGCCAATAAAGTTGGTATCATCAGCAGTAAACATAGCATTTCTAATCGCGTTTAATTCTTCAATTTTAGAACGTATTAAATACTTGTTACCCGAGTTTAAAAATGCTTTTTCGTTAGCAATAACTTTATTAAATTGGTCTTGGTAGTATACGCTATTTGTAGTGCTTAAATGATGTTTTACCGCTAGAATTTCAGATTTGTACTCAGATATATCATTATCTAAATCTTTATGTCTAGTAAGTAAGTCGTATTGTTGTATTAAGCCTCTTTTTTGATTGTCTATTTTAAATTTAGCATCTGTAACATCATTGTCAGCTAATAGACTAAGCTCTATTTGCAATTCTATTAAAGCGTGTTCTATTGTTTTAAATTTTTGCAGTAATTCATAATTATCTGCATTATCTTGTTTTGCAAGTTCTTTTTCTATTTTATGGGTAACTACTCTTATTTCGTTTTCCATTTTAGAGCTGCTAATATATCTTTCTGTAGGTTTAAAAGTGTTGCTAAATTCTTGATCACAACTACTTAAAAATACGTCTACAGCTATATCTCTAGATTCAGAAACAGAAATGTTTAGTTCTATGTCTGTACCTTTTATTAGATCTTGTTCTAATTCTTTTCCAGAAATTTCTATATAACCTATAGATAATCCAGAACTTGGTAGTCCGTTACCATCGCCTTCTACAATATTAATTTGCAGCTTATTATCACTACCTAATAGAATAGTTTTAGAGGCCGATTTGTAAAATGTTTTTTTAAGGGGTAAAACTGTGTTTTTAGTAAAAATAGATTCTAATCTTGTGACATTGTATTGTACATCATCTATTTCTAAACAAATATCATTTGGTAATAATTGACCTTGAATATTGTATTTACCTTGGTTAATGTGTATTGTGTTGTTTGTGTAAATTATAGTTTCATTGTTGTCAAATATTTTTAGACTAAATGTATTTACTTGTCCCTGTAGTAAATCTACAAAAATGTTTATTCCATTTTCTAGAGCAACAAGACCAGTGTCAAAACCACCATCTTTTCTGGTTATTCTGTAGTAGCTGTTTGTGTTTTTATTAATGGCAACCGCAATTAATTCTTCTAAATCTTTAGTGTTTTTCTCATAAATCAGATCCACGATAAGTTCTGTGTCTGTTGCTTTTTCTGCTTTAATTGTATTGTTTTCTGGTTCAGAAGGCTTAAGGTTAGATAGTTTAGAGCCTGCGTAATAGGCGGCGCCAATGCCAACAGCCGCAGTAGGGTCTACACTAGTATCTATAGTAATTGCTAAGTTTTTTTCTACTTGTTCTCTAACATAAGGTATAAGTGTGCTACCACCAACCATTATAATTTTCTCTATATCTGTACTTGTAAGATTGTTAGAGTCAAGTATTTTTTTAGAGAAGTTAATAGTGTGCTCTACTAAAGGAGCAAGTAAATTATTAAAATCTGCTCTTGTTATTTCAATACTTGTGTAAATATCTTTGTCTGCGTAGTCTATGTCTATTTCGGTAGCATCAAATCTAGAAAGTTCTTTTTTAGCTTCTTCAGCTCTAAATAAAAGTTCAAAGTATAATTTCTGCAACGGATTATTTGGTTCCTTAAATTGGTCCCAAAGTTTAGTCTCATTTAAAAGAGACTCTAATTTAGGGACAAGAAGCTTTTCTATAATTAGGTTGTCTATATCCATGCCTCCCAGAAAATTATCGCCCTCGTTATCTAAGACGTTCATTTCTCTTTCGTTTATTTGGAGTAGAGCAACATCAAAAGTACCACCACCAAAGTCATAAATAAGCCACTTTTTGGTTTCGTTTAACTCAAGATTGTTTTTATTAGCAAAAGCTAAACTGGCAGCAATAGGTTCTTGTAAAAGATAGACTTCTTTAAAACCAGCGTCATGACCGGCAGTTTTTGTAGCGTTAGATTGTACGGTGTCAAAAGAAGAAGGTATTGTTATTACAGCCTCTTCTAGCTGCTCGCCAGTATGTATAAAGTTTTTAAGCTCTTTTAATACGTACGCACTAAGTTCTACAGGAGATACGTGTTTATCTATGCTTTTTGCAAAGTAACGGTCTGTAGTACCCATTTTTCGTTTAAAACTGGTAAACACATTTAAAGGGTCTTTCTCTAATAAATCTCTTGCTTTATCACCTACTAATATTCTACTACCTCTAAAGGCAACGGCAGAAGCAAGTGTTTGTTTTTGTCCCATTGGGTTTTTAAAAACCTCTAAAACACCATTTTCATATTTAGCAATTAAACTATTTGTTGTTCCTAAATCTATTCCAAAATTTACTGTTTTCATACTTGTTTATTCTACTATTGCTACTCCTTTTTGTATAATAATTAATTGGTCACCATCTTTTTTATAAATGATTGGCTTTAGCACCTTTGTAATTTTAGAGTTAGGGCCTAAATTATTTATTAAGGTAGCGTCTATATCTGTTCTTAATTCAGTGAATTTTTCACCTATAGGATTTTTTATAAAAAAACCTTGTTCTTCAATCTCATGAAATAAACGTTTTAAGTTCCTATCAAATAAAGTAATCTCGTTTTTAATACTTTTTTGTTCAATTTCATAAAGTTGATTAAGAATTTCCTTCATTTTAATAGTTGTTTATAGAAGTAACGTTTTTAAGATGAAATACGTATGTAAGTAAAGATTATTATCTTTAACA
This sequence comes from Cellulophaga sp. 20_2_10, assembly GCF_023476645.1. GTDB lineage: Bacteria > Bacteroidota > Bacteroidia > Flavobacteriales > Flavobacteriaceae > Cellulophaga. Next base: position 158,360 of record NZ_JAMCOJ010000002.1, read on the forward strand.
AATGCAAAACCAACCAAACTCCTTTTCAATTAAAAATTGGTCTAACGATGATAAACCTAGAGAGAAATTAGTGCAAAAAGGTAAAGCAGTATTATCTGATGCAGAACTTGTAGCAATTTTAATAGGTTCTGGTAGCAGAGATGAAAGCGCTGTAGAATTATCTAAACGTATTTTGGCATCTGTAAATAATAATTTAAACCAGTTAGGAAAACTATCTATTGGCCAGCTTATGCAGTTTAAAGGCATTGGTGAAGCAAAAGCAGTAACCATAGCAGCTGCTCTAGAAATGGGAAGACGCAGAAGGGGAGAAGAGGTTGCTAAAATAGAAAAGATTGGGAGTAGTAAGGATGTGTTTAATTTGTTGCAACCCATCTTAGGAGAATTACCACATGAAGAGTTTTGGATTGTGTATCTTAACAATTCTAACAAAGTATTGCACCAAGCACAATTAAGTAAAGGTGGTATTACAGGTACTTTAGTAGATGTTCGTTTGGTTTTAAAACAAGCATTAGAAATAGGAGCAATAGGTTTAATTTTGGCGCACAATCATCCGTCTGGAGGTTTAAATCCTAGTGCAGCAGATAAACAAATTACACAGAAGCTTAAAACAGCTGCACAAGCTTTAGATATGAAAGTTTTAGACCATATCATCATTACTCAAAGAGCATATTTTAGCTTTGCTGATGATAATTTGCTTTAGTCATTTTATTTTTTTCAGAAAATCTAATTACTAAAGAAAATAAAATCCTTGATTTATAACAATAAAGAATTTATAAGTCAGTTTACTATCTAAATATTAAATATGAAAAAGGTTTTGCTTAGAACTACGTTGATAGCTTTAACTCTAATTGGTATTACTAGTTGCAATAAGGATGATATAAGTGATTCTCTCATTGAGAAACCGCCTATTTCTGGCTCAGAAGGAGATTATGTTTTGCCTATTGGTGTACCTAATGCGTGGATTTCTCCAGATATTGCAAGACCAGAAAGACCTACTACTTGGGATACCGAGCAAATTGGTTATTATTTTGTGGAATATGCCGTTGGTACTGATACTGATAATACCTACGGAACACCAAGTGCTCCGCGTAAAACAATTCCGTATCCTGTTCCTGCAGGATCGTATGTAGTTGTTGCTGGCGATTATCATTATGTGCAAAATTACATTAAGCTTGAAGGTGAAGGAACTGGTGAAGCATGGGTAGCTGGTGAAAGCGGACCTGTATGGGTGGTTAGTGATACTGAAAATAAAGCGGAAATTACGGGTAAACCTTTACTTATATCGGGTAGTTATGTGTATTTAGATGGTTTTTATTTTCATTCTGGAGGTAGAATACAATTAGGCTCGTATAAATTAGGGTTTCAAGTAGATCACATCTTGGTTAGAAATAGTGAAATGAAAGGTGAGGTTGATGTTGCTGGCGGTGTTTTAATAAATACGGTAGGCTTAAAAGAAGAACCTGCTAGCGATATTATTATATATAACAATAAAGCACATAGAATTGGCCCTTTAGATTCTGATGTAGATATTGATGCACGTGGTTGTTCCATACAATCGTATACCAGTAATATGTGGGTATTAGATAATGAGTTTAGTAACTCGTCTGCCGGACTTCAAGTAGAGGCTGGGTCACTCGAAAAACAACCAACAGCACATCATATATATATTGCACGCAATCATATCTTTAATATTGCTCAAGCAGGTATCGGAATAAAGTATGCCTTAGACATTATCATCAGTGAAAATGTAATTCATGATATTATAGATACCCCATGGTCTCCCGCAAAAGGAATTGGTTTTCAATATGCACCAGATCGTGTCTGGATACTTTATAACGAAATCTCTAACGCATACACTGGTATTCGCGGAGGTAGTGATAATGGTGGTGCAGGTACTAATGGTAAAAGTGTTTTTATTATTGGTAATTTAATTAAGGATGCTACTATAAACGGCACTGCGTATAATGGTGCTACTAGTGGTTTAGGTATAGAAATAAACAACGGCGCCACACCAAGATATATCATTAATAATACCATTGTAAATAGCGATGTTGGGGTTGCGAATGGCTATTACAATTCTACCTTGTTTATTGAAAATAATGTTATTTCTAATACGCGAGACTTTGATATTATGCTAGAAGATAGTTATTTGACAGGGTCACAATCTACACTTAAAAATAACCATTTTGATACTGAAGCTAAAATTTCATGGAGTAATGGTGTTATGCATAATTTAGCAAGTTTTCAAGCAGCTTTTAATAAAGGTGAAGGTTGCATAAGTACAGATCCATTATTTAAAGATGCCAACGCTAACGACTTCTCTTTGCAAGAATCTAGTGCTGCGGTAGAAGCTGCATTGTCGCCAAATGACTTATCTTTTGATGTCTATGCTCATTTTAAAGCACTATATGGAATTGATATAAAGGTTGATATCAATCAAGTTTCTAGGCCAAATACTGGTTTCTGGAATATGGGTGCATATGAAGATTAGGTTGCTCAAAATTGATTCCTGTTTTTAAATAAAAAAGCAATCAATTTTATATAAGTAAAAACATAGCTGCTTTAAGGAGTAGCTATGTTTTGTTATTTAGTATAAGGAGTAATCTGTTTTTTATAAAAACAACTTCTTAAGTTGCCAATACTAAATTTAGCTAAGCTATAAAAGAGGAGTTAATCTTTGATATACGAAAGTTATAGAGCATATTCTTATTACTAAACAGAATGCTTTAGCTTTGCAACGATAAATTTTACAGTAGTAAACACTTATAAAACATAAACAGATATAAATCCTTAAGATTAGAATGCTATTAATTTATACACATAAAATAACGCCTCGTTTCACCTATATAATGAAACATCTTTTTGGTAAAGTTCTAGGTATAGAAGTTACCTTAACAACCAAGGTAGAAGATTTTATTAAGCATTCTGGGGCAAAAATCACATACAGTAAACAACCGTTACAAAACGAGTTTTTTATACGTAGTAACGATTTGTTGTATCAGCAAGGAATAAGCGATTTAGAGATTAATATTAGCGAATGGGATGGTACCCCTTGTTTTTTTGCAACAGGGGAACGTAGTAATATCCCTTTTGATGTTTTTGCAGCCAGTTTTTATTTAATCTCTAGATATGAAGAATATTTGCCACACGTAAAAGATGCCCACGGTAGATACCCTGTAAAGGAGAGTTTAGCGTACAAGCATAAATTTTTAGAGAAGCCAGTAGTAGATATCTGGATGTATAAGCTTTTGGCTGTTTTATTAGAACAATTTCCAGATTTAGAATATAAAAAACAAGCGTATCAGTATACATCTGTTATAGATGTTACAACATCTCACTGTTATGCACATCGTGGTCTTTTACGCAGTGCTGGTGGTTTATTATTAGATTTGGTCACTTTAAAATTTAAACGCGTTTTTCAAAGAGTATCTGTATGGTTTAATCCTAAAAAAGATCCATATAATAATTTTGATCATCTAATAAGTTTGCACAAAAAGAATAATGTAAAAAGTATGTTCTTTTTTCAGTTTGCGGACTATTCTACTTTTGATAAAAACGTGTCTACAAGCAACAATAAATTTAGATACTTAATAAAATCGGTAGCAGATTATAGTGTAGTTTCTTTAGCTGCATCTTATAATTCTTTTTCTAATATAGAAGTACTTAAAGAAGAAAAAAGAAAGCTAGGAGCGGTGGTAAATAGGCCTATTAAATATGTGCGGTTTAGATATAATAGAGTAGAGATACCCACAACGTATAAAGAGTTGGTAGATGCAGAGTTTAGCGAGGATTTTACAATGGGTTACACACATTGTATTGGCTTTAGAGCTGGTACTTGTTCGCCATTTTCTTTTTACGATATTCATTTAGAGTCACAACAACCAATAAAAATACACCCATTTGCAGCGCATAATTATGCATTAGGTTCTTTAAAAAACGAGAAAGAAATTAGTATTAAATTAGATTCAGTTTACCATCAACTAAAAAAAGTGAACGGTAAATTAATTACTATTTTTTCTAATGAGCTACTAGGCAAAAAGCAGCGAATTAATTGGATGAGAGTTTACGAAAATGTTATAAAAAAATACAATGTATAAAGAATTAATTACCGATGTTTTTTTTGATTTAGATCATACGCTTTGGGATTTTGAAAAGAATTCTGCTTTGACTTTTACAAAAATTTTAGAAGAAAATAAGGTAGGAGTAAAGGTTGAAGATTTTTTAACAGCCTATATTCCTATTAATCATCACTATTGGAAACTTTTTAGAGAAGAAAAAATATCTAAGGAAGATTTGCGTTTTCAGCGCTTGCAGACTACGTTTAGGACTATAGGTTATAATGCAAGCGATAAAGAAATTAATTTGTTGGCAGCAGAGTATATAAATCACCTGTCTTCATTTAATCATTTATTTCCTAATGCTATAGAAATTTTAGAGCATCTAAAGCCTAACTATAAACTGCATATTATAACGAATGGTTTTCAGGACGTGCAAAATAAGAAAATCAGAAATTCTAAAATAGATAATTATTTTGATGTAATTGTAGATTCTGAAATGGCTGGAGTTAAAAAACCAAACCCTTATATTTTTGAACTTGCGCTACAAAAAGCAAACACTACAGCAGATAAATCTTTAATGATTGGAGATAGTGTAGAAGCAGATATTTTAGGAGCTAAGTCAGTAGGTTTACACACTTTACATTTTAATGCTCATCAAGAGCCAACACATAATCATTGCGCTATAATTAACTCTTTAGATGAAATAAAAAGCTATTTATAGAGTTATTTAATAACGCATATTAACACAACCATTTGATAATGAAGATCCCCCACTATTTATTTAGTGTTCTATTTCTATGTTTAACTCTAGTTTCTTGTATAGAAGAACAAGACTTTGGTCAGACAGATGATATTGTAATAGAACCTACTTTTCAAGCCAGTATATTTTATTTTGAGACTACAGAAGATGTAATAAACAGCAACCCCGATCCTACAGGGTTTTATACAAACGATTTTAATTTTGAGGCCTTTAGAGCTGAGTATTTTTCAGATAAAGTTATCGAAGGGTCAATTTTTTATCAACTAGAAAATACAACAAGTAAACCCGTAATAGTAACTATAGAGTTAATAGATGATGGTGGTAATGTACTAGATACTACAACTCTAAATATAGGAGCAGAAGCTGTAAATACTACAGATGTAGAAGTGTTTTACGGTGGCACTAGTGCTAGGTCTTTAGATATTATTAGAAACACGTCTGCACTGCGCCTTTCTGCACAGAACCTTGGAGATGATACAAGTATTTCTAGTCAAGCAAATCCCAAACTAATTTTTAGGTCAAGTGCTAATTTTAAAATTAGTGTAAGATGATAAATAGGTATTTTATAGTACTACTTTTTGTGTGTACGTTTTTAGGTTATGCACAGAATAAGCAACTTATGTACGATTTTAAAGAGGTGCCACAAGCTATTCTTTTAAACCCTGGTATGGAAACAGGCTTAGGAATGTATGTTGGTGTGCCTTTACTTTCTGGAATATCATTTCAGGCAGGTTCTAGCGGAGCATCAGTAAACGACTTTTTTGCTAACGATGGCTTAGATATAAACGATAAAATTAGAGAGCGTGCTCTTTACGGTATGAAACCTTCGGATGAACTTAGTGGTTCATTTCAGGTAGAAATATTAAATGTTGGATTCAGAAGTAAAAAGAATCCGGATAATTTTTACTCCTTTGGTATTTATACAGAAGGTGATGCCATAGGGTATTGGTTTAAAGATTATGCTATTCTAGGTTTTGAAGGTAATGCAAATAGACTTAATCAAAGGTTTAATTTGTCTCACCTTAATACAAGAGGAGAAATGGTTAACGTTTTTCATTTTGGTATAAATAAGCGAATAGACCGTAAACTTATAGTAGGAGCAAGAGCTAAATTGTATTCAAGTATTTTTTCATTTAGATCTACAAAAAATAAAGGGTATTTTGTAACGACACCGGGAGAAAATAATTTATTAGCATCTACTTTGGTTGCAGATATGGAGTTGCAAACCTCTGGATTAAACAGCATAAAAGATGCTAATGATGATGGTACAGGTGTTGGTAGTTTGTTAGCTAAAAGAGGTATGTTAGGTGGTGATTTAGGGGTGGGAGTAGATGTAGGGTTTACTTATCAACTAAATAGAAATACAACTATAACAGGGAGTATTTTGGATTTAGGCTTTATATCGCACTCTAAAGACGTTAAAAATTATACCCTAAAAGGACAAGCAACAATAGAAGGTGTTCAGGTAATTTTACCAGATGCACTAGTAGATCCGTCTCAAGATTTTTGGCAGAATTTAATAGATGATGTAGATGTACTTATACCTTACGAAGAAAATAACAAATCGTATATTACTTTTAGACCAACAAAACTGTATGGATCTATACGTTATAATTTTGGAGAGCAAAATAGAAGTATGCGAGATTGCGATTGTAAGGCAGGTGGAAGTAAAGGTAGTTTAGGGTTCCCCAATGCAGTTGGCGGACAGCTTTATGTAATTAACAGACCACGTGGACCACAAACAGCAGTTACCGCATTTTATCAAAGAAACTTTGGTAAAACATTAAGTTTAAAAACAACATATACTGTAGATAAATTTTCGGCTACTAATGTTGGGCTTGGTGCTAATTTAAACATCGGGCCTGTAAATATTTACGCTATGGCAGATAATTTAATTGGCTATAAAAACTTAGCAGCTTCTCAGTATGCCTCTTTTCAGTTAGGAATTAATGTTATATCTTGGGGCAAAAATTAAGTTAGTCTTATGAAAAAGTTTCTTTTCAGTGCAATTTTTATGTGCTCGTTTTTCCTTTCTGCACAAAATTTTAATGGGTACAAATATATTATTGTACCTAAAAAGTTTAATTCATTTAAAGAGGCAGATCAATATAGAACAAGTGCTTTAATTAAATTTTTATTTACTAAAAAGGGATATACAGTTGTATACGATGATGACTTGCCACAAGACTTAAAATCTAACAGGTGTTTAGGCTTGTTAGTAGATCTAAAAGACGAGTCTAGTATGTTTACAACAAAGGCTGGTTTGTTATTAAAAGATTGTAATTCGGATCAGATTTTTGAGACAGCAGTAGCTAAAAGCAAGCAAAAAGAGTATCAAAAATCGTATAGCGAAGCAATTAGAAATGCTTTTAAATCTTTTGACACTATAAGTTACAGCTATCAACCAAAAGAAGAAGAAAAGCAAAACTCAGCTCCTGTTGTTGTAAGTTTTAAGAACGATGTTAAAAAGGTTGAAGAGAAAGAAATAGTTTCTGCTTCAGAAGAAAAACAAGTACAAGTGAGTAGTACAGCGAAAGCTGAGGTTGTTATTGCTACGGATGTGTTATATGCGCAAGAAATTCCAAATGGTTTTCAGTTGGTAGATAGTACTCCTAAAATTGAATACAAAATATACAAAACTACAGTTCAAGATTATTATATAGCAACAAACAATACACTAAATGGTGTTGTTATAAATAAAACAGGTAAATGGTTCTTTGAATATTACCAAGGAGATAAATTAATGTCAAAAGAATTGGAGATTAAATTCTAAAGTTCATACTTGTCTTTCCATCTGTTTTTTAAGAACTCTTTAATGGTTCTTTCTCTGCTGTTATTTCCTGGTACATAAAAAGATGTACCAGATAATTCATCTGGTAAAAATTCTGCTGCAACAAAATTATTTTCATAGTTATGTGCATATTGGTAGTCTTTACCGTAACCTATATCTTTCATTAGCTTAGTTGGTGCATTACGTAAAGCTAGCGGTACAGATAAATCTCCCGTTTGTTTTACAACTTGTTGTGCTTTTCCTATGGCAGCATAGCTAGCATTGCTTTTTGCTGAGGTAGCTAGGTAAATTGCACATTGACTTAGTATTATACGAGCTTCAGGATAACCAATTGTTGTAACCGCTTGGAAAGTAGTGTTAGCCATAACCAAAGCAGTTGGGTTGGCATTACCAATATCTTCCGATGCAGCAATAAGCATTCTACGTGCAATAAATTTTACATCCTCGCCACCTTCTATCATACGTGCTAACCAGTATACGGCTCCGTTAGGATCGCTACCACGAATAGATTTTATAAAAGCAGATACAATATCGTAATGTTGTTCACCAGTTTTGTCATACAAAACAGTATTTCTTTGTACTTTACTAAGGACTAATTCATCTGTAATTACAACATCATCTGTATTTTCAGAGTTTATTACGAGCTCAAAAATATTTAGTAATTTTCTGCCATCACCACCAGAAAGTCTAAGTAGAGCTTCAGTTTCTTTAAGTTCTATGTTTTTCTTTTGTAGCTGTGTATCTTGCCTAATTGCGCGCTCTAATAATGTAACTAGATCATGCTTATCAAAAGGTTTTAGTATATAAACTTGGCACCTGCTTAAAAGTGCAGGAATTACCTCAAAGCTTGGGTTTTCTGTAGTTGCGCCAATTAAAGTAACCCATCCTTTTTCTACAGCTGCTAATAAAGAATCTTGCTGAGATTTACTAAACCTATGAATCTCATCTATAAATAAAATAGGATTTTTAGTAGTGAATAGTCCGCCACCTTTTTTAGCTTTCTCAATAACTTCCCTAACATCTTTAACACCACTACTAATTGCACTAAGCGTGTAAAACGGCCTATCTATTTCATTTGCAATAATGGTAGCTAAAGTTGTTTTACCGGTGCCAGGAGGTCCCCAAAGAATTAAAGAAGGCAGTATTCCTCTTTTTATTTGGTGCGTTAGTGTGCCATTCTCACCAACTAGGTGCGTCTGACTCACATATTCTGACAATGATTTTGGTCTTACTCTTTCTGCTAAAGGCTCGTTCATAATGTAAAAATAAAAATAATCTAAATGACAATTTAGCAGATTTGTGTTTTTTGGCTAAATCATTGCGTTATTATAGTAAATTAGTGTTAATGGTAAACAATAATTACTTTAAATTTTCATATTCTGTACTGCTTGTTCCAATAATTGCGGTGCTTAGTATTTGGACAGTCTATTGGGTAGAACTGCAATTCAAAGTTAATTTTAATAATTATGGAGTGTATCCTAGAACTTTAAGTGGTTTAAAAGGAATTTTGTTTAGCCCTTTTATACATGGTTCTTTGAAACATTTATACAGTAACACTTTACCACTGGCCGTTTTAAGTACAGCATTATTTTACTTCTATAAACCAGTAGCTTTTAAAGTGCTATTTTATGGTACGCTTTTGTCAGGTTTAATTACGTGGTTAATAGGTAGACCATCTTACCATATTGGCGTTAGTGGTGTAATATACTTATTAGCAAGTTTTATTTTTTTTAAAGGTGTATTTGCTAAACACTACAGACTAATAGCTTTATCTTTATTTGTTGTGTTTGTTTATGGTAGTATGCTTTGGTACATTCTCCCTATAAAAGACGGAATTTCTTGGGAAGGACATTTAGGCGGATTTCTTACAGGATTATTTTTTGCTTATTTTTTAAAAGCAGATATACCTAAACCTAAGAAGTTTGCTTGGGAAGAAGATAATTATAATGAAGAAGCAGATGAGTTTTTAAGTCATTTTGATGAAAACGGTAATTTTATTGAATCTAAACCAGAAGAAGATCCTGATTTAGATACCAATACTACAATAGGTGTAACCTACACTTATCATTATAAAAAAGCAGAGGAAGAGTAGAGCTTATCCTAATCTTTGTCTAACAGCTTCGTATAAGAACACACCACAAGCTACAGATACATTTAGAGATTCTATATCACCTAACAAAGGTAATTTAGCGGTATGGTCTGCTGCCTTTAAGATTGATGGAGAAATACCAATATCTTCAGAACCCATAATAATAGCACAAGATTCTTTAAAAGAAACATCATAAATAGTATCGGTTGTTTTTTCTGATGCAGCAATAATTTTTATTCCAGATGCTTGTAGATAATGTACAGCATCTTTTAAGTGATTTACTTTAGCAATTGGAACTTTAAATGCAGCTCCAGCAGATGTTTTAATTGTATCGGCAGTTACAGGAGCAGCTCCTTTTTTCTGAATAATAATACCATCTACACCAGTGCATTCTGCAGTTCTAATTATTGCACCAAAATTACGAACATCAGATAATTGATCTAGTAATAAGAACAATGGTTTTTCTTTTGCAGCAATTACACTTTCTACTAATTCTTCAAAATTATAAAATGTAATAGGAGATATGTTGGCAACTACACCTTGGTGATTACTTCTTGTTAACCTGTTTAATTTTTCTACAGGAACATAAGAAATATTAATTCCTTTTTTTCTGGCTAAATTTTCAAGTTCCTTAAAAAGATCACCTTTTAATCCTTTTTGAACAAAAATTTTATCTAGAGCTTCATTAGCATTAATAGCTTCTATAATTGCTCTAATACCATAAATTTGGGTAGTTTTTTCCATTTGGCAAAGGTATAAAAAAAACCTGCGGAAATCTCCGCAGGTTTAAATATTAAATAATTATTTAGTCTTAAAACTAGAACTTAGTTTAAATCCCAGAATAATTTACTTGTAATTAAATCTCCATTAGAAAGATCAGAAGCTGCAGCAGCTCTGTTTGCTCCATTAAGAGTTTGTAATATTTGTGGATACCTTAAACGGAAAGGTAAGTCATTTACAGAAGGATCAACTGGACCTGGCTCAAATGTGTAGCTAGTTAAAGGTGTATCTGTATTTTGTTCATCCACTTGTGTTTGCGGTAAAGATATCACGTCATTAGGTTTTACTAATGTGTTAGGAAAACCAGTTCTTCTATATTCTGTATAAGCTTGGTGTGCTTGCATATATAGAGCAATATATTTTTGATTTAACACATTGGCTTGGTTTGCAGCAGGAAGACCAGATACAAATGCAGTAACATCTGCTGGATCTACTCCCCACTTTTCCATACTAGCAGTAACTCCATTTTCGTAGTTCGCTTGTGACCAATTATTACGTTCAGAAATTAAAAATTCAACTTCTGCATATTCCATAAAAACTTCGCGGTAATCAGGTTTTAATACATTACTACTTGGGTACGAGTATGCTATGTTTCTCAAGAAATTTGTATTTCTAAAAGCATAAGGAACACCTAAATAATCATCATAATCTTCCGTTACAACCGCAGTTCCTGACTTTACTTCACTAATACCAACAGATATTGGCACAGCCATCTTGAATAAACGAGGATCTGGATTAAAATTACCTCTTTCACCTTTTAATAATTCAACAAAGGGCGCAGCTACAGCAAAATCTGTTCTTGAAATAAAAGCCCCCCAAAGAGGTGAAGAGTTTGCATCCGCAGCTTCGTATGCTTGTGAAGCATTATCGTCATTAGATGTCATAACACCACTAGCAATAGCAGCATCAAAAGCAGATTGATAAGTTGTTGCATCTACATCTTTAATTGTAGTTGCAACTCTTAAAATAAGTGAGTTTGCGAATTTTTTCCATTTTTCTGCATCTCCTCCAAATACATTGTCACCGCTTACAAAAGAGGCAGAACCTACATTTATCATATCTGCTGATTCTCTTAATTCTTTAAGTATATCTGCATAAATATCTTCTTGAGCAGCAAATACTGGAGTAGGAGTTAAATCAAGATTTAAAGCTTGAAAAGTCTCATTGTCAGATCCATATGAGTAATAAGGAACATCTCCAAAGAAATTAGTTAATTCATAGAACATATAAGATAACATAATACGAGATGCGGCAATTTGATTATCGTTATCGCCATAAGCAGCAGCAAGTCCACGTGATTCTTCGTTTGTATTTTGATCTAGTATAGCTTTAAAATCTGTAGCTACAAGGTACGTGTTACGGTAAATAGACTCAGCAGAAGTTTCACGGTAAAGATACCTGTCTTCATCTGCATAAGCTGTTTGTCCCCAATACTGAACCCATGGAAGCGTTAAACGACCTTCGTTAAAAGCATCTCTTGAGAAATCAGTAAATTGTTTCGTAGCACTAGCGAAAATATTGTTAGTAGGTACTACTTCAGGATTGTTTGGATTTGCGTTAATTTCAGCTAAATCTTTATCACAAGAATTAAAAGTAGTCGCAATAACAAGTACTAATAATAGTATAAGTTTATTTTTCATTTTTCTTAGAATTTTAATTGTAAGTTTAATCCATAACTTCTAGTAGAAGGAAGTGATCCACCTTCAGAACCTTGAATATTTCCACTTCCTGATGTAGCTACTTCTGGGTCAAAGTTGTCATTATCTAGTCCCCATACTCCTAAGTTTCTTGCGAAACCAGATATGTTAATACTAGATATACCTGAGTTTTTTAATAAAGTTGACGGTAATTTATAGCTAAGACTAATTTCTCTTAGTTTAATGTAGTCAGCATCAAATACGTTGGCTGCATCATTTCCAAAGAAATAATCCGTACCTTCTTGTTGTGCAGATATTACTTGAGTGTTAGGGGCTGTACCCGTAACAGTATAGTTTCCATCAGCATCGTATGTAACAGTTCCTGTAACACCATCTAAAACAGTACCAACTTCTCTTTTGTTGTTCGTAGCTGTTTGTTCAAGTATACCAGAGTAATTACCCCATATATTTGTTAAAGATCTGTATTTACCACCTTTTTGCACATCAATTAAAAAGCCTAAGCTAAGGTTCTTGTAACGTAATGTATTTTTAAAGCCCATATTGTAATCAGGAAGTATAGATCCTAAATTTTCAACATTTTGAGTTTCTGCGTAGCTACCATTAGCATTTACAACTTTGTTACCTTGATCATCAAATACAAAATTAGTACCTCTAATAACTCCGTAAGATTCTCCTACAACAGCATTAATGGTTACAGAGTTAAATGGAAATGAAGCTATTTGAAGAGATTCTACACCATCTATAATTTCTAGTAACTCATTATTATTTTTAGAGAAATTCCAAGTGAAATCCCAAGAGAAATCATCTGTTTGTATAGGAGTAATATTAACTAAAGCTTCAACACCTCTGTTTCTTAAAACTCCTGCATTTGTAAATGTTGAATTATAACCAGAAGAAGGATCTATTGTTACTGGCGTAATTAGATCGCTAGTTTCTTCGTTGTAATATGTAAGATCAAAACTTATACGATTCTGTAAAAATGCCATTTCTAAACCAACTTCATACGATTGTTTTAGTTCTGGACGTAAGTTAGGGTTTTGACTTGTGTTACTAGTACTAAATGGAACATCTCCTAAAAATGGAATTTGAGCGCCAAAGGTAGTAGCTAATTGGTAAGGATCAGTATCACTACCTACCTCTGCATAACCACCACGTATTTTACCAAAAGATAACCAATCTGCTTTAAACAGATTAGAGAATACAATACTACCATTTACACCAGGGTAAAAGAAAGAATTGTTATTTTCAGGAAGAGTAGAAGACCAATCGCTACGACCAACAACTGTAAGGTATGCGAAATTGTCATAACCTAAAGAAACCGAACCGTAAACACTATTTACTCTTTTTTCAGAATCATATTCTGTTGGCTGAGCAGGGTCTGCAGAGTTACTAATAGTAAAAAGACCTGGAACAACTAAACCACCAGAAGTAGACGCAGATAACCTGTGAAATTCATTTTCTCTTCTGTTAGCTCCTATAAAAGAGTTTATGCTAAATTTGTTATCAGCAAATTTTTTGTCAAAATGTAAACGAGCTTCATAATTAACTTCTTGGAAATCCCTATCTGATTCAGAGTAAAATGGTTGATCTTGTGATCCAATTACTCTACGCTCATTAACCCTAAAGTCATAAGTATCTGCGTAAATTTTACCAACAACATAAAGTTCTTCAGTAATATTATAAGTTGCACCTATGTTACCGTACCAACGTGTACGTTTATCTTCTGCTGTGTTTTCGTATAAAGTCCAGTATGGATTATCAGAATAACGAGCGCTACCATCTTCTGCAGATATACGGTTCCATGGACGTTGTACACCATCACCTCTCTTGTAATCTTTAAGGCGATCATAGTCTAAAGATGCTTGTCCAAATTGGTATAACTGTTGTACGACACCTGATCCAGTATAACCAGAAGCAGGTCTATTGAAACCTTCAGTTACTGTTAAATTAACAAGAGCCTCTACTTTTAATTTATCAGTTAATTGACTTGTAGCATTAAAGTTAACAGAGCTTTTTGTTAATTCTGAGTTAGGTACAATACCTTCTGTTTTAGTTTTATTTGCACTTAAACGAACTGTTGACTTTTCTGTTCCTTGAGAAAATGAAATTCCATTGTTATAAGATACTCCTGTGTTCCAGAAAGAATCAATATCATTAGATGGAGATAGCCAAGGACGAGTTTGTAAATAATCATCAGAAAACTCGGGATCAAAAGCATCCCAGTGTAATACTTGTTGTCCTTCAAATTTTGGACCCCATGTTTCATCTGTACCATAATCTACTACGTTGTATTCAGTTCCATTAATTGTTGTAGTTCCAAATCCACTTTGACCAATAGTACTAGCGTCACCAGCACCACCACCGTATAGTTTCTGTATTTTAGGTAAAATGTTAACTTGTTGGAAAGTAACACCAGAATTAATTGTTATTTGAGCTTTTCCTTTTTTACCAGATTTAGTTGTAATAAGTATTACACCGTTACTTGCCCTAGATCCGTAAAGTGCAGCTGCAGCTCCCCCTTTAAGTATGTTTAAAGATTCAATATCATCAGGGTTAATATCAAAACCTGCATCTCCGTAATCACGGCCACCACCACCTGACTGTGTAGATGAACTATTGTAGTTAGAGTTATCCAAAGGAATACCATCTACAACCATTAGAGGTCTATTCTCTTGTGTTATAGAACTTGGTCCTCTTAATACAATTCTTGTAGAGCCTCCTAAGTTACCTGAGTTGTTAGATATTTGTACCCCCGCAACCTTACCCGACATAGCGTTAAGAGCGTTAGACGTTCTTGTTTCGGTAATGTCCTCGCCAGTTACTGTTTGTGTTGAGTAACCAAGAGATTTTTTGTCTCTAGATATACCAAGAGCTGTAACTACTACTTCTTGCAGCGCTTCTGCATCTTCTTCCAATTGTACATTAATGGTATTTTGATCACCAATTGTACGAGAACTTGATTTTTGTCCTAAGTAAGTGAACAATAAAACTTGACCTTTAGATGCAGAAATTGAATACTCTCCATCAAAACCTGTCTGTGTTCCAGTTTGTGTTCCTTTAACTAGGATGTTTACTCCTGGTAGTGGTATTCCGTCTTGATCGGAAACTATACCAGAAATCGTTTTTTGTTGTGCAAATGTTAAATGCACAATAAACGCTAACAGTAGCGTTAAGATTCCTCTTTGTTTTGTTTTCATTTTTTTGTAGTATTTGAATTAGTCGACATCAAAAATCAAAAAATTATGTTAATAAGCAAACTAATTTTCTATTTATTTTAACAAAACAGTAATAAAATACCACAAATAAATGTAGGTTTAATGCCACTGTTATCAATCGATAATTTATAATGTACATTTGTGCATTAAAATAATAACATTTGCTTTTTAGCTTAATCTGTTCTGTTCTTATTTTTAAATTTGATTAGGTAGACTAGTTAAATACTTAAGTTATTAATTGTTTTTTGTTAATTCTGTTAGGGGTTTAGTAGTGGTTTTTTAATAAAAAAAATGCCTTCGAATTTCTTCAAAGGCACTTTAATACTACTCAAATATAAAAATTATCTCCAGCCACCAGTAGAATAATCCTCACCAGCTACTCCGGATGTTCCTCCAAAAGTATAGTAATCTGCAGGTATTGCATCTAATGCTTCTCCTGGAACAGGGAAGTGTAAAAGTGTTCCTGATTGTAATTGATCTTCTTTTCTCATTTCAAAGAAACCAAGTCCCATACTCGTAAAACTAAATTCAACTAGCCTTTCATGGTGTATGGCAGCTTGTACATCTGTAGTGTTTTCTGCTACAGCAGGTAATTCACCTCTTGTAATTCTTGTTCCTGCATTAACTATTGCAGCAGCACCACTAACATCATTAGTCATTAATAGAGCTTCTGCTTTGTACATATCTAATTCTGCTTTTGAGAATTCAGTTACATTAATTGTCCATTCAGTAATGTAATCATCATATCTAGAATAACGATAGTTGCTAAAATGATATTTACCTCTTTCTGGTCTAAAGCTATTTGAACCTAAAAATTCGAAATCAGAATTAAGTCTGGCATCAATAGGTGAAGTAGATTCTGGAACGCTAACTAAATCTTCTGTCCAGTAATCTGGTTGTGTAGGGTCTAACATATTTACAATACGCATATCTAGTCTAGCCCAACCTGGGTATACTAAATAGGTTTTTGGAATTAAGTCATACCAAACAACATCATCCATTAAAATTTCAAAGTCGTTAGTTATGCCGTTGTCTGCATATTGAATTACTTTTGACCAAGTAATATTTGTTTTTTGAGCCGTATTACGCACGTTACTAACTAACATTCTTGCGCCAATAGAGTTCATTAATTCTGATAAGTTTTCAGATGTACCTGTATAACCTGGAATCCAAGATTCAGGTAATGTAAAACTATTAGCGTCAGCTATAGCAATAGCTTCATCTAATCTGTCTAATGCATATGCCATTCCAGTTTCATAATCAGTAGAACCATCACCTTCACCAATTGGTCCTTCAGCGTCATATAGCCATACTTTATCAAAAACTAATGCTAAATATCCAATAGATAAAGCCTGTCCAAATTTACCCATAGCTAAAACCATTTGCGGATCATCAAATTCAGTTCCATTTTCTACAGCAGCTACTATTGTATTAGAATCTGTAAGTAAAGAATATAGTGAATTAAAATAGCTTTTGGTTACGTTGTTACCATACGAACTAGTGTTGTTAAATGCAAGTCTAGGTTCACTTGATAAATCTCTCATTCCAAAGTTACCCCAAGAACAAGTAGATACATCGGCCATAGTTGCAAATGCAGCACCAGGTCCGGAAGTAGAGTGAGTTGTTATAAACCAACTGTTCATAATATTACCTGCTGTAGATAATAATGCAACTGGGTCAGAACCTAATATTTCATCATTAGGACTTTCAAAGTTTGTTGCGTTTAAGTCTGTTTCAAAATCTTGGCAAGATGCAATGATCAATACCAACATTACCATTAAATATTTGTTTATACGTTTCATATTTACCTTATTAAAATTTAAGTTGTAATGACATAGAGTAAGATGACTGGTTTGGATATACACCATAGTCAACTGCGAAGTATTGTTGAGTATCTGCAGAATATTGAGATACTTCAGGATCCCAACCTTTGTAATCAGAAATTGTTAATATGTTTCTTCCGATAAGACTTAATTTTACTTCTTTAAAGAAGTTTCCATTAATTTTCTGTAATACTTTTGAAGGAATTGAGTATGCTAAAGAAATTTCTCTTAGTTTAACATAAGATGCATCTTCAACCCAGAAAGAATTATTTTGATTTACATCATAAAGGCTACCGTAGTAAACTCTAGTTTTCTTTTCACTATCAGCTTTTCCAGCTTGGTCTACCATAACATTTCTTTCGCTAATGGTATTCCATTGTCCGTTTCTGTTGTATACATCACCACCTTGTTTCCAGTCCCAGAGCATATAGAAATCAAAGTTTTTGTAGCTGAAATTAGAAGTGATACCAACTCTAAAATCTGCATTTTGGTTACCTATTTTTTCGTTTACGGCTACACCATCCGAATCAACTTCTATAATTGCAGCTTCACTAGTTGTTCCTATAGATGCTGTTTCTACAACAACACCATCACTATTAACCGAATAATCTGCGATTGTTGCTCCATCTGGTAATTGACTTCCCATGGTATTTAAATCTGTTACAAATTTTCTGCCAAACATGCTTCCGAATTCTACACCTTCTTTTATCAAGAATAAATCATCTGGACCAACTTTTTGTTCTGGCGCATTTAATTTTGTGATTGTAGCACTAGATTTTGTGAAGTTAACTCCAACATTCCATTTAACATTTTGCTTGTCAATAATTTTAGAATTTAATGACAATTCATATGTGTCAGATTCTAAATCACCTACATTTTGCCATTGGCTAGACTTACCTGCATTAGCTGGAGAAAATAAATTTACAATCATAAATTGATCAGAAGCAACTTGGTTAGAGTATGCTACACTTAATCTAAATCTATTTAAAAAGGCAGCGTTTAAACCGTATTCGGTCTCTGTAGTTAAAGATGGTTTTAAGAATGGGTTTCCAGCTCTTCTAGCAGAAGATAGAACTCCTGTGTTTAAGGCTGTAGCTTCATACTGCCAATCAAAACCAGGTCTTTGGCCAGAAGTACCTCTTGCTGCATTTATTTTCAATTCTTGTATCCCTGGAATTTTTATATCTTCAGAAATTCTATATGCTCCAGATACTCTATAGTAGTTATTCCATCTATTTTCAGATCCAAATAAAGAAGAACCATCTCTTCTGAATAAACCATCTACAATGTATCTATCTTTAAATACAAGACCTAAAATTGCAAACATATTTTGTGCTCTTTCATCTTGTTGATTAGAGTTTGCACTTACATTAGCAGAGTCAAAGTTGTCTAAAGAAGGTAGGTTTTTAAACTTAAAGTCATTTCCTGTTACAGAATAGTACTCGTAATGTCTATCTTCGGCTAGGTAACTTAATTTAGATTTAACATCTAAGTCTCCAAAAGTTTTGGCAAAATTTAAAGTTGTTTGTACTTTTTGAGAAAGATCAAAAGAATTGTTTTTATTTAAAGAACCTTTACTGTATCCAAATCCTATTTCGTCTCCAGATGTAGTGTAAGTTTCATACTTATTTGTTCTGTTAAATCTATATGTATTATTCTCAAAAGAATATTCAACATCAGCATTTAACCAATCTGTTAACTTAAAATTTAATAAGTAACCACCTAAGAAACGTTGTTGTTTAGATTCTGCATCTCTTGAATATAGAGAATAAAGTGGATTGTCTATTTCAGATTCCCATGGATCTGGCTTAAAATAATAAGGTTGTCCATCAGGGTTGTTAGCTATTAAATTAGCATCAGGAGCTAATCTAGTTATAGATCTAAAAACACCATCTCCACCTCCCGGACTAAAGTCAGATACTCTAATATAGTTGTTACTAGCTTTAAAAGTTAACCAATCAAAAACTTGGTAATCTATATTCGCTCTAATGCTACTTCTTTTGTACCCTTCTGTTTCTGCTAAAATACCTTCTGCGTCAGTGTTTTCAAAAGAGAAAAATGTTTTTGCTCTTTCTCCACCAGAAGAAATAGAAGAGTATAGGGTTTTGTTGATACCTGTCTTAAAGAATAAATCTTGAAAGTCATTATAAACACCATAAGGATTATCAGAATAACCATCTGCAGACTCTATTCTGGAACCTTGAACAGCAGTTGGTCCGTTGTTGGCATACACACTTTGATAGTTGCTTGGGTAGGTTACACCTTCGTATTTAGTGTATTGACCTTGAAAGTTTTGCCAGTCAGAAGCAAGTTCATAACCGTGCGATTGGTTTGTGTCTACTAAGTTTGTTATTTTAGAAAATCCAGTTTCTGCTCTTACAGTAACTTCTGTCTTTCCTATTTTACCTCTTTTTGAGCTAATTACAATAACACCATTTCCTGCTCTTGATCCATATAGTGAAGATGCTGAAGCACCTTTTACTATCTCAAAACTAGCGATGTCATCTACATTTATATCGGCTAAACCACCTTCTACAAAAACACCATCTAAGATAACTAATGGAGATTGTGAACCGTATAAATTGGCAGCACCTCTTAATATAATTGTAGCTCCTTGTCCAGGTCTACCTAAATTATTAACAGATATACCAGACACTTTACCTTGTAAAGCACTTGCGGCAGAACCAGCAGGCACCTTTTTTAGTTCCTCTGCGGATACTGATGCTACTGTTACAGATAGTTTTCTTTTATCTGTTGCACCTGCAACACCAGTAACTACTACCTCTTGCAGAGCTTCGGCATCTTCTTCCATTTGAACATTTATTGAATTTTTAGCATCAATAGTTCTTGTTGTTTCTTTTTGGCCAAGGTATGTGTAGATTAATACTTGTCCAACATTTCCGGCTATGGTGTATTCACCATCAAATCCGGTTTGCGTTCCAGTTTTTGTTCCTTTAACAAGAATGTTAACGCCTGGTAATGGTAATCCATCTTGATCTGTTACCGTACCTGAAATCGTTTTTTGTTGCGCAAAAGACAGATGCACAATAAACACTAACAAGAGTGCTAAGATTCCTCTTTTTTTTGTTTTCATTTTTTTGAGTTTTGAATTAGTCGATTCCAAAAATCATAAAATAATGTTAATAAAAAAAATAATTTTGCTCTTTTTTTAACAAACAATAGTAATATTTTAATTAACAATTGTTTTCTATATATGAATTTTAGTATTTTTTTACTGTATGAATGTACTCTTTTCGGCAGGTGTGTTGTATGTTTTTATTTGTTCTTTCTGATTTAAAAGATTAAAATAATGCGTAAGTGTTTGAACTTTAATAAATAATTACTACATTTGCGCCCCTTAAAAGAAGGGAAAAAATTTATATACATATAAATATAGTATGCCAACAATTTCACAATTAGTACGAAAAGGAAGGGTCTCAATTACTAAGAAGAGTAAATCGGCTGCTTTGGATTCGTGTCCTCAAAGAAGAGGGGTTTGTACACGTGTTTACACAACTACTCCAAAGAAACCAAACTCTGCAATGCGTAAAGTAGCAAGAGTTAGGTTAACAAATGGAAAAGAAGTAAATGCTTACATCCCAGGAGAGGGTCACAATTTACAGGAGCACTCGATAGTATTAGTAAGAGGCGGAAGAGTAAAAGATTTACCAGGTGTTAGGTACCACATCGTTAGAGGTGCTTTAGATACGGCAGGTGTTGCTGGGAGAACTCAGCGTAGATCTAAGTATGGAGCAAAACGCCCTAAGAAGTAATAAACTAACACTTACAAAGAGAAGAAATGAGAAAAAAACAGGCGAAAAAAAGGCCTCTTTTACCAGATCCAAAATTCAATGATCAATTAGTGACACGTTTCGTTAATATGATGATGTGGGATGGTAAAAAATCTGTTGCCTTTAAGGTTTTCTATGATGCAATTGCAATTGTAGAAGAAAAAAATACTGATGAGGAAAAGTCAGCTTTAGAATTATGGAAGGAAGCATTGTCAAATGTTATGCCGCACGTAGAAGTACGTAGTAGAAGAGTTGGT
Organism: Cellulophaga sp. 20_2_10; assembly: GCF_023476645.1. Taxonomy (GTDB): domain Bacteria; phylum Bacteroidota; class Bacteroidia; order Flavobacteriales; family Flavobacteriaceae; genus Cellulophaga. Next base: position 179,582 of record NZ_JAMCOJ010000002.1, read on the forward strand.
GGAGCTACTTTTCAGATTCCAATGCAGATTAGACCAGATCGTAAAATTTCTACTGCTATGAAGTGGTTGATTAGTTATTCTCGTAAGAGAAATGAAAAATCAATGGCTCAGAAGTTAGCTGCTGAAGTTTTAGCTGCGGCTAAAGAAGAAGGTGCTGCGGTTAAGAAAAGAGTTGATACTCACAAAATGGCTGAAGCTAACAAAGCATTCTCACATTTTAGATTCTAGATATGAGTAGAGATTTAAGATATACAAGAAATATTGGTATTGCTGCGCATATTGATGCTGGTAAAACAACAACAACAGAACGTATTTTGTTTTATACGGGTGTTAGTCATAAAATAGGAGAAGTGCATGATGGTGCTGCTACTATGGACTGGATGGAGCAAGAGCAGGAAAGAGGTATTACAATTACTTCTGCTGCTACAACTTGTACTTGGCAGTTTCCTATGGAAAATGGCGAACCTACTGAAGATGCAAAAGGATACCACTTTAATATTATAGATACTCCGGGTCACGTAGATTTTACTGTAGAAGTAAATAGATCTTTACGTGTTTTGGATGGTTTGGTTTTCTTGTTTAGTGCTGTTGATGGTGTTGAGCCTCAGTCAGAAACTAACTGGAGATTAGCAGATAATTATAAAGTTCCTCGTATTGGTTTCGTTAATAAAATGGACCGTCAAGGATCAAACTTTTTAATGGTTTGTAAGCAAGTTAAATCTATGTTAGGTTCTAATGCAGTTCCAATTGTATTGCCAATAGGTGATGAGGCTGATTTTAGAGGTATAGTTGATTTAGCTAAGAACAGAGCTATTGTGTGGCATGAAGAGGGCTTTGGTGCTACTTTTGATGTTGTTGATATTCCTGAAGAGATGAAAGCTGAAGTACGTGAGTATAGAGGCGCATTAATTGAGGCTGTTGCTGAGTATGATGAAACTCTTATGGAGAAATTCTTTGAGGATGAAGATTCTATTACAGAGGACGAGGTGCATGCTGCTTTAAGGGCTGCTGTTATGGATCGTGCTATTATACCAATGATTTGTGGTTCTTCTTTTAAAAATAAAGGAGTTCAATTTTTATTGGATGCTGTTTGTAGATATTTACCTTCTCCTGTTGATAAGGAGGATATCGTAGGGACTAATCCTGATACAGGTGAAGAGGAAACTCGTAAGCCAGATGCTAAGGCGCCTTTCGCGGCATTAGCTTTTAAAATTGCAACTGATCCGTTTGTAGGTCGTTTAGCATTTTTTAGAACATATTCAGGTCGTTTAGATGCTGGTTCTTATATATTAAATAATAGATCTGGTAAAAAAGAACGTATTTCTCGTATTTACCAAATGCATTCTAATAAGCAAAATGCTATCGATTATATCGAAGCAGGAGATATTGGAGCTGCAGTAGGGTTCAAGGATATTAAGACTGGTGATACTATGTCTGATGAAAAACATCCTATTGTTTTAGAAAGTATGGACTTCCCTGATCCGGTAATTGGTATTGCGGTTGAGCCTAAAACTAAAGTTGATGTAGATAAGTTAGGTATGGCTTTAGCTAAATTAGCTGAAGAAGATCCGACTTTCCAAGTAAAAACAGATGAGGCTTCAGGACAGACTATTATTTCTGGAATGGGTGAGCTTCACTTGGATATTATTGTTGATCGTTTAAGAAGAGAATTTAAAGTTGAAGTGAACCAAGGTGAGCCTCAAGTTGAATATAAAGAAGCATTGACAAAAACGGCATCGCATAGAGAAACTTATAAGAAGCAATCTGGTGGTCGTGGTAAGTTTGGAGATATTTCATTTGAGATGGGTCCTGTGGATTCTGATTTCGAAGGTGAAGGTCTTCAGTTTGTTGATCAGATTAAAGGTGGTCGTATTCCAAAAGAATTTATACCATCTGTTCAGAAAGGATTTGATATCGCTATGAAGAATGGTCCTTTAGCAGGTTATGAAATGGATTCAATGAAAGTTGTTCTTAAGGATGGATCTTTCCACCCTGTGGATTCTGATGCATTATCTTTTGAATTAGCTGCGAAAATGGGTTATAAAGCTGCTGGTAAAGCTGCTGGAGCTGTAATAATGGAGCCTATAATGAAAATGGAGGTATTAACTCCAGAAGAAAATATGGGTGATATAGTAGGTGATCTTAATAGAAGAAGAGGTGTTATCAGTAGTATGGATGACAGAGCTGGCGCTAAGGTTGTTAAGGGACAAGTTCCTTTATCGGAAATGTTTGGATATGTTACATCATTAAGAACATTATCTTCTGGTAGAGCAACGTCTACAATGGAATTTTCGCATTATGCAGAAACTCCATCTAATATATCTGAAGAAGTTATTAAGTCAGCAAAAGGAGCAACCTCTTAAATTTACGAAAATGAGTCAAAAAATTAGAATAAAATTAAAATCTTACGATCATAATTTAGTGGATAAATCTGCTGAGAAGATTGTTAAGACAGTTAAGGCTACTGGAGCGGTTATTACAGGTCCAATTCCGTTACCTACTCACAAGAAAATATTTACAGTATTGCGTTCTCCGCACGTAAATAAGAAATCTAGAGAGCAGTTTCAGTTAAGTTCTTATAAAAGATTACTAGATATTTACAGTTCTTCTTCGAAGACAATTGACGCTCTAATGAAGTTAGAGTTGCCAAGTGGTGTAGAAGTAGAGATCAAAGTTTAAGTATCTCTGTCTGCTTCTGTATGGAGTAGATGACATGTCCTGAGCGTTTCGCAAAGGAAAAACGGAAAAAATAAATTCAGGGTTGAGTTATTTTTGACCCTGTTTTTTTGTCGTAAAGTGAAATAATAAATAAGTAATTAATAACAAATAATTAATAAATATGTCTGGGTTAATTGGAAGAAAGATTGGCATGACCAGCATCTTTGATGAAAATGGAAAGAATATTCCATGTACAGTAATCGAAGCTGGGCCGTGTGTTGTTACCCAAGTCAGAACTGAAGAAGTTGATGGGTATAGTGCTCTTCAACTTGGTTTCGATGACAAGGCAGAAAAGCGTGCTAATAAGGCTCAAACGGGTCATTTTAAAAAGGCAGGTACTTCTCCTAAAAAGAAAGTCGTTGAATTTCAAGGTTTTGATGGTGAGTTTAAACTTGGTGATGCCGTAGGTGTTGATCAGTTTAAAGAAGGTGAATTTGTAGATGTAGCTGGTACATCTAAAGGTAAAGGTTTTCAAGGTGTAGTAAAAAGACACGGCTTTGCTGGTGTTGGTCAAGCTACGCATGGTCAACATAATAGATTAAGGGCTCCGGGTTCTATTGGTGCAGCTTCTTACCCTGCAAGAGTTTTTAAGGGTATGAAAATGGCAGGTAGAATGGGTGGTGAAAGAGTCACTGTTCAAAACCTTAGAATTTATAAAATAGTTCCAGAAAAAAATCTTTTAGTAGTAAAAGGTTGTGTTCCTGGTCATAAAAACGCTTACGTAACTATTCAGAAGTAATGAAAGTAGCAGTTTTAGATAGTAAAGGAAAAGATACGGGTAGAAAGGTAGACCTTTCTGATTCAGTATTCGCAATAGAGCCTAATAACCATGCTGTATATTTAGATGTAAAGCAGTATTTGGCACATCAGAGGCAAGGAAACCACAAGTCGAAGGAAAGAGCTGAGATAGCTGGTAGTACAAGAAAAATTAAGAAACAAAAAGGAACTGGTACTGCTCGTGCGGGTAGTATTAAGTCTCCTGTTTTTAGAGGTGGTGGTCGTATTTTTGGCCCACGTCCTAAAGACTACAAGCAGAAATTAAACAAAAACGTAAAGCGTTTGGCTAGAAAATCTGCTTTTAGTATTAAACAAAATGAGAAAGCAATTTTAGTAGTTGAAGACTTTAATTTTGATGCACCGAAAACGAAAGAATTTAAGAAAGTTCTTGAATCATTAGGTGTTGAAAATAAAAAATCTTTATTTGTGTTGGGTGATTCAAATAATAATGTATATTTGTCATCGCGCAATTTAAAGCGTTCAGAAGTTGTAATTAACTCAGAACTAAGTACTTACAAGATACTTAACGCTTCAACTGTAGTGTTATTTGAAGGTGCTTTAGAGGGAATTGTATCGAACTTAAACAAATAGAAAAGCAATGAGTATAATAGTTAAGCCAATAATTACGGAAAAAATGACCGCTGATAGCGAGTTGTATAATCGTTATGGTTTCGTTGTGGATTTAAAAGCCAATAAAATTCAGATTAAGAATGCTGTAGAGCAGGCTTATGGAGTTTCGGTAAAAAATGTTCGAACAATGATTTATGGACCAAAGCGTAAAACACGTCACACTAAGACAGGTGTGCAGCACGGAAAAACTAATAGCTATAAAAAAGCTATTATTGACGTGGTAGAAGGAGATATAATTGATTTTTATAATAATCTATAAAGACAAAGCATGTCAGTTAGAAAATTAAAACCAATCACTCCAGGACAGCGATTTAGAGTAGTAAACGGATTTGACGCGATTACTACTGATAAGCCGGAGAAAAGTTTACTTGCTCCGTTAAAAAAGTCTGGAGGTAGAAACAGTCAGGGTAAAATGACAATACGCCAAAAAGGTGGAGGTCATAAAAGAAGGTATCGTGTAATAGATTTTAAGCGTGACAAACAAGGTGTTGTTGCAACTGTAGAATCTATACAATACGATCCTAACAGAACAGCATTTATTGCATTGGTAGAGTATACTGATGGCGAAAAGAGATATATTGTTGCTCAAAATGGTTTAGAAGTAGATCAGAAAATTTCTTCTGGTGAAACAGCTTCTCCGGAAGTTGGTAATGCTTTACCTTTAAGTGCAATTCCTTTAGGAACAATTATTTCTTGTATAGAACTACGTCCTGGGCAAGGTGCTGTTATGGCAAGGAGTGCGGGTACTTTTGCTCAGTTAATGGCAAAAGATGGAAAATTTGTAACTGTTAAGTTGCCGTCAGGTGAAACTAGATTAGTTTTAGCTGGTTGTATGGCTACGATAGGAGCGGTATCAAATTCTGATCACCAATTACTAGTATCTGGTAAAGCAGGTAGAAGTAGATGGTTAGGTAGAAGACCAAGAACAAGACCGGTAGCGATGAACCCTGTAGATCACCCAATGGGAGGTGGTGAAGGTAGAGCTTCAGGTGGTCATCCAAGATCAAGAAATGGTATACCAGCTAAAGGATTTAGAACTCGTTCTAAAACTAAGGATACAAATAGATATATATTAGAACGTAGAAAGAAATAAAATTAGAAAAAAATGGCACGTTCACTAAAGAAAGGACCTTACGTTCATTATAGTTTAGATAAGAAAGTTCAACAAAATGTTGAGTCGGGTAAAAAAGCAGTTATTAAGACTTGGTCTAGGGCTTCTATGATTACTCCTGATTTTGTTGGTCAAACTATAGCAGTACACAACGGTAGACAATTTGTTCCTGTTTATGTAACAGAGAATATGGTAGGGCATAAATTAGGAGAATTTTCACCAACTAGATCTTTTAGAGGTCACGCTGGTGCGAAGAACAAAGGAAAAAAGTAAGCTATGGGAGTTCGTAAAAAACAGATGGCCGAAAGAATTAAGGCTGAAAAGAAAAAGATTGCTTTTGCAAAGTTGAACAATTGTCCAACTTCGCCAAGAAAAATGCGTCTTGTTGCAGATTTAATTAGAGGTGTACAGGTAGAGAAGGCTTTGGCTATATTAAAATTTAGTCAAAAAGAAGCTTCAAGAAGAGTAGAGAAGTTGTTACTTTCTGCTATTGCTAACTGGCAATCTAAAAATGAAGATGCAGATATTGAAGAGGCTGATCTTATTGTTAAAGAGATAAGAGTAGATAGTGGAGCAATGTTAAAAAGGTTAAGACCAGCGCCACAAGGAAGAGCACATAGAATTAGAAAACGTTCTAACCACGTAACATTAGTGTTAGAATCTAACAATAAAACTCAAAGCTAAGACATTACTATGGGACAAAAAACAAATCCAATCGGGAATCGTCTAGGTATCATCAGAGGTTGGGAATCTAACTGGTACGGTGGAAATGATTATGGAGACAAATTAGCAGAGGATGATAAAATACGTAAGTATGTTCATGCTCGTTTAGCTAAGGCTAGTGTTTCTAGAATTATTATAGAACGTACTTTAAAGCTTGTTACAGTAACTATTACAACTGCAAGACCTGGTATCATTATAGGTAAAGGTGGTCAGGAAGTTGATAAGTTAAAGGAAGAGCTTAAGAAAATTACAAGTAAAGAGGTTCAGATCAATATCTTTGAAATTAAGAGACCTGAAGTAGATGCTAATCTTGTTGGAGCTAGTGTTGCACGTCAAATTGAAAATAGAATTTCTTACAGAAGAGCTATTAAGATGGCAATTGCAGCTGCAATGAGAATGAATGCAGAAGGAATTAAAATACAGATCTCTGGGAGATTGAATGGTGCTGAAATGGCTCGTTCTGAATCTTACAAAGATGGTAGAATTCCGTTATCTACTTTTAGAGCAGATATAGACTACGCATTAAATGAAGCGCATACTACTTATGGAAGATTAGGTATTAAAGTGTGGATTATGAAAGGTGAGGTTTATGGAAAGAGAGAGCTTTCTCCATTAGTTGGGATGTCTAAAGGACAGAGCAAAGGTGGTAGAAATGAAGGACCTAAGAAACAACGTCGTAGAAAGTAATTATTTAAAGAGATATAGAAATGTTACAACCAAAAAGAACCAAATTTCGTAAAGCGCAGAAAGGCCGTATGAAAGGACTTTCGCAAAGAGGGCATCAGCTTTCTAACGGTATGTTCGGTATAAAATCTTTAGATACTAAGTTTATTACTTCACGTCAGATTGAAGCTGCTCGTATTGCTGCAACTAGATATATGAAGAGAGAAGGACAGTTATGGATTAAGATATTTCCGGACAAGCCTATTACTAAAAAGCCATTAGAAGTACGTATGGGTAAAGGTAAAGGGGCTCCAGAATATTTTGTAGCTGTTGTGAAGCCAGGTAGAATTATGTTTGAGATCGCAGGTGTTCCATTGGACATCGCTAAAGAGGCTTTACGTCTTGCAGCTCAAAAACTACCGGTAAAAACTAAATTTATCGTTGCTAGAGATTATTCAGCTTAATTTATAATTTAAGGAATCATGAAACAATCAGAAGTAAAAGAATTATCAGTTGAGGATTTGAAAAATAAATTAGCTGAATACAAAAAACAGTTTGGGGATTTAAAATTAGCTCATTCTGTAACACCTTTGGAGAATCCACTTCAGATCAGAAAGACGAGAAGAACGGTGGCTAGACTAGCAACTGAATTAACTAAAAGGGATAACCAATAATTGGTTCTGCTTTATGGAAAAAAGAAATTTAAGAAAAGAGAGAGTAGGAGTTGTTACTAGCAACAAAATGGAGAAATCAATTGTGGTTTCAGAAGTTAAGCGTGTTAAACACCCTATGTACGGTAAGTTCGTGTTAAAGACTAAGAAATATGTTGCGCACGACGAAACAAACGATTGCAATATTGGTGATACAGTTAAAATAATGGAAACTCGTCCATTAAGTAGAACTAAGTGTTGGAGATTGGTGGAAATTTTAGAAAGAGCTAAATAATATGTTACAGCAAGAATCTAGACTAAAAGTGGCAGACAATACAGGGGCAAAAGAAGTTTTGACTATACGTGTATTGGGCGGTACCAAAAGAAGATATGCATCTGTTGGGGATAAAATAGTAGTATCTGTTAAAGATGCTACTCCAAATGGTGGTATTAAAAAAGGAGCTGTTTCAACTGCAGTAGTTGTAAGGACTAAGAAAGAAGTAAGAAGACAGGATGGATCTTATATTCGTTTTGATGATAATGCTTGTGTATTATTAAACCCAACGGGTGAAATGAGAGGTACACGTGTTTTTGGACCTGTTGCAAGAGAGCTTCGTGATAAGCAGTTCATGAAAATTGTTTCATTAGCCCCTGAGGTACTTTAATATTCAGAAAAATGATGAAGTTAAAAATAAAAACAGGAGATACTGTAAGAATAGTAGCTGGAGACCATAAAGGTGTTGAAGGTAAGGTTGTTACTGTAGATCGTGAGAAAAACAAGGCGATTGTTGAGGGTGCTAATATGGTATCTAAACATGAAAAGCCTAGTGCAAATAATCCTCAAGGAGGAATCGTAAAAAAGGAAGCTCCATTACACATTTCTAATCTATCTTTGATAGATCCAAAATCTGGTGAAACTACGAAAGTAGGTTATGAAGTAAGAGATGGTAAGAAAGTGAGATTTTCTAAAAAATCTAATGAAGTAATTTAATTATGACTTACACTCCAAGATTAAAACAAGAATATAGAGAACGTATAGTTCCAGCTCTTACAGAAGAGTTTGAGTACGGAAACGTTATGCAGGTGCCAAAGCTTACTAAAATAGTTTTAAGTAGAGGTGTTGGTGCTGCAGTTGCAGATAAGAAGCTTATTGATCATGCAATGGATGAGTTAACGCTTATTACGGGTCAAAAGGCAGTTTCTACTTTGTCTAAGAAAGATGTTGCTACTTTTAAATTACGTAAAGGAATGCCTATTGGTGTAAAAGTTACGTTAAGAGGAGAAAGAATGTACGAATTTTTAGATAGGTTGGTTACAAGTGCATTACCACGTGTTAGAGATTTTCAAGGAATTAAAGCTACAGGTTTTGATGGTCGTGGAAACTATAACTTAGGTATTACTGAGCAAATTATATTTCCAGAAATTAACATTGATAAGATCAATAGAATAAATGGTATGGATGTAACTTTTGTAACTACAGCAGATACTGACAAAGAAGCTAAATCATTATTAACTCAACTAGGATTACCTTTTAAAAAGAATTAGTATGGCTAAAGAATCAATGAAGGCCCGCGAAAGAAAAAGAGCCAAAACAGTTGCAAAGTATGCTGAGAAAAGAAAAGCTTTAAAAGAAGCTGGAGATTACGAAGCGTTACAAAAATTGCCAAAGAATGCATCTCCTGTACGTATGCATAATAGATGTAAATTAACAGGAAGACCTAAGGGTTATATGAGAACATTTGGTGTTTCAAGGGTAACTTTCAGAGAAATGGCTAACAATGGTTTAATCCCAGGGGTTAGAAAAGCAAGTTGGTAAAAATTAAACAATCAATATAAATTGGTTTCAGGTTTAGCGATAAGTTAAAAACCGTCACCGCAAATTATTTTAAATGGTAACAGATCCTATAGCAGATTATTTAACAAGAGTTAGAAATGCCAGTAGTGCCGGTCACAGAGTGGTAGATATTCCTGCTTCAAATCTAAAAACAGAAATAACTAAAATATTATTCGATCAAGGATATATTTTAAGTTATAAAGTCATCGATGATGCAGTACAAGGTTCTATTAAAATTGCTTTGAAGTACAATAAAGCAACTAAAGAACCTGTAATAAAAAAAATACAACGAGTAAGTAAGCCAGGTTTACGTAAGTATGCTGGTTCTACGGACTTGCCAAGAGTACTTAACGGTTTAGGTATCGCTATAGTTTCTACTTCTCATGGAGTTATGACTAGCAAGCAAGCTAAGTTAGAAAAAGTTGGTGGTGAAGTTTTATGCTACGTTTATTAATCTATAAAGAAGAAGAATAATGTCTAGAATAGGTAATAATCCAGTAACAATTCCTGAGGGCGTAACCGTTGAATTAAACGGTAATGTAGTTACTATGAAAGGTAAATTGGGTGAGTTAACTCAAGATTTTTCAGGAGTTTCTGTAAGAATAGAAGAGGGTTCAATTATAGTAAATAGAGATTCAGATAGTAAAGAGCACAAGTCAAGACATGGTTTATACAGGTCTTTGTTCTTTAATATGATTGAAGGAGTTTCTAAAGGTTGGACAAAAGAATTAGAATTGGTTGGTGTTGGTTATAGAGCTAGCAACCAAGGACAAAAATTAGATTTAGCTGTAGGTTACTCTCATAACATTGTTTTGGATATAGCTCCAGAAGTTAAAGTGGAAACTATTTCTGAAAAAGGGAAAAACCCAATCGTAAAATTAACATCTTTTGACAAACAATTAGTTGGTCAGGTAGCGGCAAAGGTAAGAGCTTTCCGTAGACCAGAACCTTATAAAGGAAAAGGTATTAAGTTTGTTGGGGAAATATTAAGAAGAAAAGCAGGTAAATCAGCTTAATAATTAGCACTATGGGATTATCAAAGACTGAAAGAAGACACAGAATCAAGAGAAGGATTAGAAAAGTTTCATTTGGAACAGCAACTAAGCCTAGATTAGCGGTGTTTAGAAGTAATAAAGAGATTTATGCTCAAATTATAGATGATAATGCAGGAACTACTTTAGTTTCTGCTTCATCAAGAGATAATGGGCTAGATGCAAAAGGAACTAAAATAGAAATAGCTAACCAAGTAGGTAAAGTTATAGCTGAGAAGGCTTTAAAAGCCGGTATAGAAACTATTGCTTTTGATAGAGGTGGTAACTTATACCACGGAAGAATTAAATCATTAGCAGAAGGTGCTAGAGAAGGCGGACTTAAATTCTAATATATTATGTACCAGAGATATAAAAACGTAGAGACAGTTAAACCAAGTGGATTAGATTTAAAAGATCGTTTGGTTGGCGTACAAAGAGTTACTAAGGTAACAAAAGGTGGTAGAGCTTTTGGTTTTTCTGCTATAGTAGTTGTAGGAGATGAGAGCGGTGTTGTAGGACATGGTTTGGGTAAATCTAAAGATGTAGCTACTGCTATTGCTAAAGCTGTTGAAGACGCAAAGAAGAATTTAATTAGAATCCCTTTAATAAAAGGAACTATACCTCATGAGCAAAAAGGTAAATTTGGTGGTGCGCGAGTATACATACAACCTGCATCTCACGGTACAGGAGTAATTGCTGGTGGTGCGGTTAGAGCCGTACTAGAAGCAGTAGGTGTACATGATGTGTTATCAAAGTCACAAGGATCTTCTAACCCTCATAATGTAGTTAAAGCAACTTTTGATGCTTTATTACAGATTAGGGATGCAAAAACAATTGCAGATCAAAGAGGAGTATCTTTAGAAAAAGTATTTAAAGGATAAATAGGATACAATGGGAAAGATTAAAGTAAAGCAAGTTAAGAGTAATATAAAACAGACTCAAAGACAAAAAAGAACCTTAGAGGCTCTTGGGCTTAGAAAAATTGGTCAAGTTGTTGAGCATGAGGCTACGCCAAATATCCTTGGTATGGTAAATAAAGTTGAACACTTAGTTTCTACTGAAGAAGCTTAATTATAATTTATCGAGATGAATTTAAGTAATTTAACACCTGCAGAAGGTGCTGTCAATAAGGCAGGTAAAATCGTAGGTAGGGGACAAGGTTCTGGTAAAGGTGGTACTGCTACTAGAGGGCACAAAGGTGCTAAATCTAGATCAGGTTACTCTAAGAAAATTGGTTTCGAAGGAGGGCAAATGCCGTTACAAAGACGTGTGCCTAAGTTTGGTTTTACAAACATCAATAGAAAAGAATACCAAGGTATTAATTTAGAGAAATTACAAGAGTTGGTAGAAAAAGGAACTATGAAAGATGTAGTTACTTTTGAAACTCTTATAGAGAATAGATTAGTAAGAAAAAATGATTTGGTTAAGATTTTAGGAGGTGGTGAATTAAAAGCTGCACTTAAAATTTCTGCTCACAAATTTACTGCATCTGCTAAGCAAGCTATTGAAGCTGCTGGAGGAGAAGCAATAAGTCTTTAATCACTAAATAGAAGATGAAGAAATTTTTTGATACCATATCCAATATTTGGAAAATAGAAGAGTTAAGAAATAGAATTATTATTACGCTTACTTTACTATTAGTATACCGTTTTGGTGCTCAAATTGCACTACCAGGGATAGACTCTCAGGAATTGGGTAATTTACAATCGGGTACAGAACAAGGTATATTTGGTTTATTAAATGCATTTACAGGTGGGGCTTTTGCCAAAGCATCTGTTTTTGCGTTGGGTATAATGCCTTATATTTCTGCATCTATTGTAGTACAGTTAATGGGAATAGCTATTCCTTACCTTCAGAAATTACAAAAGGAAGGGGAGAGTGGTAGAAAGACTATTAACCAAATTACAAGATGGTTAACTATAGCTATTTGTATTGTACAGGCTCCAGCTTACCTTTTAGGTTTAGGTGCATTTGGTGTTCCTGATGCTGCTTTTGTTATGGGTAAGGGATTAGATTTTATGATTCCAGCTGTTATAATATTAGTTACGGGTACTGTATTTGCAATGTGGTTAGGAGAGAAAATTACTGATAAAGGTATTGGTAATGGTATATCATTACTTATTATGGTTGGTATTATTGCAACAATGCCTCAGGCATTTATACAAGAAGTAGCTTCTAGAACAGGAGAAAATAGTGGTGGACCAATGTTTATACTTGTAGAAGTAATATTATGGTTCTTAGTTATTCTAGCTTCTGTATTAGTTATTATGGCAACTCGCCAGATACCAGTGCAGTACGCAAGAAGAACTGCTTCTGGTGGTTATGAAAAGAATATTACTGGATCTAGACAATATATCCCTTTAAAATTAAATGCATCTGGTGTTATGCCAATTATATTTGCTCAAGCTTTAATGTTTTTGCCAGGTATGATAGGTAAGTATTTTAATACGTCATCAATAGGTTCATGGTTAGAGGTTCAATTTCAAGATCCTTTTGGATTAGCTTATAATTTATTGTTCGCTTTTCTAATAATAGTATTCACATATTTCTATACAGCTATCACAGTTCCAACAAATAAGATGGCAGATGACTTAAAAAGAAGTGGTGGGTTTGTACCGGGGACAAGGCCTGGGAAAGAAACTGCAGATTTTTTAGATAAAATTATGTCATTAATTACGTTACCAGGATCTATTTTCTTAGCTTTGCTCGCTGTTTTACCGGCGATTGTTGTACAGTTGTTTGGAATTACAGGAAATTGGGCAATGTTTTATGGTGGTACATCACTGTTAATTATGGTAGGTGTGGCAATAGATACGGTTCAACAAGTGAATTCATATTTGTTAAATAGACATTATGATGGCTTAATGAAGAGTGGTAAAAATAGAAAAGTAGCATAAGATATGGCTAAACAAGCAGCGATTGAGCAAGACGGATCTATAATTGAAGCATTATCAAATGCAATGTTCCGCGTAGAGTTAGAAAATGGACACGTAGTTACAGCGCATATATCTGGAAAGATGAGAATGCATTATATTAAATTATTACCAGGTGATAAGGTGAAATTAGAAATGAGCCCTTATGACTTGACTAAAGCAAGAATTACATATAGATATTAAGATGAAAGTAAGAGCATCAATAAAAAAGAGAAGTGCCGAGTGCAAAATAGTGCGCAGAAAAGGACGGTTGTACGTAATTAATAAAAAGAATCCTAGATTTAAACAAAGACAAGGGTAATTATGGCAAGAATTGCAGGTGTAGATATACCAAAACAGAAAAGAGGAGTTATCGCTTTAACCTATATATTTGGTTTAGGTAGAAGCAGAGCTAAAGAGATTTTAGCTAAAGCCCAAGTTAGTGAAGATACAAAGGTGTCAGATTGGAATGATGACGAAATAGGTCGTATTCGTGATGCTGTATCTGAGTTTACAATTGAAGGTGAATTACGTTCAGAAATTCAGTTAAGCATCAAGCGCTTAATGGATATCGGATGTTATAGAGGAATTCGTCATAGATCTGGTTTACCTTTAAGAGGTCAAAGAACTAAGAACAACTCTAGAACTAGAAAAGGTAAAAGAAAAACTGTTGCTAACAAGAAAAAAGCAACTAAATAATTAAAAGTCATTAGTATTTAGAAGTTGGATTGAGTCTGCTTGAAATGTAAAAGTTTAGGATTCTAATACTAACAACTAACAACTGAAAACTAAAAAAATATGGCAAAGTCAAATACAAAAACAGCTAAGAAACGTAAAGTTATAGTTGAGTCAGTTGGGGAAGCTCACGTGACTGCATCTTTTAACAACATCATTATTTCTTTGACGAATAAAAAAGGAGATGTTATCTCTTGGTCATCTGCCGGTAAAATGGGCTTTAGAGGATCTAAGAAGAATACTCCTTATGCTGCGCAAGTAGCATCAGAAGATTGTGCTAAAGTTGCACATGAAGCTGGTCTTAGAAAAGTGAAGGTTTATGTTAAAGGCCCAGGTAATGGTAGAGAATCTGCTATTCGTGCAATACACAATTCAGGAATTGAGGTAACAGAAATTATTGATGTTACTCCATTACCACACAATGGTTGTAGACCTCCAAAAAGAAGAAGAGTTTAATTAATTTAATGGCCCAATGGGCATTTCACAGAAAGTGTAATTACGATTATCGAAGGATAAGCCTTAATTCATAGTCTCACTTTCAAAATTTTAGAAAATGGCAAGATATACAGGACCTAAAACTAAGATCGCACGTAAATTCGGAGAAGCGATATTTGGAGAAGATAAGTCTTTTGAAAAAAAGAACTACCCTCCAGGACAACACGGTAACACTAGACGTCGTGGTAAAAAATCTGAATATGCGATCCAGTTAATGGAAAAGCAAAAAGCTAAATATTCTTATGGAATTTTAGAAAAACAATTCAGAAACTTATTTGCTAAAGCAAATAGTAGTAAAGGAGTAACTGGTGAAGTATTACTTCAATTATGTGAATCTCGTTTAGATAACGTTGTTTACAGAATGGGTGTTTCTAGCTCAAGAAGAGGAGCAAGACAATTAGTTTCTCACCGTCACATTACAGTGAACGGTAATTTGGTTAACATACCATCTTATTCTTTAAAACCAGGAGATGTTGTTGGTGTTAGAGAAAAATCAAAATCATTATCTGCTATACAAGATTCATTGGCTGCAAATAGTCGTGTTTATGAGTGGATAACTTGGAATACTGAAAAAAGTGAGGGTTCTTATGTATCTATCCCTGAAAGAGTTCAGATTCCTGAAAATATCAAAGAACAACTAATCGTCGAGTTATACTCTAAATAAACAACCTGATTCAACTATGGCATTATTAAATTTTCAGAAGCCCGATAAAGTTATAATGATCGATTCTACCGATTTTGAAGGGAAATTTGAATTCCGTCCTTTAGAGCCTGGTTATGGATTGACTGTTGGAAACGCATTAAGAAGAGTATTACTTTCTGCTTTAGAAGGTTTTGCTATTACTTCTGTAAGAATGGATAAAGTGGAACATGAGTTCTCTGTTATTCCAGGTGTTGTTGAAGACGTTACAGAAATGATTCTTAACTTAAAACAAGTACGTTTTAAGAGACAAATAGAAGACGTAGAAACTGAAACAGTTTCAATTTCTGTAAGTGGAAAAAATCAGTTAACTGCAGGTGATTTTCAGAAATTTATTTCTGGGTACCAAGTATTAAATCCTGATTTAGTAATTTGTAATATGGATGCAAAAGTTAGCATCAATATGGAAATTGTTATTGAAAAAGGAAGAGGATACGTACCAGCAGAAGAGAATAAAAAGCCTGGTGCTGCAATAGGAACTATTCCAATTGATTCTATCTTTACACCTATAAAGAATGTAAAGTATAGTATTGAGAACTATCGTGTTGAGCAAAAAACTGATTATGAAAAATTAGTTTTTGAAATCAGTAGCGATGGATCAATAAATCCTAAAGATGCTTTGACAGAGGCTGCAAAGGTTTTAATTCATCACTTTATGTTATTCTCTGATGAGCGTATTACATTAGAAGCTGATGAAATAGCTCAGACAGAAACATATGATGAGGAATCATTACACATGCGTCAGTTGTTAAAAACGAAATTAGTAGATATGGATCTTTCGGTTCGTGCTCTAAATTGTTTGAAAGCAGCAGAAGTAGACACATTAGGAGATTTAGTTTCTTTCAATAAAAATGACCTTATGAAGTTTAGAAACTTCGGTAAAAAATCATTAACGGAATTAGAAGAGTTAGTGATTAATAAAGGGTTGAGTTTTGGAATGGACTTATCAAAATATAAATTGGATAAAGATTAATTTTATTTCCATTAAAGGAAATATATAAGATATTACAATGAGACACGGTAAAAAAGTTAATCATTTAGGAAGAAAGGCAGCGCATAG
Organism: Cellulophaga sp. 20_2_10; assembly: GCF_023476645.1. Taxonomy (GTDB): domain Bacteria; phylum Bacteroidota; class Bacteroidia; order Flavobacteriales; family Flavobacteriaceae; genus Cellulophaga. The sequence goes on from NZ_JAMCOJ010000002.1 coordinate 195,621, forward strand.
AAAAGCTATGTTAGCAAATATGGCTTGTTCTTTAATTGAGCACAAAAGAATTAACACTACTGTTGCTAAAGCGAAAGCTTTAAAACAATTTGTTGAGCCTTTAATTACAAAATCTAAGGCAGAAAACAATCAGTCTGTAGAGAAAGGTACTCACAATAGACGTATAGTGTTTAAGAACTTGAGAGATAAGTATGCTGTTACAACCTTATTTGGTGAAGTTTCTTCTAAAATAGGAGATAGACCAGGTGGTTATACAAGGATTATTAAGCTTGGAAACAGATTAGGTGATAACGCGGATATGGCTCTAATAGAGTTAGTAGATTTTAATGAAATCTATACTGTTGGTAAGCCAGTAGAAAAGAAGAAATCTAGAAGAGGTAGAAGTAAAAAAGCGGAAACGCCGGTTACAGAAACAAAATCAGATGATTCAGAAGAATAAAATAATGATTTTATTTTTTTTTAAATATTCAAAAGGGATAGACTTATAGTCTGTCCCTTTTTTTTGTGTTAGATTTGTAGAGTAGAAATATTAAGTTTTAAATTTTTTATAGGGTGAAATATCAAACAAGAAGAAAAGCGCTAATATTATTGGCAGATGGTACAATTTTTCACGGTAAAGCTGTAGGGGATGCAACTGGTACTGCATTTGGAGAGGTATGTTTTAATACTGGTATGACAGGTTATCAAGAAATATTTACGGATCCATCTTATTTTGGTCAACTAATGGTAACTACCAATGCTCATATTGGTAATTATGGTACTAACAAAGAAGAAGTAGAGTCTAACTCTGTTAAGATTTCAGGTCTTATTTGTAAAAATTTCAGTTATGACTATTCAAGAGTTGATGCTGATGCTAGTTTGCAAGAATTTTTAAATGATAGTAATCTTTTTGCTATATCTGATGTTGATACTAGGGCTCTAGTTAGCTATATTAGAGATAATGGAGCTATGAATGCTGTTATAACAACAGAGGTAAACAACGTAGAAAGTCTAAAGGAGCAGTTGGCTAAAGTACCTAGTATGGAAGGCTTAGAGTTATCTTCAAAAGTTTCTACTAAAGAACCTTATTTTTATGGAGAAGAAAATGCAACTTATAAAATTGCAGCTTTAGATATCGGTATAAAGAAAAATATACTTAGAAATTTAGCGAAAAGAGATGCTTACATTAAGGTTTTTCCATATAATGCTTCTTATGAAGATTTAAAGGCATTTAATCCTGATGGATACTTTATTTCTAATGGTCCTGGCGATCCAGAGCCATTAACAGATGCAATACAGACAGCAAAAGATATTATAGCTAACAATAATACATTGTTTGGTATTTGTTTGGGGCATCAAGTTATTGCTATAGCAAACGGAATATCTACTTATAAAATGCATAATGGGCATAGGGGTATTAATCATCCTGTTTTGAACATTACTACAGGCAAGGGTGAAATTACATCTCAAAATCATGGTTTCGCAATTAATAGAGAAGAGGCAGAAGCTAATAGTGAATTAGAAATTACACATACGCATCTTAACGATCATACTGTAGCTGGGATAAAAATGAAAAATAAAAATGTATTCTCTGTACAATATCACCCAGAAGCAAGTCCAGGACCACACGATTCTAATTATTTGTTTGACAATTTTTTTGAATTAATAAAAAACAATCAGAACTAAATAATACGATATCGTTTTCGTTTAAATTATAGTTAATTCTTGATGTAGTTGTCTTGTAAAGACCATAGAAACAGTATCACTTTTGTATATTTACAATTAGATTATATCAACCTAAAAAAATAAAATTCTATGAGTATTATCATAAATGTGCACGCAAGGCAAATATTAGATTCAAGAGGTAACCCTACTGTAGAAGTAGATGTATATACAGAAAATGGTGTTTTAGGTAGAGCCGCAGTTCCTTCTGGAGCATCTACGGGAGAGCATGAAGCTGTAGAATTAAGAGATGGTGGGGATATTTTTATGGGTAAGGGTGTTTTAAACGCTGTTGCAAATGTAAATACTACTATTGCTGAGGAAATTGTTGGAATGTCTGTTTTTGAGCAAAATCTAATAGATCAAACTATGATAGATTTAGATGGTACTCCAAATAAATCTAAATTAGGAGCTAATGCTATTTTAGGTGTTTCTTTGGCGGTTGCTAAAGCTGCAGCTAACGAAATGGGTATGCCTTTATATAGATACGTTGGTGGTGTAAGTGCAAATACTTTACCAGTACCAATGATGAATATTATTAATGGAGGTTCTCACTCCGATGCTCCTATTGCTTTTCAGGAGTTTATGGTGATGCCAGTTAAAGCAAAAAACTTTACGCATGCCATGCAAATGGGAACAGAGATCTTTCATCATTTAAAGAAAGTTTTACATGATAGAGGTTTAAGTACTGCTGTTGGTGATGAAGGTGGTTTTGCACCAAATTTAGCTGGTGGTACAGAAGACGCTTTAGATACTATAGCAAAAGCTGTTTCTAACGCTGGTTATAAATTAGGTGATGAAGTTATGATTGCTTTAGATTGTGCTGCCGCAGAATTTTTTGTAGATGGTAAATATGACTATACTAAATTTGAGGGAGATAAAGGAGTAATAAGATCTTCTGAGGAGCAAGCACAATACTTAGCAGATTTATCAGCTAAATACCCTATTATATCTATTGAAGATGGTATGGATGAAAATGACTGGGATGGTTGGAAATCTTTAACTGAAAAAGTTGGGGATAAAGTACAACTTGTTGGTGATGATTTATTTGTTACGAATGTAGAGCGTTTGTCTAAGGGTATTAAAAATAACATAGCAAACTCTATCTTAATTAAAGTGAACCAAATTGGTACGTTAACAGAAACTATTGCAGCTGTAACAATGGCTAAAAATGCAGGTTATACTTCTGTTATGTCTCACCGTTCTGGAGAAACTGAAGATAATACAATTGCAGATTTAGCAGTAGCTTTAAATACAGGTCAAATTAAAACAGGTTCAGCATCTAGATCTGACCGTATGGCTAAGTATAACCAATTATTACGTATTGAAGAAGAATTAGGTTCTGTTGCATATTACCCGCAAATGGATGCTTTTAAAATAAAATAAGAAAACGAATTCTTATTATAAAAACCGCTCTGTAATAGAGCGGTTTTTTTTGTTGTTAATACGAATGTCATATAAAAAGTAGTGCTATTAATTCCATTTAAACGGTAAACACAATCTGTAGTGTATCTTTTGCCGAAAATAAGTGTTATTAAAACTATAAATAGTGATAACTAATTGATAAACTAGTGTCTTTTTCTTAAATTTACAGTTAGATTAATAATATTAGTAAATTATACCAATGTCAGATAAAGTTACTTTAGAATTTAACGGAAATAAATACGATTTCCCAGTAGTAGAGGGCACAGAGAAAGAACAGGCCATAGATATAAAAACATTACGTTCTGCAACCGGTTTAACAACAATAGATCCAGGATTTAAAAATACAGGTTCTTGTGAAAGTGCCATAACATTTTTAGATGGAGAAAAAGGTATTTTAAGATACCGTGGCTACTCTATTGAAGAATTAGCTGAAAAAGCTGATTTTTTAGAAGTAGCATACTTATTAATCTTTGGAGAACTTCCAAATGATGAACAGTTAGCAAAATTTCATTCAGATATAAAAAAGGAATCTCATGTAGATGAGGAGATGAAGAAGATTTTAGATGGTTTTCCTAAGTCGGCACACCCAATGGGCGTGTTATCTTCTTTAACAAATGCATTAATAGCATTTAACCCATCTTCTGTAAATGTTTCTTCAGAAAGCGATATGTACCATGCAATCGTAAGAATCTTAGCAAAATTCCCAGTATTAGTTGCTTGGACCTTAAGAAAGAAGAAAGGTCTTCCTTTAGATTATGGAGATGATTCTTTAGGTTATGTAGAGAACATTCATAAAATGATGTTTAAAAGGCCTAGTGAAGAGTATAAGTGTAACAAGATTGTTATAGATGCTTTAGATAAGCTTTTAATTTTACATGCAGATCATGAGCAAAATTGTTCTACATCTACAGTAAGAATAGTAGGTTCTTCTCATGCAGGTTTATTTGCTTCATTATCTGCGGGGATTTCTGCACTATGGGGTCCTTTACATGGTGGTGCAAACCAAGCTGTATTAGAAATGTTAGAAGCTATTGAGGCTGATGGTGGTGACACTAAAAAGTACATGGCTAAAGCAAAAGATAAAAACGATCCGTTTAGACTAATGGGCTTTGGACATAGAGTTTATAAAAACTTTGATCCTAGAGCTAAGATTATTAAAGTCGCTGCGGATGAAGTTTTAAACGATTTAGGTATCGATGATCCTATTTTGGCTATTGCAAAAGGTTTAGAGAAAGAAGCTTTAGAAGATCCTTACTTTGTAGATCGTAAATTATATCCTAATGTAGATTTCTACTCAGGGATTATTTACAGAGCTTTAGGTATACCTACAGAAATGTTTACTGTTATGTTTGCATTAGGTAGATTACCAGGTTGGATTGCTCAATGGAGAGAAATGAGATTAAATGGTGAGCCAATAGGTAGACCAAGACAAGTTTACGTAGGTGAAAACCTTAGACCTTTTGTAGAAGTGAACAAAAGATAAAAACAATACAAATATATTTTTTTTAAAGCCTTTTTGTTTCTGCAAAAAGGCTTTATTATTTTACAGATTCTTATTTTTAGTTACAGAAATACTTGCCATATTTGCAATAAAATTAGTTTATGCTTCAAATAAATGTGAAAAACGAAACTTCTAGGTTAAAAACAGTTGTTTTGGGTACAGCAGAAAGTTGTGGTCCAACTCCAAAACCAGAAGACGCTTACGATCCTAAATCTTTAGAATATATTTTGGCTGGTACATATCCGCTAGAAAAAGATATGGTAGAAGAGATGAGCGCCTTTGAAGCTGTTTTAAAAAAGTACAATGTAGAGGTTTTAAGACCTAAGTTACTTAAAGATTGTAATCAGATTTTTTCTAGAGATATAGCTTTTGTTATCGATGATGTTTTTTTTAGAGCTAATATATTACCAGATAGAGAAGAAGAATATTTAGCAATACAGTACATCGTAGATCAGATTAATCCAGAGAAGGTTATAGAGCTTCCTGAAGAAGCGCATATAGAAGGAGGCGATGTTATGCCTTGGAACAATCATATTTTTATTGGTACATATACAGCAGAAAATTATTCTCACCATATAACTGCAAGAACTAATAAATTGGCTGTAGAGCATATCACTAAACTTTTTCCTAATAAAATAGTAAAGTCTTTTGAGTTGCGTAAGTCTACTAATGCTAGAGAAAACGCATTGCATCTAGATTGTTGTTTTCAGCCTATAGGTAAAGACAAAGCAATTCTTCATAAAAACGGATTTTTAGTAGAAGAAGAGTATCAATGGTTGCTAGACTTTTTTGGAAAAGAAAATGTTTTTGAGATTACTAGCGATGAAATGTATCAGATGTATAGTAATGTGTTTTCAATCTCGCAAGATGTAATTGTATCAGAAAAAAACTTTACAAGATTAAATAATTGGCTTAGAAAACAGAGCTTTACGGTAGAAGAAGTACCATATGCGGAGATTTCTAAACAAGAAGGTTTGTTGCGTTGTAGCACATTACCATTACTAAGAGAATAATATAATTAAGATTTTACTATGCAAGTTACCAATACAATTTTAATGATAAGGCCAGTTGGTTTTCGTAAGAACGAACAAACGGCTGTAAATAATTATTTTCAAGAAGATCTTGATATTAAAAATGCTGAAATAAACACAAAAGCACAAGCAGAGTTTGATGCTTTTGTAAACGTATTGCGCGTAAAAGGTGTACAAGTAATTGTTGTAGATGATACAAAAAGTCCAGATACTCCAGATTCTATTTTTCCTAATAATTGGGTTTCTTTCCATAGCAATGGTACAGTAGGTTTGTACCCAATGTATGCAGAGAATAGAAGAAATGAACGTAGAGAAGATATTTTAGAGACTTTAGAGGAACAAGGTTTTTCTATAGACCACACTATAGATTATACTAGTGCAGAAGAGGAAAAATTATTTTTAGAAGGTACGGGTAGTATATTGTTAGATAGAGTAAATGAAAAAGCATATTGTGCTTTATCTGTAAGAGCAAATGAAGATCTCTTTATTGAGTTCTGTGAGGATTTTGAGTATACACCAGTAGTTTTTACAGCATATCAATCTGTAGAAAATGAGCGTTTGCCTATTTACCATACGAATGTAATGATGTGTTTAGCAGAAAAATTTTCTGTGATATGTTTAAATACTATAGATGATAAAAAGGAACGTAAAAATGTACTAAAGAATTTAAAACAAGACGGTAAAGAAATTATTGAAATTACTGAAAAGCAAATGCATTCTTTTGCAGGTAATATGCTTCAGGTAATGGGACAAGACAATAAACGTTACTTGGTAATGAGTTCTGCAGCTTATAATAGCTTAACGGATAAGCAAATTGCAACTATAGAGAAATCATCGGAAATTATACATAGTTCTTTAGAAACTATAGAAACTTGTGGTGGTGGTAGTGCAAGATGTATGATGGCAGAAGTATTTTTGCCAAAAACAAACTAAAATCGACCTAAGTAAAAAGATAAAAGCCGTAATTTTACAGGCTTAAATACAATTTAGAATGAATATCCAAGAAGTGTTAACGCAAAAGGTAAAAGATGCCGTTTTATCTATTTATAGTATAGAATTGCCAACTGTAGAATTTCAGCCAACAAGAAAAGATTTTGAGGGCGATGTAACTGTAGTTGTTTTTCCTATTCTGCGCTTTGTAAAAGGGAATCCTGCACAAATTGGAGAGCAAATAGGTAGTTACTTAAAAGAAAACGTAGCCGAAGTAGAAAACTTTAATGTTGTTAAAGGTTTTTTAAATATTGTAATCAGCGATGCTTTTTACTTTAATTTTTTTAAAGCTATTAAAGACACGGAGAATTACGGGGCTATAGCTGCTGTAGCTGCTGATGCTGTTATGGTAGAATATTCTTCTCCTAACACAAACAAACCATTGCATTTAGGACATATTAGAAATAATTTATTAGGTTATTCTGTTGCAGAAATAATAAAAGCTTCTGGTAAAAAAGTATATAAAACTCAAATTATTAATGACCGTGGTATTCATATTTGTAAGAGTATGTTGGCTTGGCAAAAATTTGGAAACGAAGAAACTCCAGAAAGCACAGGTCTTAAGGGCGATAAATTAGTTGGTAATTACTACGTTAAATTTGATAAAGAATACAAAGTACAAATCGCGGAATTAGTTGCGGCTGGTACAGATGTAAAGGACGCTGAAAAAAAAGCGCCACTTTTAGTTGAAGCTCAAGAAATGCTTCGTAAGTGGGAGGCTGGAGATGCAGAAGTTGTTGCACTTTGGAAAAAAATGAACGAGTGGGTTTATAAAGGTTTTGAGGTTACTTATAAAAATTTAGGTGTAGATTTTGACACTTATTATTATGAGAGTGAAACTTATCTTTTGGGTAAAAACATTGTAGACGAAGGTTTAGAAAAAGGTGTTTTCTATAGAAAAGAAGATGGCAGTGTTTGGATAGATTTATCTGATGAAGGTTTGGACGAGAAAATTGTATTACGTGCAGATGGTACTGCAGTTTATATGACTCAGGATATAGGTACGGCAATACAACGTGTTAAAGATCATCCAGATGTAAGCGGTATGGTTTATACAGTGGGTAATGAGCAAGATTACCATTTTAATGTATTGTTTTTAATACTTAAAAAATTAGGTTTTACTTGGGCAGAACAGCTTTATCATTTAAGTTATGGTATGGTAGATTTACCAAGTGGAAAAATGAAGAGTAGAGAAGGTACCGTTGTAGATGCAGATGATTTAATGAAAGATATGACGGCTACTGCTGCTAGTATTTCTGAAGAATTAGGAAAGTTAGAGGGGTATTCTGATACAGAAAAAGAGGAGTTATATAGAATTATAGGCCTTGGGGCTTTAAAATACTACATACTAAAAGTAGATCCTAAAAAACGTATTTTGTTTAATCCTGAAGAGTCTGTAGAATTTCAGGGAAATACAGGGCCTTTTATACAGTATACGTATGCTAGAATACAATCTATTTTAAGAAAATCAGATTTTGATTATTCTGTTGTTGTAGAAGGAAATGAATTACATGAAAAGGAAAAAGAATTGTTAAAGCAAATGCAAATGTTCCCTTCTGTAATACAAAATGCTGCTCAAAATTATAGTCCAGCTTTAGTTGCTAATTACACGTACGATTTGGTTAAGGAGTTTAATTCTTTTTATCAAAACGTACCAATTTTACCTGAAGAAGATTTACAAAAGAAAATATTTAGAGTCCAGTTATCTAAAAAGGTGGGCGAGATTATAAAATCTGCTTTTGCGCTATTAGGGATAGAAGTGCCAGAACGTATGTAATTTTAAAATAATTAAATGGGTGATGATTTAGGGGTAAGTATTTTTGGTATAATTGCTTTGCTGGCTATAGTAGGTTACTTTATTTATATTTTATATTATATAGCTGATTTGTATTTTTTTACGCCATCTAAGGACACTATTAGATTGTCTGCTATAGACGAGCAATTAATAATTGAAAAATTACCAGCCTACTCATTATTATCTCTTGAGCAAAAGAAAAAGTTTAAGAATAGAGTATCTAGGTTTAGAGCAAATAAGACTTTTATCTTTACAGAAAAAAGTGATAGAGACGAAGAAATAAAGCTGCTGTTGTCTGCAACAGCAGCTTTTTTAATGCTTGGTTTTAAAGATTATAGAATAGCTTCTATACGCAAGATTTTAATTTATCCTTCTGCTTATTTTTCTACTTTAACAAAGCAAAATCATTTAGGAGAATACAATCCTCAGCTAAAAACACTGGTTTTTTCTGCAGAGCATGTGTTAAGTGGTTTTGAAGATGCTACAGATAATTTAAATCTGGGAGTGCACGAGTTTGCTCACGCTTTGGTTTTTCATTTTAAAAAAGACTTAAAATTTACTGCTGTAAAATTTAGGAGAGGTCTTGCTAAAATGAATAGACTTTTAGAGAATAAAGAGTTTCTAAAAAGAGTAGAAACTACGCAGTATTTTAGGCCATATGCAATTACTAATATTCACGAGTTTTTTGCTGTTACTCTAGAAAATTACGTAGAGACACCATCAGATTTTGTAGCTACTTTTCCTGAGTTATACGATATAATGACAAGGATGTTAAATTTTGAAGCGTTTAGTTTTCATAGCAAGCTTTAAAAGTTAACTCTAAAACTAATATTTGGTGTAATACCTAAAGAAGCACTTTCTACAGTTTCAATCTCATTTTCATCTGTAACCCTATAATACCTATTTAAAATATTTTCTTTGTTTAAAATATTTAAAATAGATGCTCCAAAGGTAGCATTGCAAGTTTTACTTAGTTTAAAATTGTATAATGCAGATACGTCTGCTCTTACGTAGTTAGGTAGTCTACTACTATTTGGGTTTTTATAGTTTATTTTAGTAGGGAAGCTAAGTAAGTCTAATGCATTTATACCTTCTTTAGGCTCTGTATACGGTTTTCCAGAATTGTAATTAACTCCTAAGCCAAATCTAAAATCTTTATAATTGTAGGTGCCTGCAAAAGTTACTGTATGCGTAATATCTAGGTTGTTAGGAAAAGTATTTGGAGTAATAGTTTTAAAAGTATAGTTATTTATATTGTAGGTATAGCTAAGCCAAGTACTGTAATTGGTTGCTTTTTTATTAATTAAAAATTCAATACCTTTTATATTGTACTTTCCTATTTCCCCAGTAAACTGATCCTGATTTTGAAACCCTTGCGTTTGTGTGCTTATGCCTTCTACATCTTTATAGAAACCTTCTATGCTAATATACAAGCTGTTCTTATCGTAATTAAAACCTAAAGATAATTGTTTGCTTGTTGTAATTGGTAATTGATCTTCATCTGCCAGTATCCATCTTCTTTTTTCTACGCCTAAGAAGTTTTGTTCTAAATCTATAATTTGGTTGGTAGTCTGACTCTTAAACTCTCCTAAAAGAGTGGTATTAAAATGAGGTGCCAAATTGTAATTTACATTTAAACGCGGTTCTACAATCCAGCGTTTAAAAGTATTTATGTTCTCTATGTGGTTTACACGCACACCAGCTCTGGCATTTAACTTAGTCGCCTTGTAATCTAATTCAGAATAGATAGAATTGGTTCTAATAACTCCCTTAATGTTTTTTCTGTAGGGAGGCTGAGTAACATTGGTAAGATTTAAAATACCTGTTTCTATAAGTTGGTAGCCATTAAGTAAACTAATTTTATTGGTAAGCTTGTAGTTGGTATTTAATTTTAATCCGTTTTCTAAAACCTTATTTGTTTGTTGTAGTTCTTGCTTTTTGTTATTAGATATTGCTTTGGTGTTTAAATTATAAGAGGTGCGATAAGCGTTAATTTTGGTAGAGAATCTAGGTGTCCAATTGCTTTCTAAACTACCGCCAAAGGAGGTGTTTTGCTGATCTAGATTGCTACGCGATTTTTCATTGTTAGCATTAGTTTCTTGATAATCTAATGCATTGTTCATGTGAATAAAACTAAATCTTAGTTTCTGTTTCTCTGTTATATTATATAAAATTTTGGCTGTAACATCATAAAAATAAAAATCTTCTTCTCTAGAGATATCATTATTGGTAGTGTTGTTATCTATATCACTATCCTGAAAAGTTTTATCATAATACCTATTGTAAGTAGGTGAGTTTAAAAAATCTGTTATAGATCTTCTTGCAGAAAATTGAAAAGCCGATTTTTTAGTAATTGGTACTTGTGCATAGACATCTGTACTTATCATATTAAAACCACCACCTAAAAAAGAATTTGCTACTTTATCATTGGTGCGCATATCTATAACACTACTTATACCATCGCCGTATTGCGGACTAGTACCGTTTTTTGTAATGGTAACGCTATTGGTTAAGTAGGGGTTAAATGCAGAAATTAAACCTAAGAAATGTCCAGATTGATACATTTTTATACCTTCCCATAACACCAGGTTTTGGTCGTTTGTGCCGCCACGAACATTAATGTCAGACACTGTTTCGTTGCTGCTTTTTATGCCTGGTAAAGCTTGTACTGCTTGTAGCACATCTGGTTCTATAAGTCCAGGTAAAATGCCAAAATTAGTAGTGTTTAAAACGATACTTCCGTCTTTAGATTTAGAAAGCCCAGTTGTTAAAAATTTGGAAACAATAACTTCTTTTAGAGCTACATAGTGTTGACTTAATAAAAATGTTTTACTTGGGTTGCTGCTGTCTAATTCTTTTGCACTTATATGCATTGTTTTAAAACCGATAAAGCGTATTCTTAGTATAGCATCTTTAGGGACATTAGTTAATTTAAAGTAACCCATAGCATCTGTAACTATTGCTAAGTTGCTTTCTAGTACTTCTACAGTTGCACCATTTATAGTATTTTGCTCGTAATTATCTAATATTTTCGCGTGTATGCTAATTGTATTTTCTTTTGATAAGGCATAGTACCGCTCATTTAACTTAGTTAATGTTAAATCTGTTTTTTTAGATATATACTTTAAAACTTCTCCTAAAATAGTACTTGTGCTTGGTTGTATATTAAAAGAGTCTATGTCTTTATTTACATAAGATATTCTAATATTAAACTCTTGTTCTAGTTGTTGTATGTAGTTCAGTAATGGTATTGCATTACTGGTTTCTTGCGCAGTAGTTAGTAGACTAACGGCAAAGAAAAGAAAGCAACAAAAAGATTTTAGAAAATTATTTTTCTGCATAAAACAACACCTTATTCTCGTCTAATGTATAGCTTATCTTAGAAGGTATACTTATACTTTTTAACGCAAGATTTAAATCCTTGTTGTTAAAAGAGCCCGTGTAAAGTTGTTCTGTGTTTATATTTTTAGTAGTTACGTTTAAATTAAATTGTCTTTGTAATTCATTTAAAACAAACTCTAATGGTATGCTTTTAAATGTACTCTCGTTTAATGTCCAAGATGGCACACGTGTTTTTACGTGGCTTAAAGGTGCTATTTTACCGTTTACAACCATAAAAGAAGTTCCGCCAGGCACTTTGTAATTTTTACCGTTGTAATGTACATTTACAAGGCCCTCGTAACACGTAACTTCAAAAAAGTTAGTTCTAGTTTCTACATTAAATTGTGTGCCCAAAACACTAATAGTTCCTTGGTTTGTTGTAACCGTAAATTTTTCTCCTTTCGCGACTTTAAAAAATGCTTCGCCTTCTAGAGATACATCTCTTTTTTTGTCCCATTGGTTTTTATTGTAAGCAATTTTAGATTCAGCATTTAAAAAAACCTCAGAGTTATCTGGTAGGGTTAATTCGTTATTCTGAGCATAATCTGTGCTAATCGTTTGGTCTAATGTAGTAGTGTAATAATAGCTCAAACTACATAAAAGTAATATTGCCGCAGCAATACTTGCGTATTTCTTATACGGATGTAGTTTAACAACCTTAATCTCTTTAGCGGAGTTGCGTTTGTTATTAATTGCTTGTAAAGCCTTTTCTTGGTTAAATTCTGGTGCCTGCATTTTATTAGATGCAGTAATTATTTTTTGGTAAGCGGTGTATTCTTCCGTTTTTTTAAACTGAATAATTTCCTCTTCCGTTAACTCGTTATTTAGCCATTTAGCTAGGTAATTCTCTTGCATAACTTTTGCTTTACGTAGGTATAACAATTAAAAAGTGAAAAACCCTACTTTATATTTTATTTTTTATCAGTCTATATAATTCTGCATCAATATTTTAAAGGCCGTCTATATGTTCTCTAAGTGATTTTAATGCTAAATGCATTCTTTTTTCTATTGCTTTAATACTAACACCTTCTAGTTCTGCAATTTCTGCATATTTTTTTTTATCAATTCTATTTAATAAAAAAGTGGTGCGCTGGTTTTCTGGTAAACGCGCTAAGGCTTTGTCTAATTTTTCTTGAAACTGTTTTTCTTCCAATAAAAACTCTGGTGTCTCGTTAGTAATATCTGTATTTAGGTGTGCATATTTTAATCGTACTTTATCTGCCTTAATCATATTTAAATATAAATTATTGGCAATCGTATATACATAAGATTTTGCTTTGCTTGGTACAACTTTAGCGCAATTTTCCCATAGTTTTACAAATGCTTCTTGTACTGCGTCATATGCTTTTTCTTCGTTGCCAAACTTATAATATATATAGTTAAACACCGTTTTAGAATTGGTGGTAAAGATTTGGTTGTATACCTTTTCTTCGCAAACGTTAGTGTTGTTCTCTGTATTCAAAACTAGATAGGTTTATTTTTTGTCAAAGGTATTTTAAAAAAATGATTTTATTATGGTAGGGTATTTTTAGACTCAGTTGTTATAGAGCTATAAAAACAAAAATAAACCAAATTATTATGAAAAAAGTTTTTGCAAAATTTATGTTCGCAGCCCTACTTATGGGAACATTTACGTTAACCTCTTGTCAAGAAGAGTTTGAGGAATTACCAGACAATAACAATGATAAAGCAATAGAAGCATCGTCTGCGACGGCATCTTTAATTAAAGACACATCTTCAGAAGGTGGTCAAAATAATAGCATAGAGTGTATAGACTTTGTGTATCCTATAGATTTATTCAGTTTTAATATCAACCTAGAAATTACAAATACAATAACAGTAAAGAATGATACTGAATTAAGATTGTTTTTTACAGGTTTAGGAGAAAATGATATTGTTGGGATAGATTTTCCTATTACTTTAGAAAAGTACGATGGTACTAAAATTACTATAAATTCTAATGCAGAACTTGTTACAGCCATAGAAGAAGCAAAAGATTCTTGTGACATAGGGCAAAACGAACCTTGTAGTGATGAAGATATTAATGAAGGTTTATTAGGAGAGTGCAAATTTAAAATTACAAATTTAGATGGTACTTTCTTTGAAGAGTTGTATATCGATTTTTCAGGTAATAATGTTCACGTTTACGATGCTAATAATACAGTAGTAGATGAAGGGAACTGGTCTTTACAAAGCGGAAACTTACAAATTAATAGCTTAAGCGCTACTTTAGGAAACTATGTTGGTGAATGGAAAGTTATTTCTTGTGGAGATGGGTTGTTTAAACTGAAAAAAGGAGAAGAAACTATTGTTTTAGCTAAAAGCTGTGACGCAACAGAGAATTCTAATGATGAGGTGGCAAGCTTACTTAAAGAGTGTGTTTGGAGCTTTACAGATGCTAATAATACATTTATTGGTGTGGTAAACCTTAAGTTTCTTCAAGGAGGAGAAGTTAAGTTTGTTGATGAAAATGGAGGTTTAAGTGTCACTGACCGTTATACATCTTGGGAAATTAATGCTGGTGCAATTGTTTTTTACAATGCCAACCAAGAGTTAATTTCTGAAAGATGGGAAATTACTCAGTACTCAGAGACTGAAATTTCATTAGATATTTATGACAATACAGAATTAGAATATCAAAATGTATTAAAGAGAGATTGTAATGAATCTGCTGCAGCTTGCAGTGATACAGATATAAACGATGCATTATTAGGGCAGTGTAAATTTAAAATTACAAATGTAGACGGTACTTTCTCTGAAGAATTATTAATAGATTTTTCAAGTAATAATATTCACGTTTATGATGCTAACAATACAGTTGTAGAAGAAGGGAATTGGTCTTTACAGAGCGGAACCTTATCATTTAACAATTTAAGTACGACCCTTGCAAACTACGGAGGAGAATGGAAAGTAATAGAATGTGGTGATGGTTTGTTTACGTTAGAAAAAGGAGAAGAAATAATTGTCTTAACCAAAGTATGTGGCTAGAAATAGCGCAAATAATTATGCTAAAGGGCTACTTTTTTAAAGTAGCCCTTTTTTTATACCATATTTTTTTGTTGAAACACTACACATACCAATGTAATTATTAAATTTGCAATTCCAGAAAAAGGTAGACTTATGTTCAATAATTTAAGTGAAAAGTTAGATAAAGCGTTCCATGTACTAAAAGGACACGGGCAAATAACAGAAATTAATGTTGCAGAAACCTTAAAAGAAGTTCGTAGAGCTTTATTAGATGCCGATGTTAACTTTAAAATAGCAAAAGAATTTACCAATAAGGTAAAGGAGAAAGCTTTAGGTCAAAACGTATTAACTAGCCTGCAACCAGGACAGTTAATGGTTAAATTGGTTAAAGATGAGCTTACTGAGCTTATGGGTGGCGATGCAGAAGGTATAAACCTTTCTGGTACACCATCTATAATTCTTATGTCTGGTTTACAGGGGTCAGGTAAAACAACGTTTTCTGGTAAACTTGCCAATTATTTAAAAACTAAAAAAACTAAAAAACCATTATTAGTAGCTTGTGATATTTATCGTCCAGCTGCAATAGATCAGTTACACGTAGTTGGAGATCAAATAGGTGTAGATGTTTTTTCTGATCGTGGTAATACAGATCCAGTTGCCATTGCAGAAGCTGGTATAGCATACGCAAAGGCAAACGGACATAATGTTGTTATTATAGATACAGCTGGTCGTTTAGCAGTAGACGAGCAAATGATGAAGGAAATTGCTAACGTACATAAAGCAATTAAACCACAAGAAACCTTATTTGTTGTAGATTCTATGACAGGGCAAGATGCTGTAAATACGGCAAAAGCCTTTAATGATGTTTTAAATTTTGATGGTGTAATACTTACTAAGTTAGATGGTGATACCCGTGGTGGTGCAGCAATTTCTATTAAGTCTGTAGTAACTAAACCAATTAAATTTATTGGTACTGGTGAAAAGATGGACGCAATAGACGTTTTTCACCCTTCTCGTATGGCAGAACGTATTCTAGGAATGGGAGATGTTGTGTCTTTAGTAGAACGTGCTCAAGAGCAGTTTGATGAAGAAGAAGCGCGTAAAATACAAAAGAAGATAGCCAAAAATAAATTTGGGTTCGATGATTTCTTAAAGCAAATTCAGCAAATTAAGAAAATGGGTAGCCTTAAAGATTTAATGGGAATGATACCTGGTGCTGGTAAAGCATTAAAAGGTATGGATATAGATGATGATGCGTTTAAACATGTAGAGGCAATTATACATTCTATGACTCCTGTAGAACGTGAAACACCAACATTACTAGATGCTAGTCGTAAAAAGAGGATAGCAAAAGGTAGTGGTAGAACTGTGCAAGAGGTAAACCAATTACTTAAGCAGTTTGACCAAATGAGTAAGATGATGAAGATGATGCAAGGCGGAGGCGGCAAAAAAATGATGCAAATGATGGGCGGCTTAAACGGAGGACGTCCATAATTTATAAGTTTTAATATATATCTCGTAGCTAAAAACCATCAATAAAAATCTAATAATGGAATTACTAGACGGAAAAAAAGTATCAAATCAGATTAAAGAAGAGATTACCGTTGAGGTAACCAAAATGAGAGAGCGTGGTGAAAAAGTACCACACTTAGCAGCAATAATTGTTGGTAGTGATGGAGCTAGTTTAACATATGTTGGTAGTAAGGTTCGTTCTTGTGAGCGTGTTGGCTTTGAGTCTACTTTAGTGCAAATGCCAAGTACAACTAGTGAAATAGAGTTGCTTCGTAAAATTGAAGAACTTAATCATGATGATGAGATAGATGGTTTTATTGTACAGTTGCCATTGCCACCACAAATAGATACCCAAAAAGTACTTTTGGCAGTAGATCCAGATAAAGATGTAGATGGTTTTCATCCAACTAACTTTGGTAAAATGGCTTTAGATATGAGTACATTTATACCGGCAACGCCGTTTGGTATTTTAGAGTTGTTAGAGCGTTACAAAGTAGATACAAAAGGAAAACATACTGTAGTTATTGGTCGTAGTCATATTGTAGGTAGACCAATGAGTATTTTAATGGGACGTAAAGGTTGGCCAGGAAACTCTACTGTAACTTTAACACACAGTGCAACAAAAAATATTACACAGATTATTTCTCAGGCAGATATTGTTATTTCTGCATTAGGTGTTCCTAATTTCTTAAAAGCAGAAATGGTAAAAGATGATGCTGTAGTTATAGATGTTGGTATTACACGTGTAGCGGATGACACAAAACCAAAAGGATACTATATTACTGGTGATGTAGATTTTGAAAACGTAAGTAAAAAAGCGTCTTTTATAACACCTGTTCCAGGTGGTGTAGGGCCAATGACAATTGCAATGTTATTAAAGAATACTTTATTAGCAAGAGAGCGTCATAGAAATGCGAACAGATAAAAGTAACAGCTATTTTTTGCTATAAAAATTTAGCTATTCTTAGTAATTATATAAAACCATTGCATTCTGTGTAATGGTTTTTTTTATGTTAATAAGTTAGCGCTAAACCAACCAATTAATTGGGTAATTTTAAGGCCGCATAAATACATAAAAATGAAAACACCCCTGATCTCGGCTAAAGAATTAGAAGCCTTATTGGTAGAAGAAACCAATATCATAATTTTAGATGCTAGTCCGGCTACAAACGTATCTGGCTTACATAGCGATTTAGAAGATTTGCAAATAAAAGGAGCACGTAAGTTTAATATTAAAGATAATTTTAGTGATGCTTCTAGCGACTTTCCAAATACAATCCCTAGTACAAAACAGTTTCAAGAAGAGGCCCGTAAACTAGGTGTGCAAAAGAATAGTAAAATTGTAGTATATGATAATTTAGGAGTGTATACATCGCCCCGAGTTTGGTGGTTGTTTAACACTTTTGGTCATCATAACATAGCTGTTTTAGATGGCGGTTTACCAGAGTGGGTAGCACAAGGATTACCAACAGAGCAGCCAGCTAAAAAAAGAGTTCCATTAGGAAATTTTATTGCAAACCAAAAGGAGTTTGCTGTTGTAAACTTTTCTATGGTTAAAGAAAATACAGAGAGTAACACAGCTTTGGTTGTAGATGCACGTTCTGCCGGTCGTTTTAATGGTACAGAGCCAGAGCCAAGAGCAGATTTAGCAAGTGGTAGTATACCTGGTTCTATTAATCTTCCTTTTAATGATGTGCTTCTAGATGGTAAATTCAAATCTAAAGAAGAATTAGCTGCTATTTTTAATCCAATTTTAGCAGAAGATAAGCCACTTGTTTTTAGTTGTGGTTCTGGTTTAACAGCTTGCGTTATTTTATTGGCAAGTAAGTTGGTAGATGATACTAAAGATTCATCTGTTTATGATGGTTCTTGGACAGAGTGGGTACAGTTGTATAAAGAAGAAGTAGATGAAGTGAAAACAGACGAAGAAAGTTATGATGAGGTAGAAGAAAAGAGTGCTCAAGCAGAAGTAAATGATGCCGTTGAATTAAATGATGAAGAAGAAGTAATTGAAGAGGAAATAGGTCAAGAAGAAGAAGAGTAATAAATGGAAAAAGGGAAACCCAGATTGGTTAGACTTACAGCAATAGTGACGCAGTTACAAGGCAAAAGAATTGTAACTGCTGCAGAGTTGGCTGCTAAGCATAATGTTAGTATTAGAACTATTTATAGGGATATACGCACTTTAGAACAATCTGGAATTCCTATTTATACAGAAGAAGGTAAAGGGTATTGTTTGGTAGAAGGTTACAAGTTACCGCCTGTAATGTTTACAGAAGAAGAAGCGAATGCTTTAATAACTGCGGAGCAAATTATACATAAGAATAAGGATACTTCTTTGGTAGATGGATATGTTAGTGCGGTAGAAAAAATTAAAGCTGTACTTAAATATGCTCAAAAGGATAAGGCTACATTGCTTAGCCAACGCTTAGAGATAAGGAGTAATTTAGAGAATCAGAAAACAAGTAGTTATTTAATGCAACTGCAAACCGCATTAACTAATTATAAAGTAATACAAATAAACTACTTGTCCTTAGCACAGAAAGAAACAAAAAGGGACATAGAACCATTTGCGTTAATACATAATAATGATAACTGGGTGTTAATTGCTTTTTGTAGACTTCGTAAAGACTTTAGGGCTTTTAGGGTAGACTGTATGCGGCAAATGGTAATTTCTACCAGTAGTTTTAATCCGCATAAAATAACACTTGAGGATTATTTTGATATGGCTAAGAAAAAATGGGAGAGTACCCCTGACATACCTATGGCATAGTGCCTATTTATTTTTGAAATAAATAAAATAGAAAGCTATGAATACTGTAAAATTAGAATCTTTTAGTGTAATTGGTATTAAAGTACGCACTACAAATGAAAATGAGCAAGCTGCAAAAGATATAGTTGCATTGTGGAATACATTTATGTCGCAAAATTGTATTGATAGAATACCAAATAAAGTGAGTACAGCTGTTTTTTCAATCTATACAAATTATGAGAGTGACTATACAAAAGCGTACGATACCATTTTGGGTTGTAAAGTTTCTTCATTAGATAAAATTCCAGAGGGTATGGTTGGCCACTCTTTTAATGCATCGACTTATAAAGAATTTAAAGCTCAAGGAAATTTATCCGCAGGTATTGTATATAAGAAGTGGTTAGAGATTTGGGGTAAAGATCTAGAGCGTTTGTATACCGTAGATTTTGAAATATATGGCGATGCTGCAAAAGATACAGTAAATGCTGAGGTTCCTATTTATGTCGCAGTACAAGAGTAATCTTTTAAGAAAATTCTGATATATTTTAAATTCTTTTTATTTTTTAAGTAAGATTTTTTCTATTTTTAGAAGATAATCAAACAGAGACTTAATGACCAGAGAAGAGCAACTTGTATTTTGTAAAAAATGCACCAATCGTAAATTAGATATGCAGCAAGGTTTGTTGTGTGGCTTAACAAATGAGAAAGCAGACTTTAATTTAAAGTGCGATACATTTAATTTAGATGCAGAAGCTGAAGAAAGACTAAGTAAAACAGAAGAAGTAGAAGGAGAAGAAGCTACCATTGCAATTACAGAAAAAGAATTAGAGAAACTAAAAAGGCATCAAAATTACAGATTAGCTTTAATTGCTGGTTTGGTTGTTGGTTTGTTAGGGGCTATTCTTTGGGGCGTCATTACTGTTGTTACTGGGTATCAAATAGGGTATATGGCAATAGCTATAGGTGCAGGTGTAGGTATAGCAATGCGTTATGCTGGAAAAGGGATAGATCCTATTTTTGGTTTTACAGGAGCAATTATTGCTATTCTAAGTTGTGTTTTAGGAAATTATTTCAGCATTGTTGGCTATCTAGCAGATTTTGCTAGTGTAGGATATTTAGAGGTGATTAAGACATTTAGCTTTAGTGATGTTTTTTCCTTAATGGTAGAATCATTTAGTCCTATAGATATATTGTTTTATGGTTTTGCTGCTTTTGAAGGATATAAATTTGCGTTTAGAGTGGTGACAGAAGAGGATTTGTTAACGTTAAAAAAAGAAAGATTTTAAGTTGGTCTAGAGTTATTGTAATAGTAACTTAACCAATATATTACGATGTTTAAGGAGAATGTAGTTCAGTTATGGGCTACATTTTTTATATTTAAGGACAATAGCCTACTTAAATTTTTTGTCCCATGAAAAAATTAATGTCCACTATCTGTTTTAGTTTACTATTTGGTTTTATAGTACAAGCACAAACAGGTAAAGTTTTTGACAATTTAAAAGTTACTAGTAAAATACTTAAAAGCGAACGTAACTTTTCTATATACCTTCCGCCAGATTACGAGTCGTCTAAAAGAGATTATCCCGTTTTATATTTATTACACGGTGCTGGTGATGATCATACGGGTTGGGTACAGTTTGGAGAGGTTCTACATATTACGGATAAAGCAATAAAAGCGGGTAAAGCAACACCTATGATTATTGTAATGCCAGATGCCGATACGGGCAAACGTGGTTATTTTAATACTGAAGATTGGCGTTATGAAGATTTCTTTTTTGAAGAATTAATGCCGTATGTAGAAAGTAAATATAGAATTAAAAGTGAAAAGAGATATAGAGCTATTTCTGGTCTTTCTATGGGTGGCGGTGGTACATTTATGTATGCACTGCATAAACCAGAGTTGTTCTCGTCTGCTTGCCCTTTAAGCGCATCTGTTGGTATGTTGCCGCAAGACACAACTAAAATAAAAGATTTTGCAGAGAGCGAGCAAAAATCTATAGCAGAAATGCAAAAGTATTTTGAGAAACACTCGGCTATTTCATTGTTAGATAGTGTGCCTGTAGATGAGGTTAAATCTGTTCGTTGGTATATAGATTGTGGTGATGATGATTTTTTGTTTGAAGGCAATAGTCTAGTACATATTTCTATGATGAAAAAAAAGATTCCGCATGAGTATAGAGTTCGTGATGGGGCACATAATTGGACGTATTGGAGACAATCCTTGCCCGAAGTATTAAAATTTGTGTCTGCTGCTTTTCATCAACATTAATAATAAAGTAGTAGTGCTACAAACTAAAACTAGCTAGTATTACAATAATACTAGCTAGTTTTTATATTTTACTATGGTATGTTTAAATACTTATGTGTTTGTAAAGAAACTTTCCATTGTGGATTTTTCATAACAAAATCTACAATTAACGGAGTCATTTTATCTTTAACACTCCACTCTGGCTGTAAATATAAAATACAATCTTTGTTTACTTTTGCCGCTTGTTCTTCAGCAAATTTAAAATCGTTTTTATTGTAAATTATCATTTTTAACTCATCAGCCTTGTCATAAATAATACCTTCTGGTAATTTATTTTTCTTAGGTGATAAGCATATCCAATCCCAAGTACCTGTTAATGTATAAGCACCAGAAGTTTCTATATGTGTTTGTAAATTTTTAGCTTTTAAGGCATCAGTTAATGGAACCATATTCCAAGTTAATGGCTCGCCACCCGTAACTACAATAGTGTTAGAGTATTTTGCAGCATTATCTACTATAGCTTTTATAGTTGTTGGTGGGTGTGTTTCCGCATTCCAGCTTTCTTTAACATCACACCAATGGCAACCCACATCGCAACCGCCAACACGTATAAAATATGCAGCCGTTCCTTTATGAAAACCTTCTCCTTGTATGGTATAAAATTCTTCCATTAACGGAAGCATTTCTCCCTTATCTACCAATGCTAATACCTCATTTTTAACCATTATGCAAAGATACATTTTTTGTTTTTCTCTATCTAAACTTTATGTAAAAGTTAGTATAGTGCGTAGTGTATTAAATCAAAAAAAATAAAAACAGTAAAAGTTGATACTTAAGGTTTTAATGCGATTAGCGTAGAACTAATCTTTTTAGTTGTTTAAATTTAAGCTATTTTTATCAAAATTTTAGGAAATGAGCACCAAGGAAAAATTCTTAGCAGATATAGAAAAAGGGTATACTACAAAAGGAGACTTTATAACTATGGGCGCAGGTATAGTAGATGGGGAAACCGTTACTAATGCGTTTGTAAAAATACCTTTAAAAACACTTAACCGTCACGGTTTAATTGCAGGAGCCACTGGTACGGGTAAAACTAAAACATTACAGGTGTTAGCAGAGAATTTATCAGAGAAGGGTGTTCCGGTTCTATTGATGGATTTAAAAGGAGATTTAAGTGGCTTGGCACAACCTAGTCCAGGACATCCTAAAATAGATGAGCGCCAGGCTAAAATAGGATTACCTTTTGAAGGTAAGAGCTTTCCTGTGGAGATTTTATCATTGTCCGAGCAAGATGGTGTTAAACTAAGAGCAACTGTATCTGAATTTGGACCGGTTCTTTTATCTAGAATTTTAGACTTAACTGTAACGCAAGAAGGTATTGTTGCTGTTATTTTTAAATATTGTGACGATAATAAATTACCTCTTTTAGATCTTAAGGATTTTAAAAAGGTATTGCAATATGCTACCGAAGAAGGAAAACAAGAGTTTAAAGAGAGCTACGGTAGAATTTCCTCTGCATCTACTGGTACTATTCTTAGAAAAATAATAGAATTAGAACAACAAGGAGCCGATTTATTTTTTGGTGAAAAATCTTTTGAGGTAGATGATTTAACTAGAATAGATAAAAACGGTAGGGGATATATTAATATTTTACGATTAACAGATATACAAGACAGACCTAAATTGTTTTCAACTTTTATGTTGAGTCTTTTAGCTGAAATTTATGATACTTTTCCGGAACAAGGAGATAGTGATAAACCAGAATTGGTTTTATTTATAGATGAGGCTCACCTAATTTTTGATGAGGCCTCTAAAGCTTTATTAAACCAGATAGAAAGTATAGTAAAATTAATACGTTCTAAAGGTATTGGCGTTTATTTTGTTACTCAAAACCCAACAGATGTGCCTGAAGATGTATTGGCACAATTAGGTTTAAAAATACAGCACGCTTTACGTGCATTTACAGCAAAAGATAGAAAAGCTATTAAGTTGGCAGCTCAGAATTATCCGGATAGTGAGTATTACAACACTGAAGATGTATTAACATCTTTAGGTATTGGTGAAGCTTTAATTTCGGCTCTAGATGAAAAAGGTAGACCAACTCCGCTAGCAGCAACTATGCTACGTGCGCCTATGAGTAGAATGGATGTTTTAACTGAGAGCGAATTAAAAGAGGTAATTGATTCTTCTGCTTTGGTTAAAAAATACAATGATGTTATAGATAGAGAAAGCGCTTATGAAATGCTTACTAAAAAAATAGATAAAGCAGAAGAAATAGCAGCTAAAGAAAAAGAAAAACCAGAACCAAAAAGAACAAGTAGTCGTGCTAAAAGCACAAGACAAAATCCTATTATAAAAGTATTAACCAGTGCTACCTTTATAAGAGGTATGCTTGGCGTGCTAAAAAAAGTACTACGCTAAACAATAACAAACTTACCTACTAACCACATATTTTAAATGAAAAAGATAACAATTACTTGCGTCGTTGCAGCTGTTGCAATTTTAACGCAGTGTGCTAAAAGTACAGATGTAGAATTTTTAATTACGCCAACGAGTTTTGGCAAACTAACTAAAGATAATTCGGCTAAAGAAATAGCCTCTATTTATGCAACAGACTCCAT
Source organism: Cellulophaga sp. 20_2_10 (assembly GCF_023476645.1). Taxonomy (GTDB): domain Bacteria; phylum Bacteroidota; class Bacteroidia; order Flavobacteriales; family Flavobacteriaceae; genus Cellulophaga. The sequence goes on from NZ_JAMCOJ010000002.1 coordinate 219,545, forward strand.
AGTAAAAGACGATGCTGTACAATTAAATGCAAGTATGCGCAAAGAGCATATTTATGAAAAAGGAGGTAAACCTTTGTTTACTGTTAGTGTTAGCAATGATTCTATTATAGATAATATTAGAGTTTTAGATCCGCGTTATACTACAGATAAAGGGATAAATTTACGTAGTACTTTTAAAGATATAAAAGATAATTATACAGTGAGTAAGGTGCTTACGTCTATGAATAACATAGTGTTGTTTATAAAAGATAGCGAGATTTATTTTACTATTGATAAAAAAGAATTGCCAGAAAACTTACGCTATAGTAATAGTACTAAAGTAGAAGCGATACAAATACCAGATGCAGCTAAAATTAAGTATTTAATGATAGATTGGGAGTAGATGAAAAAGAAGTATACCTTACAAACACAGCCATTTGTGGTTCCTACTACAGATGGTAAATTAATAGAAGAACACTTTGGTGGTGTAACAAATCAGCAAAAAGATATGAGTATAGCTCATATGGTGGCTCCTCCTGGTTGGTCAGAGCCTTTTCAGACGCCAGAATTTACGGAATATACCTATGTTATAAAAGGTAAAAAGCAATTTGTGATAGATGGTGATACTGTTGTGTTGGAACAGGGGCAGTCTATAAAAATAGAAAAGAATACACGTGTAAAATACTCTAATCCTTTTGAGGAGGTTTGTGAGTATATGTCTGTATGTACACCAGCTTTTTCTATAGATACGGTAAACAGAGAAGAAGAATAAAAACGATTACGTTAAAATAGATCTATTATTTATTTTATGAAAAAACTCTTAAATAAAATAATTCCTGTTGCTTACGGAGCATACTTTAATATACTATCTGTGTTCTCTAAGAAGAAAGCTGCAAAAAAAGCATTCTATCTTTTTTGTACGCCTAGAAAAGGTAAGGTATTACCATTTCAGTCAGAGTTTTTAAATAAAGCTAAAAAAGAGGTTGTACACAGTAATACTATAGATTTGCAGGTGTATGAGTGGGCTGGTGAAAAAGAAACTGTTTTGCTTTTACACGGCTGGGAAAGTAATGTGTTTAGATGGCGAAATTTAATTTCTTATTTAATAGAAGAGAATTATAATATTATTGCTTTAGATGCTCCTGCACATGGAAACTCTAAAGGTGAAGTATTACACGTACCTATTTACACAGAAGTAGCACAAACACTAATAGATAAATACAAGCCAAAACACATTGTAGGGCATAGTCTGGGTGGTATGACAACCTTGTACAATAATTACAAATACAATAACCCTAGTGTAGATAAACTTATTATTCTTGGAGCACCATCTGAATTTTATACTATTTTGTTGAACTACCAAAATATGCTTAAGTTTAATGATAGCGTTTTTAATGAGCTAAAGGCATTTATAACAGAAAAATTTGGTTTTAGGCCAGAAGATTTTTCAATATCTGAATACGTTAAACAGAATAAAAAGAAAGGCTTATTGGTACATGATAAGCTAGATTTTATTGCTCCGTGTTCAGACTCGGAATTAGTCCATAAAAATTGGAGTAATAGTAAATTCATTACCACCGAAGGTTATGGGCATTCTTTACACCAAGATGAGGTGAGTAATGCCGTAATGTCATTTTTAAAAGAAGATTAAAATAAATAGAAAGATGAAATATCCAGTAGCACCTTTTCATATTGCAATTCCTGTTCATAATTTAGAGGAATGCAGAGTATTTTATAGAGATGTATTAGATTGTCCGGAAGGTAGGAGTAGTGATCATTGGGTAGACTTTAATCTGTTTGGACACCAATTGGTAATACACTATAAAGAAAAAACAATAACTGAAGACTTGCATACCAATGCTGTTGATGGCAAAAATGTTCCTGTACCACATTACGGTGTTGTATTGCCTTGGGAAACTTTTGAGACCTTTTCTAAAGAATTAAAAGATAAGGGAGTCAATTTTGTAATAGAACCTTACGTAAGATTTAAAGGAGAAGTAGGGGAGCAGGCCACTATGTTTTTCTTAGATCCTGCAGGTAATGCTTTAGAGTTTAAATCTTTTAAAGATATAGACCAGTTGTTTGCAAAATAGGAAGCTATAATTCTTTTAATGTTAGTGATAGGTAGTTTTCTAAAATTAAAATTGTCTACCTCCGTTTGCTTTTAAATCTGCCAAACATTCAGCGTCTAATTCAGGAATACCATTTTTACTAGCAATTAACATTTTTTTCATTCCAGAACCAAATTCTAATTCAGCGTTCATTAAACAATTGTCTACGTTACAATGGTTGCTGCCTATGGTGTCACCATCATCATTTGTAGCTTCGCCTTCATGTGGGTGAATCATTTCTGTACCTAAATTAACTAAGCCCATTAAGTGTCCAAGTTCGTGATTAAGTGTTGAGGTTTCAACAGAAGTCTCAGAAATTAAAGCACTTTTATTTGCTAATTCTTTAATTGTAGCTTCATAAATAACCATAGACGTATTTCTGTATACAGCTCCTAGGGTTACAGAATTTGTGTCCTCATCATCATTATTAGATGGCGCATCTGCAAAATAAATGTAGATAGCTAAAGTATCATCACTATTGTAAATTGTTCTATTTGTTGTTTCTAATTTAGCTACTTCTTCTGTAGTTAAATCTTCTTCATTGGGTGAGTCTAATTCAACTAGTTTAATTGCTATATCATTCTTAAATGTAATAGATTTTATAAAGTCTGTAAAGTTAATTAAAGTCTCATCAGCAGGTTTAAATCCTTTTACATATGCAATCTCTAAAGAAAGTTTAGAGAATGTATTATTAGATAGTATGTCGTTAGCTGAGTCGCCAGAACCTTGCAAGTTTGCGGTTTTCTTTATTTGTTCTTTAGATTGTTTATCAGAGTCATCGGTGCTAGAGCAACTTGCAAAAAGTAAAACGGATAATAGTAAAGCACTAAAGTTTTTCATAGAAATCTTTTTATAACAAACAATTGTTTAAGGTAAAACCCTACTAGCAAACGTATAAAAGAGAACTTCTATTGCGTAATAAGAGTAAGTTTAGCTAAATAGTCGTAATGCTCGCCTTCTACTATCAATTCGCAATTAAAACCATTTAAATTTGCGGCACGTTGTAGTGTGTTGTAATCTAAATAAAGCCAAGGAAAAGAATCGCTTTTTTGATCTTTGTACTGCATTGTAAAATCTACTTCTCCATAATATTCTTTTCCAGGAGGAATCCAGTACCCACCATCTTCATCTTCATCAAACATATAAATAATATCACTAGAATCTAGTAATAACTGTCCGTTTGGTTTTAAAAGTGATTTTAAATGTAATAAATATTCAGCTAAATTATTTAAACGACCAACAATACCTATGCCGTTCATTAATAACAATAGAGTGTCGTACGTAGCTGCGTTATATTCTAAAATAGTAGAATGGATAGTTTTGGCTACACCTCTTTGTTTACAGGCTTCTATAGCTCCTTTAGATGCGTCTAAAGCTGTGACATCTATGCTTTTTTCTTGTAAATACAAACTATGGCTACCAGCACCGCAACCAATATCTAGGACTTTCCCTTTGCTTAAATCTAATGCTTTTTGCTCTAGGAGAGGCATGGCGGCATAGTCTCTAAAAAGATATGGCACAGGAATTGTATCTTCTTCAGAAATGGTAGAAAGCGTAACAATGTCTTCTGTATATGTCTTATTTAAATAATCTAACATTGCGGCACCAAAAATATCGCTTCCCATTTTATTTGTATTTTAGCCAACAAAAGTGGCAATTTTTAACAACATTTAAAAGTATTTATATGAAACAACTGGGTATAGCACTAGTTTTAATTTTCTTTGTATCAACAAATACCTTCGCTCAAAAAGAGAAAGAACAAAGTTTAATTGCCACCTATTTAAAAAGTAATGGATCTGCAGCTCAATACGAGTATGCGTACGATCAATTAATAACTATGCTAAAACAGAAGCATCCAAAAACGGATGCTAATGCAGAGGGTTGGAAATACTTAAACGAAAATAAGAGTAAAGCTGTAGCTGATATTATGGTCGATTTAGGAAAGGTTTACCAGAAGCATTTTACAACGGAAGACATAAACGAAATGTTAGGTTTTTATAGAGGTGACGCTGCCAAGCAAATGCTAAAAGATAGAACCCAAATGACAGAAGACCAAAAGCAAGAGCTTAATGCGTATTACAATTCTGAAATTGGTAAGAAGATAATTTCTAAGCAACAAGTATTAAGTACGGAGATAGGTGCTGCTTCTGAGGCTTGGAGTAGAGATTTGTATGAAACAGCAATGACTTTATTAAAATAATGGAAGGCTTTTTAAAGGAACTACCTAAAAAGGCACAAGAGAAACAAACTGAAAGTAAGAAGTTTTTTGTGAAGCTTAAAAAGAAGCCACCAAAGAATTTAGATTATGTAATGCAAGAATTACATGAAAATGAATTTCAAAAAACAGATTGTTTAACGTGTGCAAATTGTTGTAAAACTACAGGGCCTTTATTTACCAATGCAGATGTAGAACGTATCGCAAAGTCTTTTAAACAAAAACCACAACAGTTTATCGCAAACTATTTACGTGTAGATGATGAAAATGATTATGTGCTGCAAAGTGTGCCTTGTACATTTTTAGGCGCAGATAATTATTGTTCTATTTACGATGTAAGACCAAAAGCGTGCAGAGAATTTCCGCATACAGACCGTAAAAAATTTCAGCAAATAAGTAATTTAACAATGAAAAATGTAGCTATTTGTCCGGCTGCTTATAACATTGTTGAAGAAATGAAAAAGAAAATCAAGGTCTAATAGTTCTTAGTTTAAATATAGCGTGTTACTATAAAAGTTAACAGTTTTTTCTATATTTAGAAAATGGAAAGTATTATTAGTTATTTTGAAACAATACCCTCTGCGCACAGAAGTATTATTTTGGTTGGTGGTATAACTCTATTTTGGATTTTAGAAGGTATTTTGCCTTTGCAACGCTTTACGTATAAAAAATGGAGACACGCATTACCAAATCTATTTTTTACGTTAACGACTATAGTAATTAATTTTTTACTTGCCTTTCTTTTATTAAAAACGAGCGACTGGACGGTTGTAAATGATTTTGGAATTATTAACTGGTTGCCAGAAATGCCACTGTGGCTGTATGTTGTTGCAGGGGTAATGTTACTCGATTTTTTTGGAGCTTACTTAGCACATTTTACAGAACACAGAGTAAAACCTTTATGGATGGTGCATTTGGTACATCATACAGATCATAATGTAGATACGACTACGGCAAACAGACATCATCCGTTAGAGAGTGTTATTAGATTTGCCTTTACTTTAATGGGTGTTTTTATTGTAGGTGCTCCTATGGGTGTGGTAATGTTATATCAATCTTTATCTTTAATAGCAACCCAATTTGGACACGCAAATATTAGATTACCTAAAAAGGTAGATGCTTTTATTAGTTACTTTTTAGTGTCTCCAGATATGCATAAAGTGCACCACCATTATATGTTACCTTATACCGACTCTAACTACGGAAATATTTTTTCTATTTGGGATAGAATGTTTGGTACGTTTATGAAACTAGATCGTGATAGTATAGTTTATGGTGTAGATACTTTTCCAGACGAAGTAGAGAATGCAAGCATAAAGGGGCTACTAAAGCAACCTTTTCATACCTATAGAAACCCTACAACTAAAGCATAGTTTAGCTTAATTATAGACAAGGTATTTTGCTCTTATTTTCTTAAAATCTTCAATAGCTGGTTGCCACGTTTTTTTAATTTCAGCTTCAGACATACCAGAAACTATCTGTTTTTGTAATTTATCTGTTCCTGCATGTTTTGTAAATCCACTAGTTAAAAATACGTTGCTTTTATCGGTGCTATTGATATAGGCGTCTAGTATCCATTTTAAAGACATTGTAGTCATTCTTTCTGTAGTAGATAAATCGTTACCATAACATAACTCATCTTTATGCTTAGGGTTTTTGGAACCAAAATTAGGTTTTGGTGTGTATGTAAAACTGTATTTTGTACTGTCTAAAAAAGGAGCTCCATAACGTTGAAACTGAAATTCTGTTCCGCGACCGGCATTAATATCCATACCTTCAAACAAACCTAAGCTTGGGTACAATGTAATTGCGGTATTATTTGGCAAGTTAGGCGAAGGTCTAATAGGTAAATTATAATCACTTGTATGCTCATAATTATCAAGCTTAATTATAGTTAAGTCGACTTTTTTATTGCCATTTAACCAACCTTCTTCGTTGATCATTGTTGCATATTCTGCTATAGTCATTCCGTAAACTAAGGGGATATTTGTCATTCCTAAAAAACCTTTATGTTCTGTTTCCATTGTTGGTCCGTCTACATAATGTCCGTTTGGGTTTGGTCTGTCTAATACAATAACTTTAATGTTGTTTTCTGCACAAGCTTCCATTACCAATTGCAATGTAGCAATGTAGGTGTAAAAACGAACGCCAACATCTTGTATGTCAAAAAGAACAACATCTATAGCCTTTAATTGCTGGTTATTTGGTTTTCTATTTTTACCGTAAAGTGATATTAAGGATAAGCCAGTTTTAGTGTCTACACCATCTTTTACGTGTTCGCCAGCATCTACCTTACCTCTAAAACCGTGTTCTGGCGCAAATACTTTTTTTATATCAACCTTTAGTGCTTGCAAAGAATCTACTAAGTGTGTGTATGTGTTATCGGTCTTAAAAATAACACTAGTTTGGTTTGCAACTATGGCAACCTTTTTGCCGCTTAATAGTGGCAGGTATTCTTCAGTTTTGTTCGCAGCTACCACTATTTTTTTTGGAGTAGTCGCTTTAGGTTTTTCCTCTGTTTTGGATGTAATAGTCGCTTTAGGAGTGTTTCCGCAAGCAGAAAGTATTAAAAACGATAATAAAACTGTACTTTTGAAACTGGAAAAAATCGACATAAATTGAATTTAGAATTTTTTATTACTAAACGCCTAATTAAAGGTAAAGAGAATAAAAGTAGTATATCTGCTCCAATTATAAAAATTGCTATTGCAGCAATTGCTATGAGCGTTATAATGATGCTTTTTGCTATTGCTACAGGAGAAGGGCTAAAAGAGAAGGTAAGAGAAAAAGTAGCTGCTTTTAATGGGCATATTCAAATTTTTAATTACGATAATAACACATCAGATGTTTCTGTAGTTCCGGTTTCATTGGAACAAGAATTTTACCCCAAATTCACTAGTATAGATGGTATTACACATATACAAGCTATTGCTAATAAAGGCGGAATTATTATTGCTGATGAAACTTTTGAGGGTGTAATAGCAAAAGGTGTTGGTAAAGATTACAATTGGGAGGTTTTTAAGGAATATTTAGTTGAAGGTAGATTGCCAAACTACAATGGTAAATTAAATGAAGAAGTTTTAGTCTCTTCGCTTATTGCAAATCGATTACAACTTAAAGTTGGCGATACATTTTCGACCTTTTTTCTAAAAGATAACAATCCCTCACAAACACCAAATCGTAGAAATTTTACAATTGTTGGTTTGTACAATAGTGGCTTTGAAGAGTTTGATGGCACGTATATTTTTGTAGATATACGCCATATACAACGAATAAATAAATGGAGCGAAAATGAAGTTGGTAGTTTTGAAGTTTTTTTAGACAGCTTTGATGCTATTGATAAAAAGAGCAAAGAAGTTTACGGAGCTACATTATCTACTTTAGATTCTACGAACATAAAAAAGAAATACGGAAGTATTTTTGAATGGATTGGTTTGTTCGATTTTAATGTGACGCTTATTATAGGAATAATGATAATTGTTGGAGGTATTAATATGATAACCGCACTTTTGGTTCTTATTTTAGAGCGTACTCAAATGATTGGTATTTTAAAAGCACTTGGTGCGGCGAATTGGAGTGTACGTAAAGTGTTTTTATACAATGCAGTTTACTTAATTGCTATTGGTTTATTTTGGGGAAATTTAATAGGTTTAGGTCTTCTTTGGATGCAAAGCAAGTTTAAATTTTTAAAATTTGCCGATCCTAAAGAATATTATATAGAGTATATACCTGTACATATAGATCTGCTAACTGTGGTGGCTTTAAACGCAGGAGTAATGGTGCTTTGCTTGCTAATGTTGTTGGTGCCATCTTACATTATAACAAAGATAAGTCCGGTAAAGTCTATTAAATTTGAGTAGGTTAATAGGTCTCATAATCTAACAATAACCTAATGTTTAGTTATTTTTCTGTGTCATTAATTTATCTTTGCACTCAAATACAAATGATTAAATGATTTACGCAGAGAATATTTTAGAGACTATAGGGAATACACCTATGGTTAAATTAAATAAACTAACAAAAGAATTACCTTGTTTGGTATTGTCTAAATACGAAACTTTTAACCCTGGAAATTCTGTAAAAGACCGTATGGCTTTACAGATGATTGAAGATGCAGAAGCAGACGGAAGACTAAAGCCAGGCGGAACAATAATAGAAGGTACTTCTGGTAATACAGGAATGGGCTTGGCACTTGCCGCTGTTATAAAAGGATACAAATGTATTTTTGTGATGGCAGACAAACAGTCTAAAGAAAAAGTAGATATTTTAAAGGCAGTTGGCGCAGAGGTAATTGTTTGTCCTACTGCAGTAGATCCAGAAGATCCACGTTCGTATTATTCGGTTTCTAAAAGATTAGGAGAAGAAACACCTAACTCTTGGTATGTAAACCAGTACGATAATCCTTCTAACGCAAAAGCACACTTTTTAAGTACTGGTCCAGAAATATGGGAACAAACAGAAGGTAAAATAACACATTTTGTTGTTGGCGTTGGTACTGGAGGTACTATATCTGGTGTTGGTAAATACCTAAAATCTAAAAACCCTAATATTAAAATTTGGGGTGTAGATACCTATGGTTCTGTATTTAAAAAATACCACGAAACTGGTGAGTTTGATGAGAAGGAGATTTACCCATATATTACTGAAGGTATTGGAGAAGATATTCTACCAAAAAATGTTGACTTTAGCATAATAGATGGTTTTACAAAAGTAACCGATAAAGATGCCGCTGTTTATACACAACGCCTAGCAAAAGAAGAAGCTATGTTTTTAGGTAACTCTGCCGGAGCTGCTATAAAAGGTGTATTGCAATTAAAAGAACATTTTACAAAAGACGATGTTGTGGTTGTACTTTTTCACGATCACGGGAGTAGATATGTTGGTAAAATGTTTAATGATGAATGGATGAAAGAACAAGGTTTTTTAGATTAAAAAATAAGATATATGCAGAGTGAAAAAGAAAAAATGCTTTCTGGTAAACCGTATTCGCCTTTTGATAAAGAATTAACAGCGGAGCGTTTTAAAGCCAAAGAAATTATTTTTAATTTTAACTCTCGTAGACCAACAGAAGTAAAAGAACAAAAGCAAGATTTAATTCAGCTTTTTACAAAAACACCTAAGCGGTTCTATATAGAGCCGCCCTTTAGGTGCGATTATGGTTATAATATAGAAATTGGCATAAACTTTTTTGCCAATTATAACCTTACCATTTTAGACTGCGCAAAAGTAACCATAGGAGATCATGTAATGTTAGGGCCTAATGTTGCTATTTATACCGCAGCACACCCAATTCACTATACCGTTAGAAACAAACACTATGAGCACGCTTTGCCTATAACTATTGGCGATAATGTGTGGATCGGTGGTAACGTAGTTTTAAATCCAGGAGTGACCATTGGTGCTAATACCGTTATAGGTTCTGGAAGTGTAGTTACTAAAGATATTCCTAGTAATGTAATAGCAGTGGGGAACCCTTGCAAAGTAAAAAGAGAAATTACAGAAGAAGACAAAGATTATTTTAATAGTAAAGCATAACTTCATCCTTGATTTTAATTTTTTTATAATGATAGCTCTAAAATTACCAAGCCAAACCGTTAAGATTGATAAAGGTGAATTAGTAAGTTACAACGTTAATTCGGTTGAATATATACACCAAAAAGGAGCTCCAGGATGGCGAAATGCAGATACAGAAATGTTTCCTGTTATTGGGCCTACTGCAGAAGCAAACTTTACGGTTTGGACACCTAAAGGAGATGCAATACAAGACCAACATGGGCTTTTAAGAGAGTTAATATATACGTTGGTAAAGGCAGATGATACTACTGCAATTTTTCAGAAAGAATATCTAGCTAATACTAAAATAGCAAACTCCAAATATCCTGATAAATCTACAGTGAGTGAGTTGTATTGGCCTTATAATTTTAAATTTCAAAAAAAATACGAGCTTACAAAAAATGGTTTAGAGATTACCTTTGTAATTACAGCAGAAGAGGGTATGCCTTATATGTTAGGGTATCATCCAGCATTTAAAACAGAAAGTAAATTTACCGAACTATCCGCAGAGAATAATAGTACTATTAATGTAAAAGAAATACAAGCAGTTGGTAATAGAGCCTATTTGTTGGAAAACAGAACTGAGACAACACTTAAAAATACAAATTCGGTAACAATACAAACTAAAGGGTTTAAACATCTTATGTTATGGACAGCGGTAGATACTATGTTGTGTATAGAGCCTATTACATTTTACCCTTATGCGGTTACCCAAGATAAATTATCTGAAGGATATAGTTATATGGGCAAGTTGCCGGCAGAATATAAGGTGTTTTTAAAGCCAACTTATTTATAGTTTAATAAATTAGTTGTCACCCAATTTTTCAATTTTATAATATATAGTATAAACAATAATAGTAAATTTGTTTAATGCAGAATTTCTTTCCAATACTTGCGTGGCTTAAAACTTATAAAAAAGGAGATCTTATAAAAGATTTACTTGCGGGTTTTACTGTAGGTATCATCTTAATACCGCAGGGTATGGCGTATGCTATGATAGCAGGTTTACCACCTGTTTATGGTTTGTATGCAGCATTGTTCCCTACATTAATGTATGTTTTTTTAGGCACATCTAGGCAGTTAGCAGTTGGTCCGGTTGCTATGGATTCTTTATTGGTTGCCGCTGGTTTAGGAGCTTTGTCACTCGCTACAACAGAAGACTATATTTCTATGGCCATTGTATTGGCTTTTATGGTTGGTGCTACTCAGTTTTTATTGGGTCTGTTTAGAATGGGTTTTTTGGTCAACTTTATGTCTAAACCCGTAATTAGTGGGTTTACTTCTGGAGCAGCAATTATAATAATGTTTAGTCAACTTAAGCACTTATTAGGAGCCAATATAGAAGGTAGTAGTAAGTTTATAGCATTAATAAAGAATGTTATGGCTAAGATAGCAGAAACCAATATGTACGACTTTGCTATTGGTATTGTTGGTATTATTTTAATTGTAGTTCTTAAAAAAGTAAATAAAAAATTACCTTCTATTTTATTTGTGGTTGTACTAGGTATATTGGCTGTTTATTTTTTTAATCTAGATCAATATGGTGTAAAAATTGTGGGTGCTATTCCAGACGGATTACCTTCTTTTGGTGTGCCTAACATAAATGTAAAAAACATCTTAGATATTTGGCCTATAGCAGTTACATTGGCTTTAGTTGGGTATTTAGAAGCTATTTCTATTGGTAAGGCATTAGAAGAAAAAAGCGGAGAAGAAACTATAGATGCAAACAAAGAGTTAATTGCCATTGGCTCTTCTAATATGGTAGGGTCTTTTTTTAGATCTTTTCCGGTTACAGCTAGTTTTTCTAGATCAGCAATTAATTACGAAGCAGGAGCAAAGACCAATTTAGCATCACTTTTTAGTGTTGTAATGGTGGTGGTTGTATTGCTTTTTTTAACACCTCTATTTTTCTATCTACCTAATGCAGTATTGGCATCTATTATAATGGTTTCTGTTTTTGGACTAATAGATCTTAGTTATCCTAAAGAATTATGGATACACCGTAAAGATGAATTTTTAGTGCTATTAGCAACATTTATTTGCACCATCTTTATTGGTATAAAAGAAGGGATTTTGGTAGGTGTTTTATTTTCTTTATTGTTAATGGTTTACAGAACATCTAAACCACATTTTGCGGTGTTAGGCAATGTAAAAGATACCGATTATTATAAAAATGTAAGTCGTTTTGGGACAGAGGTAATTACTAGAGAAGATCTTTTAGTTGTTAGGTTTGATGCACAATTGTACTTTGGTAATGCAAGTTATTTTAAAACCGAATTGTATAAACACATAGAGAAAAAAGGCGCTGCTCTAAAAGGCGTAATATTAAATGCAGAAGCTATTAATTATATAGATTCTAGTGCAGCCCAAATGTTAGAGAAAGTAATTAGAGAAATACACGATAAAAATATTCAGTTTTATGTAGCTGGTGCAATAGGACCTGCACGAGATATTATTTTTACAAGCGGAATTATAACAGAACTGCACAGGGAATTTTTATTTGTAAAGACAGTAGAAGCTGTTACTTATTTTGATGAACCTAAAGAGATATCAATGTTGAGAGCTAAAGTAGCTCATCAAAAGAATTTTAACTGATAAATATCAGTATTATAAAAAATAAAAAAGCGTAATTTTACGTCTATTGAAAATAGAAATTGACTATGAACATAGAACAGATTTATACAGGATGTTTAGCGCAAGGCGCATATTATATAGAGAGTAATGGTGAGGTTGCAATTATAGATCCGTTAAGAGAAATAGATCCATATCTAAAAAGAGCAACTGCAGATAAGGCTACAGTAAAGTATATTTTTGAAACACATTTTCACGCCGATTTTGTAAGCGGACACGTTTCTTTATCAAAGGCTACGGGTGCTCCAATAGTTTTTGGTCCTAATGCTGTTACTAGTTTTGATGCTATTATAGCTAAAGATCTACAAGAGTTTAAAGTTGGTAACATTACTATAGTTGTTTTGCATACGCCAGGGCACACTATGGAAAGTACAACCTATTTATTACGTGATGAAAACGGTAAAAATCACGCTATTTTCTCTGGAGATACATTATTTTTAGGTGATGTTGGTAGACCAGATTTAGCACAAAAAGTAGGGGAGATTACAGAAAAAGATTTAGCTGGCTTTTTGTTTGATAGTTTACGCAACAAAATTATGCCTTTAGCAGATGATGTTATTGTGTATCCAGCTCACGGTGCAGGTTCTGCTTGTGGTAAAAATATGATGAAGGAAACGGTTGATACTTTAGGCAACCAAAAGAAAATGAATTACGCCTTACGTGCAGATATGACTAAGGACGAATTTATAAAAGAGGTAACAGATGGTTTAGCTCCACCTCCAAAATATTTTCCTTTAAATGTAAAGATGAATAAAGAGGGGTATGATGATATTGATGTTGTACAAGAAAGAGGAACAACACCTTTATCACCTGAAGAATTAGAAGTTCTAGCAAATGAAACTGGCGCTATTGTTTTAGATGTAAGGCACCAAAATGAATATGTTAAGGAACATATTCCTAGATCTATTTTTATTGGACTTAATGGTAGTTTTGCTCCTTGGGTAGGCGCTTTAATTGCAGATGTAAAACAACCGCTTATATTAGTTGTACCAGAAGGATTAGAGAAAGAAGCAATTACACGTTTATCTCGTGTTGGTTTTGATCATACTATTGGATATTTAAAAGGAGGAATAAAAGCATGGAAAGCCGCAGGTAAAGAAATAGATAGTTTACGTTCTATTTCTGCTGAAGATGCTAAAGCTGAGGTGTTAAAAAATAATGCTACTATTTTTGATGTGCGTAAGGACACAGAATTCGAAGCAGAGCATATAGAAGGAGCTAAAAGCACACCTTTAAGTGTGTTAAATAGTCATTTGGCAGAGTTTCCTAAAGATGAGCCTTTTTATGTACACTGTGCAGGTGGTTACAGATCTGTAATTGCTGCATCTATATTAAAAAGTAGAGGTATTCATAACTTAGTAGATGTTGCAGGTGGTTTTGCTGCTATGCGCACTGCAGATATGAATATTACAAAATTTGTTTGTCCGTCTACATTATAGTAGCACCATAACATAATTTATAAAAGGTTAAAACCGTTTAGTATAAGCTAAGCAGTTTTAACCTTTTTTGTTTTTACTTCTTACTGTTCTTAATGCGTCATAATTGCCTCAAAAGCATCTGTTAGTCGAAAAAAAATTGCTTGGCTAAGGTCTTTTAAATACATTGTACAGTAAATTAATAACAACCACATAAACTACTGCATGAAAACTACTGAGAAAATACCTGTTGTAACCAAAAAAATGTTGCTTCCGTTTATTTTAATTACGTCTTTATTTGCGTTATGGGGATTTGCAAATGCAGTAACAGACCCAATGGTATCTGCATTTAAAAAGGTGTTAGAATTAAGTAACACACAGGCATCTATGGTGCAAATGGCTTTTTACGGAGGGTATTTCTGTATGGCTTTGCCAGCAGCAATGTTTATGCGTAAATATTCTTATAAAGTAGGTGTGTTAATTGGTTTAGGGTTGTTTGCTACAGGAGCATTACTTTTTTATCCGGCAGCAGTAACAGAACAATTTTGGTTTTTTTGCTTGGGATTGTATATTTTAACTTTTGGTTTGGCTTTTTTAGAGACTGCAGCAAATCCATATGCCTTAGCAATGGGCGCAAAAGAAACGGCGACACAACGTTTAAATTTGGCACAAGCTTTTAATCCGGTTGGTTTAATAGCAGGTATATTAATTGCTAAATTTTTTGTTGCAGAAAAATTACAGTCAGACGATTTTGATAATTTCGCAGCTTTAGACTCCGTAAAAAAAGCAGCCATAACAGCATCAGATTTAGCAGTAATTAGAGATCCTTATGTAATATTAGGTTTGGTGTTAATTGGGTTTTTTATCTTGTTTTTGGTAAGTAAAATGCCTCAGAACAGTACAGAAGGTAAAATGCCAAGTATAAAAGAGACATTTAAAGACTTAGCAAAAAATAAAAAATATGCACTGGGTGTTTTAGCCCAAGTACTATACGTTGGTGCACAAATTATGTGTTGGACGTATATTTATCAATACGTAGAAGGATTGGTAAATACAGGAGTATTTAAAGAAAGTTACATTACTGTGTTTGGTACAGAGGTGTTAAAAGACGGATTTTATTATCAAATTATAGCATTTTTACTTTTTGTGGTAGGTAGAGTTATTGGAACAGCAATGTTGCGTTATATGAGCGCCGGTAAATTACTATCTGGCTTTGCTGTATTGGCAATGGTGTTTGTTTGTGGTACTATATTTATAGATGGTATGTTTGGTTTATATAGCTTGGTAGGGGTATCGTTCTGTTTGTCTTTAATGTTCCCAACAATTTACGGTATTGCGTTAGAAGGCTTAACAGAGGACCAGTCTAAAGTAGGTTCTGCAGGTTTAATAATGGCAATTGTTGGTGGTGCTTTAATGCCGCCATTACAAGGTTTAATAATAGATTTAGGAGGTACAGGAGTATCAGACACTACAGTGTTGGGAGTTTCAGAGATTAACTTCTCTTTTGTACTGCCACTTTTTTGCTTTTTATATATTGCCTGGTACGGTTTTACAGTGTATAAAAAGTACGAATCTAAAATTGTTACATCAGTTTAATATCATAATCTAGATTCTTAATGTTATAAATTTTTAGACGCTATAGACTTGTATGTGTCTTTTATTTGTAATTTGTGATTGAAATAATTAGCGTTAAAATTATGATAGTATTGGTTGGTGGTTACACAGAAAAAATGTCTGAAACCCTAATAGGAAAAAGTAAAGGGATTTATATTCTAAAATGGAATGAAGATTCTGGAACGACTACAGAAATAGGACACTTACCACTAAAAAATCCTAGTTATTTTGTTTATAATGACAAAAACGATTGTTTGTATGTTATAGAAGAAATAGCCTATGAAGACACACCAAAACTAAAAGCTTTTAAGCATAATGGTAATGGTACTTACACCTTAATAGACGAAAAGTTTATACATGGTGCTTACCCATGCCATATTGCAATTTCTCCCAATGGTAAGGAGCTTTCGGTTGCCAATTACGGTACCGGAAACGCTGAGGTGTATGCCATACAAAAGAATGGGACTATGCAAAATGCACAAATACTGCAACATACAGGTAAAGGTGTAAACCCAAGCAGGCAAGAAGGTCCGCACGCGCATATGTGCTTGTACCATAAAAACAGAATGTATGTAACAGATTTAGGTTTAGATGTTGTTAAAACCTACGAGAAAGGTAGTAATACGGGTTTTATGAACAGGGCTAATTTAGATTTTAAAGTTGCAGCAGGTAGTGGAGCCAGACATTGTGTTTTTCACCCTAGAAAAGACTTTGTATATGTATTAACCGAAATGTTTGGAACGGTAAATGTGTTTTCAACCAAAGACAGTACATTAGTGCAAACCCTAAAATTATTACCAGATTCGTTTACAGATGTGCCGGGTGCGGCAGCCATCAGAATAACTGAAAATGGTAAATTCTTATATGCATCAGAAAGAACCACTAGTCAGATTATAGTTTTTAAGATTGATAAAAAATCTGGAGAATTAGAATTGGTACAGCGCATTGATGGAGGAGGGAAAGTGCCAAGAGATTTTAATTTGTCTCCCTCTGAAAAATGGTTGTTAGTCGCGGGTCAAAGTTCTAACGATGTTACTGTTTTTAAACGTAATGATGATTTAGGAACCTTATCACTGTCACACAAAATAAAAGAATTAAACACACCAACTTGCGTGCTTTGGCATAAGGCTTAAATAACAGCTGTATTTTAAGAGTATGATATTTGTCATAGTTATAGCCTAAAATAGCCTGTATTTTTACCCTAAAATACGCTATATAAATGTGCAATTTAGTTCAGAAATATAATATACCAGGACCACGATATACCAGTTACCCAACCGTGCCTTATTGGGACAATGCTACATTTTCTGGTAGAGAATGGCAGCAAACACTTATACAATCTTTTACAGAAAGTAACCAAAAAGAAGGGATAAGCCTATACATACATTTGCCTTTTTGCGAGAGTCTTTGCACATTTTGTGGTTGCCATAAAAGAATAACTAAAAGACACGAGGTAGAGACACCGTATATACAAGCTGTACTTAAAGAATGGCAGTTGTATTGCGATATTTTACCAGAAAAACCAATTGTAAAAGAATTGCATTTGGGCGGTGGTACGCCAACTTTTTTTACTCCTGAAAATTTAAAAGAGTTAATAAACGGTATTTTTAGAAAAGCCGACAAGGCTGCTGAGTACGAGTTTAGTTTTGAGGGCCACCCAAATAACACAACCAAAGAACATTTACAAGCATTATATAACGTAGGTTTTAGACGTGTTAGTTATGGTGTACAAGATTATAATTTAACGGTACAAGAAGCTATACATAGAGTGCAACCTTTTGAGAATGTTAAAAATGTTACCGAATGGGCTAGAGAAATAGGGTATACATCTATTGGACACGATATTATTTTTGGACTCCCTTTTCAGACTTTAGAGCACGTAGAAGAAACTATTTTAAAAACAAAAGAACTAGTGCCAGATAGGTTAGCTTTTTACAGCTATGCGCACGTGCCATGGTTAAAAGGAAACGGACAACGTGGTTATAGAGATGAAGATTTACCAACAGCATCGCAAAAAAGGGAACAGTACGAAAAAGGAAAAAGCTTACTTGCTAGAGTAGGGTATAAGGAAATTGGGATGGATCATTTTGCTTTAGAGTCAGATAGTTTATATGTGTCTATGGATACAAATAAACTACACAGAAACTTTATGGGGTACACAGCATCTAAAACCCAAGTAATGATAGGTCTTGGTGCTTCTAGTATTAGCGATAGTTGGTATAGTTTTGCACAAAATGTAAAAAGTTTAGAAGAATACAGCCATTTAGTACTTAACAATATAATTCCTATTTATAGAGGGCATATTTTAACAGAAGAAGATCGAATAATAAGAAAACATATTTTAAATTTGATGTGTAGGTTAGAGACTTCTTGGAGCAATAAAGAAGAAGAATTTGCGCAGTTGCCAGATACTTTAGAAAAATTGCAAGAAATGAAAAATGACGGCCTAATAGAAATTTCTACTACAAAGCTTACCGTTTTGGATAAAGGAAGACCTTTTATTAGAAACATATGTATGGCTTTTGATGTTTTGTTGCATCAGAAAACACCACAAACAAGACTGTTTTCAATGACTATTTAATGATAACCTATAAATGTAAACTATGAAAAAAATTATTGTACCGGTAGACTTTTCAGATCAATCTAGTTATGCACTAGAAGTAGCTGCGTCTTTGGCTAAAAAGCACAATTCAGAAATTATAATTTTGCATATGCTAGAGCTTAACTCTGTTATGATTTCATCTGAAGGTATACCACAGGAGCAAGTTGTGTTTTTACTAAAGTTAACTGAGAAAAGATTAAAAGAGTTTTTAGATAAACCATTTTTAAAAGATATTACCGTTACACCTATAATAAAACATTATAAGGTTTTTAGTGAGGTTAACGAGGTTGCAGAAGACCATAAGGCAGATTTAATTGTTATGGGCTCTCATGGAGTAGATGGTTTAGAAGAAATTTTTATAGGTAGTAACACAGAACGTGTAGTACGTAATGCAAAAATACCAGTGTTAATTATAAAAGAGCAGATTAAGGATTTTGATGTACAGTCTATCGTATATGCATCTAACTTTGAGCCAGAAGGCGTTAAAGCTTTTCATAAAGTAAAAGCCTTTGCAGATCTTTTAAAAGCAACAGTTAATTACGTGTATGTAAATACGCCAGGAGACAACTTTTTAAGTACAGAAGATACATATACAAGAATAGCAGAGTTTATATCTACAGCTAATGCAGCGGTAGAAGTAGAAATTTATAATGACTATACGGTAGAAAAAGGAATTCTTAATTATAGCAATACAACCAATGCAGATTTAATTGCAATGGCAACACACGGAAGAAAAGGGTTATCGCACTTTTTTATGGGTAGTATAGGAGAAGATATTGCTAACCACGCAAGTGTACCAGTAGTTACATTTAAAATCTAACAAAAAAAAGAAGCAGGTTTTTTAAAACCTGCTTCTTTCATTTTAACCAACTATTACAACTAAATTATTCTTTCTTCTTTTTACCGGTCATTAAAAAGCCAACTACAATTGCTACAAGTATAACACATACTAGAGCAAAAATGGCTATCATTATTTTACCATTACTTAGGTTAGATAGGGCTATAGATAAATTCATTTTTATGGTGGTTATTAAAGTTCTACAGTGTAAAGGTACTATCTGTAGTATTCTTTAAATATGATATTTATCAGTTTATTGTTTTTACTAAAATTAAATCTGACTAGAGGTAGCAAATACGCTAACCAATAGAGCTATAAGTATTACAAGTACAATTATAAATGCTAGAACTGTAATCTTATTTTTTTGAAATAGGTAGTTCCTAGTTTTTTCATTTTTATCTTTAACAAGCTTCATATTTTCTTCTCCTTGTTTCGTGTCTTTTCTCATTGTTATTTGTTTTAGTGTTGCGCTACAATTATATACGAATTTACTGGCGTTTATTAGCGCAATAGCTAAAAATGGTAACACAAATGCTTTGTTGTAAATGAGTTAAGCTTTGCATCATTTACGTTAATGAATAGGCAAAAGAATCCTGACCTTTGTAGAACAAACAAATAAATATATAACACTATGAGTAACAATAGCAACACAGTATTAGGAGTATTAGCCGGAACCGCAATAGGAGCAGCATTAGGAATTTTGTTTGCCCCCGATAAAGGTGTAAACACTAGAAAAAAATTAGTAGACGAAGCTGTAGCAACAAAAGAATCTATTGCAGATACAGCTTTAGATATTAGAAACACAGTAGCATCTACAGTGGTGGCTAATAAAGAAACCTTAGACTCTAAATTAGAATCTTTAGTATCTGACGCTAGTTATAAGGCAGACGATGTAATAGGACAGTTAGAGATTAAACTTAAAGAGTTAAAGGCTAAGAACAAGAAATTACAGAAGTCGTAATGAGCGTATTAAAATCCATAGACAAAACGGCAACCGAAGCTGCAGCGACTGGAAAACAATATGTAGAGGTATCTAAAAAGTACTACGAGCTTAAAGTTTTTCAGCAGCTAACAACCATATCTTCTTATGTGGTAAAAATGGTAATCCTAGGCGGACTATTGTTGTTAGCATTTTTGTTTATGGCAGTAGCAGCTGCATTAGCTTTGGGAGACTTGTTTAATAGTATGCCTTTAGGGTATTTATCAGTTGGCGGAATTTTTATTTTAATTTGCCTACTGGTGTATAGTAGACGAGGATTTATAGAGAAAATATTAATTAAGAATATGTCTAAGACCTATTTTGATTAAAACCAGAAACTATGCAATACAACTCGTTTAAAGAAATAGAATTAGATTTAAAAAGACTTAGTCTGCAACGCCAAATATTGGTAGAAGAATTAAAGCAACAAAAACACAATGTTGCCGAAGATTTAAAACCATACAATTGGGTTAATTGGGTATTAAAATTTGCACGTAAATACGGCGCATTAATGCTAATTAAAAAAATATTTAAGTAAAAACAATTCGTTTTTATACTAGCTACGTCTTTTAACACACTTAAAACACACATTATGATTAGTGATTATGCAAAGAGTGAAAGAGAGAACATAGAAAAATACCAAAACCAAGGCTACAAAAGCAACTACAATGTAAAAGATGCTAGTTTGTTAGATGTAGCAACAAAAAAGAAATACAAGCCAGAAGAGGTCACTGTAGTAAAAGAGTATAGGTACGAGGGTATGAGTAACCCATCTGATATGTCTATACTGTATATTATAGAAACTGCAGATAACAATAAAGGAACAGCCCTTATTGGTTACGGACCATCTGGAGATTTAAATGCCGCAGAATTTTTTAAGGCAATACCAAAAAAGAATTATAAAAATTAAGGCAGTTCCTTAATGCAACCCCACATATAAAAAGCAACACTATTTTAGTGTTGCTTTTTTGGTTTAGTTTAATAGCTCTTTTTCTTCTTTACTTCTAAAGCAACGTTCCTCTCCTAAGTAATTAGGATCTCCGTGCTTCTCTGACCAAAAGCCATCTAGAATATCTTTAGAGATGCACTTGTACACCACAACACCTTTAAAAATAGCATTGTTCTCGCCTTTGTAGTTAAAGTTAATAACCAGAATATTGTCTTTAAAAAAACCAGTACCCATTTGGTATTGCTCACCGTTAATAAACCATTTGGCTATAAACCTGTTAGTAGCATCTAAAACAAGTGTAAGCGTGCCTTTGTAAGTGCTGTTGTCTGCATCTTGGTTACTGCCTATAATAGCGAATGTACCAACTAAATCTTTACTGCGCATTTGGGTATAAGTTAATAAGTATAATACGTTTTAAAATGTATAATACCTAGTTGCGACTATAAAGAAAGTAAAAAATAGGGTAACAGATACACTTACTATTACATTGGTAAGCCCTTTTGCTAACAAACACCTAAAACATACCATTTATGTGGAATTTTGGTGCAAATACACATATACATAATAGTACTACAAGAAATAATTTTATATTGTAAGAAAAATAAAAATGAACCACGATGCTATATGTGCGTTTACACCTCCGTATTGGCAGAATAAACACAATAAATAGCGTTTACTGAGTAGTTGTAACACATTTAAAAAAAAGAGGAAATTTTGATTGAAGAAAAGGATTTTATTCTAAGAGAGGTTCTAAGGTTAACCTTATTATTAAAACAACTTATAAGCAAAATTACAGGTTTAGATTCTGGAAATGTAAGTATTGGAATAGAAGAAACGGAGCAATCACTAAAAAGTAAATTTGACCTATCAATAAAGGAAATCTCAGAAATGAGTAATGACGATTTATTGAAAATAGTTCAAGGAATGAATGAAACACATGTTGAAAAATTAATTGAATTGGTATTCGAATTAATCAAAAAAATAAGAGCTAGTAATGAAAATATTAATCTAGAGCAATCTGAATTAATTAAAAAAAATATACTAATGATTAATTTACTGGATGAAAATTCAAAAACGTTTTCAATGGAAAGAATGAGCATAAAAAACGTGTTACAACGATGGCTATAATTAATACGGACTTCGGGTTTTACGCCAAGGTCTGTGTATATTTATAAAGTCGCAAAATCTTTGGGATTTTGCTTCGTGCAAGAAAAAAACAAAACAAAACCCTAAGCTTTTGCTTAGCGCAAGACAGGAAATCCGCTGGATTTCCGCCCCGCACTAATCATAGCCGAACCGTTACAAAATAGTAAAAATGAGATTAGCTAACCTTAATATTAGTTAAAGTAGAATTATTTTGGACTGCATTGAATTATCATATAGAATTTATAATGAATATAAAACTGTCTATTCAAATTATGGATAAATGATTCATATTTAATTTTCTACAAAAAAAGATACGACTGTCATTTTTAAATATAACACTTAAGAAAGTTTATAAAAGTTTTAAAAAGAATTAAGCAATGAAAAAAACAATATACATATTATTGATTATAGGTACCTGTATTGGCTTAAGTCAGTATTTTTATAATTCAGAAAAACAACTAGCTACTTATCAAAGTCCAGATGGTAAGTATGAATTAATAATAAAAAATGGAAGAGGTTTTTTTGAAACTACAATGCCCGGAGATGGAGGTGTAGGAAGTTTACCTGTAGAGGTAATACTAAAAAATTCTAACGGTAAAGTAATTGGTAAAAGTAGTGATAATAGTGATTGTGGGCTTTTTTATGATAGTATTGAAGTGTTATGGTATATAGAAGAAGGATATGTATCATATGGTAGATCTAGAACTATCAACTTAAAAACTGGTCAAGTTGAATGTTAATAAATACCAAAAGACAGTAAAATAGTTGGAGGAACTTGTGCAAAAGTAAACAAAAACGGAACACCTGATAGAAGGTTTAAGGATAATTATAAAATTCCAATAGCACGCTATGGAGAATTTATTTTCTAAAGTAATACTGGAGTTTTTGAGGTTTTTCTTTTTAGTAACGAGGATTATTCAAAGGAGTTTTCTGAAAGATATAATGAATATGTTAAATAAAATACTGACGCTAACAAACTTTAAAAATATATGAAAAATAATGCACTTACATTTTTATTGATCTTCTCTTTTTCAACATTATTTTCACAAGCTTTGAAAGTAGAACTACCTGAAAAGCTAGATTACGAAATATATTGGAGAGATTTTAAAAGTAAAAATAGATTTGAGTTAGATTTTAAAAACATTACCAAATCAAATAATGAATATTGGAGAAATAGGGCAGATTTACGCTTTGATGGAGGTGAAGACTATGCACAACATTGGAATCACCTAACGAAGAAGATAAAGTTTATTGAAGAACATATTTACGAAGACAAAAAAGGAGAAAATAATGAAAAAGAATGCCTCAATATTTACAAATTTAATTCATTTGGAAATATAACTGAAAAAGTATATTCTCGTTTTAAGGGAGATTCAAAAATTAAAGAGACTTTTAAATGGGACGAGCATCAAAATATTATAGAATATAGTAAATATAGCTTAAGTGAATACACTAATAATCAATATGAAATAGAAGAAAAACAAATATTTAAATATAACAATAAACATCAGCTTGTATTAAAATTAGGGCAAAGGCCAGAAAAAATAATATATACTTACAATACCGCTGGGCTAATTAGCAAAATTGAGCATTTTGGTTGGGAAACTGGTCCATATTCAGGCGTTATAGCGACTACATCAGATATTACAGAAGAGGCTTTAGAGAAATATACTAATGAATTAAAAAACACACCACTTATGGCATATACTTTTGAGTACGACAGTCGTGGTAATATAACTTTAGAAAAGAAAGAAAATTTAGAAAATAACGAAATATTGTTTTATCATTTATATGAATATAATGAGGATAATTTACTTTCTAAATTTAGTGTAGATAGTTATATTTTTGAATACTTCTACAATGATTCACATTTACTAATTAAAGAAGTTCTAACTAATACAGAAACAAATGAAGTTTTAAAATCGACCAGTGTTTACAATAAATCAAAACTGTTAACGTCAAATAGTTCTAATGGGAGCTATGGAAACAATATTTATCAGCATGATTACAAATACGACGATTTTAATAACATTATTGAAGATAAATTATCCGTAATTAGTTTTATGGGTAAAAAACAAAGGTATATTTCTAATTTTGAATATGATTCTAAAAATCAATTAGTGAAAGATACTACACAGAGCGAATATCATTGGATTGAAAAATATGATTATGATAACTTAGGAAGACTTTTAAATTATACAAGGACAGAGACAATTGATAATAAAATCTGGAATGAATTCAGATCTATTTATGATGAAAATGGAGGTATAATAGAAGAAGTTTGGAATGAATTAATAAAACGAAAAATTGAATATTATTAAAAAACAACAGGGAATAATGTGATGTAAAATATATATAATATAGGTTTTTTGGATTGGTCTGTGTTTATTTACAAAGTCCGCTAAATATAAAGTTTGGCTTTAAAACAAAAAAGATAAAACAAAACAATAAGATTTGGCTCAGTGCTTAATCGGAAATTAATTAATTTTAATCACGGAACAAGCCATACACCAACCGTTCTGCGTCTGCTAAAAAGAACAACGAAAAACAGAATGAAATTAAAGAAAAGATTAGATTTATAAATATGACAAATCAAAATAATTATGTTGATGAATTAACTTTAATGCTTGAAAAATCATTGAAACGAATGAAATTGGAACAATCTGATTTCATAGTTTTTACAGTAAGTATTTGGACAGATAGAAATGCCAACGTAAGTGCAATAAATTTTGATAGTAAGATTAATTCGTTACAAAATAGTAAAGAATCCAATGAGCATAACAAAAAATATTATGATAAATATGTTGCGGAAGGAGATTTAGAAATGGCTGAATTATTTAAACAAAAAGAAAGTATTAGATTTCTTAATCCTGCTAATTTCGAATTGTCAGATTTTGAAGAAGTTAAACATAATTCTGTACCGCCAAATTGGTATAGTTATCTTGTGAAGTTTGGAGAACTTGCATTTGATAAAATAGTAAGCGAACTGAAAATTGATGCCGAAAATTTTGAATTAGGAATTAATTCAACGAAAGATTGGTATGATAAAACTTGGAACATTAAGGCATATAAAAAATAACTATCGTTAACACGGTATATAATTTATTGCTAGTTCTAACCTAGTTACGAATCCCTAGGCTACTGTACTATCGGAATATACTATCTGTGATTTATGTGCTAAATTAGGTGCTATAGTACGGAGCGTACCATATACATAAACATTACCAGCTATTAGAAGAAATAAAACTATGAAAACTGAAAAGAGACATCTATTATTACGTGCTTTATTTTTTATTTTTTGGCTAGTTATAGGTTTAGGAATAAGCGTTTTTATCTCATTAAATTATGATAGTGGCTACACTATGGAAAATAGACAAAACTGTGGAATGGGAACGGGGTTTCTTATTGCAATTTATACCATGGGTTTTTTTTACATTTCGGGAATGTTATTCGTATTAATAGAAGCATATTTATTTAATAAAAAGAAAGAAATTACTAAACGGAATAAAAACCTACTACTTTTTAGCTTGCAAGTACTTGTTTTACTGTTATTCATAATCTAAAACAGTTCATAAGTTTATTGCTTAGTAATTTTAAAACGATAGTAGAAAATAAAGAGCGTCTAAAAACAGGTTTTTTGTCTTGGAATATCCTTCTAGATGCCTTCAAAAAAAAATAAACTATTGTCTAAAATTTTATATTTAAGTCAAAATTTAAAAGAATAAAAAATGAAACAAATAGTAATCTTAATTCTTAGCTTTTTATCCATACTATCACTTTGTAGTTTTATTAATTTTGATGACAGCATACAATGTTCTGATAACGGATGTAATGGACAATATGTAGGTGCAGAGTTTATAAATAGGTCTGATATAGCACATCAGTTTTCAAACAAAATGTCGGCAAAAGTGGGAGATAAGCTTAAAGAATTATTTAAAGGAGGTAAATATTCTAAAGTAGATTTTGAAAATATTAAAATGACAACAAAAGGAATGGGGAGCGGAAATGTAACTTATTATCTAGAAATACCTTTTAAGCGAGTTAATACAAAATGTGATGCCTATACTTCTTTTGATCATGTTGGCGGATGGAACCATAAACCTGAATTGAAATCTAGAAAATTGCAACTTAAAAATGTTGTTATAGACAAGCATAAATTAGATATTAGTACTCTTAAAACAACTCCTGAAGGATTACAAGAATACTGGATACAGTGGAAAAACAAGGTTACTCAATCCATGTGTAAATAACAACATACAACAAGGTTAATAAAACATAGCCAATAAGAGCTAAAATTAAAATGTAGTGTCTTTTTAAGCACTACTTTGTCTACACTTAACTGTTAGGTGCAAACCACAACTAAATATGAGCAAACAGAAACTAATTAAAAGATTAAAGGTTTATTATCCTTTGGAAAGATTACACGCTTTTGTGACTTTCCCAGCAATATTAGTATATCTAATCTTTAAGAACTCATTTGTAGATATATTTTTTCTGTTGTACGGTATTTTTGTTTGTATCGTAATACTAATTCAAGGGCAACACTATTGGAAATTAAAGTTATATAGATTGATGAACAAGCCCTTTCATCAAGAAAAAAACCTAAATATTTTCAGGAAATCTAAAAAAATAAATTTGATATTAATAGGTTTCATTCCAATAGTATTTGCAATTCAATTGTATCAAAATAACTGGGGAATTACTCCTGAAAACTTAATTTTGTGGGGAGTATTAGCCAATTTATTCGCAATTCTTGAGCATATAAATTATTATATTCGTCAGTTAATGGTTGATAATTTTGCTGATTTTGAATATATAATGCGAAATAAGAAATTAAAAATTGCAAGTTTAGCTAAAGATTTAAAGGAGAGCGAACTATAAAGTCAACATTGGACAATGACTATAACAAACAGTGTACAACGTATTATATGTAATGGCTTGGGCGTATTTACCAAGTATGCCAATTTTTTTATTTCGCTTTAAAACAAAATAAATCATAAAGCATCAGAACTAACGTACTTTATAATAGGGTAATATTTACTAAATTGGTTGTATTAACAATTTAGTAAATATTAGAATAATGAAATATTTTATAATTATATTATATATACTTGCCATATTATTAGCAGTATACGAATTAGTTACAAGTAAACTTTTTTCTGAAAAGGGTAGGAGAAATTTTAATAAGTTTCTTTTAGTTATGCTTATCGCAATGTTAATATTTAAAGTAATTGAAATGATAAGTGAGTTTTATTCCTAAAGATAACTAAACACACAATAATGTATATAATTAATTGTTACAGTCTACTTACAAAACACTCTTGAATTTTTTAGTAAGATAATATTTACTAAATTAGGAACTTAAACTCCCAATAAACCATATACCAATACCTTACCAAACATTTTAAGAATGAATACAATAAAAGTTAATTTACTATTGGTTGTAACCATTATACTAGCATCTTGTAATACATCAGACAAGGCTAAAAATGATAATTCAAAAACAAAAGAACGTACTCAGATAAAGACGTTAAATGATACTATTACAAATTTAAAATCTGGAATAGAAAATTTGAAATATGAAATTACAAGTTTAAAGTCTGAAATAGATATACTAAACAACAAACATAGTTTTCATTCAAAAGAAAATTATGAGGAAATAGTCGCTAAGGCAAAAGAAGACGATGTAAGGTTAATTGAAGTATTAAGCTGGAGATTTCATATAAGTGAAGAAAATCATATATCAAGATCTCTCATTAATAACTGGCATAAATTAGATACAGTTGAAATGATGACCTATAGAAAAAAAGAATTTTTAACTTCTTTTTTTTCAGACAGTAATTTGGATTTAATTACTTATTTATTAAGTAAAAATAATTTATATGAAAGTTCTAAAATGAATCTGTATGTTAATGCTTTAGTTGATAGTTACCAAGATGTTGATTCTAAATTTTTAGAAGAATTGTATAATTTGGCCGAAGAAGTAAACGATACTGAAAATATAGATGAAATTGAAACCTTATTAAGGAGCGTTGCAACCACTGATGATAGCGACTTTTATAAATTTCAAAGTAGGCAAGCTACAAGTTTTAGTCCAACTTTTATGCTTTATTCTTTTTGGGCTAGGAGACATCATGAAAATAATGAGGAAATAGTCTATGATGTTTTAAGACAAATACAAACAAGAATGGACACAATATATGGCGAAGCCATATATAATTAATACAGGTTTTAGTGTTTAAGTAAGCTGGTAAACCATATACAAATACGTTTTGAATACTACGTAAAGTGAGCAAAAATCAACAAGAAATAAGCAAATTAATTAGTTATTGGTTAAGGCATAAACCAGAAGAAGGTTTTATTAAGCTAGACAAATTTGGTTGGGCAGAGATCCAAAGTGTTATTAAAGCATTGAAATTAAATAATTTTGATTTTAATGAAAGTGAGCTTATACAATTAAATGAAAGCTTTGATAAGGTTCGTTGGAAAATTGATTTAGAAACAAAGAGAATAAAAGCAACTCACGGACATTCCGTTTCTATAGAACAAGAATTAGCTCCTGAAATACCAGGAGAAACACTATATCACGGAACGTCTATAAATAACATAAACGGAATTCTGAGAAAAGGTCTTATTTCTGGAGAAAGACAATACGTACATTTATCGGACACTAAAGAAATGGCTCTTGAGGTAGGTAAAAGGCACGGCAAACCATTCTTAATTGAAATAGATACCGAAGAGTTAATTAAAAACGGTTGGGTATTTTTTAAAACAGAACAAAATGTTTGGCTTACGTTAAATATTCCTGTTCAATTTTTATATTTTGAACCGTGGGTATTTAATGTATCTGAAAATCGCAGTAAGTATACTAAAGAAGAGCTTAAGAAAGAATTTAGATATACTCAAAAACTTTATTGGATAATAGATACGTTGGAACTTATTGCTACATCTAGTCGTGATGATGATGTTCTTTTTCTAGACAAAGACAGCTTAAAATTATATGTAATACACCCTACGTGGAGTGGAAAAACAGAAAGAAGGAACTGGCCATCTGTAGAAAAATATAAAAATATGGACGAATGGATGGAAAAAAGATTTATAATAGATCAAGAAGATTGGTACTTGGATTTTGAGACCTAAACATTAGTTCTATAAAAATTTTAATATAAAAAATAAATATAAACTAATAGTTGGGTCAATAGTCTTTGTGGTTTTGGTAGCTTTCTTGTCTGACTGGGCCAATTTTAAAGCAGGGTTATTTGGTGAAGCTCCAATTGAAAAAGTACATAAACAGGTATATATTCTTCTTATAAATAACCATTAACAGTAATAAAAAATGAAAGTCTTTATCATCATTGGGGTAGTTTTACTTATTTTAATTTCTGTCTGGTATGCTAAAAAATCTGGAGCAAATGCTGAATTTCATAATAATCAGAAACCATTAAAAGTTTCAGACAGTACAGATAAGCCCGTAAATTTTGGATACAAAATGGTTTGGATTGCTGTAAAAACAAATCAGAAAAATAGACTTGCAGAAATAATAAAATTAAAGAATATTAAAAAAGCCAACTGGGAAACAGGGATTGAAGCGGCTTACAATGATGGGGTTTTTATTACTCCCCAAATAGGAGAGTGGACTTTAATAACAGGAACAGGAATACCCAATAAAGGCGATAGTCTAGAAAATATTTTAGAATTAGAGAATTTTATAAATGATTTGAGCGCGGAATTTGGAGAAGCTCAGTTCTTTGGTACGCACCGTGTAGTTGAATTTCATAGTTGGATGAAATCTATAAAAGGAAAAACGGAACGTATTTATTCTTATGTAGGAGAAAGTATGGAAACTATAAAAGTATTTGGCGCACCAACTGAAGCTGAGGACGGACTAAACTTATTTAATTCTTTATCAAAGGAAGCAGAGCAAGAAGAATATTTTGAGCGTGAAGATTTAAATTTTGCTGATGAAACGTTAGTGATGAGTATAGCAGAAAAATGGAGTGTTAATCCAACAAAACTATTGGAACGGACAGACATAAAAAATGAGTTAGGATTGGTAGGGAAATTATTTTTATAGATTGCGGTTGTGGAATATTTGATAAAACGCAGCAATGATACAAACTATAATTTTAGTTAGTTGAACTTGGTCTTCTACGAGAAGATTTAAAGCATCATAGAAAAATCTCGAACAAGGAAAAAGAAAACGGAATAAAAAGACCATTTTATAAGTACTTTTTACAACCGAGTTCTATTGTGGTAATTTTTGTTTTTGTAATAACCACTTTGAGTTTTTTCTTGGTTTTTAATTATCAGAGCAAATTCATTTTTCCTAAAAAAACTAAAAAGGAAATAGAGGAAATGAGTGATCGAATGGAAAATTGTAATGAGAATTTAGGGAGATACCCAATAGATTTGAATGAACTGATTGGGGATAATCCAACTAGACAAGGCCGGAGAAAAGACGCTTGGAATAGAGTTTATAAATTTGCGATGACCCAAAATGGAAAAGATTTTTTAATTACGCCTGCTGGTCCTGACGAGAAGTTTGAAACGGAAGATGACATTATATCAAAATAAAATAATATAAAATGAAAAAAATATTTATACCCTTATGTCTATTAGCATTTTCAAATTTCTTTAGTTCTTATGCCCAGGGAACTAAAAAAATAGATGCTCAACTAGAAGAAGCTAAAGCCCAAATGATAGCGAGTATCTCAAAGATAAATGATAGACTTTTAGAGCCAACGGAGATACTACAAATGGGAGTAAGTGACGACCAAGGACTAAACGCTAAACCATATTTTTTTGATAAATCTGAAGTAGATAGTTATGATGAAATAAGGAAAGACGTTGATGAGTATTTAGGTGCATTATTGTTTTCTCAAATGTCATTAGATACTAGAAGTCAAATTAATATAAAAGGGTTTAAATCGGCTTTAGAACTAAAAAGCAGACAAGATGATTTTTACTCTAATAACAATAAAATATTACCTGAAATTATTGTAAAGAAGCTATTTTATAAAAGTGGAGAGGTAGATTTGTTTAAAAAGGATACAACTTTTTTTGAATATTCTGCAGACGCATATATAAAGCTTGAAAATGGTAATCCTATAGACAGTATAGAAGCAGAAATTAAATATTTACTTCCAGAAAATATACAAATATCAATTAATAAAAAAGAGAAAAAATATTTTATAAATAATGACTCTCTAGTAATTCAATCATTTGAGAATAATTCATTTTCATTCTACGCTTCAGAAAATGTATATGATCAAATAAGAGAAATACAAGGTGTTTATAAAGACGGAAAATTATTTGAACCCTCTGGAAGTTCTAAGTTTAGTGTTCCTGTTGATTTAGAGATAGAATATTTGAAGAAATTCAAGGTTTTAGAAGAGAAAGCTATTAAGTTAATAGATGCAAATACAATTAAAAATATGGATGAATTAAGGGATTATTTTGAGAAAAATGCGATTTCTCAATTAAAAAGCAAAGAGCCCTATTTATTAATAAAATATGTGTTTGCAGCTAAGGTTGAAAAAATTAATTTATTTATTAATAATCAAGATATTAAGCCGATCACCAAAAAAATAATTATTCGAAATAAGTTTTAAATAGTACCAAGAATAAATAGAAATTGAATCGAATAAATAAAAAATACTCACCACGCTGTTAGTAACAGACACCATACATTTACAAACAATAGATGGAAGTAAAATACATATTTATAATAATTGGCTTATTACTGCTTATTGTGGTCGTTGGCGGTTACCTCTATATTAGAGCACTTGGCAAAATGTGGGTTGTGCATACACCAGATAAAAGCCCTTTCTTTAGAACCACAAAACCACTCATTGTACATAATATATTGTTGCCAGAAAAGACAAAAATAACATACAAAAAGCGCTATTCTTGGGAAAAGTACGAGCAAAAAAAACCACTGAAAAACAAAAATATTACTCAGATTTCTTTTGATGAGGGAGTAACAATAGAATGGGGTGGAGTACCCATTACAAAAATTATTAAATACTTTAACCCAGAAATGATTGGCTATACTGTGTATGCAGATTTTAACAGCTTAAATAAAAACAAAGAGACAGAATTCTCTAATCTTTGGAAAGGCTGTGATAACAGCTTAGGTATAGCTGTTAAAAACCCAGATGATTGGTCTTTTGCTAAAGATAATATTGTGGATGTAGATTCTTGTAGTGTTGTTTATCAACGGTATTTTAAAGAAGATATAGAACAACAACTATTTTTAGATAAACTGTATAGTGCATTGATGAAATTAGATATTAAAAATTAATATAAAATTGAAGAAACTACTTAAGACGCTATTAAAAATACTCCTTTTTGTTGTGCTGACTGTAAGTACTCAGATCGGTGGAATTGTTTATTTACTAAGTTTACTAGTCTCTAAAAAATGGAATAAAAAACTAAAGTATAAAACGCCAGTAATTTTTATAGGACTGTATCTTTTTTCTACATTTTTAATTGTTCCTTTTGTAGCTCCAATCTTTGGGCGCGAAAAAGTAAAGCATTCAGAAAAAATAAAAGCAACAAATTATATGACTGTTTTATTAAATAGAAACTATGTAAGGCCAAAGCTAAACGATCTATTAAGTAAAACAGCAAAAGAACTATCTGCAACAGCTATAGAAATTCACTATTTAGATGCAAATTTTCCTTTTATTAATAAGTTTCCGCTACTTCCGCACTTAAGTCATAACGACGGAAAAAAGATAGATCTAAGTCTAATTTACCAAACAGAAAACGGGATTATAAAAAATGGACAAAAATCTGTTAGTGGCTATGGTGTTTTTGAGGATCCTACAGTAAATGAATATGACCAAGTTACAAAGTGTATTAGCAGTGGTTATTTTCAATACGATTATCCCAAGTATATGACGTTCGGAACAATAAATAAAGGTTATATATTCTCTGAAAAAGGAACAAAAAAATTGATAAACAGTATCTTGAAAAATCAAAATTTAGGGAAACTATTTATAGAGCCACATTTAAAAAGTAGAATGAGTTTAAACGATAGTAGAATTAGATATCACGGTTGCAGGGCAGTAAGGCACGATGATCATATTCACATTCAATTAAAGTAAAAGGAACGAACAGGATAGCGCTTATAGCGCAGTAGTTGGGAGATTTATCCAAGGATGGCCTTCATTATAAAGTCTATCCACTTTATTACGAATATAGGTTTTACAGCTGCACATATAAATTGTGTCTGCTAATTTTAGAGCTGTAGTACTACTTTTATACCTATAACTTCTAAACGATATTTAAACCAATGAAATTATTTTATACAAATTACGGAACTAACGAAACGGTTGCATCTAGTAACGCCATAGACGTAACTGTAGAATCTGCTATAGATACGTTTTTAGAGTTATTAGACGGATCAGAAAACTTTTTAGGGCTGGTAGATGAAGATAAAAACTGTATACAGTTTGTAAATGAAGATAAGAAGTGGTTGTTGGATATTCCTAAGCCACCTAATTTTGAAAATCTACAGGCATATGTAAACGATAAAGAATGTTTAGCCATCCTAGAAGATAGTATTACAAAAAATAAAATAAGTGTAAATGTAAAACTATATAAAGTACACATTATGGATGAAACCTTAGACGATGTGCTGTCTAGGGAACAAAATATGAGCATTAAATAAGGAACGCTACAAATGAAACAAAAACTACTATTAGTGTGTCTTGCACTGTTTACCTCAATAGGGTATGCGCAAATCAGTATAGATGAACTAAATATTAACTCACAGCTTACAGACCGTATACAGTTTTCTAAATGGGAAGTTCATACAAAAGAAATGTCTAAACCAGGAGATACTGAAAAGGAATACAAGAAGGAGTTAAAAAGGGTAACCTTAAGTAAAGAAGATCAAGAATTAATTAGTGC
Source organism: Cellulophaga sp. 20_2_10 (assembly GCF_023476645.1). Classification (GTDB taxonomy): domain Bacteria; phylum Bacteroidota; class Bacteroidia; order Flavobacteriales; family Flavobacteriaceae; genus Cellulophaga. Next base: position 253,496 of record NZ_JAMCOJ010000002.1, read on the forward strand.
AAAGTTAAAAGACCCAGAATCATACACTCAAGAAAGAGACTTGCTATACCATTACGATCTAGTTTTTCTCTTTTACAAAGAAGATGTTGTTGTAACAGAAGTGCGTCTTTCTACATTAACAGGAAATATTGACATAGATAATAAATTAACCAAGAGTTCTATAAAAAGTAAATGTGCTAACACTATGAAAAGTGTGTTGCTTAATTTGCTAAGAAAACACGAGTTTTTATCAGAAGAGTAGAGGTGATTTTTTTATAATTTGTTAAATCACCACATTATTGTTGTCGAATATACTATATTTGCAGCAACAATTAGATTAAGATAAAATGAAACAATTAACATTTGCATCTTTACAAGTGAAAAACTTGGAAGCATCAAAAGACTTTTATACAAAAAAAATAGGTTTTCAAATTGATAACTCCAACCCTCAAGCCTGTATTTTTAAGTGCAATCAAGGACAAGCAAGTTTTGCTATTCGCACGCCTCTTGAACCCATTGAAGAGAAAGATCTAGGAATAGGTGTTGCTCTTTGGTTTTCCGTTAATGAAAATGTAGAAGAACTAAAAGAGAAATTTGTTGCGAATGGGGTAACTACTGTAGGATCAATTATTGAAACACCTTTTGGAAAAGCATTCCATATAAAAGATATTGATGGTTATAAACTAACTTTTTTACAAGCTAAATAATTAAATATTTCAGTATTATTATGCCTAAAAAAATTCAGTTTAATTTTAAGAGTCCACAAGATAGTCCAGGTTATTTACTAGGGCAAGTAACAATACTGTGGCAACGTAGACTAAAAAAAGTATTAGATCCTTTAAACCTAACACAAACACAATTTGTTCTTTTAACAGCATTAGGTTGGCTTTCTAAAAAGACTGAAGTTGTTACTCAGGTTGATATTGCTAACCAAAGTAATACAGACAGAATGATGGTTTCTAAAGTACTTAGAACTCTTGTGAAAAAGAAGTTTATAACTAGAGAAGAGCACCCTACAGACACCAGAGCTAAAGTAATTAAGTTGACAAAAGAAGGAGCAGAAATTTTACAAACAGCTTTAACTACGGTTGAAAATACTGATATTGAATTCTTTTCTATTTTAGGAGATAATTTGTCTGTATTTAACAGGAATATGGCAGACATAATTGAGAAGAATAAAGAAGAATAAAGAAGAATAAAGAAGAATAAAAGTATTACAGAAAACAATAATTTTCAATACAAAATAAACTACTTAATATAGCTGAAAATAGAACCTGTAGATTTTTCTACAATTACAGGTCGTTAGCTAATACATTTTGGTATGGTAGTGTGTCTTTGTAATACCCTAAAATCAAGGATAATATCTTATCGTTTATAATTACGTACCATTATATTTCGTTTTCTTATAGAGGATTTACAATAATAGGCGCTTGGTGTCAAATATATATTCAACCTACTCAAATATACATTTACAATATTAATTTATCGTAATTCACAATATGTTTGCTACGTATTAAAATTGTTTTACAGTTATAAAAAGCCATAGGTAATAACCACATAATATGTTCGTTATATAAAAAAGAATGTGATTAGCTTATTAAAGAAAAATCTTTTTTAAGCGAACTTTAAATAATTTAAGAATAAATGAAAAAGGCATTAATAGTTTTGGTTTTTGTAAGCGTTAGTCTGTTTTCTTGTAAAGACAAGGAGATAAGTACAGAAGAAGGTATTTTAAAAATTGAAAAGACTTTACAAGAAAATTTTGATGATGATTTTGAGGTGTATCAATTGTCTTTAAATGCATCAACATTAGAAAGTAATCTAGATAATATTAGCAGAGTATATAAAGTAAAGAATATCTTTTTTACAGATAAATTTATGTACAATGGGTTTACAGATCCAGTTAAAAGTCCTTTAGGAAATCTATTTAAAAACAAGAATCCGTTTACCATAGGTCAGGTAGATGTGTCTATTATACCAGTCAAGTATAATGAAGCTTTAGCTCTTTTAAAGGAAAAAGGATTGTTTAAAGAGGGTAAAGATTACCTTTTAAATGATTGGTTTTTTGAAGCAGATAAAAACGGTGCTATTTTTTCAGAGTTCGATGTGCAGTACGAGACCGGCTCAAGTAGTTCTGGTAAAGTAATAACTGTTACTTATGAAGAATACAGTTTTAAGGTTGATAAAAACAATAAATTAAATTTGATAAAGTAATCGTAAAATGAATAAAGCATTTAAAAGTTTATGTTGTGTGTTGCTTCTAGTTTTGTCTAGTTGTGCTGCAGGAACTAGTGGTAGTATTGAGTTAAGTACAGAAGAAGGTATTTCTGAGATTAAAAATATAATAGAAACCCAGTTTGGCTTAGATACAGAAGTGTACTCATTAGCTATTTCTAATAAAAACGAAAATTCTACAGAGGTAGAGCAGGTAACAATTATGCTTTTAGAAGATGGAAAATCATCAATGTGGTTTTATTCTACAACTATGAATAAACTTTTTAAGCCAGAATCTAGCATAAAAGACACTGATAAAACAAAGGTGCTAAAATTAAAAGATTTTAAAATAGATCGCATTCTAGAAAATTTTAAAAATGCGACTATTTTAATAGAAAAAGAAACAAAGGAGTTTAATAACTATGCGTTAGAAGGTAGTTATAGTATGACAGTAGACCAGAAGACAGGAAAAATAAATGAATCTTTTAATTTATTTGCTGATAAAATTTCTGCTAAAGCAAACAGTTTTTACGGGAAAAGAATAGCCGACACAAATACGTTTAAATTTTCTTTTAAGACAGATGAAAATGGAACGCTTGTGAGTACAGACGGATTAAACGTATTTGAAGAATAAAAAACAACCATCTAAATAAAATAAAATGAAAATAGAAATTTACAAAGCAGTAGATCACCCTACAATTGAAGATGTAGAAAAATTATTAATAGAAAAATTAGGTGATAAGTACGAGTACAAATTAAAGAAAGAAGCTGGTTTAGCTGGTAAAATGATGGGCGGAGCAGGTTCTGACCAAATTACAGTAATTAAAAATGCATACCACAGAACTGTAGTTGGCATTGAAAGAACTTCTAGTTCATCAGCAGCGGTTCCTAAGTTTACAACTATTAATTTTTCTGAAGCAACATTAGCTGGCTGGTTAGGTTTTTTACACAATCAAGTTGGTTTTATTGGTAGAATTATAATACGCTTAATATATGGTAGTGATTCTGAAGTTTACGATGATGTAAGAAACACTATTAAAGACAACATGAATATAGAAGTAGAAGTTCATGAAGCAGGTTTAGGAGCCTTATTCAAAAAGAAAAAAAAGGAAGAAACTGTAGAGGCATAAACACGTATTTTATTTTAATAAATTACATGCTAAGTTTTAAAAGAGCACCAATGGTTTTTAGTCATTGGTGTTTTTATTTTAAAGGTGCTTTGTAGAAAAGTACAGTAACAGTAAAATTATACGTAACTCATAAGAAGTACTTTACTGCCAACTTAAAAAGGTTATATAGGTATGAGAGGTACATCATAAATACAACCATTTAAGGCTAAAGAAATAGAGCATATAGACGCTGGTATCGTAAATCCAGAAAAAAAAAGATATTTTAGAAGCAGTATTTATGCAGGCGTATTTTAGTTTTTTTCTGAAAGACGAATAAAGAAGAATAAAAACAGTGCAGAAAACGTTCTACATAATAAAACCAAACATAAACCCACCAAAAAATAGAATATGAAAAATAGAATGTACTCAGCACTAATTGTCTTTGCTTTAGTTTTTATGGTTTCTTGTGGTAATAAAATGACTTTTCAAGAACAAATAAAACAAGATGTCTTTGATAAAATTGAAAACGGTTATTGCGATGCGGACAAAATACCCAAAGGCACAGAAATTAGAAATTTTAAAATAGGTGAGATCACACCTATTGGAGATAGCGGAATGATTGATGTTGCATTAGAATTTGATGTAACAGATAAAGATGGCAATGAGCAACACATTACGGAAGCAATGCTTTATTTAGAAAGTGGAAACGATAAAAAAAAGTTAGCAATTTTTTGTGACTATGATTACAGAGAATAAAGGTTATAGCAAATATAATGAAGAGCAATAAACCTCAAATAAAACCATTTAATTCAAAAGAAATAGAGCGTATAGACTCTGGTATAGTTACAGATTATGTAACCATTATTTTTTTTGGAATACTGGCATTGGTATTTAGTTATTTAATGGTGTTTGGTATTTTTAAGTCAAAAGATGTTTATTCCGTTATTGTATACTTGGCTATTATAGTGGTTATATGGGTAATAACCGTATATAATCTTAAGCCTTTTGTAACTAATATAAAAGAAAGTCAATTGCTTCTGCAAAAAAACCAGAAGTTTTGTAATTATGGACACATAGAAAAGAAAAGATCTGTTTATAAAAGACTAACTATAAAGTCTATGTCTAGTAATTTTTATATTAGTATAGATGGTAAAGAATATGAAGTAGGCAAGCAAAGTTTTGATGATGTACAAGAAGGAGATTATGTGTATTACGAAGTAAAACCACCACTTTATACAGAAGTAAATAAGGTTTAAAAGACTACTTTTTATAAACCTTCTATGATGTATATTAAAGCGGTATGTCTAATTATTTTCTCAACTAAAAAAAGAAGAAAATTCTATTTCCATGTATTTTACATTAAGGAACTTATTTGTTAATTTTAATATGAAGTGATCTGGAAGAATTATCGCAATCAGTTTTTATAAAATCTATTTAAAAAAATAAAAATGGGCTTATTTAGCAAAAGTAAAAAGGAAAATATACCGGCAAATAAAGAAGGGTATGCAAGAGTGCTTAATTACATTAAAATTGATGCTATAAACGGAAAACCACTAGAGACGTTTTTTTGGGAATATAGTAAACAGAAAAAAGGCATTTTTGCGGGTAAATTAGAAATTATTTATCTAGAAGAAGGAGCGTATGAGGTTTTTGCTCATGGCGTAACGTACCAAACCAAAACCACACAAATACATATCGCTGTTGAGGCTGGAAAAAATTATATTTTGGGAGCAGGTGTACTTGAAGATGATACGGAAGGTTTGTATTTTGAAGAACGCTAACAAAGTCTTTAGCATTAAAAACATTATAGTACGATAAATACTAATAAATAAAAAGTCCCTTACCTAGAATTTAGATAAGGGACTTTTTGTTTGTACAAAGTATATTTTTTTTTGGGCTTAGAAAGCACCAATAAAATGACTACCAGTTGTGTTAACCAATTCAGCACCTTTAGTAACGTCACCAGTTACGGTGTTTATAACGTAAATGTTTCCATTTTTACCAACAGGAGCTTGTGTTACATATATTTCGTCTCCGTCTACTACAAAACCTTGGTATTGGAATAAGTAGAAATCAGGATCGTAAGGAATAGCATCTATCTTTACAGCAGTTTTAGCATTTAAGTCTACTAAAGCAAAAAATCCTTGTAAACCGGCAACACCTTCAGCAGAACCGTTGTGACGGTAAGCAACTACAGCTTTACCGTTAGCAGCTGGTCTCCAAGCTAAAATATAAGCACCTTCTATACCTAAAGCAGTATCTAAATTAAAGTCGTACGTATTATCGTATTCGTTATTAGCATCAATCTTTAAGATATGAGAACCTTCAGGGTCGCTTTGGTTTGCTTGGTATACACTCCCATTATATTCAAAAGAATTAATACTACGGTAACCGTTTGTATTTCCGTGACCTACAGTAGAGGTAATTATTGTTGGGTTTGTTAAAGAAGGGTAATCTAATACAATAGTTTTAGAGCCTAAAATCTCATAACCACTTTCGCCTTCTGCTGTTGCAGGATCTAATTTACTTAAACGAGCACCAATGTATAATTTATCTCCGGCAGCGTTTAATGTTGGCATATCTATTCTAGAGATGTAATACCCTAATGCTTCTTCTTCAGTAGTTAAAGGAATACTAGACTCTTCAAAGTTCTTAATTGAAGAATTTTCTAAATCTAATGTTACTACTCCCATAGTAGCTTCAGTACGTAAGTAGGTATCATCTGTAGCATCATCAGGCGTACCATTATCGTCAAACTTGTTTTCTGTAGAAACATAAACAGCAGATCCTGTTTTATCACCATCAAATAATTTTATCCACCTTGGAGCAGTACCAACATAAGGAGCAATACTTACCTCTGTACCTATTTTAGTAAAATCTTGTCCTCCTTCTACATTGTACTTTGTATAGTTACCACCAGTATCACCAGCGTAGCTAATATTAAACATAGTGCTACCATCTTCAGAAGATTGTAACCTTGCAGTTCTGTTAGATGGTACAATAAGTCCGTTGTTAAAAGCATCTATTTGTACAGTAGGGTCTTTAGCGTCCTCACTGGTTACAGAATAAATTAGTGTACCACCATTGCCATCTCCAGGATTGTCTCCCATTTTAGCAGCAGCAACAGTTATCCATCTACCAGCAGTTGGTTCTACAGGATCTACCGATGGGTCATCTCCATTATCATCACTACTACAAGAAGCTAATAAACCAATACAAGTAAGGGCTATGGCAAATGTTTTGTTGTGTATTAAATTGCGTTTCATATTGTATGTTATTTAAGAATTAAAATTTATGAATTGAATAATTAAGTTTAAAGTAAAAAGCTCTACCTGGTTTTTGTACCGATAGATTGTCATATACAGGCTCATCAAAAATGTTTTTAATATCAAAACTTGCAACTAGTCTTTTGCTAGGAAATGCATAGCTAAATCCAAAGTCTTGTGCCAATTGTGTAGGTACTTTAAAGAACTCGTCTCCTACAGTATTTGTTCCTTGTTTTGGTAGGTAAGAGAACTCATCTGTAAAGTACATAGTGTAGAATAAGTTTAATCTAGATTTTTTCTGAAAAACATCTTTAAAAGAGTAGCGTAAATTCCCGTTCATAGTAAAAAATGGAGTGTTAGGAACGTCTATTTCTATGCCGTTATTTACAATGTTTAGACTAAATCGAGAGACATTAAAGTTTATCCCAAAGTTCTTGTTATAGGTGTAGTTAAATTGAGCATCTATCCCTTTAGAAGTACCACTACCTTGGTTTACGTATAAAATTAATTCGTCATCAATATTTAAAGATGTTTCTATAGGCAGACCAATACGGTCTTTAATGTTTCTTGTAAAGAGATTGGTTGCTACAGAGAACTCGTGCTTCTTAATTTTATAGCTTCCAAATCTAAATCCTAAGTTGTAATTGTTACTTTGTTCTGGGTTAATACTTGGGTTGGCAACCACGTTATCACCATCGTTACCAAATACTTCAGTTTCATTAGGTAGGCGTATTGCTTTCTCTGCAGATGCCAATACCGTAAAATCTGGAGAAACAGCGTAAGAAGCTGCAAAACCGTATCCTTCATATTTTTTATTGCTGTCAACAATTTCATCAACCACAATGGCATTACCGTCTTCATCTTGTACAATATCTGGATCTATACTTATTGTTTTTTGCTGATATAATTTTCCAAAGACACTAGCTCTTAACTTATTTTGTAAGGCAGACAGCTCGTAACTTAAAGCGTAAATATTTTTATGTAAGTCTCTAGATCCTTTAAATGTATTTTCTAAAACAGATCTTAGTGCATCACTATCTTCTCTGTCTATTCCGCTATAAAAATGATTTGCTGTAATCTTATTGTTCTGGTTAATAGCATAAGAAACACCAGTTCTAATAGAAGCAACTTTTCTGTCTATTTTGGCTAATGTTGGTCCGCCTTCTTGTTGCGACCTCCAAGTATATTGGTACTCGTCTCCTCTAAAATCTATAGCTCTATCACCACTCCAGCTATAGGCCCAAGAAACAGTATCGTTAATACTACGGTTTCTTTTACCGTACACACCATTTACTTTTACATCTAAGCCCTTTGTAAAAAGATCTCTTTTTTGGTACGTTAAGTTTGCTAGTAAAGCATTAGACTCTAAAAAACGGTCTTTATATGGTGTAATGGTCATAAACGCACCGTGTTGTACTTCTTTATAATCATCTGAACCTGTTACACCAATTAAGAATTGATCTGCCCATTTTACATCGGTATAGCCAAGCTGTACCATACCACCAGTAGACCTGTAAGCATCGTTAAATCTGCGTGCTGTAATTGGTGTTTGTACACCACCTAAACCAGTCACAACTACGCTTCTGCCAGTTACTTTATAATCGTTATCAGAATAATTATGAAAGAGTGATGCCTTAACTGTAAATCCTGTTTTTTCAAATCGATACAAACCATTAAGATTTGCTTGTAAGGTGTTAAAAGACCCATAAGAAACAGACGCGTTTAAGTTTGTTTTAGCGTCTTGGTGTAATACTACATTTATAGCGCCACCCAAAGCATCATCTGCTAAATGTACAGGAACAACACCTTTGTAGACTTCAATATTTTTTATCATTGAAGTAGGTATACTATTTAGGTTAAATGAAGAACCATACATAGAAATAGGAATACCGTCTATAAAAATACGTACAGCACTACCAGACAACCCATTTAGGCTGTAACTAACCTCTGATCCTAAACCACCGTTTTGCCTAATTTTTACACCAACAGATGTGTTTAATAATTCGTTAGTTTGTATATTTCTAATGCTGGCTTCTTCGGTTTTTATAACGTTAACAGCAAAACCCTGTGTCTCTATTTCTGTTTCTTTTGTCTTTCCGCTAACTAAAACTTCATCTAGCTCATTTGTTTCGTTGTAGCTAAGTGTGTGTTTAATTTGTATGTTTTGTTTGTCTACGGTAATGGTACGTTTTTCAATTTCTTTACCGTAGTATTTTATGGCAATTGTGTAACTACCGTACGGTAAATCTTCTAAAGAAAAAAAGCCTTTGTCATTTGTATATGTGTGTTTTATAGGTTTTTCTGTAAACACAGAAGCGGCTGCAACTGGGGTTCCATTTTTAAAATAAATAGTTCCGGTAATAGTACCTCTTTTGGTATCCTCAGTTGGTTGAGAGAAGGCCGAAATAGAAAGTAATAGACTTAAAACCGATACTATTTTTAACATACAATTAAAATATTTTTATATTTATTAAGACTTAGTCTAAATTAAATTAGATTTGCAAACTTAAGTTCAGTTTGGGTGAAACGAATAACGCAAACGGAAGTTTTAACAACGCATTAAGAAATAATGAAACAAAGTTTAAAAAGCTTTTCTGCTTCTATTAATTTTAGTAATACCATTGCGAACAGCACGGGTGCTACTACTGCATTTGTAGAAAGTAATATCAATTACAATAGTCAGGGTGTTTTAGGGCAAGAATCCCAGTCGCACTATAGTGAGTTTTTGGTTGGCAGTAAAAATACGGAGAGTGCAAAGGGATATGCAGTTGCTATATCTTGCAATTGTCCTGTTTTTAAGTTGCATTTTTCATTGTTGGGCAGCTACAGTCACCAAACAAATAACGATTTGGTGGTAACCATACCAGAAGGATGTTGCAATCTTTTTTTTTTGCCTTTGCAGCCAAGTAAAGATATATTTACGAGCAAACACACAAGAACCTTAGAAGTGTTTTTTACCCAGAGTTTTCTAGAGCGCATACTAGGGGAGCAGCGTACCGCAAATCTACTAGATATGACTACGGCCATAGATGCAGAAGTTCCTTTTGTCTTTTTTAAAGAGCGCAGACAAATACCTTTAAAGTTAAGCAACCAAATAAAAGAAATTCTAAACTGTGCTTATACGGGTAGTCTTAAAAAAAACTATATAGAAAGTAGAATTACCATTCTGTTGTTAGATTTTTTAATGGATACAACAAAGCTAGAAGTTGTAGATACTGTTATGCCAGAAGCAGATTATGCTGCAATTGTTAAGGTAGAAGAATACTGTAGGTTAAACCTAAAGCAGAAGCTAACGATTAATACCCTATCACAGATAGCAGGTTTTAATACAACAAAGTTAAAGCGCGATTTTAAAAAAATATACAAAACCACCATTTTTAAGTACATCACTCAATTGCGAATGGAAAACGCAAAACAACTGATACTAGAAAAAGGGTATTCTATAGCTGAGGTTTCTTATGAGGTTGGGTATTCTAATCCGCAACACTTTACCACAGCATTTAAAAAAACGATGGGGTATTTACCAAGTCAGTTAATTAAATAAGAAGAATAACTAGCTCCCGATACCATTTTCTGTTTCTTCAAATTACTGGAACTGCCCTTGGATAAGACTTTTAATTTACAAGAAAATCACTAGAGATAAAGCAGCTGTTAACATCAGAAAAAAATAGTTTATAAAAATTCTATCTTTAATCATTCTAAATAAAAATAGTTCTTATATTTGCGCTTTATCAATAATAAGTCTAAATAAAGAAATAAGCTTTATTTATTAAAAATAGATTCAAAAATGAAAAAATTATTTACCCTAACTCTTTTGTTAATTGTTGGTACAATTACCGCACAAGACGCTAATGTTTTTTTAAATCGTGGTTTTTTTAAGCCAGCTACAACAGTAAAAGAGGTTCAGCAAAAAGTAAAAGAAGGCAATAGCCCTGTAGATTTAAGTTCTAATGGGTTCGATGCTACTACAAACGCTATTTTAGCAGATGTTTCTTTAGATGTTGTAAAATACCTTTTAAGCATAGAGGGTAATGTAGTAAATAAGGTAACTCACGATGGACGTACCTACTTGTTTTGGGCAGGTATGAAAGGGAACTTACCAGTAATGAAACACCTTTTAAAGCTTGGTGCTAAAACAGATGTTATAGATGATAAAGGGAGTTCTGCGTTGCTTTTTACAGCTGGTGGCGGACAAACAAATCCTGAACTGTACAACTTACTTATAGAAAATGGCGCTTCTATTAACGAGACGAGTCCTAAAGGGACTAACGCTTTACACCAATTAATTGGGAAGGCAAAAAGTTTAAAAGAACTAGATTACTTTATTAAAAAAGGACTAGATCTTAAAAGTACAGACAAAGCTGGTCTTAACGTAGTAGACTATGCTGCTCGTGTAGGTAACAAGACTATTATAGAAGAATTGGTTAAAAAAGGAGTTTCGTATAAGGACACTAATTTAGATGGTAGCAATGCTATTTTAGTTGCATCGCAAGGTGGTAGAGGTGGAGGTAATAGCCTAGAATTCTTCAAGTATTTAGAAGGTTTAGGTATTGCAGCTAATACTACAAATAACGATGGTGTTAACCCAATTCATAATTTAGCATACAGTGGCAAAGACAAAGCGTTGTTTCAGTATTTTATAGATAAAGGAGTTTCTATCTCTAAGGCAGATAATAAAGGGAATACGCCTTTAATGAATGCTGCTGGCCGTAACAGTTTAGAAATTGTTGAGTTTTTAGAAGCTGCAAATGTATCTGCTAAAAACAAAGAAGGTAAAACTGCTTTAATGAATGCAGTACGTGGTAACAGTAAAGATGTGGTTGTATTTTTAATAGACAAAGGAGCAGCTATTAATACAGTAGATGCTAGTGGTAATAGCCTTGCATACTATTTATTAGAATCTTACTCTAAAAGAAGTGAAAAACCATTTACAGAAAAATGGGAACTACTTACAGAAAAAGGCTTAGATATTGCTCGTGTACAGAGCGAGGGGAATACACTTTTACATTTGGCGGTAACTAAAAACAATACAGATTTATTAGCTAAAATTGCTGCTTATAAAATAGATGTTAATGCTAAAAACGCAAACGGACTTACTGCTTTGCACCTTGCTGCTATGACGTCTAACAATGTAGATAACATAAAGCAATTAATTGCATTAGGAGCAAAAACAGCTATTGGAACAGATTTTGAAGAAACTGTTTACGACTTAGCTTTAGAAAATGAGCTTTTAGATAAAAACGAAATTGAATTTTTAAAATAATAAATAGCGTTATGAAACTTAAATTGGTAACAATTACAATTGCATTAGTTGGCTTATTTACATTGGCAGCCTTTACAACGGCCCCAAAAACGAGTCAGTACAAATGTATGATTCAGTTAAAAAATTACGAAGGCGAAGGTGCTTACGTAGTGGTTTCTTTATTAGATGCAAAAGGGACGTATGTAGAGACTTTAAATGTGTTGGGTGATGATCCAGAGTGGTACCACGATTTAACAAAATGGTGGGGTTATTTTGAAAAGAAAAATAGTAAGATTGATGCTATTACTGGCGCAACAATAAGCGGTGGAGAACGTGCTATAAAAGTTATTAAAATTGATGACGATAAGCTTAATAAAGGCTATAAAATACGTTTTGAAACTGCTGTAGAAGATCAAAAATATGTTGCAGACGATGTAACCTTTGAGCTAACATCAGAAAGTGTAAATAGTAAAGTAGACGGTACAGGATATATCCGTTACATACGTATGTTGCCTCAGAAATAATTAATCTATGACATTATCAGTTTGGAGATACAGTCACCTTGTGTTGGCTGTATCTTCTTCTATTTTTATTTTATTAGCTGCTTTAACAGGTACTGTTTTAGCACTAGAACCAATTAGTAATCGGGTACAGCCCTACACTACGGGCGACTTAAACCAGGTTACTGTTGCAGAATTTACAAGTACGCTACAGCAAAAATATGCTGAGGTAATTTCTGTAGAAATAGATAAGAACAGCTGGGTTACGGCATCTGTAATAGACAAAGATGGTGTAGATAAAATAATATACGTAGATCCAAAAACAGGAGATAGTTTAGGCACTCCAAAAGAGTCTAACCCCATTTTTAAGTTTGCAACCACATTACACCGTTCCTTATTTTTAAAAGGTATAGGTAGGTTTTTTGTAGGTTTATCTTCATTTTTATTGTGCTTAATAAGCATTAGCGGAATTTTTCTAATTCTAAAAAAAAAAGGTGGTGTTAAAGGCTTTTTTAAACCTATAGTTAAAGAAAACTTTAATCCATATTACCATACCCTTTTTGGTAGATGGTTGCTTATTCCTATTTTAATACTAACGCTAACAGGTGTGTATTTGTCTTTAGAGCAGTTTTCTGTACTACCATCGGCAAAAATTGTACACCAAGAAGATACCTTGTTTGCAGAGGAACCCATAATAAGCCTATCAGAATTTAGAGTTTTTAAAGATACCAAGTTATCAGAGGTTCGTAAAATAGAATTCCCATTTGCACCTTTTCCAGAAAGTTACTTTTTACTGCAATTAACAGACAAAGAGTATCTAGTAAACCAATTTAATGGTGATATTGTTAGCCAGGTAAATTATCCTTTTTACGTTGTACTAAGCTACTATAGTATGTTGTTTCATACAGGGCAGGGCAGTATAATATGGAGTATAGTTTTGTTGTTGGCCTCTATTGGTATTTTGTTTTTTATGTATTCCGGCTTTAGCATTACACTGCAACGCAGAAAATCTAGAATTAAGAACAAGTATAAAAAGGACGACTGCGATTATGTTATTCTTATAGGGTCTGAAAACGGAAACACTTTTCATTTTGCCAATGCCTTATACTCGGAATTACTACGTTTGGGAAAAAAAGCATATTTGGCAGAGTTAAACAGCTACAAGAGTTACAAAAATATGCAGCATTTGGTGATCATGACATCTACCTATGGTACAGGAGAAGCGCCAACAAATGCTAAAAAGTTTAAAGCACTATTAAACACAAACCAGCAAGGTGCAAAGTTTAACTACTCTGTAGTTGGTTTTGGCTCTTTAGCATACCCAGACTATTGTAAGTTTGCTTATGATGTAGATACTATGTTGCAAGCGCACCCAAATAACAACCGTTTGGCAGATGTATTTACCATAAACAACCAAAGTTTAGAATCTTTTAACCAGTGGTTGTTGGCGTGGAGCAAACAAGAGAATTTAAACATAAGTTTACCAAAAGCCATTGGCAGCAAAAAGAAACGTAAGACCTATGATTTTACCGTAACCAAGCATACCAAGGCAGAAAATAACCCAGATGATACTTTTTGTATATACCTAAAACCCGTAAACAAAGTAAAGTTTACCTCCGGAGATTTACTCTCTATTTTAGGCGAAAAAGACGAAAGAGAACGTTTATATTCTATTGGTAAATGGACAAAAAACGAGCTTGTTATAAGCGTTAAATGTCACCAAAAAGGGAATGTGTCTAACAGGTTGCAAAACCTAGCTGTGGGCGACAAAATAGGCTGTGGTATAGTAAAAAACAAAGCATTTCATTTGCCTAAAAAAGCAAAAGAGGCCGTATTAATAGCTACTGGTACAGGTATTGGTCCTTATCTAGGGATGATACGCCAAAACACAGCACACAAAAAATTACACTTGTATTGGGGTGGGCGTACAGGAGCATCTTTTGAGCTGTACAAAAACCAATTAGAAGAACAGCAACAGGCAGGCAACTTAACGTCTTTACATTTGGCACTGTCTAGAGAACAAGCAGAAAAAGTATACGTGCAAAACCTGTTAGCGGCAAACGGTAAAGAAGTTGCCCAACTTATAAAAGACAAAGGTTATATTTTAATTTGTGGCTCTATAGGTATGCAAAAAGAAGTTACTACGGTGTTAGACACTATTTGTAAAAACCACCTAAAAAAGCCGCTGAGTTACTACCAAAACAAAGGCCGTATTTTAATGGACTGCTACTAAAAACAAACTAAAACCCGCAACTCTATGTTACGGGTTTTTTTATGCTATTTATACTCTTTTTTTACCTAATTACACATTTCCGTAATTGCACTACAGAAAATATTTTTATATTGTAGGAAAATGTAATTATTGCGTTTATATCTCCAATATGGCTGAATAAACGCAATTGATTGCGGTTACTAACTAGTTAGAGCAAATATGACAAAACAATGCAAAATAACAGCTATCATATAATTTTTGAAAGAAGTTATTATTTACCGACTAATGATTTCGGACAAAGAAATAATAAGCATCCTACTTGGGGTTTTGAGCCACTAGAAAATTCCAATCTGAAATTTGGCGGAGTATTGAAAAATGGAATAAACCATCTGATTTCTTTTGATAAAAATTTCCTTGTTAACGGAATAGAACTTAAAGGTCGAATATTCGGACTCAACTTTGAAGATTTTTTCAATGCACAAATAAATGGTCCTTATCTATTTTATAAACATTCAGAAAATGGAGAAATTGAAAGGTTAAATGAAAACATTCCTATAGAATTCGAATATTGTAATCAACCTCTTAAGGAAACGAATATAAAACTTGCTCTGACTCCTCTTTCTTTTAAAAATCAAGAATGGGAAGGGAATTGTAATAAAATTGGAGGAAAACCTATCTGGATTCAAGAACCTGAAAATATATGCTGTCCAAAATGTAATAATAAAATGACTTTTATATTTCAACTAGATAGTGGACTCCCGGATTTGAATCCAATTAATGGCAATGAAATAATGTTTGGTAATGACGGAATTTGTTTCGCTTTTTGGTGTAATCAACATAAAATTAGCGGATATTTATGGCAATGCACTTAAATAAATATTGACTCTAACAAAGAACTGTGGTGAAAAATAAGTAAAAACCGCCTAAAAAAGCCGCTGAGTTACTACCAAAACAAAGGCCGTATTTTAATGAACTGCTACTAAAAACAAACTAAAACCCGTAACTGTATGTTACGGTTTTTTTTTTTATGCTATTTATACTCTTTTCTAACCCAATTTCACATTTTCGTAATTTCACTACAGAAAATATCTCTATATTGTAGGAAATTAAACACTAACAATGGCCAAACGCAATTATTTATCTATGTTGAGTTATTTAAATGTAATGATTTGGGTTTACTAACTGGTTATTAAAAATGTAAAACGATGATTAATCATTTAAATCAAAAATTATGAGAAAACAAAGCTTTCGGTTTTTGACACTGACCCTGATAGGGGTATTATTGTATGCTTGTCAAAAAGATTATGAGATTTTACCTTTAAATGAGGTAAACACAACCCAAATCCAATCACAGGGAATGATGAAATTAGGGAAACAACTAGAAAATCCCTATTCTATTGAAAATATGAGTAAAGCATTAGACAATTTAAGAAAATCTAATGTTAGTTTTAAAAGTAGAACTAATGAATTTGAAATTACCACTACACATCTGTACATAAAATTTAAACCTAAAAATGAAGCAGAATTATCTATTTTAAAAAAGGACTCAACGCTTGTTCTTTATGATTATCCTTTGGATTATGAAATAGAACAAACAGGAGACTTTTATCATGACTCAGAAGTAACCACCAACCAACCAACATACCAATATTGTTCAGTTGAGTTGGGTAAAAAGCTTCCAAGTGATATCGAAAATGAAATACTAGCTGAACTTTTTATTCCAGATGAAGATAGTGATGAACTAGATGATACTAATGCAAAGACAATTAAGTTTCAAATTATAGATGACCTTGTTACGGAGGCTTTACATATTACAAATAACTTAAAAGATTTTAAATCCCAAAGTGAAAATTTTCTTTCAGCAAGAAGAAGTAAATGGAGGCCCGCTGGTACTATTAATGTTTATGATAATGTTCTGAGAAGATATTCTCCTGTTGTTGGTATTGAAGTGAGAGCTAGAAGATGGTTTACAACTCACAAAGGAACTACAAACACACAGGGTCGATATTCATGTAATGGTCGTTTTAGGAGAGATGCAAATTATAGCATTAAATGGGAAAGATATCATTATAGCATAAGATCTGGAACTTTTGGACAAGCAAAATTTGATGGACCAAAAAGAAGAGGTGACTGGGATGTGAATATAGGAGGAGCAAATACGTCTAATACAGTATTGGACAGGCAACAATATTATGCGCTAATTCATCAAGCAGCATATGACTATTATTATAGAAATATATTTGGTTTAAGTAGCCCTCCAAGAAATAGTTTGTTAAAACCTCAAGCAAAAATTTCAGCTAGTCAAACTCAAAGACAACATGATAAAACTAGTCATGCGGCATCTTATGCCCGAACATTTGGTATTTTCCCTACTATTTATATCCGTGATTGGAATGAACCTTCTGATAATGTGTATGGCACAACAATTCATGAATTAGCTCATACAGCACATTGGGATATGGATAGAAGTGCTTTTAGGCAACTGGTAAAAGATGCTTATAAAATACCAGTACTATACCCTTCCATAAATAATTCCACTGAAGCTGTTATCGAAAGTTGGCCAACTGGTGTAGAATGGGTATTCACTACTCACAGGTATAGAACTTACCTAAGCAATCCTAGCTTTAATTATCCTACATATCCTTCTAATCTTTTTAATTATCAAGACAGAAAAATTGAGGGATTTACAAGTAAAGCAAATGATTTAATCTATACTTCGATTATTATTGATTTAATGGATAATGACAACCAAAGAATTACAAGAGGAAATGGTCGACCAACCGATAGAGTTTCTGGCTATACAATTGGGCAAATAGAAAGAGCTTTACGTGGATCTAGGTCTTGGAATCAATTTAGAGATAGAGTAAAAAATATAAACTCATCCAATACAGATAATAATCAGATAGATGAACTTTTTGCTAATTGGTATTAAAAATTTATTAAAAATGAATACAAGAAATTACTTTAAACTAAGCTTAATAATTAGCATGCTAATTTTAATAGTTAGTTGTGATAGAAATAATGATAATAAATTTACTAGAAACTATATTTTAGAAAATGGAACAGAACACAAAATAGAATTAAGGTTTTATAAATTAGGTGTTCAAATTTTTGATTTTGAAAATCAAAATGTATTGAATGATACAGGAGCTGTTTTTTCCCAAAGTGTAATCGAAGATTCTTTTGCTCCAGCAGAAGCATCAGGCGCTTTTCAGGGTGCAGACTCGTTAATTATTGTTTTTAATAATACGCGAAAAAGCAAAATTATTTGGGATGGAGACAATACAACATTAGAAGGAATAAGTAAAAATCTTTTCTCAGATGAAGTATATATTATTGAAAATAATGAAAATTATAGATATGTATTTATTGAACAAGATTATAATAACGCAATTGATTGTAATGGTAATTGTGACTAAAGACTTTTGTAAATATGATGTGTAAAACATAGCTAATAAGAGTTAAATCGAAAGATTTGAGCGTATTTGTAACGTCTGATTTTCCTTTGGGAAATCCTCGCATACAAACCAGCAACTATTCTTATACATAAACGTTGTATTTAATTCTGAAAATAAAATAATCCAATAAATAAGTGATAGTTCGTCCACATAAAATAATGTTGATTAAGAAAAACTTTTTTGAGTTTTCCTTTAATGACGATGTTGATAATGATAAAGAAACCATTCCGGATTTTGAGAAGTTCAAGTCTTTAAATGCGGCTGAGCAGTATTATTTGGCGGACATCTACAACTGGGACGATGGACCAATTGTTATGCAATGGATTATAGACAGTCCAAAATGTGACAAAGGAACTGCTTGTAAGATTTTCTGGAGTACTGAGCCGGATTATTATTATGATTTTACGGCTGAAACTATCGATGAATATGAAAAAGGGGTGTGGAGTTTACTTCAAAGCATATTAAAAAGATTCAAGGAAAATGATTTCGCTAAAAGTCGATTTAAGTTTATCCCGGCCGAAGAAGGTTATAAAACGGACTGGCCAACTAAATTTGATATTTGGGAGATTCCGGCCGAATTGAAAAGTTGTGTACATGGGAAAAAACCGTTTGGATTTGGTTTGTGAAGAGACAAACTTTACGGAAAGCACTAAGAAGAACAAAGTACTGTGGTAAAAAAGCCGCTGAGTTACTACCAAAACAAAGGCCGTATTTTAATGGACTGCTACTAAAAATATACTAAAACCCGTAACTGTATGTTACGGGTTTTTCTATGCTATTTATACTCTTTTTTTACTCAATTACACATTTCTGTAATTGCACTACAGAAAATATTTTTATATTGTAGGAAAATGTGATTATTGCGCTTATATCTCCAATATGGTTAAATAAACGCAATTAATTGCGGTTACTAACTAGTTGCCAGTAATTTAAAAAATGACAAAACTAAACAGAAGAAAATTTATTAAAAGAGGAATTTTAGCATCAATTGGATTAATTCTTTTAGATTCACTTTGGTTTGAGAAATATGTCATTGACTGGAATTACTTTGATATCTCAAAATCGAAAAAAGACAAAATAAAAATAATTCAAATTTCGGATTTACATTTTGACAAACTAAGATATTTTCATAAGTCCATTGCTAATAAAATAAATTCAATTAAACCTGACTTAATATTTATAACTGGAGATTCGGTTGACAAAACTGAAAAAATAGATTCGCTGAATGAATTTTTACAATTGATAGATAATTCTATAAAAAAATATGCGATTACAGGAAATTGGGAATATTGGGGGAAAGTAGATTTAACAAAACTTAAAAACACTTATTCTAAAAATAATTGTGAATTATTAATAAACGAAAATAGAACTATTTCAATTAAAAATCGTGAAATATCAATAATTGGAATTGACGATTTAGTTGGTGGAAATGCTAATTTTGGAAAAGCAGTTGAGAACCTAAAACATACTGAAACGAATATTGTTTTATCGCATTGTCCAGAATATAGAGATACAATTACGAGAGAAAAAGAAAGTGTAAATATTAATTTAGTTCTTTCTGGTCATACTCACGGAGGGCAAATTACATTTTTAGGAATAGTTCCTTTTAAACCTCAAGGAAGTGGAAAATATTTAAAAGGTTGGTATAGAGAATCTGAACCGAAAATGTATATATCAAAAGGAATTGGAACAAGTATTTTACCCATCCGATTTGGAGCAAGAGCAGAAATGGTAGAAATGGAAATATAAAAAAACTACTGGCAACAATGTATATAAAAAATAGGGCTTTTGTGCTAACTCCAAAGTTTTGTGTTTATTTACAAAGTCCGCTAAATATAAAATTTGGCCTTTAAGAGAAAAAATAAAAGCAAAATATTTATATTTAGCTAAGTAATAAACCGAAACGAAAGTACTTTTTAACTGCCCTATGTTTCTTATGCTAACCGTTAGCAACAAGCTAAAAAATGAAACTCATCTATAAAATCATATTAGGAATCTTTGTCTGCTTTATCATCACTCTATATTGGCTTAGTAATATCACAGAAGGAGAATATTACAGGCATCATAGTCCTGATGGTCAATACAGCATCTATGCATCTAAAGCTAAATATTTTAATTTCCCCTTCTCAAGTTTTGGAGATGTAAGGGGTAAAGTACATTTGTATGATGAACTAGAAAACAAATTAATTAGTTCTTCTTCTATTGATATGATTTCATATGTGGATGGTGATTTTTTTTGGAATGAAGATGAGTTATATATGAAAGCTAAAACTTATATTAAATTACCTAGAAAAATAAATACTAAAATTATTGATGCATATGAAAAATCAGTTCCTGTAAAATATAATTGGAATCTTTATATGTGCGGAAATGAATACGTAGTAAATAAAGAACGGAATAGACTGACTGTTAGTGATAAAAACGGAGAGATACTATTACAAAACATTCAATATATTTCCCAAATAGGAAATAGCTTTCAAGTTCTAAATAATAGAACTGAAATTGAATATTATGATGCAGGATTAAACAAACTAAAAAATGCACCAGACATTAAAATTAAATGTTATGAAGTTTGTGGAAACGTTACAACTTATGGTCTTAAAATCGAAGAAAAAAACAATTATTTTGTAATTAAAAAGGCTGTTGGCTTTACAAACTATAATTTTAATAATTATACAGCAATTGATTCAATAAGTAAAACAAAAGTAAAAGACATCTACTTTTTAAATAAAAAACGTGAATTCACTTACGATGAAAACATTATAAAACAAGATATTGTTATTATAAATTTTAAAACCTATTTTGGTATTTGGAGTGAAAAATATGGAATAGAATATTTTGACACTATTGATTTAAAAAATAATCCAATAAAGGTTATGAGAAATGAACTATATGGATATTATAATATGACATCAACCTCTTATTTAAAATTAGAATCATTTAAGTACAATCTAGCAAGATTTGAAAAAAAAGACACTAGCGGTAAAAAAAGAAATGGTTATGTTACTAGAGAAGGAAATTATTTCTATGATTACAGATAGCCAGTTGCCAACAGTTTATAAAAAAACATAGGCCGTTTGTGCTAAACCGAAAGGTCTGTGAGTATTAATGAAGTCCGCTAAATATAAAATTTGGCGTTTATAGAAGAAAAAATTAAAAGCAAAATATTTATATTTAGCTAAGTAATAAACCGAAACGATAGTGCTTATTTATTGCCCTACTTTTCATATACTAAACGTTGGCAGTAATTATGAAACAACTACTAATTATAATAGTATTTTTAAATTTCAACTTTCTTCTTGGTCAAGAGACTTTATACGTGTCTGCTAAAAATGGTCTAATCGTAAGAAGTGGGCCAAATAAAACATATAAACAGGTCGGAAAACTTTCCTATGCTGAAAAAATAATTTATTATCAAAACACACATCGTTCTGACGAAATTATTGACAATGGAACTATTATAAAAGGAGAATGGTATCATATAAGTGGGAATGATGTGCATTCAAATAAAAAAATAGATGGTTATGTCTTTAACGGATTTCTGACTTCTAAAACCTTAAAAAAAAGAAAAAAATATTATGAATTTAAACCTGATACAATATCAGATATAACCTTAAAACATTTTGATGCAGAAAATGTATACAAGTTAGATTCTCAGAAAATAGTTACTGGGAATTATAAGCCTAAAAATGGAAAAATAATTGAACCTGATTCAGAAAAAGATTGGGGAGATAGACTTATACTTCTAAATAATAAAAATGAAATCTTATTCAAATCTTTTGGAGCTGGAGATGTATATTTATTTGAACCTCATTTTTATAAAAATAACCGAACAAATAAAATTGTAATAGTTTGCCAATTAGCCTATGAATATTGTTTTGGAGGAGAAGCTTTTATTTATGAAAATGGTGAAATATCATATATAGGGTTGTTAGATGTCGATAGTGATAATGACGAAAAATGTTTAATTGATATAATAGAAATTCAAGAAGTTGATGATGAAATAATATTTTCATTTAACTCAGGAAACATTCTATTAGAGCCAGGCTCCGAAGATATTTTAATTAAAAGCAAAGGAGTCAACTATATTTACTCTAATAAAGAATTAATTCTAAAAAGATAAACTACTGCCAACAATGTATAAAAAAAAATAGGGCTTTTGTGTTAACTCCAAAGTTTATTACTTTTTACCAAGTCCGCCAAATCTTTTGAGTTGGCTTTAGAACAAAAAAAGATAAAACAAAATAAATCCCGAAGCCTCGGGATGGCTAAGTGCTTAATTGAAAGTTTACTACTTTTAATTTCCGCACTAACCATAGCCTAAACGTTGGCAACACAAAAAACATTACAAAACCTATCAACTAGAAATGAAAAATGAAAAAATGCCAGCAGTAGTATACAGAATACTTTTTTTGATAGGAGTAGCTTTATTTCTTACGGGGCAAATTATTTTATCCAAAGGAAATGATTATGTGTATGCTCAAGAACCTATTGATTTTGCACATTGGTTTTTGTTAGTAGGTGTTGTTTTGTTAATTCCTCAAGTCGTTTTTTTTCCTAAAAAGATCTATAGCCTAATTGGAATTCCTTTAACCTTAATTGGGATTACTTGTATTATAGGAATGTGTGTATTAGACTTTATTTGGTGGAGCTTTCCAAACCAAGAAACTCGTAATGAATTTACTAAACATATTTCGCAAGTTCCATCAATTTGGAAAACCTTTATGACTATAGGGCCTAGCTCTAAAATATTTAATCTTGGATTATTAATTTTAAGTCTTAATTATCTTAAAAAAGGTAAAGTAGGTATCGTTATTATTTTAGTGGCTAACCTTATTTTATGGCATATAATTCCATTACCTTTTCGACTAATTTTTGGATATGCTTTAACTCTAATTGGTTTTAGTATAATTTTTATACAAAGTACTAAAAAAGATGTGCTAGATCGCGGTGTATAAAACATAGCAATTAAACGCAAGTAGCAAAGTTTATGCTTTTCTTCTATTTTTACGTATTAACCGGTACCACACATTTAAAATGAACAGATTCAACTACATTTTAATTTTAGTTTTGATATTTAGTGTATTGTCTTGTAAAGATGAAAAAACTGATAAAAACTCAACTAAAATAATAGAAAATATTTCTACAGATTTACAGCTAGACCATTTTAATTTTTGGGTAGAGAATCCAACGAAAGCAAAAGAACGATTAATCCAAATTGGATTTACTTCTGTTCCCGATTCACTTTCGCAAATTCATAAAGGACAGGGAACAGCAGGGAGATATTTCAATTTTTTAAATGTTTACCTCGAGTTAATTTTTGTGTATGACCAGAAAGAATTAGAAGAAAATAATGAAAAGAATAAAGATTTAGATTTTACAAAAAGAGCAAACTTTAAAAAAAATGGAGCTTCACCTTTTAGTATAGCCCTTAAAGTCAAGGACTATAATATCGAAAAAATCCCTTTCGAAAAGGTTAGATACCATCAAGAATGGATGGATGAAAATTCTAGTATATACTCAGCTAAAAACTCTAAGAAGCACATAGAAGAACCTTCAATATTCGTTATTTATCCCGAAATAGAATCGGACACATTCCAAACTTTAGCTGACTTAATAAATATTCCTGATGAGTACGCCTTTGCGAGGGAATTTTATAAGCATCCAAACGGCGCCCAAAAGGTTAGCAAAATTATAATTACGTCTAGCAATCTAAATTTAAATACAGAAACAATTAAAGCCGTAAACGGAATTGAAAATTTGACTGTTAAAAGTGGAAAAGAACATGTAATGGAAGTTCATTTTGATAATGATATTCAAAAAAAGTCGTTCGATTTAAGACCAGAATTACCATTGATTATATATTTGTGATCTAAAAGTATGCTATTGCAAACATTGCCTTACAAAAAGAGTTTCTAATTTATGAGTATCACACAACAAAAAAAGAATACCATAAAAAAAGTATGGCATACATTTATTAATAGCGCTGCCTGGCGTTGGCTTCAGAAAATAATGATATTAATTATTTTTTCTTTGGTCATAAACCATTTAGCGGCTCGCGATAGTTTTCCTGATAGTGATTCTTATAGATTCCCCATTGAAGGCTTTTTAGCATCTATTGTTTTATGTATACTTATTGGCGTTATAACCGAAGTTAATTTTCTGCATTACAAGAAGAAGCATTTCTCTAAAAAAGTTGAAATGGCAACTATTTTGTGGTTTTTGGCTTCAACTCTAGGATATATTACTATCATGTATATCCCTGTAAATTTTATTTTGAGCATTGTTGCAGGTGAAAATATTGAGTTCTATTATCTGTTAATTGGTTTGCTAATCACCTTGCTGTTAAGCTTTATTCTTATAGGGTTGTCATATGCCCAAGACGTATATAGTTTATATACGTTATCTATAAAAGATGCTGTTGTAACTGTAGAAAGTGGCGCAAAAACCACAAAGCTAGCTTATGAGAATATTGCTTGCTTTTATAGTGAAAACAAAATTGTATTTGCTGTTAAAAATGACGGTACAACTATGAGTACCGATTTTGTATTGAATGAACTTGAAGAAAAAATAAACAGTCAATTGTTCTATAGGGCAAACAGGCAAATTATTGTTCACAAAGATGCAGTAGAGGAATTAGAAAAAATTGAAAATGGTAAATTACGTATTCGATTAAAATCTTCAATCGATAATGATGCTATTACAGAAATTAATATCAGTAGGTACAAGCGAAAGGAGTTTATGAATTGGTTTCAATAAAAAACCACCGACTATTCAGTTACTAATTTACGACCATTCAGTAATAACATACCTAATTAAAAGGAGTTTCAGCGTTTTTGTTCAGTAATTCGTTTAGAATTTAAAATCAAAAATAATGAACAAGATTACCTTAAGACAAGCCTTAATTCCATTAATTACCGTTGCAGTTATCTGCTTTTTATGGTTTGGACCAATTAATTTAAGTTATATAGAAAACATCATTGTTTCTATAGTAATTATCTTATCAACTTATATAGAATACAAAGAAAAACCATTTTTAGCTCTAGGATTTAGAAGTGAAAAATTCACATTCAAAAATATCTTAGTACTAGCGCCTTTAGTAGCACTTGGCCTTTTTATTTTTTATGTCTTTTTATTGGTGCCTGGAATAACAAAACTCACCGGAGTTCCTATAGATTATTCAAGTTTTAAAGAATTAGAAGGAAATTTTTCTGCTTGCTTAATTGCCTTATTAGTGGTGTGGGCTACTGCTGGGTTTGGAGAAGAAATTATATTTCGTGGTTATTTTATGAGACAATTTGTAAAATTCTTTGGAGAAAGCAAAGTCAGTATTATTTTTAATATTGTCTTGTTAGCTTGTTTTTTCGGTTTTATGCATGGTTACCAAGGAATTACTGGGCAAATTGTTGCTGGTGCCGTCGGAGGGCTTATAGCTCTTATATTCTACTTACGTAAGTACGATTTATGGTTTGTAATTGCTGTACATGGTTTTTTTGATACCATTTCTTTAATTTGTATTTACTTTGGCTTGGCGTAACTATAGCAAGTACTAACGCTTAGCCCCTTAAATTTACTCAATAAAATATACAACACTTTTTTAATGACCAGGGCTATCTATTAATTGTAATTCTATACGTATGCAGAAACAAATAATAGAAACTTTAAACACACTCTGGAATAACAAAAGAGGAAGAACAAAATAGGAAAGCGAATAAGGTATTACCAAAGCAAGACCTTTGTAGTAATGGATTATTACTAGTAAAAAACATAAACCCGCAACTGTATGTTGCGGGTATTTTTATGCTATTTGTGCTTTGTAATGTTGCAATTACACATTTATATATTTGTACTACAGAAAATATTTATATATTGTAAGAAAATTTAACACTAATAGTTGTTATTTGCATGTACTAGACATTGAAGAAACATACTGATATGATCTTGTGCAAAGTAGAAATTTAAAAAGCTAATTATTAACAAATATAGATTTAAAAACAATTAAAAGAATGAGGAAAATAGTATCAATTTTAGTCTTATTTATTACATTGAGTAGTGTTGCTCAAATTAAAGCGAAGGTGCAGAAAGTAAATGGATTTGAAGTTTATTTATTAGCTGAGCCAGTAAGAGAATATGAAGCTGTAAAAGGAGGCGGAAAAGGAATACAATGGAGTTCTGCTATTACTGGTGGTCTAATAAACGAAAGTATCGCTACAAAGGTGAGTAAGTATATTAAGAAGTTGGCGAAACAATATAAAGATGAAAATATAAAATTTGATGCAGTTGTTTATACCAACGGAAAACAAATGACAGCGATAAAGTTTACGGACGAGAAAACACCTGAAAATAGTGGAATTGCAGTAGTTCAAAAAATCAATGGAATTCCCTTCTTTGTAATGAGCGAACCTGTAAAAGAATATGAATTTGTAAAAACACTTGGTGCAGGAATTAAATGGAAATCTGCTATAACTGGAGGTTTAATTAACAATAGTATTGAGGAAGATTTAATGAAGTTTGCCAAAAAGGCGGAAAATAAATTTAAGAAAAAAAAGATTTCTGCAATAATTTATGATCGTGGAAAAAAAGCAAATACGATAAAATTTAATTAAAAGAATTACAAACTTAAGACGTTTGTAATTTATTGCTAGTTTTAACCTAGATACAAATCCCGAAGCGTAGTGAATTTCACTCCATCGCTTCGGGATTTTATTCATTTTTTCACTAAATTGTGACCTTAAAATATGCAACAAATAGTAAACAAGCATTCTGTTACAGACAGAGAATTTAATACTATTCAAAAAATTATATATGAAGAAACTAGTAATTCCTATTCTATTAATTTTATTTCTTTTAATTGGGTGTAAAGAAAAGAATAAACAGGAGATAACGTTAGAACCTTACCTAAGTTATTCTGAGAATCAAGAATTATTAGTTAGTGCCCATCGTGGAGGAAAAGGTTATGTTGGCTATCCAGAAAATAGTTTAGAAACTATGCAGTACATTAAAAAGTACATACCTAATGCGTTGTTTGAAATTGATGTAGCTAAAAGCAAAGATGGAGTTTTATTATTAATGCATGATGATGCGCTCGAGAGAACATCTACAGGCTTTGGTAGGGTAGACCAAAACAATTGGGAAATGTTATCTCAACTTAAACTAAAAGATAATTTTGACTCTATTGTTGATTTTAAAATCCCATTGTTTAAGGATGTATTGGATTGGGCAAAAAAAGATAATGCTATTCTTACAGTAGACATTAAACGAAGTGTTGATCCTGAAGAGGTGTTGCATTTTATAGAAGAAAACGATGCGCTAAAACAATCGGTTATTATTACCTATTCAATGGAAACAGCTCAAAAACTATATAAATTAAATCCTAAGGTAGTACTATCTGTTAGTATTAGAAATATGGAAGAGTTTAACAGAGCTGCTAATTCTGGTATCCCGTGGAAAAATATGGTTGCCTTTACAGGAACAAAATTGTCAGATCCTTCATTATATAACAAATTACATAAAAAAGGAGTTATGTGTATGTTGGGTACTCTAGGCAACTTAGACAAAAAAGCCGCTGCAAAAAATGATCTTCTTTATACAGAATGGGCTAAACTTGGAATAGATATTTTTGCCACTGATAGACCGTTGGAGGTACAAAAAGCTGTAACAGATAAAAAAAATAGATAAGCAATTTGCAAGCAGAAATAAAAGAACCAAGAATACAGTGTTATAAATGCATGAACCCTACAAGCACTTGTATTTGTAAACACCTTACCCCTCTACAAACCAATACTCGTTTTGTTATTCTTATGCACCCTAAGGAGTATAAAAAAGAAAAAAACGGAACGGGATTAATGACTAAGCTTCAACTTAAAAATTCTGAAATTATAGTTGGTGTAGATTTTACCAATAATACGCGTGTAAATGAAATACTGGCGGCAGAAAATAGCGCTTCTTTTTTACTGTATCCTGGTAAAGATAGTTTTAACTTATCTACAAGAAAAAGTGTTGAGATGAATTCGGTTTTGGGGAGTAATTCACATATTTTTATTTTGGATGGTACGTGGCCTTGTGCCCGTAAAATGCTAAAACTAAGTAAAAACTTGCAAGAGCTAAAACGAGTGAGTTTTGATAACAAAATTAAATCAAAATTTATTATTAAACAGCAGCCAGAATCTCTTTGTCTTAGTACAATAGAATCTGTTTACACCGTTTTAAATTTACTTAAACAAGGCGGTTTAGAAGAATGTAATACTGATGGTTTTCTTGTGCCTTTTGAAAAAATGATAGCATATCAACTAGATTATATGCTAAATCCAAGTAATAAAAACTATGACTTAACTGGTAATAGTGAAATTAGTATTAAAAATATGTATAAGAAAAGTACTGAGCGCAATATTATTTTTGAAGGAGAGGCTTAGTTGTGTTTTTGTACATGTTAGTTAGTGCAAATACTAAGCTGCAAATGTAGTTTTTATTTACATTATGTTTTTTACCTTCTAGGTAACAGTAATAAAATACAAATTTTAAGGGGTATATAAAAAATGGAACTATTACGTAAAAAAAAATATACAAGACCTTTACTTATTACTTTTATCTTTTTTCTATACTACAAGCCCGTTGTTTGTTTTATTATTGTTGGCGCTTTAATTTTAATAGTAACTTTTTACTATTGGAATTTTCTTTCGGGTATACGTAGAAATGGTATTCGTGGTGTTGGGAAAATAATGTACGAATCTAGCTCTCGTGGACCTAAGGCACCAACTATTGAATTTACGTCTAAAAACGGAATTAAGGTTTGTAAAAAACCATACTATTACCTACCTGCCGACCTAAATAAAATAAGTACATATAAACAGAATATAGGCAAGGAGGTTGATATATTTTATGACCGACAAAACCCTGAAAAGTTTGTGCTTGAAAAAGAAGGAAGTTTTAATATTTTAGGTTTATTGCTTATAGTATTAGTTGGACTAACATTTTTAATAGTTGGTATTTGTAGTGTTTTAGGGATAGTTATAAGTAACTTTTAAAAGTAAAAGGCGTCAGTAAATACTGGTTTTTTGGGTTCTACATTACGGTTACCTAAAAGTAGTATCATTATTTGGTTTTTTAGATGAATTAAGTTTATCTTGTAGGAAAAATAAACATCTAATTTATGCTATACTTGTCTTATCTAATACTGGTTCTACGCATTTGAGAAAATCGATCTACATAATAGTTATAATTCTACTGTCTAATTGTAGTACTCTTAAGCAAAGCAATATACTGAGTAAAATAAATAAACAGGTTGATAAAACAAATTCTGCGAAATTAAAAACTCAATTTCAGGATTTAAAAGTACTTTACCCAAACAAAAAGGGTTCTGTTGTAATTGGAACGATTAATAAAAAAACTAAAAAAGTTAGTATTAAGACTGATGAATATGCTGAATCTGATAAGACAGTGATTTACCTAAATAATAGGAAACCAATTTTAATAAGGAAAGAGAAAAGAACCACGCACACAACCTACCTTACCAATGGAGATATAGAAAATGATAATTTGTATTCTAAGGCTGATTTTTATGTTGTAGACTGGCAAAATAGTGTGTTTAAAAAAGTAGTTGTAGCCGGATTTAAAGAAGTAAATGAAACTATTAATAAAGCCGAAATTGAAGAGTTTTTACTTTTATTGCAAGAAAGGATAGAAACGCTTGATAAGTATTCTTTTTAATAACGATTTTAAAGCATTGGAAAAAATTACTTGTTTTCCCTTATTATTAATGGGTATAGTTGTAATGGTCATTTTTAGATTTACTATTGGTGTCTTTTATCTAAAAATTTCAACTAACTAAAAGCACTACAAAAATTGTTTTATATTGTAAGAAAATTATTGGGTATTTAATGTTAAAATATATGCAGGTAATAGAATACAATAAAAAAAGATTAGTTGAAGATGTAAAAATAAATTTTAAAGAAGTAATTAAAAAGTACCACTTTTCGGTTAATCAAAGTCTAGCAAAAAAAATAGACCATTCTGGTAAAACGTGTGTGTATTTAGAAAACAGTTCATTAATTATCTGCTTAAATTTTAATGATTCTTATTCATTTATAAACATTACTCCTATATTTTATTTTAAGGAAAAGCCAGACTTTATAGAAATTAAAGAAAAGCAAGCTCAGTCTTTTTTAAAAATTAATGATAATAGCTTAACAAAATGGATTTCTGATTATAATGATGCTAATAATAGTGCATATAAGGAAGGTATTTATGAAATGAAATTAACCAATGATATGTTAATACATCATTACGATGAATTGCTGAATGGTACTATGAATAAAAATGAATATTTGAGATTTAGTCATAAACCAAAAAAATGGCTTATTCTTTATTTTACGACTAGGTTATTAACAGCGGCTTCTTTTATTGTAGCAATATCTGCAGGTAAAGAAAAGCTTTTTAGCGCATACGAAGATTTATTAATTAAGTTAATTGTTATTTTATTGTTTTTAAGTGGAATATCATATTACGTTTATATAGTGATGTTAAAAAAAGTTGTTGAGGATAAATTTTACGATAAAAAAACAATAGAGTATCTAGAGCCTGTTGGCTATATAAATGCCATTGTATTTGCTTCATTTTTTGCATACATTTTTAATGATTCTAATAGTTTAAATAGTACTGCAATTTTAATTATTTTAGGAGTGTTTTCTCTTTATGTTTTTTGCATTTTTAAATTGTCACAAATTAGAAAGTATTATTCTACATCTGTAAAATAAGTTTTGGGTTTTACTAAATTAACCAATCAACTATGAACTATAAGGACTATAAAAGTATTGCTAAAAAGGTATCTAAAGAAGTACTTTTTGACGGCATATTAAATAGAGAACTATGTAAAGATGAGCATAGAGCTTTTATGGAGGAGATAAACAAAAGAGGTGTACAAGATGAGTTGTCTACAACTATAAGCGATAACAATGCAAGAAAGGGTAGTGTAATGGACTCAGCAAAAGATTTGTCACAACAAGATTTGTTTAATATAATTCTCTACAACATAGATAACTTTACAGAAGAAGAGTTAATTGTTTTTAAAAATGAAGCCAACCAAAGAGGTTTACAAGAAGAACTGTCTGTGCTTTTAAAAGAAAAAGCAAAAAGTGATAAAGAGTTTCAGGATAAAGCTGCAAATAGTTCTGATAACATTGTAGATTTATTAAATACTTTTCAGGAACATATGTTTGAAGTTTCACCTGGTTTAAAAGAGAAAGTAGAAAAAGCCGAGAAGAAATCTTCGGCAAACAGAATTATTGGTGCAGTTTTGTTACTTATAGGTGTTTTACTGATATACAAAACAGGAGGTAATACAATTTCTTTTGGTGTTACTGTTTTAGGCGTGTTTTTTATTGTTATAGGAATTTTAAAGTAGTTCATACATGAAAAAATGCATTCTCCTTGTTTTTGTTCTTGTGTTTTGTTTATCAAACAATAGCATACCAAAGGAAAATAGATACGAGTCCGAATTTACTTTTATAATAGGGCCAGATGCTAATAATCAGCAAATAAAAAAACGATTAGAGTTTTATTCATCTTATTCAAGAATAATAACTCATGTCCATATATCTGAGGATAGATTAATAATTAAATTTGAGAATTTTGTTTCGCCTAAAAAGGTAAATTTTTTATTAGAGACAGCTGGTTTAGCTCAAATAAGAGCAGCTAATTCGTCTCCTATACCTATAAAAGAGAGTTGTAATATCCGTGTAACGGGGAATGTGTATGTAGATGTAAATTCTCTTGCATATTCTGATAGATCTAAATTAACAATGTTCTTTAAAGACCCACAAGTTTTAGAAGATTTTAGTGCTCTAAATATTGGAGAAAACTTAGCTCTTGCAATAGGAGATGTAGAAATATCTAAGGCTAAAATACGAGAACCAATAAAACAGGGTAGTTTAAGTTATTCTTTTATTCAAGAAAAAGATTTTAATGCCTGTATAATTGGAGCAATAATAAATAGCCCCTATACTACTAAACCGAGTATGGAGTTAGTAGAGCATAAATTAAATTTTAATAATGAAAGTATTTCTAAAGAATTAATTCAAAAATATAATAAGATAAAGGGGAACGAGGAGCTTATTAAACATATAGAATTTTTAGTAAAAAAGTCTGCTAGTACACGACCAGATTTATCGTCTAAAAATGTAGCAGAATATTTTCCAGATATTGAAGCCTTATCAGATATACGATCTCTTTTTAGAATAATTTATACCAATGATATAGGCTATTTCTTAACAAAATCTAAGTGTACAACTTATTCAGATTTTGAAGCTCTAATAGATAAGATAAGTCTAGAAATAAAGACTTATGGTAATTTTTATGATAAGGGAGCTGATTTGAGAAAAAAACGCTTTATCGCAAATGTTTATAAAATATCTAAAGAATATTTTAAAGAGTAATTTTTATTAAACCTGTTACAATTTTAAAAGCTACGAGAAAATGGATTTAAATGAAATTAAAAAGAACTATGAAAGGTTTACTGATGATCATCTTATTTTAATAGCAACAAAGGAAATTGAATCATTAAGAGAAGATGTTGTACCAATATTAGAAACAGAGCTTAAAAAGAGAAATATATGTATAGAAGAAGGAAAAGCTAAAATCACAAAAAAAAGGAGTACGCCTAAAGCAGAACCGCCTTTAGAGGAAGATTTACCAATGGAAGACATAGTTTCCTTAAAGAACTCTTTTGAAATTCCTAATATACAGGTATCAGGAAAGAAATACTATTTAAGTACATCTTTGTTATTTATAATTTCAATTGTATGTTCTATAGCATTAACTTTTTCTTTTAAATCATTTTTTGGTGGTGGTACAAAGTTAATTTTGCTAACTATAATCGTATCGGTTTTATTAAAAATAATATTTGGAAAAATAGGATTAGGTAAACTAGCAGATATCTACCCTAATAAGTTTATTTTGTTAAAATACCCCAATTCTAATTTTGGAATATTGAGAGTTTTAGTTTTGTTTGGAGTGCTACTAGGGCTTTTGCCTAAAATTGAGGTAAATAATAAAAGCTTAAAGAAGTTTTATAAAAAAGACGAATTAACTAATAAAGGTTTTTATATAGAATTTAGTAATAGTTTTAATGGAAAAGTAAACACACAAAGAGTTTTTTTAGAGTTACTCTCTGAAAACGATAAAATGCAAATTATTAAGATTTTAAACATAATAACAGCAAAAAATACAAGTGCTTAATTATTTACCTTATCATTAAAAAGAAAGAAATACTACTTATATCCCTTAGAATGTTTTCATTCTATTGCGTAGGTAAAAAAAACAAAAACAGAAGATATTAAAGCTACAGAAGTTACTTTCAATAAAGAAGAATAGGCTAATAAAAAAGTAGAACCATCTAAATTATCCGCTCTAGAAATTAAATAAAAAGCAAATGTATTTTCTATAAAAAGAGTAGGTGCAGTTGTCGCAGATAGTTTATTTGCATACGAACTAAATTATAAAAACGATACGCTAGCAATTTTAAAAGGAAAAGTTGAAGATTCTGGCATAAAAGGAGTGTGGGTAAACGCAGAAAACAAAAAAGAGTATCCTTTGCTTATAACAAAAGCAGCTAAAAAAGTAACTCCGTTACCAGCAGATTTACTGGGGGAGTATTATAATGATATGTGTAATTTAACTATTACGTTTACAAAGTCTAAAGGAGAGTATTACTATAACTACAAGTCTAAAGAACGAAACTTAAAAGGGAAACTTAATTTTTATAGAGAGGATGGTTTATACATAAATTTATCAGAGATTGAATATGCTGAGGATTATTTTGATGTTGGTTTGGCAGAGGAAGATCCTGAAACCGAAAAGAAATATGCAGAATTAAAAAAAATAGGCAAGCGCAAACTTGGTGTAGAGTGCTATTATAGTCCAGGGGAATTAACAATTCAGAATTACGGTAATTCAATGAATTATTATGTGAAGTTAAATGATTGCGGAGAAAAGTAAATTCATTTTAAAAAGAAGTAGTATACCATTAAACACAAATAATGAAACAGTTATTAATTACCTTACTTTTAGTTTTACCATTAAGTTGTTCTTTTGTAAAACAGCAAAATCAAGCAGAAGATACAAGAGAATGGAATAGGTTTGAACTTACAGGTCTAGTTAAAACTCTAAAACAAAAAACATATGAGGCTGATTTTACCAGTAGAAAAATTAAAGAGGATCAACTTAGTTTATTAAAGACCGTAATTGTTAGTTTTGATAGTATTGGAAGATATACTAAATCTATTACTTTAAACGCAGAAAATAACAGAACTAGTAGCACAACAACTAAGTATGCAAAAGGTAAAAATTATGAATCTTTTCATTATAACAAAGACAATGTTTTACGCAACAAAAGCAAAGTAAAGTATGTGTCTGATTCATTAATTTTAGAGGAATCTTTTGCTACTAATGGCGAGTTATTATTTTCTATTAGAGTTAAAAAGAGAAATGATAGATTTTCTAAAGTAACTCTTGTAAACGGGGATAAAATAGATTCACATTTTTATTATTATACAGCTGATAAATTTATAAATAAGATAGTAACCGTAAATAAAAATAAGGACACTATATCTAATATAAAATACAAGTATGTAGCGTTTGATAAAAATGGAAATTGGATTAAAAGGTTGTCTAAAAATTCTTTTAATAAAAATGATACAGGTAAACTAGAAGTAAGGGAAATAAGCTATTAAAAATAACTAATAGGATTGTTTTAAATATACAATATACGCTAACGAATATAAACTGCAACTTTGGCAATTAAATTTCTACTACTAGTATTGTTAACCCTAAAAACAATTATTTTAGAAGATTTTTTTATTAAAGATAAATAACAGTAAATAGTATGACAAATTTAACATTAAACTTAAACGCAAAATTACAACCAATGCACCGTCACGACTTGGAAGATGCATTACAAGAAATACTAGAAACATTAGATTTTAAGGCCGAAACTACTGGTGGTGGTACGATGCAAGCACCAAACGGAGAAATAGAATCTTGTGATATTGAATTAAGTATTTCTGATAGTTCTGAAGAGAACATTAATAAAATTATTGAAGCAGCAGAGGCTATGTTATCGCCTATTGGGTCAAAGTTAATTATATACCCAGAAGATGAAAGTAAAGATGTTGTAAGGATCCCTTTTGGCTCTCAAGAAGGATTAGGACTGTATTTAAATAGTAATGATTTAGATGATGAAGTTTATAAAAACTGTGATGTAAATTATATTTATGAAGAAATAGAGCGTTTACTGGGCGATTTTAAAACAGGACATATTGCTAGTTATTGGGAAGGTGAAGAAACTTCTCTTTATTTGTATGGTGAAAGTTTTGATGAAATGCATACGCGCATTAAACCCTTACTAGATAGTTACCCATTGTGCCAAAAGTGCAGAGTGGTTAAAATTGCATAAGAATTAGGCTTAGCACTACCTTTTTTATATTTTTTTAAGATTACCTTTTAAATATATAGTATACCCTAACGAATATAAACTGTTGCTTCAGTTGTTAGTTTACTATTGCTATTATTGGTATTAATATAAAATGCGACTATAAGCTTGCTTATGTTTCTTATACCAAACATTGTCTAATAAAAAACAACAAATGAAGAAGACCATCTTATTTACTTTAGTCATATTATCTAATTGGATGTATGGTCAAAGGCAGCATAAATTTGCTAAAGATATTGACTTTGATGCTATTAAGGACACCATATATTTGGATGTAATTAATTTTAAAATTGTCTGTAAACTATCTAGCATTAATTTTAAGAAAGTAGAAAGTATACCAATAGAGGGAATAAATGTAATGAGTGGTATAAGCGATTCTAAAAATGGTTTTAAGTTTGAAAATCATTGGATGCGTGCCGGATATTCTAATCAATTTAGGTACAATAAAAGAACTAAAAAGATACAACTTATAGGGATGAGTAGGTACGAGTTTGGTGGTTATACCCAAGATGGAAGTGGGGAGTCTAGTGTTAACCTATTAACCGGTGATTATATTGGTAATTGGAATTATTACGATGATTTTACTTATGATGAATGGGGTAAAAAGGAAGAAGAAAAGCTTGTGAAAATTCCAACAATAAAAACTAAACTAAAATTTAAGACTATTAACTTAGAGGATTTTAGTGAGGATACATATTTTGATTATGCAGATAAATGTTCAGTACTTTACCATAAAAACAGAAATAGAATAATTAACTCTAGCAATTATAATAAAGAAGATAGCCCATAATTAAATTCAGAAGGGAGCATTTTAACAAAAATAGATATAGTTCTATTTGTTTAACTACATGAAAATGATAAAACTAAAACTTAACATTTAATGCAAAAAATAACATATATACTTTTACTATTCTTATTTGGTTTTAGCGTAACAGCTCAGAATATTAAATTCCCAGATGATGCACATATTAGAACAGGAGTAATTAACGATGCTGATGGGTACGTTAATATTAGACAAGGCAAAAGTTCATCTAGTAAAATAATTTCGAAAATAAAAAAAGACGAAGAATTTAAATTTGCTTTACCTAAAGCAGAAAACGAGAAATGGACTTTAGTTAAAACGACTTTAAACGAAGTTGGCTATGTCTATTTTAATAGAATATATGAATTAAGAAAAGACAACTGTGCAGATCAAGTTGAGTTAATAGACCAAACGTGGGAACATACCAGAGGAGGTCTTGGTACTAGAACAATAGATTCTATACCTCCAAACCTAGAAGAAATTAACTTAAATATAAGCTCTAAAAATAGAGGTAAAATTAACAAACTATTGTCTTGTGCTTTAGAAAAGATAGATTTATTTGAAGAGAATAACTCAGAAAAAACATTAAAATTCACTCAGAAGACATATAAAACTTCGCAAAATACAAACGTAGTAGTTACCAAATATCATGACGCTTATTCTGAAAATCTAGGAACTGTAGTTTCTATACTAGAGAATGGAGAAATGGAGAGTTATGCATACTATGGGTATTTGTCATCAATAACTATTTATGCCTTAAAAAAAGTAGATGGTAATTATAGACTATATGGTAACCTAGAAGGTAGTCCAGGTGATTGCTATGGTGGTAATTTTACGCTAGAGCTTATTAATAAGTCTTGGGTATATAAATTTGAGTATTACGAGTTTAATGGATAAAATAGAACTTTTAAATACGAATCTAACTAAAAACAAAATGATTAAAAAAAGCATTCTCTTATTGTGTATTATTTTTTGTGTTCACTGCAAAAGCGCACAACATAAATTTCCTTCTTTTGATGCTGTAGTAACTACGTTCTTTACAAGTTATGATCTACGGAAGGAGCAGGGAACAGATGATATTAGATTTGTTAAAAAACAAGATGGTTACTATATTCAAGAGTATAATTATGACACTAATGACTATAAAAAAACAGTTTTGTTCTGGAGTGCTTCTAACAATACATACCAGAAGTTAAATTTTCCTAAAGGTAAAGAGTTAAATGCCGCCTATGCTAATTACCACTTAACATACCATAATAAAGAAAGGTTTAATGTGCTGCCTTACTATGGTTATGTGGGTTGGACAAAAGATGTTATTGCATTTTTAGAACAAAAATCTGATCTTAAAGATATAGAGTACTATGCATTGGGTAGGGCTTATGGTGCTAGTGCAGGTCATTTGCTAAATGCTAGTTATCCATTTTCAGACCCTAAAGAACAATTTAATTTTTTAGAATCAGGTAAAAATCAATTTACAAAAGAGCAGCTTAAAACCTATATTAATTATGAGGAAAAGGCATTAGAAAATTATACCATACTTTGTCAAAAAAATCCAGATTATCCAACTGTTGTAGGCACCATTTGTAATAAACTAGATAACGAGTATGTTAGTACTTATTTAAACCTTAGTATTTATCAAAACGAGGCAGAAGCTTTAGCTTTTTTACCAGAAGGTCTGTATACAGATTTTGTTACGTATTATGCTAAAAATTACTTAAACTCTGTAGAGCCAAATGGTATTTTGTTTACAACAGGAGATAATGATACATATCCGTTGTTGTATGTTCAAGCCAGTTTAAAATACCGCCAAGATGTTGCTATTGTAAATACTAGTTTATTAAACCAAAATAGTTATGTAAACCATTTAAGAGATGATAAGGTTTTAGCTTCAACACCAATTAAGTTTACACTAAAACCAGATGCATATGCAAAAGAAAATTTAGCCTATATAGTTTTAGATGCTAACAAAAATGATAATACGTATTTAGATTTAAAAAGTACACTAAAGCTAATAAATACAAAAGACTCATCTGTGGTTTATAAAAAAGCAAAAGAGAATGCTATATTGTCTACAAATAAAATAGCTATAGCTATAAACCAAGACAGATTAAAGCTTACATACAAAACAAATTATATAGTTAAGGGAGAATTACTTGCGCTAGATCTTATAGCGTCCAATATAAAAACTAGACCTGTATACTGTACATTTAATGAGTTGCCTGTAGTTTCTAATTATTTAGAAAAATCTGGTTTTGCATATAAAATAGTAACTAGTCCTAAAAACAAAATAGAAAATGATAGGTATTTAGCAGGTATAGATGCAGATAAAACCTATGCTATTTTAGTAGATGAGTTTCAGTATCATAAAAACACTAAAAATAGCTCAAAAACTGAGCTCTCTGTTTTAATAAGTTATACATCTTCTTATGAAACCCTTATTAATCATTACAAAGAGGAAGGAAACATTAAAAAATGTAAAGAAGTATTAGATGCATTCACAAATTTTTATCCAAAAAACCTTTACGCAGATATTAGTTTTATGATTTCATCTATGGCAAAAAATGCGTATGCCATAAAAGATTTTAAAAATGGAGATCTTATGGTTGAAAATCTTATTGAAAATTTAGAGCATATAAAAAGAAATAACAAAGAGAGCACAACCACTACCAAAGCAGCAGCTTTAAGAAAATTAATTTTTGGAGATGAGGTTAATAGTAAATTAGATAAAAATAAACTAGAGCGTCATTTATATGTTATTACAGATGTATTAGAAACGGAAGAGGTAAATAGTAATTTAACTTCTCGTTTGTATACGTTAAAAAAGTATTTTATGGAGCAGCTTCGTAATATTGAAGAATAAAATTAGTGTAAAGTAAGTAGTTAATTTTAAAACTATGCTTAGAAAAAAGATAAAAATACAAAGTTACTCAGGCCTTTTTTTTACGGCACTCTACGGAGTTCTTCTAAGAGTTTTAAGGGAGAATTTTGATATTTCCAATGAGAACTTTATACTCATTTTTATTGTACCCGCTATTATAAGTTTAATACCTGTTTATTATGCAACTACGGGTGTGTATACATCTAGATTAAAGCTTTTCTTTTACCCTTTTTTTTCAACGCTATTATTTTTAATAATATGCTATGTAAGTAGTTGGGAAGATTTTCTTTTGTTTCTACTTTTAGGTTTGCCATTCTATATAATTACAGGCGTGCTTGGTATACTGGTAGGCGGAGTTGTAAAAGAACGAGCAGAGAGTAAAAAGTAGTATTTTAGATTTTTTTATCAAGAGATTAATACTTTAGTGGAGTAAAATATATAGTCTTACTAATAGAAAGTCAATAATAGAAGATGAAGTTACCTAAGAGAATAAAAGAAGTTTCTATAGATACAGAAATACAAGTTGGAGTATATCCGCCAAATGGTTTTTTGCAATTTTCTGAGGCAGGTTTGGGTAACGGAGATTACTTTGGTTTGTACTGGGAATTTGGTAAAGAAAACGAAGAGCCTATAGTTTGTGAAATGATGCATGATGAAGGAATTATAAAACCTAGTTTTTCTTCTCTTGATAAATTTTTAGAATGGTACACAGTAAACGATTTTGATTATGGCGATGAAGAAATTGGCGATGAAGAAATTGACGATGAAAAATTGGTGTATAATTACCTAGAGAAAGGGAACTTATGTTTACAACAAAACAACATCGAAAAGGCAATTGAGTTTTATAGAGCAAGTACAGAAAGTTTTGGGGAATTAAGCGAGAATTGGTTTAAATTAGCTTCACAATATAAGAGAATTGGTAACGAATTAGATTTTCAAAAGAGTTTAATTAACGCAATAATTTCTAATTGGGCAATAGATTTCCCTTCTCAGAATGCAGTAAGAATGCTTAAGAATTTAACCCCTGTAGCAGCGTTAAAAAATCACCCTTTACTTAGAAATAGAGAACAACTCGACTTTAATTTTGGAGGACAAAAAGAGAATAAGAATTACCAAGTAATTAAGACTGTCTTTACAGAACTTTACGAGCTTGGAGATTATAATAAGGCATTGTTGTTAGAGCAGAATTATGCACTAATGATGTATTGGGAAACATCTTCTTTTCAAGAAAGAAATAATTTTGATATCAAGGAATGGAGAAATCAATTTAGCCAAAAAACAAAATCAAGAATAGAACTAAATAATATATAATTATAACTTTAGTTTATATTAATCCACGATCAAAAATGAAAAAAATACTACTTATAGCTTTTTTAATAGCCCTTAATTCTTGTGCGGAGAAAAAAACTAAAACAGAAGATTCTAAGAATACAGAGCTTAGTACCAAGGATACTGTAGAAACTAAGAAAGAAGAAGATAAGCCTAAGGAATTAAATAAAGATATAGTTTTAGGAAGTTATAAGGGTAAAATAGGAAGTAATTTAGAGACTGCTTTTCATTTAGATAATAATGACGGCCATATTAGTGGATTTTATTATTACAAAAAAATAGGAATAGATATAAAAGTTGTAGGTACTGTGGTAGCAGATAGTCTACTTGCATACGAGCTAAATTATAAAAACGATACCCTAGCAATTATAAAAGGAAAAATTGAGGATTCTGCTATAAATGGAGTGTGGGTAAATGCAAAAAATAAAAAAGAGTATCCATTACTTATAACCAAAACAACTAAAAATATAACACCATTACCAGAAGGAATAGAAGGAGCGTATTATAATGATATGTGTAATTTAACTCTTACGTTTACAAAGTCTAAAGGCGAATATTACTATACCTACCAATCTAATGAACGAAGCTTAAAAGGTAAAATCAATTTTTATAGAGAAGAAGACTTATACATGACCCTAACAGAAATTGAATATGCAGAAGATTATTTTGATGTTGCCTTGTTTGAAGAAGATCCAGAAAAAGAAAAGGAATATGCAAAGCTCAAAGAAATAGGCAAACGTAGAGTAGGCGTAGAGTGTTATTATAGTCCGGACGAGTTAACAATTCAGAATTACGGTAATGCAATGAATTACTACGTAAAATTAAACGATTGTAGCGAAAAATACATTCATTTTAAAAAGCAGTAAAGCCTTTATTAATTTATCATATTCTAAATATGACATATACCCTAACGAATATAAACTGCTGTTAGTTTTTTTGGGTATATGTGTTTATTATTGCTACATAAAAAATTATAGTTTTAAAGATTGTTTTTTATAAGCAAATCACTAAGATGTGAGAATGAATCAATTAAAAATAATTACTTTTTTAGAATCATTATTTAAAGTGCTACTAGTAATCTCATTACTAATTATTGCTACAGGTGTTGTTGTTCATTTTTTAGATGTGTACAACATTCTTAGAAATAGTTTTTTTATAGGAATCCCTTTGTTTCTACTTAGTTTAATTTGCTATTTAGTAATGCGAACTTTAAGGCGCTTTAAAACCAAACAGCCCGTTGTTAAATTGCTATTTCTAATACTATTAGGTAGTGCAATTACTTTTGGTTTGTATGTAATTTTCGGCAAAATTATGGAAGCTGTTTCTCATTAAAAAATATCAATTACGCTATGATGACCACAAAGAAATTAGTACTTCAATTTTTAAAGTATTTTATATTAAGTTGTTTTTTTTATTATTTGTTTTCAGTAGTGCAGGTCATCATACATTTTATGGCTGAAGCTGGTGTTTTAATCAATATAATTAATACGTGCTTATTTAGTTTAAGCCTAGTTGATACTATTATGCTTTTTGGTTTATTTATTTCTGCTTTGTTGTTTACAGCCTACTGGTTACGTAATAAACGTAGTGTAATAAAATTATTAAAATTAGGTTTAGTAATGTCAGTTTTGTTTTCAGCACTTATTTTTATAACTAAAAATACGTTGGTTCCTGAGCTTAAAATTATGTCTTACTTAAGCAGGTATGAGTATGCCCTTAGAGTAAAACTAAACACAGAAGAGAGAAGAGAAATGAGTGACGATTTAAGAAAAAATAGATTGTCAATGATGAATGTTTTAGCCATAAATAAATACAAAGATTCATTACAAACCGAAATATCTGCTAAAGAAACTACTATAAAAGAGCTAGCATTAAGTACACCAGATAGTATATTAGAAAGTGTTTTGCCTAACTCTTATCTAAATAAGTATATTCAAAATAAACCTAAAAATACATCAGAATTTGGTTTGTTTACCCTAAATAAATTAAAGTATGAGGTAAGTTTACACAAACAATTAATTAAACAAATTAAGCTATCAAATTGGGAAGAAGCAAAGTATTATCTTACTATTTTCTTGACATTCTTTTTTGTTGCTTATGGTATTGTACTAGGTTTTAACCTTAAAAATAAGCACCCAATTGTTGCAGTTATAGCAGGTATTGCTATTTATTTGTATAGCTATAAAGTAATTGAAATGATTGGTAACAATATAAATGGATCTTATAACTCTACAGAGATAATTACTAATATCTGCGTTATTGTTATTTTGTTTTTAGGGCTAACCTATAGAATGGTTTTACTTGAGAAAAAGCAAAAAAACAATAGAACACTAGAACACTAGAACAAGTTAGTCAAGAGTAAAAATGTTAGATATAGTTAATTGTATTTTATCATATAAAGTTAGTATCTAAATTTACTTATAAATATACAATACACGCTTACGAATATTAATTGCTGTCTTGGTTGTGGCATAAGTGTACGTATTATTGCTAATGAAACTAAAGGTGCAAATCTTAAATTAATAAGCGGTACACAAATGAAAAAAAGCCTGTTTTATAGTATGCTTTTCTTGTTATTCTCTTGCGGGAATAACCAAAAAAAAGAAATGAAACATACCGAGAAAAAGGAAACTAACTATAGTTTACAACTAAAGGACACATTGTTAATTAATAAAGACTTTACAATACCTTATTTAAAAATTGAATCGTTAACCTATTCAGATTTTCAAAAGCAGAATAAAGTTATTTTTGAAGAAACCAAACACGGTAGTTTAAGTTGCGGAAATTCTAGTCCAATGTGGGAC
The DNA here is from genome assembly GCF_023476645.1 of Cellulophaga sp. 20_2_10. Taxonomy (GTDB): domain Bacteria; phylum Bacteroidota; class Bacteroidia; order Flavobacteriales; family Flavobacteriaceae; genus Cellulophaga. Next base: position 296,771 of record NZ_JAMCOJ010000002.1, read on the forward strand.
TCTAGCACCAATGTTAAAAATGACACTTTAGGGATAGAATTAAATTTTAGTAAGAACTGGGTAGAGAATACACCAAAACCTAAGGACGAAGTATTAAACAGAATTGTGTTAAACAAAGCAAAAGCAAAGTTTTATAACGGAATTATACTAGGTAAGTCTACTATAGCAGAAGTAAAAGAAAAGTTTGGGAAGCCTATACAGGAGAGTAATTATGTATTGGAATATAGTTTTAAAGAAACGCGTATAGTATTTATTTATAATGAACAAGATGTGGTGTATTACCTTCAACTATCTAAAGCTTATCAAGAGTCTAAACCACAAGATAGTTTAGCATTTAATTAAAAAACGAATCATTTAATCTGGGATATCAACGCATACCAAATGAGGATAGAAAAAAAACACACAAAAACTATTTTTCAATTTCAGAGTCATTATCAACAAGAACAAGTTTGGGAGTATCTAACACATCCAAAATATTCGGTTGGTTTTAGTTTAGAACCTTGCTATTATAATGAAATTAGTGAGTCTTTTAAATTAGAAAAAAACAATAAATGGACCGAAATACATACGGGAGAGGACTGCACGGGAGATGTTGTTGTATGTAAAATTACAGACGCTGATACGTATAATTTGTTTACGACAGTAAGGCATCAAGCAGGAATTAAAAACACTACAATTTTTAAGCTACAGAAAAATGAAAAAGGAACAATTATTACCGAGATACAAAAATTCTCTTTAAGTATAAAAAAAATGAAACCAATTAGCATTTTTGCTTGGTTAATGTTGATGACAGGACTGTTAACCAAATTCTCTTTTAAACCTGAAGAAGATGAATATTGGTTTAAAAAAATGGAAGAACATATAAAAGAAATTCACTAGTACTAGTACGAGACGTCTATATAATATTTATATAATAAAATATGAAACAACTATTAATTCTATGTTTATTTTTATTTTCTTTCGTGGGTTTTTCTCAAGTAGGTAAATCAAAACAAAATTTAATACCCGTTGCCGTAGATAGTATTCAGTTTTCAATTTGGGATATACACTCTAAAGAAACGTCTACTCCAGGTACAAAAGTTGAAGAGTATAAAAAAGAACTAGGTTATACTGTATTAGACAAAAAAGACCAAGATATATTTATAAGAAAGCTGCAAATGCCAAAATCATACAATCAATCCAGAGCGTTGTTGCATCATTATAATATAGTGTTTCTAATGTATCATAAAGGTAAAATAGCTGCTCAAGTGCGTATTTCTTCAATTACAGGAAATATAGATATAGATACTGTTCAAAATCAAAATAACTATAAAAGTAGCTGTTCTAAACAAATGGGAGAATATATAATTTTCTTACTAAAAAATTATAAGCTTATAAAATTAATAGATGAGGTATATTTAGATGGACTATCAACTTAATTTTAAAATAGAATTATAATGAGCAAAATAAAAATAGGAGGTCTAATAAATAGTATACTAATATTGGTATGCTTTTTCCTTTTTCAGAATACCTACAGTCAATCAAAAATTTATTTTGATAAGGACTGGAAAAAAACAACCAAAGAAGAAGCACGCTTTTATAGAGTTGTAACTAAAAAGAACGATTCTCTTTTTCATATTAGAGACTATTTTATAAGTGGGGTGCTACAGATGAATGGTCATTTTTCTAACCTAGAAGAGGAAGTAATGGAGGGTAAAATTACCTTTTATGATGAAAAAGGAAAAAGAACAAATAGCGAAAATTATGCAAATGGTGTTCTAAACGGACCAAGTATTGTTTACTTAGAAAACGGCAAAATAGAGTATACTAGTGAATACAAAAATGGAGATATATATAATGGTATATATAAGGCTGCAACAGTTAAATACTTGTATAAGAACGGTGTAACTGCTAAGAGGATTGAGTTTTTGTCACCAAACGATTTTTACCCTTTAGCTACAACAGTATACGGTAAAGAAAGGGATACTGTTTATTGGTATACAAGTAAAGGTGAAAAAATAGGATTTGGCACCTACAAAGGCATTAAAACTATAGACGGATTAGATATTAAAAAGAGTTGGTTAGAGGTTACACATACGTTTTATAAGAACGGAAAAAAAGAGGGAGGGCAAAGCATATTTTATGAGGGTAAATTAATTGCAGAAAATACCTTTGCTGATGATGTACTTACCCTAAACAAAAGTTTAAATCCATTAACAGATAAATTTGTTACGTGCAAATACAAAGATAATATGCCGTTTCAAGGGCATTATTTTGTGTACCATGTTACGTCAGATTATTATGATGAATATGTTTATGATACCGGAAAAATTACCTCATACAATAAATACAAGAGCATAAATGGGGTAATAAAATCTAAGGCTACAAAATAATATTTTAAACTATAAGCACCATTTACTTCATTTAATATGATAAATTCTAAACCTTTGAAATATATACTTTTGTCGATATTATGTTCTGCTTGTACCTTTTCTAAAGGTCAAGAAAAACAAGAACAGAACAAACAAAAACAAGAGCAAGTAAAAGAGCAAGTTGTGCCTGTAGCAAGCAAAGAGCAAGAGGTTAAAAATATATTTAAGAGTAAAACCGATTATATAGCAACTAATTTTAATTTTCCTGTAGGTAAGCCAAATGCAAAAGGATATTACAATGCACAGGTATTTGGCAAAAACAACCATTTAGGAGATGACTGGAACGCGGTTACAGGCGGAAACTCGGATCTAGGACAACCTATATATTCTATAGCAAATGGTTATGTTAACTTTGCAGAAGATATAGGTGGAGGTTGGGGAAAAGTAATAAGAGTATGGCATCTTAAAGCAGACGGTGAAATAGTAGAATCTTTATACGCACATTGCAATGCTATTTTAAATACTAAAGGAGAATTTGTTAAAATAGGACAAAAAATAGCTACAATAGGTAATGCAGATGGCCAGTATTTAGCGCATTTACATTTAGAAATTAGAGAAGATATTAAGTTGCCAGTAGGACCAGGATATTCAGAAAATACAAAAGGCTATTTAGACCCTACCAAATTTATAAAAGGAAATAGATAACCAAATTGGTTGCTAAAAAAAATAAACCCCGTAAACATTGCTGTTACGGGGTTTATTAGTGGAGCCGGAGAGAATCGAACTCTCGTCCAAACAAGTAATCAAAGAGCCTTCTACACGCTTATTCTTTTCTTGGGTTTTCGTTTATAAGCTGGTTAAAGACAACCCACTTATAACTTATCTTCTTTAGTTTCAAAAAGGCAACAAAGCACTACCTAATCTATATCGACTTTTACGATATCTCAAAATGGAACGCCGTCAATCAAGGCTTTCCGGAGACATAAAGCTTGTACACCTTGTGTACCTAGGCCAATCCTACTATAATTCGGATTATGCAGCTAAAGCGTAGTTATTCTCGCCGTTTAAAAAGTTGGTCTAGCCTTTAACGTGTTTCAATGCCATTACACGACGTGCTTACTGTCCAATTAGTCTCGCTGTCAAAACCAGTCGGCCCCAGAATTTTAATAATCTTAATGGCGTTTTAACGGGCTATTCGCTGTATTTTTTTAAGTTTTTAAAAAAAGAACTTAAAAAAGATGCCGCTACTATCCCTAACGCAGTCTGCAAAGATAAAGCAAAAAGTATTCCAAAAAAAGTTTTGCTTGTCATCTTGTCATATGTTACATTTACAACTAAGCATAAGCCTAAAGTTATAAAAGTATTTTCTATGAAATTCGGAATCATTAAAGAACGTAAAAGCCCACCAGATCGTCGTGTGGTAGTATCACCAGAAGCTTGTAAAAAAGTAGAAGCTACTTTTAGTACTGCAAAAATAGTGGTAGAACCGTCAGACATTAGGGTTTACAAAGATTCAGAATACACAGAAAAAGAGATAACCGTAGCAGCAGAAATGCAAAATTGTGATGTACTTATTGGTGTAAAAGAAGTGCCAATAGATGCATTACTGCCAAACAAGAAATACTTTTTCTTTTCTCATACTATAAAAAAACAGCCTTATAACAGAAACCTATTAAAGGCGTTTTTAGAAAAAAATATAGAATTTTACGACCATGAAGTTATTGTAAACCCAAAGGGAGCACGCCTAGTAGCCTTTGGGCGTTATGCGGGTATAGTTGGGGCATATAACGGTTTTAGAGCATACGGACTAAAGTACAACTCGTACGCGTTGCCAAAGGCAGAAACAGTAAAAGACCAAGCGGCATTAATAGCCGAATTAAAAAAAATACAATTACCAAATATAAAAATACTGTTAACGGGTAAAGGCCGCGTAGGTAATGGAGCTAAAGAAATGCTAGATGGCATGGGCTTGCAAAAAGTAACCCTAACAGACTATTTAAAAAAAGAGTTTAGTGAACCAGTATACTGCCAAATAGATGCTTTAGAATACAATAAGCGTAAAGATGGTGAGCACAGTAATAAGCAAGAGTTTTTTGGGAATCCAAGTGAGTATAAGTCAAACTTTTTTAGGTTTGCCAAAGTAACCGATTTTTATATTGCAGGTCATTTTTATGGCGATGGTGCACCATATCTTTTTACAAAAGAAGATGCCAAACATCCAGATTTTAAAATTAGAGTTGTTGCAGATGTTAGTTGTGATATAGATGGACCAGTTGCATCTACCATAAAAGCATCTACTATAGCAGATCCTGTTTATGGTTACGACCCAGAAACAGGAAAAGAAGTAGATTATAAAAACCCAAATGCTATAGCAGTTATGGCTGTAGATAATTTACCGTGCGAGCTACCAAGAGATGCAAGCGTTGGTTTTGGAGAATCTTTTATAAAACACGTAATCCCCGCCTTTTTTAATAATGATAAAGACGGCGTATTAGAACGTGCCAGAATGACAAAAGATGGTAAATTAACACCGCGATTTTCTTACCTGCAAGATTACGTAGACGGCAAATAGGTTAGTATAACTAGTTATTGTTTGTAAAGCTTAGACTGTAACGTCCAGAATAAAATCCATAGTAAACTACCAAAGGCAAATGTCATTGCCCAGACATTGTAATTGGTTAGACTATGTGCAATGTTATAGACTAATATGTGCGGTTTTGTAAACAAATCCCAAGAATTAAAACGTAAAAACCTACCTAGATATACACCATAACCACATAATAGACATAAGTAAATCATAAAAAAGTTAGCATTTTTAGCGTCGTATTTACTTTTAAGTATGTGGTAAATATCTATCATAGAAAATAAGCCAAGTAGTAAACCATTTATAGCGTAAACAAATACTATAAGTAAGTCTAGCCAGACCATAGTAGCGCTTTCATTTTGTAAATGTATAAGGTCTGTAATAATATATGGGCTGTTTGGTAAAAATAGCAACCATAAACCAAAGACTCCAAACTGTATTAATTTATTGGCGTTAGTTGCGTGCAACTGTTTTAAAATCTGAGAAAACAAGTAGGGCAAACCGGCCAAGAAAAGATTCCATACCAAAAAAGTAAAGAATAAAGACCCTGTGATTTTTATACGGATAGCTAAAATTAAAAAAGCAAAGCTTATAGACGCTATTAAACTAAGGTTAGATTTTGCAAGTAAGATTAATTTTTGTTTCATTATTTTTAAGAGATTAAAAAGGTTGTTTTAATTTTTTGAATTGGTAAATGCAGCATTTTTAAAAAATCTAATTGATGAAATTGCAATGCTTTTTTACCTCTATTGTAGGTGTTTTTAAAAGTTGTAAAATAATCGGGATAGAGTAGTAGACCTAAGAATACAACCGAGAATAAATAAAGACTGCGCTTGCCGTTACCTAATAAATAGAACTGCATACTTACCTCTTCTGGCACTGTAATCCCCGTATTTGTTAACACGTGGAAGACATCATGACTTTCTAATTTTTCTTGTAACTCAAAGTTGTGTTTGGTAATAAAAAGCCCCAGACCATTACCTAAAGTATCTTTAGGGTAACTTAATAAGGTGCTTATTTTTATGTTCCAAGCATTGTTCCTTTTCAAAAATTTTTGATAAGGAATTTTACTCCAGTCGTATAGTTTTTCTAATAGTAATGCTCTCATATTTATTATTTTAAAGTACTTTGTGTTTCAAAGTAGAAAGATAAAAAAATAGTTTTATCTCCTTATTAATTTTTCAAGTGCATCTATATGCTTCTTAAATTCTAGTTTACCTAGTTGTGTTGCAGCATACCTTGTATTGGGTTTTCTACCTATAAATTGTTTTTCAACCTTAATGTACTCTACTTTTTCTAGCGCTTTTGTATGGCTAGCAATATTGCCATCGGTTGCACCTAGTAATTCTTTTACCATATTAAAATCGGCATAATCGTTCACCATTAAAATAGACATAATGCCTAGTCTAATACGGTGATCAAATGCTTTGTTAATATTGTTTATAATACTCATACTTAGTTGCGGTCGTGTTTAAAGTACATTAAAGAACCATAAATTATATGACAAACACCAAAACCTAATGCCCAGAAATACAAACCATAACCAACAAATTGTGTAGATATTAAACCAATTGCAATTATAGTAATCCCTAAATAACGTACGCCTCCTAAGGTATATTTACTGGCATTAACACAGGCAAGACCGTAAAAGATTAGTGTGGCAGGTGCAACAATTTTTATGTATTCATATTGTATTAGCGTCAAGCAGAAAAATCCACCTACTATTAGTGGTAACAAAAAGTTTAGCAGCAAACGCTTGCTAGATACATCCCACATTTTTTCACCGCTTTTTTTGGCTTTAAAATAGGTTAATACGGTGCCTGTAATTAATGCAAGGACCATAACACTTAATGCAATTATTAGTAAACTATCCAGTGCTCCAAAGGTCATAAAAAATCTACGTAATCCACTCTGTTCAGTTTTAATGGTATGTATAATATGGTGAGCTAAATAAGCTCCAATTAATGCATACACACCAGCTAATATTCCAGATAGTCCGCTTAAGGACATAAAACGAGACGACTTGCTCATCATATTTTTAATCTCAGAAATGTCGTCTAAGTATTTTTTAGAATCCATATTTAAAGTACTTTGAAAAACAAAGTAAAGTAAAAATATTGTGTTATGCAATAGCGATTATAAAATTTATATATTTAAAATATGAAACCAGCCGAAGAATACATATACAACGCACAAGAACCTTATAGCGCTATTTTAATGCATTTGCAGGCTGCTATTATGCGAAACTTGCCAAGTGTAGATTTAAAATTTAAATACAGTTTGCCTTATTTTTATATAGAGGAGAAGCCTTTTTGTCATTTAAATTGTAGTAAAAACTATGTAGATTTAGTTTTTAAAAACGGACGTCACTTAACAAAATGTACAGAATTGTTGGTTGTAGATGGACGTAAGAAAATGAAATCGTTACGTTATACTTCTTTAGAAGAAATAGATGATATGGTTTTAAAAATAGTTCTAAACGATGCTTACGCTGTTAGAAACGAAAAGTTTTAATTCAATTTTAAAAAATTGAGCAAAAGGAAAGGCAACCGGTTAGAGTTGCCTTTATTGATAACTAAGTGTAAATGGTTACGAGTTTAGTAAATCGATCTTTAATGATAATTCTTTAACTAATTTGTCAGAATTACCGCTGTAGCCAACAGAAACAAATTTTATATTTCCGTCTGGGCCAATAATTATTTTAGTTGGGATGCCTGTAACCTCAAAATTAGAAGCTACTTGGTAAGCTCGACTACCTTCTTCTACGGGGTTATCTACTATAACCTCAAAACTGTAGTTGTTGCTTTTTACAAAGTCGCCAGCTAGTTTGCTTCTTGTGTCATAATCACCACTCTCCATAGTGTCTACAAATAAGAAAACTACATTTTCATTGTCTTTGTATTTGTTCACTGCTACTTGCATTCCAGGAAAAGAAGCTTTGCAAGGACCACACCATGTAGCCCAAAAATCTAGAATTACAGTTTTACCTTTTAATGCAGCTAATTCTACAACTTCGCCGTTTGTATTTTTAAGTGTAAAGTTTTTTGGTTTTTTGTTAATCATTTCTTCCTTAGTCTTTGCAACTAATTTGTCATAACCAACTTTTTGTAAAGCTTCTAACTTTTCTGCGAAGCCTTCGTCGGTGCTATTTTTTTGTACAAATGCATCTTTGTAATAGGCGTTAATTTTAGGATTGGTATTTCCGTTTTTAATAAATTTTGAAGCCTCATTTAAAATAGCATCATGTTTTTTTCCTTCAGCTAAAAACTGAATATATCTCTCATTAAGCTCAACATCTAAACCATTACCAATAGCTTCTTTTTGGTATGTTATAGCTTGGTCTATATCTCCTTGTTTAAATTTAATTAAAGCATATGTATCTGCATACATGTTATATGTGCTCGTCATATTTTCTTTATACTGAGATACGGTGTTGTTTACAGGCTTGTCTTTAGTATCATTTATAGCTGCTTTAACTAAGTCTAAAGATTTTTTAGATATCTCTGCAGCAAATTCTAGGTTCTCACCTTTCTCTGCGTAGTTCCAAGCAACACTGTTGTACGCATTTGGCAGCATAGTTTTATCTGTCACTTGCTCCATGATAGAGGTATATTCTTCTTTATTACCATTTTCTATAGCGGCAGTTGCAAGTCTTGTTGCCATAATATTTCTAATACGATTCTCATCACCAAATTTTTGATTAAAATCGTTAAACAATTCTTTCTTTTTAGTATAATCTTGTTCTTTGTAAAATACAGACCATGCCTGTTGCTGAGCAATAAGGCCTTTAGGAAACTTCTCTGCCATTACAACTTGTAAAGAGTCTATTTTTTCTTTGTTCCCATTAATCTGATAAAGAGAATTTAAGTTTCTGTATTCTTGCTCTGTTAGTGAAGGTTTACTTGTGTAAGCGGCTATTCTGCGAGTAATGTATTTTTCAGCTTCAGCTTTTTCTTCAGACATAAATGTGCGAGGAAAAATACCATCCCATTTTTCTTGAAGATCCTCGTGAGCAAACAAATCTGCTTTTATAAGATGAAAAGCTTCCTTTTTATCTACTTCTACACCGTAGCTAGCAGCAAGCCTTAATTTATAAGCGCCAATGCTTGCTAGAGCGCCTGCAATAGTATCGCCAGATGTTGTAGTTAAGGGAATGATATACCCATTTTTATTATTGGAATCAAAGTCTTTTTTTAGCTTAAAATTAAAAGCTAATGCTGTAGCAGAGTCTGGTATAATAATAGAAGCTTTGTATAAGCTATCTGTTTTTGTTATAGCTAAATCTACAGGATAAGCACTACTACCTACAGTATAGTAGTAAAAAGCACTAATATCTTCTTTGTTACTGTCTGTACTATATGTTAGGTTTAGCGTTTCTCCAGGGCTTGGTGTAGCATCGGAAATATATAAAGAACCTATTGTGGCTCCTATATCTTTAGGAGTTTCTTTACAAGAAAAACAAAGCGCTGTTAGTGCAAGAGCAAATAAACAATTTGTAGTTTTCATTTTAGATCTAAATTTTTAATTGAAAGATAAAAGTATTAGATATGTAAGAAAACAACTAACTATAACTAAGTTATTTGTGATAATTTTTATTGAGTATGAATTACGGTACCTTTTTTAATACTATTAATGAGTTGTTTTGAATGTTCGTAACCTGTTTAAAAAAAGAAAACCAATTCTTAAATTTAAGAATTGGTTTTCTTTTTAGGATAAAGTAGTAAGTTCTACTTTAAGCTATTGACAGTTTTTCTAATAGCAACTAGGTTTGTTAGTAATTTCTCTAAATGATCCAGGTGTAACATATTTGCACCATCACTTTTAGCATTTGCTGGGTCAAAATGAGTTTCCATAAAAATACCATCTGCTCCAGTTACAATACCTGCTCTTGCAATAGTTTCTATCATATCTGGTCTTCCACCGGTTACACCAGAAGATTGGTTTGGTTGTTGTAAAGAGTGTGTTACATCTAATACAACAGGAGCAAATTCCTTCATCGTTGGTATACCTCTGAAATCTACAATCATATCTTGGTAACCAAACATAGTACCACGATCTGTAACCATAACTTGTTGGTTGTTGCTATCTATAACCTTGGTAACTGCATGTTTCATACTTTCAGGACTCATAAACTGCCCTTTTTTAAGGTTTACAACCTTACCTGTATTAGCAGCCGCCACAACTAAATCTGTTTGTCTAACTAAAAATGCTGGTATTTGTAATATATCTACATATTCTGCTGCCATTGCTGCATCAGATACTTCATGAATATCTGTAACTGTAGGGACATGAAATGTTTCAGAAACTTTTCTTAGTATTTTAAGTGCTTTTTCATCACCAATTCCTGTAAAAGAATCTACTCTACTACGATTAGCTTTTTTAAAACTTCCTTTAAAAACATAAGGAATTTCTAACTTGTCTGTAATCGTCATTATTTTTTCAGCAATACGTAAAGCCATTTCTTCACCTTCTATAGCGCAAGGGCCAGATAGCAAGAAAAAATTGTCGCTTTTTGTGTGTTTTATTTGAGGTATAAGATCTAAGTTCATCTGTAGTATAATTTATGTTTGCAAAGATAGTAGTTTTTACTAGGAATTTAGCATTTGTAAACAAGCTCAAAATCAGTATAATAAGAAATTTTAATCTTTTGCTTTTTGCTAAAAAAAATAGAGTATCTTTGCGCGCGCATTTAGTAAGGTAAATGCATTTAAAAATCAGTTATGTCAACAACGAAGAATATTGCAATTATTGCCCACGTAGATCACGGGAAAACGACCTTGGTAGATAAGATTATGTACCACTGTCAGTTATTTAGAGAGAACCAAAATACTGGTGATCTTATATTAGATAGTAACGACTTAGAACGCGAACGCGGAATAACAATCGTTTCTAAAAATGTTTCTGTAGTATATAAAGGTACAAAGATAAACATTATAGATACTCCTGGTCACGCCGATTTTGGTGGAGAAGTAGAAAGAGTATTAAATATGGCAGATGGAGTTTTACTTTTAGTAGATGCTTTTGAAGGACCAATGCCACAAACTCGTTTTGTTTTACAAAAAGCAATTGATTTAGGTTTAAAACCTTGTGTTGTTGTTAATAAGGTTGACAAAGAAAACTGTACTCCAGAAGAAGTGCATGAAAAAGTTTTTGACTTAATGTTTGAGTTAGGAGCAGAAGAATGGCAGTTAGATTTTCCAACAGTTTACGGTTCAGCTAAGAATAACTGGATGAGTGACGACTGGAAAAACGAAACAGATAATATTGAGCCATTATTAGATATGGTTATAGAGCATATTCCAACTTTTGAACCAAAAGAAGGAAATACTCAAATGCTTATTACTTCTTTAGATTATTCTTCTTTTACAGGAAGAATTGCTATTGGTAGATTACAACGTGGTAGCTTAAAAGAAGGTCAGCAAATTTCTCTTGTAAAAAGAGACGGTAGTATTACTAAATCTAAAATAAAAGAACTTTATACTTTTGAAGGTCTTGGAAGATTAAGAGTAGAAGAAGTTGCTACTGGTGATATTTGTGCTATTGTAGGTTTAGAAGGTTTTGAAATTGGAGATACTGTTGCCGATATAGAGAACCCTGAGAAATTACAAAGTATTGCTATTGATGAGCCAACAATGAGTATGTTGTTCACAATTAACGATTCTCCTTTCTTTGGTAGAGATGGTAAATTTGTTACTTCTCGTCATATTAAAGATCGTTTAGCACGTGAGTTAGAAAAAAACTTAGCATTACGTGTTAATGATACTGATAGTGCTGATAAATTTTTAGTATTTGGACGTGGTGTATTACACTTGTCTGTACTTATAGAAACAATGCGTAGAGAAGGTTATGAACTACAAATTGGACAGCCACAAGTTATTATTAAGGAAATTGATGGTGTTAAATGTGAGCCTATAGAAGCATTAACTATAGATTTACCAGAAACTGTATCTGGTAAAGCAGTAGAGATGGTTTCTATGCGTAAAGGTGAAATGACTAGTATGGAAGCAAAAGGAGAGCGTATGATATGCGAATTCTTAATTCCTTCTCGTGGTATAATTGGTCTTAGAAACCAATTATTAACTGCAACTGCTGGTGAAGCTATTATGGCACACCGTTTCTTAGAATACCAACCAATGCGTGGAGATATTCCTCAACGTCAAAATGGTTCTTTAGTTTCTATGGAAATGGGTAAAGCTATTCCTTATTCTATTGATAAATTACAAGATAGAGGTAAGTTTTTTGTTGAGCCAGGTGAAGATATTTACGAAGGACAAGTAATTGGTGAGAATTCTAGAGGCGATGATATGTCTGTGAATATTACTAAAACTAAGAAAATGTCTAACGTACGTTCTTCAGGAGCAGATGATAAAGCTAAAATTGTACCAGCTATAAAATTCTCTTTAGAAGAAGCATTAGAATACATACAAAAAGATGAGTACGTAGAGGTAACTCCAGCGCACTTAAGATTACGTAAAATTTACTTAACTGAAAATGAACGTAAACGTAATAAAATAGCTTAATTAATTAAGTTTATACTATTTAAATCCCAAGGCGTAAGTCTTGGGATTTTTTTTATTTATTTTTGAAATGTTTTGTAGGTTAAAACGACTACTATGTATTAACACATAAATTTAGGATACAATGAGGATAACAGTAAAACTGATAAGCTTATTTGCCGTATTGAGCTTTGTAGCTTGTAAGGAAACAAGTAAAAAAGAAGCTGATAAAACTACAGTAGAGCAAACTGAAGAAGTAGGATATCAAATACCAAGTACTTGGATAGAGAAAAGAGTTACTGCGGCTAATAAAAGATTAAATGCAACAGATGCAGGTAAGGTTTTATGGAGTGCAATGGAAGCTCACGGAGGTTTAAATAAGTGGTATGCTAATGGTTTTTTATCACTTAGATTTAATTATCAGCCGTTAAATGGTAAAGGAATAAGAGACTCTTACCAAACAGTTGATACTTGGAATAACAAAGCAAGACACAATAGTATTGCAGATAAGAACGATTTTTTTGGTTGGGATGGTAATGAATCTTGGGTAAAAGCAAAAGACAGTACTTCTTTTGCATACGACACTAAATTTTGGGCATTAACGCCTATTTATTTCTCAGGTCAGCCTTTTGTTTTTGATGGTGTCGGTGTAAATCTTGAATTGTTGCCACAAATAGAGTTTAAAGGAGCTACGCAGAATGTAATCAAAGTAACGTACGACAAAGGTGTAGGTTCTGCTCCAGATGATTATTATATTATGTATGTAAATGCTAAAACAAATTTAGTAGACGCGTTTAAATACATTGTTTCTTATCCTGAGTATTTCCCTAACGGAGGCCATGCCCCAGAAAAAATTACGGTAACTCAAGGAACAACAACTGTAGATGGTATTGTATTTGCAACTGATTTTAAAACGTATTGGTCTACCGATGATAAAGACGGATTAGGGGAATATATTACTAAAATAGATGTTAGTGATATTAGTTTTTCTGATGAAGTTGAAGAGAATTTCTTTTCTAAACCAGAAGGAGCAGAGGTATTAAAATAAGGACCAAGTTAAAAAGATAAGTTAATACTATAAAAAGAGCCTTGGTCTAAATTTAGACCAAGGCTCTTTTTTATTTTAGATAAAATTAGTTATTTATTGTTGCAGAAGCGGCGCCAATAATACCAGCGTGGTTTTCTAAAACGGCAGGTAAAACTGGGGTAGTAATTTTTATGTGTTTGCTAAATTCATTAAACTCTGAAGAGATTCCGCCGCCAAGAACTATAGTGTCCGGTGCTACTAATAATTCTACGTGTTCTAAAAAAGTGTTTAGTCGTTTGCCCCATTTTTTAAAGGATAAATCTTCTCTTTGTCTAGCAGAATCTGCTGCCCACGATTCAATTTTTGTATGCTTTTTATAAGGTATTTGACCTAGCTCAAAATTAGGAATAAGCTTGCCGTCTAAATAAGCACTACTTCCTAATCCTGTACCTATAGTTATCATTATAACAAAACCTTTTAAGTCTTTACCAATACCGTAATTCATTTCTGCGTAGCAAGCTGCATCTGCATCATTTATAACTGTAAAAGGCAAACCTGTAGTTTCCGAAAAAAGCTTAGCTACATCTGTGCCTACCCATTTGTTATGCAAGTTTCCTGGAGTTTTGCAAATGCCTTTTTTAATTAAAGTGGGGAATCCACAGCCAACAGGACCGTTGTAATTAAAGTGTTTTACTATTTTATGTACCACTTTGGCCATTTCTTTAGGCTTTTTAGTGGGCGGAGTAGGTATTCTAAAACGTTCTGTAAGTTTTTCTCCCGTTTTAATGTTCACAATAGCTCCTTTTATGCCAGAGCCGCCAATGTCTATACCTAGAACTTCCATATAGTTTCTTTATAGTTAAGGCTAACAAAGAAACAAAAAAGATATTAGAGTAAAATAAAAAAGCCCTTTGACTTTGCAAAGGGCTTTTTTTACTTAATTAAATTGTAATAACTTTTTGTTTATTAGTGTTTCCCATTTTTTTGCTAATTGCAACTCTCCAGTAAGTTGCATTTTTAAATCGGAATCATATACAGTAAAAGATACTTCTGGTTCTTGTTTGTGGCGAGGTGTAAACCTTAAGTCTAATCCTTTAATTATAGACTCTTTACGGTTTTTACCGTTAATTGTTTTGCTATGTGTTGCAAGCTTGCATTTTTCTATGGCAGATAAGTTAACCGATCCTTGGTTTATTACGCCTTCTTCATTCTTGTAATAAAAAACTTGATTTTGTTTGTGATCTATCCCTATGATAAAATCAGCATTTATTTCGTAATCATTAATTGTGCAATTTTCTTTGCTTGCAATCTCTTCTAAAGATTTCAACATTTTTTTTTCTCTTTTTTTTCGACCTTTAGCGATTAATATAAAAGGTATAACGCATAAAACTACAACTATAGTTGCTATGATATCTGTTCCTAAATCCATTTTTAATTTCTTTAAAATATTGTGTGTAGTAAATTGGCAATGCGTTTGCAAAGCCTTTTGTTAAATTGTTATTTGCTGTAAAAACAGCCCTTGTGGTAACAATTTATTCTACCAGAAAAAATGGAAAGGATATAATAAACTCGACTTTTTAAGTTGAATTAAAAAGTTTAAAGATGTGTTTATGTGTTTAGAATATAAGACCTCTGTGGTTTGCGCTATAGCAATAGTAGGGGATAGGAAATTCTGAAACGGGTTTTTAAAATCAGACGGTACGTTTGTATTACTGGGAATATCTATTGTATTCTCTGTTTGTAATGTCTGAAAAAAAGAATTATTGGACTTGTTGTAAGAAAGCTGTACTTCGTTACTTGTTCCTGTATTGTCTACAGTATACGTAATAAGCGATTGTGTTACAGCTCCCATTGCTAAACAATAGAGTGCTGTAAGTAAAATGACACTTATAAGTTTTACGTTCTTTTTCACGCAGCAAAGTTACTTTATAAAATAAATAGGTAAATGTTAATTTATATTAAATGTTACTTATTTAGGCATTCTTTTACGTTATCTATGGCTTCTTGCTTATCTGCTAACACAACAAGTACATCTTTATCTAGAATAATTGTAGAACCATTTGGAGTAATGTATTGGTTGTCTCTCCTGATCATTGCAATAATGGCATGTTTAGGAAAGCCTAGATCTACTATTTTTTTATCTGCCGCATAACAGTTAGCAGAAACTGGTATCTCTTTTATTAACGCTTTAGGATTGTCTGCAAATAATAAATCTGTTGCATTTAATTTCTTTTCTTCATTTGGTAATGCTACGTTTAGCCATTTGGCCATTACAGATAGGGTAGTACCTTGTATTATTACGGAAGAAACAGAAATGAAAAAGACAATATTAAAGATCATATCTGCCTTATCTATACCGGCTAATAGCGGGTATGTAGCAAACACAATTGGTACAGCGCCACGTAAACCAACCCAAGAAATGTAGAGACGTCGTCTAAATTTCATTTTAAAAAACATAAGACTTAAAAGTACACTTACAGGACGAGCAACTAAAATTAAGAACACAGAAATAAGCATTCCTATTCCAAATATGGGAACAATTTTAGAAGGGAAAACAAGCAGGCCCAGTGTTAAGAAAAGTACAATTTGCATAAGCCAGGCTAAACCATCGTACATTTTTAAAATTGTCTTTTTGTGTATCAGGTCTTGATTTCCTAAATAAACGGCACAGATATAAATGGCTAAAAACCCATTGCCACCAACAAAATCGGTTGCAGAAAAAGTAATAAACATTAAGGCTATAACCAGTACAGGATAAAGCCCTTCAAAATCTAATTTAATCTTGTTAATTATAAATTTACTTAGCTTGCCAAAGCCAAAACCTGCAATAGCACCAAAAGCCATCTGTTGTAAAAACATAGGAATTATAGATGCTAAATCTTTATCTTGATTAATAACCAAGGTTAAAAAGGCTAATGTTAAAACGTAAGCCATAGGGTCATTACTACCACTTTCCATCTCTAAGGTTGGTCTTAGATTGTTTTTAAGAGCTAAACTTTTAGATCTTAAAATAGAAAATACAGCAGCAGCATCTGTAGAAGAAACTATAGAGCCTAGTAGCATACTCTCATAAATGGTAAAATCTGTTACAAACCACACAAATGTTCCAAGAGTAACTGCAGTTAAAAGTACGCCTATGGTAGACAGCACAAAGCCTTCTCTAAGTATGGGTTTTACAGTGTTCCAGTTGGTGTCTAGTCCTCCGGAGAAAAGAATAAAATTTAATGAAACTATGCCTATAAATTGTGCTAGTTTGGGATCGTCAAAACGAATGCCTCCAATACCATCAGAGCCAGCTAGCATCCCTATAATTAAAAATAAAAGTAATGTTGGTACGCCAAATTTATACGATGTTTTACCTACTATTATACTTATAAAAAGCAAAATAGAGCCAACTAATAGTATGTTTTCTATGGTTAAATTCATACAGTAATAAATATTATAAGCTCACAAAAATAATGGTAAATAATTTATTAAAGTGTGTAATTGTGTTAATGTATTACAATCAAATGTAGAAAAATGAACTAGCTTTTTTTAAGCTTTCTTTTTTTCTGTTTTTTTATAAATCCATTCCGCTAAAAAACAAAAAATAATAATGCTTAAAGATATAATTACTCCTGTAAGATTAGAAGTGTATTGCTGCTGTAATAAAGTTACGGTAGCAATTAAGCATAAAATAAAACCAACTAGCGGTATGCTTTTCTTAGATCCAGTTTCTTTGGCGCGTCTATAGCCAGCTAAATTTACAATCCCAAAAATGAGTAAAAAACCAACACTACCAGCTGTAGATATACTTTCTAAGTCTAAGATGTTAACCAAGACTAATGTTGCAATAGCTGTAATTAATAAGCCTATAGGTTGATTCCATAATTGTGATAAAAAGTTATGTGGAAGCTCATCATCTTGAGCAATTTCAAAATTAACACGACTACCGCCATATAATGATGCATTAATAGCGGAAAAAGTAGAAATTAAAGCAGCTACAGTAATAATTGAAAATCCAATTTTACCAAGCATTGGTTCTGCTGCTTCTGCTAAAACATAGTCTTGAGCAGTTGCTATTTTAGAAAAGGGTAGGGAGCCAACAGTAACAAAAGCAATAATAATATAGAGTAAAATTACAAAGATTACAGAGTAGTAATAAGCCTTAGGTATGTTTTTTTCTGGATTTATAATGTCAGGGGCAGCATTGGCGATGAGCTCAAACCCCTCATAGGCAACAAAAATAACCATACCACCGGCAAATAGCTTAATAGGACTTTCCCATTGCGATACAGCAAGTTGAGATAGATTAGGATTGCCAATTAAACCATAAGCACCAATAAAAATAAAAGAAATAAGAATAACCAGCTTAATAATTACAGCATACGACTCTATTTTGCCTACAACGGTAATACTGTAGTAATTTATGACTGTTGCTAGTATTATGATGCTGCTAGCATAAATATGAAAATCTAAGGTTTTGTATGTTGTAATCTCTAATAAATTTGGAGCATAAGAACCAAAGGCGCTAGCATAGAGAGATAGCATTATTATATAGCTAATCCATAATAAGTTATTTATGGCTCCGCTAAAAATAGAGACCCCAAAGCCTTTATTTATAAACTTTACTGTTCCGCCTCTGTCTGGGTAGGTTTTAGAAAGTTTTACGTAGCTGTAAGATGTTATTAGGGCTAAAATGCCGGCAAATAGAAAAGCTATAGGAGTACCGCCTTTTGCGAGAGAAACTGCCAGGCCTAGTACTGCAAAGATTCCACCACCAACCATACCTCCAATACCAATAGATATGGCATCTAGTAATTTTATTTTAGAATCTTGGTTTGCCATTTATGTGTGTTTGGAATAGCAAACATACAGATAAAAAGGCCATATTAACAAGTTGTTTTACTCACTTTTTAAAAGTTTCCACCACTTTTTTTTCTTTTGAACCAGATCTACTCTTGCATCTAAAAAATCAAAATATTTTTTATCTTCTTGCATAAAAAGAGGTTTTCCTTTTATGGCAAAAGCTCTGTTTAATTCGCATTCTGCACGGTGTTTATTACCTATTTCTAATTGGCATTGCCCTAATCTTAAATGTATAAAAGGATTGCCAATTGCATCTGGGCATTGCATAGCATCAGACAAAGTATCTACTCCCGCTTTATAATCCTTGTTTACAAAGTTTATGTCGCCAATAGACGCTAGTAACCAAGTACTCGTTTCCCAATTTGTTTTAGGTTCTGGCACTAAATCATAAGCAGACCAGTATTTTTGCAAAGCATTTGAATATTCTTCTTTCTCTAAGAGTAAATCTGCAGTCTTAGATAATTGTAAAATCTGCATATAAATTTGCTCGTCCAATTCTTTCATTTGGTTTTTTGAAGCAAAATTTACAGCCTTTTTTAATGATATAAGTGGTTTATTTTTAAAGCATTAATAACTTAATGTTTAGTTAACTTTTTACAGTTTTAAGGTTAACTTTTTGTAACTTATTTTAAGTTATTAATCATTTTTTTAAAGTGTGGATAATAGATACGTCCCCACATTGGGTTTTTATCAAATTGGTGTACTTCTTTAGTATCTGGATTAAAAATTACAGGAATTGTAAATCCAGCCCATTTTTTACCACTCTTTAATTTTTCACAATACTCTTTTGCGTCTTCATCTACATTATTAGAAATTAATATAGATACAACACCAATCGCAGATTGCAATCCTCTTGGCCAACCAGTATACTTCTTTTTTGTAAAATTAAAAGAGGCAGCTAAATGTTGATCTAATACAGCTGGGGTAATTTTTTCATTTTTAAAATCTGTAACAACAACAAATGTATTAAGTTGTGTTGCCATCCAACTTAGTTTAAATTTTTTCTCGTAGCCAATAACACTTCTTTTGTTTAGTATGTTATCGTCTGAGTGGTAAATCCCTTGTGTGTTTAATTTTTGTTTGATAGTGTCCGTATTCATCTTTAGAGCGTTTAGTTGTGTTTTAAATTATACTCCAAAAATAATGGAGTTATAAAATACTATATACCCTGTTTTCCGTGAAATACCTGTACTTCAGTTTTTTAAGTTATAAATTTTAATTTTTCACAAAGGACTATGCTTAGGCGCATTTTTTTATTAGTGCGAAACTGCTTTTAAGCCAACAACAGAGCCAATAAGTGTGATGATAAAAAAAACTCTCCAGAAATTAGTTGGGTCTTTAAATACAAATATGCCTACCAAAACAGTACCTACAGCACCAATACCTGTCCATACAGCATAACCAGTGCCAATAGGGATGGTTTGCATTGCCTTTATAAGTAGAACAAAGCTAATAGTGGAACATATAAAAAAACCACTGTACCATAAATACATATCTGTACCAGTTGCCTCTTTAGCTTTTCCTAGACAAAAGGCAAAAGCAACTTCAAATAGTCCTGCGACCACTAACATAATCCAATTCATTGTAAAATTTTTTACAAAGGTCTAGTATAGAAACTGAACTAAATTTTACAAATGATAAAAAAATAAATTATTTAATGGCTGCTCTAATTCTACTTAAACTTACTTGTGTTATACCTAAGTATGATGCTATGTGGCCAAGTTGAACTCTTCTAATTAGGTCGCCATTATTTTCTAGTAGATCTTGGTAGCGTTCTGTGGCTGTTCTAAACTGTCTAGATATAAGGCGTTCTTCTGTTTTAATAAGCTCTTGTTCTGCAAATTTACGACCCCAATTGGCAATGTGTATATCCGTTAAAAAAAGCTGTTTTAGTGTATTGGTTTTAAGCTTGTATAAAACGCAATCTTCAAGCAATTCAATATGCTCATAGCCTTTTTTGTTTTCAATATAACTGCGCATAGATATTATGGCTTCAGACTCTTTGCCAAACCAAAAAGTGACTTCTGTAGTATCATAGTCAGAATAAGCCCTAACAATTCCGCTTTTAATAAAGTAAATATTAGGCTCTACAGTAGTATCTTTTATTATTATGTGCATTTTAGGATATGATACCTCTACCACATTGTCTTTAATTTTAATTAAAGATGCTAGTGGTAGTGTGTAGACTTTGTTAAGTATGGTATCTATTGTCATTCTCTAAAACTAATATACTAAAAAGATAAATAATGTAAGTTTTATTTTAAAATTGTAACTGGCTTTTTATTTTGGTCAATTGCAACAAAAGTAAATTCGCCAGACACTGCTTTTTCTCTATAGTTAGAGTACATTTCTTCTATATAAATATCTACAGCAACTTTTAAGCTAGTATTACCAACATGCGTAACGTAACCAGATAGTTCTACAATTGTACCAGCCGGAATGGGCATTTTAAAATCTATTTTATCACTGCTAACAGTTACCATTTGTTGTCGGCTAAATCTTGTAGCACAAATAAAAGCAGTCTCATCCATAAGTTGCATAGCTGTACCACCAAAAAGAGTATCGTAATGGTTCGTCGTATTAGGAAAAACAGCTTTAAAAATTGTTGTTACAGATTTTTCAATTCTTTCTTCTAAAGTCATAAGTGTAGATTTATTTAGGTAAAAATATGTGGTAAAAATACTACTTAAAAATGATTGTAAATAGAAAAGTAAATAAGAGTTTATTCCTGGGTAAAAATAGCTGTTATTATAAATAACTCAGAAGGTGTAACTACATCTTTTATTCGGTTGGCAAAGTAAGGGGAGACAATGTTTTCTCTGTGTAAATCCCATAGATCTGTGTGGCTACCACATTTTGGTTCTTTTTCTCTGTTGTCATTGTAGCTTATGCATAACTCAATTAATAATTTAAAAAATAAGTTTATAGATGGAGTTAGTGGTATAAAATTACCCTCTATGTCTGTACTATAAATAGGGGTATGTTCTTGGTTTGTGTCCGCCCATATTTTTCTGCTCGATGTATTAAAAGAATGTCCAATAACAACTTTACCGTTTTTCCAAGGATTGTGTTTGTGAGACATCGCGGTTCCTTTACCATAGATGTTTAGTTTGGGAAATAAACTAGAGTAGGTGTTAATGTGTAGGTGAGGTAAAATTAAAAGTGTATTGTAGTTGGTGTACAGGTAACTTAACTCTGGTGAAAGTACATGTTCTTTAACAGCTGTTATTGGCGCTGTGTTTTCTCGGTTTAGAAAGTCGTTTTTGCTACCAAATTTGGTAGTTCGTAATATATTTTGAAAATCTTTTAAAGTGTTACTAAATTCTTAAATACTATTTTTCATACTTTATTTTCCTAACGAAATACTAATGTAGTTGTTTTTTGAGCCTAATCCTTATTCATTTTATAATCGCTTGTATCTAATTTATAACTGTATTTTAATAGAACCTGACATAGTTGCTGATTTAAGTTGCTCTTTTTTTTACGTATTATAAAATATGCTGTTTTACTACTTACAAAGGGCTGTAGCAGTTTTTTGTTGTTTTTAGTTTGATAATAAACAGGTTTGAGCTCTTTTGTGTCAGGTTTTTAGTCCTTTGGCTTGGTTTTGGCAGAAAAGTAAGTCTAAGTTTAAAATAAAATATAGACTGCGTAAAAATTATGCAAAGGATATTTTAAAAATTGAAAATTACAATATGAGTATAGTTAAGGAAAACAACACGGTTAAAGTAAATTACACAGGAAAGTTATCTGACGGGCAAGTTTTTGATAGTTCTGAAGGAAAAGAACCGTTAGAGTTTACTTTAGGGCAAGGACAATTAATACCTGGATTTGAAAAAGGGTTAATTGATATGAAAGTAAATGAGAAAAAGACAATTACAATTGCCAAAGAAGAAGCTTATGGTGAGGTTAATGAGGCTTTAATACAAGAAGTGAAAAAGGCAGAACTTCCTCAAGATATGGAGCCTAAAGTTGGTATGGGATTAGTTTCTCAGTCTCCTGACGGAAAAGAAATGAATTTACTTGTAGTAGAGGTTAAAGAGGAGAGCATTGTTGTAGATGCAAACCACCCTTTAGCAGGTAAAGACCTTATTTTTGATCTTGAAGTAGTAGAGATTAAATAAGCATCTCTTTTTATAAAATAAAAACCCGATAAACTTTAATAGCGTTTATCGGGTTTTTTGGTTCGTTGTAATTGATGTTTTTAAATGAGTATTCGTTTCATTTTTTTTTCATCAAATTACTTGTCAATTGTTTATTGTGAATAAGGACCAGAACAGTTCTTATAAATATAAAAGATAAAGCTAAGCTTGTGTATGAAAGTGAAGAATCCTTAAATTCTATAAAAACACAAAATGTGAATAAAACACAAAACGCTATACTTAGTATAATAGATAGTAACCCTAGAGGTTTAAGTTTGTTAATATATGTTTTGTGCTTCTCTGTAAATCTGTTATTGTTAATTGATATAAAAATATTATTGTAACCATAAAGTGGAGGCGAGTTAAAAATGGTGACATATTCATACTCAATGTTTACTGTTTCTCCTTTTTTTGGAATTGTAATCATATCTGGAGTAATTAAAGTAATTCTCTTCCCGTCTACCTCAGATGAGTACTCCATATCTCTGGCATTTGTTCCTTTTAAAAGTATTTTCCATTGTCCTTTTTCAGAATTTATGAGATAGGTTGGTTTTACCTTAGAGTCAATGATGGTTATCCAAATAGCTAAAGTATAGAATGCTAATCCGATATCAAAAACTAGAAGTAATACACCCAGAAAAAAGTTCTCACAAAAGGATAGGTATGTAAGATACCAGAAAATTATATTTAATAAAATAGCGAAAATAAAAGATTCTATATGTAAAATACGGATGGTTCTTGCGCATTTTTCAATAATAGATTGTTCAATTTTATTAGGAAATCTAGTGCTTTTATTCATTCTTGGCGGTCTTCATTTTTTTATAGCCAGTGTAAGCAAGTAATGCGCCATTTACAATACATATAATACCAATAATTTTTTGTTGTAGTGTAAGTAAAGCAATACCGCCTATTACACCGCAAATACCAAATGTTGCTAGCTGTTTGCCTTTATGATGCTGTTTGTTATCCATTTTTAATGTGTTTATGCTACTCGTATTTGTCTGGTTCTATATGTATTAAAACATATTCTAGGTTCCGAATTTTCTCCATAAGATAATCTTTTAATTTATGAGATATATCGTGACCTTCTTTTACTGTAATTTTTCCGTCTACAATGGCGTGTAAATCGATATGAAATTTCATACCGGCTTTACGAATAAAACATTTTTCAGTTCCTAAAACACCATCAACCTCTAAAGCTTTATTTCTAATATCCAGTAATAAATCGTCATAGAGCTGTTCGTCCATTACCTCGCTTAAAGCAGGTCTTAAAATTAAGTAACTATTGTATAGTATAAAACCAGAGGCAAGTAGAGCAGCCCAATCATCCGCAGTCTCATATCCTTTACCACAAATTACAGCAATAGAAATACCAATAAATGCCATTACAGATGTTATAGCATCGCTTCTGTGGTGCCAAGCTTCTGCTTTTAAAGATGTGCTTTGTATTTCTTTACTTTTTTTTAGAACAATGCGGTATAGTGCTTCTTTCCAAATAATAATAACACCTAAAACTAGAAGTGTCCAAGCTTTTGGTACTTTGTGTGGTGTTTGTATATTTTGTATGCTCTCGTATGCAATAACTGTTGCCGAGGTAACTAAAAAGGCAACAACTAAAAATGTAATTAGTGGTTCTATTTTTCCATGACCGTATGGGTGATTTTCATCTGCTGGTCGTTTTGCATATTTAAAGCCAAGCAATACCAATAGCGAAGAAAAAATATCGGTGGTAGATTCTATTGCATCGGCAATTAATGCATATGAGTTGCCAAAAAAACCGGCAAGTCCTTTTATTATAGCCAAACAGATGTTGCCAAAGATGCTAAAATAAGTAGTTTTTATGGCTGTGTCCTCAATATTCATAGTATTCTGCAATGCCTAACTAGGTTTGTTTTATACCGTAAAGGTAAATATTTTGGTCTGCTTACCAGTGTTTGCCTACAGCAGAATTACTGTTAAATTATTAGTTACTTTGTACTATAAAGCCATAATAATTGTTATTAATTTTTTAGTAAAAAATAGCTTTTATTTAAAGATTTTAGTATTCGTTAAACTGCGCGTTGTACAACTTCAAAAACCTTATTGTCATCGCATTTTAAAGTTTTAGAAGGGTATTTTAAAATTAAAGCATAGTCATGCGTAGCCATTAAAATTGTACGGCCAGTTTTGTTTATGTCTTGCAACACTTTCATGACCTCTACGCTAGTTTGTGGGTCTAAATTCCCTGTGGGTTCATCTGCTAAAATAAGTTCAGGATCGTTAAGTAGTGCGCGTGCAATTGCTACACGTTGTTGTTCTCCGCCAGAAAGCTCATGCGGAAACTTAAATCCTTTAGTTTTCATACCAACCTTATCTAAAACTTCTTCAATTTTAGAATCCATTTTAGTGCGGTCTTTCCAGCCAGTAGCTTTTAAAACAAATAGTAAATTATTATTTATTGTACGGTCTGGAAGTAGTTTAAAATCTTGAAAAACCACACCTAGTTTACGTCGTAAAAAAGGAATGTCTTTTTCCTGCATTGTTTTTAAATTTACATCAACAATATTGCCTGTACCTTCTCTAAGCGCTAAGTCGCCATAAAGAGTTTTCATAAAACTACTTTTTCCGCTTCCTGTTTTTCCAATTAGGTATACAAACTCGCCCTTTTTTATTTCTAAGGAAATGTTGTTTAGGACAAGGCTTTCTTTTTGGTATACAGCTACGTCTTTAAGTTCTAAAATGATGTCTTGCATAAATTTTGATGTAAATAAATTTACTGGTATTATTGTTGATATAAAAGTAATAAGTTTAAGGGTAAAAGTAACGTGCTTTGGTAAAAAATATTTTTCTTAGTGCTAGATATACTTTTAGCCCTTTTTAACGTTATATAATTTAACTAAAGGTATCTCACTATAATGCCTAAGTCTATATGAAAATGAAAAAAATAGCAATACTCCTATGTTTTATGGGAATGTCTATCTATGGATATGCCCAAAAAACAGAAATTTACACTCACGAGAATAAAGATTATGTAAAGGCACTGTCTTTATACAACGACAAACAATACCAAGCATCGCAGGCTGTTTTTAAAGAAGTAGCCAAAAGTACCAACGATTATGAGACTAAAGCAAATAGCAATTATTACATTGCTACTGCCGCGATACGTCTTAATCAACTTGGTGCAGATAAGCTTATGGAGCAATTTGTTACAGATTATCCAACCTCTACCAAGCGAAATACAGCATATTTAGATGTGGCAGATTATTACTTTGAAACAGGTAAATATCCGCACGCATTAAAGTGGTATTCTAAAGTAGACCAATCATCAATGTCTAGAAAGGATAAAGAACGATTTGAGTTTAATAATGGGTACGCACTTTTTTCATCTAAAAAATACAAAGATGCAGAGCGTTATTTAAGTCGTGTTACAAACTCGGCTACTTATGGGTCTCAGGCAAAGTATTATTTAGGGTACATTTCTTATGAGCAAAACAATTATGAGGAAGCAAATGAACGTTTTGATCAGATTACAGATCAAGATGAGTTAAAAGAAAAATTATCATACTACCAAGCAGATATGAACTTTAAGCTTGGTAATTTTGAAAAGGCAATAGCTCTAGCTAAAGAGCAATTGCCAAAGGCAGACAGGAATGAAGTATCAGAATTAAATAAAATTATTGGCGAGAGTTACTTCAATCTAAAACAATACAACAATGCTATTCCTTATTTAACGGAATATAAAGGTAAGCGCGGTAAGTGGAATAATACAGATTACTATTTACTAGGTTACAGTTACTACAAGCAGGGAGATTATGCTAACGGTATAGATCAGTTTAATAATATTATTGGTGCAGATAATAGTGTAGCGCAAAATGCATACTATCATTTGGCAGAATGTTACCTAAAGTTAGATAAAAAACAAGAAGCTTTAAATGCATTTAAAAATGCAGCTCAGATGGATTATTCTGAGGGAATTAAAAAAGATGCTTATCTAAACTATGCAAGATTAAGCTATGAGATTGGTAATGCATACGAGAGTGTACCATCTGTGCTTACAAATTACTTAGAGATGTATCCAGATACAGAGCATACCAAAGAAATTCAAGAACTTTTGGTAGATTCTTATATAACATCTAAAAATTACAAAGGTGCTTTAGAATTGTTAGAGAAGAATAAGAACTATGCAAGTAAAGCAACGTACCAAAAAGTAGCTTTTTATAGAGGTGTAGAGTTGTTTTTAGAGCAAGATTACGAGAAGGCTTTATCTATTTTTAATTTGTCTTTAGACAATGCTGAAGATCCTAAGTTTAAAGCTAGAGCACATTTTTGGAAAGCGGAGTCTGAATATTTATTAAATAAATTTTCAGAAGCTTTAGTTTCTTTTGTCGCTTTTCAACAGAATCCAATGTCTGTTTCTACAGACGAAAATAAGGAGCTAGATTATAATTTAGCATATACTTACTTTAAGTTGAATGATTACGTAAATGCAACATCATACTATAAAAAATACACGGATAGTAAACCAGAGGACGAGGCTAAGTTAAATGATGCTTACCTGCGTTTAGGAGATTGTTATTTTGTAACTAGTAAGTACTGGCCAGCAATAGAAACATATAACATTGCTTTAAAAAATAGAGGCGGACAAAAAGATTATGCAGCGTACCAAAGGGCATTAAGTTATGGTTTTGTTGGTAAGAGTGATACTAAAATAGAGGAGTTAAAAAGCTTTGTTACCAAATACAACAACTCTACATTAGAAGATGATGCTTTATATGAGCTTGGTAATACGTACATTAAATTAGGAAAAGAAGAGTTGGGCTTACAGGCGTATAACAAACTAATTCAAGAATATAAAGGTAGTAGCTTAGTGCCAAGAGCATTACTACGTGAAGGGTTGGTACATTACAACGCAAGTAGAAATGAGCAGGCTTTGGCTAAGTTTAAAACTGTAGTGCGCGACCATTCTAAAACACAAGAAGCTATACAAGCTGTAGCAACTGCTAAATTGGTATATGTAGATTTAGGTAGGGTAGACGAGTATGCTAATTGGGTTAGGGATTTAGATTTTGTAGAGGTTACAGATTCTGAATTAGACAATGCAACGTACGACTCCGCTGAAAAACAGTTTATAGAAAATAAAACAGATGCAGCAATACGAGGTTATGAAAATTATATAAAAGACTTTCCTAATGGCGCTCATATTTTAGATGCCAATTTTAAATTGGCGCAGTTGTACTTTGGTAAGGGGCAAAAAAATCAAGCTTTACCACATTATAAGTATGTTGCAGATCAAGGAGCAGCAGAATTTACAGAACAAGCAATTGCACGTGTGTGCGAAATTTATATAGGTAAAGACAATTACACTAGCGCATTTCCGTATTTGGAAAAACTAGAGCAAACAGCAAACATTAAACAAAATGTAACTTTTGCACAGTCTAACTTAATGAAAGGCTATTACAACCAAAAGAACTATAGTAAAACTATTGCTTACGCAGAGAAAGTGTTAGCTACAGAGAGTATAGATAACCGTATTAAGAGTGATGCGCATATTATGATAGCACGCTCTGCAATAAAAACAAATAACGAGTCAAGAGCTAAAGAAGCTTACGCTACAGTACAAAAAATAGCAACAGGAGAAAGAGGAGCAGAGGCTTGGTACTATAATGCATACTTTAAGCATAAAGAACAAGATTTTGAAGGATCTTCTGCAGCGGTACAAACGTTAGTGAAAGATTTTTCTGGATATAAAGAATGGGCAGGAAAAGGCTTGTTGTTAATGGCTAAGAATTACGATGCATTGGGAGATGCATACCAAGCAAATTACATTTTAGAAAATATTATTAAAAACTTTGGCAGTTACCCAGATATAGTAGCGGAGGCAAAAGCAGAGCAACGTGTTGTTAAGCAAAAAGAATCTCGTAGCAACTCATCTATAAACCCTGACGGTAATTAAAAATAAGAACACATTATGCAAAAGTATATCTATATAACAGTCACTTTATTTTTAGGCCTATCGCAAGTGGGTTTTGCACAAGATAAAGACAAGGATAAAGAGGAAAAAGATTTAGGAACAGAGACCGTAACTGTGGTAAAGGCATATAAGCCTACTATCGCAGATGCTTTTAAAATAAAATCTACACCAGTTATTAATGGCGCGGTAGAATTAAAGAAAAAGCCAATTAAGTATAGTATTTTTTCTGTGCCAGTGGCATCTACTTTTACCCCAGCAAAAGGCAAGGCTACAGCGGTTAAAAAGAAGAAAATAGAAGAGTTATACAATTCTTATGTATCTGTTGGTTTGGGTAATTACAGTAATGGTTTAGTAGACTTTTATACAAGTAGACCTATTAACAGAAATGAGACTTTAGACATAGGATTAAATCATCATTCTTCTCGTGGAGATATTGATGAGGCTCTTGTAGATAATGTTTTTTACGATACAAAAGTAAAGGGTATTTATACAAGAAGAGAAAGAGATCTAGAGTGGAGTGCTAACCTTGGCTTGCAACATAAGCTATACAGCTGGTATGGTGTTACAGAAGATGCTTTAGGTACAATACCAGAAAGTTTAATAGATGAAAAGCAGCATTATTTTGATGCTGAGGTTGGAGGCGAACTTATAATGAATGATTACCTAATAAAAGGTGGTGATGTATTGTTAAGACGTTTTTGGGATGCTACAGAGTCTGGAGAAAACAGAGCGGTTATTAATGCAGCAGTTGAGGTTCCTATTTCTGATGAGCTTATAAATTTTAATGTAAAGCTAGACTACCTTGGAGGTAAGTTTAAAAACGCTAGTTTAAATAGTACAGATAATACGGGCGAAATTAAATTTGGTCAAGTACAGTTTGGTGTAAATCCAAGTTTGGTAATCTTAAGAGACGATCTAACTTTAAATTTAGGAGCTAATATAGTTTACGGTTTAAATACAGAGGCAAATAACAGTAATTTTTATATCTATCCAGCTGTAACAGCATCTTATAGATTGTTTGGAGAAACAGCTATTGCGTATGGTGGTTTAGAAGGAGATTTACATCAGAATTCTTATCACGACTTTGTAGAAGAGAATCCTTTTGTGTCACCAACCTTGACTATTTTGCCAACGGATAGCCAATACAACGCATATGTAGGTTTAAAAGGTCAGTTGTTAACTAATTTAGGTTACAATGTAAAAGCTTCTTACAAAGCAGAAAATAATACGGCATTGTATAAATTAAATCCTGAAAATGTATTTAGAGCCGATGAAGATAAAGATTACCATTTAGGAAATACGTTTGATATTTTTTATGATGATATCAAAACATTTTCATTCTTTGGAGAATTAAATGTGGATGTAAACAGAAATTTTGCTTTGGGTGTAAATGCGGAGGTTTTTAGCTATACAACAGAAACAGACAATCCTGCTTGGAACTTGCCAAAAGTAAAAGGATCTTTATTTATGGATTATCAAATTAATGAAAAATGGTATATGGGAGCTAATTTGTTCTTTGTTGGCGAAAGAGAAGATCTAGGTTCTATTGCAGCAACTGGTACATTACCACAAGATTTTGCTTCTACTGTAGTAACATTAGATAGTTATTTTGATGCAAATGCGCACGTAGGCTATCGTTTAGATGATAAATTATCACTTTTTATAAAAACAGCAAACATAACAGGTAATAGTTACCAGCGTTGGGCAAACTACCCGGTACAAGGTTTTCAGGTGTTAGCAGGCGCAACTTATAAGTTCGATTGGTAATAGAATAGAAAAGCATTTTTTTAAAAGGATATAAAGAACTCGTTACTAAAATGAGTTGTTTTATATCCTTTTTTTATTTTCATTATTTTTGAAGAAACTTAAAGACTAATGAAAAATTTAACACTTGTATTACTGTTGGCAATTGCAGCGTGTAATCCTAAAAAAGAAAAGGTAGACTATATAGTTACGAATGCAAATGTCTACACTGTAGATTCTACTTTTACAAAAGCACAGGCTTTTGCTGTAAAAGATAATTTATTTGTAGCTGTGGGTACTACAGAGGAAATTACAAATAAGTATGCGTCAGATAAAACAATAGACGCAGGAGGTAAAACTATTACTCCAGGTTTAATAGATGCGCATTGTCACTTTTTTGGCTTAGGGATGAATCAGCAAGTGGTAGATTTAATAGATACCAAAAGTTTTGATGAGGTAGTGGCACGCGTTTCTGCTTTCCAGGAAACAAATACAAAAACATTTATAAGAGGTAGAGGTTGGGATCAAAACGACTGGGAAGTAAAAGAATTTCCGACAAAAGAGACTTTAGATTCGCTTTTCCCTACAATTCCTGTTGTTTTAGAGCGTATAGATGGTCACGCTTATATTGTTAATCAGTATGCATTAGATCTTGCTAATATTACAGCAGAGACTGTTGTAGGTGGTGGCGATATTGTACAGATTAATGGTAAGCTTACGGGTGTTTTAATAGATAATCCTATGGCTTTAATAGATGATGTTTTGCCAAAACCAAGTATTGCTACACAAGTACAGGCGTTAAAAGATGCAGAAAAAATATGTGTAGATTATGGCTTAACAACAGTTGACGATGCAGGTTTAGATAAGCAAACTATAGAAATTATAGATAGTTTACAGCAAAACGGAGAAATGGATATTCGTATTTATGCTATGATAAGTGCTAATAAAGAAAACTTAGATTACTATTTAACTAAGGGAATTGTAAAGACAGATGGTTTAAATGTGCGTTCTGTAAAAGTATATGGAGACGGGGCATTAGGATCTAGGGGTGCAGCTTTAAAAGAAGAATACTCAGATAAACACAATCATTATGGAGCAATGGTAACTCCTGTTGCAGAAATAAACAATCTTGCAAACAGAATTGCAAAAACAGAGTATCAGATGAATACGCATGCTATTGGAGACTCTGCTAATGTAGCGGTTTTACGTGCATATAAATCGGCTTTGAAAAATACAGAAGATAGACGTTGGAGAGTAGAACATGCGCAAATAATAGCGCCACAAGATTTTGACTATTTTAAATTGGGTATTATACCATCTGTACAGCCAACACACGCAACTAGCGATATGTATTGGGCAGAAGACAGGTTGGGAAAAGAACGTGTAAAAGGGGCGTATGCCTTTAAAAAGTTATTAGATATTGCTGGTATTGTTGCTTTAGGAACAGATTTTCCGGTAGAGCGTGTTAGTCCATTTTTAACTTTTTATGCTGCTGTAGCTAGAAAAGATACTAAAAACTATCCTGAAAATGGGTTTCAGAAAGAGAATGCATTGTCTAGGGAAGAAACTTTAAAGGGAATGACAATATGGGCTGCTTACTCTAATTTTGAAGAAGATGAAAAGGGGAGTATTGAGGCAGGTAAAAAAGCAGATTTTGTTATTTTAAGTGATAATATAATGGAGGTTGAAGAAGCTAAAATACCGAGTATTACGGCAGAACAGGTTTTTATAGGTGGTAAACAAGTAAAATAAATTACGTAAAGTAAATATTGCTAGAAATAGCGTAAAAAGAAACCCGAAGCTAAATGTAGCTTCGGGTTTTATTTGTTAAGTGTACTACTAATTAAATAGAAAAAGGAACAGAAACTAAAGTAGTTCCCCAGCCCATTACCATATCAGTATCTGTAAATGTTACAGAAAAAGCTTCTAAAGACTCACTGTTTTTAGTTGCTTTAGCAGTAACTCTAAGTACATCGCCAGCTTTGTCATAAGAATAAGCTCCCCATTGGTTTAAGTTTTTGTTTAATACAACTGTCCATTCTTTATCTCCAGGGATAGTAAATAAAGAGTAAGTACCCGCTTTTACAGCCTTACCACCAAAGTTAGTGTCGTTGTAAAAAGTAATTTCGGCAGCTTCATTAGCACCAGTTCTCCATACTTTTCCTGCAGGAGCTAAATCGTTTATCATTCTCCCTTTTAATTGAGGGCGACTGTAAATAACACGAATGTTCTTTTTTGAAATTTTGTAGCTAGATGGTTGCGTAGCTATGTCGGCTGGACTTTTATCTAGTCCTGGAAATTTTTGAGCAGTTGCGCTAGTAGAAAATACCATAGTTAATACAAGTGCTGATAATGCAAGTAATCTTTTCATAAATGTTTGTTTTTTGTGTTTTTCAAATTTAGCGACATTTTCGCAGTAATGACTTATATGGTCGCTAAAATTATGCCAACTTACAAAATGATCATTTTTTTTATCATAAAACTAGATCATAGTTTCAAATGAGATGTAATGTGGTTTAAAATGTTTCATATTGAAATCAATATATCTATATCTGTTTTTAAATCGAAACAATTAATTCATCTTTGTAATCAAATTGATATAAAGATTAAGATTATGTGTGGAATAGTTTGTGCATTTGATGTAAAGGAAAGCACTGAGGCATTAAGACCTCAGTTGTTAGAAATGTCTAAGAAAATTAGACATAGAGGTCCAGACTGGAGTGGTATATATGCAGACGATAAAGCTATTTTAGCACACGAGCGTTTGGCAATTGTAGATCCGGCTTCTGGAAAACAACCATTATTGAGTCCTAATGGTAAATTAATATTGGCTGCCAATGGTGAAATATATAATCATAGAGAATTACGTAAGCAGTTTGAAGGTACATATGATTTTCAAACAGAATCTGACTGTGAGGTTATTTTGGCTTTGTATCAAGAAAAGGGAGTCGATTTTTTAGATGAATTGAACGGTATTTTTGGTTTTACTATTTATGATGCCGAGAAAGATGAATATTTTGTTGCTCGTGACCATATGGGTATTATTCCATTATATATGGGATGGGATAAAAACGGAACGTTCTACGTAGCATCAGAATTAAAAGCACTAGAAGGTACGTGTACTAAAATAGAATTATTTCCTCCAGGACATTATTTGCATAGTTCTGACGGGGAATTAAAAAAATGGTACTCTAGGGATTGGATGGAGTATGATGCAGTTAAAGAAAATGAAACTAGCATACAAGAAGTTAAAGAGGCTTTAGAAGCAGCAGTGCGCAGACAATTAATGTCTGATGTGCCTTATGGTGTTCTGTTGTCTGGTGGTTTAGACTCTTCAGTAGTATCTGCAATTGCTAAAAAATATGCGCAAAAACGTATTGAGAGCGATGATAAGTCAGAAGCTTGGTATCCGCAAACACACTCTTTTGCAGTGGGATTGGAGGGGTCTCCAGATTTGGCTGCGGCTAAAAAAGTAGCGGATCATATTGGTACCGTACACCACGAGATTAAGTTTACTATACAAGAAGGTTTAGATGCTATTAAAGATGTTATTTATAACATAGAAACGTATGATATTACCACAATTCGTTCGTCTACACCAATGTACTTAATGGCACGTGTTATTAAGTCTATGGGAATTAAAATGGTATTGTCTGGTGAAGGTGCAGATGAATTATTTGGTGGGTATTTATACTTTCATAAAGCACCCAATGCGCAAGAGTTTCATGAAGAGACGGTACGTAAATTAGATAAGTTACATATGTACGATTGTTTAAGAGCTAATAAGAGTTTAGCTGCTTGGGGTATAGAAGGTAGAGTTCCGTTCTTAGATAAAGAGTTTATGGACGTTGCTATGCGCATTAACCCACAAGATAAAATGATTAACGGTGAACGTATGGAGAAATGGGTAGTTCGTAAAGCATTTGAAGATATGATACCTGAAAGTGTAGCATGGAGGCAAAAAGAGCAATTTAGTGATGGCGTTGGTTACAGTTGGATTGATACTTTAAAGGAGTTGGTAGACAAAGAGGTAACTGATGAGCAAATTAAGAACGCCGCTTTCCGTTTTCCTATAAACACACCTTTAAATAAAGAAGAGTATTACTACAGAACTATCTTTGAGGGGCATTTCCCTAGTGATGCAGCAGCTTTAAGCGTGCCGCAAGAAGCAAGTGTAGCATGTAGTACAGCAACAGCTTTAGAATGGGATGAAGCATTTAAGAATATGAACGACCCTTCTGGTAGAGCAATAGCTAACGTGCACAGTGAAGCATACGTTAAACAATAAATTGTAATAAGAATTATCGCCTGTTCTAAGGTTTTAATTATAATTAGTCTTTTAGGAGCACCAATATTTTGGTGCTCCTTTTGGTTTACAGCCTTTTTAAGCCTGTTTTGTATGTGTATAGATTTTTTAAAAACTGAGATTTACACTCGCTTGTGTTTAAAAGTTAATTTAAGAACGTTTAAGCAACGTTCTCTATTAACTAGAAAATGTTAATAACTATTTTAAAACAGTCTTAAAACCGTTTAAAGTTAAGGATGCATTATTTTATATTTGTTAGGTTGTATTTTTTATAAAGAAATTAAGCACAATAATTTATATATAATGAGCGAAGAAGCAAAAAAAAATAATTATTCAGCTGATAGTATTCAGGCCCTAGAGGGTATGGAGCACGTTCGTATGCGTCCGTCCATGTATATTGGTGACGTTGGTGTAAGAGGTTTGCATCATTTGGTATACGAGGTTGTAGATAACTCTATTGATGAGGCAATGGGTGGCCATTGTGATACTATTACAGTAGCTATTAATGAAGATAACTCTATAACTGTTAGAGATAACGGTAGGGGTATACCTGTAGATATTCATAAAAAAGAAGGTGTATCTGCTTTACAGGTTGTAATGACCAAAATTGGAGCAGGTGGTAAGTTTGATAAGGATTCATATAAAGTATCTGGTGGTTTACACGGGGTAGGTGTTTCTTGTGTTAATGCACTATCTAAAGACTTAAAAGCTACAGTTTTTCGTAATGGAACTATTTACGAACAAGAATATCAAAAAGGTAAAGCATTATATCCTGTAAAAAGTATAGGTGAAACAGATATTAGAGGTACAGAGGTTACTTTTTATCCAGATGACACCATTTTTACGCAGACGATAGAGTTTAATTATGAGACTCTAGCAAATAGAATGCGTGAGCTGTCTTACCTTAACAAAGGTGTGTCTATTACATTAACAGATAAAAGACAAAAAGATAAGGATAGCGAAAGCGGCTTTGTTGGAGAACGTTTTTATTCTGATGAAGGACTAAAAGAATTTATCAAGTTTTTAGACGGGAATAGAGAGCAGCTTATTCAGAATGTTATTTCTATGGAAGGTGAAAAAAATGGCATACCTGTAGAGGTTGCTATGGTTTACAACACTTCTTATTCAGAAAACTTACATTCTTATGTAAACAATATTAATACACATGAAGGTGGTACACACCTTTCTGGTTTTAGACGTGGTTTAACAGGTACATTAAAGAAGTATGCAGATGCTTCTGGAATGTTAGATAAATTAAAGTTTGAGATTCAAGGAGATGATTTTCGTGAAGGTTTAACTGCAATTGTATCTGTAAAAGTAGCAGAACCACAATTTGAGGGTCAGACAAAAACAAAATTAGGTAACAGAGAAGTTTCAGCTGCAGTTAGTCAGTCTGTATCAGAAATGTTAACGAACTATTTAGAAGAAAATCCAGATGACGCTAAAGTAATTGTACAAAAAGTTATTTTGGCAGCGCAAGCACGTCACGCAGCAACAAAAGCTCGTGAAATGGTACAGCGTAAAACAGTAATGAGTATTGGTGGTTTACCTGGGAAATTATCAGATTGTTCTGATCAAGATCCTGTTAACTGTGAAGTTTTCCTTGTAGAGGGAGATTCGGCGGGTGGTACTGCTAAACAAGGTCGTGATAGAGCTTTTCAGGCAATTTTACCTTTACGTGGTAAAATTTTGAATGTTGAAAAAGCAATGAGACACCGAGTTTTTGAGAATGAAGAGATCAAAAATATTTATACTGCACTTGGTGTAACTATTGGTACAGAAGAAGATAGTCAGGCTTTAAATCTTGATAAATTAAGATATCATAAAGTAGTTATTATGTGTGATGCCGATGTCGATGGTAGTCATATTGAAACTTTAATTCTTACTTTTTTCTTTAGATATATGAAAGAGTTAATAGAGGCGGGACATATTTATATAGCAACACCTCCATTGTACTTAGTTAAAAAAGGAACTAAGAAAAGATATGCTTGGTCAGATAAAGAGCGAGATGAAATTGCAGAAACTTTTAACGGTAGTGTAGGTATACAACGTTATAAAGGTCTTGGGGAGATGAATGCTGAGCAATTGTGGGATACTACAATGAATCCAGATTTTAGAACATTAAGACAAATTACTATTGACTCTGCAACAGAATCAGATCGTGTATTCTCAATGTTAATGGGAGATGAAGTGCCTCCTAGAAGAGAATTTATAGAGAAGAATGCTGTTTATGCAAACATTGATGTATAAGAAAGTAGGTTTATACAACAAAAACTCGCACCATTGGTGCGAGTTTTTTAGTTTTAAGAAAAAATTATTTCTATGAAAAAATTTAGTTTAGTTATTTTCTTAGCATTAAGTGCGTATGCATCTGCTCAATCTAGTGCAAATGAGGTTTTTGCTGCAGGTATAGAAGATGCAAATAAGTTTATTAATGGCTATTTATCTCCTGTCTCAGAAGGAATGCTTTATGGTCTTGGTGGCGGATGGTATAATACTGCAGATGCAAAGCCATTAGGAGGTTTTGAAATATCTATTATTGGTAATATGACACAATCTCCGGGAGATAAAAAATCATTTGTACTAAATACAGAAGATTATGAAAATTTAAAGTTTGTAGATGGTAGTGTTTCAAAAGAAGTTTCTTCTGCGCTAGGTGATCTGGATGGTATAAATGTTTTTGTTGAGGATGAAAACGGACTTTTTAGAGAAGAGTTTGAGCTTCCATCAGGATTGGCATCAGAAAATATAAACTTTGTTCCAACTGCCTTTTTACAAGTAAGTGTGGGTTTAATTAAGGGAACTGAAATAAAAGCCCGCTTTTTGCCAAAAGTAGATACAGATGATGTAGAATTAGGTTTGTACGGTATTGGTATACAGCATGACTTTACAAAATTACTGCCTGCAGATAAAATTTTACCAGTTGCAATATCTGGAGTTATTGGATATACGCACTTAACAGGGTCCTACGATTTTACAGATCAAGGCGTAGTAGCAGGAGAAGACCAGCGGTTAGATGTTAAAATGAATACCTGGGTTTTTCAAGCGGTAGTGTCTACAAAGTTGCCTATAATTAATTTTTATGGAGGACTAGGTTATTTATCTGGTAATTCTACTGTAGACGTTTTAGGTACGTACAGAGTGCAATCTGGACCATTTGTGGGAGATACATATACAGATCCTTTTTCTGTAAAAACAGATGCTAGTGGTGTAACAGGGAATATTGGTGCTAAACTTAAGTTAGGCTTTTTTAGATTGCATGCAGATTATTCTATAGCTAAATACAACAACTTATCTGTTGGTGTTAATTTTGGCTTTAGATAATAGCATTGTAATTACTTTATATAGAAAAAGCCCTAGAAATTAATTTCTAGGGCTTTTTTAAGTGTTTAAAAAAGTATTTACTTTTTAAACGCTAATGTTTCGCCATTAGTTTCTTCTAGTATAATAGTACTAGAAACTTCTTCAGCGTTTTTTTCAGTACTATTACTTAGTCCTGTTGTTTTAATAATAACGTTGTCACTTTGCATATCGGTACCTGGGTATGTAATGGTGTAGGTGTCTCCATCGTTTGTCCATCTAAAGTCCGTTAAAAAAGCAACATTATTATTGGTGTAACTGTGAAAACGACCTTTGTGAGCATCGTTAAAAATCCATTCTTCTTTAGAATCTTTTCCTGATTCTGAAGTTGTGGTTTTTGCCCAAATGCCAAGAATGGGATCATTGCTTTCTGGAATTTCAGAGCAACCAAAAATTGTACTGAATACAAATGTTGCCATGAAAAAATGTAGGGGTTTTTTCATAAGTAGGTATTTTAATTAATTTGGATATTGTTCTAACGTCGACTTTTGTTGTGTATTTCATTTTTTTCGATGTATAACGCCTTTTTTTGTAGTTTTTCGTTTAAATACCTTTTTCTTTAACATTAGGTCGGGTTTCAATCTGTTTAATACTTATAAAAGAATATTAAAGTTGTGGTATACCTTATTTATAATGTTAAAATTCTTTATTTTTACAGTCATTAAAAAAAATATTAAAAATTTAAATAAATATATACTTATGAAAGTAACGGTAGTAGGTGCAGGTGCAGTAGGCGCTAGTTGTGCAGAATACATTGCAATTAAAAATTTCGCATCAGAAGTTGTTGTATTAGATATTAAAGAAGGATATGCAGAAGGTAAGGCAATGGACTTAATGCAGACGGCGTCTTTAAACGGTTTTGATACTAAAATTGTTGGTTCTACTAATGATTACTCTAAAACTGCAAATTCTAATATTGCTGTTATCACTTCAGGTATTCCTCGTAAGCCAGGAATGACAAGAGAAGAATTAATTGGTATTAATGCAGGGATTGTAAAAACGGTATCAGAAAACTTAATTAAGCATTCTCCAGAAGTAATTATAATTGTTGTTAGTAATCCTATGGATACTATGACTTATTTAGTGCATAAAACTACAGGTTTACCAAGAAACAGAATTATAGGTATGGGTGGGGCTTTAGATAGTGCTCGTTTTAAATACAGATTGGCAGAAGCTTTAGAAGCTCCAATTTCTGATGTTGACGGTATGGTAATCGGTGGTCATAGTGATACTGGTATGGTGCCTTTAACTGCGCACGCAACAAGAAACAGTGTAAAAGTTTCTGAGTTTTTATCAGAAGAAAGATTAGAGCAAGTTGCGGCAGATACTAAAGTAGGTGGTGCTACATTAACTAAATTATTAGGAACTAGTGCTTGGTATGCTCCAGGTGCAGCTGTTTCTGGTTTGGTACAAGCAATTGCTTGTGATCAGAAAAAAATGTTTCCATGTTCTACACTTTTAGAAGGAGAATATGGCTTAAATGATCTTTGTATTGGTGTACCAGTAATTTTAGGTAAAAACGGAATAGAGAAAATTGTAGAGATTAAACTTAGTGATGCTGAAAATGCAAAAATGCAAGAAAGTGCTGCAGGAGTTTCTAAGACTAACGGACTTTTAGAATTATAATATTTCAATAAAACGATAAGAATAAGGGTGACAAATTTATTTGTACACCCTTATTTTATATAATATTGTAAATATATTGGCAATTCTTATCTTAAATGATATATTTGCACGCTATATAAAATTACCAATAATAAACAAAAACTAATGTATAATAAAGGACTTATAAAGCTGTTTGCTTTTTTATTTGGGATCGTAAGTATCTATCAGTTATCCTATACTTTTATAAGTAGTAAGGTCGAAAATGAAGCTGCAACTTTTGCAGCAAGTAAAATTCCTGAATCAGATTCAGATTTTGCGAACAAGAGAGAGGCATTGGAAACTAAATACTTAGACTCTATAGGAGGTGAATCTGTATTTGGATACACAAACTATAACGAGGCTAAGAAAAAAGAATTAAACAAAGGTCTTGACCTTAAAGGTGGGATTAACGTTACGCTTCAAATTAAGATAAAAGATATCTTATCTGGCTTAGCAAATAACACTAAAAACCCTATTTTTCTTAAGTCATTAGAAGATGCTGATGAGGCGTCTAAAAGTAGTGATAAGACATACGTTGAGTTGTTCTTTGAAGCTTTTGATGCTAATAAAGGCGATACAAGGTTAGCTTCTCCAGATATTTTCTTCACTAAAACATTAAGTGAAGAGATTAAAAGTATGGATGCATCTGACCAAGAGGTTAAGCCTATCATCCGTAGAAAAATTGATGAGTCAGTAGAATCTGCTTTTGAAGTATTAAGAGAGCGTATAGATGGTTTTGGTGTTACACAACCTAATATACAAAGAGAAGGAAATTCTGGACGTATCTTGGTAGAATTACCGGGTGCTAAAGATAAGGCAAGGGCACAAGAGCTACTTTCTAGTACTGCACAGTTAGAATTTTGGGAAACATATCCTAAAAACGATCCTAACGTAATGCAGTTTATTAACCTTGCAAACGAAAAATTAAGATCTTTAGTAGATACTAAGACTGCACTTGCAGATACAGAAACTAAACCAGAATCAGAAATTGATTCTTTATTATCAGATGTTACACAAGATTCTTTAGATGTTGCTAGTCAAGTAAATCCTTTAGGAGATTTAATAGCAGGTATTCCTAGTAGTTATGCTGTTGCAGAATTTGCAATAAAAGATACTGCTAAGGTTAATGAATACCTTAGGATGCCAGAAATTAAAAGATTAATTCCAAATGCTATACAGCACGTTAAGTTTGTATGGGAACGTCCTTCAAAAGGTTCTGAGGTAATTGGTTTATTTGCTTTAAAAGGCAATAGAGAAAATGCTCCAGAAATGAGTGGAGATGTTGTTAGTGGTGCTCGTGCTCAGTTCGATCAGTTTAACAGGCCAGCTGTTGGTATGGATATGAACGTTAAAGGAGCTAAGCAATGGCAGAAATTTACAAGTGAGGTTAACTTAAACCAAACTGGTATTGCTGTAGTTTTAGATAATAGAGTTTACACTGCTCCAGGTTGTTCTGTAGTTGGTGGTATATCTGGTGGTAGTACAGAAATCTCAGGAGATTTTACACTATCAGAGACAAAAGATATTGCAAACGTTCTTAGAGCGGGTAAATTACCGGCTAGAGCAGATATCATTCAGTCAGAAGTTGTTGGGCCATCTTTGGGTCACGAATCTATCAATAGTGGTTTAATGTCTTTCTTAATTGCAATGGCATTAGTATTGCTTTGGATGATTTTCTATTACGGTAAAGCTGGTGTAGCTGCAGATATTGCATTGTTATTAAACATCTTATTAATATTTGGTGTGTTGGTAAGCTTAGGTGCTGTGTTAACATTGCCTGGTATTGCTGGTATAGTGTTAACTATAGGTATGTCTGTAGATGCTAACGTACTTATTTTTGAGCGTATAAAAGAAGAATTAGCAAAAGGTAAAGGTCAAGCTTTAGCTATTTCAGATGGTTTTGGAAATGCTTTGTCTTCTATATTAGATGCTAACATTACAACAGGTCTTACTGCTGTTATCTTATTTATATTTGGTTCAGGACCAATTAAAGGTTTTGCTACTACTTTATTAATTGGTATTGCAACATCTTTATTTACTGCAATTTTTGTTACAAGATTATTTGTTGAAGGATACAGTGGAGGTAAAGGAAAAGCATTAGAATTTTGTACAGGTTTAACAAGAAACCTTTTCAAGAATTTAAGTATCGACTTTTTAAAGAAAAGAAAAATAGCGTATGTTATTTCTGGAACTTTAATCGTTGTTGCATTAGTTTCTTTATTTACTACAGGATTACAGCAAGGTGTAGATTTTGTTGGAGGTAGAACGTATCAAGTTCGTTTTGAAAATAGTGTTAATACTAGTGAAATTTCATCTAAGTTAACTACTGTTTTTGATAAAGGGACAAATGTTAAGACTTTTGGAGATGATAATCAGATTATGATTACAACTTCTTACAAGGTAGATGAAGACGGTATTGCTGTTGATGAAGAG
The DNA here is from genome assembly GCF_023476645.1 of Cellulophaga sp. 20_2_10. Lineage (GTDB taxonomy): Bacteria > Bacteroidota > Bacteroidia > Flavobacteriales > Flavobacteriaceae > Cellulophaga. The sequence goes on from NZ_JAMCOJ010000002.1 coordinate 338,655, forward strand.
ATTCAAGAAAAATTATTTAACTCATTACAAGACTTGTTGCCAAGTGGTTTAACGTTGGCTGAGTTTAATAATGGCGGTACTGATGATGTTTCAATAGGTATTGTGAAGTCTAAAAAAGTAGGTCCAACAATTGCAGATGATATTAAGAAAAATGCAGTTTGGGCTATTTTAGGATCATTATTAGTAGTGTTCTTATATATCTTATTCCGTTTCCGTAAATGGCAATTCTCATTAGGAGCTGTAGTTGCAGTTTTTCATGATGTTTTAGTTGTATTGGGTGTGTTCTCTATATTTGGTAAAATAATGCCTTTTAATATGGAAATAGATCAAGCATTTATTGCGGCAATATTAACTGTAATTGGGTACTCGTTAAATGATACCGTGGTTGTTTTTGACCGTATTAGAGAGATTGTAAAAGAAAGAGGATGGAGTTCTGGAGATAATGTTGGTTTAGCATTAAACAGTACATTAAGTAGAACCTTAAATACTTCTTTAACAACTTTGGTAGTGCTATTGGCAATCTTTGTTTTTGGAGGTGAATCTTTAAGAGGATTTATGTTTGCTATGATTATTGGTGTGCTTGTAGGTACATACTCATCTTTATTTATTGCAACACCAGTTATGTTTGATACTTTAAAGAAAAGAATACAAGCAGGTAAAGAAGATGTAGTTGAAGACAACGAATAATCTTACTACCTAAATTATAATAAAAAAGCTGCTTACATATTGTAAGCAGCTTTTTTATTATATAATGTTTGCTATAGAGCCGTTGGGTGTTGTTCGGAGCTCTATAATAGCTAGAGGCTTTAGGTTTGGTTCCTTTCTGTGAGACACAAAAATTAATGCTGTTTGTTTGCTGCTTGCTATTTTGTTTACCAAGGCAACAAATAGGGCGGAGTTGCTGTCGTCTAAACCTGCTGTAGGTTCGTCTAGTATTAATAGTAGCGGTTGTTTTACTATTGCTCTTAAGAGCATTACCAAGCGTTGCTCTCCTCTGGTTATCTCATTGAATAATTTATTTTTTATTTCTGATAATTCAGCTATTTTCAACCATTGACTGGTTAAGCTTAACTGTGTTTCTGTGGGTTTTGTATATAGGCCAACGGCATCTGTAAAGCCAGCTAAAACCATATGTTCTATAGTGTGGTTGCCTTTAAAGTTGTCAGTTAACGAGGGAGTAAAGTAGCCAATCTTTTTTTTGATATCCCAAATACTTTCTCCGCTACCTTTTTTTTGTCCAAACAAATATAATTCTTGCCCGTAGCCTTTATTGTTTTCCCCTGTTATCATAGATAAAAGAGTGGTTTTTCCGCTTCCGTTTGTACCTAAAAGTTGCCAGAATTCACCTTTGTTTATCTGCCAATTAATTTGGTGTAATACTTTTTTGGTTTCAAAGGAAACAGAAACATCTTTAAAGCGAATAAGTTCTGTATTAAGATGGTTAATAGCAGTAGTGTTTTTGGGTATTTCTAGGTGTTTTAATGATGTTTTGTTATTAATTAAGGAATTGTATTCTGTTAATGAAGAATAGTGCTTTAGGCTGTCTACTTCTAGTTTGTATATTTTTGAGCTTATTGGTAAGCTGTCTTCCTGTCTGCTGCAAATAAGTATAATTCCTATAGATTCTGAAATCTCTAATAAAAGCTTTTTTAATGTGGTTTGATAAGCTGTGTCTAGATTGTCAAATGGATTGTCTAAAATGATGTACTTCGGTTTTTGATCTAAAAGATGTTTAAATAAAACTCTTTTTTGTTCACCACTAGACATTGACTTAAGACTTTGTGTTGTGTTTGCTGTAAGTGTCTTTATATCGTGAATCTCCTCTTCTTTGATAAACCTTAAGACTTCAGATTTAGAAAAAAGCACGGTGCTTAAACCTTTTAAAAAATTAAACTCTTCTGGTTTTTCATCTTTAAGTAATGACGAAATAAATGAATTGGTGTTGGACTGGTTTGTTGTAACTATTGTAATGTGCTTTATCATCATAAAAAACATTAATTAAAAACTCTGTAGATCTGCACTGGGTTGTTGTGGTATTTTGTGGTTTTGCTTGGCTGCATACCATTTGCTAGTGCAACTTTTATAGAAGGAAGGTTGTCTGTATGAATAATTGAGATTAATGAATCTCTAAAATTAGTATTGAAGGCAAATTCTTTGCATTTTTTAGCGGCTTCTGTCGCGTATCCTTTTTTCCAATACTCCGGTAGTATAGAATAGCCTATTTCTAACTCTTCTATGTTGTCTACTGTTTGTATTAGTAATCCGCATAAACCAACTAAGAGATTGGTTTTTTTGCATATAAGGGCGTTCATGCCTCCTAAGTCTTGCTCGTAACGCTCAAAAACACGATTAAATTGTTGTTTGCAGGCTGTCTTTGGGTCGTTTGGTAGGCCGTCCCAGAATTCTGAAGATCTAGAATCTTCATGGAAAGGGAGCCAAGAATCAAAGTCAGACTCTTTTAAATTTCTAAATTTTAATCTCTCTGTAGATTCGCCATTTAGAAGGTATTTCATAATTGAATTATAATTTAGTAAAATCTATTTTATCGCCTACTTCTAAAAGATATTTTTCAGATAAACCGGCATTAATTTCTAAAACATATTTTACAGGAACTTCAGAAGATAATCCTGTTTCGTCTAATGGTTTTGCATTTTCTTGGAAACTTGCAATATGAAGATTTTCATCAATATAAATAATATCTAAAGCAATTTTAGTGTTCTTCATATAAAAAGAGTGCATTCTAGAATCGGGAAAAATAAACAACATTCCTTGTTTTTCTTTCATGCTAGTTCTTTCCATTAAGCCAGTTTGCGTTTCGTAATCTGTTTCAGCAATTTCTATATCTAAAGTTAACGCTTTTGTATTATCTGTACTTTTTGTAATTGTTAAAGTGCCTTCCTTTGTAAAAGCAGGTTCAGGAGTTTGTATAACTTCTGTTTTGTTTTCTTTACAGCTTGATGCTAAAGAAATAATAGCAATTAATAAAAAAGAATAATGCTTTAGTGTTTTCATTTTAAGCTTTTTTAGGTCTAAATACAAAATATGCACCTATTAGTATAAAGGGAATACTTAGCCATTGTCCTGTAGATAAGGCTCCAAGAGACTCTTCAAATCCGCCTTGACTTTTCTTTACAAATTCAACAAAGAAACGAATTGTCCAAAGTAGAATTAAAAACAGACCAAATAAGAAACCTCCTTTATCTTTTTTATCTGTTTTCCAGTAGAAGTAAGATAAGATTAGAAATACAAAAATATAGCAGAAACCTTCATACAGTTGTGCTGGATGTCTAAGCGGGATGCTTTCTAAAATGGAAGCAAATTTAGGATTGTTTTCTATTGCCTTATATGCTGCACTTGCAGTTCTTTCCTTTGTTAATGCCATAGCTCTAGATGCGGGCATGTCATCAGAATCTCGTATAAACTTAGTAGCGAAAATAAATGTTTTTTCTGTGATTTTACCGTTAATTTCAGAGTTAAAAAAGTTACCTAATCTCACAAAAAATGCGCCTATAGAAACAGGAATAACCAATCTGTCTAGAAGCCATAGAATTTTATAGTCAGGGTATTTTCTGTTGTATAAATACATTCCTACAATAACACCTAATGCTGCGCCGTGACTAGCAAGACCTGCAAAACCAGTAAATTCATACCCTGTAATAATACCAAAAAGTCTTCCGCTCGGGTTTTCTCTAATTGGTAATAATATTTCTATTAAATGATTTTGGTAGTAGGCCCAATCGTAAAAGAAAACGTGTCCTAAACGTGCGCCTAGCATTGTAGCAATAACGGTGTATAAAAATAAAGAATCTAGTTGCTCTATTGGTTTTTTCTCGTTAGTAAAAATCTTTTTTATAATTACCCAGCCTAAAGCAAAAGAGGTAATCCATAGTAGATTGTAGTATTTTATCTGTACTGGTCCAAGACTGAATAAAGTTTCATTTGGATTCCATAATATACTTAAAAAATGCATTTATTTTCCGTTTAATGAATGGCTAATATACGTATTTTGAGTAAGGGGTTAAAAAAGAAAGTGCTATTAAAAGTTAATTTTATCCTATTCTTTTATAGGATTCTATGGAACAGGATCATAACCGCTGCCACCCCAAGGGTGACAACTAAAAATACGCTTTGTGGCTAACCAGCCACCTTTAAATAAACCGTGCTTTTTTAAAGCTTCAACGGTATATTGTGAGCACGTTGGTGAATACCTACAACTTGCGGGAGTTAAAGGTGATATTATTGTTTGATATATTTTTACCAATAGAAGAAAAGGCGCTATTAGTATTTTTTTAATCATTTTAATTTATTTTAAGATACGCTAAACGTAGTACCGTCTTTACCGTCTTTTAATTGGATACCCATAGCTAATAATTGGTCACGTATTTGGTCTGATAAAGCAAAATCTTTATTGCTACGCGCATCATTACGTAATTGTATTAATAGGTTTACAACTTCTTCTAGTTTTTCTGAGTTACCATTAGCATCTTCATTAACTGCGGTAAGTCCTAAAATGTCAAAAACAAAGGCATTTAGAGTGTTTTCTAATAAATCCTTATCTTCTTTAGTGATAGTTTCTTTACCGTCTTTAATTAGGTTAATGTGCTTCACGGCTTCAAATAAATGAGCAATTAGAATAGGCGAGTTAAAATCGTCATTCATTGCATCATAACATTTTTGTTGCCAAGCAGCTACGTCAAATTCAGTTTTGCTACCAGTCTCTATTGTTTTTAAAGATGAAATTGCTTCCATTAGTTTTAAGTATCCTTTTTCTGATGCTAACAACGCATCATTACTAAGGTCTAAAATACTAGTGTAGTGCGCTTGCATCATAAAAAACCGAACAGCAGAAGCAGAAAATGCTTTGCTTAATATTTTATTATCTCCGTTAAATATCTCATTTGGGTAAATGTTATTGTCTGTAGATTTAGACATTTTTTTACCGTTTAGAGTAAGCATATTCGCGTGCAACCAATAGTTTACTGGTGCTGCACCGTTACTGGCTTGTGCTTGTGCAATTTCGCATTCATGGTGTGGAAATTTTAAATCCATTCCGCCTCCGTGAATGTCAAAAGTTTCTCCTAAATATTTTGTGCTCATTGCAGTACACTCTAAGTGCCAACCAGGGAAGCCATCTCCCCAAGGAGAAGGCCAGCGCATAATATGCTCTGGTTCTGCTTTTTTCCAAAGTGCAAAATCTTGTGGATTTCTCTTATCACTTTGTGCTGCCAACTCACGAGTATTAGCAATCATATCCTCTAGCTTTCTACCGCTTAATATACCATAGTCGTTTGTTTTGTTAAACTCAACTACATCAAAATATACGGAACCGTTAACCTCATAAGCAAATCCTTTTTCAATAATGTCCTTAATAATCTCTATTTGCTCTATAATGTGTCCTGTAGCTGTAGGCTCTATGCTAGGGGGTAAAAAATTGAATTTTTGTAGTGTATTATGAAAATCTACGGTGTAGCGTTGTACTACTTCCATAGGTTCTATTTGTTCTAAACGTGCTTTTTTAGCAATTTTATCTTCACCTTCATCTGCATCATCAACTAAATGTCCGGCATCTGTAATGTTACGTACATAGCGTACTTTGTAGCCTAAATGCTTAAAGTATCTAAAAATCATATCAAAAGACATAAACGTACGGCAGTTGCCTAAGTGTACATTGCTGTAGACGGTAGGTCCACATACATACATACCAATATGCCCGTCGTTTATAGGTTTAAACTCTTCTTTTTTTCCAGAAAGGGAATTGTAAACTTTTATTGTTTGATTTTTGTAAAGTTGCATTTTAGATAAAAGTAATTAAAAGTTGGTGTCTAGCTTTATGTAGTCTAAGAATTCTTTACGAGTATTGTATTCTTTAAATTTACCACCATACTCTGCGGTAACCGTGCTACTTTGTATATCTCTAATACCTCTAGAGTTTACGCAAAGGTGTTTTGCGTCTATAACACAAGCTACATCTTCTGTTCCTAATACCTCTTGTAGTTCTCTAACAATTTGTATGTTAAGTCTTTCTTGTACTTGCGGCCTTTTTGCGTAGTAATCCACAATACGGTTCATTTTTGATAAACCAACAACAGTTCCTTTAGATATGTAAGCAACGTGTGCAATACCAACTATAGGTAATAAATGGTGTTCGCAAGTAGAGTAAAGAGTAATGTTTTTCTCTACCAACATCTCTCCATATTTGTACTTGTTATCAAATGAAGAAGACTTTGGTTTTCTTTCCGGGTTTAAGCCTCCAAAGATATCTTTAACAAACATTTTAGCAACACGCTTAGGAGTATCATTTAAGCTGTCATCTGTTAAATCCATTCCTAAGGTCGTTAATATATCTCTAACGCTGGCCTGTATTTTTTCTATCTTTTGGTCATCATTAAGATCAAAAGCGTCTTCTCTTAAAGGGGTGTTTTCAGCTGCAGATAAATGGTCGTTATCCATATCTTCATCAAACCCTTCTATAGTGCTTCCTATTTTCATCAGCCTAAATTTTTTAGAAAAGCAAAGATATACATAATATGGCATTTAATATCATTGTTTAGGTGTTTGACAACATTAATTAGTGCTAAAGTTTGTTAAGGTTTAGTTTTACATACTTCAAACTTTTGTCTATTTATGAAAAGGTTTTACGCAATAGCGTTTTTTTTATTTACGTTAGGGTTGCTATCTGTTCATGCGCAAGTATCTGCAGATTGTAGCACTGCTATACCTATTTGTAATAATACCCCAACTAATGGCGGTACAGATGGTTATGGGGTAGATGATTTTGGAGGAGCAGATAAAACGGGTTGTCTAGAGAAAACACTGTCTGGAGCAATAGAGTCTAACTCCGCTTGGTATAGATTTAAAACGGGTGAGGCAGGTGAATTAGGTTTTAATATAAGTTTTGATGTTGCAGAGGATTGGGATTTTGCTTTATATAAGGCAAGTGATTGTAGTAGTTTAGGTGATCCTGTGCGATGTAATTTTTTTGATAACGATGATGGTAATTCATTTACGGGATTAGGAGAAGACCCAACTGGAGCAACTAATGTACAGTATGAAGATTGGTTAGATGTAGAAGCAGGTGAAGAGTATTACTTGTTACTAAATAATTTTAGTAATGTAAACTCTGGTTTTTCAATTCAGTTTTCGGGACAAATATTTATAGACTTTCCAAAGACAGCTTTAGACTGTTCTATTATTAGTAATTTATTAGGACCGCCAATTGCTGCTTGCGATGGCGATATTGTTAGATTAGATGCTACAACGCCAAATACAGCATCATATACTTGGTATAGGGATATTGGTTTTGGATTTACAGAGATTTTAGGAGAAACTAATGCAACTATAGATGTTGCCACAGATGCTATGTATAGGGCAGAGGTTATTTCTATTGCGGCAGATGTTTTAATTAGTGATGTGCAAGTCGCTTTTTCAATTTCGCCAACAACTAGTATAGTTACAGCGGTTACTTTGTGTCAAGAAACACTTCCTTTTAATTTAGAATCTAAAAATAATGAAGCTTTAGGTGTGCAGTCTGCAGACGATTTTATTATTAGCTACCATGCAACCCCAGTAGATGCGGTTAATAATACAGCTAGTTTGCCAATACAATACAGTCCTGATCCAGGAGTGCGGACTATTTATGTTAGAACAACATCAGTAAAAAATCCAAAATGTTTTGATGTTTCTGAAGAGTTTGACTTTACTGTAATTGAAACACCAACTTCTACTGCAGCGACAGAAGTGTTTTTGTGTGAAGGAGCTACGTCTGAAACAATAGGAGAAACGAGTCCAAATGTAAATTATAGTTATAGTTGGAGTAGTGGAGAAGTTACCCCAACAATAGAAGTGTTTTCTGCGGGTACGTATGTCTTAGATGTGATGTTTACTACTGCAGGTTTAACTTGCATAAATACAGTGGAAATTTCTGTTGTAGTGGGGCAGACACCAACAATAGCTAATATTATTATAGAAGATTTTAATGCAAATAATAAGGTAACGGTAGAGACTGATATTATTGGTGATTTTGAATATCAAATAGATGCTATGGCTGTGCAAGACAGCAATGTTTTTAGAGATGTTTCTGCTGGTGCGCATACGGTTTCTATTATTGATAAAAATGGTTGCGGTTTTGTGACCGAAGATATTGTTGTGGTTGGTTTTGATAATTATTTTACTCCAAACGGAGACGGTATAAATGATACTTGGCAGATAAAAGGAATGTCTTCTTTGCAGGAGCCCGTTGTGTATATTTTTGACAGGTATGGTAAGTTGTTACAGCAGCTAAGCGGTAATCAAGGTTGGAACGGTACTTACGGAGGTAAATTACTGCCAGAATCTGACTATTGGTTTAAATTAAGCTACACAAATACCACAGGAGATAAGGTATATGCAAAACATATAAGCAGTCATTTTACCTTAAAACGATAAATTTTTAACTTGAAGTCAAAAGGGTATTTCGTCGATTATGTAAAAAAATATTCGATGTAATGCAATAAATTTTATTACTTGACGCTTATAATATGGTTATCTAACATTCCATATAGTAATAAATTTTATGCGATTACAATATAAAATAGTAGTAGGATTTCTTTTTTTTACTCTAATTAGCAACGCGCAGTTTACTCCAGATTGTAGATCGGCAATACCTGTTTGTGGTGATGCTCCTATTTTTGGTGTAGCAGATGGACGTGGAGATATAGACGATTTTGATCCTGATGATATACGCCAAATTGGTTGTTTAGAAAAGGGAAGTAATAGTTCTGCTAATATAGAAAATAACACTGCTTGGTATGCGTTTAGAGCATTAGAAGATGGTAGTATTGGTTTTGATATTGAAGCCACAACGGATACGGCCGAGTGGGATTTTGCTATATTCGGACCAGATACAGACTGTGCAAGTATAAGTAGTGGTGATGCGGAACCTTTGCGATGTAATTACGAGGCTAATAATACATCTTTTACTGGTTTAGGCACAAATCCTGAATCCGGACAAGATGGCTTTGATTTTGTTAAAGGAAGTAAAAATACGTACGACGAGTTATTAGACATTGCGGCAGGTGAAATTTACTATATTCTAATAAATAATTACAATACTAATTTTGATGGAGATCCAGAGACTTTTACTTTAACCTTTACTGGTGATGTAGATGCTTTAGATTGTACGTTTAGAGATGAATTTTTAGGTTTAGATATTGTGGGCTGCGAAGGTGATCCAGATATTGTTTTAAATGCTTTTCGTTCTCCAGTTGGTCCAGACGTTGCTAGTGTAGTTTGGTCTGTAGATTATGAAGACGATGGAGTAATTGATAATACCAATTTAGCAACAGGGACAGAATATACAGTTGCTAGTCCAAATTCAGGAAGATACTTTGTAGAGATTACAACAATTTCCGGGACTCCTACTACTGTTGTAGATGATGTTTTAATTTATTTTCATGCAGCACCAAATCTAGCTGATATAGAAATTACGGTTGTAGATTACTTGGTAGATAGAAACAAGATAGAAGTTCTTGTTAACGGTAATAGTGATTATGAGTACGCAATAAACGGAGGAGAATTTCAAGATGAAACACTTTTTCATGATGTGCCACCAGGACAAAACACATTAATTGTAAGTGATAAAAATGGTTGCGGTATTACGGAGGAAATTCCTTTTTTAGTAATAGGATACCCAAAGTTTTTTACACCTAATGGAGATGGTTTTCATGACGGTTGGAATGTCCTAGGAATTGAAGAATTGGTAGATGCAAGAGTTTATATTTATGATAGGTATGGGAAGTTATTAAAGCAGATAGCTGCTGGCGCAACTTGGAATGGTACTTTTAATGGTAAAAATATGCCAGAATCTGATTATTGGTTTCGTATGGAATATGCAGAACCAGAAGATGGTGTTATTGTAGCTAAGACATTGCAAAATCATTTTACTTTAAAAAGATAGGTGAGTTAGGAAAAGCAATTAGAAAAAAATAAAATAACTAAAAAAGGCTATCCAATTGGATAGCCTTTTTTAGTTATTGTTGAAATTATTACTTAAAAGTTTACGGTGTAGCCTACAGTAATATTTGTGTTTATATTGTTTATAAATGCAGGTGTATTTAAGCCAGCGTTAAATAATTGCTTGTTAACATCTTGTTCTGCTCTGTTGTATGCCAAATCTATTCTGCTTGGGCCAAAAGAATATCCAAATCCTAAAGAGAAGCCATTTAAATCTCCAATAGTTTCTTCGTCTAGGTAGGGACTTTGTTCGTATCTGTAACCTGCTCTAAGGCTTATGTCTTCGATTCTGTACTCGCCGCCTAATCTTAATGTAGATACAGCTCCTAATTCGTTAGAGATATCTTCATTAGCACTTGCAAAACCAGAGTCACTTGTTGGTCTTATTTCTGCATTACTCATATCTTGATAACCGTAGTCTAAGCTTAATAATCCAGATTTCCCAAAAATTACAGCCAAACTACCAGTAGCTTTACTTGGGGTTTTAATTTTGTATTCTTCATATAAGTTTACAATATTAAAATTGATAAAACTGATGTCGGAGTTAGCTAAGTCTGAAGAAATACGTTGTGCTGTATCATCAGTTAACCTGTACCAAGTAGGAGATTCATAACTTGCTCCAATTCTTACAAATTCGTTTACTTTAGCAATTGCTCCTAAGGCAAAAGAAAATCCGTTACCCTCTGTGTGTAAATAATTATCAAAAGTAGTTCTAGAAATAGGAGATCCAGTAGTGTAGCCTGTTTCTGTAAACTCAGTGTACTTATCGTAATTTACACTATGAAAATTTATAGATGCCCCCAGATATAAATTATCTTGGTATTGTGTTGCAAAATCTAAGATAAATTTACTGTTGTAGCCAGTTGTATTTTCTACATAATTTTGGTCTACTGTTGTGTAATTAGCATTTCTAACATAAGAATTATTATTGTCATTGTTGCTTACAGGGTTTATGATACCTCCTTCAATTCCTAAAAATGCTTGTTGATCTCTAAACCCCAAAGAATTTCCAATATCTAAATAAGCTTCTTCTAGGTATTCGCCACTTCTTAGTTTTAAAGGTCCATAAGGGGTTCCGTCTGCATAACTTAAAAAATATTGGTCTATACCTTGATTGCTGTTTCCTGAAATAGCAAAATTATTATCAAAATTCTGTACCAAATCATAGTTGGCAGCAATAGCAATTTTTTTCCAGTTAGAGTTGTTAGCTTTAAAAACCATAACACCACCAACTTGATTGATCTCTAAATAATTTTCCTTAGATTCTCTATTGGTCCCAAAATAATTAGAACTGTTATTTTTGTTGTAGTTAGATAGGGTCGCAGAAAACAAGTGATTGTTAAAAACTGCAGCACCAGCAGGGTTAGTGTTAAGAGCAGATAAATCTCCGCCCAAAGCTCCAAAAGCACCACTCATTCCTTGGTAACGCGCTGTTCCTTGTGTATTTTGCTGACTATATAACAATGCGTCATTTATATTTTGAGCAGTAGCCATAGAGCATACCAAGCCAAACGCTAAGACGATGTAATTTTTCATCCTTTTGAGTTTTTAGTTATTTTTTATTGAAAATTTATAGTTTATCCTCTACCTCCAGATGATCTGCCAGAAGACCTACTACTAGAAGATGATCTTCCGCTCGATGATGATCTACTACTAGATGAAGAAGACCTGCTGCCTGCAGATGATGATCTAGAAGAAGAATTACTACTCCTTGTAGTCGTTGTTCCAGAGCTTCTTGTGCTAGTTCCAGTGCTTCTAGATGATGATGGTCTAGTGTATGTAGAGTTGGATCTAGATGTGTTAGATGTTCTGTATGTTGGTCTAGTGCTGCTAGAGTTGCTGCGACTGTATGTAGCGCCTCTGTTAGCAGTAGTAGATGTGCCTCTATTATATGTGTTGCTTCTAGATGTACTGTATCTAGGTTGTGTTCTTGTACTGCGGCTAGTTCTGTAAGTTCTGTTGCGGTCTATACCATCTGCGCTAACATTAGATCGGTTACTGTATGTTCCTGAATTTCTGTAGCTTGTATTACTTCTAGAAGATATTGCAGACTTCCCTGATCTGTAACCAACATTAGATCTAGATGTACTTGTATTTAAATTAGATCTGGTAGAGCGTGCATATGTATTTCTATTGTTTGCATAAATAACATTATCATAGCGACCTCTTCTGCTATTGTTGTAAGCGTAAGAGTTTCTGCCGTAGTTATTATAGTATCTATTACCGTAGTAAGGGTTGTAGTGTCTTCTATTGTAATAATTATTTCCCCATCCGTAGCTGTAACCAAATCCACCCCAACCAAAGTTGTTGTATCCTCTGTATCCCCAGTTGTTCCATCCCCAAGGACTTCTCCATGAGTTGTAATACCCGTAGTTTCCATACCCGTAACCCCATGAATCATAAAAACCACCGTAATTATTCCATCCGTTGTCGTGTATGTTAATGCTTATTTGTGTTGGGTTATCTCCCCATCCAGGATTTCCGTTGTAATTATTTGCAACATTATCATCTTGTACATCTGTATCACTATAATATTCGTCTACATCTGTAAAAACCTCACCGTCTAGAATGGCACCATACTCAGTAGCCTGTTGGCCAAAGTAATCTTGGTACTCATTAGCTTCGTTGTTTGGTGCAACTGCAGCTTCTGTAACTTGTTGTCTAGTGCCGGTAGAATAAATACCGTCATTATCGTAATAAGAAGCTTCTTGGTAAGAACCACAAGAAACGATTAATGAGCCTACTAATAGACTAAAAGCAACTTTTTTAATTTTCTGAATGGATTGGGAATGTATCATCATATTAAATTTAATTGTTGTACAATGTAAAAATAGTTAGTTTTGTCGAACTAATACTTTTTAATTGATAAAAACACAATATTTGTGCCAAACTACTAATAATGAGCAAGAAGTTAACTAAAAGAGACGAAGATTATTCCAAATGGTATAATGAATTGGTTGTAAAAGCAGATCTTGCAGAAAATTCAGCAGTGCGTGGTTGTATGGTTATTAAACCTTATGGTTATGCAATATGGGAGAAGATGCAAGCCGAGTTGGATAGGATGTTTAAGGAAACAGGACATGAGAATGCCTATTTTCCTCTATTTGTACCTAAAAGCTTGTTTGAAGCTGAAGAGAAAAATGCAGAAGGCTTCGCAAAAGAGTGCGCGGTAGTTACGCACTATAGACTTCAAAACGATCCGGATAAACCAGGTAAATTAAGAGTAGACCCTAATGCTAAATTAGAGGAAGAGCTAGTGGTGCGCCCTACTAGTGAAGCTATTATCTGGAATACATACAAAGGATGGATACAATCTTACAGAGATTTACCATTATTAATTAACCAATGGGCTAACGTAGTGCGTTGGGAAATGCGTACGCGCTTATTTTTGCGTACAGCAGAATTTTTATGGCAAGAAGGGCATACGGCACATGCAACAGAGCAAGAAGCAATAACGGAGGCAGAGCTAATGATGAATGTTTATGCTGAATTTACAGAAACGTTTATGGCTATGCCGGTTATAAAAGGTATTAAAACAGCTAGTGAGCGTTTTGCAGGAGCAGTAGAGACATATTGTATAGAAGCATTAATGCAAGATGGTAAAGCTTTACAAGCGGGTACATCTCACTTTTTAGGTCAAAATTTTGCAAAAGCTTTTGATGTAAAGTTTGCAACTAAAGAAGGGAAACAAGAGCATGTATGGGCAACTTCTTGGGGAGTGTCTACTCGTTTAATGGGGGCTTTGGTAATGACGCATAGTGATGATAATGGTTTGGTGTTACCTCCAAAATTAGCGCCAATACAAGTTGTTATTGTACCTATTTATAAAGGAGATGAGCAATTAGATGCTATTTCTGAAAGAGTAAATCCATTAGTAAAAGAATTAAAAGCTAAAGGGATTTCTGTTAAGTATGATAATAGAGATACACACAAACCAGGATTTAAGTTTAATGAGTACGAGCTTAAAGGTGTTCCTGTACGTATTGCAATAGGAAAAAGAGATCTAGAGAACGGAACTTATGAAGTTGCTCGTAGAGACACTTTAGAGAAGCAAATTGTTGCTGCGGATGATGTTGTTGCTAAAATTGAATTTTTGTTAGAAGATATTCAGCAAAATATTTATAAAAAAGCAATAGATCATAGAGCATCTCATATGACAGAAGTAAACTCTTATGAAGAGTTTAAAGATGTTTTAGAAAACAAAGGTGGATTTATATCTGCGCATTGGGATGGTACAGAAGAGACTGAGGAAAAGATTAAAAACGATACAAAAGCTACTATTAGATGTATTCCTATAGATGCAAAAGAGGAAAATGGAAGCTGTATGGTAACGGGTAAGCCCTCTAAACACAGGGTGTTGTTCGCTAAAGCATATTAATTTTTAAAAAAAATTGACTTAGGTATTGCAATAATTAAAAATAGTTGTATTTTTGCATCCGCAATACGCAAAAAGTTAATGGTCCGTTCGTCTAGGGGTTAGGACGCCAGGTTTTCATCCTGGTAACAGGGGTTCGATTCCCCTACGGACTACAAGTATTTTAAGTAAATATAGTTTTGTAGTTACATAAAGTTTTCTTTATTTTGCAAACCACTATACAAATAGTAATAATGGTCCGTTCGTCTAGGGGTTAGGACGCCAGGTTTTCATCCTGGTAACAGGGGTTCGATTCCCCTACGGACTACAATTTTTGGGTGAAAGCTCGTTAAAAACATAATAACAAAAATAAAATGGCAAATCACAAGTCAGCATTAAAAAGAATAAGAAGAAACGAAGCAGCACGTGTACGTAACAAGTACCAGCACAAAACAATGCGTAATGCATTGAGAAAATTACGTGCTGAGGAAGATAAAAAATCTGCCGAAACTATGTTGCCTACAGTTATTAGTATGTTAGATAGGTTAGCTAAACGTAATATTATACACGCTAATAAGGCTTCTAACCTAAAAAGTAAATTAACTAAACAAATAGCAGCTTTATAGGTTGTAGTTTTTTAGTAATCATATTAAAAAGCGCTCTTTTTTAGAGCGCTTTTTGTGTTTTATTCTTTTTTAGTTCCTCTTTATTTTAATAATGCCATAATTTATACACCTATATATTATTGGTATTAGACTGAAGTGTAAACTTCCACTTCGTTCAAAACTATCTTTCCTTTTATTAAGCTCATAAGGTAGGTTAGTCTTATGCGTAAATAGCCTGCGCTAAAAAATATGTAATCCATAGCTTTGTCAAAACAACATGTTTTTAATTGATTCTTTTCTATTTTGATGTTAACTTATTTGGTTTAAGTAACTAGGTATGGTAGTTAAAAGTATGGCGCTAACAGTTATACATGTTATTGTTTGACTTGTGCTCGTAACATTTTGAGGAAAAATGTTTAAAATACTTATTAAGTAAAATATGACCGTAGCTGTTTTCTGTAAATTTTGTTTTTAATGTAGTGTTTTTATAAGTTTAAGAATTTTATAAAAAACACAATAGTATATATGTTATAAATAAAGATATTGTAGATAGATGGCGGTAATGGGTAGGCTTAAAAAGTCAGGATAGTATTTACAAGTCCTCCTGGAGCTTCTTTAGATTAGGTGTAAACAATTAAAATGAGGTATTGCTTTAATTGTATATTGTAGTACTTGTTGTGCCTGTATAGTGCAATTACAAATGTTGAGCTGTAAAAAAATGAATGTGCTAATTGATCAATATTACATTTATAAATTTATCCCTTAACTAATTTTCGTCTCATTTTTAGAAAGCCGATAATAAAGCAGAGATACATTATTGGAGCCAAGGATAAGTGTAATGCTCTAATTAATAAATAACTCTCTTGGTTTTGTATTATTCTGTAGTGATAAGCTAATTTTATGGGCATATATCCGGAGTAAAAAATAAGTAACCCCCAGCTTAGCCAAAACAGGAAATTTTTAGTGGGCTCTTTTTTGTTTTGATGCCAGTCTATTTGATTTAGGTAATTTAAGATTATGATAACTAGAATTGTACCTCCCGTTATATAGGTTAAAATTTGGCCCTCTTTAAGTATGTTTTGTGTAAAAATATTTATAATGCTCAGAGAAATAAAAAGTACTATTCCAACTGTTATAAGTTTTTTGTGAATTTTGTTTACTGTAAATTGTTTGTATAAATTAAAAAAGTACAAGAAAAACACAATATTGTAAATGTTGTAGATAACGATGTTGTAGTTATTGTAAAAATTGGATATAGGTAGGGTAAAAGCATCTGGATACTTCATGAAAAATGCACCTAAAATCTCTGTAAATAGGGTATATGCAATTAGTGCAGGGTAATACTTTAACTCCGTGTCATAATATTTAGGGTATCGCCAAAGTGCTAGAATCAGGGTGATGCTATATGAGGAAAATATAATAAATGAAATCCATGTTGGCATAAATTTGGTTTAAAAATAAAACAACCTCAAAAAGAATAATTTTGAGGCTGTTTTAGTGTTTTTATTCTTGATAAGGAGGAGGAACCATATGAGTTTCGTTCAGAATTAAACTCTGTTCATCATCGTCATTAAAAAATGAAATTTTAGGAAAAAACGAAGCCTCTTTTGTAGTGGTTTGTTTAAACGGTTTTATGATAAAATTATCTTTTAAAAGCTTTGGTTTATAGGTCTTGCCATCTCTAACTACAGAAAAAGCATAATCTTTACCGTCTACAATAGTTGTAGGTGCTATAAAAAATGTGTTCTGTTTAGGGTATTTGTATTCTTCATTGTTTGGATAATTAGCTAGGTAAAAGCGTACATTGCTAATTTTTACATTTGCCTTTTTCGCTTCTTGTTCTATAAAAGAAATATAGTTTTTCAGGGTTTCAAGGTCATAGTAACCATATCTAGCAACATCAAAAGTTGTACTTGGGTCTAATTTGTCTTCGTATTCTTGTATTAGTGGTGCTCTTCTTTCGGAATACGCATCAAAAAGTACCTGTGCTTTTTTTGTGCTAATTAGTTGAGCGGGTGGTTTAACTTCTTTTTTAGGTTCTGGTAGTTCTTCGTGTACTTTTTTTTGTTCATTACAGCTACTGGTAATTATAAGTAGTGATACTGATAAAATAAAGTAAAATGCATTTTTTTTGGTGGTTATCATAACTAAAGAATTTTACGGTCGCATAAATATAGTCACTTTTTTGTACTAAGCTAAAAATCAGTAAATAAAAAAATCCTGCTAAAATTAATTAGCAGGATTTTTTTATAAGTATTGGAAGTATTTATTACTGATTCATTGTTAGTAAAAACTCTTCGTTGTTTTTAGTTTGTTTAATACGTTGTTCTATAAACTCCATAGCTTCTACTGGGTTCATATCTGCAAGGTATTTACGTAAGATCCACATACGTTGTATAGTTGCTTCATCTAGTAGCAAGTCATCTCTACGTGTACTAGAAGATGTAAGGTCAATTGCTGGGAATATTCTACGGTTAGCAATCTTACGATCTAATTGTAGTTCCATGTTACCTGTACCTTTAAACTCTTCAAAGATTACTTCATCCATTTTAGAACCAGTCTCTGTTAAAGCAGTTGCAATAATAGATAAAGAACCACCGCCTTCTATGTTACGTGCAGCTCCAAAGAAACGTTTTGGTTTGTGTAACGCATTAGCATCTACACCACCACTTAATACTTTTCCAGATGGAGGTTGTACAGTGTTGTATGCACGTGCTAAACGTGTAATAGAATCTAATAAGATTACTACATCATGGCCACATTCTACCAATCTTTTTGCTTTTTCTAAAACAATATTTGCAACTCGTACGTGTTCTGTTGGTTCTTTGTCAAAAGTAGAAGCAACAACTTCTCCACGAACATTACGTTGCATATCTGTAACCTCTTCTGGTCGTTCATCAATTAATAATATAATTTGATAAACTTCAGGATGATTTGCTGCTATGCCGTTTGCAATGTCTTTAAGTAGCATTGTTTTACCTGACTTAGGCTGAGAAACAATCATACCACGCTGACCTTTTCCAATAGGAGAGAATAAATCGATTATTCTTGTTGATATTGTACCTTGTCTACCTGATAAATTGAATTTTTCTTGAGGAAATAATGGTGTTAAATGTTCAAAAGAAACACGATCACGTACTACTTGTGGGTCTATGCCATTAATTTTGTTTACTTTAATAAGAGGAAAATATTTTTCACCTTCTTTAGGCGGACGGATATTTCCTAATACTGTATCACCAGTTTTTAATCCAAATAATCTAATTTGAGATTGTGATACATATATGTCATCAGGAGAAGAAAGGTAATTGTAATCAGACGATCTTAAGAAACCGTAACCGTCTTGCATAATGTCTAAAACACCTTCACTAGCAATAATACTGTCAAACTCAAACTCTGGTTCTCTGTATCTGTTTTTTAAATCCTTGTCAAAATTGCTTTTGTCTCTAGGAGTTTTTTGGTGCTGTGGTTTTTTAGGCGGATTTTTATGCTGATTACTAGTTTTTTGCCCTTGTTGCGGATTGTTATTCTTGTGTATTGGTTTTTTCTCCGGAGCAGCAGCTACTTTATCTGGTTTAGCTTCTGGTGCTTTATTTACAATTGGAGCTTTTTTAGCAACAGCTTGTTTTTTTTGTACTTCTTCAGGAGCAGTGGTAGGTTCCTCTTTAACTCTTGGTTTTGGTTTTTCTCTTAAAACGCGTTCTCTTTTTACAGGACGTGGTTTAGGTTTGTCTGAAGGTTTAACTGTAGCCGCAGGTGCTTGTTCTTTTAGTTTAGGTTCTTTTATAACAACTTCTTCTACCGCTTTAGGGTTTGCTGCTTGAACGTCTAGAATTTGGTATACCAAGTCTAGTTTTTTTAATGTTTTAAACTTAGGAACATTTAAACCTTTTGCAATATCCTGTAACTCAGGAAGCTTTTTTGCTTTTAAATCGGAAATCTCAAACATGTAATGTTGAATAAGTTATACTTTTTTGAAAAAATATGTAATAATGAAGTGTGTAATTTGGGTACTTATTTGGACTTGAAAGTCCCTGTCGGTAAGCGATATTACTAATATTATATGACAATATTACAAATTATTTTTAATATTTCATTGATAAATCTTAAAAAGACGCTATTTTTGTCAGAAGAAAAAAGAAATATGATTCAGAGAGTACAAACTGTGTTTTTATTAATAGTTGCTATACTAGCAGCTATGCTTCCTTTTTTTGCAAGTTTATGGACATTAGAGGACGGTACAGTTGTTTTTGCCAAAAATGAGATGTATATTTCCATCGCATTTTATGTTTCGGCAGCATTGGCCTTTATTGCCATTTTACTGTTTAAAAATAGAAAAAATCAATTTGTTGTAAACAGGTTGAATATGATATGTAATCTTTTTATACTAGGATTTTTCGTTTCCAGATCGCTAAACTTATCCGGAGGAACTATTGTTTCTGAGAAGGGTATTGGGATGTTGATTCCACTATTTTCTATCGTATTTTTAGTGCTAGCCAATAGGTTCATTAAAAAGGATGAAGATCTTGTAAAATCTGTTGATCGTTTGCGTTAAACCTAACATCTTAGTTATATTAGTGCGTTAAACCCGGGGTTGTTCCCGGGTTTTTTAATTTTAAGATGCTACGTCTTCGCTTTCAGTTAAAACAACTTCTCCATTTTCAGGGTCAAAATAAATAACAACCGTAGATTCTATATTTTCATTTGCTAGTTTAGATGAAAATTTATAAGTCCATATATCAGTAATACCTCCTTTTGTTGGTGTACCAAAAAGTTTAAGTATTTCGCTTTTACTTTTTCCTTCTAGGTTAATTTGGTCAATCATAAATAGGTTTACTTTGGTTTGTGAAGTAAATTTATTTAATCCTATCCTTAAAAAGGTATCTAAATCAAACTATAATATATTCATATCAAAGGGTTACAGTTCTAAATTCTAAAGGAGACTTACCTGTGTTTGTTTTAAAAAACTTGCTAAAATTATTAGGGTACTTAAACCCTAGACAAAATGCAATTTCAGAAATGTTTAAATCTGTATTGTAGAGCATATTTTCTGCTTCAACAATAATTTTTTCTTTTATGTGTGTGGATGTGGACTTCCCTGTTGTACTTTTTACAGAGTCGTTTAAATGGTTTATATGTACAGATAAAAATGTGGAGAAATCATTAGGTGTTTTTAAGGTAATTGTCTTGTTTGCATCTCTTATAGGAAACTGTCTGTTTAATTGCTCTATAAATAAAGAGGTGATTCTACTGGCTGCACATTTTGGAGAATTAGTATTAAAATCAGGGTCTATTTTAAGTGCTTCATGTAATATAAGGCTAATGTAGTTACTTACTACCGCTTCTTTATTTTTGTAACTGCTGTTTAATTCTTCTTCAATTTTTAGGTATAAACTAGTTATATGTTTTTCTTGATCAGAATTTAAATAAAAAATATTATTTGCACCAACCTTAAGCAATGGGTTGTTTTTCTCTAAATCAGTAGTGTTAGTTGCTAAAAAAGTAGGGTTAAATAAGCAAGAATAACCAATTTGTTTTTTAGAAATAGGTTCCCAGTTATATACCAATAAAGGATTTGTAAATACAAGTGCTGTTTTATCTATTGTTATAGATTTATTAGGATAATGTAATATGCTTTTTGGGTGTATAATGCAGACTTTATAAAAATGTTTGTTAGTATATAAGTCGGGATTAGATCTGTATGTCTCTAAATCTACGACAGTAACATTGGGGCTATTACTCATAAATTAGGGCAAATTAATGGTTTAGTTTTTTTAAAAATTATTTTTTAATAACTTTTTCCATTGTAAATATAATAAAACCAAAATAAAGCAAAGAGGCCTTTTTTTTAATATAATTAGCACTATTTTAACATATTCATCTTTTTATTTATTGGTAAATAGCTTTTTTGTTAATTATTTTTTACCAATTTCTATTACTTCTAAGTCTTTTATATCACCACCGTCTATTGTAAAGCGCAACATTGTACGTACTTGATGAAAACCATGCTTGCCACAAGCACCAGGGTTCATATGTAATAGGTTCAGCTTTTTATCATACATTACCTTTAGTATGTGAGAATGTCCGCTTATAAATATTTTAGGAGAATTTTTCTTTATTTCTTCGCGTATGCGTACGTTATACTTATCTGGATAGCCACCAATATGGGTAATCCAAACAGGGACTTTTTCGCAAGTAAATTTATTATCTAACGGAAACTCTAATCTAGCTTTATCATCGTCAATATTACCATATACAGCTCTTAATGGTTTTAGCTCCTTTATTTTATCAGTAACGTCTAAACTACCAATATCTCCTGCATGCCAGACTTCATCAGCTTGCTTAACATATTTTAAAATTGTATCGTCTATATGGCTGTGCGTATCAGACAGTAATAAAATTTTTGTCATTCTAAATAATCGGTTTTAAAAAAGTAGTGTTGTAATGTAATCTAAAATTAAAGTAATACCCACAACGGCCTGCTAAAATCTTACTTATATTAAGTATCTTTGTGGTTTACAAAAATAGGTATTCAATTTGAGATATTTTGTAACATTTTCATACTTTGGAGCAGCATACCACGGATGGCAGATACAGCCAAACGCAATAACTGTACAAGAAGAACTAGAAAAAGCATTTAGCACGCTTTTAAGAGAGAAAATTTCTTTAATGGGAGCAGGTAGAACAGATGCAGGTGTACACGCCAAGCAAATGTATGCACACTTTGACGTTGCAACTATAGCTAATGAAGAAGATTTAGTGCGTAGATTAAATTCTTTTTTGCCAGATGATATTGCTGTTCAAGATATAATTAGTGTGCCTGAAGATGCACATGCAAGATTTAATGCTACAGAGCGTACCTACGAATATTGGGTTACACAACACAAAAACCCTTTTACAATACCAACAACTTACTATGTAAAGCAAGAACTAAGCATAGATAAGATGAATCGGGCAGCAGCTTTACTTTTAGGACGCCAAGATTTTGAGTGTTTTTCTAAATCTAAAACAGATGTTAAAACCTATTACTGTAATGTTAAAAAAGCAGTATGGGAGCAAAAAGAAGATAAATTTGTATTTACTATAACTGCAGATCGGTTTTTACGTAATATGGTAAGAGCCATTGTAGGTACATTATTAGATGTAGGTACTGGTAAAATAACAGTAGATCATATGCTCACTGTTATTTCTAGTAAAAGTAGGGCAGAGGCAGGTACGTCTGTACCAGCCAAAGCATTATATTTAACTCAGGTTTTGTACCCAGAAAATATTATTAAAAAAACGAATGGCTAAAAAAGCAGAAAAAGATACAGGAAAAGCGTTTGACTATACATTGTTAAAACGGTTATTACAGTTTATTAAACCTTATAAAATTACCTTTTACGGAGTTGTTTTAGCGGCAATATTATTATCTGTATTTGCCATTTTAAGTCCGGTGTTATTACGCCAAGTTGTGAATACGGCTTTAGAAAATAAAGATCAATCATTATTATTAAACCTTATCGTTTTAATGATGGTTGTGTTGGTTTTTGAAGTTGTTAGTCAGCTTGCTTTTGTATACTATGCCAACTGGTTGGGAGAATCTGTTATTAAAGATATAAGAATAAAACTATTTAAGCATATGCTTAGTTTTAAGATGAAATATTACGATAATTCATCTGTAGGTTTATTGGTAACACGTGCTGTTACAGACATACAACGTATAGGAGAAATCTTTAGTCAAGGTTTTTTTATGATTGTATCTGATCTTCTTAAAATGGTTGTTGTTGCTGGTGTTATGCTTTTTTATAGTTGGAAGTTGGCTTTAATTGTGTTTGCTATTATGCCAATTATATTATATGCTACAAAAGTTTTTCAGAAAGCAATGAAAGGTGCTTTTATAGATGTAAGAGGGCAAGTGTCTAACCTAAATACATTTGTGCAAGAGCGTATCACGGGGATGAAAATTGTTCAGTTATTTAACAGAGAAAAAATAGAGCAAGAAAAGTTTAGAATAATTAACGAGAAACACCAAAATGCGTGGTTAAAAACGGTTTGGTATAACTCTATCTTTTTTCCGATAGCAGAAATTGTTTCTTCTGTTGCCATAGGTTTAATTGTTTGGTATGGTGGTTTACGCGTTGTACTAAATAATAATGTAGATGAGTTAGGTACTATTTTTATGTTTATACAATTATCACAAATGTTGTTTAGGCCATTACGCCAAATAGCAGATAAGTTTAATGTATTGCAAATGGGAATGGTTGCAGCAAATAGAGTGTTTGCTATTTTAGACAGAGAAGATACAATTACTAATGAAGGATCTTTTGAGAAACCTTCTATAAAAGGAGATATTTCTTTTAAAAATGTACATTTTGGATATGTAGAAGGAGAAGAGGTATTACACGGAATTTCTTTTGATGTTAAAGCCGGTGAAACAGTTGCTATTGTTGGTGCAACTGGTGCAGGTAAGTCCACTATTATTAATTTATTAAATCGTTTTTACGAAATAAATTCAGGTCAAATTTTGGTAGATGGCGTGGATATTAAAGATTATAAACTAGCATCTTTAAGAGAGAAAATAGCCATTGTTTTGCAAGATGTATTTTTATTTGCGGATACTATAGAGAACAATATTTCTTTAAAAAATGAAGATATTACCTTAGAAACCATAACCCAAGCAGCACAAGAAATATCTGTGCATGATTTTATTACTAGTCTGCCTAATAGTTACCAATACAATGTAAAAGAACGTGGCTCTATGTTATCTAGCGGACAAAGACAGCTACTAGCTTTTTTACGAGCTTATGTGAGTAAGCCTAGTATTTTAATTTTAGACGAGGCAACATCTTCTGTAGATACATATTCTGAGCAATTAATACAGAAAGCAACAGAAAAAATAACGCAAGGCAGAACATCTATAGTTATAGCGCACCGTTTAGCAACTATTAAAAAAGCAGACAAGATTATTGTTATGGATGCTGGTGCTATAATAGAAAGCGGTACACATAAAGAACTTCTTAAAAAAGGTGGTTACTACAAGAGCTTATACCAAGCACAATTTTTAGCAGAAGACGTAGCTTAGATTATTTTGGAGGGACAAAATCCGCAGGGTTTAAACTTCCAGTTGCAAAACCCGCTATCATTAAAAAAATTATAAGTCCCACAAATATTGTAAAAAATACACCTGTAAATAAAACAGATTTATAAACTATTTGCCAAGCAGAATACTTATTTAATCGCTGTTGTACATATATAAAATACAATATTAAAAATAGGGTTAATGTTAGGCTATAGTTTGAGTATGATTCTGGGAAGTAGGCAATTATAAGCATACTTGTAAAAAAAGATAGAATACTCCATTGTGCTAGACTGTAAATTACACTAACTGTGTATTCTGCTAATAGGTGTTTTCTTTTATTCAAAGTAATAAGGCCTGCAATTAAAAAAATTGGTATGTAACTTATAAAAAGCAGGGAAGAGTAATCATATATTACATTTGTCATTTTTTTAGTAAACTCAGGATTCATTCCTTGGTCAAAAGCGTCAAGCTCCATTTCAAAATTAAAAACCTTACGCATAAAAAACATTAAGAAACCAGCTAACATTAAAGCAATACCAAAATAGCTAATAGGGTTTAAATACTTTCTTCTTGTACCGTTTACATAACCATTTATAACAACATCTGGTTTTGTAAATAAATGTAAAAAAGTGCGTAAAAAAGTATTGTCTAAGTTAAAGTAACGTTCTGTAATATCGCTGAGTAAGTTTTTAATAGTAAGCCTATTTCTAATCACTTTTGCACCACAATCTGGACAAAAAGAATAATCTGTTTGTAGATTATTTGCACAATTTTTACAATTCATTTTAGGATATTAAGTCTTCTTTTATAAGGCTGACAAGTTCGGCTAAATCTTTGTAAAGTACAAACTCGCCGTTTTTTATATAAGAAATAGCGCCAGTTTCTTCACTAACAACAAGAGCCAAACTATCTGTTTTTTCTGTAATACCAACGGCTGCTCTATGTCTTAATCCAAAACGCAAAGGTATTGTACGCTCTTGTGAGACAGGTAAAATAACTCTAGTGGCAACAATAGTATTGTTTACTAGTACAGCAGCACCATCATGTAAAGGACTGTTTTTATAAAAAATACTTTCTAAAATAGGTTGTGTAACCTCAATATTCATTTTATCCCCAGAACTTTTTACAAAGTCTAAGGAGTTGGTGCGTTCTAAAACTAATAAAGCTCCAGTTTTAGTTTTGCCCATCTTATCGCAAGCAGTTACAATAGCTTCTACATTGGTGTCAGAAGTCATAGCCTCTTGCTTTAAAAACTTAAAGTGTTTTATAAAGTTTCGCTTATTCGCAAAATTGGTAGATCCTATCATTAATAAAAACTTACGCAGTTCTTGCTGAAAAACAATGATAAGGGCAATTAAACCAATGTTCATAAAGCCACCAACCATACTGCTTATCATTTTCATATCTAGCAATTCGGTAAGTTTCCAAAGTGCCCATACAATAACAATACCTATAAAAATATTTATGGCAACGGAACCACGTACTAGTTTATAAATGTAATACAGTAGTACAGCCACTAAAATAATGTCTATAACATCTGTTATTTTAAAATCAAGAAAATTTAGAAAATCCAAGTATGACGGGTTTTTGTAAAATTATAAAAAAAATGAAGAATCAAATTATATCTATTCATTAAACTTTAAAGCATTGGTTAACGTAACACATTCAACAGCTTCTTTAACATCGTGTACGCGTAAAATACCTGCTCCGTTTATTAAAGCAATAGTGTTTAATGACGTTGTACCATTTAAAGCATTTGTAGCAGTAGTGTCCAATGTTTTATAAATCATAGATTTTCTGCTTAACCCTACTAATATAGGTACATCTATACTTTTAAATAGATTTAAATTTTGTAAAAGGGTAAAATTTTGTGCTGTTGTTTTAGCAAAGCCAAAACCAGGATCAATCACTATATCTACAATGCCTAAAGCTCTTGCCTTAGCAATTTTTTCAGCAAAATACTGCATCACCTCTAGAGTTACATCTGTATATTCAGTTTGTTGTTGCATTGTTGCAGGTGTGCCGCGCATATGCATCATTATATAAGGAACTTTATATGCTGCAATAACTCTCATCATCTCATCATCTAAACCACCAGCCGAAATATCATTAATTAGTGCAGCGCCATTTTCTAAACAGGCTTTTGCAACGGCACTTCTAAAGGTATCAATAGAAAGTAGAATGGTAGGGAACTCTTTAATTAACAGTTTTACAATTGGTACAATACGACTAATTTCTTCTTCAACAGATATATTTGTTGCATTTGGTCTAGAGCTATATGCACCAACGTCTATAAAAGTTGCGCCGTCTTTAAGCATTTTGTCAACTTGTAATAATATAGATTTTTCATCTTTATAGCTTCCACCATCATAAAAAGAATCTGGTGTAAGATTTAAAATGCCCATTACTTTAGGCGTAGATAAGTCTATTAAATTTCCGTTGCAATTAATTGTCATACTGTTTGTTAAATTGATTTTCTATAACTCATAAAAAATAAATGATTTAAGATAAAACCCTTACTTTTGAATAGTTCAAAATTTTAAGCGAAATTTACACAAATTAGACAAGATAAATGCAGAATACATCAGAACAATATGATGCGGTTATAAAAGAATGCCGTGAGCTGTTTCAGAAAAAAATGAAAGATTACGGTAGTGCTTGGCGCATTTTACGTTTACCATCTTTAACAGACCAGATTTACATTAAAGCACAACGTATACGCGGATTGCAAGAAAATGATGTTAGAAAGGTAGATGAGGGAGAAAAATCTGAATTTATAGGTATTATAAACTATGCCATTATGGCCTTGGTGCAAATTGAAAAAGGTATTGTGGAACAACCAGATTTAGATGTTACTGCAGCTGTAGAATTGTACAATAAACATATTACTATTACTAAAACACTAATGGAAAACAAGAACCACGATTATGGTGAGGCTTGGAGAGAAATGCGTGTTAGCTCTTTAACAGATCTTATTTTGCAAAAGTTACTACGTGTTAAGCAAATAGAGGATAATAAAGGTAAAACTTTAGTGAGTGAAGGTATAGATGCTAACTACCAGGATATTATTAATTATTCGGTTTTTGCATTAATTCACTTAAACGAGTAAAAATTATAAGTAAAAGTTAAAAGCTACGGTAACGTTCTTTTAAGTAGTATTTTTTCAATTTTATATTATTTTATGAAATATATAGTAGGTATAAGTAGGGTTTTTGTCGGTATATTATTTATCATAAGTGGTCTTATAAAACTTAACGATCCGGTTGGTTTTTCGTTTAAACTAGAAGAATATTTTAGTGTTGGGGTATTAAATATGCCAGTTTTTGAGCCTCACGCTTTATCAATTTCTATAGTAGTTGTAATAGTAGAGGTATTACTTGGAATTATGCTCTTAGTTGGGTACAGACCAAAATTTACGGTTTATAGTTTACTAGGAATGATTGTCTTTTTTACTTTTTTAACTTTCTATTCTTTCTATTTTAATAAAGTAACAGATTGTGGTTGTTTTGGAGATGCTATAAAACTTACTCCTTTTCAGTCTTTTATTAAAGATGTAATACTACTATTTTATATTCTACTTCTATTTTTTGGGCTTAAGCATATAAAACCTCTTTTTAACTTTACTATTAGAAGAGGTATTGTTTTATTGACATTGCTTGGTTGCGTTCTTTTTGCAAACTACGTACTAAACCATTTACCTGTTAAAGATTTTAGACCTTATAAAATTGGTGCTAATATAGCAGAAGGTATGTCTGTACCAGAAGGTGCGCCAGAGCCTATTTTTGATTATGAATGGAAATTTAATGTAAACGGAGAAGAAAAAATATACGTTACTCAAGGAGATTACCCAACTGTAGATGGCGAGTATGTAAGTGTAGAAACTACAGAAGTACAAAAAGGGTACGAACCACCTATTCACGATTTTACAATAGAACAACAAGGAGAGAATTTTGCAGAATCTTTATTGCAAGAAGATAAGTTGGTTATGGTAATTGCGTATGACTTGGCAAAGAGTGATTATGATGCTTTTACGGCAATTAAGACAGTTACAGATAAAGCAATAGCTAAAGGATATAAAGTAATTGGTATGTCTGCTTCTAATGATGAATTGTCTGGTCAAGTTATAGAAAAATACAATCTAGATTTTAGTTTTTACTTTACAGATGAAACAGCTTTAAAAACAATTGTACGTTCTAACCCTGCTGTTTTAGTATTAGAAAAAGGTACAATTAAACAAAAAGCACACTACAATGATGTAGATGATTTAAAATTTTAAAATGCTTTTTAAAAGCCGAAAAGACACTTTGTTTAGAAGTATAGTGTTTACTATTGCAGTATTGCTCTGTTTTATACTTTATATATCCATATTAGGAAATACAGCAATTACAGAAAGTATTGTAAGTGTTGTTGTAACCAGCTTGGTTTTATGTTTTTTATTGTGGGTATTTTACGGAACAAGCTACAAACTAACTTCTACTACATTAAGGTATAAAAGCGGTCCAATAAAGGGCAATATTCCTATAGCAGAAATACATCAAATTATAAAAGGAAAAACACTTTGGGTTGGTCTTAAACCTGCCACTGCTAGCAAAGGTTTAATTGTAAAATACAATAAGTTTAGTGAGCTTTATATTAGCCCAGAAACCAATGATAGTTTTATTGCAGAAATTTTAAAACACAACAGCTCCATAGAAATTATTACAGTATAAAAATGAAGAATTTAGTAAGTACAACGCCAGAAATAAAAGAGTTACAACCTAAAGTTTTGGTAGGTGTAAAAAAAGAAGTTTCTGTACTTACTATGGATAATGTTGCCCACTGGAAAAGCTTTATGGCTAGGAGAGAAGAGGTAGTTAACCATATAAGAGGCGAGTATTATTCGGTTCAAGAATACGGAGATTTATATTCTTTTTCAAATTTTAATCCTGCTGCAAAATTCAAGAAATGGGCAGCTGTAGCTGTGTTAGAGCTACAAGATACTCCGGATGGTATGGATGTGTTAGAGCTTCAAAGTGGACTGTACGCTGTGTTTATACACAAGGGAATGGCTAAAGACTTCTCGAGCACTTTTCAGTATATTTTTTCTGAATGGATGCCTAATTCTATTTATGAACTAGATAATAGACCACATTTTGAGTTTTTAGATGAAAGATACTTAGGACCTACAAATTCAAAATCTGAAGAAGAAGTTTGGATTCCAATAAAAAGTAAAAATCTTTAAATATTTATCATCTTAAGGCTCTTTTTTTAAGGATTAGGTAGTTATTTGTTACTAATACTAAATGATTAAGTGATACAAATATTATGTGTTATCTTTGATATCTTAGATTGATATTTAACGCATAAAAACACATAAAATGAGATCAAAAATAGTTGCAGGTAACTGGAAAATGAACAAGACTTTAACGGAAACTAATGCCTTATTAGCAGAGCTAGCAGGTAAATTGCCAGATACAGATGCAGAAGTAATGGTGGCACCTACGTTTGTTAATTTAGCAGCAGCAGTACAAGATGTAAATTCTTCTACAATACAAGTAATTGCGCAAAATATGCACTTTGCAGAAAATGGTGCTTATACAGGAGAAATATCTGCAGATATGTTATTAGACATAGGTGTAGATACTGTAATTATTGGTCACTCTGAGCGTAGAGCTTATTTTGGTGAAACAGATGAGATTTTAGCTAAAAAAGTAATTACAGCTTTAGAAAAGAATTTACGCGTTGTTTTCTGTTTTGGTGAAGAGTTAGAGGATCGTAAATCTGACAATCATTTTAACTTAGTAGCATCTCAATTAAAAAACGGACTTTTTAAACTAAAGCCAGAAGCTTGGTCTAAAATAGTTTTAGCTTACGAGCCTGTTTGGGCTATTGGTACAGGTGAAACTGCATCTCCAGAACAAGCGCAAGAAATGCACGCTTTTATTAGAAAAACTATTGCTAACGAGTATACAACAGTAATAGCTGAAGCTGTATCTATTTTATACGGTGGTAGTGTAAAACCTGCAAACGCTAAAGAAATTTTCTCTAAAGTAGATGTAGATGGTGGCCTTATTGGTGGTGCAGCATTAAAAGCAGACGATTTTATTGCTATAATAGAAGCAATATAATAGTACCTTTGTATTTCTAAAAAAACAAGTTTACAGATACAAGTACACAATGGCAGATCTAATCTATATAGAATACAATTTTACAGTTGCACCATTGCAACCAGCATCGGACATTTTAATTGCGCAATTGGGCGAAATTGGGTTTGATAGTTTTGTAGAAAATGAAGAAGGCGTACAAGCATATATTTTAAAAGATCTTTGGAAAGAAGATAGTGTAAAAGATGTGCAAATATTAACGAATGAAAACTTTAATATTAGTTATAACTTTAAGGAAATTGAGCAACAAAACTGGAACTCTGAGTGGGAAAAAAACTTTGAGAAAATTGTAGTAGAAGATATCTGTACTGTACGTGCACCTTTTCATGAAAAACCAAATACAGAGTTTGATATTGTTATAGAACCAAAAATGAGTTTTGGTACTGGACATCATGAAACTACGCATATGATGTTGCAGCATATTTTAGAACATGATTTTAAAGGAAAATCTGTTTTAGATATGGGTAGCGGAACAGGTGTTTTAGCAATTTTGGCAGCAATGAAAAATGCAAGCTCTATTGATGCAATAGATATAGATAACTGGTGTTATTTAAATGCTGTAGAAAATAAGGAACGTAACAATTGCAATCAAATCAATGTTTTTGAGGGCGATGTTAGCTTGTTAAAAGACCAGAAATACAATATTATTATCGCGAATATAAATCGTAATATATTACTAGCAGACATACCAGCGTATGCTAAACGTTTAACTGAAGATGGTATTTTATTTTTAAGCGGATTTTATAAAGAAGACATCCCTGTAATTACTGAAAAATGTAGTGAAGCAGGATTGAAGTTTGAAAAAAACTTAGAAAAAAATAATTGGGTTGCTGTAAAATATGTATTTTAGATAGAATAAATGTTAGAGGGTTATGAGTAATCAGGAAAAATATTTAGAAGAACTATTAGTAGAAGAAGAGGTAGCAAACAACAATGAGATAGTATTATTTAATGATGATGTAAATACATTTGATCATGTTATAGATACTTTAGTTGCTGCTTGCGACCACACACCTTTACAGGCAGAGCAATGTGCTTTTTTAGTGCATTACAAAGGTAAATGCACTGTAAAAACAGGTGATTATAAAGATTTAGAACCAAGATGTAGCAAACTATTACAAGCAGGCTTAAGTGCAGAGATAGTTTAATTAATAAGAATTTCATCTACAAAAACCCAGCTTTGACCTCCAGGATTTGGATGCCAAACTGGGTTTTTTGTTATGTTTTCAACTTCAATTTTCACATATTTAACTTCAGTTTCTTCAAAAGTAATATCGTAAAAGGCAATAGCATCGTCTACATACTTTTTTGGAATAGGTAATTTTATAGATTTAAGTAACTTAAAGTCTTTGTTGTTGTTAGAGACCCAAACTTTATAGCCTATTGGATGAAAAATCCAGCTGGTAGGTTTTGTTAATGAGCCAATAGAAACAGTGCTTATTTTTTTAGGTTCATTAAAAGCAATAGTTGTATTTAGGTTTTCTCCTTGATAAGCAAGCCAAGCTCCATCTTGAAAATTTACAGTCCCCCTTTTTAAATCTTTTAGGGTGTTTGCACCATCACCTCTATAATTTTCATGCGGTTTTTTTTGTAACCAAATAGAATCTAAAAGCAATCCGCTTTTTTTAATATTAGCGGTTACTACATCACTTTGAACCCAATCTTTTTTGTATGCAAAAAACTTAACTGTTTTGGATTCTTTAATACGAATAGGTGAGGTATATTTTATTGCGGTGGTATCTGGCTCTGTGCCATCGGTTGTGTAAAATATAGTAGCACTCTTAAAAACGTGTTCTAATTGTAAATCTAGTTTGTCATTGAAAAAATCTGATGCATCTACTATGTATGGGTTGTTTAGTACAGCATTATTAAAAAGTGTATCTGCTAAATGCTTTGTAATAAGGTTTGGTTTTTCCTTTTTTAAACGAGCTAATTCGGTATTTGTTATAGCTGTTTGGTACAAGTATAGTTTTTTTAGATTCTTTAGTTTTTTAATGTATTTAAAAGCATCACTTTTAACAGCAGTACCATATAAATTTAAAGATTCTAGTAAGTTTAACTTATCAATATCTTTTAAAGCAGCAGAAGTAATTTTAGTTTTTTGTAATTGTAGTTTTAAAAGGTTTTTAAATTTAGGTAAAGCACTAGCTAAATCATCGTTAAAATTAGTGTATGCTAAATTTAACTCAATAATGTTTTCTGCGTGTTCGTTTAAATATTTAAAATCTTTAGATGTTATATTTTTCTTGCTGGCTAATGTTACAATTAGTAACGGGCTCTTTTCGGCTAAAGGTGTAACGCTATAACCATTTGCATTCATTTTAGAAATCCACTCTAGGGGTACAATTTCTGCTGTTGCAGTTAATTTCCCTAATGCTGTGGTGTCTTTTTCTAGTGTTTTTAAAATAGATTTTGTTTGTGGACTTACATCAGTTTCTTCAACTGTACAATCAAAACAATTGTTATTTTTTATCCACCATTTTAATAAACTAATTTCTTCTGAGGTAAGTTGTACTTTTCCTTTAGGTGGCATATGTAATTTATCGTCTAAAGGCAAATGTAATCTTGTTATAAGTGAGGCAGCTTCTCCATTAACGGAGTCCAAAATGCTGCCGTTTTCTCCACCAGCTATAATAGATATCTTAGAAGTAAGTAGTAATTCTCCTTTGGCTTTATTTGGATTGTGGCAGCTTACACATTTAGAGTCGAGAATAGGTTGCACAATGTCTTTATATGCATTAGCTTTATTTATATCTACTATTGCAAGTTCAGTTACGGCGTGTTGCTTAAAAAGAAAATCATCTCCATGAGTCATATTTCCTCCTAGGTGACCTGTAAGGCCCAGCAAACCAAGTGTAATAATAAACAACGGAACATATATTTTTTTGCACCAATTATGTGGCAATGTTCTTAGAATAAAAAGTAAAATACTACAAACGGTTAACCCCACAGCCATCCATTTATGTCTAGATAAAGCAACCTCATCATAACCACCATTGTCTCCTAAAAGCCAACCTGTACCTAAAGAAAGTAAGGCGGTAAAAGCGGTTAAACCTAAGGCTAGTTTGGCAATATCTGTTTGTTCAGATTTTTTAATTTTTAGATAAATCTCTAAAATAAAAGCAAAGGTTAGTATCCCAATTGGTAGGTGTACAAACAATGGGTGTAAATTTCCTATCTGGATTGTTAAAAGGTGTATCTGCATTATTCTACAATAATTTCGTCAATAAAAAACCAAGGCGTACTATTAGCTCCGGGATGCCAAGCGGGAATTTTGTCTAAACTTTTAATTGTAATAGTAAAAGAAGAATAAGTGTTGGCTGTCACAGGAACGTTTATAAAATCTATGGTTGGACTTTCTTTTGTTTGTGAGCTAGCATTTTTGTTATTATAATTACCAATTACCTTAGAGTTACTATATATAAAGATTTCTTCTGGTGCAAATATCCAATCTCCTTGTGCAGTAAGTGTATGTAGTGTAATAGTAGAAAGTGAAAGTTCTTTTTCTAAATCTATTTTAATAGTTACTTCATTAGTATTAAAACCTAGCCACGTATTATTTTTTTTAAATTGAATTGTTCCACTTTTAAGATCGGTAAGACTACTAGGGCCATTGGCAGGGTAACTAGCACTAGGCATAGGATTAATTGTTACCGTGGCATTAGAAATAGAATGTTTTACTTTTTTTAATTGAATTTTTATAGCTTCACTTTCTTTAAAATCTGGATGGTAAGCCTTTGCTTTTAAGAGTGAGGATTTATCCACCTTTAAGGGAGATGTAATTAATTTAGAGTTGCTAGTAACGCTACTAGTATCTGTAGTATACCTTAGCTCTGTATTGGCTATTGCGGTTCTAAAGTTAATAGTAGCATAGTTTTTAAAAAATATAGAATCTACGGTGAAATTTGGGGAAACTACCTTGATATCTTTTGTTTGGGTAAAGCTTGTTCTTTTACTTTCAATACAAGAAAAAAACAATACAATAACCATTACGTATACTATGTTTTTCATAGATTAATTGATTGCAATTTATACTCTAGTTAATTTTATAGGATACGTTTTTCCAGAGCTCCATTGCGCTACATAAAGATTTTCATCGGTATCTATACAAACGTCATGCGGATTCTTAAAAACTTTTAAAGCCTGTTGCATAGGTTGTAAAATGCCGTCTTTGCTGTAAATAGGCTCTGTACCTCCTGGAGCAGACACTAATTTATTTTCTTTATTTAAGATGGATACAAAACCTGTATTCATAGCTCCTTCTCCAGACCAAATAGTAGCGGTATAAATATTTTCTTTATGTATTACAGGTCTGCATACAAAAGCCCCCGGTAAATGTATGGTACTTATATATTCGCCCTGCATACTAAAGCGTTTAAACTTGTTTTCCATACGGTCTGTAATAAGTAGTGTAGGCGCTGCATTTGCACGTGTGTCTATAGTAATACCGTGTGCGTTACCAAACAAATGATCTTCTTTGCCTTTACCTCCAAAAACGTTTAGTAAGTGGCCTTTTTCATTGTAATGAAGAATGTGCTGTGCTCCGTAGCCGTCTGTAATATAAACATCTCCGTTAGCAGCAACAGCAGTTTCTGTAGGTATATATTCTTCTTTATTCTTATATTTTCCAGCAGTTTCAGGGAATTTAAATATTTGAACCACCTTACCATCTATAGTTGTTTTAATTACTTCATGTCTATTGTTATCTGCTATGTATAAAAAATCTTCTCCGTTTTCTACATTTAACGTTAGTCCGTGTGCACCTGGAAATTCTGTGCCCCAAACCTCAATTAAATTGCCAGATTTGTCATAAACAATAACATTATTTTTAATGTGATCTGTTAGTAGAATAATTCTGCCTTTAGAATCTTGTACCATTTCGTGACAATTTTCTACAGGGTAAAAATTAGCATTTAGTGCACCCCAATTTAGATCAATTTTGTATTTAAAATCGCCGTGACCAATTATTGCATCTTTGTAAGGATGCATAGCATGTAATGCGGGAGTACAGAAAAGTAGTCCAGCGCTAGCTAAACTAGTATTTTGTATAAAGTTTCTTCTGTTCATAAGTGGTTTAGAATGGCTGATTGGTTTTGGTTAGGATAATATGTCTTTTATAACATTACCTTCTACATCTGTTAATCTAAATCTACGTCCTTGGTATTTGTAGGTTAGTTTTTTATGGTCTATACCAAGAAGATGCATCATTGTTGCTTGAAAATCGTGTACATGTACTGGGTTTTTTACAATGTTGTACCCAAAGTCATCTGTTTCTCCGTAGCTAATTCCTGGCTTAATACCGCCACCGGCCATCCACATCGTAAAACTTCTCGGGTGGTGATCCCTTCCGTAGTTATCCTCAGTTAGTATACCTTGGGAGTAGTTGGTTCTTCCAAACTCGCCACCCCAAACAATAAGTGTATCTTCTAATAAACCACGTTGCTTTAAATCAGCAACAAGAGCAGCAGATGCCTGATCTACGTCTTTAGCTTGTTTTTTAATTGCTCCAGGTAAATTGTCATGCTGATCCCAGCCCATATGGTAGAGTTGTATAAAACGAACATCTTTTTCTGCTAACTTTCTAGCTAGTAAACAGTTTGCAGCAAAGGTGCCCGGTATTTTAGCATCGGAACCATACATTTTATAAATATAATCTGGCTCATTATCTATATTCATAACATCTGGGACAGAAGTTTGCATTCTGTATGCCATCTCATATTGTGCAATTCTGCTTTGTATTTCTGGATCTCCAAATTCTGTGTATTGCTTATCATTTAAAGAGGCTAATTTATCTAAAACTGCACGTTTAGTCTCTTTTGTAGTTCCTTTAGGATCGTTTAAATATAAAACAGGATCTTTTGCAGCTCTAAATTGAACACCTTGGTGCAATGAATTTAAAAACCCATTACCCCATAATCTTGTATATAGTGGCTGACCTTGTGGTCTACCGGTACCTCTTGATAACAGGACAGTAAAAGCAGGCAAATTATCGTTTTCACTACCAATACCATAACTTAACCAAGAACCTATACTAGGCCTGCCAGGTTGTTGCGATCCTGTTTGAAAAAAAGTAACAGCAGGATCGTGGTTTATAGCTTCTGTATGCATAGATTTTACAATACATAAGTCATCTACCATTTTTGCCGTGTAGGGTAATAAGTCACTTATCCAAGTGCCATTTTTTCCGTATTGTTTAAAATCGAATTGAGAACCTACCAAAGGAAATTTATCTTGCCCAGAAGTCATTCCTGTTAAACGTTGACCGTTTCTTATAGACTCTGGTAAATCTTCACCCCTGCGTAAATTTAAAAGAGGTTTATAATCAAACAACTCTAACTGAGAAGGGCCACCACTCTGAAACAAATAAATAACTCTTTTAACTTTTGCAGGATGATGCAAGGTATTTAATGCTCCTTTAGAGCCTGCTATTGTGTTAGAAGGCGAAAGTACCCCGTTTGGACTCTTATTAAAATAACTATAGCCCATTAAGGATGCTAAAGCAGTACCACCAAGACCTAAAGCTGTTTTTCCTAAGAAAGCCCTACGATTTAAAATTAGCGATCGCTCTTCTAAAATTTTCTTCTCACTCATAACTATCCTTTTGTTATAGTTTCATCTAGATTTAAAATGGTATGCGCTGTTAAAGACAATGCGGCTAACTTTTCTGATGAAATTGCAGTATCTACTTTGTAAGAACCAATAGATAAGTATTCGTCTACCTTAATTTCATTGCTACTTATTCTGTTAAGCATATCGTTGTAATGGTTGCTAAGCTCTGTAATTTCGGTTTCGTCTGGTAACCTAGATGTTGCCGATTCAAAAATGTAAACTATTTGTTTTGTTAGGTCTTGGTTCGTTGTTATTGCATTACTTGCTAATACCCTAGCAGCTTCTATAAGTTGCGGATCGTTTAAAAGAACCAATGCTTGTAGCGGAGTATTTGTTTCTTGTCTTTTTACAGAACATAAATCTCTAGATGCAGCATCAAAAGTTATCATACTAGGTGGTGGTACCGTTCTTTTCCAGAAGGTGTATAAACTTTTTCTGTACAAATCTTTGCCTTCACTTAAAATATAAGAAGATGTACTACCGCCACCGCCACCAGTCGTTTCTTCCCAAATACCATCTGGTTGGTAAGGTTTTACACTTGGACCACCAACTTCTGTATTTAATAACCCACTAACAAAAAGTGCTTGGTCTCTTATCATTTCGGCAGATAATCGTAATCTTGGTGCGCGAGAAAGCCATTTGTTGGGCGGGTCTTTTTCTAAATTTTCTTTTGATATAACTGTACTCTGTTGGTAGGTTTGGGACATAGCTATAGATTTAAGAATGTCTTTAGTGTCCCAGCCACTGTTTCTAAACTTAAGGGCTAAATAATCTAATAATTCTGGGTGAGAAGGCAGCGCTCCTTGATTGCCAAAATCATAAGAACTAGCAACTATGCCTGTGCCAAACATACGTTGCCAAAAACGATTTACAGCAACTCTAGCAGTTAATGGGTTGTCTTTATGAAACAACCACTTAGCTAGTCCTAATCGGTTTTTTTCAAATTCTTCAGGAAATTTTAATATAGTTTCTGGAGTATCTGGATATACTTTTTCTCCGTGTTGGTCGTAAGCCCCTCTATTAAGTATATATGCTTGCCTTGGCGTCTCCATTTCTTGCATTACCATTACAGGAATTTCTTTAGCTTCAGATTTTTCTAACCGGACAAAATTTAGAACGTCACTTTTTTCTTTTTCTGTAATAGTTATGTACGGTTTAGGAATTACACCAGCACCACCATTAACTAGTCCGTCTTCATCTATATTATTAAAAAAGCTAAAAAAAGAGAAGTGTGCTTTTTGACTTATTGGATCGTATTTGTGGTCGTGGCAACGTGCACACTCTAAGGTTAATCCTAAAAAAGCCGTACCAAAAGTTGTAATACGATCTTCTACATATTCTACTCTGTATTCTTCAGGAATTACACCACCTTCATAAGTAATCTTATGGTTGCGATTAAAACCTGTAGCTAAAATTTGTTCTAAAGATGCGTTTGGTACTAAATCTCCTGCTAGTTGATCTGTTACAAACTCGTTGTACGCCATGTTATTTTTAAAAGCGTGAATAACCCAATCTCTCCAAGGCCACATTGTACGTTCAAAATCGTCTTGGTAACCGTGAGTATCTGCATAGCGAGCAATATCCATCCATTCGGCTGCCATATTCTCTGCATAATCTTGAGAAGAAAGTAAATTGTCTATTACTTTTTCATAGGCATTAGAAGATGAGTCTTTTAAAAATTGATGTATTGCTTTTGGCGATGGAGGTAAGCCAGTTAAATCGAAATAGACTCTTCTGATTAATTTTTCTTTAGATGCTTTTTTAGAAGGTTTTAGATTATTTTCTTCTAGTTTTTGATAAATAAAATTATCTATTTCATTGTTGCCCCAATCTTCTTTTTTCTCAGGAACAGTTTGTTCTACAGGGGGTATAAAAGCCCAGTGATCTTTATATTCGGCACCTTGCTCTACCCATTTTTTTAGTATCGCTTTTTCGTAATTGGTAAGAATTAAGTTCGATTCTAGAGGAGGCATAATAACACCTGGATCTTCAGAGTAAATGCGGTTTATCATTCCGCTTTTTTCAATATTGCCAGGAACTATGGCAAAATGATCCATTTTTTCACCTAAAGCTTTATAGGCTTCTTCTGGCGATACCATAGAAAAGTTACCTTCTACAGCATTTTTATCTGGTCCGTGACATATAAAACACCTATCTGATATTATTGGTTTTACGTGGAAGGTAAAGTCAATTTTATCAGGAATAGCAATTTCACCATTTTCAGCAATTGCTACTTCAGAATATTTGTTATCTGTTTTACAGCTTACCATACTAATGGTAAATAAAATAGCAAGCGCTATTTTTAGCAGAGACTTTTTAGCTAATAGAAACCAGTTCTTTTTTATCATACCTTAATAAAATAAGCATTTATACAGGTACTAAATATTAGTATTATAAAATGGATTTACAATAAATATCGACGAATAACAAATGATAATAGCTTAATATGATTAAAAAACTAAGCTTCTGTTCTTTTTTTAAGTACTAAAATGCTGTTTTAATATTAAGCATTTCCTAATAGGGTTTCTTTTACATCATTAATATAACTACGACCAATAGTATAGCGTATACCTCCAATTTCTAAACTGTTACCTTCTATTGTATCTACTTTACAGATAGATATTGTATACGACCTGTGTATTCTTATAAATTTATCGCTAGGTAACTCCTCTGTAAAACTGCTTAAAGTTCTGTGAATTATGTATTTGTCTGATTTTGTTTTTATGCGGATGTAATCTTTTAAACTTTCAATTACCAAAATGTCTTCTAAAAATATCTTTTGTAATTTCTTTTTATCAATCTTTATAAAAATACTAGGATTTTCTGCAGTATTACTTGTGCTAACAGGAGTTGTGCTGCTTTGTTTAAGCTTAATAATACGTTGTACCGACTGTAAAAATCTAGGGAAAGGAATTGGTTTTACTAAGTAGTCTATAGCTTGTAACTCGTAACTGGTTAATGCATATTCTTCATGTGCAGTAGTCATTACAACCATAGGGACAGATTGTAGATTTTTTAAAAAATCTAAACCATCTAAAATGGGCATATTAATATCTAAAAAAATGATGTCTACAGTGTTCTTCTGAACAAAAGTGGTTGCAGCAACAGCGTTAGAAAAGGTTTCTATTAATTCTAATTCTTGTACTTGAGAAACATAATTTTTTAAAACATTAATAGCAAGCGGCTCATCATCTATAATTATGGTTCGTAATTTAATCATACTTTAAGTTTTAGAATTACATTAAACATTTTCTCTTTTTCATAAATAGATAAGTGGTAGTCTTCTTTTTTGTAACCCAATTCCAGTCGTTTTTTTAAATTGCTTAGTCCAATACCACCACTTCTAATAGGTATTAAACTTTCTGGACTATGTACGGGGATAGTATTAGATACTTTAAAATGTAAAAAGTCTTCACTTACTTGTACATCTATATCTATAATCATATCTCCAATGTTCTTGCTAGCACCGTGTTTAAAGCAATTTTCTATAACAGGTATTAATAACATCGGCGAAATACGTTTTCCTTCTAGGTCTCCTGAAATACTAAAATTTATGTTTAAAGATTCATCAAAACGTAAACGCTCTAAGTCTAAGTAGTTTTGTATACAGTCTAATTCACTTTTAAGATCTTGTTTATTTTTTTTGGTTGCGTACAATAAGTAACGCATTAATTCAGATAGCTTTAAAATTACTTCGGGAGCTCTATCAGACTTTTCTAAGGTTAAAGAATACACATTATTAAGTGTGTTAAAAAAGAAATGAGGCGATACTTGCGAACGTAAAAAACGCAATTCTGTACTTAATTGTCTTTTTTCTAATTCGTGTAGTTTACTATGTTCTTTTAGCCAATCTATAGTAAGTTTTATAGCGGCAACAAAAGAAGAAACATAAAGCTCGCCAACCATCATAGTTGTAGCGTAGTTTATACTTAATCCCTCTAATTCTTCAGGGCCTTCTGGCCAAACATTGGGACCAATAAAATAATATGTTGCATAGTATTTTACGAATAGCATTACAAGTAGTGTGGCAATTACAGAAATGGTATAACTAAAGTACTTTTTTTTGAAAACGAACTTTGGCATTAAGTAATAGACATTAAAGTATGCAATTGCCATATGTATTGGAAAACCAATAAGATTCATATGAAAAGAAAGCATAAAATCTTGGTGAATATTACTATACCTTAAACTGTTAAATATAAAGTAGATACACCAGAAAGTAATGTGGTGTTTGTAGTTAATATCAAAACCTTTAGAGGAGTTGTGATCAATAAAAGAGTCTACATTATTATTTATGTTCATTTATTTGGTTTCGTTGTTTTTGTCTCTACTATTTTATCGTTTAGCATTTGCCTGTCGTTATTGGTCTAAAATTATTTTCAGTATAAATAAAAAAAAGAATATTTATAAAGAGTTGTTGTACAGTATAAAACTAGATAGCCCTGCTTTGTACTATATGCAGAATAGGACGCGTGAAAAGTATAAAAAATAATTTAATTAACAACTAAATTATAATAAGGTTAAAATAAAGTTACCAATAATATAAGATTATGAGTGTAGATACTTCTGTAAAAACCAAACAAAAAATAGCTGTTTTTCTTTTTTTATTATACCTAGGTTGTGCTGCTGCGGCTGCCCAAGAAATGCCAAAAAAATATACAGCTTTTAAAGTGTTAGATAGTCTAACTGTAGATGGTTTAGATACAGAGGAATCTTGGAAAAATGCAGAGTGGTCAGATATTTTTATAGATATTGAAGGAGATAAAAAAGCAAATTATACCACAAGAGTTAAAATGCTTTGGGATGCAAAATACCTGTATTTTTTCACAAAATTAGAAGAGCCTCATATTTGGGGAGATATAACAAAAAGGGATGCTGTAATTTTTCATAACAACGATTTTGAAATCTTCATAGACCCTAAAGGCACCACTCATAATTATATGGAATTAGAGGTAAATGTGTTAAATACCGTTTGGGATTTGTTGCTTACAAAAACCTATAGTCAAGGTGGTGCCGCTATAAATAATTGGGATATAAACGGATTAAAATCTGCCGTACATGTAAACGGAACTTTAAATAATAGTTCTGATACAGATAAAAGCTGGACAGTTGAAATTGCTATTCCTTGGGCAGCTATGTTAGAACCTTCTAATTTAAAAACAATACCTGTAAATGATTTTTGGCGTATAAATTTTTCGCGAGTGCAATGGCAGCATACTATTACAGATGGTACGTATGCAAAAAAGAAAGATGCTAATGGTAAAGCACTACCAGAGTACAATTGGGTTTGGTCTCCGCAAGGTGTAATTAATATGCATAAGCCTAATAAATGGGGTTATGTTTATTTTTCTGATGAGGTGGATGGATCTCTACCAGAATGGAATATTCCAAAAGACGAACATCTTAAATGGTATTTGTATGATGTTTTTTTAAACTTTGTAGATCATAAGGATGAAAAATTAATACAACCTAAAAAGGTATTAGGTGCACTAATAAAACCTACGTTAGAAAAGCATACAACAGGATTTAATATTTGGGTAAAGAGTCCATTTACAAATAAAATACTAGCAATTAAAGAAGATGGTAAATTTAGTAGTTATGAAGCAGAATAAGATATTTTTACAGGTAGTAGTGGGTTTTTTAGCCGTGATATTGTTGTTTTCTTGTGAAGAGAAAAAATCCAAAGAAACAGTGGCTCCAGTGGCTAATGCTACTACAGATAGTTTTACATTTTGGACGTGGACATCTGCGAATGCAGAAAAAGAAGATGCTGCATACCAACAAGAGTTTGCTAAATATAACGCAAACGGAATTACAGATGTTTTAATTAATACAGGTACAGACCCTAAGTTATTAAGTAGAATTACGCCTATAGCAAAAAAAGAGGGTTTAAATGTACACGCGTGGATGTTTACAGTTAACAGACCAGGAGATGCAATTGCAGAACAACACCCAGATTGGTACGCAGTTAGTAGAGATGGTAAATCTTGTTTTGATGAGCCACCGTATGTGGGTTATTACAAATGGTTGTGTCCTACTAGAAAAGAATCTAAAGCACATATTTTAAGTTTGGTAGAAGGTTTAGCAAAAGTAGAAGGTGTAGCAAGTGTACATTTAGATTATATTCGTTATTCAGATATTTTTTTACCTATTGGCTTATTACCAAAATATAATTTAAAACAAGAGGTAGAGTTACCTGAATTCGATTTTTGTTACTGTGATGTATGTGTAGCTGAGTTTGAAAAGGGGCACCATAAAAACCCTAGAGATTCAGAAAATCCTGCTATAGATATGGAGTGGAAACAGTTTCGATTAAATAAAG
Organism: Cellulophaga sp. 20_2_10; assembly: GCF_023476645.1. Taxonomy (GTDB): domain Bacteria; phylum Bacteroidota; class Bacteroidia; order Flavobacteriales; family Flavobacteriaceae; genus Cellulophaga. The sequence goes on from NZ_JAMCOJ010000002.1 coordinate 381,736, forward strand.
TAAAAGCTATTGTAGACGAAGCTTATGAAATTGCCCATAATAACAATAAACTATTAACTGCAGCAGTATTTCCTTACCCAGAAATGGCAGATCATATGGTGCGTCAACGCTGGGATAAATGGAACGTAGATAAAGTATTACCAATGATTTATCACAATTTTTACAATGAAGAAATAGATTGGATTGGTTATGCTACAGGAGAGGGAGTAAAAGATCTTAAAAATTCTAAAACCGAATTACATACAGGTATTTATGTGCCTGATATGTCGGTTTCTGATCTAGAAAAAGCAATTCTATTAGCAAAAGATAATGGCGCAAAAGGAGTTTCTATCTTTGATGGTAATGCACTTACAGATGAACAATTTAAAGTGATAAAAAGACTTAGTCAAGAACTAAATTAATTGTTGCAATTTATGAAGCACTCTAAATACATATTAGCCTTTTTATTGTTAGTAGCTGCTTTTGGTTGTGAAAATAAAGAAGAAAAAATATTTACAAAAGAGGATATAAATATAATTCCTAAACCACTATTTACAAAGCTAAACACCGGTAGTTTTAGGTTTACGAATGCCACCAAATTAGTTGCAGAAACAAAAGAACAACAAAATTTATTGCGCTCTTTTTCTATTAAATTGGAGAAAGTCTCTGGCATAAAAACAGAAGTTGTTTCTACAGTACCCACAAGTAATTATATTCAGTTTGTGGTAGATACTACTTTAAAAGAAGAGGAGTATAACCTGGCAATAAAAACAAATACAATAGTTGTAAAAGCAAATGCATATTCAGGTTTTGTTTATGGTCTAGAAACTATTAAACAACTACTTCCTGTAACTATAGAAAGTGCTACGTTGGTACAAGAAGATTGGGTTGTTCCTAATCTAGAAATTAGAGATACTCCTCGTTTTAAATGGCGTGGTTTAATGTTAGATGTTTCTCGTCATTTCTTTGAGGTAGATTATATTAAAAAAACCTTAGACCGTATGGCAATGCTAAAAATGAATACTTTTCATTGGCATTTGGTAGACGATCAAGGCTGGCGTATAGAAATAAAAAAATATCCAAAACTTACAGAAGTGGGTGGTTTTAGAGTAGACCAAGAAGATAAGCCTTGGAACGCTAGACCTAACGCTTCTTTAGGAACAGAAGCTGCTTACGGTGGTTTTTATACCCAAGAACAAATAAAAGAAGTTGTTGCTTATGCAGCAGAAAGAGGTATTACGGTAGTTCCAGAAATAGAAATGCCTGCTCATGTTAGTAGTGCAATAGCAGCGTATCCAGAATTTTCTTGTTTTGCTAAACCTATTGTGGTTCCGTCTGGTGGTGTTTGGCCAATAACGGATATTTACTGCGCTGGAAAAGAAGAAACGTTTACTTTTATAGAGGATGTTTTAACAGAGGTGATGAATTTGTTTCCGTCTAAATATATACACGCTGGCGGAGATGAAGCTACTAAAACCAATTGGAAAACCTGTCCGCATTGTGCAGCTAGAATACAGGCAGAAGGTTTAACAAACGTAGAAGAGTTGCAAAGCTATTTTATTAAAAGAATAGAAGGTTTTATAAGTTCTAAAGACCGAGTTTTAATTGGTTGGGACGAGATTTTAGAAGGAGGTTTGGCACCTGGAGCAACGGTGATGAGTTGGCGAGGTGTAAAAGGAGGTTTAGAAGCATCTGCAGAAGGGCATGATGTTGTAATGACTCCAGGAACACATTGTTATTTTGATCATTACCAAGGAGACCAAGATAAAGAACCTCTTGCTTTTGGTGGGTATACACCTTTACGTAAAGTGTATAATTTTGATCCTGTAGTAGAGGGTATGTCTGTTGCACAAGAAAAGCACGTGTTAGGCGGACAAGCTAATCTATGGGCAGAGTATTTGCCAACAGAAGAGCAGTCCGAGTATATGATTTTTCCTAGACTAGCAGCTATGTCAGAAGCTGTATGGAGTTCAAAGGAAAATAAGGATTGGACAAATTTTTCAGGCCGCGTAAAAGAGTTGTTTAAGCGTTACGATGTAATGGGGGTTAATTATGCTAAAAGTGCTTATCAAATTACAACAGATACTAAAATTGATGTAAAAACGGGAATTTTAACCATTGCTTTAAAAAATGAATTTCCTAATTCTGATATTAGATATTCTATAGATGGTAGTGCTGTTCATCAATCTTCATTTCAATATAAAAAACCTATTACGTTAACTGCTTCAACAAAGATAAAAGCAGCAATGTTTGAAAACGGAAAAAAAGTAGGCCCGGTTTTAGAGAAAGAAATTAACTACCATAAAGCTACTGCTAAGGAGGTTGTTTACAAAGAGGAGTATCATAAAAGTTACCAAGGAGCAAAAGAAGTGGGATTGGTAAATGTGCTGCGAGGTTCTAAAAATTTCCACGACGGTCAATGGCAAGGCTGGTTAGGTAACAATATGGAAGTGGTTATAGATTTAGAGAAAGAAACCGAATTTTCTAAAATGACTTTAGGTACATTAGAAAATCAAGGTTCTGGTATTTATTTTCCAATAAAAGTTGAAGTGTTTACATCTAAACATAGAAAAAAGTTTACCAAAGTAGGAGAGATTAGTAGAGCATTTAAAATCAATGGAAAATCAGAATTAAAAGATTTTACAATAGATTTTGATCAAACAAAAGCAAGGTATATCAAAGTAGTAGCAACGAACTTAAGCCGTCCGCCAACAGGAGGAGGAGCTTGGTTGTTTGTAGATGAAATTGTTGTAGAATAAATAGATAAATATGAGATTTAAAATTTTAAGTATTTTTTTGGTTGCAGTTGCATTTGTTTATGCGCAAGAGCCTGTAGATTATGTAAATCCGTTTATTGGCACTTCTAATTTTGGAGCAACAAACCCTGGAGCTATTGCACCAAGAGGTATGGCAAGTGTATCTCCTTTTAATGTAGCTGTAGAGAAAGATGCTGGTTGGTTGTCTAACCCCTATGTAAAACAAAATACCTTTTTAACAGGTTTTACTCACGTTAACTTAAGTGGTGTTGGTTGTCCAGATTTGGGAGTAATATTAACAATGCCTACAACAGGAGTACTTAAAACAAACCATATGGACTATGGAACTACATATACAGATGAGGTTTCTAGAGCAGGTTACTATTCGGTTAACTTATCAAAATACAACATTAAAACAGAACTTACTGCAACAACAAGAGTAGGTGTTTCTAGATATAGTTTTCCTGCAGGAGAATCTAATATACTTGTAAACCTTGGATTGGGTTTAACCAATGAGCAAGGTGCTATGGTAAAAGTAGTTTCTAATACAGAGATTGAGGGGATGCGTACTGTTGGTTCTTTTTGTTACAATAGCCCAGAACACGCTTATCCGGTATATTTTGTTGCTAAATTCTCTAAACCAGCCGAAGAATTTGGTGCCTGGAAAAAACCTAGAAAATACAATGGTGTAGAAGCGCAATGGATGACTTATAATGGTAAAACCAGACTTATGAAGGGGTATACTAAAGAGGTTGTTGGCGATAGTATTGGTGCATATATGCGTTACAATTTTAAGCAAAAAACGAGTGTTGAGGTTAAAATAGGGGTTTCTTATGTGAGTATAGAAAACGCTAGAGAAAATCTAGAAAAAGAAACAGCAACTAAAAGTTTTGAGGACATATACTCGGAGACAAAAGCAGCTTGGAACAAGAATTTATCAACGGTGGAAGTAGAAGGTGGTACAACCGATGATAAAACAATATTTTACACAGCATTGTATCATACACAAATACACCCAAATACGTTAAACGATTTTAATGGGGACTATCCAGAAATTGCAACTGGTAAAATTGGAAATACAAAAGGAACTAGATATACTGTTTTTTCACTTTGGGATACCTACAGAAATTACCATCCGTTAATGAGCACCTTGTACCCAGCACAACAATCTAATATGGTTAATAGTATGCTGTCTATGTATAAAGAGAATGGTTGGTTGCCTAAATGGGAGTTAAACTCAACCGAAACTTTTACAATGGTTGGTGACCCTGCACCTGTAGTTATCGCAGATACCTATTTACGTGGTATTACAGATTTTAATGTTGATGAGGCATATGCTGCAATGGTAAAAGGAGCAACTCAGCTAAATAATAATCCGTTGCGACCAGGAATTAAGGAATATTGGAAAAATGGATATTTAAGTGTTGACGGAGGCGGAGAAGGACCTGTTTCTTCAACCGAAGAATATAACATATCTGACTTTGCAATAGCACAATTAGCAAAGGCATTGGGTAAAAAAGACGATTATAAAAAGTTCTATAATCAGTCTTTATCATACAGAAAATTGTTTGATAAAAAACTTAAACTAATGCGACCAAAAAATAGTGATGGTACTTGGTACACACCCTTTGATCCATACAAAGGAGCTAATTTTGAAAAAAATGTTGGGTATATAGAAGGTAACGCTTGGCAATATGCTTTTATGGTACCGCATGATATAAAGGGATTAATGAAATTAATGGGAGGTAAAAAACAATTTGTATCTCATTTAGATTATATTTTTGAGAATAACCAGTTTGATATGGCTAACGAGCCAGACATAGCATATCCCTTTTTATACAACTACAGTAAAGGAGACGAGTGGAAAACGCAACAACGTGTACAACAATTAATAAAAACATATTTTACAAATACACCAGCAGGTTTACCAGGTAATGATGATACAGGTACTATGTCTGCTTGGTTGGTATATGCAATGATGGGTATATATCCTGTTAGTCCGGCTACACCAATTTATACTATTTCTACGCCAAGGTTTACATCTATGACCCTTCATTTAGATACTACCTATTACAAAAATGAAAAGTTGGTTATAAAAAGAACAGGAGATTTAGACGGAAAAATAAAGTCCATTACATTAAATAATAAAGCTGTACAAGGTTACTTTATTAGTCATCAAGACTTATTAAACGGTACTGTTTTAGAAATAAATATGGATTAAGAGTACTTTTTTTAACAAGTTTTTTCCTTTGTAATCTTCTAATTATCTAGTAGTTGTAAGGTTTTGTGCTTGTTTGGTTTAACATAAGATAGCAAGTATTAAGCAAATGGTTAACGCTTATTCCTTTTTTGTACCTCTTTTTAATGTCGCTTAGCTTTTCCACAAAGTTGTTAGTCGAATTAATTTCTGTCTTTAACATGAATAGGCAAAATTTAATCATTAATTAACTAAAACTAACGTAACAATTAAACTCAATTAAGTATGCAAAGAAAAACTCATTACTTACTATTGTTTGTGCTGTTTCTCCTTACCACTGGTATGGTAGCACAGAGCAAGACTGTAACCGGTACGGTTACAGATGAATCTGGGATGCCTCTCTTGGGGGTTAATGTATTAGAGAAAGGAACTTCTAACGGTACATCTACAGATTTTGATGGAAAATATACTATAACTGTTGCAGATGAATCTTCTGTTTTAGAATTTACATCTATTGGTTATACGCTTAAAACTTCTTTTGTAACAGGTAAAACTACTGTAAATGTTACAATGGCTGAGGATGCAGAACAATTAGGCGAAGTTGTTGTAACGGCTTTAGGTATTAAAAAGGAAGCAAAAGCACTAGGATATTCATTAACAGAAGTTGGTGGAGACGAATTATCTAATGTAAAACAAGTTAGTGCAATTAACTCTTTACAGGGTAAAGTAGCTGGTGTAAACATTACACAAAACTCTACAGGTGCAGCAGGTTCTAGTAGAGTAATTATTCGTGGTAATAGTACATTAACGGGTAATAACCAGCCACTATACGTAGTAGATGGTATTCCTATTGGTAATGATAACAATGGATCATCTGGCACATACGGAGGTAGTGACGGTGGTGATGGTATCTCTAGTATTAATCCAGATGATATAGCTACTGTAAGTGTGTTAAAAGGTGGTGCAGCAGCAGCTCTTTACGGATCTAGAGCAGGTAATGGTGTTATTATTATAACAACAAAAAATGGTTCTCAGAAAAAAGGATTAGGAGTAGAAATAAGTAGTTCTGTTACTTTTGATGAGGTAGATACTTCTTTAACAGATTTTCAAACTACATACGGACAAGGAACTAGAGGTAGAGTACCATCTAACCAGTCTGAAGCTTTTGATTTAGGTTTATCTTCTTGGGGTCCAAAATTAGATGGCTCTAGTGTTGTACAGTGGGATGGTGTAGAAAGACCTTATTCTTATGCAGGTGATAATAGAGAGCATTTTTATAGAACAGGTACTACGTTTATTAATACAATTGCAATAACTAGTGGTTCTGAAAATATGAGTTACAGACTTTCTGTATCTGATCTTGATAATGAAGATATTGTTCCTAATTCAGGAATTAACAGAAAATCTTTTTCTTTAAACACAAGTGCAGTATTAGCAGATAAATTAACGAGTCAGGTTAACGTAAAATACATAGTAGAAAATGCAACTAATAGACCAAGATTATCTGATGCTCCTGGTAATGCAAACTATTCTGTAGCATTACTTTCTCCTAACATAGATGTACGTGATATGAATCCGGGTGCAAATCCAGATGGATCTGAAAGAGGATATTCTGCAAACATATACTCTCAAAACCCATACTACGCAGCTTATAACTTTAGCAATGAAGATTCTAAAAATAGAATTATAGCTTCTACTTCTCTACGTTACGAGATTTTAGATTGGTTATATGCTTCTACTCGTGTTGGTGTAGATCATTATACAAGAAAAGCAACTAATGTAGAACCTTGGGGAACAGCTTATAAAGTTTTAGGAGGTATGACAGAGACTGAGGGAAGATATACTCAGATTGATGCAGATGTAATGTTAGGTGTAAATAAAGCTATTACAGATAAATTTACCATAGATGGTTTATTAGGTGCAAACTCGAACCATATTAAAACTGAAAATTTATATTTAGGAGGAGACAATTTTGTTGTTCCTGGTTTTGAAGATATTTCTAATTTAAGAGATCAGTCTAGAAGTAGAGACTACCAAGAGAGAAAAATTTCTGGTATTTATGGTTCTCTAGGTTTTGCTTATGATAAATGGGCTTACTTAACATTTACAGGGAGAAACGATTGGTTTTCTACATTATCTTACCCTGGTAAAACAACACCAAATAACGAATTTTACTTCTCTGTAAATTCTAGTATTATTTTATCTGATGTTTTAGAGTTACCAAGCTTTATAGATTTCTTAAAAATTAGAGGTGGTTATTCTGGTGTAGCTGGTGGTGGAGATTCTGCCTATCAATTATCTCCAACATATCAAATATTTGGACAAGGACATCAAGGGCAAACATTAGGTAGAATTAACGGTAGTTCAGTTCCTAACGCAGATTTAGTTCCTTGGGAAAAGGATGAAACTGAAATTGGTTTAGATCTTAGACTTTTTGGTAGTAGATTATCTTTAGATGTTGCTTATTATCAAAATGAAACAACAAAAGATATTGTAAATATTTCTACATCTGTATTCTCTGGTTACGATAGTGCTACGGCAAATATTGGTAGCTTAGAAAATAAAGGTATAGAGTTTTTAATATCTGGAACACCAATAAAAACTGAGGATTTTAGTTGGAACACAAGCTTTAATGGAGCTTATAATAAAAGTGAAGTTACTGCAACTAATGATGACGGAAATCCTATTAGTTTAGATGAGCCAAGAACACAAAATGCTAGAATTACGCATATTGTAGGTGAGCCTTACGGTTCAATCGTAGGTGTATCTTATAATAGAGATGATACAGGTAATATTATTTACGATATAGATTCTGATGGTGTGCCAATTGCACAAGAAGGTGAACGTAAAATATTAGGAGAAGGTGTGCCACCATTAACTTTAGGATGGAGTAACACATTTAGATACAAAGATTTTAATCTTGGATTTTTAATAGATGGTAAATTTGGTGGGCAGATATTGTCTGGTACTAATGCATTAGGCTATAGTACAGGTTTACATAAAACAACTTTAGAAGGAAGAGAAAATGGATTAGAAGTTTCAGGGATAGATGGAGATACAGCTTTGCCATTTACAACAACAGTTGCTCCAGAAGATTTGCAAACATACTACGGAAGAGTTAGTCGTATTGCAGAAGAGTTTGTTGAGGATTCAGATTACATAAAATTTAGAGAACTTAGTATTGGTTACACTTTACCAGAAGCAATGTTAGAAAAGACATTTATTAATAGTGTAAGCGTTTCTTTAATTGCAAGAAACTTATTCTACATTTCAAGAAGTATAGATAATGTAGACCCAGAAAGTACATATAATGTAGGTAACTCACAAGGGTTAGAATATTTTGGTGTACCATCAACTAGAAACTATGGTTTTAGTCTAAATGTAAAATTTTAAGAACATGAGAAAAATATTATTTATATTATCATTTGTATTAGTTCTTGGAGCCTGTGATAAGGGTTTTGAAGAGTTAAACGTGAACCCTACTGCACCAAATCAGGTGCCAGTTACAACCAAATTTAGCGCAGCACAGTTGTATACTTCTGGTGAGCGTTATGAAAACTGGAGAGCAAATTTAATTTACTCTTCTACAATGATGCAACATTTGTCTACTACCGCTGGTTACTGGTCAGGAGATAAGTATACGTGGAATAAAGGGTATGCTTCTTCTATGATAGACCGTATTTACGGCAATGCTATTAAAACTGTAGAAGATATGCTTGTTCAATTAGATGAAGAAGAGCAGCCAGAAGAAATGAAAGCTATTACTAGAATAATGAGAGTTTTTATTTACCACAGATTAACAGATTTGTATGGTGATGTTCCTTACTCAGAAGCTGGTAAAGCTGTTATTACTGGTAACTTAACTCCTAAATATGACAAGCAAAGCGATATTTATGCAGATATGTTAAAAGAATTAGAAGAATCTGTAGCCGCTTTAGGTTCTGGAACTTCTGGTTTTGGAGATGCAGATTTAATGTTTCAAGGAGACCAGGCTAAATGGAAAAGATTTGGTAATTCTATGATGCTTAGATTAGGTCTACGTTTAATAAAAGTAGATGCTAGTGCTTCTGAGGCTTGGGTAACTAAAGCTATAACAGGTGGTGTCATGGAGTCTAATGCAGATATTGCTTACATACAGCATACTGTTGGACCAGAAGGGATTAATAAAAATGGTAATGGAGAAGCTTTTTCAGCGGATAGTAATCCTCGTATGAGTAAGACTTTTGTAGACTTTTTACAAGACGATCCTAGATTGCCAATTTTAGCTGCTCGTAGAAGTGATGGTAGTACTGCTATTGCAGATCTTAAAGGTTTACCTAATGGTTTAGATAGTCAGTTATTAGAAGAAGCAACAGGAGAATTAGATACAGATTTGTATGCAGAACCTAATAGAAGTATTATTACTGGTGAAGGTGCTCCAATGTTTTACCAAACATATGCAGAGGTAGAATTTATGTTAGCAGAAGCAGCAGAGCGTTGGGGCTTAGCTGGTGGTGATGCAGAGGTACATTACAATGCAGGTGTAAGAGCAGCAATGAAAATGTTATCAATTTATGGTGATGATGCTATTATTGCAGATGCAGACATAGATACATATTTAACTAATAACCCGTTTGATGCAGCTAATGCTATAGAGCAGATTAATACACAGTATTGGGCTGCCACTTTCTTAAATGAATATGAAGCTTTCGCAAACTGGAGAAGAGTAGGTTTTCCTAATTTAACACCAACAAATTACCCAGGTAATGAAACAGGTGGAACCATACCAAGAAGACTTACATATGCAACTAGCGAACAAAGTAATAACCCAGAGAACTATGCAGCAGCAATAGCTTCTCAAGGACCAGATGTACTTACAACAAGAGTATGGTGGGATAAATAATTTTTTAGTGTAATTATTTAGTTTTTTAAAAGAGGAGGGAATTATTCCTCCTCTTTTTTTAGTTACAATAAGAGCGCAAATAGCCTTAAATTAGTAAAATATTTCCTATTCAAAATAGTGTAACAATCTCAAAAAATGAAATTAACAAAAATACTTTTTCCCCTAATTGTACTTGTAAACACAGCCATATTTGCTCAAAGTAAATCGGCAATATCTTATGTAGATTATGTAAACCCATTGGTAGGTTCAGATTCTGAGTTTGCTTTATCTAACGGTAATACGTACCCAGCAATTGCTACGCCTTGGGGAATGAACTTTTGGACACCCCAAACAGGTAAAATGGGAGACGGCTGGGGATATACCTATGATGCTTTAAAACTTAGAGGTTTTAAACAAACGCATCAACCAAGTCCGTGGATCAATGATTATGCTGCTTTTTCCTTGTTTCCGGAAACAGGAAAATTAAAAATTAATGAAGATGATAGGGCTTCTTGGTATTCGCATAAATCAGAAATTAGTAAACCGCATTACTATAGCGCGTATTTGGCAGATTATGATGTAACTACAGAAATTACACCAACCGAAAGAGGAGCACAGTTTAGGTTTACATTTCCGGAGTCTAAAAAATCTCATATTCTTGTAGATGGTTTTTTTAAAGGGTCTATGGTAAAAATAATACCAGAAGAGCGTAAAATTATTGGCTATTGTAGAAATAATAGTGGTGGTGTGCCAGATAATTTTCACAATTACTTTGTCTTAGTTTTTGATAAAGATTTTGATGAGGTTCTAACGTGGAAAAAAGAAAAAGAAGGTAAAGAACAAACATCTTCTAGCAAAGAAGCAGAAGGCTATCACGTTGGTGCTGCAATTAGTTTTTCTACAAAAGATGGCGAGCAGGTTACGGCAAAAGTGGCATCGTCTTTTATAAGTTTAGAGCAAGCAGAGATCAACTTAAAAAGAGAAATTGGTAGTGATAGTTTTGATCGGACTAAAGAGAAAGCTGCAACTGCATGGAATAAAGAATTAGGACGTATGGAGGTAGCTGGTGGTACTGTAGAACAATACAGAACATTTTATACAGCTTTGTATCGTGTGTTATTATTCCCTAGAAAATTTTATGAGTTAAATGCTGCAGACGAAATAGTACATTATAGTCCTTACAATGGTAAAGTTTTACCTGGTTATATGTTTACAGATAATGGCTTTTGGGATACGTTTAGAGCTGTTTTTCCATTCTTTACTATCATGTATCCAGATTACTTAAGTAATGTAATGCAAGGCCTAGTAAATACATATAACGAAAGTGGTTGGTTGCCAGAATGGGCAAGTCCAGGACATAGAGATTGTATGATAGGGTCTAACTCTGCCATAAATATTACAGATGCATATTTAAGAGGTATTAGAGGTTTTGATATTGAGACCTTGTATGAGGCCGTTGTTAAAAACTCAACAAGTAAAGGACCTGTTAATTCTGTAGGTCGTTTTGGAGCTGAATTTTATAATGATTTGGGCTATGTTCCTTATGATGTTGGCGTAAACGAAAATGCTGCACGTACATTAGAGTATGCATATGCAGATTGGAGTATAGCAGAATTAGGAGAAGCTTTAGGAAAACCTAAAAAAGAGGTAAAATTGTTTAGAGAACGTTCTTTAAATTATAAAAATGTATTTGACCCTAAAATTGGTTTTATGCGTGGTAAAAATAAAGATGGTTCTTGGGCAACTACATACACGCCAGATAAATGGGGGGATGCTTTTACAGAAGGTGCTGCGTGGCATTGGACGTGGTGTGTTTTTCACGATCCGTTAGGGTTAGCAGATGACTTTGGTGGTGTAGACAAAATGCGTTCTAGATTAGACGATGTTTTTACAACAGCACCAACTTTTAACGATTCTTATTACGGACAACAAATACATGAAATTACAGAAATGTTAGTTGCAGATATGGGGCAATATGCACACGGAAACCAACCCATACAACACGCAATTTATTTGTATAATTGGTTAGAGCAACCTTGGAAAACGCAAATGCACACACGTAATGTAATGGATAAATTATATTCTTCTGCACCAGATGGTTTGTGTGGTGATGAGGATAACGGACAAACATCTGCTTGGTACGTATTTTCTGCAGTTGGTTTTTACCCTGTAACCCCAGGAACGGGTGAATATGCTCTGGGTAGTCCTTTGTTTAAAAGTATAAAAATGCATTTAAGAAATGGTAAAACTTTTACAGTAAACGCAGCAGAGAATACTAAAGAGAATATTTATATTGATGCAGTACAGAAAAACGGAAGTAGTTATGCTAAAAACTATATTACGTTTGATGATATTATGGATGGTACAACATACGATTTTAGTATGAAAAATGTGCCAAATAAGAGTAGAGGTACAGCTAAAGAAGCTAAGCCATACTCTATGTCAGTTACTAAAAAATAGGTTATAATTTTAAGAACTGGGTTATGTTTTAGTCAAGCGTAACCCAAGTTCCTAAATGAGCCTTATTGCTTAATGTATACCCTACTTTGTATGCATTCTCTGTTATTTCTATAATTTTCCCAGGTGCAGGTATAATGTTATTTTTTAAAAGTAATGTATTGTAGATTGCTAGATCTTTAGCAGAAATTACCTTTCCATTTTTTTTAATATTGGTGCCGTTAATTTCTAAAAGAAACTTCTCTTTTAAGGAAGATATATATCCTTTTTCTTTTAAGTTTTTTAAGAAATTAGTTAAGCTGGCATTGGCATTAAGAACTACAATGTTAGAATTTGTTTTGTAAAACGAGAAAGTATTGTTTTTGGTAATATTATATTTTGCTAAAATATTTTTATACTTCGCAATTTGGTTGTTATTTAGTTTAGTACCATTAATATATACTCCACTATGGTCTGCATTGCAAGCAATGTCATCCTTAGATGTTATTATACGGTCACTTAAAAGAGCAGATACTAGCTCTTTTTGCGCAGTAGGCCAGGTATAATTGTTGGCGTTTTGTGTAGTACTACTTAAAAATGTTTTATCACTATTTAATAGCGTTTTTAAAGGTGCACTAATGGCACCTTTATGACTAGCTTCTGTACTAATATTTGCAGCCTTTTCTGCTAAGCGTTTTGCTTCTTCTGCAATATGCATAGCATCTTCTTGGTAGCTTTTTAAGTTTGCTTGCTCTATACGTTTTGCCTCTTGTTGTATTCTGGTAGCTTCACGTTGCATTCTTTCTGCATCTCTAAGTAACTTATCAGCTTCACGCTGTAATTCTTCTGCTTCACGCTTTGTATCACTATTGCCAGTAATTGCTGTTTTTAAAGTTTTTCCTAGGGCTTCAAATTTATGAATTAGCGTAGCAGAAGCAACGTTTTTATCTAAGAATATTGTTAATTTTTTTGAGGTGAATTCTACATTGTAAACTTCATTATCATCGGCATTAGAAATCCAAGTATAAGAGTTTCCAGACTTTACCATTTTTTTAGATTCTAATTCATTTTTTAAGATGGATAAAAGGTCTGTATATCTTTTACTAGGAAATTTTGCTTTAAACTTATAGCTCCTATTTGTATTGCTAATGGCTATAGATACGTTGCCACTATAATCATCACTATTTGTGCTAGAGTAAGAAACCGTACTAGAGCTTGTTGTGTGTGTTACTGGTGGTGCTGGAGGTGTGGGTACTGTTTGCCCTAAAGCATTATGTATTGTAAAAAATAAGGCTATTTGTATTGCTACTATTGTTACTGTTTTCATAAGTTTTTGTTTTTAGTTTCTGCTTAATGCAGAAGTTTGTGACTACATTTTACTCCTTAATTTTAAATGTTAGACCAACACCACGCGCACTCTCTATAGAGATGTTGTTGTCTTCTTTAAAATATTTACGGAGTCTACTAATAAAAACATCCATACTGCGACCAGAGAAAAAATCGTCTGTACCCCAAACAGCAGTAAGCAGATCATCTCTTTTTACCATTTGGTTTTTATGTTCAAAAAAATAGGCTATTAACTGTGCTTCTTTTTCTGTAAGTCGTTGTGTGGTGTTGTTAAAAAGTAATTGGTAATTAACAGGGTTAAAAACATAGGCGCCTATGTTGTAACTACTGTTGCTTTTTGATTGATGAATGTTTTTTTGTGTTCTTTTTAATATATTTTTTAATCGTAGTATTAGTATATCTGCTTCAAAGGGTTTTACGATATAATCGTCCGCTCCAAGCTTTAAGCCTTTGATCTTATCTTCTTTCATTTTTTTGGCAGTTAAAAAAACAAAAGGAGTTTCTGGACTGTTGTTTATTATTTTTTCGGCTAAGGTAAAACCATCCATTTTTGGCATCATAACATCAAAAACACAAATGTCAAAAGGGTTGTTGTTGCTTGCTTCTTTTGTAAAAAAGTCTAACGCTTCTTTTCCATCTTTAGCCCAGGTAACCGCAAAATCGTGAATTTCTAAGTATTGCTTTAAAATACTTCCAAAATCAAAATCGTCCTCGGCTAATAAAACAGTTGTGTTTTGCATTAGTTTATAGGTGTTTTAATGGTAAATGTTGTTCCTTTATGTAATTGGCTCTCTATTGTAATAGTACCATTGTGGGCATTTATTATTTGTTTTGTATAATAGAGTCCTAGTCCTAATCCTTTTACATTGTGTAAGTTACCCTCTGTAACTCTATAAAATTTATCAAAAATTAAAGTTTGTTTTTTTTCTGATATTCCAATGCCATTATCGCTAATTTTAATACAATACTCACCATTTTTATGCTCTGTTTTTATACTGATTTCTATAGATTCTGTGCCATATTTTACTGCATTTTCTAAAATATTGAGCAATGCTGTTGTAAAATGAAACTTATCTATACGCAACAAAACTTCTGGAGTACAAACTTTGTTTACAATGGTAACATCTTGTTGCTGTACAGATAGTTTAAAATCTTCGATTAAATTTTTAAAATATTCGTTATCTATAACTTGTTCTCTGTTTAAAACAATTTCTTCAGCGCTAAGACTATTGGTCATTACCTGGTCTATTAGTTTTTGCAAACGTTCATTTTGCCTGTCTACAATATTAAGTGTGCTATTAAAAATTGCTTCGTTATTCTTAATTTCTGATTTTTTTAAACTTTTAGAAGCAATACTTAATGTTGCTAATGGCGTTTTTAACTCGTGCGTAATGTTGTTTATAAAGTCGGTCTTAATCGCTGTTATTTTTTTCTGTGTTATTAGGTTTTTTATAGAGTAATATAAAAGACCAATAACTATTAAAAATAAGAGCACGGAGGCAAAGAGTAAAAATGCCATTCTTTTATATACAATGCTTTTCCACTCTTTAATTACTATTTTATTTTCCGATTTAACCTCTAGATCAAATGTGTTTATTTTTATTTCACCTTCAATTTTTTCTACAAACTCTTGTTCAGAAAACCATTTGGCATTATTTATTGTTGTGGCATTTTTACCATCAAACTTTTCCCCAAATAATCTAGATTGATTTTTGCTTGCCGAAAATATAGTGTCGTTTTCAATTTTATCTAAAAGAACAACGCTGGTTAAATTCATTTTAAAATTTACGTCATACCCTAAATTAACTTTTTTTAATTCTTCTTTAAATATTCTTTTAAACTCGGTATTTAAACTGTCACTCTTTTCATTAGATCTACTTATAATTTCGGCTTTAGAGATGCGATTGTTTTTATAATCTGCTATGTTATTTTTTAAATCGTCTCCCCAAATATTATATAAAGAATCTAGTTTAGGGTTGTCATCTATAATAGAAATAACATCTGTTGTCTCGTTAATAAATGCCTTCTTTTTTAGTTGATAGGTATTGTTTATTAGGTATGCCTGTATAGAGGATAACGCTACTAAAACGAGTATAGCTGTACTTATTAATATGGTTGTTTTGTTTTTCATTGGTTTTTTTCTGCACCTCAAAAGTACCAATAAACCTAGATTAAGTAATACAAACGGAAGCCGTTAACCCTTCATTAACGTTAATATATGCTGTGTTTACCGTGTTTATAGGTCTTTTCCTTTTTTGTTAATTATTTAAAGCATCTAGTGGTCTTTGCATTAACCGCCCTTTAACCTTGGGTTAACCAACTTATTAGTAGAACAACCTCACATTTGCCGCATCAATAAAAAAACAATCAATTATGAAACTATCAAATAAATACAAAATGTATAAGTTACTCGTCTTTTGTGTATTAAGCCTTATGCTGTATAAGGTATCTGCTCAAAAAAGTATTACAATACACAAAGTTAGCGAACCTATAAAGATTGATGGAGAAGTAACAGAGTCTATTTGGGAACAACACTTAGAGACCGGTAATTTTATACAAACATTGCCAGAGTCTGGTAAACCATCTAGGCAACATACTGATATTGCTATTTTGTTTGATGATGCTTATTTATATGTTCTAGGTGTTTTACACGTTGTAAATAAAGAAGCAATAAGTAGCCAGTTAACCGCAAGAGACAATACTGGTAATGCGGATGTTTTTGGAGTACAAATAGATCCTTTTGGAGAGGCAAGAGAGGGTTACGATTTTTCTGTTACGGCAGCAGGAGTACAATCAGACCAAAAAATAACGGCAACCGATTCTTATTCTAACTATAACGTAGTTTGGCAAAGTAGCGTAAAATTATATGATGATAAATGGATTGTAGAAATGAAAATACCTTTTAATAGTATTCGGTTTCCTAAGGAGGGTTTAAGCAATTTTAAAATAAATTTTCAGCGTATAACAAATGGTTTAAACGAGGATTCTTATTGGAATCCTATACGGTTAGATGTAGATGGATATTTAAATCAGCTTGGAAATTTAAAGGGATTAAATGCGATAGCGCCACCACTTAATTTATCTTTTAACCCGTTTATATCTGTTGTAACCGAAAAGAGTCCTGTTGGAGATAAAAAGACAACATTTAATGGGGGTTTAGATTTAAAGTACGTACACAAAAATGCATATACATTAGATGTTTCTCTTATTCCAGATTTTAGTCAGGCTCCATCAGACGATCAAATTTTTAATTTATCTCCGTTTGAAGTGAAATTTAATGAGAACAGGCAGTTTTTTGTAGAAGGAACAGAGATTTTTGACAAGGGCGGATACTTGTACACACGTAGAATAGGAGGTAGCCCAATCTATAAGGATATTATTAAAAAGACTGATGAAGAAGAGATTACAGAAAACCCGGCAACCTCCAATATCGTAAACTTAATTAAGTTTACAGGTAAATCTAAAAACGGATTATCTATTGGTATTTTAAACGGAATAACAGCGAAAAGTGAAGCTCTTTTAAAAAATTCAACAACCCATAGCTCTAGAAAATTTGAAACAAACCCATTAAGCAATTATAATGCTATTGTTTTAGATAAAACACTAAAAAACAACTCTTCTTTAACTTTTATAAATAATTCCGTTCTACGTAGCGGTTCTGCATATGATGCTAATTTAACGGCGCTTTTATACAGATATTACAATAAAGATAGAACGTACTCTATGTACTTTAAGAAGGCACTTTCTCAAAAGTATTTTACTGTTGAAGAAGACCAATTTGGACACGAATATTATGGGTATGCAGGCAAAGTAAGCGGTAAATGGACAGGTGGTGTGTCTGTTAAATTAGTAGATGATAAATTTGATTCTAATGACTTTGGGTATTTGTCTAGAAATAATGAGCTACGCTTTAAAGGCGATTTACGATATACAAACAACAACCCAGAAAAAACTTTTTCTAGATACCAACTTTTTCTAGACCACCAACAAGTGTATTACCACAGTTTAATGCAGCAAGAACAAACCTACTACAAGTTGGGAAGCTATGGGGTTTTTAAAAAGAATAATCATACTGCTTTTGCGGAGTTTACATACTTACCCAAAGGGCGTAATTTTTATGAAGCTCGTACTAAAGACAGATATTTTAATATGCCTGCACAGACAGAGACTTTTTTGGAATACCAAACAAACGGTAATAAAGCACTTTCTTTATCTGGGTATATGGTCTTGGTTAAATATTTTAATTCTAATGAGTTTACTAATGCATTTATAGCAGGTTATGGCTTGCGAGCGCGAGTTGGTCAGCATTTTTCATTATATTTTAGTCAGGGTTTAGAAGATAAGCCAAACGGAGTGGGTTTTTTAACAAAGCAAGATAATAGTATTGTTTTTGGTCGTAGAAAAGTAAAAGAGTTAAGTAATGCAATTACATTAAATTACGCCGTAAATTCTAAACTAAATGTAAATATGCGTTTGCGTCATTATTGGATAACGGTAGATTATAAAGATCAATTTTCATTAAAAGAAAATGGAGATTTTACAACTAATAATTTTGCAATACATCCAGATGATTACGATGATAATTTTAATCAGTTTAATATAGATTTTATATCTAAATGGCAGTTTGCCCCAGCCAGCGAAATTAGCTTAGCCTGTAAGTTAGGATCCAATTATTACAGCACAGATGTAAACTCTGGCTATAGTGCCAACCTTAAAAAGGTTTTAGAAGAGAAAAATAGTACTACGATATCTTTAAAAATGACATACTTTTTAGATGCTAATATTTTTAAAAAGAGGAGTTAATTGTAATAAGAATTAGAATATTGACTTGTTGTTATTCCTTTTAAATTATGTACAATAAGATGGTGTAGAATTGTATTAAGATCATAGATCGTAAAAAGATGATCTACTGTAAATGCAATAGATTCTATTCTTAAAAAATAGAGTTCTGTAACTAATTTGAGATTTACATTGTTACGTATATTGCCTTCTTCTTTTGCTTTTTTTAGCAAATCTAAAATAGTAACGTATGCTAGTTCTATTCTAAAATTATCGAAAATAGTATACGCATCAGGATAATATTTTTTTAGGTCAAAAATAAAAGAGGGTTTAAAGTATCTAAGATACTCTAACCCTCTTTTGTATATTAATATAATAGTAAGTATAGCGTCTTTTTTATTATCCGCTACAATATTTTTAATGTCTACTTTGTATTCATCGATTAAAAACTCTAAACTATTTTCTACTAAAGTTTCTTTATTTTTAAAATGTAGATAAATTGTTTTTTTAGATATCCCTAGAATTTTTGCTAATTCATCTAAAGTTAAACGCTTGCTACCAAATTTTATAAAGTTGGTAATTGCACATTTTAAAAGTTCCTTTTTAGTAATCATTACTGTTTTTTATCTCCAGCCACCGCCAAGTGCTTCATATAAATTTACAATACTTGTTAGTTGCTGTAACTTACTGTCTATAATACTAAGCTCTGCATTTAAAGCACTCTCTCTAGCTGTTAATAAATCTAGGTAGTTTGCGTACCCATTTTTAAGTAACTCCTCAGAATTAAGCTCTGCCCTACGTAAAGCTTCAACTTGTTTTTGTCTGTATTCGTACTTTTCAGTTTCGGCATTATAGGTATATAAAGCATTAGAAACTTCAGAACCGGCAACTAGTAAAGTCTTTTTAAATTGTAGTAAAGACTGTTCTTGTTGTGCTAAAGCAACTTCTTTTTGTGTTCTTAGCTTACGCTGATTAAAAAGAGGTTGTGTTAAGCCACCGATGATATTTGCGAAAAGCGAATTAGCATCTATTAACTGGTCTAACTCTAAACTCTGAAAACCTCCAGAAGCCGTTAGTGTTAATGATGGATAAAAACTACTTCTAGCAACATTAGTAAGTTCAAAAGACTGAATTAATCCATACTCAGCAGCCATTACATCTGGTCTGTTGCTAAGTAAGGTAGAAGGTACACCAACAGTTAAATCTGTTGCTATATCTTGTACATCTAAACTAGTTCTTTTAAAATTTTGTGGTGCTTTACCCAATAAAATACTAAGTGTATTTTCAGTTTTAAAAATAGCAGTTTCTAAATCTACTTTTAAAGCTCTAGCACTGTTGTATTGTGCTATATTCTGGTCTACTGCAACTTGCGTTACGTTACCAGCATCTTTTAAAGCTTTTATAGTTTCTACGCTACTTTCTCTTGTTTCAATAGTCTTTTTTGTAACAGCCAATTGAGCATCTAAAGCCAATAAGTTATAGTACGTATTTGCGATACTAGAAATAAGTTGCGTTTTTACTGCTTGATGTCCAGAAACACTTTGCATATAAGCAGCTTGTGTAGCTCTTTTGTTACTTCTTATTTTACCCCAAATATCTGCTTCCCAAGATAGGTTAGCTGTAATATCATATTGGTCTAAACTACCATTAAAGAAAGATCCAAACTGACTATTTTTAGAAAGCTCTTGGTGTGTTAATTTAGCACCAACATCTAAAGTAGGGAGGTAACCAGCCTTGCCTTGTTTAGCATAAGCTTCTGCAGCAGCTAATTGTTGTATTGCAATTCTAATGTCTAAATTGCTTTGCAATCCTTCATTAATATACTGCTCTAAATAATTGTCAGTAAAAATTGTTTTCCAAGACACATTTGCCATAGATATACTATCTGTAGGCAAATTGTCTGTTCTGTATAAGGCTTCAGTTTCTTTAAACTCAGTCCTTTCATAATCCTTAGCAACAAAACAACTTTGTAGTGTAAATGCAACAACTACGACAAGTGCTGTTTTGCTAATAAATTTATATTTCGTTGTAGATTTCATAATTCTTATTCTTCTGTAGTTTGAACTGCTGGTTTACCTGAAACTTTTTCTTGCAACCATTGAAATAAAATAAACAGTATTGGAATAACAAATACACCTAATATGGTACCTATTAACATACCACCTGCTGCACCGGTACCAATAGAGTTGTTCCCTTCTGCACCAACACCTTTTGCTAATGCTAATGGCATTAAACCTAAGATAAAAGCAAATGAGGTCATTAATATTGGTCTTAAACGAGATTTAGCACCATCTATAGCAGCATCTACAATAGATTCTCCTGCTTTTCTACGCTGCAGAGCAAACTCTACAATTAATATGGCATTTTTGGCGAGTAGACCAATAAGCATAATTAGGGCAATTTGAAAATAGATGTTATTTTCTAGTCCTAAGAATTTAGTACTAATATAAGCTCCAAATACACCAAATGGTAATGATAGTACTACTGCAAATGGTAACAAGTAACTCTCGTACTGTGCACTTAATAAAAAGTAAACAAATAAGATACTTAGTATAAATATAAACGTAGTTTGACTACCAGCATTTACTTCTTCACGTGTTAAACCAGAATAAGCAACTGTATAATTACTAGGTAATTTAGCAACCTCTTCTTCTATAATTCTAATAGCATCACCAGTACTAAAACCATCGTTTGTAGCTCCTGTTATTTTTGTAGAATTAAATAAGTTAAAACGAGTTACAGATTGTGGCCCATAAACACGCTCTAAGTTTACAAATTGTGTAATAGGCGTCATTTCACCCGCATCTGTTCTAACATACATGCTGTTTAAATCTTCAATAGTCGCTCTATCTTCTGGTAATGCTTGTATGTAAACTCTAAACTGTTTACCAAATCTAGAGAAATCCGATGCATACACACCACCAATATAACCTTGTAAAGTAGAGAAGATACTGCTAACAGATACTCCTTTTTCTTTAGCTAATGGTACATTTATATCCATCTCATACTGTGGGTAACTCGTATTAAATGAAGATTGTGCATACTTAATTTCTGGGTGAGACATTAAAGCCATTGCAAACTCTTTGTTTGTTTTGTCTAATTCTGTAAACTCACCTCCAAATTTATCTAATAAATTCACTTCAAAACCAGCAGAGTTACCAAAACCACGTATACTTGGTGGAGAGAAGAAAATAATATTTGCTTCTGGCATTGTGGATACCACGCCAAATAACTTACCTGTTATGGCTTGTACAGATGTAGAAGGATCTTCACGCTCTGTCCAATCTTTTAATTTAATAATACCAAAACCGTAGTTTGTACCAGCACCACTAATTAAACTTCGACCTTTAATAAAGTTAACACCAGCTATACCTTCTATACCGTTTATTTTAGAGTATAAATCTCTAGAAACAGCATCAGTTCTATCTAAAGAAGAACCAGCAGGCAATTCAATATTTGCAAATATAATACCTCTATCTTCATCTGGCACAAAACCTGTTGGTGTTGTTTGTGAAGCCCAGTAGATACCTACACCTGCAATTATTAATAATATTACAGATATAAATTTCTTCTTATATAAAAAATGAAGTGATTTACCATACCTGTCTATGGTAGCATTAAAACCACGGTTAAACAAAGTGTAAAAACGCTTTAAAGGACTTTTTCCTTTCAGCTCCTCATCATGCTTATGTTCTTTTAATAATAGTGCACATAAAGCCGGACTTAATGTTAAGGCGTTTACTGCAGAAATTAAAATGGCAATAATTAATGTAACACCAAACTGCTCATAAAATACACCAGTAGGACCTGTAATAAAGGTTACAGGAATAAATACAGCAGCCATTACTAATGTAATAGATATAATAGCACCTGAAATTTCGTTCATTGCTATAAGCGTAGCTTTTTTAGGGTTTTTAACTCCCTCATCCATTTTAGCATGGACGGCTTCTACCACCACAATGGCATCATCTACCACAATACCAATGGCCAGTACTAATGCAAATAAAGTTAATAGGTTAATAGAATACCCAAAAACATTTAAGAAAAAGAATGTACCAATAATAGATACCGGAACAGCAATTGCAGGTATTAACGTTGATCTAAAATCTTGTAAAAAGATAAATACAACTAAGAATACTAGCAAAAAGGCTTCAATAAGCGTACTAATTACTTTTTCTATAGATGCGTTTAAGAATAAACTTGTATCATAAGGAACAAAAATACTTAAGCCTTCTGGTAAGTCTGCCTCAACAGATGCTAATGTAGTTTTAATATTCTCAATAATTTCTTGAGCGTTAGAACCTTTTGTTTGGAAAATCCCCATAAAAACAGCAGGATTTCCTAAACTCATAGCGTTAGAAGAGTAAGATTGTGCATCTAGCTCAATTGTAGCAACATCATTTAAACGTAAAAATTCTCCGTTACCTAATGCTTTAATTATAATGTCTCCATATTGTTTTTGCTCTTTAAAACGGCCACTATATGTTAATGTGTAAGTAAATGCTTCACCGTTGTTTTCTCCTAAAGAACCAGCGGCTGCTTCTAAGTTTTGTTCTGCTAATGCAGCAGATATATCTGATGGTATTAAGTTGTATGCAGCTAATTTTTCTGGTTTTAACCAAATACGCATTGCATAATCTTGTTGAGAAAATACAGATACATCACCAACACCACTAATACGTTGCATTGCTGGTATAACGTTTATCTTTAGGTAATTCTGAATAAATGTAGCGTCATAATCTTCATTCTCAGAATACATAGATATAAACATTAAAGCACTAGTTTCTTGCTTTTGTGTAGTTACACCTGTTTGTATTACTTCTTGTGGTAATAAAGGATTTGCTCTTGCAACACGGTTTTGTACGTTTACAGCAGCAATATCTGCATCTATTTCCTGATTAAAATAAACTGTAATTTCTGCAGTACCGTTATTAGATGCTGTAGAGGTAATATAACTCATACCTTCTACACCGTTAATTTGCTCCTCTATTGGGATAATAACACTTTCTAATACAGTTTCTGCATTGGCTCCTGTGTATGATGCCGACACCTTAATTGTTGGTGGCGCAATATCTGGGTATTCTTCTATTGGTAAGCTTGTTATACTTATAACACCAAGCACAACAATGATAATAGAAATTACTGTTGAAAGAACGGGTCTTTCAATAAATGTTTTTAACATAACTAAATTAGTTTAGGTTTTTAGTTTTTAAATAATGTAGCTATAGGTTTAATAGCATCATCAAAAGAAGTTTCTTGTGGAGCTATTTCCATACCGGTTTTTAACTTGCCAACACCATTTGTAACAATTTTATCTTTAGCATTTATACCAGATTCTACAACATATAAATTAGCTACAGAAGCTTTCACTTTAATAATAGACGTAGTTACTTTGTTATCTTCACCTACTTTAAAAACCATAATGTTACCTTGTTGCTCGTACGTAGCTTGTTGTGGTACAACTGTTACGTTTTCAAAAACAAGAGGAATTTGTATTTTACCACTGTTACCATTAGTTACCAAAAGGTTAGGGTTGTTAAATACTGCTCTTAAACTTACAGTACCCGTCTTTGGGTTAACTTGACCTGTACTGGTTTGTATTTTTCCTTTTTCAGAATATGTACTACCGTTCGCTAATATTAAGTTTACTGCAGGATAATTGGCTAATTTCTCTTTCAAAGTTTTACCTTCTGCTTTCTCTAAAAAGTCTAAATATTGAGTTTCATTTAAGCTAAAGAATGCATATACTTTACTAATATCACTAACAGTTGTAAGAGGAGTAGGGTCACTAGGGCTAATTAATGTACCTTCTCTAAAGTTAATTGCACCAACATAACCATTTACAGGACTTTTAATTGTTGCATAGCCAATATTTGCACTTACACTGCTGTAATTAGCTTTTGCTTGTGCTAAATTTGCCTTTGCAGTCTCTAGCTGTACTGCACTAATAATGTTTTTTTCTACAAGAGGCACTAATTTATCTACCTCTACTTGGGCTACATTAATACGTGCTTTTGCCGCACCAGCATCCTGACTTAAAGATTGTGTTTCTAGTCTAAATAAAACTTGACCTTTACGTACCTTTTGCCCTTCGTCTACTAATACACTTTTAATGTATCCAGATGTTTTAGCTCTAACATCACTATTTACAATACCTTCTATAGTTGTTGGGTATTCTGTGTAACCTGTTACCGTTTTTGGTTGTAATTCTGCAACAGGAAAAGGTGCAGGTGGTGCCTGTGGAGCTTGCTGTTCTTGCTTGCTTCCACAACTTACAATGACAAGGAATACTGCCATTGGTATTAAAATTCTACTAATAGTTCTCTTTTTCATCTTGCTTTATTTTTATAGGTTAATGTTGTCTATGTCTAGTTTTGATATAGACGTAATTGCTTGGTTTAAAAATTGTATGTAATTGTTATGAAATGTTAAATCGAATTTTTCCTCTTCTAATGTTGTTTCTATATTATTAATTTCTTTTTTATAACTTCTAACTTCTTCATGTAGTTCTTTTTCTATTTCCCATTTATGAATCATTGTGCTTATATGATTCTTAATTTTGTTGGTCGTAATTACATAATATTTTTTACGATCACCTGTTTTGGTAAAATATTCTATCTCTTTTAAATCTGATAAGTAATTTAAATGTGTAGAGATGGTACTTTTACTTGCACACAATACTGAAACTAAATCTTCAAATGTTGTTCCTATTTTTCCGGTAAGGATTATATAAGCTAAAATTCTTGATGCAACGGGAGCATATCCATTATTTGCTTCTATATGTACTCCTAACTTTTCTATTAATGCACTTTTTTTTGTACAAATGTTTTTTTCCATTTGTTATATGTTTAATATTTATATTCTTTAGTAAAATCTCTTTTTGTGTAAAAAAAGAAAGTGCAAATATATAGTTGGTTCGGTGAGTACCGAACTAATCGAAGTTAATTAATTGTTAAAGCAATTATTATAATTAAATTAATAACAATCAAGGTGTTATGTTGGTTATTTGCTTAATTAAAGCATTTTTTTATACTAATTTAGCGACTTAAATAACGCTTGTTTTTTTAATTATGAACTACTGTATATGACAAAAAAGTCGCTTAAAAGAATGCTATTATTCTTTTAAGCGACTTTTTATAAAGATGATTAGAACTTGGTGTAAAAAAAAGATACGATAATTTAAGAAATCTTAAATTACCGTATCAATTCAACTAAAAATCTAACTACTATATTTTAAGAATTAATAACCAGCATTTTGATCTGCTTGTGTTAATTCTGAATTTTTTTCAATTTCTGTTTCCGGAATAGGGAACAAGTCATTTTTAGCAGTATAACCTGTGCCAGCTAATTCTGTTGCAGCTTTACCCCAACGTACTAAATCCCAGAAACGTTGTCCTTCATGAGCTAATTCTAAAAACTTTTCGTTTACAATGGCTTCAAATAAATCGTCACCAGCTAAAGATGCATCTACATTTGCTAAACCAGCTCTGTTTCTAACTTTATTTAACTCAGTTCTAGCTTGTCCGTCTTTACTGTCTTTATTATACGCTTCTGCAGCTAATAATAAAACTTCTGCATAACGGAACAGTTTATAGTTTGTACCATAATTTAATTCCTTAACACCGTCAGAACTTGTATCTTCTTCTTTTGTAGCATATTTAATTCTAATACCACCTTCGTAATCCCAAACAGCACCACCAGTTGCAAGAGATTGGTCTACACCACCACCAGCAGCTATTAATTCTGCTTCTGTCATAACAGTAGCTACTTTTCTTTCTGTGTCGCCAGCAGCATCAAAAGCGTTCATTAATTTTGCAGTTGGTAGGTTAAAACCCCAACCGTTTATTAAACCTATAGTAGAAACATCAAAAATACCGTCTCCACGTGGGCCCATTAACTGTATATGTATGTTGTTCTCGTTTCTACCTCCCCAGGCAAAGTTACCCCAGTCTCTTCCGGTAGTAGAAATAAAACCAATTTCGAATAAAGATTCTGGTCCAAATTCGTGATTAATACTCCACACATCTTCTGGATTTGTAGCTAAATCGTGAGCTGGATTAGCAATTACATCTTCGAAAAAAGGAATTGCTTCGCCATGTTTACCTTCAAAAACTAATACTTTACCCATTAGTGCTTGTGCAGCACCTTTAGAAGCTCTAAAGTTATCTGCTAATGCAGATTTATCTTTTAAACCAGCAATTGCATCTGTTAAGTCTAACTTTATTTGGGTATAAATATCTGCTCTAGAAGATTTAGCAATTCCAAATTCTGTAGCAGAAGCAGGTATTGTTAATCTTAAAGGAATATCACCAAACATAGTTGTAAGCTCAAAATAAGACCAAGCTCTTAAAAACTTAGCTTCAGCTAAAGCTTCTTCTTTGTTGCTTAATTCACTATCCTTAATGTTTTCTATAACTAAGTTTGATAAAGAAATTGTTCTGTAAAACAAATCCCAAACGCTTCTTATAGATTGGTTAGATGTAGATACGTTAGCGTAATCATCTATATCTTGCAATTGTGGTTGATCATCACTGTTACCACCAGCGGCATTCATATCATCTCCAGGTAATTGCTTTACCAAAAATGCACTGTTCCAATCTACAGAGTAGTTGTGTTGCATTAGATCATATATACCCACAACAGCAGCATCTACATTTTCTTCTTCAAGAAAAAATGTTGCTAGGTCTTCACCATCCTCACGCGGATTGGTTGTAAAATCTTCACTACATGAAGTAACTCCTCCTATTAATAGGATAGTTACCATTGTTACTATAATTTTTTTCATAATAATATATCTATTTTATTAAAAGTCTAATGAAATACCAAAAACAGTTTTAGCAGCTGTAGGATAAAAACCTCTGTCTACACCAATAGAGTTATAGCTAAAGTTTCCAATTTCTGGATCTAAACCTTTGTAATCTGTAAATGTAAAGTAGTCGTCTAGAGATACATACATTCTTAAATTGTTAATGCGTAGTTTTTCTGCAATTTTCTTAGGTAATGTATACCCAACTTGTATTTGCTTAATTCTCATATAAGAACCGTCTTCTACCATTAAATCTGTATCGTAAGAATCTATAACATTAGCTGCTCCTGGAAAAGTAGCAACATCACCAGGTTGTGTCCATCTTTCGTTATAGAAATGTACTGGTTTGTTAGTTATAGGTCTAGAAGGTTGGTGGTACGTAGCAAAAATATCGTTACCAATAGTACCTTGAAACTGTACATTAAAATCAATAGCTTTGTATCCTAAAGCAATGTTACCACCAAACAATACATCTGGGTGAGGAGAGCCTACATTAACTTTATCTGCATTATTTATGATGTTATCACCATTAGTATCTACCTTAATAACTTCACCAGTTGCAGTATCTATACCATTAGTTTCGTAACCGTAAAAGTACCAAGAAGGTTGCCCTTGTGTAAAACGTGTAACACCATCTGGATTCTGTTGTGCACCAGCACCAATTATAGATGCACCTTCTGGTACAAATAAAATTTCTGTTACTTCATTTTTTAGGGTTGATAAGTTAGCGTTAATATCATACCTAAAACCACTACTAGTTGTATCTCCGTAGCCTAGTTCAAATTCCCAACCTTTGTTTTCTATAGTACCAGCGTTAAATTCGTTAGACTGAAAACCAGCAGAACCAGGAGTAATTAAACTACCATCATTAACAATAGCATCTCTTGTAGTCTTTTTGTAATAATCTACAGATAAGGTTAATCTGTTTTCAAAAGCTCTAAAATCTGCACCAAAATCTAACTGTTCAGATGTTTCCCAAACTAAATTAGGGTTAGAGTAACCAGAAATCTGTGCTCCTGTTAAACCTTCGTAGTTTATACCTGTACCGTTAATTGCTCTAATAACATACGTTTTGTCAGAGTTACCAATAAGGTTACTTCTACTCCCGTTTTGTCCCCAACTAGCTCTTAATTTAGCATAGTTTATTTTAGAATCTTCTTTCCAGAAATCTTCTTTAGATAATAACCAACCTGCAGAAAAAGCAGGGAAAGTACCAGCCTTATTAGCACTTGGGAATTTATCAGATCTATCTCTTCTTATAGATGTTTCAAATAAATATTTACCCGCAAAATCATAAGATAACCTACCGTACATAGAAACCATATTATCAGGGGCAGGTAAAATATCCTTAACTTCTACAGTGTAACCAGGTAAGTCTAAATCGAATCCAGTAAATTGATCTATGTCTACAGAACCATTTCTAGATAATGTTGTTTTAAATCTTGTTTGCTCAGCAGAATAACCAGCTAATAACGTAAAATTATGGTCGTTGATAGACTTAGTGTATGTTGCAAAGTTTTCCCACAACCACTTTTTAGTTTCGTACTTAGTTTGTGATGTCGTGTATTTAGTATTTGAAGCTTCAGAAGAAACGTAATACGGATTTACATTGTTTCTTACTTCAGTTTCTCCATTTTCATATCCAAATCTAGATGTAAAAGAGAATCCTTCAAATAAATTAAATTTTAAATAAGCAGAACCTAAAAACTGATTTGTATCTGTAATAGTTTTATTAATACTGTTCGCAAATGCTACAGGGTTAATTACCTCACCAGTAGAATAACTTGGATATCCATATACATTACCATTACTATCTGTTAATAATGGTACATTGTTATTTGCCGCCTTATCTATTACAGATTGTGGTACTGCACCATTAGCATAAGTAGCAGGAGTTAATGGGTCTATAATTAACATATTTTGTATAACACCTCTAGTGTCACTGTTTTCTTGTATACCGTTTTTGTCTGTAATAGAGTAGGTAGCATTTACGCCAGCTTCTAGCCATTTAGTTACATCTACTTTTACGTTAGCTCTAAATGTAGAACGCTCAAAAGAAGAATTTCCTTTACCTACAATACCATCTTGGTTTAAGTTAGATGCAGACATATAGTAAGATAATTTTTCTGTTGCTCCAGAAAGGTTAACATCATTTCTAAACATAAAAGCATCGTTAAATGTTTCGTCTATCCAATCTGTATCATAACCGTTATTAACAACATTGGCTTGTCCTGCTTCGTTCATATACTTTACAAACTGATCAGCATTCATTAAATCCATTTTGGTTTTAACTGTTTGTATTGCTATTTGTGTGTTAAAGCCAACTTTTAAACCACCAATTTTACCTTTTTTAGTTGTAATAATTACAACACCATTTGCACCTTCTGTACCATATATTGCAGCAGAAGCAGCATCTTTTAAAATTTCTAAATTAGCAATGTCTCCAGGAGCTATATCTACTATAGAAGAAGTTTTCATACCATCTACTATATATAAAGGATCTGAGTTACCACTAGAACCAGCACCTCTAATTCTAATTTTTGCTCCAGAACCTGGCGCACCAGAAGAAGAAGAAACACTAACACCAGAAGTTCTACCTTGTAATACTTGTTCTACTCTTTGACCAGATGCGCTTTTAATGTCTTCGCTATCTATGCTAGAGATGGCACCAGTTACTAAGCTCTTTTTCTTAGAACCGTAACCTACAATAACAACTTCGTCAAGGGCTTGTGCGTCCTCTTTTAGTGTTACGTTTATTGTTGTTTTGCTACCAATAAGAATTGTCTGAGCTACCATACTTATATAGGTAAACTCTAGTTTGTCCGTAGCCTTAGTGTTTTCAATAGTATAGTTACCATCAAAATCTGTACTGGTACCATTAGTGGTTCCAGATACAAGAACAGTTACGCCACCTAGCGGAATACCGCTTTGGTCTGTAACAACTCCGCTTACAGTTTTTGTCTGCGAGAATGCTGCTTGTGTAAAGATAATTACCAGTGTAGCAATCACGTATTTTAACCTTATTATCATATTAAAAAGTTTAAGTTAGTAAATTAGTTTTTTGTGAGTTATAATTGTTTAGTTTTTAGTTTTAATTCGTTTTTGGGTTGTTTGTCATAGGCTTTCTTCATTAATTATATAGTTATTCTAGTTGTTACGTTTTGTAAAAAGTTATTGTTTATATTATGTAAGTAATAATAAAAACGAGGAGTGCAATTATTGCTGCTATTAAGCCAATTTCTACGATGCGTCTCCATCTGGAATAGTTAATCTTCATAGTTCCAAATATATATAAAGAACCCTGCTAGTTGGTAAAACATATAAAGCGTTTATGACAGGATTTGCAGCAATATGCAGTAATACCAGGTATTTGCAACATTTGTAGCATTGTATGCAACATACCTTTTAGTAGCGGGGAGTTTGTTGTGGTGCTGTAGTACTATGGTTATAGTAATTTGTGTGTTTGTGGGTACTAAATATCTTAATTCTTTTGTAGTTAAAACTAATTATGAAATACAGAATACATGAAAACGATGTCTATGCTTCTGTGGTTTTAGTTGTATTTGTAAGATATATGAAGCTCTTTACAACACACCCTTACGAGGTAATTAAGTAGTAGTATTGTACCATAAAAAGAATTGTAATAACCTTTGTATTAGACGTAAATATGTATTGTATTTAGTACCTGTATTGATTAAAGAAAAGTAATTGATTAAATAGGCTTAAGTTAACTTTAGAACTAGGAGTCTGTTGGTTTAATATCTGTGGGTAGCAGGTCAAAATAGTTTTTAAAACACTTTGTAAAGTAAGATGGAGAAGAGAACCCTACTTTATAAGATACCTCACTAATATTTGTGTTACCCATTTCTATAATTTGTTTCGCTTTTTGTAAACGTATATTTCTTAAGAACTCAATTGCCGTTTGGTTGGTAAGTGCTTTTATTTTTCTGTAAAACTGACTTCTACTCAAGTTTAATTCATATGCTAATGACTCTACATTTAGGTCCGGATCTCCTATGTTCTCATTAATGTATACAAGTACTTTTTGTATAAACTCTTTATCTAAAGAAGTTGTATTTATATTTTTAGGCACATCATTTATTAAACTAAAATATTTATTAAAAATGAGTTGTCTACTGGTTATGAGTTGCGAAACTCTTAATTTAAGTAATCGCATATCAAAAGGTTTAACCATATAGGCATCTGCGCCTTTTTCTATGCCCTCTATACGGTCGTCTATCCTAGCTTTTGCAGTAAGCATTAGTAGTGGTATATGGCTTGTCTTTAGGTCATTTTTAATGCTTTCACAGAACTTATAGCCATTCATTTCTGGCATAATAATATCTGTAATTATAACATCGGGCAAAGCTTCTTTTGCAATTTTTAAACCTTCTAATCCATTTACTGCGGTTAATACTCTATACAAATGTTTTAGTTCGTTTTTTAGATAATTTCTTAGTTCAGTATTGTCTTCAACTATTAGGAGCGAGTGTAGATTAGAGCTGTTTTCTATCTCTAAAGTATCCATTTGGGTGTCTATTTCTTCTGAAGAAAAGCGTTCTTGTTTAGCGTTAATACTAACGGCATCTTGTAAAATTTCATCTTCGGAGAAATGAGATTTACCTGCAGGGAGTATAATTTTAAACTTTGTGCCTTTACCAACAATACTATTAACCTCTACTTTACCTTTGTGTAGTTGTACAAAACTTTTTACAACCTCTAAGCCAATACCTGTGCCATCATAATATGTTTTGTTAAGGTTGTCTACTTGGTAAAAGCGCTCAAAAATTCGTTTTACTTGTTCTTTTTTTAATCCGGGACCAGTATCAGAAATCGTAATTTTAATTGCACTAACTGGCCTGGTGGTATTAACAAGCGGTAGTATTGCTAGTGTACTTTTTGGTTCTAATTTAATTTTTATAGCTCCTCCATTAGGAGTAACCTTCATTGCATTAGATAAAATATTAAATATTATTTTTTCTAATTTGTTCTCATCCGCCCAGATAGCTAAATCTTCTATAGTAGAGCTAACCCATAAATTAATGTTTTTAGAATTTGCTTCTTCTTTAAAATGACTTGCAATTTCCTTAGTAAAAGCAATAAGGTTAAGTTCTCTTACTTTAATATTTATTTTGTTAAGTTCTAATTTTCTAAAATCTAAAAGCTCATTTATTAATCGGTAAAGTCTATCTGTGTTTTTATGTATTATGTTTAGTTTTTCTTTAGTACGAGCAGGTAAACTAATAGTACTATCGTTAATAATATCTTCTAATGGATTTAAAATAAGTGTTAAAGGTGTTCTAAATTCGTGAGAGATATTTGTAAAAAACTGAAATTTTTTCTCGTCTAAATCTTTTTCTTGCAGTCTTTTATCCCTTTCATTATTAATAAGCTGTTTCTCTTTTATTCTGCTTTGTGTCATTTTATTTAAAATGTACACACCCAAAAGAAAAAGAATAACATAGGCCAATAGTGCCCAAATGTTTTTCCACCAAGGGGGCAATATTGTAATTTTTAATTCCAACGGATCTTCATTCCAAACGCCATCATTATTAGATGCTTTTAGTTTAAAAACATAATTGCCAGCATCTAAATTTGTGTAAGTAGCATTTCTGGTATTACCAACATAGTTCCAGTTTTTCTCGTATCCTTCTAAATAATAAGCATATTCATTTTTTTCTGGCCTTGTGTAGTTAATACCAGAATATTCTATTGTAAAAACAGACTGTTTGCTGCTTAATGTTAAGCTATCTGTTTCTGATATAACTTTTTTTAAGGGCGATTTAGCTTGTATTGGGGTAACCTTTTTATTAAAAAGTTTAAAATCTGTTAGGTAAATAGAAGTTAGTGTTTTGTTGGTTTGTATATTTTTAGGATTAAAATAATCTACACCCTTATAATTACCAAAATACAGTTTTCCTTCACTGTCTTTATAGGTTGCATTTATATTAAAGTCGTTAGATAATAAACCGTCGTTACTTGTGTAATTAGTAATGCTATTATCTTTTTCTATAATTTTAGAGATACCTGCGTTACCTGTAACCCAAATGTTACCATCTGTACATTCTATAATTCCAGATACATTTTCTTCGGTTAAACCATTAAATTTATTATACCATTTAAAGCTATCTTCTGCTACATTGTATTTGCACAGACCTGCACCTTTAGTGCCAATCCATATACTTCCTTTGCTGTCTTCATGTAGTGTTAAAATATGGCTAGCACTTGCTTGGTTTTTGTATTCTTTAGACATCCTAGCAGACATTGGAGTGACAATAAAATTACCATTGTTTGTTTTTTTAACTCTAAATAACCCTAAAGTTGTACCAAGCCAAATATTATCTTCATGATCTATTAAAACTTTCCAGATATCACTAATAGTAATATCATTTTTTACAAAAATTTCTGTATTATGATGCGTAATTTTTTTAGTTTTTGGGTTGTAGGAATGTAAACCTCTATAAAACGATCCTATCCAAATAGTTCCTTCAGAATCTTCATCTATACTAAGAACGGTGTTAGAACTTAAATTACCATTGGTGTTTTCTATGTTAAAGTGAGTAAACTTAGTTTCTCCTTTTCTTAACATGTATATACCATTATCCCAACTAGTCGCCCAGATATTTTCTTTGCTATCTATAAAAATAGCTTCTATATAATCACTGGTAAGCCCAGAATAAGTGCTATTTTCTTTTAAATTTATATGAGTAAATTTATTTGTTTTAGGATCTAGCACATCTATACCACCACCATCCATACTAATCCAAAGTTTGCCCTGACTATCTTGAGAAATGCCCGTTACAGAACCAATTTGAAGCGAATTTTGAGTGTTATTTAAACTTTCTATGTTTTTAAATTTATCATACAACTTATCATAAACAGCAACACCAGAATTGTAATAACCCATCCAGATTCTTTCATTCTTATCAAGAAATAAAGACCAAATAGAGTTGTATAGAATACTTTTTTCATCAGTCTTACTAGAAAGATATCTTTTTATAATACTGCCATTAGAGTTTAAATGAAAAAGGCCGTTGTTCTCTGAGCCTAACATAATGGTGTTGTCTGGTAGCTGAATAATAGAAAAAATCTTGTTATCAGAAATTGAAAAGTGATATGTATTTAGTAGATTATCAATTTTATATAGTCCGTTACCAATTGTACCCACCCAAATGTTATTTTTTTTATCAACCATTAAAGATTGTATGGGATGTTTAAGGGCAGACGAGTTATCATCTGTATTTAGTAAAGATTGCTTTAAAGTATTTGTGTTAGAATCAAACTCTTGTAAACCAATGCTTGTGCCTGCGTAAATTTTATTGTTGTTATCAAGCCGTAGCGCATAAATGCTAATAGGGATATATTTGTATTGATTTTGTATTTTTTTAGCCTCTAGGGTTTCTAAATTTAATTTAAACAATCCCTGCTCATAGGTGCCAATAAATAGATTTCCTTTTTTATCGCCCTCTAAACTACGTATAGATATGTTTTTACTATTATCTTTTTCTTCTGTAGTAAGGTGTATTTTTTTAAATTGATCGGTATCTCTATCATATACGTTTAAGCCTTCTTCAGTGCCAAACCAGAGTCTATTGCTTTTGTCTAAATAAGAGCAATAAACCAAACTACTACTTATAGATGTAGAGTCGTTTAAAATGTGCTTGTAATATGTGTAATCTATGCCATCGTAACGGTATAGGCCAACACCATTAGTACCCATCCACATAAATCCGTGATGATCTTGTACAATTGTAGATACACCAACCTTAGAGATGCCTTCTTTAATACTTACAAAATTATATTCTTTAGATAAATCTTGAGAAAAGACAGTATTAGAGATTAGGTATAAGAAGATAATAAGCAATACTTTTCTCATAAAAAGCGCATGGTTTTTTGCCTGTACAATTTATAAATTAAAATCTAGTTAGAGAAGAAAATGAACTAATTGCTTAAATTAATGTTAATTTAAGTTGAAATTAGCTATAAAATGTAAGTAGATTTTGTTTTAAAAAGGTATAAATAAGCTAAACTAAATTATGAGATAATGGTATTTTAACAAGGGTACTAATCTCTTTGGTACCCTTGTTAAAATTGGTTTAGTATAGCAAAATTTTAAACAAATTCTGTTCTAATTGTACGAGTGTAAAACTCTGTAGTATTGGTGATTTTTATGCGTTGTATTACAAGTTTAGCAGCTTCTTCTCCCATTTTTTTGGCATTCTGATTTATAATTCTAAGTGCGGGATTCCATGCTATTTTAGAATTGTTGCAGAAGCCTGTATATGCAATTTTAACCGTGTTTAAGTTTCTCTCTATATCCATAGTTTGTGCCAACGCCAAATCATTTGCGCCAAAAATGCCATCTATATTATTTTCTTGTAATACAGGCTTAACTTTAGAAATTAACTCTTCTATAGTTGTAGCATCGATAATACTATCTTCTGTAGAAATATGATGTTTTTTTAACGCATCTGTAAATCCTTTTGCTCTTAATTTACCGTGTTGCAATTGGTTAATTAGAGATACCAAAATTGGTTTTTTACAATTTTTGTTTACTATTAAATACTCAGTAGCCTCAAAAGATGCTTTATAATCGTCAATTCTAACACTATCACACCTTTTTAAATCACTAATTCTATCAAACAGAACAAGTGGCGTACCTTGTCCTATAAGCGTATCTATGTGTTTGTATTTATTTGTAATTTCAGTTTCTTTAGATACACATATAATAACCCCATCTACATATCCACTACCTAAGAGGCTCAGGTACTTTGCTTCTTTCTCTGCAGATTCGTTACTAATACTTGTTATTAATTTGTATCCATTTTCGTCTAAATATTTTTCTACCCCAACTAATACTTTCGCATAAAAAGGGTTTAAAACACTAGGTATAATTAAACCTATATTTTTGGTGTACCCCCTTCTTAAACTAGCAGCAAAACTGTTTGGCCTGTAGTTGCATTTACGAGCAAATTCGCGTACTTTATTTTTGGTACTTATACTAATTTCTGAACTATCTGAAAGCGATTTAGACACAGTGGATATTGACAAATCTAATGCTTTTGATATTTGCGATAATGTAGGTCTTGTTTGTATCATTATTTTTGTTCTTTTCTTACGTTTTGTTCCCATTTCCAAGAAGAACTTATCATTTCATTTAACTCCCTTTTAGGTGTCCAACCTAATTTCTTTGCAGCTAATTTAGTCGCGGCATACAACTTAGGAACATCGCCTTCTCTTCTGCTTGTAATTTCATAATTAAGTTTAGAGTTGGTGACCTTTTCAAACGTTTTTACAATATCTAAAACGGAGTAGCCAATGCCTGTACCTAGATTAAAATATTCAAAAGACTTCTCTTGTTCCTTGTTAATTAATCTTTTTACAGCTAAAACATGTGCTTTTGCTAAATCTACTACGTGGATATAATCTCTAATTGGTGTACCATCTTTAGTAGGGTAGTCGTTACCATATATCATAAGCTTTTCTCTAATTCCGGCAGCTGTTTGTGTTACATACGGCATGAGATTATTAGGTATGCCAGTTGGTAATTCACCAATTAAACCGGACTCGTGTGCGCCAATAGGGTTAAAGTAACGAAGAGATATTGCGGTAAAATTAGGATCAGAATTTGTCAAATCCTCTAGTATTTCTTCAGCTACTTTTTTAGTGTTACCATAAGGAGAGAACGGACGTTTGGTCTTATTCTTTTCTGTAATAGGTAAGGTTTTAGGTAAACCGTAAACAGTTGCAGAAGATGAAAATATAAAATTTGTAATGTTATTTTTTAGTTGAGAATTAAGAGAGTTTATAAGCGAGTAAAAATTATTTTGATAATATTTTAATGGCTCTTTTACCGATTCTGCTACGGCTTTATGTGCAGCAAAATGTATCACTGCTAGTGCATCTTTATGTGCTGTAAATACCTTATCAGTTTCTGTTTCGTTTTTTAAATCGACCTTTACAAAAGTGGGTGTTTTTCCCGTAATTTGTGATATTCTATCAATTGTTTTTTCTGTAGAGTTAGATAAATCATCAAAAATAACAACTTCAAAATTACTTTCTAACAGTTCTATAACTGTATGAGACCCTATATAACCACAGCCTCCGGTTACAATTATCTTATTTTTCATCATCTAAATTATTTAGTTGCGTTAATTTGAAGTAGCTATATTAAGGAAAATAAATTAAAAACCATACTAGTACCTACTAGTTTGTTATTTTGCTTTTTTATTTTATATTTGTCATATGGGTATAGTTTCTATAAAAGGCAATTCTGGTGTGCCAAAGTATAAACAAATTATAGCTTCTGTAGAGGAGGCTATAGAACTTGGTGCATTAAAAAAAGGAGATAAGTTACCATCTATAAATAGTATTAGAGATCAACATAAACTATCCAGAGATACGGTTTTAATGGCCTTTAATGAGCTAAAAACGCGTGGTATTGTACAGTCTATAGCTGGTAAAGGATACTATTTAATTAGTGAAAATGTTAATGTAGTACAAAAAGTTTTTTTGTTGTTTGATGAGCTAAACTCTTTTAAAGAAGATTTGTATAATTCTTTTTTAGAAAGATTAGGAGCTAATGTACAGGTAGATATTTATTTTCATCATTTTAACCCAGCTATTTTTTCAAAATTAATTTATGATAATATTGGTGACTATAAGTATTATGTACTTATGCCGGCCAACTTGCAAAACATTAAGCATATTGTAGAAAAACTACCAAAAGACAAGGTTTATATATTGGACCAGACCAACGAGGAGTTGGCAGAATACCCTGCAATTTATCAGAACTTTAAAAAGAACGTTTTTGAAGGCTTACAAGAATGCTCTTTGTCAATTAAAAAATATAAAAAAATGGTTTTGTTGTTCTCACAACAGAAGCAACCACAAGGTATTTTAGAGGGGTTTAATGTTTTTTGTAAAAATAATGCTATTGCACAAGAACTAGTTTCTAGCATAAAAGAATGTACCCCTGTTAAGGGAGAATTGTATTTTATTTTGGATGATAGAAGTTTAATTATTTTAATAAAAAAGATACAACAACAGCAATTAGTTTTGGGTAAGGACATAGGTATTATTTGCTATAACGATAGTCTTTTAAAGGAAGTTGTAGAAGGTGGTATTACTACAATATCTACCAATTTTAATACTATGGGCGAACGTTTAGCAGAAATGATATTATCTAACGAGAATATACAAATAGAGAACCCAAATAGTTTAATAGTCAGAAACTCATTATAAAATGAATAAGAAGTTAATAAAAGAGGTTAAAAATAGTTTTAAACATACATTTAAAACTAAGCCACTTATGGTTTTTTCTCCGGGTAGAATTAATCTAATTGGTGAGCATACAGATTATAATGATGGTTTTGTTTTTCCTGCAGCTATAAACAAAGGTATTGCTTTAGCTATTCAAAAAAGTAAAAATAAAGTGTCTACGGTTTATGCTTTAAATAAAGAGGAAACATACCAATTTAGTTTAGATACTGTTTCTCCTTTAGAAAATGGAGGCTGGCGTAATTATATTTTGGGGGTTGTTGCAGAGCTAAAAAAACGAGGCATAGAGCTAGGTAATTTTAATATTGTTTTTGCAGGTAATATTCCCGGTGGTGCGGGTATGTCGTCTTCTGCAGCATTAGAAAACAGTGTGGTTTTTGGTTTAAATAAACTGTTTAAATTGGGTATTCCTAAAAAGGAAATGATTCTAATTTCACAACAAGCAGAACATAACTATGCAGGTGTAAAATGCGGAATAATGGACCAATACGCAAGTATGTTTGGTGTTAAAAAAAGTGCATTATTATTAGACTGTAGAACTATTAAATCTAAGTTGTATAAAATTAACTTTGGCGATTATAAGTTGCTGTTAATTAATACCAATGTAAAGCATGACTTATCTGAAAGTGCTTATAATGATAGACGAGCAGTTTGCGAAAAAGTATCTAATAAGTTAAATATAAAGGCTTTAAGAGATGCTACTGTATCAGATTTAAATACAATTAAATCAGATATTACAGAAGAAGATTACCAAAAGGCATTGTATATAATTGAAGAAAATTTAAGAGTTCAAGAATTCTCTAAAGCTATAAAAGCTGATGATATTAAACAGCTAGGAGAATTGTTGTATAAATCTCATAATGGTTTAAGTACGCAGTTTAAAGTAAGTTGTAAAGAGCTAGATTTTTTAGTAAACAACACAAAAAACAACCCAAATATTTTAGGTGCAAGGATGATGGGCGGCGGCTTTGGAGGCTGTACTATTAATCTAATTTTAAAGTCTGAAGTTAAGTCGTTTAAAAAAGAAATCTCAAGTCTTTTTAAAAAGGAGTTTGGTAAAGATTGCTCTATTTACAACGTAAAATTATCAGACGGGACACAAAAAATAAAATAACACAACCACAATTCTACTATAAAATGAATACAGATTTACAAGATTTTTCACATAAACGTTTTAATATCCTAACTGGAGAATGGGTTTTAGTTTCTCCGCACAGGGCAAAAAGACCTTGGCAAGGACAAAACGAAACTATTTCTAATGAGGTTAGGCCAGCGCATGATCCTAGTTGCTATTTATGTGCAGGAAATACTAGAATTAACGGAGAAGTAAATCCGGATTATAAAGATGTTTTTGTGTTTACTAACGATTTTGCAGCCTTGCAAACCGATTCAAAAATTTTTTCTGTTAACGACGGTTTGTTTAAAGCAGAGAGTGAGCAAGGTATTTGTAAAGTAATATGTTTTAGCCCAGACCACTCTAAAAGTTTAGCAGATATGGCTGTTAATGATATTAGTAAAGTAGTGGCAACTTGGCAAAAAGAATATGTAGAATTGGGTAGTAATGATACCATAAATTACGTTCAAATTTTTGAAAACAAAGGAGCTGTAATGGGTTGTAGTAATCCGCATCCTCACGGACAAATTTGGTCGCAATCTACCTTGCCTAATGAAATTATAAAGAAAGAAAAGGAGCAAAAAGAATATTACGCTAAAAATAAAAGTAGTCTTTTAGGAGATTATTTACAACAAGAAATAGAAGCAAACGAACGTATTATTTATAGTAATGATGATTTTGTTGTGCTTACTCCTTTTTGGGCAATTTGGCCTTTTGAGGCTATGATTGTTCCTAGGAAACAAAGTCAGGATATTAGTAAACTGTCAGCTAAAGAATCTACAGCATTTGCAGATGCTATTTCTGCTATTACTAAGGCTTATGATAAGCTTTTTAATACTTCTTTTCCGTATTCTAGTGGTATACACCAAGCGCCAACAAATGGTGAGGATAATAGCCATTGGCATTGGCATATGAGTTTTTACCCGCCATTGTTACGTAGTGCAACAGTTAAAAAGTTTATGGTTGGGTATGAGATGTTTGGTTCTCCACAAAGAGACATAACAGCAGAGCAAGCAGCAACAAGGTTAAGAGACTTAATTTAAAATAATATAAAACCTGTTTAGCAAGTAAACTATAGTAGCATGCGAAATAATATAAAACATAGTGTTTGTCAATGGTGTTTTAACGACACTCCTTTAGAAGATTTTTTAATTATAATTAAAGATCTTGGAGTAACTGCTATAGATTTAATTGGACCTAAAGACTGGCCATTACTTGCTAAACACGGTGTACATTGTGCCATGTGTAATGGTGCAGAAATTAGCTTGGAACAAGGTTGGAACAATCCGGAAAACCACCATCAACTTACAAAAAATTATACAGAATTAATACCGCAAGTAGCCGCTGTAGGTTACACTAACTTAATATGTTTTAGTGGTAATAGTAATGGTTTAGATAAGGAAACTGGTATGCAAAATTGTGTAGATGGCTTATCTAAAATATTACCGTTAGCAGAAAAGCATAATGTGGTTTTACAAATGGAATTGTTTAACCAAATAGATCATCCAGATTATATGTGCGACTCCTCTGAATGGGGAGTAAATTTGTGTAAAAAATTAGATTCTAGTAGTTTTAAGCTTCTTTTTGATATTTATCATATGCAAATACAAGAAGGAGATATTATAAGAACAATTAAGAAAAATCATCAGTATTTTGGTCATTACCACACCGCTGGTGTTCCTGGACGTAATGAAATAGACCATACGCAAGAAATAAACTACTCGGCAGTTATGAAAGCCATTGTAGATACTGGTTTTAAGGGGTATGTAGCTCAGGAATTTATGCCTTTATCAAAAAATAAAATACAATCCTTAAGAGAATCATTCTTAATATGTGATGTATAATTTTTATATTGTGAGCTGTCGCGTTTTCAATAAAGAAAATACGTTCTAAATTTTATATGGGTAAAAAAGTATATATAGTAATAGTACTATTTTTGTGTTTTTTATATGTGTCTAATGCACAGGAGAAAACACTGAATTACTCTCAGAAATTAACAATTTCAGAGGGCTTAGCTCATAACGGAGTAACTTCAATATTAGAAGACTCTAGAGGTTTTTTATGGCTTGGTACGTATGAGGGTTTAAATAAGTACAATGGGTACGAGTTTAAAGTTTATAAAAATACTTTAGAACAAAACATTTTAACCAGCAACCGTGTACGTACTATTAGTGAAGATTTAAAAGGTAATATTTGGATTGGTACAGACCAAGGTGTGTCTATTTAC
This sequence comes from Cellulophaga sp. 20_2_10, assembly GCF_023476645.1. Taxonomy (GTDB): domain Bacteria; phylum Bacteroidota; class Bacteroidia; order Flavobacteriales; family Flavobacteriaceae; genus Cellulophaga. The sequence continues at coordinate 423,518 of NZ_JAMCOJ010000002.1, forward strand.
AATTATGAACAAGAGGCGTTTACTAAACTATACTCTAATAAAGAACTAGGTAAAGGTAATAATGGTCCCGTAGTTCGTAAAATACTAATAAACAAAAAACACAACTTAGTTTTTTGTGCCACAGAAGGCAACGGAGTTTTAATTTTTAAGGACGATTATACTTTTGTTAATCAGTTTTTTTTACCAGGAGGCTCAGAGAATAAAGATATTTCATACCTAGATGCTGTAGCTTTAGATGAAGATAACTACCTTTTTTCTACCTCTAGTGGTTTGGTGCTTTATAATATAGAAAAAGCAAAATTTAAAAAAGTTTTAAGCAAGCGTATCTTAACTAGTCCTGCTATTTTAAAGGTAGATGATAAAACAATTATTGCCGCTTGTTCTACAGGAGTTTCTGTGGTTACGTTTAAAAAAGAAAACGATTCTTTTTCTGTGCAATTGAAAGAGAGAAAGCTACAGGATAATCAATTTAATAGTATTTCTAAAGACAAACTAGGTAATATATGGTTGGGAACTTATACAGATGGCGTAGTGCGTATAGACAATGTATCAGACTTTATAAATAAAGGAAACCCTGTAACATCATCTTTTTATTTTGAAAAAGGTTTAATGCGTGTAAGTGCTATTGCGGCTGCAACTACTACGGGTTGTTGGGTGTCTACTTTTAATGAAGGTATTTATAAGTTTGATGTAGATGAAAATCCCTTTAAAAAATACACAACAGATCTTAATTACAAGCACGGTCTGTTTTCTAATAATATCTCCTCTATTTCTGCTTTAGATACCAATAGAGTTTATGTAACTGCCAGTAGAGGCGGAGTAGGACTTTTTAACACTAAAACAAGTAGTTTTGAACCTTTGCCTTTTTCTTTGCCAGAAAAATATAAACTCAGAGTTGCTGGCTTTTTTGTAGACTCCAAAGAAAACTTTTGGATTCAGATTACCAATTCTGGTCTTTTTAGAATTAAAAATGGAGAAACTGAATTAAAAAAAGTTTTAATTAATAATAAGGTTGACAAAGAATTTTTTAGACCAAGGAGAATTACTGAAGATAAAGAAGGTAATATTTGGATGGTTTTTGCAGATGAAGTTTTTAAAATAAAATTAGATGCCAAAGGAGAAATTATTAAAATAGAATCTTTATTTGATAATCCTTTTTTTAAAGATAATCAGCCCTCGTTATCTAGAGTTATGTATGTAGATCCTCTATATAATTATGTTTGGTTGGGGACAGATTTAGATGGTTTATACAGAATTAATAATTCTAGCAAAAATTTAAAAGATGCTAAAATAAAACAATTTCTAAATGATAAAAACGACAGTTTATCTCTGTCAAGTAACTTTGTAACATCTTTGGTGAGGTTGTCTAATGATGAGCTCTGGCTGGGTACAGAAGGCGGAGGTATTTGTTATGTAGAAAAAAGTAGTAGTACAAAACCAAAATTTGTTCCGTATACAGAAAAGCAAGGTTTATCTAACAATGTGGTTAAAAGTCTTTTGGCAGATGATAAAAATAACCTGTGGATTTCTACCAATATAGGCTTAAATAAGTTTGATGTTAAAGAAAGACGTTTCAGAAATTTTAATAAATCTGATGGATTACCTTTTGAGGATTTTTGGTATGCTAGTACAAAACTGAAGAACGGTAAATTTATATTTTCTGGATTAGACGGATTTTGTTTTTTTAATCCTAATGAAATATCTAACCAAGAAAGCTTGCCTAAATTACAGTTTGATGATTTTAAAATTTTTAATAAAAATATTTTTCCCGGTGATACCATAAATAATAGAGTTTTATTAGATAAGCGTATAGGAGATATTAATAAAATTCAATTAAAACACAACGAGAATGTTTTTTCTTTAGAAGTAGCAAGTCTTCATTTCTCTAACACTAGAAATCACAATATAAAATATAGGTTGCTACCATTAAATAAACAGTGGATAGAGGTTCCTTCTAATCAAAAAACAATTTATTACAATGGGTTGCAACCAGGAGAATATGAGCTAAGTGTTATGGCATCTAATTCTTTAAATGAATGGACGGCTCCCAAAAATCTTAAAATAGAAATTTTACCTCCTTTTTGGAAAACTACCTGGGCTTACCTTTTATACGCATTGCTTACTATTTGCTTTATATATGTAGTTGTACGTATTATTTTAAAAATACAATCTCTAAACCATAAGGTAGAGATAGAAAAATTAGAGAAGAGTAATGTTAATGAGGTTAATGAAGCTAAACTTCGGTTTTTTGCAAACATATCTCATGAAATAAAAACACCACTTACACTTATTTCTAGACCACTAGATATTTTAGCAGACCGATTTAAAAATAATGAAGATGCTAGTGAAAAACTTCATCTTGTGATGAGGCAATCAAAAAAAATTCAGCAATTAATAGAGCAAGTCTTAGATTTTAGAAGGGCAGATGCTAACCTATTAAAAATGAATTATTCTAGATTTGGTTTTGATGGTTTTGTAAAAGACCTAATTATAGATTTTAACTTTTTGGCAGAAAACGATTCTAAAAAGTTAGTAGTAGAAAAAGGAGATTGTAGAATAACTGTAGCGGCAGATAAAGATAAATTAGAAAAGGTTTTTAATAACTTGCTTAGTAATGCATTTAAGTATACAAGTTCTGATGATGTTATTACCATATCTTATAAAAGTGTAGATAAGGATTTAATTGTAACGGTAAAGGACACAGGTAGAGGTATAGACAGTGTAGATTTAGAGCATATTTTTGAGCGTTTTTATCAATCTCAAAAAGAAAACAATACCCACATAAGTGGTTCTGGTATAGGTTTGGCTTTTTCTAAGCGCTTGGTAGAAATGCACTATGGTTTTATTAAGGCAGAAAGTGAAGTTGGTAAAGGAACGGTAATTACCGTTAGGTTGCCAATTGTAAAAAGCAATTTGCCTACAGATAAAGATGTTCCAGAAGATTTAGACCTTCCAAAAGAAAAAGAAGTAACCATAAATAATAAGTTAATACAAGAGAACTCGCCAGCTAAAATTATTGCTACAGGAGATTTTTCCGATTCATTAATTTTTTATGCTGAAGACAATTTAGAAATGAGAAATTTTGTATCTAAATTATTGTCTAAGTTTTTTAAAGTAAAAACCTTTAGAAATGGTAAAGAATGTTTAGATGCTATGGAAGATGAGTGGCCAGACATTGTAATTAGTGATGTTCAAATGCCAGAGATGAATGGATTAGATTTATGTTTACGTATTAAATCTGATTTAAAAACAAGTCATATTCCAGTAATATTACTAACCGCTTTAAGCAATATAGAAGATCATTTACAAGGGATAAGAGATGGTGCAGATGCATACATAAAAAAGCCATTTAATGTACAACGTTTAATTACAAATACAGAAGCATTGTTATCTACACGTAAACAACTTAGAGAGCGGTATCAAATAGGTATACCTTTAACTAAGGAGAATAATAAAAATAATAGAAACGATAATGCCTTTTTGGAAAAGTTATATAGTTTAATTGAAGAAAACTTAGACAATCAAGAGTTCGATTTAAATAGCCTTGCTAAAGAATTGTATTTAAACAGAACGCATTTTTATCAAAAAGTAAAGGTGCTTACCAACCAAACACCGTTTGAGCTTTTAAAAATTTACAGACTTAAAAAAGCAGCAGAGTTACTTAGTCAAAAAGGACTAGCGGTTAACGAGGTGTATATTATGACAGGATTTAAAAGTAGAACGCATTTTGCTAAAATTTTTAAAGAGAAGTATAATATTTCTCCAGGGAAGTATGCGGCAGAGATTAATAAAAAATACGAGTCAGAGTAAAAAAAAGCCGGTTTTTAATGGTTTTTACTGAAAACTACATTAAATGTATGTTTAAGTACATAAAAAGGTAGAAACTAAGCTTTCTTTACAATGTAAGGCTAGCATTATAGCACTTACAGAATTAGTTTTTATTTTGAGTTACTATTGAAAATGAAAAGGTGCTTTGCGCCTTTTTATTTTTTTATAAAAGTACTGTTAACTCAATTTCTAAAATAACCACTTTAGACCAATTAAAATGAAAAAAGTAAAGCTGTTTTTAGTCTTTGTATTGTTTGCTGGTGTTTTTATAATGCAGGCTCAACTAGAAAAGATCGACTTTAAAAATAAAGGTATTGCCAGTATAGAAACAGGGTACACAATTACAAAAGTTCGTACGGCATTAAAGAAAAACAAAACATATATAGTAGCTACTAGTTTTGAAGGTGCAGTCTTGGGTATTTCTTATGAAGGTAAAATTCTTTGGAAAAACGAATTGTCTGGCTTTATGAACCACGATATATGGTGCCAAGATATAAATGGAGATGGCGTAGATGAAATTTTAACAGCTAACGCAGATGGTACCATTTATTGTTTAAATAGTAAGGGAAAATTACTATGGAAGTTTAAAAAGAATTCTGCTCCTATGTATGCTGTTTGTGTTGTTAAAAAAGGAGGTAAGGCATACGTTGTAGCTGGTGGTTTTGATAAGAGTATATATTACATATCTTCAACCGGAGAAATGGTTAAAGAGCTTAAATCATCTACCTATTCTATAGAAAAACCTTGGGCGCAGTTAAAAAAAGACTTGCCAGAAAGTAATGTATCTACAGCTAATTTTATAAGACCAATACCTCAAAAAAATGGGGATGATGTTTTAGCTGTTTTAGGGACTAACAATCATATGAATGTACCAGGAACAATGTATTTGTTTAAGCCACTAGAAGATGTGCCATTTAGAAAAGATAAGTTAGCAATAAAAGGTAAAAGAGTACGGGTAATAGGACATTTTGCTGTAGATGATGCAGTTGTAGAAGGAGAACAAACGGTAATTTTGGGTACCTCTGCACACTCTAATGATAGTGCTCTTTTATTATACAACCCACAAACCGGGAAGGTCACATACCATAAAAATACTAAAATACCTTTTGGGTATGATGTTACACATACAGTAACTATTAAAGACAATAATAAGACACTTTTTTTAACACGTGTTAGAAACCAAATTAGATTATTAGATCTTAATTTAAATGAAAAAAAGGTTGAGCGTATTCTAGGTAAATATGCCTTTAATGACCTATGGAAAGACCCAAAAACTGGCTATGTTATTTTGGCTAGTGCGCAAAGTGGTGGTAGTAGTATTCATGTAATTAACCCTAATAAAAAATCTTGGAAAAAGGATTTTGAAAAGTTGACGCCTCCTGGTAAAATAGCTTCAATAGTCGCAAATACAAAAGCAACAAGAGAAGATTTAAAAAAATATACTGCTAATAAGTCTAAAAGAACGCAATTGCCTGTTTATTTAATGACAGAGAAGGTGCCTTCTTCTTTAGAGTCTCTAAAAAATGAAATAACCAATAATTACCCAAGTCCGGTGTTTTTAAACTCTAAACACTTGCCAGAAGTAGAAAATTGGGATAGATCTATTTTAACAAATGAGAAATTTAGAAAAAAGAGAGACCGTAGAAAAAAGTATGTGTTAAGTCAGCAACAGGTAGTAGATTTAATTACTAAAGAATATGCAAATGCTCCTGGTTTGGCGTATTGGGCCGGACACGGAAACGATCCTTATATGTTTAGTTTAGCTACAACTAAAAAGGTTTTAGATGCTGCTAATGGTAAAAAAACGGTTCTTATTTATCCAGAGATGGAAGACCATTCTGAAGATTTAAATTTTGTGGTTAACAATTTATTGTATCCATTAGCAACCTACGCTAAAGATAAAAATGCTTCTATATTTTTACGATCTAAAAATGTATTTTGGTTAGGATCTAATTATTTAGATGCTTGGTCTGGCTTAATGTCTGGTACTTATGCAGATGTTTTTGTACCTGCTATGGAAGAAACTACAGATAAAACGATGGAGCTTAGTTTGGCTGGGAGAACTGGTATGTGGGCCAGTGGTGCTGTAAATTCTTGGGGTACGCGGGCTGTTCCAGATAATACTGCTTTTGATAGGTCTAGACAGTACGGCTCGCAACAACTACCAAATCATTTTTTAAGAATGCTAATTTTTCATACCGCAAATGGTGCACAATACATAAATAATTTTGCTGTAGACCAAGAGTATTTAAGCGTGTATTGGGAGTTAATAGCTAAAGGTGTTTTGTTTGTTCCGAAACGAGAGGAAATAGTAAGTTTTTCTCCGGTACATTTAAGTATGAAGTCGCCAAATGAGCACTTTTTAGAAGATGGATCTAACGTAAAATGGACTATAAAATATAATGAAGAATTTGAAAAAAACAATCCTTTTGTTTTTAGTAGGATGAATGGTTCTTGGCCAGGTGCTCCCGTAACAGAATGGGATTTTTCTAAATATGCAGCAGGTGTAAAAGAGCGTAGATTAAATTTTTTAGCGCCCTATAATAATGGTTTAGTTTTAATTACTCCACCACAAGAAGGTATTTTTGCCACTAAAAATGTGGCTAGAGGTTCTTTAAAATCTCATTTGCATCCTTTATATAAAAATATAACTAAAGAATATATTACAGATGGGGAATCTTACTTTTCAAAAGATGGTAAGCAAACATATGCGGCAGATACATACTATAAAACAGTAGAAAAATCTATAAAAGAAAGTGCAAAACTTTTACCTATTACCGTAGACGGTGATGTTGCTTGGGTGGTTGCTCAAATTGCACCAAAAACACTTAGGTTAACGCTTATAGATAATGGGTATCTTAACCCAAGTAATAAACAGGCAACTATACACTTTAATACTGTTGCTCCTGTAAAAATAACAGACGTTTTAAATAAAGAAATTTTTAAGGTTAAAGGTGAAGCTGCATCAACAACAATAAATGTTCCTTTGGGCTTATTTCGTTTTATAGATGTTGAGCTAGCCAAAGAGTTAAAATAAGCTTTGCTTAAGATAGTATGGTGTTTATTATTTAGAACTACATTTTATTTATTTACAAGTACAAACAAGAACAAACTCATAATTAAGTTTACGTTAAGTAAAAACTTAAAAATATAATTATGAAAATTGTAAAAATCACTTTGGTGCTATGCTCTTTGTGTTTTGCGACTTCCGCTATTGCACAGGATAAAGAGGCCAAAACTAAAAAGAAATTTAGTAGGATAGATACCAATAAGGATAACGCAATTGACATAGCAGAAATAACTACTTTCTACAAAGATAAAACCAATAAAAAAGGAGAGAAAATTGATGCAGAATTATTGTTTCTTGGTTTGGATGCGGATGCAAATAATAGTATTACTCTTCAAGAGTTTGGACAAAAAGTAAATTGGAAAGCAGCCAAAGAAAAGAGAAAAGCCAATAAGAAGTAGAGCTACTTTCTTCAGTTAAAATAGTAATATCAATTTATACCCTTATCAAATGAAGTGTGTTTTAAAAAAGGTAACTTTTATTGCTTTTAGTGTTCTTGCATTAGCTAGTTGCGACACTAACAAAAACGATAAAAAAACAGAAAATAAAGTAGCAGATATAATTGCGAACCCAGCAGCACCAAATATAATTTTATTTGTAGCAGATGATCACGGTATAGATGCTTTAGGTGCTTATGGTAATACTGTAATAAAAACCCCAAACTTAGATAAGTTGGCTACAGAAGGCACAAAATATACAAATGCCTATTGTACAAGTGCTAGTTGTGCGGCCAGTAGATCTGTAATATTAACGGGTAAATTTGGACACGCAACTGGGTCTTATGGTCACGTGCATGACTATCATCATTTTAGTACGTATGACTCTATTACCTCATTACCAATTTTATTAAGTAAAGCCGGTTATGAAACTGCTCGTATAGGTAAGTATCATGTGGCTCCAGAAAAGGTATATCATTTTAATACTGTTCTAGAGGCAAATCCAAGAAATACAGTAGAAATGGCAGATAAATGCGCAAGTGTATTAAAATCTGATAAACCATTTTTTCTATATTTCTGTACAGATGATCCCCACCGTGGACAACCTTTTACTCCAGAGGAATGGGATGTGCCAAACAGCTTTGGTAATAAAAAAGAAGGGTATAAAGATGTAGAAACGGTTACCTATAATCCAGATGATGTTTTAGTGCCATCATTTTTACCAAATACCAAGCAAACAAGAGAAGAAATTGCCCAGTATTACCAAAGTATTTCTAGAATAGATCAGGGTTTTGGTAAGCTTATGGCAATGCTAAAGGCAGAAGGTAAAGATAAAAACACTGTTGTTATTTATATTTCAGATAACGGAATGGCATTTCCAGGAGCCAAAACTTCTGTGCATGAACCAGGAATTAAATTACCGTGTATTATAAAAGATCCAACTGTTAAGGAAACAAATGTAACAAGCAGCGCAATGGTTTCTTGGGTAGATTTAACGCCAACTATTTTAGATATGGCTAAAGTAAACTACAATAAAAATAAGTTTCACGGTACTTCTTTTAAATCTACAATTGGAAAAAATGAAGCAAAAGATTTTAATGAAATTTATGCGTCACATACGTTTCATGAAATTACAATGTATTACCCAATGCGTGTGGTTAGGAGTAACAATTACAAACTTATTTGGAATATAGCTTACCGCTTAGAGTATCCTTTTGCATCAGACCTTTGGGCATCTTCTACGTGGCAAAGTGTGTACAGAACGCACCAAGAGTATTTTGGGCCTAAAAAAGTAAAAGACTTTTTGTTTAGACCAGAGTTTGAGCTTTATGATTTAGATAAAGATCCTAATGAGTTAAACAATTTAGCAGATAAAGAAGCTTATAAAAACACATTAGAAAGTTTAAAAACGAAGCTTAAAAATTTTCAGACAAAAACATCAGATCCTTGGAAAATTATGTGGAACCATGATGCAACGTTACAAGGAACAGGAGTAAACTTATAATAGCAATCTTTAAATGAATAAAATATCAAAATTATTACTTGCATTTACTTTAGCTTTTAGCAGTGTTTATGCTACAGAAACTATACATATAAGTCATTCTAAAGAAGACATGTCTTATACCGTTAGGCAAGCTATAGAAAATGCAAAGGATAAAGATATTGAGTTAGTTTTTGAAAAAGGAGACTATACGTTTTTAACGGATTATGCCGTTGGTAAATACCTATATGTTACGAATCACGGTAACGGATTTAAAAAAATAATTTTCAATTTTGAAGGTTTTAATTCTGTTGTTATAAATGGCAACAATTCTAAGTTTATTTTTCACGGTCAGACTGCTCCTTTTGTTTTTAAAGGTTGCTCTAAAATAGACGTTAAAAATGTAACATTAGATTGGGATATTCCTTTTAGTTTTCAGGGCGATGTTGTTGCCGTTAATAAAAAGGAACATTGGTACGAGCTTAAACCTTATACAAAGGGTTTTTCTTGGAAATTGGTTAATGGTGCAATTGAGTTTCCTGGGGTTACTAATTTTAATTTCTCTTCATTAGGGAGTTCTCTACCGCATAATAAAGAGACTAAAGCTGTAGATTATGGCGCTTTTGATACTTCTTTAGATCTTAATTTGGTTGAAGAAAAAGCAAACGGAGTGCTTCGTTTTTATCAATATAACTTAAATAAATTTCCAAGGGTAGGCAGTGTTCTTCAGTCTAAAGGAGATAAAAAAAATAACCGCTATGCACCAGCTTTTTTGGTTCGTAATTCTAAAGAAATTGTATTTAACAATGTTGTAATACACCACGCTTTAGGAATGGGTTTTTTGTTTGAGCGGTCAGAAAATATCAAAATAATAAATAGTGGTATTTATATAGAAGAAGGTTCAGATCGTGTAATGTCTATTGTTGCAGATGCTACCCATTTTGCAAATTGTAAGGGAGATATACTTATTGAAAATTGCCGTTTTGAAGGGATGTATGATGATGGTACAAATGTACACGGAACATATGTAGAAGTACATAAAATTATAGATTCTAAAACTATACGTATAGCACTAAAGCACAACCAACAGTATGGGTTTGAGTTTGCAGGAGAAGGGGACGAAGTGTGGTTTATAAAAGCGCCAAGTCCTGCTAGAAAAGAAATAAATACAGTTGCTACAGTTAAAGTAATTAACGACCATTACACAGACCTTACGTTTAAAAATGATATAGCTAAAGGTCTTAAAATTGGGGATATTTTAGAAAACAAAACGTGGAATCCAAGTTTTACAATGCGTGGTAATACTATTCGCGACCATAGAGCAAGAAATATAATTATAAAAACTCCTAAGAAAATAGTAATAGAGAATAATAACTTATCGTCTATGATGTCTTCTATTATGTTAAGAGGAGAAACGTTTTACTGGTTTGAGTCTGGTAATGTAGAGGACGTAATTATTAGGAATAATAATTTTGTAGATTGTGCTTATGGAGGAGCTTCCGAACACGCTATTTTAAAGGTGTCTCCAAGGTTAGGAAAAACATTTAGTGATACTGATTTATATGATAGGAATATCACTTTTGAGAATAACACCATAGAAACTTTTGGCAACCGTATTGTTTGGGCAGATAGGGTAGATGGGTTAACAATTAAAGGAAATACCATCAAGCAGACAACAACCTTTAAACCACAATTTCCAGATGCGTATTTGTTTGATTTGATAAACTGTAAGAATGTAGAAATTATAAGTAACACGTATAAAGGCGCAGTAACTAATGGTGTGCAAGCAGATAAAACATCCAAAAAAACACTGAAAGTAAAGAAAAATAAAGGCTTTAAGTATGAGGAATAAAAGTAGTTTACTGGTATTAGTTTTTTGCTTGTTTTCTTTTTTACTACAAGCTCAAAGTTTAGAAGAGGTTGCAAAAACTAAAATAGCAACTCTTAAAAATTTGCGTGATAAGGCAAATAAAAAAGGTATAGATGTTTTAAAAGAAGACACTACCATTAGAACAGCAGAACTATTTTTAAAATATGCTAATTGGGACGAGAACAATATACAGGCAAATGAAAAAGCATTTTCACTAGTTAAAATTTACGCGGATAAAGCCGAAGAAATGGCCGCAAATCTTCCTGATTTTGAACGCGAAGATGTAATAAAAATGCTAGATGAAGCTACAGCATATTTAAAGTTGCTTTTAGATAAAAAAGTCTTTAGAACACCAAGTCCAAAAGTAGACTGGTCTAAAGTAAAAGTAGGTAAAGACCAATTGCTTTTTAACAACAAACCTGTGTTTTTGGCAGACTACACTTGGAAACCAGATGCTGCGGAGTTAAATGAGTACCACGGAAATCAAGACGGTTTTTTTGTAACTCCTTCTTATGTTGTAAAAGAAGATGGCACCATAAATTTATCTAAGAAGAATGAGTTGGTTGCTAAACCAACTGGCAACTTAGGATTTATATTTTTAAATCATAAAACAACACCAGATTGGGCTATTAAAAAATATGGAAAAGATTTTGTTATGCGTACCAATACGTATACTGCTTACGATATAGACAACCCAGGAGCAAAAGATGTACAGCAAAAATTACTAGCAGGTATTGTACCAACTATGGCTGGTAAAAACTATACTGGTTTGGGGTATATGTTGTGTAACGAACCTCATTTTTTTACTCAAAAAACAGGTGATAAACTAGCTTGGGCTTCAGGGCCAGTTTCTGCTTATACAATAGATAAGTTTAAAGTTTGGCTTAAACAAAAGCATACATCTATAGACGTATTAAACACCTTATGGCATACTAATTTTAAAGATTTTGATGCGGTACATATTCAGATACCAATAGATACAAGTTTAAGAGGTACGCCAATGTGGTACGATTGGTCTTTGTTTAATATGCACAGAGTAACAGAGTGGTATACTTTTTTAAAAGCAGAAATATTAAAGTATGATGCTAACGCTAAAGTACATTTAAAAATTATGCCTAATTTATGGACAGAGAATAAAAGAGTACACGGAATAGATTTAGAAGCGCTAACAGATTTAAGCGGAATTATAGGTAACGATTCTGGATCCGAAAACAACCATATGTGGGGTCCAAAAGAGGAGTGGGAAGACCATTATGCGCTTAATTGGAGAGAACTTTGTATGGGGTTTGATTTTATGAAATCTGTGAGTCCCAATAAACTAAATTTTAATTCCGAACTGCATTATTTATCAACTAACAAATCAAGAGATTTATACCAAGATCCTAAATATGCTAGAGCCACTTTTTGGTTGGCACACACCTATGGGATGACGGCTAGTCAAATATGGTTTTGGCCAAGAAAAGCAGACGGAGCTATATCTGAAAAAGCAACAAACGATAAAAGTTACGCAGGTAGTAATAATCAGCAACCAAGAATAACAAACGAGGTTGCCACTACATTAATAGATTTAAATGCGTACTCAGATTATATTATGGGGATGCAACGCCAAAGGAAACCATTGCGTATTTTTTATTCTAAATCTTCAGCAATAAATAAAGAGCGTCATATGGATGATGTCTTTGAGCTGTACGAGTCGCTTCATTTTAACGGTACATCGTTAGGCTTTGTAACTAAAGATATTCTTAAAAAACAAGATGCAGCTAACTGGGACGCAATTTTGGTAAGTAAAACTCAATTTATCACTTTAGAAGAACAAAAAGAATTGCAAAACTATTTAGATAATGGAGGTGTAATTATAACAGATAAGGTTAGTGTAAGCAAAGATGAATATGGGAACTCTATTACTAAACTAAAAAAGAGCAATGGCACATTAGTAGTTTGTAATTCTTTAGAAGATATTAATGAGCATGCAATGAATTTATTAAAAAATAAAAATTTGTTGCCAAAAATTACAATTACAGAAACTAATAAATTAGGAGTTAAGGGCTGTGCTTGGAAGGTAATACAGAATAAAAAAGGAGCATATGTTTTGTCTGTAGTTAACCTAGGGAAAACGGATGCAACTTTAAATATCAAATTAAAAAATGTAGAAAAAGCTGTTTGTAAGGATTTATTAAATGGTGTAAAAGTAAGTTCTAACCCAACCCTAAAACCTTATGAGGTTTTTTATGTGGAGGTTTTAGAAGCAAAATAAAACTATATGTTTAAAAATAGAAATTGGTTAAAGTTATTTACAATGTGTTTTTTGTGCATTAGTATGTCGTCTGCACAAAAAAAAGTAAAGGTTATTTTGTTGTCGGGACAGTCTAATATGGCAGGTGCTGGTAATTATGATAATTTAGATTCAGAAATAAAAAACCGAATTGTAAAAGCATCTAAAACTGTACGCTTAAGTTTTAATGGTGAAGAGGCAAAACCCTTATCTTATTATGATAACAAGCCAAGTGAAAAATATAATTTTAAAAACCGATTTGGACCAGAATTACTACTAGGTGTAAGCTTGGCAGAAAAGTATCCGAATCAAGAATTTTTAGTAGTGAAAAAGTCTATGGGAGGTACAGCCTTGTATGGTGCATGGAACCCTAATTGGACTTTGCAAAAATCGGAAGCAGTAGAAAAAGGAGAAAAGAAACATCATCTAAAATTATACAGTACCCATATACAAGATATTAAGCAAAATTTAGATCTAATTGAAAAAGAGGGGAAGACATACACTATTATTGGTCTATGTTGGATGCAAGGTGAGAATGATGCTGCGAAAGAGGTTTCTGCTAGGAGCTATAAAGTAAATTTAAAAGAATTGCACAATGCCTATAAGAGAGATTTAAACTTAGAAAAGTTACCTTTTGTTATAGGGCAAATTAACTCTACTTACGGTAGATTTAAAGAAGGTCCAGATATGGTTAGACAAGCAATGGCAGATTTTTGCAAAGAAAATAAGAATGCTATTCTTTTAAAAACAACCACAAACAGAAAATGGAAAGACTATCCTAAACACACAGACAATGTGCATTATAATGCAGAAGGACAAAAACGTTTAGGAATTGCCTTTGGAAAAAAAATTATTAAATTAAATAAATAAGAAAATGAATTTAACTAGAGTAATGGGAGTCTTGCTTATGGGGACTCTTTTAATAAGCTGCAACTCCAAGCCTAAAAAAGAAAATCAAGTTGCTATAGATTCTACAGCCCAAGACAAGGTAAACATATTATGGGTTTTTGGTGAAGATATAAGCCCTTGGATGCCTGCTTACGGAGATAGTACGGTTACTACACCAAACATAGATTTTTTAGTAGACAGTGGTGTTTTATTTAAAAATGTATATTCTATGTCTGCAGTATGTTCGCCAACTAGATCTGCAATGATTACAGGTTCTATGCCAACAACAATAGGTGCGCATAACCATAGATCGGGTAGGTCTAAAAATGTAAAAGTTACATTGCCAGAATATGTGCAAATACTACCTCAAATATTTAAAGAAAAAGGATACCATACTTTTAACGAGGGTAAGGACGATTTTAACTGGCAGTACAATTGGGACGATTATTGGACTGGCCCACATAAAGTAAATAAATTTTACGGAATAGAAGGTCACGGTAGTTGGAACGACAGAAAAGAGGGTCAGCCATTTTTTGGTGTCATAGAGTTATTTGGAGGTAAAAATAAAAATAAGCCGCCAACATTAGTTAACCCAGACTCTGTTAAAGTACCACAGTATTATCCAGATATTCCTGAGATTAGAAAAGAGATAGCGGCACATTACAATCAAATTAAAATGACCGATATTGAGATTGGTACCATTATAGAAAAACTAAAAAAAGATAATTTATACGATAAAACAATTATTATTTTTATGTCTGATAATGGCTATAAAACACCAAGAGATAAACAGTTTTTGTATGATGGTGGTTTGCATATGCCTTTGGTAATTGCTAGTCCAGGAAACCCAGAGTTATTAAATAAAAAAGGAATTCGTGAAGATATGATTAGCTTGTTAGATGTTACTGCAACTACATTGGCTTTGGCAGATATAGAAATTCCTGAGTATATGGAAAGTAAAGATATTTTTGCATCCGATTTCCATAGAGACTTTATTATTGCAGCTAAAGACAGATGCGATTTTACTATTGATAGAGTTAGAGCAGTGCGTACAAAAGACTTTAAATACATAAAGAATTTTATGACCGACAGGCCATTAATGCAACCGCAGTATAGAGACAATAGACCAACGTTTATTGCATTAATGAAAGCATTTAAAGATGGTGTTCCTTTTACCAACGACTGGTTAAAAGATTTTAGACCTGCGGAAGAATTGTACAATTTAAATGAAGATCCAGATGAAGTACATAATTTAGCTAACGATCCTAAATACGCAGATGTATTAGAAAAACTTAGAGGTAATTTAGACGATTGGATAAAAAAAACGGATGATAAAGGACAGTACCCAGAGTCTAAAGAGCAATTAAAAGTTATTTACGATCGCTGGGGAGAACGTTGTGTTAACCCGGAGTACGATGTGGTTAAAAGTGAGTAAAATCAAAATTATAAACTAAATAAAATGCGTAATTTTTTAAAAGTAAATACACTTTGTTTTTTTATAGGTACACTGCTATTTGTTTCTTGTAAAGAGAAACCAGAAAGTAAAGATGTAGCACAGGAAACAAGAAGTAAACAGCCAAATATTGTATTTATTTTGGTTGATGATCTTGGCTATGCAGATGTTGGTTTTAATGGGTCTAGTTATTATGAAACTCCAAATTTAGATGCCTTAGCTAAGGAAAGTTTGGTGTTAGATAACGCCTATATGTACCCAACATGTTCGCCATCTAGAACTGCAATTTTTACGGGTAAACAATCTTTTAGAACCGGTGTTTATACAGTGCCAGTCTTGGAAAAAGGTACGGCAGAAGAAAATATTTTTTCTAGGTGGACAGTAGGTAAAGAGCATACCATTTTTGCAGAACCATTGGCGGAAGCTGGTTACAAGGCCATACATATTGGTAAGTGGCATATTGTTGGTCCTAATCCGTTGCAAGAATTAGAAATGACTTTTCCTATACAACAGAAACTTACGCAACCAGATCCGGGAGATTATAGTTGGGTGGCAAAACATAAAACACCAGAAATACAGCAGTACTACCCAGAAGGTCGTGGTTTTATAAAAAATGTTGCGGGTACCTACCGTGGTGATCCTGCTTTGGAACCCGGTGGATACAAAAGCGTAGGTGGTGGTTATATAGCACCATTTAGCAATCCGTTTATAGAGCAGAAACCAACAGATGAATGGCTTACAGATAGACTTACAGATGAAGCTATTGAGTTTATTGGAGATCATAAAAATGAGCCTTTCTTTATAAACTTAGATTATTATGCAGTGCACGCACCTGTTAGAAAACGTAATGAAGAATTATATCAAAAATATTTAAACAAAGAGGTAGATTCTGTTACAGGTCAAGGTATTGCAGCTAAAATGAAAAGAAAAGAACATTATGCCGGTTATGCCTCTATGGTAGAATCTGTAGATGATAACGTAGCCAGAATTGTAAAGTATTTAGATGATAATGGTCTTAGAGAAAATACAATGATAATTTTAACTTCAGACAACGGGTATAATGGCGGACAAAGTAAAAACGATTTACTACGTGGTGCTAAAGGTTATATTTATGAAGGCGGAATAAAAGTACCCGCTTTGGTAAACTGGCCAGGTAAAGTACAAGCAAGAAGAAGTAAAGAAGCTATAACAGCATTAGATTTTTTCCCTACATTTTTAGATGTCGCTGGTATTAAAGATTACCAAGGTGAGTTAGATGGTAACTCTATTACACCAATATTTAAGAATGATGTAAAAGAGTTTGCAGAACGTCCTTTGTTTTGGCATTTGGCTAGTCAATGGAAACACGGTACTTGTTCTGTAATTCGTAAAAACAATTACAAGTTAATTCAGTTTTTAGCAGATGGTAAGTTAGAGTTGTACAACTTAAATGAAGATCCGTCTGAGTCTACTAACTTAGTAGAAACTAATAAAGATGTGGCTAATACTATGTTAGCAGAATTAGTAGAATGGCGCAAAGAAAATAAGGTGCCCTTGCCTCCAAATTCTATTTTAGAGTTTTAAAATATTTTACAGATAGTTAAAAATAAAATCCTTGTTAGCGTAGTAAAATGCGATAACAAGGATTTTTTTATTCATTCAATAAAGCCTGAAACTTATCTACAAAAAGACCCACGTGGTAACCATCTACCAAACCGTGATGCGCGTGTATAGATACAGACATTGTTTTTGTATTGTCTACTGTAATTAGTTTTCCAAAAGATATTTTAGGGCAGCTATCTGGGTATTTGTAATTTCTTGCGTGAGACATACTGGTAAAGTTTAACCACGGTAAAGCAGAAAAATGTATCACGTTAATTTTATCATCTTCACCAGGAAATAAACTGGTAGATTCTTGTACTCTTTTTATCACTTGTAAAGCATCATCCCTAAAAGCAATTTCATCTTCATTATAATTTACAAAAGAAAAACCAAAAGTATGGTCTGGTCTGCTTATGGTTGGTGATGCGTTTATAGTATCAAACAAATACACCTGATCATCTATAATTCTATATTTAAAATTTTCAATTTGGTTTGCTGCTTCTAATGCACGGTATAAATAATAAAGAAAGAACGAAGTGTTGTTTTCTTTTGCTTTTTTGTATGCCTTAGTACAGTCAACGGTAACCGTGATTCCAAAAAAAGGTTCATCAAACTTAGAAAAAAAGTTATAATGATCTTTTCTATTCCATGTATCAATGGCAACCAAAGTTTTAGTCATAGTCATAATTTTCAGTAAAAATAGTAAAGAAAATGGGCAACATACTTTATAATTTACAGAAATAAAAATGAAATAGTACGCTTAACTACATTATAATTACGCACCAAAACATTTATATGTATAGGAACTAGTAATTTGTTCCTATAAAGAATACAGACCAACATTTTAGCATTATATAATGGAAAGAAGAAAGTTTTTTAAAACAAGTACAAAAGGGGTATTAGCAGCTAGTATGTTGCCAATAGTAGGGGAGTTAACAGCGCAAACATCACACACAGAAGATGTAGCTGCTCCTAACTGGAATACAGATGCAGACGGACAACAATTTCATTTAAATAGAAAAAAAACAATTACAGCAGATGTTGTTGTAGTTGGTGCTGGTATGGCAGGTATTTGCGCCGCAGTATCTTCTGCAAGAATGGGGAATAAAACAGTTTTAATACAAGACAGACCAGTACTGGGTGGTAATGCCTCTAGTGAAATTAGAGTAACCGTAAACGGCGTACAGAGTTTAAAAAATAAACATATTGTAGAAAGAGAAACAGGTGTCTTAGAAGAAATGCTTATTGAAAATTGGCATTTTAACGAGCAAGAATCTTATCCTGTTTGGGACCACGTTTTGTATGATTTTGTTAAGAGAGAAAAGAATTTAGAACTGTTTTTAAATACACAGGCGTATGATGTGGTTAAAGATGGCGATAAAATAAAATCTGTTTTTGCTAGGCAAACTACAACAGAAATGGCATATACCTTTAATGCAGATGTATTTATAGATTCTTCTGGTGACGGTTTTATGGCTGCAATGGCCGGAGCAGAATACAGAATTGGTAGAGAAGGTAAAGAGGAATTTGGAGAGTCTTTTGCCCCAGATGTGCCAGATAATTGGGTAATGGGAGATTGTATTATGATGGTGACCAAGGATATGGGCAGACCAATTAAATTTAATCCGCCAGCATATGCAATTCCGTTTGACTCAGAAACTGCTTTTAAGGATAAACATCGTAAAATTAAACAAGTTAAAGAAGGCTTTTGGTGGGTAGAAATTGGTAGTAATAATGATATTATTGGCGAGAGAGAAGAAATAAAACACAAACTGCTAGCACGTTTTTATGGGGTTTGGGATCATATAAAAAATTCAGGTAATTTTCCTGAAGCTGAAAATATAGCTTTAGATTGGATAGGTTCTGTACCTGGCCGTAGAGAATCTCGTAGGTTTATGGGAGATTATATTTTAACGCAACCAGATATGGAAGAATACCGTCATTTTAATGATACTGTTGCCTATGGTGGCTGGTCTTTAGATGAGCACTGTCCGGGCGGCATAGAAAATTTAACCGAGCCAGCTAGTTATTTTCATTCTAGGTTTGAGCAGGTTTATGAGATTCCTTTTCGTTGCTTGTACTCTAAAAATGTAAGTAATTTAATGATGGCTGGGCGTAATGTAAGTGTATCGCATATGGCATTATCATCATCACGTATTATTGCCACATGTGCATTAATGGGGCAAGCCGTAGGTACAGCTTCTGCTTTGTGTGTACAGCATAAAGCTACACCTAGAGAAATAGGTGAAAAGTATATAAATGATTTGCAAGAGCAGTTGTTAAGAGACGATTCTTACCTGCCTAACAGACCTGCAAATGATAAAAATGACAAAGCAAAACAAGCAAGTGTAATCTTTGGTTCTTCTACAATATCTGGTGATGTAAAAAACTTGGTAGATGGTGTTGGTAGAGATGAGGTAGAAAAAATACACCATTGGCAAGCAGATGGTTTGCAGGCAGAATTACAGTTAGAATGGAAAAAGAATATAGATTTATCTAGTGTAGAGTTTAAGTTTGATACCAATTTGCAACGTAAAATGATGATGCATAAAAATCCGGCTAAAAATAAAGGCCAGGTTATTGGTGTACCGCCAGAATTGGTAAAATCTTTTACGGTAGAAGCAAGAGAAAAAGGAAGTTGGAAAACCATTGCTGAAGTTAAAGACAATAGAACACGTTTGGTGAAAGTTAATTTTAGTACATTAAAAACCAACGCAATACGTGTTACATTTAATGATACACATGGCGACCCTAATATTAAACTTTTTGAAGTTCGTTGTTATTAATGTTTTTACGATATACATACATAGTCACAGTTGCTTTTTTAGCGCTTTTATTTACTGATAAAAGTGCTAAAACGCATTTGGCGCAATCGAAAAACGAAATAAAACACCACATAAAAGTCCACCATCCTGGTAAAGGACAAAATAATATTGAAGATGCAGTACTTGTAGAAGTAAAAGGTAAAAACAACTTACCGGTATCTTATTATATGGATGTAGAATCTGTAATTTGTTACGAGAACTTGTGTAAAATTGTTCCAGTGCGTATTATTTGGAACACTATTGGCGAGTACCAAAAATATGAGCTAGCAGAAGGTGTAGCTTTAGAAAAGTATGAGGGAGAACCATATGCAGAAGAAGATTATAGTAAAACACAAAAAATACTTTTAGATGGTGACTCACCTTTTAAAAGCATTAGAATAGATGAAATTTTAACAACCGTAAAGTCGCACGATATTGTAGACGCTGTTGCAGGCGAAACCTTGTTAGAGTTAAACGAAGAAGATACTGTTCACGGCGCGTCCTTAACATGTTATACGCTTTGGCATTGGGCACACGGCCCTGTTGTAGATAAAATAAAAGAGGTAACAGCTTCTAATTTTTCAAGCAAGGAATATGTTGCTTATTTAAATAGTGGTAATCGTCAAAAACAATTATTTGCTATAGCTCAGTTAGAAAATAAAAAAATCTATACTAAAAATGTATTAGTAGCCTTAGAAAAGCAAACGCTTGCGGCTAATGAGCTTATTCGTTCTTCAATTCAATATCTAGAGAAAAGCGAGCCAACGGTATATACATCAACCTTAAAAACTTTTTTGCAAGAAGGTAATGATGTGTTAAGTGTTGCAAGTTTGCAATCTTTACTAAACTCAAAAGTACCGGTAACAAGCAACTACGTAACAAGTTTAAGTAAGCTGTTATCTAAGGAAGTAACGTACCAAGAGGTAACCTTATTTATTAGGCTTTTAAAGCAACAAAAAAATGCTTTATATAGTACGGAATTGGTGGCTAACTTTATACCGCTTTTGCAAAAGGATATTCTTATATCTAGAAATGTATATTGGTTTTTACAAGACCAGAATTTAACTGCATCACAAAAAAATACGCTTGCCAGCTTTGCTAAAAAGCATAAAAATCAACTTTAAAAAACCAGTATGATCTCTTTTGTAATTTGTGTAGTAATTCTAGTACTTGGTTATTTTGTATACGGCAGCTATGTAGAAAAACAATTTGGTATAGATGTAAACCGTAAAACGCCAGCAATAACAAAGGAAGACGGTGTAGATTTTGTACCGCTTAAACTGGGTAAAATATTTTTAATACAGTTTTTAAATATAGCAGGTTTAGGACCTATTTTTGGTGCTATATCTGGTGCACTTTGGGGACCTGTAGCTTTTTTATGGATTACATTTGGGTGTATTTTTGGAGGCGTAGTACATGACTACTTTTCCGGAATGCTATCTATGCGTCACGGCGGACAAAGTATACCTGAAATAGTGGGTAAATATTTGGGTAATGGTGTAAAGCATTTTATGAGAATTTTCGCCGTAGTACTGCTAGTTTTAGTGGGCGTGGTTTTTGTAAAAGGACCAGCAAGTATACTGCAGGAACTTACAGGTATTAGCGCATCTACAATGGTTATCGTTATATTTTTATACTACATTTTAGCCACTATGATCCCCATAGACAAGCTTATTGGTAAAGTATACCCATTGTTTGGACTGTCTTTATTACTTATGGCTTTTGGTTTATTTGGAGCACTAGTTTTTCAAGATTTTACCATTCCAGAAATTACTTTTAGTACGTTAAAAAATATGCATTCAGATCCAGATACATTTCCTGTGTTTCCATTGGTATTTGTTACTATTGCTTGTGGTGCGGTATCAGGATTTCATGCAACACAGTCGCCTTTAATGGCACGCTGTATTTCTAATGAGGCAGATGGTAAAAAAGTATTTGCTGGCGCCATGGTTACAGAAGGTATTATAGCTTTAATCTGGGCAGCAGTAGCAATGTCATTTTTTGGTGGTGTTGGTCAGTTAGGAGAGGCAATGGCACAAGACGGACACAATGCAGCTTGGGTGGTAAATATAATTTGCAATACCATGCTGGGTAAAGTAGGTGGTATTTTAGCCGTATTTGGCGTAGTAGCAGCACCAATAACATCTGGAGATACTGCTTTTAGAAGTGCACGATTAACCATTGCGGATTCCTTTAAAATAAATCAGTCTAAACTATCTAAAAGATTGCTAGTTACCATACCACTTTTTGTTATTGCAGTAGTACTTACCAAGGTAGATTTTGCCATTATATGGCGTTATTTTGGGTGGTCTAATCAGGTAATGGCAACTATAGTTTTATGGGCAGCAGCCGTTTATATGAAAAAACAAGGCAAAAAGACCTGGTTTATTCTTTTTCCGGCTGCATTTATGACTACTGTAGTGGTTACTTATATCTTGGTCGCGCCAGAAGGCTTTATGTTAAATTACACCTTGTCTTATAGTTTAGGTATAGTGGTAGCATTATTTGTAACTGCGTGGTTTTTAATGTCTAAAAAAGTAGCTAAAGAATAGGTAATTGACTTCCTTTTGCCTTTTTCTTATCGATTTAACGACTACGTTATAAAATATTTTTAAAGTGTAATTTATTGGTTTGTAGCATTCTGTACTAATATGCACATATTATTTACCATTGAATACAAAAAAAAATAGAAAGTAGATACCTTCGATATCAGAAATAACATCAAATTAACAATCTCTGTTAAAAGGTGTTTAATTTTTATAACAACTAAAACTTAAAAATGAAAAAAAACAAACTCAAAAATGCTATGAGGTGGAAGTTGCCACTTTATGTGTTGTTGCTGTTGGTAGGTATTAGCGCTTATGGGCAAAATACAACTATTACAGGTGTTATTAGTTCTACCGATGATGGTATGCCATTGTTAGGAGCTAATGTATTAGTAAAAGGTACAACAATAGGAGTTGTATCGGATTTTGATGGAAATTATAGTATTAACGCGCCAAGTGGTTCTACGACTTTGGTCTTTTCTTATATTGGTTTTAAAACCAAAGAGATAGCTATAAATGGAAAAACAGCTATAAATATTTCTTTAGATTTAGACGCTGCTCAGTTAGATGAGGTTGTAATTATTGGTTATGGTACTTCTACCAAAAGAAAGATGGTAGGAGCTATATCTACTTTAGATAACGAAAAATTAGAGCAAACACCTTATATGAATGTGGGTGAGGCATTGCAAGGGCAAGTTGCTGGTCTTATTGTACAAAATAATGGTGGTGGCCCAGGTGCTTCTCCGTCTGTGTCTATTCGTGGTGGCGGTAGTCCATTGTACGTAATAGATGGTGTTATCTTGGGAGAACAAGATTTTAATGCAATTAACTCAAACGATATAGAATCTATTAGCTTCTTAAAAGATGCTTCTGCAACAGCAGTATATGGTTCTAGAGCAGGTAATGGTATTGTACTAGTTACAACCAAAAGAGGTAAAGATGGTAAAATGAATATTAACTATTCTTACAACTACCAAATTAGTGAACCTACTGTTTTACCAGAGCAAATGAACTCTTACCAGTATGCGCAAGTGCAAAATGCAGCTAGTGCTTTTGAGGGGTTACCAGTACCGTATTCAAATGCGCAATTAGAAACAATACGTAACCATTCTGATTTAGATACGTATCCAGATAACAACTGGTTAGATTTAACCTTAAAAGATTATGCTCCAGAGCAACGTCATAATTTATCTTTAAATGGAGGTAATGAAAAATCGAACTACTTTGTTTCTTTAGGGTATGTAGACCAAGGCGGAATTTTAAAAGAAGACGTTGTAAACTACGAACGTTTTAACATAAGAAGTAACCTTACTACTAATTTTGAAAAAATTGGTTTAGAGGTGGGTTTAAATGTAAATGCCAGTTTAGAAAAATACGAGGAACCTTATGCAGGTATGTTTAGTATTTGGCGTGCTGCAAACCAAAATACAAGTGCTCTTTATAGAGCATATAATTTAGATGGTACCCTAGCAGGTGGAGGTAATGGCGATAACCCATTGGCATTAATAGATCCGGATGAAGGGTACAACAGAACAAGAGATAAATTTATAAACACACAGTTAAGTCTTAAATGGCAAGTACCTGGTGTAGAGGGTTTAAAAATTGGCGCAATGGCCAACTACAGAGATGGTGATGGTTGGGGTAAATTATGGGAGTACAATGTACCGCTTTATATGCAAGACGGTTCTTTAGCTCCACAAAAAGCACCAGCATTAAGTCAGTCATCATATTACAATACAAGTACGTATTTAGAAACGAGTATAGCTTACGGGCGTACTTTTGGCGTACACGGTATAGATGCTACTTTTGTGTATAACCAAGGAAATAATTTTGCAGCAAACTTAGGAGCTTCTCGTAGAGATTATATTTCTGGTGCAGTAGACCAGTTATTTGCAGGGCCAGCTATTGGTAAAGATAATGATGGTAGTGAAAGAGAAGGAGCTAATGCAGGTTATGTATTTAGATTAAAGTACGATTATGATTATAAGTACATTTTAGAATTAAGTGGTCGTTATGATGGTAATGATAACTTTACAGAAAAGAAGCGTTGGGGATTTTTTCCGGCATTCTCATTTGCGTGGAATGTTACAGAGGAAGATTTTATGCAATCACTTAAAGAAAAAAATATAATAAATTCTTTAAAACTAAGATCATCTTACGGTAAAACAGGGGTAACACAAGGTGTAAATAGGTTTGGTTATATTCCTGTTTATAACTTAGAAGCTAGTGCTTACACTATTGGTAATTCCTTAGTAAATGGATATTCTGAAGGTAATTTGGTTAAGCCAGAAGAACTTACGTGGTACACAAGAGAGTCTTTTAATTACGGATTAGATTTTTCTTCTATGGGTGATAAGTTAAGCGGTACTTTTGAATACTTTAATTACTTAACTACAGGCTTTTTGGTAAGTCCAAGAAATGTGTATTCTCAGCCTTTAGGAAAAGATTTACCACAAGTAAGGTCTAACTCTGCGCAACGTAGAGCAGGTTTTGAGCTTGGTTTACGATATAAAGGTGGTAAAGGAACAGATTTTCAGTATGAAGTTGGAGCAAACTATGCTTACTTTAATCAGCTATGGGAACAGTTAGATACAGAAGATCAAGCTACTTTATACAACCCGTACACAAGACAAACACACCGTACAGATTACTGGCAAGGTGGTGCAGTATACCAAACAGATGGTTTATACCAAGGAAACGGTGATATTTTAAATACTCCAAGACTATTAAGTTCAACCGCAACTCAAGGCGGAGATATACGTTACGTAGATTCTAACGGAGATGGTAAAGTAGACGAGCAAGATAAAAGGTTATTAGGTAAATCTTCTGTACCACACGGAACTTACGGTATAGATTTTAAACTTAAATACAAAGGGTGGTCTATGTCTGGTTTGTTCCAAGGAACAGGAGATAGGTATATTGGTTTTGATCGTTTTATAGCAGCAGAAGCAAAAAGATTAACGTATGTGTACCAGTTAGATTATTGGACACCTAACAATACAAATGCTTTATATCCTAGACCAATAACTAGTGTTGGGGTTAATGGTGGTAATAACGATATTATTAGTAATCCATCAGACTACTTCCTTAAAAACGCAAAGTATTTTAGACTTAAAAATCTTCAATTAGGGTACGATTTTAAAAAGACATTATTAGCAGATGCAAAAGGCTTATCAACCTTTAGAATGTTTGTTAACGGAACCAATTTGTTTACTGTATCTCCAGTAAAAGATTTCTTTGATCCGGAACAAGTACAAGGTAATGCTGGGGTAGTAAGTTATGGTTACCCAATACAACGTACATATTCTTTAGGTTTAACTGTTGGATTTTAATAAAGTAAAAAAGTAAGCGATGAAAAAAATATCGACATATATAATAATAGCAATACTAGGCTTCATTAATTTTTCATGTGATGATGATCTTTTAGATACAAAACCTCTAGATAAGTATACAGAACTAGATGTTTGGAGCGATTTTAACTTAGCGCAAGGCTTTGTGTATAACACCTATGCATCTGTAATACCAGAACTAATGGTGAACCCATTAGATCCAGACCCAAAAGGTGGCGGAGCAGGTGTAGACGATTTTACAGATAATATGGTACTGGTAAAATCTAACAAAGTGGCACTAGATTTAATGGATCAGTTTTATGATGCTGGTTGGGCAACAAACAACTCATACTACTTTTTTGGTAACGCACCTTTGGGTAAAAAAGCACCTATAAAAAGAAATTCTTTTGAGGTTATTAGAGACTGTAATTTAATTATAGAAAAAGTAGCAGCATCTCAAGGAATACAAGAATCTGCTAAACCAGGTTTAATTGCACAAGGTAAAATGCTACGTGCTTTAATCTACTTTTCTAAAGCACGATTATTTGGTAAGTATGTTATTGTAGATAAGGTGTTAACAGAAGAAGACAATTTAAAATTACCACGTTCTAAAACTATAAAAGAAACGTACGATTTTATTATAAAAGATTTACAAGCAGCAGCAGAAGATTTACCATTGGCTAATAATGCAGAACCAGGTAGCTTAACAAAAGGTGCAGCATATGCATATTTAGCAGAAATTGCTTTACACGGTGCTGCTTATATAGAAACTGGTAAAGACGATTATTACGCAATAGCTAAAAAAGCCAGTGAAGATTTAATTGGTTTAGGTTATGCTTTAGATGATGATTATGGTGCTGTTTTTAATAGTTATGATACCGCTTTAAATTCTTCTGGTATTATTTTAGGATTGTATTCTAATATAGATGCAACCTTGTGTGTGCTAACGCCTATGCAACGTACAATGCCTAATATGGAAGTTGCAAAAACAACGGGAACGCCACAATTAAAAGAATCGTTTTTAGGGTGGACAACCTGTATGCCTTCTGCAGACTTAGTAGATGATTATTTGGTAGAAGATACAGATGGTGTTGCTAAAAAATGGGATCAGACTTCATATTATCAAGACTACATAAATACAGGTGGGTTTTTATCTGAAGCTATTTATAATGAACATAGAGATGCTCGTTTTTTTGCATCAATAGTACAAGATTCATCTAAATTCTTTTCTAATACAGTAACTACAAGAGTAGGTGGTAATATGCACTATGCACAAAGTACTAAAGGTACAGAGGCATCTACTATTTCCGGATACTTTTTACGTAAAGGTATTTATGAAAGTATAGAGGGCTATAAGTCTACAGTATTTACAGATCACCACCAAGTGGTTATGCGTTTGGGAAGAGCGTACTTAAATTATGCTGAGGTTTTATTGCGTTTAAACGATGTGTCTACGGCTGTAGAATACATAAACAAAACAAGAACGGTACACGGTAAATTACCAGCACTATCTACAGGTATTACTAGCGCAGAAGCGTGGAATATGTATAAGATAGAGCGTAGAGTAGAATTGTTTTTTGAGAACGATAGATACTGGTCTCTTTTACGTTGGGGTAAAGAAGATGGTGGCGGAGTAATACCAGAACTAAACGATAAGCAATACACGTATTTTGAAATTTCTGAAGACGGAAAATCTTTTGAAAGAAAACCAGTATTACTTAAAGTAGGGAACCAAAAGAAAAGGTTTAGCCCTAAGCGCTACTTGTTCCCTGTACCGCAAAACGAAAGAATTTTAAACGATTTACTAGACCAAAACCCAGGGTGGTAATCTACTAATAAATTAAAGTATACTTAAGATGAAAACAATTATAAAATATATAACCGTACTAGTACTTTGCATCGTAAATACCTCTTGTTTAAAATCTGGTTTAGAAGATTTGCCTGCCTTTAGTGATGCAGAAATTACAAGTTTTAAGTTCGAGTATAGATGGGTAGATAACGCTACAGAAAATAGTCAATTACAGGTAATACAATTGCCTACAGAAACTATAATTAATACAGATGATGCTATAATTAACTGTATTATAACCGTACCAGCTGTTAACGCAGATTTTTCTGCTGCGGTAAGGGACAATGTTACACTGGCTGGCATTGTTGGATATACAGATATTTCTACGGCTGCTACCATAGCACCAGTAGGTACTGCGCCAACACTTGGTAAAGTCGCAGATTTTAGTGCAGATACAATGGAGTATAAAGTTACAGCTGCAGATGACTCTAGTAAAGTTTGGACCTTAGTAATTTCTGATTTTATAAAGTAAAAAATAAGAAGGTATTATGTTTGGAATTAGGAGCTGAACATATGTTTGTTATCTTGTATAAAGAGTAATGATGGTCTTAAAATGTAGTACTATTTAAGATGTATAATCATTACTCTTTTTTTTTAAAACAAAACCATTAAAAATGAAAAATCAATATACATTTATACTTGTATTTCTTTTAATTATAGGAAATGCTAAAGCACAAAATTTTACAACAGAAGGCAATGGCATACGCAATGCTATTGTTGCAAACATAAATAAAGATCAAATTTTATACGTATCCGAGTTAGATGGTGCGGTAGCTGCATACACACTCTCTGGTGAAAAAATATGGAGCCAACCAAGTACAAACCCAGCCTTACTATTTAATATAGCAGCAGCAGATATTACAAATAATGGTAAAGATGAGCTTATTGCGGCAAGTGCTAACGGTTCTGTGTACTGTTACAATCACAAAGGAGAAATCCTGTGGACGTTTACCCCAAAAGATAAAGTTAGGTTTAGTGAAGTTGCTGTTATAAACAACGGAAAACCACAAATATTTGCAGGCGGTAATAACTATAAGTTGTATGAGTTAGATGCTAAAGGTAATTTGGTGTCTACCACAAAAATAGATGGCGTAGTACGTAAATTAATGCCGGGTAACTTTATAGAAAAAGACAAACAGAGTCTTTTTGTAATGACCTATGTTCACGATAAATTTAGATGGGAGTTTTTAGGCTTTTTAGATCCAGATACAAAAGAAGCGCTTAAAAGTTTAGATTTTAAAGACAATACCTTAAAAGAACTAGGCAAAGCAATGATTACAGATTTTGCTGTAGCAGATATAAATAACAACGCTTTAGACGATATTTTAATTTTTGGAGACACGTCTTTTAACCCATTTTTTACAGCAATAGACGCTAATTTTAAAGAGTTGGCAAGTTACAGTGGCGGCAGAAAAGAAACTCAGAGGTATGCACATAGCAAAGGAGCATATTTACCAAAGAGTAAAGAAATTATGTTTCAGCACGGTAGTGTAATCTACATTTTAGATACAAAAGGAAATTTAGTACTAAAGGCAGGTAAAAACTACAAAAACAAGGTGTATAGTGATATTACCTACGTACCAAGTAAAAACAGCCTATTTGCAGCTGGTGAAGTAGATGGTGGTAATGCAGTTTATGTATACAATTTAGATGCTAAAAATTGGTGGAATACAACCCAAGAAAAGCAAGGTAGAATGTTAGAGGTTCAAGAAAATTTAGCCAAGCTTTACCAACAAACATTAGATTTTAAGTTACCAGCATATCAAAAAAAATCTGAGAAAGATTGGGTAATGATTACCTCTAAAAAAGTAGATGCTGCGGTAAATAACCTAAACGGAAACAATGTAAAATTTGTAATTCAGAAATCGCCAAAAGAGAGTACAGATCGTTCTGCATTGGTAAAAATTATTGGTAAAGATGCGCTAAAAAAAGACAAGCGTGGCAAGTACCAAGACTCTAGAGAAGACATTGTACAAATGGCCATAAAATATGAGGCAGAAGGGCAGCCATTTACCTTTTGGGCAGGCCACGGTAACGATCCTTTTTACATACAAATAGAAACCTTAGAAAAAATATTAGAAGTAGCACCAAACACCTGTTACGGTTTTGTGTATGCAGAAATGGCAAATGTAGACGACCCTAGAGTGCAACACTTTGTAAGGGAGTATATGCCAAGACTAGCAAAGGCAATTCGTAAAAACAACAGAGCAAAACTGTATTTTAGATACAAAAATATGTTTTGGGCAGCAACCGCTCACTTACCATTATGGAAAGAGATGTTCTTTTCTAATACCTATACTGATATTTTAGTACCAGCGTCAGAAGATACAAGTAACAGAATACAAGAACTTAATTTAGCAGGTCGTGTAGGTATGCAATCTAGCGGATATGTAAACGATTTTGCAATGCGTTTAATAGACGATAACCCAACAAGCTGGAGACCACTTTCTCCAGGCGGACAAACATCTATTTCTCCTTATTTAAGACAAGGAACATTAATGGCAGCTTATGGTGCTAGGTATGGTGTAGTAGCAAACAACCCTTTTACGGAAGAACCGGGTTTAAACGTACTATTTGCTTTAATGAAATCTGGAGTTTTACCATTAGTAGAACCAAAAGATATTATGTCTATTAGTTCATGGCATTTAATACAAGATGTAGATGAAAAACTAATACACACCGTAGACAACCACCATAATTTAAAACAATATAGTAAGGCAGATGCCGATGCCGTATTCTCATTAGGACAAATGCATTGGGCAGGTACAAACATACCAGAGTACGATTTTTCTAGCGCAGCCTTAGGCGTAAAATACAGATGGTTAAACTATATGCCAGTACTGCCAAACGGTATGGTAGCCGTAGCACCAATAGAGGCTAAAAGTTTTGTAGAAAAACAAGGCAAACCCTATTTTGTATCTACAGCCAAAGTAGGTATTAAAAACGGAGTTAAGGTACCTGCAAAAGAGTTTGGTGCGGTTATAAAGGCAACAGTAGCAGAAGGAGCTAAACAATTACCAATAATAGTTTCTGGAGCATCTTGGAGCGCTATACGATTAGATGATACGCATACACGTTTAATTTTAATAGATCCAGGTTACATAAACCCACAAGACACAAAAGTTATGGTAACCTTTGCGCACAAAACACCCAAACAAATAGTAGATATTTTATCTAAAGAGGTGTTTACAGCAACCAACAATAAAATAGAAGTAACAGTACCAGCAGGATCTATGCGTTTTATAGATGTAGCGTATTAAGCACCTAACACTTATTTATTTTCTCCTTTTATAGTGGTTTGTAAAAACTAGCGTAAAAGGAGATTTTTTTTATGGGCAAATTGCAAATAAACACCCAATTGATGCCATTTATATATTATATTAATGCAATTACACATATCTATAATTGTACTACAAAAAAATAGTTTTATATTGTAAGAAAATTAAGCGCGTTAAATTTGTAGTTGCGTTTACTAACTAGTTGTAAAACATTTTAACAAACCAATGAACAAAATTCTATTCCTAATATTAATAACACTTTTATTAACTTCTTGTAAAGAAGAAAAACATACTGAATTAGAAAATCCACAAAAGAATATAATAGTCAAAAAAGATTCCTTTTCCATTTCATTAGAAATGCCTGCAAAAACATCTAAGAATATAAATGTTTGGCTAAAACCTTATGATGAGTTTAGTTTAGTATTTAAAAATAATAGTAATAAAGATACTATAATCACAAAAAAACTTCCTTTGTTTTATGACTATTATCAAATGATATTTCTCAAGTCGAAATTTGACGAAAACAAGAATTTGCAAATAATATACAGACATTTTATTGCAAGCCAAGAAATGACTGATTTACAACTTAAATGTGATTCAAATTTAATTGAATTAAAAAATAAAACTTCTCAAAGCATTCTCACAGACAGTATTCATAAAAGCTACAAGTATTTAAGAAGAAAACATTTAGAAAATAAAACAATAGGGAGTGAAAATTATAGTAAAGAATTGGATAGTCTAAACGGTTATTTTAAAAAATTAACAAACAATCAAATACCGAACTCTCAAATAAATGAAATGCTCTATTTGGGTGAAATACAAGAAGCAAATCCCAAAGACAAACGAGTAGAAGAGTTTATAAAAAATAGCGATATAATAATGATAGGACACGCTCAATTAAACCTATTATTCAATTACTTTAAAAATAATGCCGAATTATTAGATTACGAAAATTTAAATACAAAAAACAATTCTGAAACTTATATTGAACAACTTGCTATTGGTGCATATCGTTTTTTGAAATTAAAGGATAACAAGGGAGATGCAAAATATAATAAAGCTGTGGATTGGCTAAAAACTACTGATTTTTATAAGAGAGATTCAACACATATTAGAAAAGAAATAACACCTTTAAATAACAAAAAATTTAAGGAATATTTGAGCAAAATAGAGATGATTGACATAAACGATAAGAAAATCAAAATTGCTGAAATACTTTCTGAAAATAATTCTAAATATTACTTAATTGACTTTTGGGCTACGTGGTGTGTGCCTTGTATACAAGGTGTAAAGACAATGAATAATATGGTAATTCCAAAAGATGTTAAGGTTTTGAGTTTTAGTGTTGATAAGAAAAAAGACAAGGAAAAATGGAAGATAAAAACAAACGAATTAGAACAGAAATTGACTTTTTGGTTTGATGAAGAAATAGAGACTAACAAAGGATTTACCAAATTTATGGAAATGCAGAGTATTCCTCGTTATGTGTTGATTGACAGAAATATGAACTTAATTGACCCGGCGTTTTATCTTCCACAAGAAATACAGTTTTTATTAAAATTAAAAGACATAAAAAACCATAATTATTGGTAAAAATCGTTTTAGAACAATGGCTATAATTAATACGGGTTTTGGCGCTTAACCATAAGTTTGGGTATATTTACTAAGTCCGCAAAAGAGTTTGGTGCGGTTATAAAGGCAACAGTAGCAGAAGGAGCTAAACAACTACCAATAGTAGTTTCTGGAGCATCATGGAGCGCTATACGATTAGATGATACGCATACACGTTTAATTTTAATAGACCCAGGTTACATAAACCCACAAGACACAGAAGTTACTGTAACATTTGCCCATAAAACACCCAAACAAATAGTAGATATTTTATCTAAAGAGGTGTTTACAGCAACCAACAATAAGATAGAAGTAACAGTACCAGCAGGATCTATGCGTTTTATAGACGTAGCGTATTAAGCACCTAACACTTATTTATTTTCTCCTTTTATACTGGTTTGTAAAAACTAGCGTAAAAGGGGATTTTTTTTAACAGTGAAATGTAAACTATCACCCAATTGCTACCGTTTATATATTATTTTAATACAATTACACATATCCGTAATTGCACAACAAAAAATGTTTTTATATTGTAAGATAATTAAGCGCTAAGAATAGAAATATGCGTTTATTTATAGTTGGCAATAATTAACCAGAATGAGAATAACAAATCAGCAAAAAAAAGAACTTTCAAGTATTTTCAATCAAAATGAACTTAATTTACTTGATTTTGAAGCTTCAGGCAGTTATCAGGAATTTAAGATTAAATTTAAGTTTGATTATTTCTCTTTTAATATTATAAAAACGGATAAAGACCAATATCAAATCACAATACAGTCGATTGATAACACAAATGCTGGTACGACTGTTACGAAATGGGATGGAGTCATACATCGTTTTAAGTTATGGTCAAACGAAATAAGTTCTGAATTAAATACACCAAATGGTTGGGGAACATTTGAGAACGAGAATTACTTAAATACAGATTATGATGATTTAAATAAGTCTTTTTCAAAGAATGAAAAGGAATCAATAAGACAGAGTCTTAAGTATATTAAGAAAAAGGTAAAAACATTGGATGTTTCTTCTGACACACTAAAGATTATTGAACATAAACTAGATGAGTTAGACACCAAAGTAGATGATTTGAAAAAGTTTGATTGGAAATCTTTGTTCATAGGAACTATAGCCAGTCTAATTATGTCATTAGGTATTACACCAGAATCAGCAGGGATGTTATGGGAAATGATTAAAAGTTCGTTTAGTGGACTAAAACTTAAAGGTTGAATATAAAATAACTATTGCCAACAAAGCCTAAACGTAATGCGGACTTTTGGGCAAAATTGAAAGGTCTGTGTTTATTTGCAAAGTCTGCTAAATCTTATGGATTTAGCTTTGGACAAAATAAAGAAAAAGCAAAATCCATAAGCTTTAGCTTCGTGCGCAAACGGAAACGAAAAGTTTCCTTGCCTCCGCACTACGCTTAGCTCAAACGTTAGCTGTAAGCCAAAAAAACTATATAACTAATAATTTAAAAGATGTCTATATACCAAGAAATTTTAAACTGGTCGCAAAGTAGACCTCTTTTTATCCAAGATGCATTAAGAAGGATAATAACTTCAACAACAATTGTACAAAACGATATTGATGAACTGTTATTATTGCTCAAAAAAGAATGTGGAGATACATCAATAATTTTAAATGCAATTCCATTAAACAATACTCATATACCAACTTCCACATCCGCCAACGGAATTTACCCAAAGTTGGTCAGTCTTAAAAATCCGATTAATATTTGTGCTTTACATAGTCAGGGAAATTTACAGTTTTCAAAAAATGGATTAAATGTTGTTTATGGAAATAATGGTTCCGGAAAATCAAGTTACTCAAGAATTTTAAATAAACTCTGCTGGAGTCGTAACCCAAGTGTTGAATTAAAAAAAAACGTTTTCAATCCTATTTCAAATCAACAACAAGTTGAACTCACAATTGAACACAATAGCTCTAATATTGACTTTACTTGGACTGAGAACAGTCCAAGTCATCCATCTCTAAATTCAATTTTTATTTTTGACAATGGTTGTAGTGACGTCTATATAAATGGAGAAAATCCTACTGAATACAAACCGATTGGAATTGATGTACTTGAAAAATTAGTTTCAATCTTTGGGGAACTTTCTCAATCATTAAACTTGGAGGTCATTACTTTAAACACTCAAAAACCTATTATAGATAATTCTCTTTCTTCTTCAATTTCCGCTCAATGGTTCGCAAATATTGAAAACTTAATTAAGACAGAGATTGATACTTATATTCAATTTAGACAAGCAGATATTGACAGAAAACAAGAATTAATACGATTAACGAATTCACAAAACCCTCAACAGAATATTGAAGTTTTAAATGGTAGAAAAATTAGACTTACCAATTATATAAGGCAACTTTCAGCAATAGAAAATTTATTTAGCGAACAGAACATTACTGAACTAATAGGAATTAGAACAACTTTTGAAAGTACTAATCAAGCATATCAAATTTCGGTAAATGGTTTAAGTGAACTTAACACAATTGAAGGACTTGGAAATAATCCTTGGAGAACACTATGGGATTCTGCTAAGAATTTTGCTCATAGTTCCAATATGTCAGATGGAGAAAATTTTCCTTCATCCGAATCTTTAGAAAAGTGTGTGTTATGTCAACAAGACTTAGATGAAACAGCACAGCAAAGACTAGTTGCCTTTAACCAATTTGTTTTAAATGACATTTCTACACAACTAACCGCAATTAACTCTACTATTCAACAAAGAAAGCTATCCTATAACTCATTAGTCATTCAACCAATAGAAAATTTTGCAGAATTAGAACAATCAATTCCTGATTTCAGAAATAACTATACTCAATTTACTCAACTCATTACAACATTAAAAAGTAGAGTTGTCGCATACTTGGAAAACGGTGGCGAATTTAATATTACTAAGCCTATTTTGTCTGAACACATTTCAAGTTTAATCCCAGCTATTGATGTACAAATTCAGCAAAACACCCAGCTTCTATTAAATAGAAATGCATTAGATATTGAACTGAAAGAGCTAAATACAAAAGAATTTTTATTCGCCAATAAAACAGCTATTCTTCAAAATTATGACGAGTATAAATTTAAAGCTTGGATTAGTCAATGCCGAGCTAAATTAAATACTAGAACAATATCAATAAAGATTGGAGAAATAATGGAAAATCAAGCTGTCAACTTGCAACACCAAGAATTTATTTCTCACTTAAATTCATTTAATACTGAACTCGCATCTAAGGTGTTAATTTCGCGAACTCGAACAAGTCAAGGTAATACATTTCAAAGATGTAGTTTGAGCGGTATTAATGATAGTATCAACACTGTTTTGAGCGAAGGCGAGCAAAAAATAGTAGCCTTATCAAATTTTTTGGCAGAATGTACTATTGATGGTCGATTAAACTCAATAATTTTTGATGACCCAGTAACATCATTAGATATGGATTATCGAGATTTAATTGCATCTAAAATCGTTCAATTATCACAAAATAGGCAAATTGTAGTTTTAACTCACGATTTATCTTTCTTACGTCTTTTAATAGATACTCATAAATCAGTAACTACAATAGACTGTGCTATTATTGGTATTGATAAATATAATGGGATTAGTGGAATAGTCACGGATGAAATTCCTTATTTGGCTAAAAACGTTCAAGAAAGAATTGATTCAATAAGAAGAATTTTAAGAGAACACGATTCGCTTGGGTTAACAGATGCTCACGGCAGAGAAACTAAACTAGATTCTGCTCGAAAAAGGTTTAGAATGCTTGTAGAACGTACTGTTGAAGAAATTCTTTCAAATAAAACGTACGAACGTTTTTCTAAGAATATTCATTTAAAAAAAGGAAATCTTTCAAGCTATATAGTTACTGAACAATCAGATATAGACTTTCTTTTAAACCTATTTGGTAAATACTCTATAACTGAACACGATGGAGGAACATCAACAATTCCACAACTACCGAATAAAACTGTGATTGAACAAGACATAACTGATTATTCTAATTGGAAAAATACATTTAAAAGTAAGCTAAGAAATTTCCAAGCAACATATAACTAAAAAGGCGAACTGCTAACAATGGATATAATAAATAGACCTATTGTGCTAACTCCAAAGTTTTGTGCTTTTCTACTATTTTTGTTTTTAAACTTAAAACAAAAGTGTTTTTAACCTGCTACGTTTCTTATACTTAGCGTTAGCTGTAATTTAATGTGAAAGCACTTAAAAACTCAAATACTCAAGGAATCGTGGAAAGCTACTTTGACATTGAAAAAGGGTATTCTTATTTACTTCTCCCCAACAAATTTTTAATATCGAATATTTATTAATAACTAACAAATATATGTTGGTGGTTACATTAGTCCTAAAAGTTTTTAATATTTGGAGTGTTAACTACACAATAAAACCATTATGAAATTTAAATTAGCTTACAACACTTTCTTTGTCGCTTTGTTTTTTACTTTCACCTTAAGTGCACAATACAACCAAACCAATGGTGATGGTATGGAAATAACTTCTTACAGACCGTTTGAAGAAGTTACCGATTATGCCAATTTTAGCGAATGTACAGCAACCACGGCAGGAGCACAAAACGTTTGTTTTACAGGTAAATTACAAGCGTTTTTTAATGAGAACTTAAAGATGCCTAAAGATTCTATTTCTCAAAATTTTAATGGAAAAGTATATTTTAAATTCTTTACAGATACTAAAGGAGAGCTAGAATCTACGGAGATGTATAGTAGGCCAGAAACTAAATTTATTGAAGAAAAAATAGATCTGATTCTAAAAAAACTCCCTGCACTAAAAGTGGTTCAATTAAAAGATACGGCTGTTAGTACTGGTTATGTGTTGTATGCAAAATTTAATCCAGGAGAACGTATTCGTTTAAAGGTTATAGATATTAAAGTAAGTA
The DNA here is from genome assembly GCF_023476645.1 of Cellulophaga sp. 20_2_10. Taxonomy (GTDB): domain Bacteria; phylum Bacteroidota; class Bacteroidia; order Flavobacteriales; family Flavobacteriaceae; genus Cellulophaga. The sequence goes on from NZ_JAMCOJ010000002.1 coordinate 460,731, forward strand.
AAGAAAATTTAAAAGAAGAAGAAGAAATAGCTGAAGATAATGTACCCTTTTTTATTGTAGAAGATGTACCCATATTTCCTGGATGTGAGGATATGGACAAAAGCAGCCAGAAATCTTGTTTTCAAAATAAATTAGGCAAACACATTGTTAAAAATTTTAGATACCCAGAAGAAGCTGAGGAATTAGGAATGCGAGGTAGAGTAAACATAATGTTTGTTATTGATAAAGATGGATCTGTAAAAAACATAAAAACCAGAGGACCACACCCTTTATTTGAATTGGAAGGGCGAAGAATTTTTGCAAAACTTCCTCGTATGACTCCTGGTAAAGTAAAGGGAAAACCCGTTAGAGTTCCTTTTAGTATACCTTTAACGTTTAAACTTAACTAATTACAAGAAACTTAATTTTAAAATTAGAGCAAGTAGTTTAGGCATATCTATTAGGGCATTCAAATACTTTGTTTTTAGTTAAATACACCATTAATTATTTAGATAAAAAACGTTACACAACATTAACTAGCAACAAATGAAAATAGCACTGAACATACTTTTATTTCTTTTTTTAACTTCTTGTTCTAGTCAGGTATATTTAGAAGACGGAAATTTTAGTTTAGAAAAAATAAATCTTAGCTCATTTAACGCAAAAGAATTCTACTCTAAATCTTTGAAAGCTGAGTGGTCTGATTACCATAAAAAAAGAAAAAATGATGTTAGTCCTATCTATTTTTTTCAAACAGATAGAGATACAATTGATGGCGGAGGAAACTCTTTTAGAATAGATACGCCTTATGCAGTAACATACATGCAGAGTGCTAGAGCAGGAGGTAATACTTGGGAGAAAGATTATTGTTTAGCTACATACAGTTCTTTAAAATTTGATGAGCTCAATGCTGTAACCGATTTAAGTAATAACACAATATTGGTTTGTGCGTATGCAGAGGAGGCTGAAAAAACAGAGATTAAAAATACAATTAAGGGGTTAAACAATAAATATGGTGCTTTTAAACTTTCAGAATCTTCTGCGGGTTTTACTAGATCTAGTGTTCGGAAATGGGATGCCGGTGATGTTATAATTTCTATGGTGTCTGATGTTATAGTAGACTTTAAAAATGTAATATTAACAGAAGAAGAAAAGGAAGAGATAGCTAAAATAGAGTCTGAAAATTTGAGTTCTGTATATTTATTTTTTACAAAAAAAGAGTCCTATAACAAAATTAAAGAAATGAACACTAGAATTGGATTTCTGACTAGTTTTGAAGATTAATGTCAGTTTCGAACTTTAGTGCTTAATCACGGAATAAATGATATATAAGAACGTTACCTCACCTTTGAAGAAACCATTTTATGAGAAATTTTTTACTGATTTTACTTTTAGCAATAAGTTTTCAATCTTTTGGCCAAAAAAACTACCGCATTGAAAAGTGTATTTGGAGTATTACACCACCAGCGGCATATAGTGCTAGAGTAGATAATTTTGAAAAAATAGTAAAAGCTGGAGAAACATATATTAAAAAGCAAAAAAATGATGGTGTTACACTATCTACAGATGATACAGTCCTCTTTTCATTAGCAAAAACAGATGCTGTACAAATGAATATTGTTTTAGCGAGTTATAAAAATAATGAAAGTATTGAGCAATACACGCTTAAGGGGTATGCAGAAATACTAGGAGAATATTTAAAAATTCACCCAAAAGATAATAACCCCAAAAATACCGTAAATGTACTAGTGCGTGAATTGGTTATTGATAAAATAAAATTCTACCTAATTAGAAAAACCACAAATTATACAGTAGAAAAATATTCCTATACGTCTGACTATTATGTTGCAGAAATTGAAGGTAAAGAGTTTTCTATAACTGCAATTTATGATAATGAATTTGATAAGCAAAAAATAGAAAAAGCAGTGCTAGAATCTACTTTTAAATAAAGAACACCGTACCAACAAAATAAAGCACAAACTTTCTATTTTGAGCTTTGTGGTATTTATAAAAACAAGACAATATTTATTTATGAAATCTCAGTTATTATTATTTTGTATCTCAGTATTACTTATTTCTAGTCAGTGTACATCTCAAAAAAAAGAAGAGCCTTCTAAAACTTCAGAAACAGCTATACATACCAAGAATTATAAAAATAAAAGCTGGCCACAATATATGGGGCCTGCTATGGACGGAAAGGTTAAAAGTAAATTTATACCAAAGAGAAAGCCAAAAGTTACGTGGGAATTTAAATATGAAGGAGGCAAACCAACACCACTCGTTGTAGATAATGGAACAACTTTTTTTGGTACAGAGTCAAAAGATATTTATGCAATTGACAGTATTGGTAATTTAAAATGGAAAATTAAACTGGATAGTAAAATTAAGCATAGCCTATTAGTTTCTAATCATATTTTGGTTGCGGCTCCAGATTCAACATTTGTGTATGGTATTAATGCTAAAAATGGTAAAGTGATTTGGAAACGAGACTTTTCATACGAATATAAAAGTTATATATCTGATAAGAAAGATATGTTTGGAAACGCAATTGTAACAGACACTGCAGCGTATACCATTAATAAAAAAAGAACAAATGAAACGGCACCTTTGCTTAGAGGAGATAACGTTTTTATTACGTTAGAAAAACATATGGTGGCATTGGATATTAAAACAGGTGGTACACAGTATTTTTTTAATGCAAATATAGGAAGTGGTATCCCTCCTTTAATAACGGAGAATGTTATATACGTTAATGATGGCCACCGTAACTTATACGCACACAGTAAAAAAAACGGAGATTTAAAATGGAAGTCTAAATTATATGATTTAAACGAAGGAAAACCTTTTGTATATGAAGACACCTTATATGTTTCTAGTTATAGCCATTTAAATAAAATAGATAAAAAAACAGGAAAGCGGTTAGGCATAATGGCTTTTTCCGATTCTGAAAAAAAATATGACATTGTAGATAATGGTACACATTACCTAACAGCAGATGGTTACCATACCCATATGGGTGTAAATTATGGCTCTTATGTAAAAGCATTTAACTTAAGTTCTGGTGAAAAAATATGGAGTTATAATGTAGAAGGTAAATATATAACCGAATTAATTATGGTAGGAGATTATTTATATTTTGGAGACTCTACTGGCACTGTATATATACTGGACAAAACTACCGGAGAAAAGTTTTTTAGTGGGTATCTTGAAGGTGCTATAACAGACCCATTATCTTATGCCAATGGGACCATATACGGAGCTTATGAAAAAAATAAGCACTTTGTAATTTTTGCTCTAAATTAAATAACAAGAAACTGAACGAATAAAAAACGCGTCACAGCACCTTATAAATCACACGTAATACGAATCATTAATACGCATTAAAAATGAACAAATTACTTATAATAATTTCAATATTATTTTTAAATATTGGAACTAAAGAACATAAAGGTTTAAACTCTAAAATAGAGATTAGCACTGAAGATATACATCTTGAGGGTGCTACAAACGTAAATAGGAATATTTTATACAAAGGAACTCTAAACGGAAAAACTAAAATATCACTGTACTTAAATGAGCAAGAACATCCTTGCGGTGGAGAAATGACTTTATTAAACGCTATGTACAAGTATGATAATCAAAAAAAATGGTTGCTGCTTAATACAACTACAGACATTCAAAAAAAGAAATACTGTATGGTCGAGGATAATTTTACCGGAGCGTTATTTTTAGAAGAAGAAGGGGATTATTTAAGAGGCAATTGGGTAAGTCCTGATACAAAACAAAAATACGAAGTTGAGTTAAAAAAAGTTGATTTAAATAAAATAGAAAAGGATAAATTAGACGAAATTTTATTTGATGATTTATTATATAGCAAAAATGATTGCTAAGTATTTTTTATAATTTTTGGTGGTCTAGTTTTAAAAGGATATAAAATATACTACCAACAATATAGGCTATACTTAATTAATATTTTCTTAGTTGTGTAAAACTTATGTAACTTTCTATTCAGTTTTTATTTGTTAATTTAGAGGCGTAACTATAAAATTAAACCATTAATGAAAAATATTTTTAGAGCTATTACCATAGCGGTATTCGTAATTGTTGCATCTTGCTCAGAAGACGATACAAAAGATCAGCAAGCCGTAAACCAGGAAACTATTCCGTTAGCAGCAAATACGGTATCAGATAACGTTATAATTAAAGGAGCAACCAAAGAAGAAGGTATGCCGCCGGTACCTAATGAGGCAATAACGTTAGGCATTGCAAATAGTGGTAAAGCAGCTTTTTTAAATGAAGGTTTTGAAATTAATTTAAAATCTAACGTAGATATAGTTGGTGCTTATTTACAATTTAAAGATGAAAGTGGTACTGTATCTAGCAGTTATTATGATATTGACCTTACAGAGAACAGTTTGTCTGGTAAAGTAAGCACGATTAGTGCTAAAGGAGATGAATTTACTTTAGACGTTGGTTTTAACAGCGATGTTAAATCTGGTACTTTTTGTTATGTAGTTTGCGTTTATGATAGTCAAGGAAATATAAGTGCACCTATACAAGTATGTACTACAGTAGAAAGCTGGGGAGGAAATTCAGATTTAGTGGGTACTTGGAATTATACTAAAAAAGAGGTTACCGAAGATGGTGAAACAAAAATAGTTTTAGTAGGAGAGAATGGTTGTAATGAAAGGTCTATATCTTGTGAGGATGAAGAATTATTTTACGAGGATTGTACGCTTATAGAATATCAAAACTTCACTTTAAATGAAGATGGCACTTTTACCTATGAATATAAGAATGTGATTAACAATTTAGATTTTGGAGCCACATTTTCGGAATGCGAGCCTATTTTTAAAGAGGAATATGTATTTATTGAAAAGTTTAAGGGCTTTTGGGCATATCGCGAAGCAGAGTCAAGTTTAAGTTTGGTCTTTTATGAGCAAGTTCGCATCACTGATGGTGAGGTAGAAAACAGAAGCTTTGAGAATGGTGAGGGCATTGTTCTTAGTGATACACCTATAGAGCTTAATGACAAAATACTTGTCCGTATCATTAATAGAGATACCGATGAAGACGGTATCAATGATTATACTTTTAAAACTTTTTCAGAAAAAGCGAATTAAAAACACAAACAATAGTATTAGTAATTTAATTGGTGCATTTATGTTGTAGTTGTGAAGCTTATGGTAATGAGAACATATATGATTGTTTTATTTGACTAGAATCTACTTTTAAATAAAAACGTAGAACTACATTCCCTTAACTTAGTAACGTGCTTATATTTTTATGTAAGCACGTTTTTTTATGCCGTATACCTTAAAAATGCACGTTAGAATACAAAAGTTTGACTAAGAGAAACATTCTAGTCCGTTGTTCTTTGTTATTTAGCAATACCAATTTTAAACAAACCACAAATGCTAAACAACTTATACACTAAAACTCTTTGTTTATTAGTATGCTGCATTCTTACCGTTTCTTGTAACTCTAAAGAAGAGCAAAAAACTTATAAACCAATAAATGTAGAGGGTAAATATATTTTAACACCCAAAGCAAGTGCTAGTCCAACTATAAACGGACCAGCAATATTTGGGGTACGTCCAGGATCCCAATTTCTATATAGTATTCCTGTAACCGGAAAAAGACCAATGGAGTTTGCTGTAAAAGGATTGCCTGAAGGTTTAAAACTAAATACAGAAACGGGTTTAATAAGTGGTGTTATAAAAGACCTACAAAAAAGAGATTATGCCTTAACATTTGTGGCTAAAAACAAAAAGGGAGAACAAAAAAAGAACTTTACCATTGTAGTGGGTGAAACCATTTGTTTAACTCCGCCAATGGGCTGGAATAGTTGGAACTGCTGGGGGCCAAGTGTTACGCAACAAAATGTAATTGCATCTGCACAAGCAATGGTGAACAAAGGCCTAGCAAATTATGGATGGAGCTATATAAACGTAGATGATGGTTGGCAATCTCACAGGGGTGGCAAACACCACGGTATTTTAGCAGATTCTACTAAGTTTCCAGATATGCAGGCAATGGCAACTAAAATTCATAATATGGGATTAAAGGTTGGTATTTATTCGTCACCTTGGGTTACTACATATGCTGGGTATATTGGTGGTTCTAGTGATACCGAAAACGGATATTGGGACCAGTCTATGAACGATAAAAAACTTAAAAAGAAACGAACATTTACCAGAGTTGCTGCACATACTTTTGATGAAAACGATGTGGCACAATGGACAGATTGGGGTATAGATTATTTAAAGTACGATTGGAACCCTAACGAGCCAGAAAGTACCATACGTATGGCAAATGCTTTAAAAAATAGTAATAGAGATATTGTATATTCACTAAGTAACACAGCTCCTATAGAAAATGCTGCATTGTTTGGAGAAATTGTAAATTGTTTTAGAACAGATGGCGATTTAAAAGATAGATGGGGCGGAAAAGGAAGTCATAAAAGTATAAGAGACGAGTGGGTGGCGCATAGAAACTGGCTAGAAAAAGGTTTCGCAGGTGCTCCTGGTCATTTTCCAGATCCAGATATGTTAGTTATTGGCGAGGTAAATACAAGAAGTAAAAATCCACAACCATCTCGCTTAACTGCAGATGAGCAATACTCGCACGTATCACTTTGGTCGTTATGGGCAGCACCCTTATTAATTGGTTGCCCTATAGAAACTATGGATGAATTTACGGTTAACTTAGTAACCAATTCAGAGGTATTGGCAATTCATCAAGATGAAGTAGCAGTTCCAGGAAAAACAGTTTTTTATGATGATACTATGGAGATTGTAGTTAAAGAATTATCAGATGGTAGCAAAGCAATTGGTCTTTTCAACCTAAACAATAAAGAACAAATTATTACTGTAAATTGGGAGTTGTTAGGTATTTCTGGCCCTCAGTCTTTTAGAGATGTTTGGAGACAAAAAGATATTGGTGGGTTTAATAATGAGTTTTCTGCCAGTGTACCTAGGCACGGCGTAATATTTGTAAAAGTTACTAGTATTAAATAACCTTTTGTTTGTATGAGATTTATAACATTTATATGCTGTTTTTTACCTTTAGTTTTATTTTCACAAACGAATAAACCCAACGTTGTTTTTTTGTTGGTAGATGATGTTGGTTGGGGAGATTTTAGCTGTTATGGTGCTACATTTAATGAAACGCCAAATATTGATAAGTTAAGTAAAGACGGAATGCTTTTTGTAAATGGATATGCAGCTAGTACTGTCTGTTCTCCGAGTAGAGCTGCAATTTTAGCAGGTAAATATCCTGCAAAGTTAAAATTAACAGACTGGATAGATGGTCATAATTATGCCTATGCTAAACTAACAGTACCAGATTGGACATTAAAATTAGATCACAAAGAAAAATTACTACCAGAGGTATTAAAAGACCAGGGCTACACAACGGCATTTTTTGGTAAATGGCATTTAATGCCTATTAACAGAAAAGATTTTGACGACCATTACCCAACCAATCACGGTTTTGATATAAATGTAGGTGGTAGAGAATGGGGACAACCAAAAGGTAGAGGTAAGTATTTTTCTCCTTTTGATATGCCTAATTTAGACAATGGTAAAAAGAACGATTTTTTAACCGATAAGTTAACCAACGCAGCAATAACATATTTAGACACGGTATCTAAAAAAGATCCTTTTCTACTATATTTTTCTTATTATACAATACACGGTCCGGTGATGGCACCAAAGACTATAATAGAAAAATATAAAAAAAAATCTAAAACTTTTGTAAACACTAAAAACGAATATGTTAGCGCCACAAGAGCAGCAATGGTAGAACGGTTAGATGTTAGTGTTGGTAAAATACTAGACAAATTAGATGCGCTAGGTATTGCAGATAATACCATTATTATTTTAACAGGAGATAATGGTGGTAATTATGACGAAACCACAAACGGATTAAGAGGGTACAAGGGCTTTGCTTATGAAGGCGGAGTAAGAGAACCTCTAATAGTAAAGTGGCCCAATAATATAGCACCAGGCAGTAGATCTGCTGTGCCAGTTATGGGAATAGATTTTTATCCTACAATTTTAGATATGGTAGGTATTGCAGATTATAATGCTAAAGAAATAGATGGCGAGTCTTTTTTACCGGTACTTACGGGAGAAAAGAATAAATTAAAACGTAAAAGTTTATTTTGGCATTATCCCCACTATCATAGAACAAAACCATATGGAGCTATTTTAGATGACAACTGGAAATTATTAGAGTTTTTTGAAGATGGTAATTTAGAATTGTACAACTTGACTACAGACCCTAATGAAACAAGGAACCTAGCAAACATTAATGTGGCTAAGACACGTAAAATGAAAAAGAAACTAGTAAAATGGAGAGCATCTGTTGGGGCACAAATGATGACAGAAAATCCAAATTATGATGCTACAAAAGCAGACCTAAGAGTTAAATAATTTAAGTTTTTAAAATGAGAAATAGAATTTATATCAGCCTAGTTTTTATACTGCTTATTTGTAGTGTAGTTACGGCTCAAAATAATAAAAAACAGCCTAACGTTTTATTTATCATGGTAGATGATTTAAACGATTGGGTTGGTGCTTTTGGGGGCAACCAACAAGCTATAACACCAAATATAGATGCGTTGGCAGCAAAAGGTGTCGTTTTTAAAAATGCCTATTGTTCTGCGCCATTATGCAACCCATCTAGAACCAGTATTTTAACGGGTTACCAGCCAAGCACAACAGGTGTTTATGGTAATAACGAGGTTTTTAGAGAAATAGAGGGTTTTAAAAATACGGTTACTTTACCGCAGTATTTTGAAGAAAACGGGTATGAAACTGCAGCGGCAGGTAAAATTTTTCATAATGCAAGAGGAAGAGGTAAAGAACCAAAAGAGGGTAGCGATCCAGGCTCTTTTCAACAAGAAAAAATAGGGAATGCAGGTACAGTGTATCCGTCAGATGAAAATCGTCATTCGCATAATTTAAATTTAAAAAAATACGGAGTTAAGGGTTCTTTTTTAAGATCTTTTGACTGGTATGCAACAGACTCAAAAGATGAGGAAAATAACGACTTTAAATCGGCTCAATACTGTGCAGATTTTATAAATCAAGAACATACAAAACCCTTTTTTGTTGCTTGTGGTATTTTTAAACCACACCTGCCTTGGTACGCACCTACAAAATATTTTGATTTATACAATTTAGATGCTATTAAACTACCAACTGTTTTAGAAAACGATTTAAGTGATGTTGGTAGAATGGGTAATAATATGGCTAAAAAAGGAGTGCATAAAGCCATTTTAGATTCTAATAATTGGAAACAAGCCGTTAGAGCATATTTAGCAAATATTTCTTTTGCAGATGCTTGTGTTGGTCATGTATTAAATGCGTTAGAACAAAGTGATTATGCAGATAATACTATTATTGTTTTAATGGGAGACCACGGTTGGCATTTAGGAGAAAAAGAACATTGGTCTAAAAACGCATTGTGGGAGCGCGCTGCAAAAACACCATTGTTAGTGGTAGACCCGAGAACCAAAAATGTAGGTATTAGTACAAAAATTGTATCTCTTTTAGATGTTTATCCCACTTTAGTAGATATATGTAATCTTCCAGAGAAAAAAGATTTAGAAGGGGTAAGTATAGCAAAATTATTACAAGATTCTAATGCAAATTGGGACCATACTGCTTTAACTATTAAAGCAAAAGGAATATACTCTTTACGTAATAATGATTATAGATATACAGTATATTCAGATGGTTTTGAGGAGTTGTACAACCACAAAATAGATCCTAACGAATGGACAAATATTGCAAAAGACAAAGGGAGTAAAACAGTACTAACTCAATTTAGAAAAGAACTACAACAAAAACTAAAGTAAACATTGCTTTTACGCATACCTACAATTGTTATACTAAAGCAGACATAAATTTATTTTTTTATGTATTATTTAGAGGTGTTAAATGACACCTGTATAATGAGAAATAGAATGTATAGAATAGCAATTGTACTTTTACTTTTTTGTGTTTATACCAAAGCACAAAATAAAAAGGAGCAACCCAATATATTATTTATAGCTATAGATGATATTAATGATTGGGTATCTCCTTTAGGGGGCAATACACAAGCCATTACACCTAGTATGGATAAGTTTACCAAACAAGGGGCAATGGTCTTTAAAAATGCAGTTTGTGCAGCGCCTATATGTGGCCCATCTAGATCCTCTTTATTATCTGGTTTTTTACCAAGTACATCTGGTGTTTATGGTAATGCACATAATATGTTGTATTCAGATATTGTTAAAGAGAATGCCACACTACCAGAATACTTTTCTAAAAACGGATACCACACCTTAGCAAACGGTAAAATATTTCATAAACACGGTACCGCAAACGGTACAGATTTTGGGCATTGGGCTTTTAATGAATTTGCTCGTGCACGTAGGTATAATAATGACCCTGTAGATAAAACCAAATACACCTCTTCTAAAGCGGGTATAATAAATGGGGTTAAAAATGAAAACTTTAAAAACAAGAATGCAAAACTAAGCTGGGGACCAACCACTGATCCTTTTAAGGAAACAGTGGATTATATGGTTGCAGATTGGGCAAGATCACAACTAAAAAGAGATTTTGATAAACCATTTTTTATGGGTGTTGGTTTTATTAAGCCCCATTTACCTTGGATAGTACCACAAGAATTTTTTGATTTATATAAGCTTGATGAAATAGTACCACCAGTGGTAAACGAAACAGACTTAGATGATATTTTAACCCCGGATGGCAACAAGGCATATAAGCCTACAGGAGAATATAAATGGGTTAAAAAACACGGATTAGAAAAAGATGCTACCAGAGCATATTTGGCAAGTATATCTTATGTAGATGCTTGTTTAGGTATGGTTGTAGATGCTTTAGAGCAAAGTAAATATGCAAATAATACTATTGTTGTGGTTTGGGGAGATCACGGTTGGCACTTAGGGGAAAAGCAACGTTACCTTAAAAATACAACTTGGTTAGAGGCCGTAAAAACACCATTGTTTGTACGTGTACCAGGTCTGAAAAAAGCTATTGTTGTAGATAAAAACGTAAGCTTAATAGACTTGTATCCTACTTTAATTGAGTTAAGCGGATTACCAAAAAAAGAAAATTTGGACGGACACAGTTTTGCTAGTTTAATAGATAATCCCCAAGCAAAATGGGACTATCCAGGTATAACAATTACGCAAGACGGTACGTCTGTTTTACTAGGGAAATGGCATTATATGATAACGGTTACTGGTACAGAGCAGTTGTATAATATTGATGAAGATCCGTTAGAATGGAAAAATTTAAGTACAGATCAAAAATACAATCATATTGTAACCGATTTAAAAAAGTGGGTTCCTGTAAAAAGGAAAAAACCGAGCAAACTTCATTTTGGTAAAATGAAAAATTATGTAGATGCACCAGCAGATCCTACAATTAAGCCAACTAGAAATTTAGATCAACTACACTAATACATAAAAGAATGTCTAACAGAAGAAATTTTATTAAAAAAGCTGGCCTTGGAGTTGCTGGCGCAAGTATATTAAGTTGTTCTTCTACGGCCAAAGTTGCTGTAGAAAAATCTGAGGATGATTACTTATCTGCTAGTACTGTATCAGGATCTAGTGCAATAGAAAAAGTTACTTTAAAAGTAAAAACACCTTTGTTTTGTCCGTACCACAGTATATCTACGCCAGAAGAAAAAGGTGGCGGGGCACATTATTACAAGAGTAGTGCATTTACACATAATCCGTTTACCATAGAGGCTTCAGGTATGTCTGGATCTCCAATTATTGTAGATGCTAATGGTGTTTTTGTAGGCTTTATGACCACTTTTGGTTTTGAAAATAGTACGTTTAGTTTTGATGGTAATGAAACCCTAACCATTAGCGTACCAGAAGGTCAGGAGTTATTTATAGAAGAATCTGGAGACGGTGATGCAGCTTGGAAAGCGTATAATAGAGAAATGATGAAACGTCTTAATTTTAAGCCGTTAACAACAAATTATCCTAAGTTTTGGAGTGATGTTGAATATTGTACTTGGGTAGAGCAAAAATACTTATCTAAAGAAAGACAGGGACATTTTAATTTGCTTACGCACGACTTTGTTAAGGACTATTTAGATAAAATAGTGGCGTATGGGTATCCAAAAGGTAAAATGACTCTAGATCACGGCTGGGGACAGTTTCCTAATGGTACCGTAAATTCTGGTTTTGGTACTTGGCATCCAGATCCAAAAAAGTTTCCCGACTTTGAAAAAACAATGGGAATGATTAATGAAAAAGGATTTACACCTGGACTTTGGATTGCGTTTCCTAAAATTCATCACGCTAGTAGTATTGCCCAAAAGTACCCAGATATGTTAGGTAGTTGGAAATCTAGTGGAAAAGTAAATAAAGCCACAGCAGAACGTTGGTTAAACCCTAAAGCAGATATTTTTGAGTATGCATCAGAAGTTATTTATAGGTTTTATAAAATAGGGGTAAAAAAGTTTAAGATAGATATGTCTTACAACACAAAATCAGACATGTTGCACATACATAAAGAGTTGTATCGCGCAGCAAAAGCAATAGACCCAACTATAGAAATGGAATTTCATGTACCAGACATCTTTTTTACAAAATTTACAGATGTAACAAGAACTAATGATGTTTGGTTAAATGACAAATACAATTGGCCGGCACGTGTAAAAACACATTACGAGGTTACTTATAAATCTTCTCCAGGGCGTGGTATAAACATAGATCATATTGGTGGCAATGATACAGGAGCCATAACAGAAGCCAAGTTTTTACAGCATTTAGATATGTATAAAGGAAAAACAGGTTACCCTTTAGTTTCTGTTTTGCCTCATCATTACAGTCAAAAATGTGTAGATGCTACAGGAGATTATTTATGGGATTATCACAAGGGAGAGCGTAAATTTATTTCGGACTTTTATTAAAATAATACTATGACTTTTTTAAAAATTAAGAATTTTTCATTTTTTCTATTTCTGACTTTATTCATTTTAAAAATACAAGCGCAGGATACAAGTAGAAGTGTTTTGCCTATGAATGCGGATTGGAGCTTTGTAAAGTCACCAGAAGGTACCTTAGAGGTTAAAAATGCTAGTTGGGAAACAGTTTCTGTACCACATTCTTGGAACCAATCTGATATGCATGAGGGAGAAGGTTTTTATGAAGGCGTTGGCTTGTATAAAAAGATCATTAAAGCTCCTGAAACTTGGAGTAATAAACGCGTTTTTATAAAGTTTAAAGGTGTAGGTCACGTAACCGACGTATATATTAATAACATACATGTTGGGCAACATAAGGGATCTTTTAGTGCTTTTATTTTTGATATTTCTCCATTTTTAAAATTTGGGGAAACCAATACTATTCTTGTAAAAGCAGATAATACAGCAAGAGAAGATGTAATTCCTGTAAATCATAATTTATTTGGAATTTATGGTGGAATATATCGTCAGGTTGAATTAATTGTTACCGGTAAATTGAATATAACAACTACAGATTATGCGTCATCTGGGGTGTATATTAAACAAAAAAATGTAACTACATCATCCGCAGATATACAAGTAGAAACAAAGTTAGAGAATACGCTAAAGAAGACACAAAATGTAAACTTAAAAACGACGGTATATAACAATGCGGGCGAAATAGTTGCTGTCAACTTAAAAAATATAATGGTATATCCGCAAGGTAGACAGTCGTACTATCAAACATTAGTACTAAAAAAACCTCATTTGTGGCAGGGTATATTTGATCCTTATTTGTATAAAGTAAAGGTTGTTGTTAGTTCTGAAAATGGAGAAAAGATTGATGAAGTAACACAAAAAATAGGACTTAGAACTATTGAAATTATAGCGGGTAAAGGTTTGTTTTTAAACGGAAAAAAATATCCAATGTATGGCGTTAATAGACATCAAGATTTATTTAAACACGGTAATGCCCTAACTAAAGAGCAAGAAAATAGAGATATAGAATTAATAAAAGAAGTTGGAGCAACAACAGTAAGGTTGGCTCATTATCAGCAATCAGATCATTTTTACACTAAATGTGATAGTGTGGGTTTTTTGGTTTGGGCAGAAATCCCTTTCGTAAATCAAACACGAAAATCGGAATCGGATAATGCAAAATTGCAAATATCAGAATTGATTAAACAAAATTTCAATCATTCTAGTATTTATATTTGGGGAACTTATAATGAAGTTTGGGCAAAAACAACCTCGGACTATGCTCCGGTTTTAATTAGAGATTTACATGATTTAGCAAAAACATTAGATCCAGATCGTTATACAGTAGGAGTTTCGGGAAAACCAGATATTGAAAACCCCAATAATTTAAATACAGATGTACACGGTAATAATAGGTATTTTGGTTGGTACCAAGGTGAGAGTGCAGCCGATTTAAAACCTTGGTTGGATAATTTAAAAAATAATTATCCAGATTTTAAGGTCATCTTATCAGAATACGGAGCAGGTTCAAATATTTTTCAGCAAGCGGAGGTATTGCCTGATAAAATAGATCCTAAAGGGCAATTTTTTCCAGAATCTTATGCCAATAGGTTGCATGAAACGCAATGGGGAATTATTAATGATAACGGTTACCTAATTGGCAGTTATGTTTGGAATATGTTCGATTTTGGTCTGCCTTTATGGTCTAGAGGAGGTATTACGAAACGCAACCATAAAGGATTAATAACATTTGATAGAAAAAATAAAAAGGATGTGTTTTACTGGTACAAGGCTAATTGGAATCCTGAGCCTATGATTTATATTTCGGACAGGCGTTTAGTTAATAGAACGCAGGCAGAAACAGATATACACGTATATTGTAATGTAGAAGATATAGAGCTATATGTAAATGGCACAAAAATAAAGTCTGTACATACAGGGGCAACTAAGGTTCATTATATATACAAAGGAGTAGCACTTAAAAAGGGAAAAAATAAGGTAGTAGCCAAAGCAAAAGATAACGGGGAGATAATAGAAGATAAGGTAGTTTGGAATTTAAAAAAGAAATAAAACACATAAAATGAAAATAAAACAAAACATTTTTGGTGCAGCAATAGCTATTGTTTGTACGGCTAGTAGTATGGCGCAGAAAAAACCTAATTTAATTATTATTCATACAGATGAGCATAACTTTAGAACCTTAAGTTGTTACCAAAAATTATTACCAGAGGAGCAAGCATTTATTTGGGGAAAAGGCAATAACTCTATCACTCCAAATATTGATAAAATTGCAGATGAAGGTGCAATTTGTACTAGTTACTATGCATCTTCTCCTGTATGTACACCATCTAGAGCATCGTTAGTAAGTGGTTTGTATCCGCAAGCAACAGGTGCACCTAAAAACGGGTTGCATATAAGTGAAGATATACCAACATTTGCAACAATTTTAAGAGATAAAGGGTACGCAACTTCTTATGTAGGTAAATGGCATTTAGCAGGTCATGAAAAATATAGTTTTAATATAAAGTACAAAGCTGGTTTTGATGATAATAGATATATGATGCGTGGTGGCCACGCTCCTTATTTTAAAATAACACCAAAAGGAGTAAAAGGTATTAATGAAAAAGTAGCTGCTAAATTACCTGCAGATGAGGTAGTGCATTTAACAGATTACTTTACAGATAAAACATTAGAAATATTAGAGAGAGATAAAAACAAACCTTTTGCGTTAATGCTTTCTATACCAGATCCACACACGCCAGATTATGCCAAACCACCATACAATACAATGTATAAAGATTTAGATGTTAAGGCACCTAAAACAATGGCAGCAGAGTACACTGCAATTAAACCATCTTGGGCAGTAAGTGATGAAAACACCAATGAAGCATCGGGTAAAGCCTCGTTTGAAAAACAAAAAGAAGCTTTAAAGCAATACTTTGGTATGGTGAGTCATATAGATGATAGTGTTGGCCGTATTTTAAAGTTTTTAAAGGATAACAATTTAGAAGAGAATACTATAATTGTATTTACATCTGACCACGGAGATATGTTTTTTGAGCACAACCGTAGAAATAAAGGAGTGCCTTATGAGGCTTCTGCAAGGATTCCTTTTGTAATTAGATATCCAGAAAAAATTAAAGCAGGTAAAGTAATTAATACCGCATATACTAATGTAGATTTTGCGCCTACTATTTTAAGTTTAATGGATGTAAGTACAGATGCTACTTTTGATGGTAAGGATACTTCAAAAGATTTTTTAAGTAGAAAAAAAGAAATTACAGATGCAGATAGGTTAACCTATTATGCAAAAAGCGGTGGCTGGTGGGTTACTGGCGTTACCGATAGGTATAAGTTAGTATTGGATAAAAAAGAGAAACCATATTTATATGATTTAGAAAAGGATCCGGATGAACTAATAAATTTTTATAATGATGTTGCGTATAAGTCTATAAGAGATAAAATGCAGAAAGAGTTATTGGCGCAATTAATACAATACAAAGAGCCAGGATTAAAAGGTACAAGCGGAAGCGCTTATATATTAAATTAAGTTAGTTTTTTATTTTCTGTTGAGCATCAAAAAAAGGGAGTTTTCTTTTTTTGATGCTTTTTTTGTAGCTACCAGTAATTAAACGTAGAACTACAAACTATTTATTAAGAAGAACACATTTTTAAATGGTTTTATTGAATTTTAGATGATTAAAAAAATGAATTAAAATGATGCTTCAGCTTATAAATAACTTTAAATTTTTAACGCTAACAATTGTTAGTGCCTTTTTGCTTTTTAGCACAGACGGAATTAGTCAATCTAAAAAAAACAAGAAGAAACCAAATATCATATACATAATGGCAGATGATTTGGGGTATGGTGACTTAAGTAGCTATGGGCAACAAAAGTTTAATACACCAAATATTGATGCTCTTGCAGCAAAAGGCATAAAATTTACTCAGCATTATAGCGGTTCTGCCGTTTGTGCGCCGTCTAGATCATCGTTAATGACAGGTCAGCATACTGGGCACACATTTGTTCGTGGTAATCTGGAGGCCGGTAATGATGAAAAGGGACAAGTTCCGTTACCAGATAGTGCTTTTACTATTGCAGAAATGTTACAGCAAGCAGGTTATAAAACCGGTATGTTTGGTAAATGGGGCTTAGGTTTTGGTACTGGCGATCCAAATAATCAGGGTTTTGATGAGTTTTATGGTTATAACGATCAAAAATTAGCGCATCGTTATTACCCGTCCTACTTAAACCACAATCAAGAAATAGATTTTTTAGTAGGTAACAACTGGATTAATACACAAACGTACGCACAGGATAAAATACAAGAAGCAACGCTTAATTTTATAGAAGACAATAAGGAAAAACCATTTTTTGCTTACGTGCCTTTTGTGTTACCGCACGCAGAATTAATATCTCCAAAAGATTCTATACTGGCTAAATATATGGGGAAATTTAAAGAAGTGCCTTATACCGCAGAAGATTCGTACTCATCAGATTATGGTCCAGATATTGTAAAATACAAGTATTGCACACAAGAAACACCCTATGCTGTTTTTGCATCTATGGTAGATAGGCTGGATGTTTACGTTGGTCAAATTGTAGCTAAGTTACAGGAGTTGGGATTAGAAGAAAATACTATTATTATGTTTACAAGTGATAATGGTCCCCATGATGCTGGTGGTGCAAATCCTGAGTTTTTTAATAGTGCAGGTGGTTTTAGAGGTATAAAAAGAGATTTGTATGAAGGTGGAATAAGAGCACCATTTATAGTTTCTTGGCCTAATAAAATTAAAAAGGGAACTGTAACCAATCATATCTCTGCTTTTTGGGACGTTATGCCAACTTTGGCAGAAGTTGCAGCAGTACCAAAACCAAGTACAACAGACGGAATTTCATTTTTGCCAACGTTATTGGCTAAAAAGAAACAAAAACAACACCCGTATTTATATTGGGAGTTCAATATTAAAAACGGACGTAAAGCTGTTAGAAAAGGAGATTGGAAAGCAGTTGTTTACAATGTGAAAAAAAACGGAAAAACAGAACTTTATAATTTAGCCTCAGATCCATCAGAACATACAAATGTTGCTAGTAAGCATCCAGAAATTGTTGCAGAAATGGAACAAATAATGACAGCTGCACATACAGATTCTACTATTTTTCCTTTGAACTAAGTTAAATTATTAAGACATCAAAATAGACCAAAAAAAACCAATAAATAATGAGTAAATTTTATTTTAACGAAGAGCAAGATTTTTATGATGCTATTGTTGTAGGTACAGGAATTAGTGGTGGTTGGGCAGCAAAAGAACTTTGTGAAAACGGACTTAAAACATTAGTGCTAGAGCGTGGTAAAATGGTAGAGCATATTAAAGATTATACTACAGCACATTTAGATGATTGGGATTTTCCTAACGGGGGAAAATTAACTAGAGAACAAAAAGCACAACAGTTAAAGCAAACTAGAACAGGACGTATAAACAATGCGGATGTTAATAATTGGTTTGTAAACGATTTAAAGCACCCATATACAGAAACAAAACCGTTTGACTGGGTACGTGGTTACCATGTTGGTGGTAGGTCTATAATGTGGGGAAGACATAGTTACAGGTGGAGTGAGATTGATTTTGAAGCAAATGCTAAAGATGGTCATGGTGTGGACTGGCCCGTACGTTATAAAGACATTGCTCCTTGGTATGATAAAGTGGAAACTTATATTGGTGTATCTGGAGAAAACTTGGGATTAGAGCAATTACCAGACGGACAGTTTTTACCAATGATGGAACACAATTGTGTAGAACAACATTTTAGAGATGGTGTAGGTAAAAATATGGATGGTAGAGTGGTAACTGCTGGTAGAATAGCACACATTACAGGAGATAAAAAGTTTGAAGGGCGTACCAAATGTCAGTTTAGAAATCGTTGTACACGGGGTTGCCCTTTTGGAGGTTATTTTAGTAGTAACTCATCTACTTTACCTGCAGCAGAACGTACTGGAAATATGACGTTAAGAGTAGATTCTATTGTGTCTGAGGTTATTTATGATCCAAATACAAAAAAAGCAAGTGGTGTAAAAGTGATAGATAGCCTTACAAAGGAGGAGTTTATTTTTAAGTCAAAAGTAGTTTTCTTGTGTGCTTCATCAATGGCATCTGCATCTATATTATTACAATCTAAATCTGACCGTTTTCCTAACGGATTAGGAAATGATTCTGATCAAGTTGGAAGAAACGTAATGGATCATCATTTAGGAACAGGAGCAAATGGTACTATAGACGGTTTTGATGATAAATATTATAAAGGAAGACGTCCTGGTGGTATCTACATTCCTAGGTTTAAAAATTTAGGAGGTACATCTAACAGTAAAGATTATATAAGAGGTTATGGCTATCAAGGGAGTGCTAGTCGTAAAAACTGGAAAGATGCTGTGGCAGAATTAACTATGGGAGAGCCATTAAAAGAGGCCATTTTAAAACCAGGAGGATGGACAATGGGTGTTGGTGGTTTTGGAGAAATATTGCCATACCAAGACAACCGTATGTTTTTAGATTACGATAAATTAGATGAATGGGGCTTGCCAACGGTAAATTTTGATGCGGAAATTAGAGATAATGAGCATAAAATGAGAGAAGATATGGTAAACCAAGCAGCAGATATGCTTAAAAAAGCAGGTTTTAAGGATATTAAAGCTAGAAATGGCAAGTACAATATGGGACACGGTATTCATGAAATGGGTACTGCTCGTATGGGTAAAGATCCAAAAACATCTGTGCTTAATGCACACAACCAAATACACGCGGTACCAAATGTATATATAACTGATGGTGCTTTTATGGCATCGGCAAGTTGTGTAAATCCGTCTTTAACGTATATGGCTTTTACTGCAAGAGCAGCAAACCACGCAGCACAAGAACTTAAAAAAGGAAACTTATAATGGACAGAAGAAAAGCATTAATGCAAATGGGAATGTCTTTGGGCTATGTGGTAGCAGTACCAACTTTTGTAAGCATATTACAAAGTTGTGAAGACAAGAAAGAAGAAGTTTGGACACCAACATTTTTTAAAGCAGCACAAGGTTTAACTTTAGTACATGTGGTAGACTCTATTTTACCAAAAACAGATACTCCGTCTGCATCAGAAGTAAACGTCCATATATTTTTAGATGGTTTTGTTGCTGATGTTATGGATGTAAAACAGCAGAACGATTTTAAAAAGACCTTAGATGCAATAGCACAGAGTGCACTAGCTAAATCTAATAAAAAGGAAGTAGCAGAATTAACACAAAAAGATGTGGAACCTGTTGTACGCGAGTTTTTAGAAGCTAAAGGAAAAGAAAATGCTTTTGTTAAAAAGATTAGAGAGTTAACTATTTGGGGCTATAAGTGCAATGAATATGTTGGGGAAAAAGTATTGGCATATTTGCCTATTCCGGGAGAGTTTATTGCTTGTGATAGTGTAGAGGAATTAACAGGCGGTAAAGCATGGTCTATCTAAATTAATGCAAATACTATAAAAATGAAAAGAAGAAATTTTATACAAAAGTCAGCCCTTTCTGCCAGTGCATTAACATTAGGAAGTTCTATTGCTTACGCAGCAAATAAGCATCAAAAAGTGATGAAACCTACTTTTAATTTAAAATATGCTCCGCATTTGGGTATGTTTAAAAATCATGCAGGTAAAGATCCTATAGATGAGTTAAACTTTATGGCAGACCAAGGCTTTACCGCTTTTGAAGATAATAAAATGCGTAAAAGAGATATTGCCTTACAAGAGAAAATGGCAAGCACAATGCAAAAAAGAGGCTTAGAAATGGGCGTTTTTGTAGCAGTATTTTTAAAAGAAGGTAATGTAGCATCTGGAGATAAAAATATACAAGAAGCATTTTTAAAACACTGTAAAGAATCTGTAGAGGTTGCAAAAAGAGTAAATGCAAAGTGGATGACTGTGGTACCTGGTAATATTGCCGATAAAGTAAGAGCAGGCTACCAAACGGCTAACGTTGTAGAAACTTTAAAACGGGCATCGGATATTTTTGAGCCACATAACCTAACAATGGTTTTAGAGCCATTAAACTTTTTTAATCACCCTGGAGCCTTTTTAACAGATTCTCCGCAAGCTTATGATATTTGCAAAGCTGTAGATTCTCCGTCATGTAAAATTTTGTTTGATATATACCATCAACAAATACAAGAGGGTAATTTAATACCAAATATGGAAGCTTGTTGGGATGAGATTGCATACCTGCAAATAGGTGATAACCCTGGACGTAATGAGCCAACAACAGGAGAAATAAATTATACAAATGTGCTTAAATTTATTCATGATAAAAAGTACAATGGTATTTTAGGTATGGAACACGGTAATTCTAAACCAGGAAAAGAAGGAGAAAAAGCAGTGTTAGAAGCGTATAAACAAGTAGATAGTTTTAAGTAAAATAATATAGAATGAAAAGAAGAAATTTTTTACAAAAATCTGCACAAACGGGAGCTTTACTTACCTTGGGTAGTTTAATACCTAATACGGTATTAGGAATGCCTTTTACCAAGACAGATACCGAATTATTTTTTAAGTTGTCTTTGGCAGAATGGTCTTTTCATAGAGCTATAAAGTCTGGAGAAATGGATCATTTAGATTTTGCTGCCAAAGCACAAAGTTTTGGCTGTACAGGTGTAGAGTATGTTTCTAACTTATTTAAAACTAAAGCCAAGGACAAAACCTATTTAAAGCAAATGAATACGAGAGTTGCAGATGCAGGTGTAGAAAATGTTTTAATTATGATAGGCGGAGAAGGTAACTTAGCTACAGCAAACGCACAAGACCGATTAAAGGCTATAGAAAGGCATTATAAATGGATAGATGCTGCTCATTTTTTAGGCTGTAAAACCATACGAGTAGACCTAAGAGGTGGAACAGATAAAACGGAAGCAGCAAAAGCATCTGCTGCTTCTTTAGCAACATTAGCTAATTTTGCTAAAAGCTCTAATATAAATGTGGTAGTAGAAAATCACGGTGGATTTTCATCAGATGGGGTATGGCTTTCTAATATTATGAAGCAAGTAGGTCTTAGTAATTGCGGAACCTTACCAGATTTTGGAAATTTCTGTATAACAAAGGATAAGAATAAAAATTGTTTAGAGTCTTATGACCTTTATAAAGGTATGGAAGAATTATTGCCTTTTGCGAAAGGTGTAAGTGCTAAAAGCAAAAATTTTGCTGCTGATGGTACAGAGACAGATATAGATTTTTATAAAATAATGAAACTTGTTAAAGAGTCAGGATACACTGGTTTTGTTGGTATAGAGTATGAGGGTACTTTACTATCTGAAGATGAGGGAGTACAAAAAACAAAAGATTTGCTGTTAAAAGTAGCAAAGCAATTATAAGTTTATTGTTAGTTTAAGTTGAGATAAGGAGGCTAAATTGTTATTATTTAGCCTTCTTTTTTGTACCTCCTAATTTGTGTGTAAAGCTTAAAATAATATAGCGACCTAGACTTTCAGACTCTGTTTCTTCAAAGTAATTAATAGTACTTCTTCTATCTATATTAATATTTTTATCCAATAAATCTATCAATACTAATTTTAATAAATTACTTCTATTTTTAGTTAGAGCGTAAGAAACGGTTGCATTCCATAAAGGGAGCTTTTGGTTACTATTAAATTTATCATCAACAAAAACAAGATAATCTAACTGTGTATTAAAGCTTAGTTTTTTGGTAAAATCCTTATCAAACATTACAAAGTATTGCTGTTTTGTATATTTTCTGTCTAAATTGTTTTCTATAGAAAAAGTGGTGTTGTTTGTGCTGTATGTAGCACCAGCTTTAACATCTAAAGTACTCTTGTTACTGTTTTCTAAAAGTAGGCTAAGCATAATATCTGTAGACTTTACTTTATTGGTTTGTAAGTTAACAATAGAATTGGCACTGGTGTAGGTGTTTTTATTTTTAAAAGTATATCTAAGTCCAATATCCTTTAATTTTTGTCCAAAGCTTATGCTGCTATTAAAACGTTCTTTTTTGCCGTTATTTTGGTAACTTATAGTTCTTATATAGTCATCATCTATGGTGACGCTTCTAATAATTGCATCTGTTGTAATTTGGTAATCAAATTTGGTATTAAAACTTAAGTCAGATTTAAAGTTATGCACTACAGTATTTATTGTAAATGCATTGGTTTTTTCTGCACTTAAGTCAGGATTACCTTTTCTTATATTATATGGGTTTATATCATTAATAACTGTGGAGCTTTGAAAACTATTAGGGTTACGAATAAATTTTCTGTAGTTAAGTCTATATTTTTGACCTCTAACAGGTTTGTACATAATATTTGCCATAGGATTAATATAAAGTTTATTAGAAAGTCTATTGGCATCTGTAATAACGCCAAAAGACCTACTAAGTTCTTGTAACTCTATAGCTGCATATGTATTTAACTTGCCGGGACTGTAGCTGTGTGCTAATCTTGTTTGGGCACTATTTTCTATATGCTTGTATTTATAAACCAGCAACTCATCTTTAGAGGTTGTAGTTATTGTGGTTTTAGATTGATGAACATCTTCGTTATTTGTTCTATTTCTTAAATATGTTTCTAGTTTTGCGTAGTGGTTGTTACCTAAGGGCTCTGTATATTTAAAGTTGAGGTTTACCGTAGTGGTTGAAAAATCTTCATCCCTAATAGCATCAATAGTACTGGTGGTAGGGTTATCTGTATTTTGTCTTCTTGTAATTTGTGTTGTTTGGTTATTTAATCTGTTAGAGTTGTTTACTGTTGTTTTTAACCCAACATTAAAACTACGTCCAATTTTTGCCAATCGTTGGTAAAAGTTAATGGTAACGTCTCCAATGCTTTTATCTCTTTTGTTATTAGATGCTGCTATGTTAGTGGTAGCCAATTCATTTAAATCATTAAAATAAAAACCATCCCTGTTGGTTATATAGTCAATATTATCCTTGGTAAACTTTCCTTTAACTAACAAGCTATTGTTTTTGTTAGACTTGTTTTTATAATCAAAATTTAGATTGTAATTATTAGAGCTGTTATTAAAGGTATTCTCTGTTCTGTAGTCAAAATTAGAGTTGTTAGAAAAATTTATTCGTTTTGTATTAGAGACGCCTTCATTGTCAGATAAATTGTAAAAAAAATCTATATTTAAAGACTCTTTATCTTTAAACTCGTGACCAATATTTATACCGGCAACACCGGTTTTTAAATATCCGCTTAAGCTTTTGGTTTTTAGATTTGTGTCATCATCATCAGATTCATCTGCAATACCATTGGCATTTTTTAAAAAGCCCTGTATATTAGAACCTGTAACGTTTATGTTGTTAAGTTTTCCTATTACAGAAAACTGGGTTTTAGATGTAAATTTATTGTAATTAAGGTTGCTAAAATATTTACTGTCTAAGCCCATACCGGCAGATACTTTACCAAAACCATTATTCTTCTTTGTTTTTTTTAGGGTGAAATTTATGACCATTTGTTTGTTACCATCGTCTACACCTGTAAGTTCAGACTCATCACTCTTTTTATCTATAATTTCTATTTTAGCAATTGCATCTGCAGATAAATTTTTTAAAACAATAGATGGGTCTCCACCAAAAAACTCTTTACCATCTACCATTATTTTAGCAACCGAATTACCTTGAGCGTTAATATTTCCGTCAGCGTCAATTTCTAAACCTGGTAATTTGGTTAGTAGTTCCTCTAAGTTATCATCAGAATTTGTTTTAAAAGAGTTGGCGTTGTAAGCTATAGTATCTTGTTTTATTTGTATTGGTACTACGGCAGTTAATGTTATTCCGTCTAGAGCAAATGATTCTTCTTTAAGTACAATTGTATTAAGGTCTAGTAAATCTGTATTATAATCAATATTCTTAAAAAAAGATTCAAACCCCATAGATGAAATCTGTAGAATATAGTTTCCTAATTTTGCTTTATCTAAGGTAAATTCACCGGCGTTATTGGTTATGGTATAATCTACGTAAGTGGAATCTTTTGGATTTAGTAATGTAACCGTAGCTGCTTCAATAGGTTGTTTGTTTTCTTCTGTAACTTTTCCTGTAATACCACTTTTAGATTGGGAAAAAACTGTTGTAAAAGAAAAAAAGAGGATAAATATATAACTAGTTGTGGTAATTTTTTTCCTTTTAGACATAGACTGTTTGGTTGTAGTTTCAATTAAAAAATAGCATTGGTTATGTGCTATAAGTTCAAATATAACAGGTTAATACTGCCTATATGTAGCTTAAAATAAATTTAGTTTTTTTATTGATAAGGACATGGACAAGGGCCTTTTTTTTCGATTTACTGATAAATACATCTTATTTATTTGTAAGTACAATCTTACTAAAAAGATAAGGTAGTTTTGTAGTGCAAATAAATATAAACTTTAATTTTTTACTATGATGAAAAACAATTCAAACAATTGGGTAAACTTTCAAACTCCTAAATTAAATAATTTTCGGGTTAAACGTATTTTTTTAGGGGTATTAGCAGCAGGTTTTATTTCTTGTTCAAATGATGATTTACAAGATCCTGTGCCTTTAAACGATTCTAGTTCACTTTTAGATGAGGGCACTAGCGTAAAAGTACTAATGCTTAAAGAAAAAGATTTTTATACCCCGCCAACTAGTTATGCAGTAACAAAAAACTTAGTTAAAGATTATGGTGCTGATAAATTGTTTTCTACAGATGATAGTCAAAAACTGCAAAACGCAATTAATGATATCTCTGACAAAGGGGGAGGCAAGCTATTTATACCAAAAGGTAATTATTCTGTATCTGATGTAAAGCTAAAATCTAACGTGCATGTTATAGTTAATGGCGAAGCGGTAATTAGACCATCTGTTAGGCCTAATACAAACAAAAACTATGCAATGTTTACCTTTGGTAAGGAGTCTGCAGTAGTAAAAAACGTTAGTTTTAGGAGTGCATCTTCAACTAAATTTACGGTAGATTTAACCAAGGCTAACAATCCAAATGTTGCTGTATTTAATTTTAACAATGTAGAGAATTTTTCAATATCGGACTTTAGGGTAAAAGATAACTTAACTAAGTTCTCTTCTGTAACGATGGGAATTACGGAGTTTAATAATAAATACTATTGGCCTAGAAATGGTGTTATTAAAAATGCAACTACATTAAACTCTGACTATGGGTACGGTTTGGTACAAATACAAGCGGCAAAAAATGTTTTGTATAAAGACCTAAGTGGCATTGGTGGTGTAACATTAAGACTAGAAACTGGTTGGACATTTATGAACGACTTACAAAAAGGAGGAGTAGAAGATATGTTTGGAGAAAATATTTCATGTACTAATGGCAATGCAGCAGTTATGGTTTCTCCGCACGCTATGCATAATGGTAAAGTATACGTAAATGGTATAACAGCTAATAGTTGTGGCTTTGCTGTGCGTTTAGAGGGTGGTTTTGTTTCTAAAAAATACTCAACTCCAGGATTAACAGATGGTACTTTTAGTAACGTAACTATTAATAATGTAAAGGCTACTTTTGGAACTAAAGATGCGCAATTAAAACCAAAGCATTATAAATATATGCCCTGTAATTTAAGGAGTTCAATAGATGAAAACCCAATAGTTGCTGGCGGAGATTCTTATAACGGACCATCTATAAGTGCAGTTGTAAATACACCTAATTATGCTGTTACTTTAAATAAAAATAGTGTTAAAGGTACTGGTTTTACAGAAGGTTATGTAATAGTAACGGATGCACAAGCTAAAACAGACGCAGAATGTAATTAATTAAGAATATGTTTTTAATAATGACTCTTAAATGAGTATTTAGTTTTAATTAATTAAACCAGAGCACTTAAATGTTCTGGTTTTTTTGTAAAAAGTATGTTGCTTTAACTGGTAATGTGCGTTTAATTTACTAATAAATACATATTGTAAACTACTAGGCACATTTGCTATAATGATATTAAAGATATTTACGCTAAACATTTTTATATTTTGAAAAGAGCAAACATTTACAAAAAGACCTTACTACTTGCTGCTGTCACTGGATTAGTTTTTACCTCTTGTAAAAATAAACCCAACCAAACAGCAGAAGTAACAGTAAAAGAAGAGGTAGTAAAAAATGAAAAACCAAATATTGTGCTATTATTTGTAGACGATTATGGTTGGTCTGACATTGGGTATAGAAACCAAACTTTTACTACGCCTAACTTGGATAAATTTAAAAAAGAAAGTTTAGACTTTAATAGAGCATATATACCGACACCTACTTGTAGTCCAAGTAGGTTGTCTTTGCTTACGGGTAAAGAAGCAATTAGGTTGGGTATGCCAAGACATATTGCATTGGACAAAGATAATCCTGATGCCGAATATAATTTATGGCCTTCAGATCCTGTGCAAATGCCTTCTAGAAATTACTTGCCTTTAGAAGAAGTAACATATGCAGAACGTTTACAAGAATTAGGGTATTATAATATGTTTATTGGTAAATGGCATTTAGGGCATCCAGGACGTTACCCAAAAGACCAAGGTTTTGATGCCGAATATGGAACCACAAACTCTGGACATCCAAAAAGTTACTATTACCCATTTTTTAAACAAGAAGATGATCCAAGAGGCTTTTTAAAGTCGGGAGTTAAAGAAGGAGATTATTTAACAGACGTGCTTACAGATGGCGCTGTTAATTTTATAAAAGACTATAATAAAGAAAAGCCATTTATGCTTTCGTTTTGGTATTATTCTGTTCACGGTCCGTCTATAGGTCGTAAAGATTTACTTAAAAAACACCAAGATGCAGGTCTAGAGGGTAAATACGCACACCACGCTGCTATGGTAGAAGCTATGGATGAGTCTGTTGGTCGTGTACGCAAAGCATTAGAAGAAAAAGGAATTGCAGATAACACGGTAATCATTGTACTATCAGACCAAGGTGGTGCGTATACAAATGCACCATTAAGTGGCGGTAAAAAAGGAGGTAATACTTTAGGTGAAGGTGGTGCTCGTGTACCATTACTAATAAATTATCCTGGAGTAACTAAAGCCAATACAGAGACAAATGTACCTGTGCAGTCTATAGATATTTATCCAACCTTAATAGAAATTGCATCTGGTAAAAAATGTGAAGACACTCAAATTAACGGTGTTAGTTTACTTCCGGTTTTAAAAGGTGAAACACTAGAAAAACGAAATTTATATTTCTTTAGAAGTTATGAAGATCAATATGCCGCTGTAATGGCGGGCGATTTTAAACTTATAAAATACCATAGTGGTACATACCATTTATTTAATGTAGCTAAAGATATAAGCGAGCAAGATGATTTAATGGGTAAGGGGCTTCAAATAGAAGAAGAGCTTAAAAACGATCTTGCAAATTGGGAAAAAGAAGCTGTTCCTGTTTATTCAAAATAGAATATTAGATTTATGAAAAACCTTATTTTATCAATCTTTATACTTGCAATTTGTATTTCTTGCGGTTCTAAAGATAAAAAAGACCTTGCTTTAACTGATAAAGAACCTAAAGAAACCCCTCAAACTAAAAAGCCAAATATTATATTTTTATTGGCTGATGATATGGGCTATGGTGAGCTAGGTTCTTACGGTCAAAAAGTAATTAAAACTCCGTTTTTAGATAGTTTAGCATCTGTAGGTATGCGCTTTACAGATTTTTATGCAGGTACATCTGTATGTTCACCATCTAGAGCTGTGTTAATGACGGGTCTACACACAGGCCACGTTAGTATTCGTGGTAATAAAGGAGAATATCCTAATAAATATGATAGAGTACCTTTAAAAAAGTCTGAAAAAACAATAGGAGAAATGCTACAGCAATCTGGCTACCAAACAGCTATGATTGGAAAATGGCATTTAGGAGTGCCCGAAGATGTATCTACTTGGGCAAAAGGCAGAGGTTTTACGTATGCTGTACAAGAACAATGGGGAGAAGATGCTAACGGTAATGAGATAGATGAACGTGTACACTGGGTAAACAACAATCAGGATTCTATTTTTTACAACTACAATAACTACAGCTGTCTAGATGAGTTTAGAACCAACTTTGCATTAGAGTATTTAGATAAAAAGGACGCTAGTAAACCTTTTTTCTTATACATGTCTTATAGAACACCACACGCACACGAGTTCTTTTTAAGTAAAAATGATTTGTATACTGATAAAATAGAGGAATGGCCAGAGATAGAGCGCAGACATGCAGCGCGTATAACAATGTTAGATGCACAAATAAAACGCTTGTTTACTAAACTAAAAGAAAGTGGCGAGTTAGATAATACGTTAATTGTGTTTTCTAGTGATAACGGACCAACCAATGAAAATCATCATGATTATACCTTTTTTAATAGTTCTGGTAATTTAAATGGCTACAAAAGAGATGTGTATGAGGGTGGCGTAAGAGTACCAATGATAGCTTATTGGAAAGAAAAAATAAAAGGAGGAACTACAAGTAACCATCCTAGTACTTTTTACGATGTTATGCCAACTTTGGCAGAAGTAGCAACGGCAAAAGTGCCAAATAAAACAGACGGAATTTCTTTTTTGCCAGAACTTTTGGGCAAAAAACAAGCAAAACATAATTTTTTATATTGGGAAATTCAAGAAGGCAGATCAGTAAAAGGGTACAGGCAGGCGACAAGGTTTGGTAGTTGGAAAGCAGTACGTTACAAAGATAATTATCACACAGAATTGTATAATTTAGATACAGATTTGTTTGAGAAAAATGACGTATCTGCGCAGTATCCAGAAATTGTAGAAAAGGCAAATAAAATATTAAAAGAACAAAGTGTACCAATAGCGCATTATCCATTTTCTGGTGGCGTATTTAAAAAGTAAAACTATGATAAAAGTTAAAGAAATTTTATGGTGTGTAGCATTGGCTTTGCTGCTAATGGCTTGCGGTGGTAAAACCGATAAAAAAGTGGCTGTTGTAGAAACACCTACAGAAGCTAAAAAACCAAATATTATTTGGATAATGGCGGAAGATATGAGTACTGACTTAGCCTGTTATGGTATGCCAGACGTTAAAACTCCGTTTTTGGATAAAATGGCAAAAGAGGGAGTGCTTTTTACCAATGCTTTTGTTACAAATCCTATCTGTTCTCCTAGTAGATCTTCTATGATGATTGGTACACATCAACTAAAAACAAATACTCATAATCACCGTAGTAATAGAGAGGTTCCCTTAGATCCACAATTTACACCTTTTACTAAATTATTAAGAGATGCTGGTTATACTACCATTTTGGGGAACCATGCTGTTTTAAATAAAGGAAGAAAAATAGATGTAAATTTTAAGCATGAAGCTATTGGTGCTTGGGACGGAAAAACTCAATTTGGATTGTTTGATAAATACGATACCATTGAAAAATCTGATCAACCATTTTTTGCTCAAATACAATTGCAAGTGACACACAGAGGAGAATGGTGGGATAGAATTAGAGAAGAATCTAAACACCCAGTAAATCCTGAAACGCTTACATTGCCTCCTTATATGGCAGACCATCCTGCAGTACGCTTAGATTGGGCTAAATATTTAGACCAAATAGAATATATGGATAGTGAGGTTGGTATGCTGTTTAAAGAATTAGAAGATAAAGGATTAGCAGATAATACTATTGTAATTTTTATAGGCGATAACGGTCGTTGTAATATTCGTGGTAAAGGCTATTTACAAGATCCGGGTTTACGTATTCCTTTGTTAGTACATTACCCTGCTAAATTTAAAGGGAATAAGGTAAGAAAAGATGTTATTAGTGCAACAGATATAACGGCAAGTATTATAGATTTTGCAGGTATACCAGTACCAAGTTATATGACAGGTTCACCTATTTTTAGTGATAATTTTAATAGAGAATACAATTATGCAGCTAGAGATTTATGGGATGAAATTGTAGAAAAATCTAGGTCTGTTACAACAACGGAATGGTCTTACATACGTAATGATATGCCAGAGGTTCCTTATGATGCCCACCAAGCATATTTAGAGTTTTATAGGCCAGCTGTGCACGTAATGCGTACGCTTTATAAAGAAGGAAAGTTAAACGAGAATCAGGCTCCGTTTTTTGCGCCTACAAAACCAAAAGAAGAACTATACCATTTAACAGAAGATCCTAATGAATTGGTAAATTTAGCCGAAGATCCAAAATATGCAGATGTGTTAGAAAAATTGCGTAATAAAACAGCCGTTTTTGATGAGCAGATGAAACCTGTTAGTGCTATTTATGATCCTATACTAACAAATGGACCAGAACTAATTGCTTGGGTTAAAAAAGAAAAACCAGAAGAATATAAAAAAATGCTTGCTGGAGCAGAAATAGGGCATAAAAAAATGAATAAGGAATACAGAGCAGCTTTAAAAAAGGCAAATAAAAAATAAGAATTACCAAAAATGAATTACCTGAAAACCAAAACTGCTTTTACTCTTTTTGTTTTATTAGTAGCTGTTGCAGTGCAGTCTTGCACAAAAGATGTGCCTACTACAATAGCTATAAATAAAGATTGGAAGTTTAAAATAATAGACGAATCTAAAGTAGCAGCCAAAGACTTGGCTACAGCAGAATTTAATGATAAAGATTGGCAAAGTGTACAATTGCCACATACGGCAAATATAGAGCCACTGATTGTTAATAACCAATGGCAAGGCATATGTTGGTATAGAAGAACAATTGCTATTTCTAATGATGATGCTAATAAAAAGGTGTTTTTTGAGCTAGAAGCGGCAATGAATTTTTCAAAAATTTGGGTGAACGGAAAATTAGTTTCTGAACACCACGGTGGATATTTACCAATAGCTTTAGACTTATCGGACTATATAAAAGCAGGAGAAAATTCTATTGCTATTAGACTAGATAATACAGATAATGAAATTACAGGGCCAAAGCCATTAAAACGGTTAGACTTTAATATGTATGGTGGTTTGTATAGAAATGCAAAGTTATCAGTTAAAGAAAATGTGTATATTTCTAATGCTGTATTGGCCAATAAAGTTGCGGGTGGTGGTATTTTTATTACCTACCCAAAGGTTAATACATCTTCTTCTTTGGTAAACATTAAAACAAATGTTGCTAATGATAGTAATGAGGAGCAAAGTATTACCGTAGTACAAAGTATACTTAAAAATGGTAAAGTAGTAAAAGAAAATACATCAGATAAAATAACTGTTGCAGCCACTAAAAGTACAGATCATATTGTACAGTTAGCTATAGATAGTCCTGACTTATGGTCACCAGACAACCCTAATTTGTATGAGTTAGAAACTAAAATACAAGTAAAAGGTAAAACAGTAGATGTACAAAAAACGAAATTTGGTATTCGTGTTTTTGAGTTTATAGAAAACCAACTATATGTAAACGGTGAAAAAACATTTTTACGTGGTGTAAATAGGCACCAAGAGTATCCTTTTATAGGGTATGCCTTGTCTAACAACGCACAATACCGTGATGCTAAAAAAATAAAAGATGCTGGTTTTAATTACATAAGATTATCACACTACCCGCAATCTCCAGCTTTTTTAGATGCTTGTGATGAGCTTGGTTTGGTTGTTATAGACGCCATTATGGGTTGGCAATATTATAATGATACAGATGCTTTTAGAGAATATTGTTACCGTTCTGCATCAGAATTAATACGAAGAGATAGGAACAGACCATCTGTTTTGGCTTGGGAAGTATCTTTAAATGAGACCAAGATGCCTATTTTCTTTATGGAGGAATTAAATAAAATAGTACATGCAGAATATCCTGGAGACAATGTATATTCTTGTGGTTGGATGGATGATGTGTATGATATTTATTTACAAGCGCGCCAGCACAGAATTATGCATCCACATGCACTAAAAGATAAGCCATACTCTGTATCTGAATATGGAGATTGGGAATACTACTCTAACAACGCAGGTTTAAATCAGCATAAATTACCAAAAGATATTAGACTAGAAAAGAGTAGTAGGCAGTTAAGAGCAGATGGCGAAGTTAGATTGTTACAACAAGCTTACAATTTACAAGAATCTCATAATGATAATTTAACAACACCAGCGTATTCAGATAGTTATTGGGTGATGTATGACTACAACCGTGGGTACCATAATGATATTGAAGCTTCAGGTATTATGGATATTTTTAGGTTGCCAAAATTTGGGTATTATTTTTACCAAAGTCAGCAAAGTTTTCATCAAAAAAAGGTATTAAAGATAGCAACGTACTGGAATAATAATTCGCCTACAGATGTAAAAGTATTTTCTAATGTAGATGAAGTTAAGTTGTTTTTAAATGATGAATTAATAGCAACGCAAAAACCAGATCAAGATCGTATATCTACAAAACTTACACACCCACCGTTTACATTTAAATTAGGGTCTTTCTCTGCCGGAACTCTAATGGCTAAAGGATTTGTTAACGGAGAACAAGTTGCAGAAGATACTGTAAAAACACCAGAAAAGGCTACTAAATTAAAAATTTGGGTAGATGAGAGTACTAGACCTGCTGAGGCAAATGTAAACGATGTTTTATTTGTATACATAGCTGCGGTAGACGCCAATGGTACGGTAATACCAGATTTTAATGGCGCAATAGATATTACAGTAGGTAATGGATTAGAAGTTTTAAATGTAGAAGCAATAACAGCTGAAGCTGGTATTGCTACGGCAGTTGTAAAGGTTGGAGCAGAATCGGGATCCGTACCAGTAAGTGCACTATCTAACACCTTAAAAGGTACTTATGATTTTATGATAAAATAGTCTGTAGGGAAAAACATTCTGTTGATAAAAGACAGTTTCTAAGGGGATTAATTCCTTTTTAGAAGCTGTTTTTTTAGTTTTAGATTCAACCTAAAAGGGCTTTTTTTAATGCCTTAGCAAAGATGATATGCTTTTTACGGTATTTTCGCAAAATTTGGAGGTTATATTGTAAATCTGCCATACGTTTTATTCGGCTTAAATGCCGTTTTTATCCCTTTTAAATTAAAAAAAATAAAAGTAATTTCAATTGTAATGTATTGATATTGTAGTTTTTAGGTGTTGTTTTACGGAAAGATACATTTGATTTACGGGTATAGACAAAGTTATTGCATAAAAACTGCAACTTTATGAAACAATTAACATACTATCAGTAAATAATGAACAAGAACTCCAAAAATAATACGAATATAAAATTAGCACTATTTGTTGTCCTAATTACATTTATAACGAGTACTGGTTATGGTCAAAATAATGCATCAGAAAAAGTACTATTTAAAGTAAATATAGCAGAAGATGCTACACCATATGTATTGGCTAGAATTTTACAGGCAGAGGTGTCTCCAATTTCAGAAATTAAATTTGAAAAAGGAACATATCATTTTTATCCAGATTTAGGATTAGAAAAGTTTGTACATATATCTAATCATAATGATGTTATTGTAAAAACAGCTTTTCCTTTAGATGGATTTAAAAACTTAACGATAGACGGTCAAGGTTCTAGTTTTATTTTTCACGGAAGAATGATTCCTTTTTTAATAGACAATGCTACTAATATTACAATAAAAAATGTGTCAGTAGACTGGGCGCAATCTTTTCATAGTGAAGCAACAGTTGTTGCAAATAATAATGAAGAGCACACGTTTGATATTCAAATATCTAATGAGTACCCTTATGAAATTAGAGACAACCAATTAATATTTATAAAAGAATATTATGAGCACGATTTTGGACAGGCTATTTTATATGATCCAGTACGTAAAGCAATCTCTTTTAATACAGAAGCCTATACCTCTTTAGCATTATACAAAAAGGTAGATGTTAGTAGAAACATAGATAAAATTAAATACAAGTACCCTACAGACAGGCAAGATCCAGATAAAAGAATTATTAGTAGAGAATCTTATATGGTTTTTAAAGAAATTACACCAGGTGTAGTGCGTATTTATAACCATAAAAAGAAATTACCAGAGGTTGGTAAAATTATAGTTAGTAAAGGAGAGCAGCAACACAATAGGTTGGCACCTGCTTTTAGAGTATCTAATACCATTGGTTTTAATGCTACTAATGTAAATGTACACCACGCTGGTGGTATGGGGTTAATTGCAGAAAATAGTGAAAACCTTATTTTAGATGGTTTTAATGTTACTCCGTCTAACGGGCGTATGGTGTCTACAAGTGCAGATGCTACGCACTTTGTGGGTTGTAGAGGTCAGGTTGTGTTAAAAAACTGTACATTTTCTAATCAGTTAGATGATGCAACAAATGTACACGGAACATACCAAATTGTACAAGATGTAAAAGACGAGTACACATTAGGTATTAGAATGGGGCATTTTCAGCAACAAGGATTTGTTATCGGTAGAACTAATGATAAAATCGGATTTTTACGTTTAACTAATTCATTTTTTCCATTTGCAGAAAATTCTATCAAGAGTATTAAAAAGATAAATAGCAGATACCAAATTATAACTTTTAATCAAAAATTACCAGCAGACCTTAAGGTTGGTGATTTAATAGAAAATCTAGATGCTTACCCAGAATTAACGGTAGAGAACTGTACAATTAAAAATAACAGAGCACGTGGTTTGTTAATTTCTACACCTAGAAAAACAGTAATTAAAAACAATTTTTTTAGCACAGAGATGGAAGGTATTTTAATTCCGGTAGAAAGCGGAAATTGGTATGAGTCTGGTAGTGCTAGGGATTTACTAATAACAGGCAATACTTTTCAAGATTGTCAGCACAGCGGTTTTAATAGAGGTGTTATTAGGTTTGATACAGATGATGATAATAAAAACACGGCATTTAAAAATATTAGAATAGAGAATAATGTTTTCAATCAGTTTGATAATTTAATTCTTCAGGTGAAAAATGTAGATGGTTTATTGTTTACAAAAAATACAATAACAAACTCGGGTACGTTTCCTCAGCTGCATGCAGACAACCCTGCAATACGTATAGAGCATTCAAAAAATATTCAATTTAAAAAGAATACATACAAGGGGAAAGCATCTACAATTTTAGAAGCAGATGACTCAGCAGGTAAATTAAAGTTTAAATAAAAATACTAACTAAAAACTCGGCAAAAAATGAAATAACGATTAAGAATACATAATAACTAACTAAAAAACTAAAACTTATAGAAAATGAAAAACAAAATAAAACGCCCCAAGCCAAGGACAATTGGTTCTAAGGTACTACTAATGGTACTGCTGTTGTTCTTCACTTTTACTTCATTTGCACAAGAAATAGAAGTAAAAGGAACAATTACAAGTGCTGATGATGGCTTGCCAATAGCAGGTGTCTCTGTAGTGGAAAAGGGAACAACAAATGGAGTAGCCGCAGATTTTGATGGTAATTATGCTATAAAAACTAAAGTAGGAGCAACTCTAGAATTTAGCTTTATTAGTATGCAAAGAAGAGCTATTAAAGTAACAGGAAATAAACTAAATGTTGTTTTGGAGCCAGATTTAGAGGCTTTAGATGAAGTAGTTGTTATTGGGTATGGTACAGTTAAGAAGAAAGAACTTACCGGAGCCGTAGCGCAAGTAAAGTCAGAGGCAATTGAAAAATTTATAACACCAGATTTAGCTTCTGCTTTACAAGGGCAAGTAGCAGGTGTAAATATTACTGCAAATTCTGGAGAACCAGGAGAACAGTCTAGCATACAAATTAGAGGTATAACATCTTTATCTGGTAGTAATACACCATTGTTTGTTGTAGATGGTATACCACAGCAAGGAGATCCTAGGTTAAGCGCTAACGAAATAGAAACTATAGATGTATTAAAAGATGCTGCTTCTGCAGCTGTATATGGTACTCGTGGTGCTGCCGGTGTAATCTTAATTACAACAAAAAGAGGTAAAGAAGGTGCAATGCGTGTAGAGTTTAACCACTCTTACGGTATACAAGACTTAGGAAAAAACATACCATTGTTAAATACTAAGCAGCAGCTTTATTTTGAGACACAAATGAAAAAATACTATCCACAAGCTTTTGATCCAGGACCAAATAGAGCAGAATGGTTAAGTAATGATAACGATTTAAGAGACATTGTATTAATAGATAACACAGAAAGTAAAACCTATAATTTAAATATTTCTGGAGGAACAGAAAAATTTACGTACAATGTAGTAGGTGGTTATTTTGATGCAGGAGGAGTGCTTATTGGTTCTTCTTTTAAAAGGTATAATGGTAGAGCAAATACAACGTACAATACAGAGAACTGGAAAATTAGTACAAGTATTGGGTATACATTAGAAGACAGGAATAGAGCAACAAACAGTTTGCTTACAAACGCAATACGTTACAAACCTTATTACCCTATAATAGACAGAACATCTGATGTGTTTTTTACAGAATCTGGACAAGGTGGTGTAGAAACGCCCTTAAATACATTAGCGCAAAATCTTAAAAGAAAAGATAACGAAAAGACAGATAAGATTAATGTTAGTTTAAGTATTAACCGTAAAATTACAGATGACCTTAATTTTACGACTAGAATTGGAGCCAACATAAACAACGCTGTTAGAAACATATTTAGACCAAGGTTTGAGCTTTTTGATGTTACCACAGAAACATCTGAAGTAGATCCATTAAAAAGTGGTGTATCTGCACAATCATCTAGATTAAGTGTTTTTAGTTGGGATGGAAGCTTTAACTATAAAAAATCTTTTGGAGACCATACTGTAACGGCTTTAGCTAGTACCTCTTTTGACGAAAGAAATTTCCAATCTTTTATAGCTTCTAGAAACGGAGTTATTTCTAATGAGGTAGAAGTAATAAATAATGCAGGACAAGATCCTTTAGCAGAATCTGGAATTAATTATGTTAGAAAAAACATAGGTTTAATTGGTAGACTGCAATACAATTACAAAGGTAAATACTTACTTTCTGGTTTAATTAGAAGAGATGGTTCTAGTAAGTTTGGAGAAAACTACCGTTGGGGTAACTTTCCTTCTCTTTCTGGAGCGTGGAATGTATCTAGTGAAGAGTTCTGGTCTTCTTTAAAAGGAACAGTAAATAACTTTAAAATTAGAGCCAGTCACGGTACAGTGGGTAATGATAGTTTTAACGATTACCAATTTGCATCTGTAATTTCTGGAGAAAGAGATTATATTTTTGATCTTAATGATGCTGTTGTCAACTTAGGCTCTGCAGTAGTTGCATACTCTAATCCGCAAGTAAAATGGGAAACTTCTATATCTGATAATATTGGTATAGATTTAGGTTTCTTTAAAAATAAATTTACACTTACCGCAGATTACTACGTAACTAAAAAGGAAGATATGTTGTTCCCAGTTAGGTTGCCAGGATCTACAGGTGTAGTTACTGGTCAGCCGCAAAATGTAATTTTAAATATTGGTAATATGACCAATAAAGGTTTAGAAATAGGTGCACAGTACAACGAGAAAATAGGAAAAAGTAAAATTACTATTGGTGCTACGTTTACTAAAAACTCTAATGAAATTACAAGTATTGTAGATGGTGTAGATATTATTTATAACTCTAATTCACAAGTACTAGGTTCTCCTGCTACAGTTTTTAAAGTTGGTAGAGAAGCAGCTTCATTTTGGTTGCACCAAACACAAGGAACTATAAAAACAGAAGAACAATTAATAGCTTACCAAGAATTAGACTCTAATGCAAGACTAGGAGATTTAATATATACAGATCAGATTACTGTAGATACCGATAATGATGGTATAGCAGATGCTGGCGATGGTAAAATTACAGATGATGATAGGGTATATTCTGGTAGTGGTTTACCAGATTTTGAAGCTGGGTTTAACTTTACATGGGCATATCAAAATTTCGATTTTTCTATGAACTGGTATGGTTCTGTAGGATCAGAAATTATTAACGGTACAAAAGCAGATGCTTTTACTAGAGGTCGTCACAGAGATTTATACAATATGTGGACACCAGAGAACCCAACATCTAATGTGCCTTTTTATATAGATCGTAATGGGAGACATCCAAATTATGATGGTGACACAGATTTATGGGTAGAGAGTGGTGATTACCTTAGACTTAAACAAGTTTCTTTAGGGTACAGCTTAGATAAGGATATGCTAATGAAAAACGGAATTTCTAAATTAAGAATCTATTTTTCTGCACAAAATCCGTTAACAATTACTGGTTATGATGGTTATGACCCCGAAGTAGGCGGGGGTAATGTAGCGCAAAGAGGACTAGATTTATCTAGATTTCCATTAACATCTTTGTATTCACTGGGTATTAACATAAGCTTCTAAACAAAAAATTATGAAAAAGTATATAGTTATAATCGTATTAATTGCGGCAGGGGTTTTTCATTCCTGTTCAGATTATCTAGAAGAAACCAACCCTAATTTTTTGTCTTCAGATACATATTGGAGAACATTAGAGGAATCAGAATCTAACCTTACATCTGTATATGGCGGTATGTTAGATCATTTTATATTAGATTTAGAAGAAGAGTTTTACCGTACAGATTTGGCACATCCAGGGCCTAGAAATAACCCAACAGGTGCTTATTTACCTTGGTACCAACACCGTCTAACTTTTGATAATTCTATTGTGCAAAAAAGATGGGATTCTAAATACAGAGTAATTTGGAGAGCTAACCAAGTTATAGAAGGTTTAAATTCTATGACAGATGATCTTAAATCTAAACAAAGATGGACAGAGCAAATGGCACAAGCTCGTTTTTTTAGAGGTTTAATGCATTTTTATTTGCACTCAACTTTTAATGAAGGGAAAATAATTATTAGAGAGTCGGTTCCAAAATCAACAGCAGATTACTCTAAAGCTCTGTCTACATCAGAAGAAGTTATAGCATTTTTTACTGAAGATTTAGAGTATGCTTATAATAATTTACCATTGCAAATGAAACCTATTTCTAGGGTAGATGCAGGTGCTGCAGCAGTAATTTTAGGAACTAGTTATTTGTATAGAGGTGAGTATGATAAAGCTAGTACATATTTTAATGATGTTATTAACAATGTAAAAGGCGATTATGGCTATGAGCTGGAGCAAGATGTTTCTAAAATGTTTACTACTGCTGGGGAGTTTAACTCAGAATCTATTTTTGAAATTAACTACGGCAACGATCAACAATTAGAAGATGGCTTTTTTAATGAGGAATCATTTAATAACAGGTTAGCACGTAGATCTGCACCAACGGCTAAACACGCAGAAGAAAAATTAGCTATAGGCGGACAAGCACAGTTGTTACCTTCTGCTTGGTTAACATATGCGTACTCTACAGAAGCTATGGATATGCAAGATCCTAGAAATTATGTAGATGGGGATATTTCGGGTATACTTAGAACAATTCCATTACGTGGGGCGCAAACAATAGCCGTAGTAAATGATGAGATATCTGAATATTATAAATATACAGCTGCGCAGACAACAACTTTTGGTGGTACTAGATTTTCAAATTATAAAAAATATACCAATCACATAGGCCACGTAACAGAGTTTGAAACATCTACATCTCCTTGGAAATCTGGTAGAAACGTAGTTGTTAATCGTTTGTCTGGTGTGTATTTAATGCAAGCAGAATGTATGCTAAATACAGGTAATGTAGGTGGTGCATTAGACTTAGTAAACCAAATACGCCAACGTTGGGGATTACAATTATTAGGTATGCCAGATGGTAGTGCACACGATTTTGATGGTGTAACTTATTCATCTACTACATTAATGCAACATTTAATGTATAAAGAATATCCTTTAGAGTTGTCTTTAGAAGGTTTTTCTACAAGAACAATAGATTTACGTCGTTGGGGAGTAACTTTAGAGAGGTTTCAAGATTTAAGTACTCAAGTTTTTTCTGTAGGAGATTATACTTATACAAGAACAAATGGTAATGAGGCATTACGTAAGCAAAGTTTATTGCAAACAGGCAATGGACCTAAAAAATTCTCAGAATATACAGATGCGGCTGCGGCTTGGTCTGCAGGTGAAACTGGCTATTTTGAAATTCCACAAGGGGAAAGACTTAACAATAATAAGATTAACGACTAAAAACAGAACCAGATGAAAACGATACATAATAAAATAAAATTTTGCTTAGCATTAGTTGTTCTGTTCTTTGCGTTTAGTTGTGAAGAAGAAGATGATTATGAACCACCATATAATGATTTTTCTAGTCTTACTATTTGGACCTCTTTTGAATTTGATGACGAAGAACAAGAAATACAAGAAATTGTGGTAAATAAATACGTTGCCTTTAACGATATATCTAGAGGCTTGTTAAGTCATGAGTGGCAAATTGAAGATGGTATGCGGTATATGAATGGTAATTTTACAGCAGCAGATACTTTAAACTATGCACGCTTTGTAAAATCTGGTGTAGGTAAAGTAACCTCAGACGAAGCAATCTATGTTCTTTTTGATGAGGTTGGAGAAAAAAATGTGAGACTCATAAATACCTATAAAGATTCTGTAGCAGAATCTGTAAAAGTAGATGATGTCTGGAAAGTAGATAAAACAATAACAGTTACTGTTTTAGAAGAATAATTTATAAAGGTTCCGTTTCAATTTAATATTGAAATGGAATCTTTTTTTTAATAGAAATAAGCATAATTAATAGTAAAATTAACACCCTATGAAAAAAACTCTTAACCTGGTAGTACTTTCATTTGCATTAGTAGCATTTGGTTGCAAAGATAAACCTAAAGAAAAGCAAGAGGTTGCAGTAGAAGAAAGTAAAGACGTAAAACCTAATGTTGTTGTTATTTATTTAGATGACTTAGGGTATGGAGATATTAGCTCGTACGGAGCAACAGAATTAAGTACGCCAAATATAGATGCTTTAGCTTCTGGTGGCTTAAAGTTTACAAACGGTTATGCATCTTCTGCAACTTGTACTCCTAGTAGGTACGCGTTATTAACAGGTATGTATCCTTGGCGTAATAAAGATGCTAAAATACTACCGGGTACAGCACCATTGTTAATTAGTACAGAACAACAAACATTGCCTAAAATGCTTAAAAGTCAAGGATACCAAACAGCAATAGTTGGTAAGTGGCATTTAGGGCTAGGAACAGGAACTGTAAATTGGAATGAGCGTGTTTCTCCAGGTCCTAATGAAGTTGGCTTTGATGAAGCTTACATACTAGCTGCAACACAAGACCGCGTACCAACAGTTTATATAGACAATGGTAATGTTGTTGGTTTAGATCCTAAAGACCCAATAGAAGTAGATTATGAAACAAATTTTGAGGGTGAACCTACGGCTATAGATAATCCAGAAATGGTAGATATGAAATGGCACCACGGACACAATAACAGTATTGTAAACGGTATTGGTAGAATAGGGTTTATGAAAGGTGGCGATGCCGCTAAATGGAGTGATGTGGATATGGCAGATCAT
This sequence comes from Cellulophaga sp. 20_2_10, assembly GCF_023476645.1. Lineage (GTDB taxonomy): Bacteria > Bacteroidota > Bacteroidia > Flavobacteriales > Flavobacteriaceae > Cellulophaga. Next base: position 502,987 of record NZ_JAMCOJ010000002.1, read on the forward strand.
TTTTTAGCTAAAGCACAAGACTACGTAAAAACGCATAAAAATTCTCCATTCTTTTTATACTATGCAATGCAACAGCCACACGTGCCACGTACACCACATCCTCGTTTTGCAGGCAAGTCTGGATTAGGTCCAAGAGGTGATGTTATTTTAGAAGCAGACTGGTGTATTGGCGAGTTTGTAAAAACATTAAAAGAAGAAGGTCTTTTAGAGAATACTTTAATTGTTTTTTCTAGTGATAATGGTCCTGTTTTAAATGATGGGTATTATGATGATGCTGTAGAAAAAATAGGAAAACACGATCCAAAAGGAGGTTTAAGAGGTGGTAAATACAGCTTGTTTGAGGCTGGTACACGTGTTCCTTTTATAACGTATTGGAAAAATCATATTAAACCTGGTGTATCTGATGCTATTGTTTGCCAAATGGATTTATTAGCTTCTTTAGCAGATTTAGTTGGTACAGAAGATAAGACTACAGACAGTAAAGATATTTTGGAAACGTTTTTAGGTAAAACGGATAAAGGAAGAGATAATTTGGTCATAGAGGCAACCTCAAGAACTGCGTTACGTAGTGGAGATTGGTTAATGATACCTCCTTACAAAGGAAAAGTATACCAAGAAAAAGTAGATATAGAAACAGGTAGTAGCCCAGATTTTCAATTGTACAATGTTAAAGAGGACAAGGGACAACAAAATAATCTTGCAAAATCTAAGCCTGAAAAATTGCAAGAAATGGTAGCTGAGTTTGAAGCTATTCGTGGTAAAAATTACAATAACATTCAGCAATTAAAACTTAGGTAATTTATTATTTTTAATAATTTAGAATGAAATTAATGAGATTTATAAAGACTAGCGTATATGTTGTTTCTACATCATTGCTTTTTTTAGCTTGTAAAGAAACAAAAAAGCAACCTGAAGCAACAGTTGTAAAAGAGGAAGTTGTACAACCAAAGCCTAATATTATTTACATTCTAGCAGATGATTTGGGTTATGGCGACTTAAGTAGTTATGGTCAGGTAAACTTTAAAACACCAAACATAGATAAGTTAGCTGCCAGAGGTATAAAATTTACACAGCATTATACAGGTTCTGCGGTATGTGCACCGTCTAGATCTTCTTTAATGACTGGTTTACACACAGGGCACACGCCCATTAGAGGTAACAGAGAATTAAAGGGACAAGAAGGACAGGAGCCAATACCGGCTTCTAGTGTTACCATAGCAGAGGTTTTAAAAGACGCGGGCTATACTAATGGCGCTTTTGGTAAATGGGGATTGGGTTTTATAGGTTCTACAGGAGATCCAATAAATCAGGGTTTTGATGCCTTTTATGGCTACAACTGTCAACGTATGGCACACCGTTATTACCCCCCACATTTATGGAAGAACGATGAAAAAGTACTTTTAGAGGGTAATGATTATACCAATATGGTTACCTATGCACCAGATCTTATACAAGAGGAAACTTTAAAGTTTTTAGAAGATAATAAAGACAAACCATTTTTTGCTTACGTGCCTTTGGTTTTGCCTCATGCAGAGTTAATGGCGCCTAAAGATTCTATTTTTAAAAAGTACGATGGTAAGTTTAAAGAAGTACCACATACAACTAAAGAAAGTTACACGTCAGATTATGGGCCAGATATTAACCCAGCCGAATACAGCTCACAAGACAAGCCATATGCAATGTATGCATCTATGGTAGACAGGTTAGATGTGTATGTAGGGCAAATTGTAGCTAAGGTTGAAGAACTAGGCATTGCAGACAATACAATTATTATGTTTGCTAGCGATAACGGACCACATAAAGAAGGTGGTGCAAGTCCGGCTTATTTTAATAGTGGAGGCGGATTAAAAGGACAAAAAAGAGATTTGTATGAAGGTGGTATACGTACCCCTTTTATAGCAGTTTGGCCTAACAAAATTAAAGCAGGTACTACTACAAATATGGTTTCTGCTTTTTGGGATATTTTACCAACGGTAGCAGATATTACAGAAACTACAATTCCGGTTGCTGTAGATGGAGTGTCATTAGTACCAACTTTACTAGGCCAAGGCGAGCAAAAACAGCACGATTATCTGTATTGGGAATTTAATATTCAAAAAGGTAGAAAAGCAGTTAGAAAAGGCGATTGGAAAGGAGTTTGGTATAAAATGAATGCAGCAAAACAAGGAAAGTTTGAACTGTATAATTTAGCTAAAGACCCTAAAGAAGAACACAATGTTGCTTCTGCAAACTTAAATACAGTAGCAGAATTAAAACAAATAATGAAAGATTCCCATTCCGAGTCTGAGTTATTTCCGTTTGAGTAAATTCTATTTTTAATACATTAAAAAGTCGTGCTTTGTAGCACGACTTTTTGTTTATATATATTGTTTTTATTTAAGACGATTCTCTAACAATAAGCTTAGCCTCTAATATCTTTTTATTTAATTGCTGAGTAGTTGTTTTTTTATCTGCATACTCTAAAAAAGTCTCAGCTGCTAGTTTACCAATTTCGGCACTATGTTGGTCTACTGTAGTAATGGTTGGTGTAACCATTGTAGTAAAGGGTTCGTTACCAAAACCAACAAGCGCAATAGTTTTGGGCACAGCAATATTTTCTTCCTTTAAAATTTGTAGAGCACCAAGAGCAGCATAATCACTAGCAGCATAAATAGCATCTGGTGGGTTTTTAAGAGCTAGTAACTTTTTCATTTGCGTTCTACCATCTTCAATAGTAAGGTTACTTTCGCTTACATACTCATCAACCAAAGTAAAGCTGTGCTTTTGCAGTGCATCAACATAACCTCTAATTCTATTGTTGAAAATACGCGTATGTTTAAATCCGCCTATATGAGCAATGTTTTTTCGTCCTTGTTCTACCAAATGTTCTACAATCATATGGCTACTATCATAATCGTTAATACCAATATAATCTACATTTAAATCGTTTTCACCTCTATCAAACAAAATAAGCGGAATGCCTTTTGACTTTATTTTTTCAAAATAATCTAAATCAACAGTTTCATTTGCCATAGACGCAATAATGCCATCTACCTGCGTAAAAAGCAACGTATCTATATTGTTACATTCTTTGGTGTAAGACTCGTTAGATTGGGTTACAATTACATTGTAGCCCTTACTGTTTAAAACCTCTTCTATGTTTTGTAAAACCGATGAAAAATAAGAACTATTTGTACTTGGTACCATAACACCAACCAGGTTACTTTTACCACTACGTAAGGCGCTAGCAAGGTTATTTGGCTGGTAATCTAAATCTTTTGCTATTTTTTTTACAGCGTCTTTTGTCTTTGTACTAATTCTAGAATCGTTACGTAATGCTTTAGAAACTGCAGCAGTAGATATGTTTAACTTAACAGCAATATCTTTAAGAGTGGTTTTTTTGTTTGACAATTTTTAATATATTTGCTTAATCGATTAACCAAAAGTATTAAAAATACAATTACAATCAAAGCTATTGTTGTTTACAACGCGGTTTTGATTTTATTTTAACGCAGTGCTTAATCGATTAACCAATGCCTATTTTAATTAAAATGTATTAAAAATGAAGAAAGTTGTAACCTTTGGGGAAATAATGTTGCGTTTATCTACAGATAGACATTTACGCTTTTCACAAGCCAATAATTTTACAGCTACGTATGGAGGGGGAGAATTTAACGTTGCAGTTTCTTTGGCAAACTATGGCTTAGAGGCCGAGTTTGTAACACGATTACCAGACAACGATTTAGGTAGAACAGCCTTAATGGAAATTAAAAAAAGAAACGTACTGGCAAACAACGTTGCCTTTGGAGGCGATAGGTTAGGAGTCTATTTTCTAGAAACAGGAGCAGGTACAAGAGGCAGTAAAGTAGTGTACGACAGGGCAAATAGTGCAATGGCAACAATACAAACGGGTACAATAGATTGGGAAAAGGTATTTAAAGATACGGCCGTTTTTCATTGGAGTGGTGTTACGCCAGCAATTTCTCAAGACGCAGCAGATGTTTGTTTAGAGGCTGTTAAAGTTGCAAGTAAAATGGGGGTATTTATTACATCTGACTTAAATTATAGATCCAAGTTGTGGCAATACGGTAAAGAGCCAAAAGATATTATGCCAGAATTATTATCTTACAGTAATGTAATATTGGGAGATTTAGATACCGCCTTCTTTATGTCGGGCCAGCCTACTGTGGAGCCCAATTATCAAAAAAGAGCAACCCTACCAGAGTTGTATAACAAGTTATTTAAATTGTATCCTAAATTGGAGAAGGCAGCAACAACATTACGTTATTCTATAAGTGCGTCTCACCAACAAATAGGTGGTATTTTATATGACGGTACAGAGTTATTTGGTGCAGTTGTAAAAGATGTTACACCTGTTGTAGACAGGGTTGGTAGCGGAGATGCTTTTATGGGAGGCTTAATTTATGGTTTGTTAAATACAGAGTATACACCACAACAAGCAGTAGATTTTGCAGTAGCAGCTTGTTGTTTAAAACATACAGTATCTGGTGATATTAACTTGGTAACAGTAGAAGAAGTAGAAAAATTAATGCAAGGAGATGCTTCTGGCAAAGTAGCTAGGTAACTTGTAAATTAGTAAAATAAATAAAATACAGTACATACAATTATGGCACAATATACTAGAATAGAAGTTTTTAATAAGATGAATGAAACAGGGTTAGTACCCTTATTTTATCATTCTGATATAGAAATAGCAAAGAATATTTTAAAAGCGTGTTATAACGGTGGTGCAACATTAATGGAGTTTACTGCTCGTGGCGACTTTGCTTTTGAGGTATTTTCTGAGTTAAACAAATACGCTATAAAAGAATTGCCAGGTATGGCATTAGGAGTAGGTTCTGTAACAGATGCCGCTGCTGCTTCTATGTATATGCAAATGGGTGCTAATTTTATAGTAACTCCATCTTTTAGAGAAGATATTGCCATAGTTTGTAACAGACGTAAAGTACTATGGTCTCCTGGATGTGGCTCTTTAAAAGAAATAAACACGGCTGAAGAATTAGGCTGTGAGGTGGTAAAATTGTTTCCAGGGGCTACCTATGGAGCAGATTTTGTAAAAGCCATAAAAGGGCCACAACCGTGGACAAGTGTAATGCCAACAGGTGGCGTAACCACAGAAGAAGATAATTTAGCAATGTGGTTTAACGCAGGTGTAACTTGTGTGGGCATAGGCTCTAAATTAATAAGTAAAGACATTATAGCTAATAAAGATTACAATATTTTGGAGACTACAGTACAGCAAACAATTGCAGTTATAAAAAAACTGAAACAAAAATAATAAAGGCCCTTTTAGGGTTATACTAGACACAACCAACAGGCCATATTCATTTTTTTAATGGGTATGGTTTTTTTAAGTCTAAAAGTTAATAGTGTTTTACACTTTAAGTAGCTATAGCTACCATTTATACTTTAATACGGTATAGTTATACAATTAAAAGTTTATGAGCTTAAAATAGTTCTAAATTGTAATTGTAAAAGCTTAAATTAAAATGTGTTTTAAAACATAGAAATTAGATCGTGGTATTAAAGTTGAATAAATAATTAAAACCATAAAAACCTTTATAATGAAAAAACTACTATTTACCGTATTTACCTTTGTAACTATTTTTGCTACGGCACAAGAAAAACGAAGTGGAGAAAGAAGAACAAAGGCTAGTGCAAAATTATAAGAATCTAATGTAAAGGAAAGCCCGTTATATGTACAAGCAAAAAAATTAGAAGAAGAGTATGCAAATAAAGTTTTAGCAGAGTGGATTAAAGAAAACGATGCTAGTAAAATCTACATATGTCCTATATGCTATCCTAGTAAACCAAGTGGACCTCTTGCTCTTGGTTTAGGAGCAATAATAGCTGTTGGCGCAATTAATAATCCAGATGACAATACACAGGAAAAAGTAGCAAATATATTCCATAGCAAGGCCGAACATAAAAACATAAATCAATCTGATAAAGATTTAGAGCTAAAAAAATACATAGAGTTGCTGCAAAGAGAAATTAAAAAATAAACATTAGGGTTATACTAGACACAACCAACAGGCCATATTCATTATTTTAATGGGTATGGTTTTTTTATACTTAAAAAAGTAGTTAATTTTTCTTTTTAGACTGATGTTGTTACCAATTATACTAAAAATTAGTGCAATTCCACATATTCGTAATCGTAGTACAGAAAATAGTTTTAAATTGTGAGAAAATTAATGCGAATTTTGTGTTTAATCAAGAGTTTAGTGTATTGTTTAAAGTCCACCGAATAGAATATTACGCGATAGCGAAATGGTCTATTTTGGCTTTAGAACAGAGAAATTAAAAGCAAAATATTTATATTTAGCTAAATGTTAACCCCTAAAATGTAAGTATCGTTTATACATTATGTTTTATACAATAGTCATTATCTATAATTTTGAAAATACTTAGGTTAAAAAAAATAACACTTATAATCATAGTACTGTTTATAAGTATAAGTTTTATAAGAGAACAAATTAGTTTATCAGAACTAGAGAAATTTAAACCCTTAACTAGTATTACAGAACGTGTACATTCAAAAAATTATGAAATTACATCAATAAATGGTACTCTTCCAGTTTTGTACGACAGTATAAAAAATCAATTTTATTTAAAAAATAAGAGCGGTTTAACTAAATTAGATAACCAAGGAAATGTGATGTTTTCTGATGATCTATTACATGAAAAATCGTACATAAGTACTTTAGATTATAATAATTTTATTCCCTTTGTATTTACATCAAAAGGAGTTTATGACTTTTCTGGTAAAGAGCTTATTTTTATGCCTTTTGAGGAAAAATTAAATGTCAAAACTGAATTAAATAATAGCAACTTCAAATCTATTTTTGAAAAAAAATATAATAGCGCTGACTTAGTTATCTATGGAAATGAAATAGGGAATGAAACAACTAAATTTAGAATCTATTTTAGAGTTGATAATAAATGGATTTTGTTGCTATCTCAAAAAGGAGATTATAATCAATTTAGACAACCCGAAACGTTTACAAAAAATACTAACCCTACAGCACAAATTGATTACAGTAAATTTTCTTCAAAGTTTTCAAATAAAAAATTAATCGCTTTAAAAGATAATCAAAGTGGTTTTTACACAGCAAAAGAAAGAGATGGTAATTTAAACAACTATTTTACTAAAAATTTAAATGAACCAGAATTAGACTATCAAACTACAAATGAATTCAAAATGGTTGCTGTAAAGAATAAAAGTACTTACGGTTTACCGGATTGGATGAATCACACTTTTTTTAAACTCGCTTACTTTGAATTAAACTATAACAATGAACAGCTATTTTTTAAGGGAAATACAATTAAATATAATGCATTAGCAAATGAATATACTGATGTAGACTTTTACTTATATGAATTGCCTAAAAATATGAGAGCTAAAACGAAAGTGGCTTTTATCGATTTTGGAAATTATTCAGGAATTGCAATAGATCCAAAAACGAATTATTTAGAACCTCAAATTGAAAACACTGGAATATTTATAATTAAACCAACAAATAGGAGCTACAGGTAGCGTCTTATAGTATTAATTACTAGTAAAAACTTACTTCTAAAACCTTTAGCGTGTTTGCTAGCGGCATAATAAATATACACAGACCTTATAGTTTTGCACTAAAGTCCGCATGAGGTTTTATTAGCCTCTAAACCTGTCATTGTTAACAACTGACTTTATTCATAATATTCATTACCTTCTGAATCTATATATCCAGTTTTGTTATCAATTGTTTTGAATCTTGCTAAACTGTATTCAAAATCATCAAGTTCTATGTATTTAACTTCTGTTATGCCGTAGTAACCAAGTTTATTATTGATTTTCACCTTAAACAATCCAGATTTATATGTCACTTTGTCAAAAAACTGTACATCTTTTTCATATAAAATGCCTTGCTTTTGGTTGAAATCAATTATTAAAGCATTAGGAAATGTTTTTGTATAGTTAAAAATGAAAGATTCTGAGTTATAATTTATTTCTTTTTTACCATTTGAAAAGTTAATTTTCTCAATCCCTTTTTTATGAATTGAATCAATTTTTTTTGATAAAACAGTATTTTCTAAATCATTTAAGTATTCATTTTTTATTAAAAAATAGTACTCTCCTTTTTCAATTATTTTGTAATGATATTCTTTTACTCCAGTTCCACAAATCATTAGTGTCAAATTCTCTTTTTTCCTTATCTTTTTTCCTTTATAATTGATGTAAGAAATTTTATTTTTGTCATCTAAAATTTGCATATATTTTCCTCCTATTAACGCTTGATAGAATTTTAGGTTTTCAAAAAAAATCTTTTTGTCGTTTTTTTTAATGGAGTAGGTATTAGAGCTTAATTCTTTATAGATCTTGAATTTTTCGTGATACTTATAAATTAAAGAATCCTTTTTTTGAGAGAAAGAATTTGAAATATTTAAAGTTAAAAATAAAATTAAAATTAAAAGTGTTCTCATGATTCTTAGGCTTTGTATGCAATGTTTCGTGTACGGTTTGTTTCGTGTTGTAAGCGCCTAATTTAGTAAATAATAACTAAATAAAAAGCCCTCACAAACTTTCGTAAATAGGTGAGGACTTAGCAATAAATTATATATGGTGTTGGCGGTAGTTTTTATTTATGCATCTACAAAAATTACTTGACCCGTAATAAATCCATCAACCGAACGTTCAAAAGCTTTACCTACTAACTTTCCAGGAACAGGCTCAAAACCTGGCATCATTTCACCATAAACATCCCAAGCCTCTTCTAAAACAGTTGGGTTTATTGAGTTTACTCGGATTCCTCTTGGCATTTCAAAAGCAACACATTTAACAAATGTGTCAATAGCGCCACTAGTAGTAGCATCAGCAATTGCAAAAGGTATAGGCTTAGTATTTAAAATTCCTGTTATTAAAGTAAATGACCCCTTATCTGCAATATATTCTTGACCAATACGTACAATGTTTATTTGTCCCATCATTTTACTTAAAATGGTACTCATCCATTGTTCTTCGGTCATTTCAGTAAAATTTGCATATTCACAAACACCAACAGTGTTTACAACAGCATCAAAATGACCAACATCTTCGTATAATTTCCTTAATGATGCTTCGTTTGTAATATCTACTTGAAAGTCATAATTATCGGCAGACCGTCCAGCGGTTATAATTTTATGTTTTCCAAGACCAGTTAAAGCAGCTTGTCCCATTTTTCCGTTTGCTCCAATTAAAATTATTGTTTTCATATAATATTTGTTTTTAAATTATATGCAAATTTATGAAGCACTAAAGGTTTATGAAGAGGACATTTGTCTAATACGTAATATTAGCCCTTATTCGACTTAGGTGACGTTGTGTAACGCCTAGGTAAGAAGCTATATAATGTAGTGGAATTTCTTTGATATATTCAGGTTGCGTTGTAATTAAATCTAAATAGCGTTGTTGAGCCTTATCTTTTTGATGATTAAATATCCATTTTTCTAATTCAACATATTCCTTTTCGGCAATAATTTTCAAAAAACGCAACCAATTACTATTTGATTTGGCTAAATTTTCTAACGTTGCTTTTGGTATTGAAATTATTTCAGCATCTGTTAGCGCTTGAATATTTTCTTCAGATTTTTTTTGTGAAATAAATGAAGAATAAGCCATTAATAATTTATTAGGAAAAGTAAAACAATATGTGATTTAATCGTCATTATTTGAATAATAATAGGAACGAAAAATTCCACTTTTGACAAAAGCTATAGAGTCGCAAATTTCATTATTATTAATATATAAATCGCCTTTTTTTAATAAAATAGTTTGAGATAAATTCAAGAAATCATTAATTTCAATGTCTGTAAATAAATTAAATGATTTTAAATATTCGTTCATTTCTTTCTTTGATGTTTGGTATGCTTAAATTATCTCCAACTTACTTATATACAAATATTTAGGTTTCTTATATCACCAATATGGCAGGATATTCGGAACTTTTGTTCCATTTATCATTCTGCATATTTTTTATAAAAACAACTCTTATTCTTAGTTTTCTTACAATTTATGTATGTTTTATAAATTATCAAACGAAATTTTTATTTTTCTTAAACTTGTTTCAGATACGTCTGTATAAATGTAAAGTATTTAAAATTAGGTTTTTAGAGGAAAACAATCGTTTTATTATTAAAAACCATCGTTTTTCGTTCTATATGAAGTTTTATACCCCTAGCAAGTACTATTTTTTCTAGATCTCTACCTTTAGCAATTAAATCGTTTATACTGTGTGTATGAGACACGGTTGTAACATCTTGCTCTATAATTGGGCCTTCGTCTAAATCTGCGGTAACATAATGACTCGTAGCGCCAATAATTTTAACACCTCTTTTATAAGCTGCGTGGTATGGTTTAGCACCTGCAAAAGCGGGTAGAAAAGAGTGGTGTATGTTTATTATTTTATTTGGGTATTGGTCTATAACGGTTTGACTAACAATTTGCATATACCTAGCAAGTACAATAAAATCTACCTTAAATTCTGCTAATAAATCCAGTTGCTTTTCTTCAGCTTCTTTTTTTGTTGTTTTTGTTACAGGTATATGGTAAAACGGAATATTAAACTGGGTAGCAATACGTTCTGCTTTCTCGTGATTGCTTATAATTAAAGGTATTTCTACGTCTAGTTCTCCAGAGCTATGTCTGCTTAATAAATCGTACAAACAATGGTTGTACTTACTAACAAAAATGGCCATTTTTGGTACCGTAATTTCTTTGTGTACTTCCCATTGCATTTGGTATAATGCAGCTAAACTTGTTTTAAATTCAGCTTTAAACTCGGCATATGTAAGTGCATTGCTAAACTCACTCTCTAATCTCATAAAAAAAGTAGCACTTTCTTTATCTACATATTGGTCTATATATACAATATTGCCGCCCCTAGTATGTATAAAATTGGTTACACTGCTTATAATACCAGCTTGGTCAGGACAATTAATAAGTATAGTTAGCTTCATAAATAGTAAAATTAAGCTAACTAATTTAGGGTATTATCAAATAAGGCTCCTTAGTTTTTGTTATTTTTATAATATTAGATGTTTTAGGTGATATTTTTTGCAATTTTCGTAAATTGCAAGTCTAAAATTAGCTATTTAACAGGAATGGAACAACAGAAACCATATACACCAAAAAATAAAATAAGAATTGTAACAGCAGCGGCTTTGTTTGATGGCCACGATGCAGCAATAAATATAATGCGCCGTATTATACAATCTACAGGCGTAGAAGTAATTCACTTAGGGCACGACCGTAGTGTTGCAGAAGTTGTAGACTGTGCTATACAAGAAGATGTAAATGCAATTGCAATAACGTCTTACCAAGGTGGGCACAACGAGTATTTTAAATATATGTACGATCTGTTGCAAGAGCGCGGAGCAACACATATTAAAATATTTGGTGGCGGTGGTGGTGTAATACTACCAGAAGAGATTAAAGACTTAATGGATCACGGTATTACTAAAATTTATGCGCCAGATGATGGTCGTAAACTAGGGTTGCAAGGTATGATTAATGATTTGGTAGAACAGAGCGATTTTCCTGTGCCTGCATTAAAATTACCAAAGAACACCTCTATTTCTAAGTCGATAAGAAACAAGGATATAAATACAATTGCTAGATTAATTAGTCTTGCAGAAAACAGACATGAAGAGTTTGTAGCGCATTTTTCTAAGGTTGAAAAATCGGATAAAAATGTACCTGTACTTGGTATAACTGGTACTGGTGGTGCTGGTAAATCTAGTTTGGTAGATGAGCTTGTAAGACGATTTTTATTAGATTTTCCTGATAAAAAAATAGGCTTAATTTCTGTAGATCCATCTAAAAGAAAAACCGGTGGTGCTCTTTTAGGAGATCGTATACGTATGAACGCTATTAATAACGACCGTGTTTACATGCGTTCTTTAGCAACAAGACAGTCTAATCTTGCATTATCTAAATATGTAGAAGAAGCAGTAGAGGTTTTAAAAGCTGCTGAGTACGATTTAATTGTACTAGAAACTTCTGGTATTGGACAGTCTGATACCGAAATTATAGAACACAGTAACGTATCTCTTTATGTAATGACGCCAGAATTTGGTGCTGCTACACAATTAGAGAAAATAGATATGTTAGACTTTGCAGATTTAGTTGCACTTAATAAGTTTGATAAGCGTGGTGCACTAGATGCAATTAGAGACGTAAAAAAACAATACATGCGTAACCATAATTTATGGGACACGCCACAAGAAGATATGCCAATATTTGGTACTATGGCTAGCCAGTTTAACGACCCAGGCATGAACAGGCTGTACACCCGAATTATGGAAACATTAGTGACTAAAGCAAATGCAGATTTACAATCTACTTTTAAATTTGCAAACGAGGTAGAAGATAAGGTATTTGTTATACCACCGGCTCGTATACGTTATTTATCAGAAATAGCAGAAAGCAATAGAGGTTATGATGCTAATGTAGATACACAAGCAAAGGTAGCACAACGTTTATACGGAGTATATCAAACAATATTATCGGTTTCTAATACGGCTAAGAATGAAGTTGCTTTATTAATTAAAAGCGGATTAGACGCAGATGCAATTTTAGAAAACGTAAAAGAAGAAGTAGATAAAGATTTTTTAAATTTACTTTTTAAAGAGTTTGATAGGGTTAAGATGAATTTAGACCCGTATAACTGGGAAGTTATTACGACCTGGGATGCTAAGGTTAATAAGTACAAAGAACCTATTTACAGCTTTAAAGTAAGAGGTAAAGAAATTAAGATAGAAACACATACAGAGTCATTATCTCATTCGCAAATACCTAAAGTAGCTTTACCAAAGTACCAAGCTTGGGGAGATATTTTACGCTGGTGTTTACAAGAAAATGTACCAGGAGAATTTCCGTATGCCTCAGGTTTATATCCGTTTAAAAGAACAGGAGAAGATCCAACGCGTATGTTTGCTGGTGAAGGCGGACCAGAACGTACAAACAGACGTTTTCATTACGTAAGTTTGGGTATGCCAGCCAAAAGGCTTTCTACTGCTTTTGATTCGGTTACTTTATATGGTAACGATCCAGACCATAGACCAGATATTTATGGTAAAATTGGTAATGCAGGGGTTTCAATCTGTTGTTTAGATGATGCAAAAAAATTATATTCTGGGTTCGATTTAAGTCACGCTATGACATCGGTTTCTATGACTATTAATGGTCCGGCTCCTATGTTATTAGGTTTCTTTATGAATGCCGCTATAGATCAAAATTGCGAAAAGTATATTAAAGAAAATGACTTAGAAGCACTGGTTGAAGCTAAATTTAAAGAGGTTTATGATAGTAAAGGTTTAGACAGACCAACATACCAAGGAGGTTTGCCAGAAGGTAACGACGGTTTAGGTCTTATGTTATTAGGTGTAACTGGTGATATGGTACTACCTGCAGATGTATACGCAGAAATTAAAGCAAGTACGTTAGCGCAAGTGCGTGGTACAGTACAAGCAGATATTTTAAAAGAAGATCAGGCGCAAAATACCTGTATATTTTCTACAGAATTTGCTTTGCGTTTAATGGGCGATGTACAAGAGTACTTTATAGAAAAAGAAATTCGTAATTTTTATTCGGTTTCTATATCGGGTTACCATATAGCAGAAGCTGGTGCCAACCCAATAACACAATTAGCATTTACATTAGCTAATGGCTTTACATATGTAGAGTATTACTTAAGTAGAGGTATGGATATTAATAAGTTTGGACCAAACTTATCTTTCTTTTTCTCTAATGGTATAGATCCAGAATACGCAGTAATTGGTAGAGTTGCACGTAAAATATGGGCAAAAGCTTTAAAATTAAAGTATGGTGCAGACCCAAGAGCACAAATGCTTAAATACCATATACAAACATCTGGGCGTAGTTTACACGCACAGGAGATAGATTTTAACGACATTAGAACTACATTACAAGCGCTATACGCTATTAATGATAACTGTAACTCTTTGCATACAAACGCGTATGATGAGGCTATTACAACACCAACAGAAGAATCTGTTAGACGTGCAATGGCAATACAATTAATTATAAATAAAGAATTAGGACTTACTAAAAATGAAAATCCTATACAGGGTGCATTTATAATTGAAGAGTTAACAGAACTTGTAGAAGAAGCTGTTTTATTAGAGTTTGATAGAATTACCGAACGTGGTGGTGTTTTAGGTGCAATGGAAACAATGTACCAGCGATCTAAAATACAAGAAGAAAGTTTGTATTATGAAACATTAAAACACACAGGAGAGTTTCCTATAATTGGTGTAAATACGTTTTTAAGTTCTAAAGGATCGCCAACAGTATTGCCTGCAGAGGTTATACGTGCTACCGAAGAAGAAAAACAAGCGCAAATTGAAACCTTAAAAAGTGTACAGAGTAGAGCTGAAAATACAGAAGAACTATTAGAAGACTTACAAAGGGCAGCTGTAAAGAATGAAAATATTTTTGAGAAACTAATGGAGGTTTCTAAAGTATGTACATTAGGACAAATAACAAGTTCGCTTTTCCAAGTAGGAGGGCAGTACCGTAGAAATATGTAGTCTAAAATTACAGTAAACAAAAAAAACACCTAATATCTATTAGGTGTTTTTTTGTTTTACTAAGTATCTGTTTTTTTAGCGTAAAGACTTGCGCCAATTTTTATATGTTTTTCTAAAGCTGGTAATTTCTGTGCGTAAAATATTTAAGTATTCTTTTTCTTTAACACCGTGGTGCTCTAAACCATTACAGTAAGACAAGATGTTCCTGGTAATAATATTAATAAACCGAATACTATTAAGCTTAGCGTGCTTACAGTCACTGCGCTCTGCTTGCTCTATTTGTATAGGCAACAAGATAGCGTCTGTTAGTATGGAGTTGGCCATAATATCTGTTAAGCTACTAGACTTGTATAAGTGCAACAAATCTTTATTGTAGCTAAAATAAGAAGCTAGTTCTCTACTAGTGTGGCAAAGCGCAAGCGCTTTTTTGTAAACCGGTACTGTGCTAAGATTTCTGTATGGCATTACTGTGTCTATTATATTATAAAATTACATCCTTATTTCTATTGTTATGATTATGAATCAAAAGTGAATTTTTATATTTACTTTTGATTCTAAATATTTTAAACACAAAAAGCTTTGAATAACAAGATTGATGCAATTGGATGGAAAATCATTACCTATCTACAGAAAAACGCAAGAGAATCTTTTGCTCATATTGGTAGAGAAGTAGGCTTATCTGCTCCTGCGGTAGCAGAGCGAGTAAAAAAAATGGAAGACCTGGGTGTTATTACGGGTTACAAGGCTATGGTATCTCATACAGAAACTGGCTATCAGCTTAAAGCAATTATTACATTGCGTGCTTTTATGGGGAAACTAAAACCATTTTTAGAATTGGTAACCACTTTTGATGAGGTTATAAATTGTTATAGAATTACGGGTAACGAAAATATTATAATGGAAGTGGTACTTAGAAACCAGTTTCATTTAGAACAATTTATAGATAGATTAATACAATATGGAGAAGCGCGTACCCATATTATATTATCTGATGTAGTTTCTAACGGGCCTATTAAAAAAATAGAGGCGTTGAATAGAGAATAGACAGTAAATTTGTAATTTGCGCCTTTAAAATAAATATATCTTTTTAGTTCAATAGAAATGCAAGCAGAAGATTTAGACATTATTGGAAAGTACATGCAAATAGCAACGGATAAAGCGGTGTATTTTTTACCTCGTATTATTGGTGCAGGTCTAGTTGTTTGGATAGGCTTTAAGGTAATAAAAAAGATATTAAAAATGATTGGTGTTGCCCTGGAAAAAACGGGCATTTCTAAAACACTACGTCCATTTGTATCTTCTTTAGTCGGGGTTTTATTAAAAGGTACTGCTTTATTTATTGCGGCTTCTATTGTTGGTGCAGACTTAACGGGGTTAATGGCAATTTTAGCTGCTGTTAGTTTTGCTATTGGTATGGCATTGCAAGGTAGTTTGGGAAACTTTGCATCAGGTATTTTAATTCTGACATTAAAACCATACAAAATTGATGATTGGATACAGCTAGAGGATAAATTTGGACGTGTTTCTGAAATAGGGATTTTTAGTACAGATATTGTTACTCCAGGAAACAAAGTTCTAATTATACCAAATTCTAAGATTACAGACTCGGTAGTAACTAATTACTCAGAAAAAGGAATGATTAGGCTAGAGTTGTTAGTAACGATGCCGTACTCAGAGAGTTTTCCTAAAGTAGAAACTATTATTATTGATGCTTTATTAGAACTTCCAGGGGTATTAAAAGATCCAATTCCGGATATCGGTATTCAAACTTTTGATACGCATACTATACAATTATTAGTTAGACCTTTTGTAAATCCAGACGATTATTGGCCAGTTACTTTTGAGGCTAATAAAGCAATAAAAAATGCATTCAGTAAACACGGTATACAAGTAGCATACTCAGAGGGTGTAGAAATGGGATCAATAGGAGATTAATTATTTTTGATCTATATTTTCTTTCTTTTGGCTAGATTTTTGATGTTATATTTTGTGTTAAATACAAAGAATAAATCGTTACTTTTAGCTTTTAATGGTAACCAACTAACAAGAAAATACCGTAACCTGTGAAAAAATTAGTATTACTGCTGTTTGTTATTGTGAGCTTACAGATTTCTGCGCAAGAATTAAGATTAAAAAAAGGAGTAGTTGTAGATGCTATAAAAGTATCGGACTCATTACCACAAAGTTTTTCACTTTTTCTTCCTTCAAATTTTAATACTGATAAAAAGTGGCCCGTTATGTTTATTGTAGATTACAATGGCAAGGAAAAACAGGTAATACGTTTATTGGCAAATACAGCAGAAAGAGAAGGGTATATTTTAGCTGCTTCTAATAATTTAAACGATACACTATCAATATCTAAAAATATACTAGCATTTACCAAAACATACAATGCAATTGTAAGTATGTTACCTTTAAACGATAGTCAAGTATATATTTCTGGTTTTAATGCCGGCGGACGGTTAGCCACAACAATACCCGCTTTTATTTCTAATATAGATGGTGTGTTGTCTTATAACGCAGCTATAGGTAATATAGAAATTATAAATGTAGATAAGCCTTACCAGTATATAGGTATTGTTAGTTCATCTAACTATAACTATATGGCAATGCTAAGCAATAGAACCATCTTAAATAGATTAAAGTTTCCCAATCAATTGTTTGTGGTAGATGAAGCTAAGGAATGGCCTAGTCAAAATAGTATAGATAAAGCTTTTTCTATATTCAAGTTATCTGCAATGGCAAAGGGCAATGTTAGTAAGGATACTACTTATGTAACAGAGAATTTTACTGCAATTACAAGTGAAATAAATAATTTAGTTGCTGCTAATAAATTAAAAAAAGCAAAAGACTTAATAGATCAGTCTATTGTAGTTTATAAGCCTTTTAAAAATATTGAAGCCTTAAAAGATAAAAGCAATGAGCTACGTAAAAACAAAATTTACAAATCTTTAAGACGAGCAGAGAATAATATGTTTTTTAAAGAGCAATCTTTAAAAGATGATTTTAATTACTATATAGAGGAAGATGCATACACCTATAATTTTAATAATTTAGGTTGGTGGGCGCATCAGATAGATGAAATAAGTAAGTTTAAAAACAGCACTGATCTAGAACAGCAGAAAATGGGGCATAGGCTACATAGCTACTTAGTTGCTTTAACCGATGATTTTACAGAATCTAATTTAGTAGAAAAAAATATAGATTATGATGCGCTTAGCTTTTTATATATGCTAAAGACTATAGTAGCACCAGAAGCATACGATGCATATTTAGAAATAATAGCTCTTAGTGCTAAAAACGATGATTTTGGAACTTCTATTTTCTACCTAGAAGAATTACTTAAAAACGGATACACCAATGCAGATAAACTCTATGATTTAGAGTTTACCACATTGTTGAAAATTACGCCAGAGTACAATCAACTAATTGAAAAATACTTAAAAAAAGGTCGCTATATTCTTAAGGAAGAATAAGGTGTGGTACCTTATTAACATCCCAGTCTATAACCAAACCGCCAGCTAAAGATTGTGCTACCTCTTTGCCGTATAAATGCTCACATAAGTAAAGTGCTGCTTCAAAACTTTTAGCGCCACCAGCAGAGGTAATATACTTTTTATCGTGTACAAATAATGCATTGTCTGCCACTTTTAAGTGCGGAAAAGTCTTTTTGTATAATTCTATATCACTAGGAAATGTAGTTGAGGTTACGCTGTCTAGAACACCAGCTTTGGCAAGTACAAAAGCGCCATCGCAATGAGATGTTATAAATAATGCATCCTTGTTTACCTTCTTTACAAAATTAAGCATAGCGGTATCTTTTAAGTCAGAATCCAAATGGTGCTCTGCACTTGGTACAACTAGTATGTCAATTTTTGGCAATACATCTTCAATATAATTGAAATCTGGTAAAATGCGTACGCCTTCAAAAGTGGTAATTGGTTCTAAGGTATTTGCCACTGTAAAAACATTCATCGACTTAATGTTTTTTCTAAATTTTGTGTGCTGAAAAATATCAAAAGGAGCTGTAAACTCAGTATTAAAAGTACCGTCCATTATTAAAAATGCTACATTGTAACGTGTAGAATCTAATTTGGGGTAAAATCTTTTTGGACTAACTTCTTCTAGCTTTTTTTCTGTTGCCAGTACTTCTTTCTTTTTGTTAGTGCAAGCAATAACTAGAGTTACTAGTAAGCTCAAAATTATATAGTTTAATTTTTTCATTTGTTTGTAATTGCTATTCGTTTTAATAGTAAAAGTAGTAAAATACCTAAGACTGATATTATAGTAATAACATTCCAGGTTAAAGTATAGCCATTATTGGCAATAGAGTGCATACCATAATTATGGGCAAAAATATGAGAAATTGAAAAAGCAATACTGTATAAAGCCATATATTCTCCTTGGTTACCCCTTTTGGAGCGCTCCATAGCAATAGCGTTAGAAAACGGAAAAGCAATCATTTCTCCTAATGTCATTAGTAACATGCCAATGACTAATATACCTGCCCAAGAGAACAAGTTAAGGAGTAAAAAACTTAGGCCAACTAAAGCTAAACCAAAAATTACATAATTGGTTTTAGAGTGGTTTAATTTTTCTAAGTATTTAATAAGTGGCATTTCAAAAGCAAATATTAAAAAGCCATTCATCGCTAATAATAGTCCAATTTTAAATTCGTCTAGCTTGTATATATCACTATAGTAAATAGGCACGGTGGAAAAGTATTGTACAAAGCAAAAACCAAATAAAACCATAGCAGCTACAAATACCCAATAGTAACCATCTCCGTAAGCAGATTTTGGATTTTCGTTTTTACTGCTATCCATTACTCTAGCTTTTTTAGGATTTAAGACCACTAAAAGTAAAATACTGGCTAGTATACAAGTTAAACCATCTACCCAGAAAAGTCCAACATAACCTAAAGATGTTATTATAATTCCGCCTACCGCAGGTCCGGCAGAAAAACCAAGATTAATAGCTAGTCTAATTAGTGTAACAGATCTTGTTTTATTTTCAGGTTTGCTATATGCAATAAGTGCTACAAAAGCTGCAGGCCTAAAGCAATCTGCAACAATCATAAGTATAAATATGCCAACACAGATAGACTCGTAAGTGTGTAAAAATTGTAATGCAACAAATAAAATGCCACTACTAAATAAACTAAAGAGCATTACTTTATAATACCCAAATTTATCTGTTAAAGTACCTCCTAACCACGAGCCAATTAAAGAACCTGCACCAAAACAAGACATAACAATACCAACATTTTCTAATGTTAGACCAACATCATTAATTAGATAGAGCGATAAAAAAGGGATCACCATTGTGCCGGCTCTATTAATTAGTGTAATTAGAGCTAGCCACCATACCTCAGTAGACAGCCCTTTAAAAGAGCTTATGTAATTTGCATAAAGATTTTTCATTTTGGTTGGTATAAAAAAAGCCTGACGATTTTTTTTCGTCAGGCTTAGTAATTGTATTGTAAATATGTTTATTTCAATATTATATACAGCAGCGCTGACACCTTGTTAAGGTACAGTAGACAGATGATTTGTAAATTGATAATTTTTGCATTTCGCTATTATTGATAAGCAAAGCTAATTAAAAAAAGTAATAAGTTGTATTTTTGCAGTATTAATTTAAAATGATAAGATGAGGTATACTGTATTTTTATTTTTAGTGGTATTGTTAAGTTGTAATGGACAAAAAAAATATCATACAAATAAAGTTGAAGAAGAAATAGCAGCAACTAAATCTGATAAACTTAAAGGAATTTTAGAGTATCATAAAAAATTAAATGATGATTATAGGGATCCTAAAACATCTCCTTTACCTACTAAGTATAGAAAAGACTTTAATGGGTTAGAGTTTTTTACGCCAGATACAACCTACATTGTTAACGCTAAATTAAAATTAGCTCTTGGTGCACCAACATTTTTAATGCCAACTACAACGAATCAAAATCAGGAATATAAATTATATGGAACGTTACACTTTACCTTAAATGGTAAACAGTTGGAATTAGAGGTGTATCAAAATCAGCAATTAATAAAGCAGAAGAAGTATATAGATCATCTGTTTTTGCCTTTTTTAGACAATACCAACGGTAAAGAAACGTATGGTGGAGGAAGATATATAGAGTTATCTATACCAGATGAAGATTATATAACTATAGATTTTAACAGGGCTTATAACCCTTATTGTGCTTATAGTAAAAAGTATTCTTGTCCTGTTGTACCAGCTGTTAATACTTTAGATACAGAAGTAAGAGCGGGGGTTAAGGCCTTTAAAAAAGAATAAAAAAGAGAAAGTCCAGTGCACATACTGGACTTTCTACAACAACCAAACTATAAACTAAACTTGCTTTTTTTAAAACGAATAAATTGCGGCAATTAAAAAGGTAGATAAGCTTTTTGATGGATCTCCATCATTATCAAAAAATGGCTCATTGTTACTCCAAGCATCTAACCTAACTTCTGGCTTAATTATTAAATCTTCAACAATAAAGCTACCAGTTAATGTAGTTGCAAAAACACTTGGTTCATTGTCTAAGCCATCAATCATTTGAGTGAAATACTCGCCTCTTAATCCAAAAGTGACTGTTTCAGATGTTTTTAACTGTGGATATAAAGCAACACCAGCAAAACCATTACCTTCATTGTCAGCATAAGCACCGTTAATGCCTAGGTAAAAACTATCAGATAAATCAAAACCACCTGTGTAGTCAATTTCAAAACCTAAGTTAGCTTTGTCGTCATAATATAAATTTAAATACTGTCCTGAGTAGCCTAACTGCGCTCCCAAAGAGTATTGGCTCGTTAAGTTATTGTCTACATCTGTAACATTCATTACAGCAAGCATTAAGCTAAAATCATCAGATAATGTAAAGTCTGCTTTTAAACCAGTATGAGAAAATGGTCCGCTAGAAAATAGGTGAGACGTACTGTAGTTGAAGTTACCTACAGGAGAAATAACTTCGTATCCTAAAAATGTATTAAAACGTCCCATTGTTAATTTTGTCCCTTCACTTACGTTCCAGTAAGCGTATAATTGATTAACATTTAAACCTGTAATTGCTTGTTCACCTCTAGGTCCAAATACAAGGTCTGCTACAGCTCCCGTTTTTTCACCTTCATAACTAGCAATAATATTAGCCATACCCAAGGCAAAACCAGTTTCATTAGCAAATGAAGTTAATGGAGCTACTGGTTCGCCGCCAACAGCTTTGTCATCTGCTGTTAAGTTTGTTCTGTAATATGCGTCTACAGACCCGCTAATGTTTAATTTTTTTTCCTCTTCTTCTTGAGCAAAAATTACGGTTGTAGATAAAATCATTATTGAAAATGATATTTTTTTTAAGTATTTTGTGGTCGTATTCAATTTCATATTAAATAAATTATAGATCCTTAAGTATTAAGGGTTTGTTAGTGAATTTTATTTTATGTTTTGAAACTTTTTAGTTACGGAGCGTTCTGCAAAACGCTCCGTTTTTAGTTTCTTTAGTTTTTATTTTTCAGTAGTTGTAAATTCTGGATAAACTTCTATGTCGTGTTCGTGAACATCTAAGCCATCTACCTCTTCTTCTTTAGTTACTCTTAGTCCTATAGTTTTCTTTAAAACAAAAAGAACAATGAATGATGTAATTCCTGCCCAGAAAATATAAGCTAAAGAGCCATATGTTTGTACCAATAATAATTTACCGCCACCACCGTGCAGTAATCCGCCTTTTGATGCAAAAACACCAACTAAAACAGTACCAAGAAAACCACAAACACCGTGTACAGAAACAGCTCCTACTGGATCATCTATTTTTAATTTTTTATCAATAAACTCTATAGAAAGTACTACTACAATTCCGCATATAAGACCAATAGCTAAAGCGCCCCAAGCGTTTACAGCACCACAACCGGCGGTAATACCTACCAAGCCAGCCAAAGCACCGTTAAGTGTCATAGAAATATCTGGTTTTCCGTATTTTAACCACGTAAAGAAAAGAGCAGATATAGCACCAATTGCTGCTGCTAAGTTGGTGTTTATAATTACACTCCCTGCTGCAATAGTGTCAGATCCACCCCAAGCTAATTGAGAACCGCCATTAAAGCCAAACCATCCTAGCCATAGAATTAAAACACCTAGTGCACCAAGTACCATATTATGACCTGGTATAACTTTTACCTTTCCGTCTTCGTATTTGCCAATACGTGGGCCAACTAAAATAGCAGCTACTAATGCAGCAGAGCCACCAACGGCGTGTACTACAGAAGATCCTGCGAAATCTACAAAGCCAGCAACATCTAGCCAAGCATTTTTGTCAAACGTCCAATACCAACTACCAGAGATAGGGTAAATTATTGTGGTTAGTATAGCGGAGAATATAAGGTAGGTAGAGAATTTAGTACGTCCAGCTATTGCTCCAGATACAATTGTTGCTGCAGTAGCGCAAAATACTGTTTGAAAAAATAAGTTGTACCAGTCATCTGCAGAGAAAAAGAAATACCCTTGTTCTGTTGGGCTAGATCTAAAAAGGCCCCCTAAAACAGTATCGCTACCATACATAATTCCGTAACCTACTGCCCAGAACATTATAGAACCAACACAAAGGTCCATAATGTTTTTCATTATTATATTACCCGAGTTTTTACTACGTGTAAAGCCAACTTCTACCAGTGTAAAACCTGCCTGCATAAAAAATACTAAAATGGCAGCAATTACTATCCATAAAGCACTTATATCACTAGTGATAGATTCTACGGCTTTGTTTAATGCGTCTTGTTGTACGTCAGTCATAATCTTAATTTTAAGTATATCTTGGTTTGGTTAGTTAATTCCGGCGTTACCGTTTTCTTTAGTTCTAATACGGTATGCGTCGCTAATTTCAGATACAAATATTTTGCCGTCGCCTACATTGCCTGTGTAAGCTGCATCTAAAATTGTGTTTACAGTTTTTTCTAAAAACTCATCAGAAATAACTATAGATAAATACCTTCTTTGTATATCACTTGTGCTATAAGATATGCCTCGGTATACGTGTCCTTGTTTCTCGTTGCCTACTCCAGTTACATCCCAGTAACTAAAAAAGTTTACTTCAATCTTATGTAACGCTTTCTTAACGTCGTCAAATTGAGATTTTCTAATAATTGCTTCAATTTTTTTCATATCGTTTGGTTAATTACAGGGTAAATGTATTTTATAATGTATTTACTTCTAAATTTTGAGGGGTATGTTTTTTATTTTTACGATATAAATAAAATAACCCCCATTAAAAATGGGGGTGTATAAATAATAAATTAATATTTTGTTAAATTGATATTATGAAAAAGTATATTTTGAGTAAAAAGGGGTGTTCTAATAGTTTATTTGCAACTATTAGTTATTTTATGTAGAAATTAAGTGAAATTTTAAGAAGTATTATAAGGATTTAGAAATCCAGAAACCACCTATAACGGCAAATATGCCAAAAGTAATACTGAGGACAGTATATAATGTAAAGTGTAAAAAGTCTCCGTTCTTTAATAAAGATTGGTTTTCTAATGCAAATGTTGAGAAGGTGGTAAAGCCACCGCAAAAACCTGTAGCTAAAAGTAGTGCTTGGTTTTCTGTTAAGTAATTGCCTTTTAAAGTTAGTCCTATAATAAGTCCTATGATTAGGCTTCCTATTATGTTAACTAAAAAAGTACCTAAGAATAAAGGTTGAAATGAGTTATTAAATGTTTTGCTAACAAGAAAGCGTAATACACTCCCAGCTCCACCACCTAAAAAGACAAGTAACATTTGTTTCATACCTCAAAGGTAAAAAACTAAATTGCTTTTTTGTACTTCGTAGTAATAATATTAAGTGGGTAAACTTTTGCTGAAGGTTGTTCTATCGTTTTCTTTGCTTTAGACGTATTACGATTAACGCTAAATACCAGTAGTACAGCGTTTATAATAACTAGAATAAATAATATGTTAAGAAAAATAGTCATTTGACAGAGTTTGTTATCAGTACAACGCAAAAATACGTGTTTTCTTACACTACAACGAAGAAAGTCTACTTTTTGTTGTGTGTTGCTTGATTTTTGTTGTGAATGGTAGTAAAACGTTAATTTTTTAAAAAATGTTTAATAAAGAACAACGAAATAATGAAGATTATAAATGTTAATACGATCCATTTAACACCGGTATAGTTTTTTAAATGTAATTTTTTGTCCTTTTTATATGTAATTACAATAAGTATTGTAAAAGCGATAAAAAAAAGAGCAGCAAATATATATTGTCCGGTGGTAAACATATTTCTATTTTTGTGCAAAACTAACGTAAAATTATACAAATGAAAAATAAACTTAAGGCAGTAGAGTTATTTCATAAATCTTTTGGGGCAGGAGTTTCTCAGGAATTAAAAGCAGATCTAGGCGAGCAAAGAAATTTGTTGCGTTTTAACCTTATGGACGAAGAGAACAAGGAGTATTTAGAGGCAGCCAATAGCAAAGATATGGTAGAGGTTGCAGATGCCTTAGGTGATATGTTATATATATTGTGTGGTACTATTTTGGAACACGGTATGCAATATAAGATTGAAGAAGTTTTTAATGAGATACAGCGTAGTAATATGAGTAAGTTGGGAGCAGATGGTAAACCTGTCTATAGGGAAGATGGTAAAATACTAAAGGGGCCAGGTTATTTTAAACCTAGTATAGCTAGTATTTTAGAAAAATAAAAAGAGTGCCTTAGTAAGGCACTCTTTTGTTTTATATAAGTTAGCGTTACAGCTTATTCAACTTTAAAACGCCATCCAAATTTATCTTCAGATTTGTTGTATTGTATACTAGTAATGTGGTTTTTTAATAACGTTGCGTAACTATCATCTACACTAGGTAGCATATAATCTGTATCTCTAAATCCAAAACCAGAAATAGGAGAAATTACAGCTGCTGTACCGGCGCCAAACATTTCTTTTAAACTACCATCTTTAGCGGCATCTACTAATTCTTTTACCTTTATTTTACGAACCTCAGTTTTAATACCTTGGTCTTCTGCAATTTTTAAAATACTCTTACGTGTAATACCATCTAATATACGGTCACTTGTTGGGCACGTTAATAATGTATCGTTAATACGTACAAAAACGTTCATAGCACCAGCTTCTTCAATATACTCGTGTGTGTTATCGTCTGTCCATATTACTTGTTGGTACCCTTTGTCTTGTGCTAATTTAGTTGGGTAAAACTGACCAGCGTAGTTACCACCAGCTTTTGCAAAACCAACACCGCCATTTGCAGATCTAGAATATTTTTCTTCAATAAGTACTTTTACTTCTCCAGAGAAATAAGATCCAGAAGGAGCACCACAAATAACAAACTTATATTCGTCTGCTGGTGATGCGTGGAAACCTAATCCTGTTGCAAAAATAAATGGTCTAATATATAAAGAACTTCCTGCAGATTGTGGAATCCAATCGCTATCAGTTTTTAATAACGCTTTAAGACCTTCCATAAAATAGTTTTCAGGAATTTCTGGAATAGCCAATCTTTTAGCAGATAAGTTTAAACGTTTGTGATTGTCTAAAGGACGAAACATCCAAATGGTATCGCTCTCATCCTTGTAAGCTTTCATTCCTTCAAAGATAGATTGCCCATAATGAAAAATCTTAGCAGAAGGATCTAAAGAGATAGGTTGGTAAGGAACAACTTTAGGTGCCTCCCAAGCGCCATTTTTATAATCGCAGACCAACATATGGTCCATATAAATACTTCCAAACGAAAGATTATCAAAATCAACATCGTTTATTTTAGTGTTTTTTGTCTTTTCTACACTAATTTGGTTTGTAGTAACATCCATAGTATTCAGAATTTAAGATCATAAAATTAATCAATTATCAGTACTAGTACTTCTTTTTTAGATTAAAAATGTTCAAATTTGCATTCTATCACTAAATTTTATCAGATATGAAAAGTTTTAACATTTTGCTTGTAGTAATTTTATTGTTTATGTCTTGCAAAGAGGCTAAAAAAGAAACGGTAACACCAGAAGAAGGCACAAAAACAGAAGAATTAGCATCTTTTGGGGAAAAAATTACTCCAGACAATGCTAAAGTTACTAAGGAAATAGCCGCTGTGTACCATAATTTGGCTGTAGCAGATACAGTTGCTACAAAATTTACAGGAAAGGTATTAGATGTTTGTCAGTCTAAAGGATGTTGGATGAAATTAGACTTGGGTGACGGTGAAGAAGCAATGGTAAAGTTTAAAGACTATGGTTTTTTTATGCCTAAAGATATTGCAGGTAAAGAAGTAGTTGTAAATGGTAAAGCATTTGTAGAGCAAATGTCTGTTGATGAGCAACAACACTATGCAGAAGATGGTGGAGCAACGAAAGAAGAAATAGCACAAATTACAGCACCAAAGAAAACGTATAGGTTTGAGGCTGATGGTGTGCTTTTAAAAGAATAGTTATTTGAAACGCAAAATAATTACAACTGGTGATGGTTCTAAAACCATACAGATAGAAGAATGGGACGAGCAGTACCATTCTAAACACGGAGCAATACAAGAAGCGTATCACGTATTTATAAAACACGGCCTGTCTTTGTTTAAAGATAGTGCCGTTTCTATTTTAGAAATTGGTTTTGGTACAGGGTTAAATGCCTTAATAACCACTCTAGAAGCTTCAAAGAATAATTTAACAATAGCATATACAGGTGTAGAAGCCTACCCTGTGGCCTTAGAAGAAGTAGCGCAACTTAATTATGTAGCGCAATTAAATGCTCCAGAATCTAAAGATGTATTTACTAAAATGCATACATCTGCTTGGGAATTAAAAGAAAATATTCTCCCATATTTTTCCCTTTTAAAAAAGCAACAAGATTTTTTAGATATTAAAGATGAGGCTGCTTTTGATCTTGTTTATTTTGATGCCTTTGGGGCAAGGGTTCAACCAGAGTTATGGACAGAAACCATTTTTACTATAATGTATAAAGCATTAAAACCTAATGGTGTGCTTGTAACATATGCAGCCAAAGGCAGTGTAAGAAGAGCTATGTTGGCAGTAGGTTTTACTGTGGAGCGTTTGCCTGGACCTCCTGGAAAAAGAGAAATGCTTAGAGCAACTAAGTCATAATAGCATTTAAGTAGAAACTTTAATGACATTTTGACAATTTTGAAGAATTGGCAGTACTTTTGCCATCTTATAAAATCAAGATTATAAACGTTAGCATATAATGAGTAAAAAAGATAAAGCTGAAGAAGTAGCACCAGACGAAATAGTAAATAACGTTACTGAAGATGTTACGGAAAATACAGAAGCTCCGGCAGAAGAGGTCGTAGAGTTGTCTGTTGAAGAACAATTACAACAAGATTTAGCAAAAGAAAAAGATAAGTTTTTACGTCTATTTGCTGAGTTTGAAAACTATAAAAAGAGAACGTCTAAAGAACGTATGGACTTGTTTAAAACTGCAGGCCAGGAAATAATTGTTTCAATGCTTCCTGTTATAGATGATTTTGACCGCGCTATGAAAGAAATTTCTAAATCTGAGGATAAGGAATTGGTAACAGGTGTAGAGTTAATACAGAATAAATTTACAGGAGCCTTAAAAACAAAAGGTTTACAAGAAATAGAGGTTTTACAAGGAGATGCATTTAATGCAGATGTACATGAAGCTATTACGCAAATACCAGCTCCAGAAGAGAAGCTTAAAGGTAAAATTATAGACGTAATAGAGAAAGGATTTACGTTAGGAGATAAAATTATTCGTCACCCTAAAGTAGTTGTTGGGAACTAAAAACAAGAAATGAAAGAGGATTTTTACAGCATATTAAGCATTACCAAAAGTGCAACTGCGGCAGAAATAAAAAAAGCATATCGTAAAAAAGCCATAGAGCATCACCCTGATAAAAACCCAGGAGATCCTAAGGCAGAAGAGCTATTTAAAGCAGCAGCAGAAGCATATGAGGTTTTAAGTGATCCAGATAAAAAAGCAAGATACGATCAATACGGTCACGCAGCCTTTGAAGGTGGTGCTGGTGGTAGAGGCGGAGCAGGTGGCTTCGGCGGTATGAACATGGACGATATCTTTAGTCAGTTTGGAGATATTTTTGGCGGCGGCGGCTTTGGCGGTGGTTTTGGCGGCGGTTTCGGTGGAGGTCAGCGTAGAGTAAAAGGTTCTAATCTTAGAATTAGAGTAAAACTTACGTTAGACGAAATTGCTAATGGCGTTGAGAAAAAAGTTAAAGTTAAGCGTAAAGTGCAGGCAGAAGGTGTTACATATAATACATGTAGTACGTGTCACGGTTCTGGACAGGTAACAAAAATCGCAAATACTATTTTAGGAAGAATGCAGACATCTGCAGCCTGTAGTACTTGTGGTGGTAGTGGTCAGATTATAGATAAAAAACCAGCGGGTGCAGATGCGCAAGGTTTAATTGCTAAAGAAGAAACAGTAGCTATTAAAATACCAGGTGGTGTAGAAGATGGTATGCAGTTAAAAGTATCTGGTAAAGGAAACGGAGCTCCGGGTAACGGAGTTAATGGTGACCTTATAGTACTTATAGAGACTGAAGAGCATAGTACGCTTAAGAGAGAAGGTGATAACCTACATTACGATTTATATATTAGTCTTTCTGAAGCTGTTTTAGGTACTTCTAAGGAGATTGATGCTGTTGGAGGTAAAGTGCGTATTAAGTTAGAAGAAGGTATTCAGTCAGGGAAAATACTACGCTTAAGAGGTAAAGGTATTACTAGCTTAAATGGTTATGGTGCCGGAGATCTTTTGGTGCATGTAAATGTTTGGACTCCTAAAGAATTAAATAAAGAGCAAAGAGACTTTTTTGAACGTATGAGAGAGAATGAGAATTTTGTTCCTCATCCAGAAAAATCTGACAAATCTTTCTTTGAAAAGGTAAAAGATATGTTCTCTTAAAGAATATAATACATTGAGCAGAGTTTATCTCTGCTCATTTTTTTTCCCATCCTTGTGCAAATAAGGGTGGGTTTTATTTTTATATGGCACCATTTATCTATCTTTGAAAAAATTGATAGAATGAGTACTATTTTGGCGGCTAAAGGTGTTTCTAAAAAATTTGGAGATCATACAGCCCTAAACAATGTTTCCTTAGAGATACCTAAGAATTGTATATATGGTCTACTTGGACCTAATGGCGCAGGGAAAACTACGCTAATACGTATTATAAATCAGATTACTTATCCAGATACAGGAGCCGTTTTTTTTGATGGCAAACCTTTAAAGCCAGAACACATAGCTACTATAGGGTACTTGCCTGAAGAAAGAGGTTTGTACAAGAGTATGAAAGTTGGTGAACAAGCTTTGTATTTAGCCCAACTTAAAGGCCTGTCTAAGGCGGAAGCGACCAAGCGCTTAAAGTATTGGTTTGATAGGTTGGATATTGGCGACTGGTGGAATAAAAAAGTGCAGGAATTATCTAAGGGTATGGCCCAAAAAATACAGTTTGTTGTAACTGTACTTCATCAACCTAAGCTGTTAATTTTTGATGAACCTTTTAGTGGTTTTGATCCTATAAATGCAAATATTATAAAAGATGAAATTCTTCATTTAAAAGATGAGGGCGCTTCTATTATTTTCTCTACCCATAGAATGGAATCTGTAGAGGAGTTGTGCGAGTATATTGCACTTATTCATCAATCAGAAAAAATACTAGACGGAAAACTATCTGACATCAAAAAAGAATATAAAAACAATATTTTTAATGTTGGTCTACAGGTGTCAGAACAGAATGATATTTTAAAGAACTTAGAAGAGAAACATAAAATTTGGACTCCGACTTACAATAAGCAAGATGAGCAGTTAGAATTTAAAATACAATTACCTTCTAATGATACTGGTGCATTATTAGGGTATTTATCAGAAAAAGGAAAAGTAAACCACTTTGTGGAAACAATACCGTCTGCAAACGATATTTTTATACAAACCGTAAAAAGCAAAACAAAGTAGTGGGGAAATTAAGCTTAATTATAAAGAGAGAGTATTTAGCTAAAGTAAAAAATAAGTCGTTTATAATAATGACTTTTTTAAGTCCAGTTTTAATGGTAGGTATGGTTGCTTTGGTGCTGTACTTAGCAATGCTAAATGGTAGTGATAAAAGAGTAATTACTGTATTAAACGAGAGTAGTTTTTATACAGATGACTTTGGTAAAATGGAAGATGTGTCTGTTGTAAAGTTAAAGAACTTAACCTTAGAGCAAGCAAAAGACTCTACCGAACAATTAGGGTATTATGGGTTGGTGCACGTACCAAATGCTAGTACATTAGAGGAGGCAACTAATGGATCATATTTTTACTCTAAAGAATCGCCAACAGATGGTTTTTTAAATGAGTTAGAAGATGTTTTTCAATACAGATTAAAGCAAAAGAGATTAGAGAGTTTAGGTGTGTCAGAAGATCAATATGCTGCCATAAGTAAAAACTTTTCTATACACACAGCAACATTCCAAGGGAAAGAAAACTTAAAAGGATTAAATGAGCTTAACGCTATAATTGGTGGTGGTTTTGGTTATTTAATTATGATGTTTATAATTATCTATGGTAGTTTTGTTATGCGTAGTGTTATAGAGGAAAAAACAAGTAGAGTAATAGAGGTAATTATATCTTCTGTAAAACCTTTTCAGTTAATGATGGGGAAGATAATAGGAACATCTTTGGCGGGCGTAACTCAGTTTATTATTTGGGTGGTGTCTGGTTCTATTTTGTTTTTAGTTGTGTTTTTGATTTTGGATTTAGATATGGAAGCATTGGAAAGCGCAGGCTCTGGTTTACCACAAGCACAAGCAATGAATGTGGCAAGTAGCGGTATGGAAGAAAATATACAGCAATATGCAGAAATGTTTTTACAAATACCGTGGCTGTCTTTATTTAGTTTTTTCTTAGTTTATTTTATCTTAGGATATTTAATTTATAGTTCTATTTATGCGGCTATTGGTGCAGCAGTAGATAATGAAACAGATACGCAACAATTTATGCTACCCGTAATATCGCCATTAATGTTGGCTATTTATGTTGGTTTTATCTCGGTTTTTAGTAATCCGCATGGACCTGTTGCAGTAGGCTTTTCTTTATTTCCGTTAACATCGCCAATTGTAATGTTAATGCGTTTATCTTCTGGGGTAGGAGAAGGTGGTGTGCCAGTTTGGCAATTGGTAGTTTCTATTGCTTTGTTAATAGTAACGTTTTTATCTATTGTTTGGTTGGCTGCAAAAATATATAGAATAGGGATATTAATGTACGGTAAAAAACCAAGCTATAGGGATCTTTATAAGTGGTTAAAGTATTAATATGGAAGAGTTAAAAGAAGTATTAAAATTCTTAAAAGACATTATGTCTTATAAGTTGGTAGATGGTGATAATGTAGATATTTCTATAGGGACTCTATTTACTATTGTTATTGTTCTTTTTGCTGTTACCTATATTTTAAAATTAGTACATAAAATTGTGGTAGCTAAACTGCCGCAAGACGATAAAAATAAGTTTTTAAGCATCTTTGGGTTTTTAAAATACTTTTTATACATTTTAGCTGTAATAACTGTTTTGCATTCTTCTGGTGTAGATTTAACCGTTTTGCTTACCGCATCCGCGGCTTTATTTGTTGGTTTAGGTTTTGCGTTACAATATCTTTTTCAAGATATAATTTCTGGAATTTTAATTATTTTGGATCAGTCTTTGCATATTGGAGATATTATTGAGGTAGAAGGTAAGGTTGGTAGGGTTTTTGAAACTAGACTTAGAACAACAAGAGCTTTAACTAGGGATGATAAAGTAATTGTGATACCGAATCATAAGTTTTTAACCGATAGTATTTATAACTATACACAGAACCATAAAACGACTAGAGAAAACGTCAAAATCGGGGTAGCTTATGGTAGTGATGTTCAACTGGTATCTAAATTGTTAATAGAAATTATAGATGCTAAAAAGGGAATTTTAAAGGCTCCTAAACCTTTTGTTTTGTTTGAAGACTTTGGTGATTCTGCTCTTATGTTTTCTGTAAATTACTATACAAATGACAGTTACGGGGATCCAAGAATAAAGAGCGATTTGAGGTTTTTAATAGATGCTTCGTTTCGGAAAAACAATATATCTATTCCTTTTCCACAAAGAGATATACATATTATTAATAAATAATTTAGGCTATACCCGTTTTACATATGAAAAAACTGTTTGGGTTTTGTTTTGTTCTTCTAGCACAGTTTGTATTTTCTCAAAGTTCGGATCTTGTTAGAATAGAATATACAACCTTGCCAAAAGAAAAGTCTTCTAGAAGTATTTCTAGATTTCGTTTTTTGGCTAATGTGCCCATCAAATTAGATGACAGAAATTATTTAATTGCAGGAGCAGAGTATGGAATTATTGACTTTGCAAACGATAGTATACATCCTTTTAGTAGTGAAGAATTAGAAAAATTAAGAATTATAGATCTTAATATAGGATACGCTCACAAGTTAAATGAAAAATGGACCTTTGTAGGTTTGGTTACGCCAAGATTGGCTTCTAATTTTGTAAATGGAGTACAACGAGAGGATTTTAAACTTAATTTCTCTGCGGTAAGTATAAAAACAAATATGGAGGCAGATAAGCCTACGCGTTTAATTTTAGGGTTGTCTTACAATAGTGCTACAGGTTTTCCGTTACCATTACCTATAATTAGTTATTATAAAAAGTTTCATCCTAACTGGTCGTATATGGTTGGTGTGCCGCGAATGGAGTTTAAATACCATTTAAAAGATAGTCATAGTTTTAAAGCGGCATTATTATTGGATGGTTACTTTGTAAATGTACAGAATAATATTTCCTTGCCAGATAACGATTTGGGTTCTGGTTTGTCATTGTCTGTAATTGTAGGTGCATTTGGCTATCAATACAATATAAATAAGAATATTTCTTTTTATTGTTTGGCAGGGCACACTTTATCACAAAGAGGCTTGTTAAGAGATGATAAAAGAAAACAAGTATATTCGTTGTATGATGATGGTAATGTATATTTTAAAACAGGATTTAAAATATCAATTTTTTAAAACACGTATATGTCAAAAATATTAGTAATAGAAGATGAAGCTGCAATACGCAGAGTTTTGGTAAAAATATTATCAGAAGAAAGTGAAACTTATAATGTTGAAGAGGCAGAAGACGGTTTAAAAGGAATTGAGGCGATAAAGAAGAACGATTACGACCTAGTTCTGTGCGATATTAAAATGCCAAAAATGGATGGTGTAGAGGTGTTAGAAGCTGCGCGTAAAATAAAACCGGAAGTTGCTTTTATTATGATATCTGGACACGGAGATTTAGATACGGCAGTAAACACAATGCGTTTAGGTGCCTTTGATTATATTTCTAAGCCGCCAGATTTAAATAGATTGTTAACAACAGTTCGTAATGCTTTAGATCGTAAAGAGCTTGTTGTAGAGAATACGATCTTAAAAAAGAAGGTAAGTAAAAACTACCAGATGATAGGGGAGAGCGATGGCATATCTTTAATTAAAGATATGATAGAAAAAGTAGCTCCTACAGATGCGCGTGTTTTAATTACGGGATCTAATGGTACAGGGAAAGAATTGGTTGCACATTGGGTGCACGAAAAAAGTCCGCGTAGCAAAGCGCCATTTATAGAGGTTAACTGTGCTGCAATACCATCAGAATTAATAGAGAGTGAACTTTTTGGGCACGTTAAAGGTGCATTTACGTCAGCTGTAAAGGATAGGGCAGGTAAGTTTGAAGCAGCTAATAAGGGAACTATTTTTTTAGATGAAATAGGAGATATGAGTCTGTCTGCACAAGCAAAGGTGTTGCGTGCTTTGCAAGAAAGTAAAATTTCTAGAGTTGGTACAGATAAAGATATTAAGGTAGATGTTAGGGTTATAGCGGCAACCAATAAAGATTTAAAAAAGGAAATTGCTGACGGTAATTTTAGGGAAGATTTATACCATAGATTGGCGGTTATACTTATTAAAGTACCTTCTTTAAATGATAGGAGAGATGATATTCCTTTATTAATAACCTATTTTGCAGATAAGATTGGTAAGGAGCAAGGAACGTCTAAAAAGGTATTTTCTGAAAAAGCAATTTCTTTATTAAAGAGTTACGATTGGACCGGGAATATTAGAGAGCTACGTAATGTTGTAGAGCGTCTTATTATTTTGGGTGGACAAGAAGTTACAGAGGAGGATGTAAAATTATTTGCTAGTAAATAATTCTAGTTTAAAGTATACAAAAAAGCCTAGATTTTTAAATCGAGGCTTTTTTGTATTTATATGTTTGGGAGTATTACATTACTTTGCTTCCTAAGTATTTTTGTACTTCGTAAACATCTATGCTTTTGTTAAACTTTTTACTTACAGAAGGTAGGTTTTCACTAGAAATCCAAATTTTTAATTCGGCATCTAAATCAAATGTACCTGCCGTCTCTAAAGAAAATCTAGAAATACTCTTGTAAGGCATAGATTTATATTCTGCCTTACTACCAGTAATGCCTTGAACGTCTATTAGTATTAAACGTTTGTTGGTAAACATAAAAGTGTCTCTTACTAATTTAAAGCCCAGTTCTACTTGTTCTCCATCTATTAATAGTCTTCTGTATTTCTCATTAAGTTTTTCTACAGAAACTTCACTAGCATTACCAAGTAATTTGTTAAATATCCCCATTGTATTCTTCTTAACTAGTTAGACTCCTCAGTAGTGCTTTCTTCTTTGTCTTCTTCTTTTCCTTTGTTTAGCAATTTACTAGATACTTTGTATTCTGCAGCGTAAAGCATAGCTGGAGTTGCCTTTTTAAAATCGTAAAAAGCTCTTTTGTACCATTTAGAGTCTGTTGCTTTTTTTCTGTAATCTTCGTTTGTTTTAACGCTTGCAAATTCTTCGTTTACGTAAGGCTTAATAGTATGAATGCCAATGCCAAAATATTCAATACGTTCTAAGATCATAGCAAAGTCTAGCTCAGAAAAGTAATAGTTTTCTTCTGTATCAAATCCTGTGTTTACGTTTTTAAGATCTGTAAATATATTTTTTTGTAAAAATTCTAATTTTTCCATAGTTAGGATAGTATGTGTATGTTGTAAACAGTATGTACTGTCTTTTTTATGTTTTATTATTTTTTTCGGTTTAAAACCTTATACTCTTCATAACAGCCGCTAATGGCATCTAATATTTGCAAATCGTTTGCGGTAAGTATAAATGTTTTAGAGTAGTTACAGTTGCTTAAAATGTCTTCAATATCAATCTTTTCTAGCTGAAGTAACTCGGCAAGAGTTTCTCTGTCAAATTTTGCAGCTAATAAATCTCTAATACGATCGTCTTCTTTTATTTGTCGCAATTTACGCATTTGCGCAGGTTTTTTTCCAAATAAATTACGGAGTAAATCGGCAGGGTTTAATATGGCGCCAAGTACTTTTGTAACAGCACTAGGGTTTTTATTACCAGCCTCGTAACCTGTATTTAAACCTGAGATTGCATATTGGTAAGAATCGTTTAGTGTTATGTTTTTTGCATCAATCTCTAAAAAACCGGTTAACTCAAAAGGTTTTACAACCACTTCTTCCAAGGCAAAAGCAAGTTCTGTTAGTGTTATTTTGGTATCCTTAAATTTAAGCATATCATTAGTAACTCTAATTTTTTGAGATTTGAAACCAAGATATGTTAAGTATAATGTATCATTAGCTACGGCAGGTATTTTAAATTTACCATCTTGATCTGTAATGGTACCTTTAACTTGGTTTAGGTTTATAATATGTACGCTAGACATTGGTTCGTCTGTTAGTGCATTTATAATTGTAGCTGCGAACTCGTTTTCTTCTTCTTTAGAATTCTTTTTTTTATCCTGAGAAAAACCGGAAAAGCAAATAAGGCTAAAGAGAAGTAGTATGTATTTGTTCATAAAAATTTGTCATTTATCTAAAGCTGAAAAGTCTAAGATATTAAAGATTGTCTCTTCTTTAAAGAGTTGTTGGGTTTTTAAATTATTTTAAAGGTAGTAAATAAACAAAAAAAATACGCCGAAGCGTATTTTTTAATATTCTATTAACTTAAAAGATTAGTATCTTCTTTTCGTTTTTTTGCTTCCGTAACCTCCACCGCTATCGCGACTTCCTCTACTTTCGCTGCTACGAGAGCGGCTTCTATCTCCACCACCTCTGCTATCTCTACTACCACCACTACGAGATGAAGAAGAACGATCTCTGCCTCCGCCACTGCGTCCGCCACGATCTCTTCCTCCACCACCACTACGTCCGCGGCTTCCGCCACCTCCAGGGTTGTTAGATACTTCAACGTTTACAAATCTACCGTCTACTTTAAATTCAGTAAATGTTGCTAATACTTTTTCAGAGTGTTCTGCATCTGTATTAAAGAAAGAGAAACTCTCTTTAACGTCAACTTTAAATACATCTTCTTTACCAAGACCAACAGTGTCTTTTAAGAAATCTTTTAAAGTCATCCAGTCGTAATCATCACGCTCACCAACATTAATAAAGTAACGTACAGAACCACTTGTTGGTACTTCTGCTTTATCTCTACCGCGATCGTTACGATCTCCGCGTTCACCACGGTCAGAACCAGAACTGTTAAGATCTTTAGTTTTGTTGTAGTAATCGTGGAAACGACCAAATTCTGCAGATATTATCTTTTTAATAAGGTCTTCTCTGTCTACACCTTCTAGTACTTCGTTAATTGCAGGTAAATAATTGTTTATTTCCTCATTAATTTCAGTAGCTTTTATTTTGTTTGCTAAGTGATGTAACTGAGTCTCACAAATTTCCATTCCAGTTGGAATTTTCTTTGCTAAGAATTCAGTTTGTAACTTGTTCTCTATAGCTTTTATTTTACGTAATTCACTACGTGTAATAATTACCATAGATACACCAGACTTACCAGCTCTACCGGTACGACCACTACGGTGTGTGTATGTTTCTATTTCATCTGGTAATTGGTAGTTTATTACGTGTGTAATATCATCTACATCAATACCACGTGCAGCAACATCTGTTGCAACAAGAATTTGTATTTGTTTTTTACGGAATGAGTTCATTACCAAATCTCTTTGGTTTTGACTTAAATCTCCGTGTAAAGCACCTGCGTTGTAACCGTCTTCAATTAAGTTTTCGGCAACTTTTTGAGTGTCTCTTTTTGTTCTACAGAAAATCACAGAGAAAATATCTGGGTTTGTATCTGCTAATCTTTTTAAGGCAGGGTACCTGTCTCTACCACCAACAACATAATACTCATGTTGTACAGTAGAAGCACCTGCATTTTTAGAACCCACAGTAATTTCTTGTGGATTGCGCATAAATTTCTTAGCAATTGTAGATACTTCTCTAGGCATAGTTGCAGAGAATAACCACGTGTATTTGTCATCTGGAGTGTTAGATAAAATATCTTTTATGTCTTCATAGAAGCCCATATTTAACATCTCATCAGCCTCATCTAATATACAGTAGTCAAGTTTAGAAATGTTAACCATACCACGGCTAATCATATCTTTTATTCTACCAGGAGTAGCAACAACAATTTGTGCTCCTCTTCTAATTTGGTTTGCTTGATCTGAAATACTAGCACCACCGTAAATTGCAACTACATTAAGTCCTTTTTCGTATTTAGAATACGCTTTAAGCTCGTTTGTAATTTGTAAACAAAGTTCACGTGTTGGTGAAAGAATTAATCCTTGTGTAGTTCTGCTGCTTTTATCAATTTTCTGAATTAACGGAAAACCAAAAGCGGCTGTTTTTCCAGTACCTGTTTGGGCTAATGCCACAAGGTCCGTATCTTGTTCTAAAAGAATTGGAATTGCCTTTTCTTGTACCTCTGAAGGAGATTCAAACCCAAGGTCTGTAATAGCATCTAGTAAGGACTTATCTAGTCCTAGTGCTTCAAATTTTGTCATAATATGTTGTACTTAATCGCAAATATGTATGTTACATAGAGCGTTTATCACATTAGAACTCAGAGTAACACATGCTATACTAGCGGCGTTTTTATTAAGTTGCAAAGGTACGCTTTATATTCTAAATAACTAAGGAACCTAAGTTTATCTTAAATTAAGGGGCTAAGCTGTAACCGTAAATAGACATCACAACACCAATGATACCAAAGACTACCATCATTATTACAAGTGCTTTTTGAAGCTTCGGATTATCGTAAATAATGATACAAACAGCGCCTAAAACAATGCTAATTTGAAAAAAAAGTACACCAAAATCGAACTTACGTGTCGCGATATCGTATTTTTTTGCTAATAATTTCCACTCATTAATTCCTACTATTACTCCTTTTTTACCATCTAAATCTTGTACCCATTCTTTTTTAGGTAGGTTTTTGGAGCCAATTAAAATCTCTTTTTTCTCTGCTTTGTATTTAGCAACCTTAAGTTTGGTCTTTTCAATCTTTTCGTAAACAAAGCTTTTTTTATCTTCTGTAATAGTATTTGTATACATTAAAGCTTCAAGATTATCTAACTCACTTTCTTTTAGACTTTCTTTAATACTTTTAGATTGGTACCAATTAGAATAGTTAACGATCTTATTATGAGCAATCATCATTTCCTCCTCTAGTTCACCATTAACCAATTGCGATATTGCCATTAGTGCAGCGAATAAGGCAATAAGAACGCCTCCGTAAGCTTCTGCACGTTCAGATGCTACAGAAACTTCAACTGTGTCTTTATGCATTTTTATAATCTTTTAAATATGCTATTAATTGTTTTGTGGCTTTAGCTCTATGGCTAATTTGGTTTTTGGTTTCTAATGGTAATTCTGCAAATGTTTGGTGGTATCCGTTAGGTTTAAAAATAGGATCGTATCCAAAGCCTTCTTTTCCTTGTTTGTCCTTTGTAATAGTACCTTCTACAATACCATTAAAAACTATTTGTTCTCCGTTTAGGTTTAGAGCAATGGTAGTTTTAAAATGTGCAGCTCTATTGGTATTGTTCCCTAACTTATCTAATAGTTTAGCCATATTGTCTTCAGCGTTTTTTTGCTCACCAGCATAACGTGCAGCGTAAATACCAGGTTCACCATTTAGTGCATCTACCAGTAGTCCTGTGTCATCAGAAAAACAAGGTAAATTGTAGTTCTCTGTAATGTAATTTGCTTTTTGTATCGCATTACCTTCTATTGTGTCTGCTGTTTCTGGAATCTCTTCAATGCAGTTTATGTCTGTTAAGGAAACAAGAGTTATAGTGTTAGGCAGCAATGCTTTAACCTCTTTGAGCTTGTTGTTATTATGCGTAGCAAATACAATTTTCATATCTAAATAGTTTTCAGTCTAACTAATCTTTTTAATAAAGCTCGGTAAAACGTCGGCCAAAAGTAGTAATTTTATTCTCTTAAATTTAATAAGTATGTCGTTAAAGCTTCCGCCTGTAGTAGTGGTATTTATTTTTGGTTTGCTAATGTATGTTTTGGCACGGTTTTTACCTTTTGGAATTTTCGATTTTTTTGGAAGAACAACGCTTTTAAAAGGTTTGTTAGTGGTTATGATTTTTGTTTTAGGAGCATCAACCTATAAATTTTTTAAGGCAAAGACAACTGTTAATCCTAAAGATTTAGATAAAACGAGCACATTGGTTACAAGTGGAGTATACGCTTATACTAGAAATCCTATGTATTTGGCTATGCTGTTGCTGCTTATTGCTTGGGGTTTGTATTTAGGTAATGCATTTAATTCTTTGTTGGCGGCAGGTTTTGTGTCTTATATAAATGCATACCAGATAAAACCAGAAGAAGAGGTTTTAACAACAAAATTTGGTAAGGAATTTACAATGTACACCAAAAAAGTACGTCGCTGGTTCTAATTCTATTATCATATTCTTAATTTAATGGGGGTTAAAAAACAATTTATATACTATATGTTGTGATACGCTTTTTTTGCATTAATTTTTAAATAGAAGTAGGGGTGTACAGGGTAATATTTTTTACTTTTACTACTTAAATTGTTTTAAAATGGTAGACCAAGGGAGAAAATATGTTTTTGATTTTGATAGCACTTTAACCAGAGTTGAAGCTTTAGATGTTTTAGCAGAGATTTCGTTACAAGGCAATGCAAACAAAGATGAAATTATTAGGGAAATTCAAGAAATTACCAACCTAGGAATAGATGGTGATATTTCCTTTACAGAATCCTTGGAAAAGCGAATAAAACTGCTAAACGCTCACAAAAGCCATTTAACACAGTTGGTAGAACAGCTTAGAGATAAAATTTCTAAGTCTATTGAAACGAACAAAGATTTTTTTCAGAATTATACGGATGATATTTATGTAATCTCTTGCGGATTTAAAGAGTTTATAGATCCTATAGTGAAAGAGTATGACATCCCATCTGATAAAGTATATGCAAACACATTTAAGTTTGATGAAGACGGAAATATTATTGGGTTTGACGAAGCTAATGTATTGGCCTCTCACAACGGAAAAATAGAATGTCTTAAAAATTTACACTTAGAAGGTGAGGTACAAGTAATAGGAGATGGGTATAGCGATTATGTGATGCGTGAAGCTGGTATTGCAGATAAGTTTTTTGCATACACGGAAAATGTAAGTAGAGATAAAGCTACAACAAATGCAGACCACGTTACACCTAATATGGATGAGTTTTTGTTTGTGAACGATTTGCCAAGAAAAATATCATACCCAAAAAATAGAATAAAAATATTGTTGCTAGAAAATGTGCATCCGGCAGCATTTCATAATTTATCTGAAGATGGTTTTTCTGTAGAATTGGTAAAACACAGTTTACCAGAAGATGAATTAATAGAAAAATTAAAAGGGGTACACGTTTTAGGTATTCGTTCTAAAACACAGGTTACTAAAAAAGTATTAGAAGCAGCAGATAAATTATTAGTAGTTGGTGCTTTTTGTATAGGTACTACACAAATAGATTTAGAAAGTGCAAAGAAAAAAGGTGTTGTTGTTTTTAACGCTCCTTATAGTAATACGCGTTCTGTAGTAGAATTGGCGATAGGAGAAATTATTACATTAATGCGTAATGTGTTTCCTAGGAGTCAGGAAATACACAATGGGCAATGGAATAAAACTGCAGCAAACTCTAGAGAGGTGCGTGGTAAAAACTTAGGTATTGTAGGTTACGGTAATATTGGCAAGCAATTATCTGTTTTAGCAGAAGCAATTGGTATGCGTGTGTATTATTATGATGTTAACGACCAATTAGCTTTAGGAAATGCAGTTAAATGTAACACGTTAGAAGATTTATTAAATGTATCTGATGTTGTAACATTACATATAGATGATAACCAAGTAAACAAAAATTTTATTGGTGAGCGCGAAATTAATCAAATGAAAAATGGTGCTATGCTTATCAACTTATCACGTGGTTTTGTGGTAGATATACAAGCTTTAGTTGCCGCATTAAAAAGTGGTAAAATTGGTGGGGCAGCAGTAGATGTATATCCGGAAGAGCCACGTTCTAACGGTGCGTTTTTTACAGAGTTACAAGGTTTAGAAAATGTAATACTTACGCCACATGTTGGTGGTAGTACAGAAGAAGCACAAAGAGATATTGCCGATTTTGTGCCTAATAAGATTATGGATTATATAAACTCTGGTAATACTGTAGATGCTGTAAATTTCCCAAGCATACGTTTGCCAAGACAAACAAATGCACATCGTTTTTTACACATTCATAAAAATGTACCAGGAGTTATGGCTAAAATAAACAAGGTTTTAGCAGAGTACGAGATGAACATTACGGGCCAGTATTTATCTACGGATAGTGATGTTGGTTATGTAATTACCGACTTAGATAAAAAGTATAACAAAGAAGTTATTAAGGCTTTAAAAAAGGTAGAAAACACTATTAAATTTAGAGTTCTATATTAGTATCTTACTACTTATAAATTAAAAAAGGCTGTACTGAAAAGTGCGGTCTTTTTTATTACATATTATTCTAGATAATTTTTCACCTTAGTTTTTATAAAGAATATGTTCTTTTTCCTTTTTAGTTTATAGCTAATAACGTTTCCTAGTTTTGTTTTTAGCTGCTCTATTTCTGTATTGTTTAAATCCTTAACGGGGGTGTTGTTTATTTCTAAAACTTGATCATTTAAGGAAACTTCTGAGGTATTAGTTTTATTGGTGAAAGTGGTGCTCACAAATGCTTTTTTGCCTCTTTTTATAATTTTAAAACCATCAGTAATTAATTCAGACGCTACCTTTACGTTATCTCTAGATTGTTCTAATATTAGCCTATTCTGGTTAC
Organism: Cellulophaga sp. 20_2_10; assembly: GCF_023476645.1. Taxonomy (GTDB): domain Bacteria; phylum Bacteroidota; class Bacteroidia; order Flavobacteriales; family Flavobacteriaceae; genus Cellulophaga. Next base: position 545,759 of record NZ_JAMCOJ010000002.1, read on the forward strand.
TGTAAATGGAAAAATGCTTTAGCATTCCGCCTCCTATAAAACCAATAAACTTATTGTTGGGGAAATTGTTTAGTGTTGTATTTGCAATATCTACTAGTACACCATTGTACGTTTTAGTCCCAATAAGTACTTTAGTTTTATTGGTTATAAGTGTATTGTTTAAGCCATTTGAGTGTGCTGTTAACATAGCTACGTTTACATAACTAAAATTATTTACAATGCTTTTTTTTAATTCGTTTAAATTATTGTTTGGGTAATTTAGCAACGTAACATATCTGCCATTTCCTGTATCTAGCATAAAGTGGCCAGATATAACTGTGTCAGCAATTGTAACTGTACCATAAATTTCATAAAAACCGTACAGGTATAAATTGTCCTTGTTTTTTGATAATAAGATACTATTACTTTGATCTAAATTTTGCTCTTCATTAGTGCTCAGTGTTATTCGTTTTTTATGGTAATCAACTTTTACATTAAATTGTTTAAAAAAGTCTAGGTTAATGGTTGCTTTATGAAAAGCATTAGAATCGTATTCGTTAACTAATACACTTCTTATGTTATCTTCTTTTGTTAAATAGCGATTAAATGTATCTCCTAGAGAGATTGTAATATCTTTTTTGGTTAAATCTATATGGTTTTTTCTGGCAAACTGATGATCAATATTAAAACCACTAGAACCTGTGTCGTACATAAAATAACACACGTTGTTATTTATTTTACCTTTTATAAATATTCTGTTTTTAACTAATTTAAAAGGAAGTGTATGTACTATATTTTGACAAAAAATCGTAGTAGAAAAACTAAATAATAGTATGTAAAGGAGTTTTGTTTTCAAATATTAGTTAAAGTATTTGTACTATTTAGTAGAAACTATTTTATTAATAATTCGTTTAAAATTTATACTGTCTGATGGTCTTGGAGCGTTTTCTAACATAATTTCATTGTTTTTGTTTATTATAGAATATCTAGGAATTGTTTCTATCCTTAAATACTTTAGAAGTTTAGGGTATTTGCTGTTTAGTAATAAATACTGTTGTTTACTCTCTAGTTTAGACTCTAATGTTTTGGATTTTTGTAACCACTGTTTCTGGTTTTCATCAATAGAAATGTAAATCCAGTTAATAGGTTGTTTTTTAGATAAATTGTTTTTAAAGTTAGAGCTCTTTTTAATTTCAGTAATGCAAGGACCACACCAACTAGCCCAAAAATCTATAACTTTTATTTTACCCTCACTTTGCTTTAAAATATCTTTTAACTGTATAGTGTAGCCTTTAATAGTTAACAATTTTTCATCTAAAACAATACTAGGAAGTTCTAAATTTAAAAGCTTTGTTTTTTCTTGAATAGCAGTTAATTCATTTACGTAAGATGCATTTTTTAGTAAAGGCTTATACTCGTTAATAACCTTATTAAGAATATCTACATTGGTTTTGCTGTTTCCAAATCCTTTTTCATAATAATCATAAATAAGTCTGCTTATGGCAAAATGCTTTAATTCTCCGTCTAGGTTTTTTTCTATAAAATTTTTTTCTTTAGTAAAGGTTTTTTCTGAATAGTCTAAATAATCATAAGTAACAAAATAGTGTCTAATAAAGTCAGTAAGGCTTCTTTTAAAATAGTCATTATTAATTAATTCTGGTTTTTTAAAATCAGCTATGGTAACATTGTTAAAGTATTTTTTTGGATTAAAAATTTCTTCAGATTTTAAATTTTTAGGTTTATTTAATGTAGAAAAAACACTTTCTGTATTGTTAAAATAACTTACAGAGCACTCCGACTTTATATTTCTAGGAGCCATTAAGTTGTATAAATATTCATATTCTATTTCTTGGCTAACAAGACTTTTAAAGTCGTTAGAAACTACATTGTTTTTAATATAAGATTCATAGAAAAGTTTTTTTGCGTTATAGACATAAGAGCAACTGTCTTTATATTGTTTAATGTTATTTTTAAATGTAGGCCACTTTAACTGTAAAGAATCTAAAGCAGTGTAGAAATTATAATGAGAAGCATTTTTACCTAAAAATTGTAAATGCCCTTTCTCAGTAGAAAACTTTATACTATCACCAGGAGAAACTAAAACACGAGTATTGTAAAAATCATCTCCAAAACTCATTAATTCAATAATTTGTGGCTTTTCTATACTATCTAATGTATTATTATAAACACTGTCATATACCCTTTTATTTTGTCCCTTGTGGTTTGTTCCGTATAGGTAAGAGTAATTTAGGATGTTAAAAAATTCTAGAGCTTTTTTGTCATTAGATGTTCCTCTAATAACAATAGGTTTATAAGTTTTTTTAGTGGTATTTGTCTGTTCAGTGCTAACTGAGGTGGTTGTTTTGTCTTTTTTGCAGGCAAACAATAAACTAAATAATATGAAAAGTGTTGTTATGTATAATAGTTTATTGCGTTTCATATTAAAACTAATTTTTTTAGTTCTAAAATATAACTTTATATCATTTAAATAAGAATAAGACTATTAAAAATTAGTTAAAGCTATTTTACCTATGATGATAAGGCTCATTGCGTAGAATAGTAAACCCTCTATAAATTTGCTCAACCACAAATAAACGTACCATCTGGTGAGAAAATGTCATTTTAGAAAGGCTAATTTTTCCTTTTGCTGTAGTGTAAATGGCATCACTAAAGCCATAAGGACCTCCAATAACAAAAACCAATTGTTTAATTCCGGCATTCATTTTCTTTTGTAGGTAATCAGAAAAATCTACAGAAGTAAACTGTTTTCCGTTTTCATCCAAAAGAACAAGTACATCTGTAGGAGTTAATTTTTTTAAAATAAGCTCACCTTCTTTTTCTTTTTGTTGGGCTTCAGATAAATTTTTTACGTTTTTTATATCGGGAATAATATCTAAATCAAACTTAATATAATGCCCTAATCGCTTTTCGTATTCAGCAATTAAAGCTTGTAAATTTTTATTATCGGTTTTGCCAATGGCTAGTAGCTTAATAGTCATGCCACAAATATAAGCGTCAATTTTTAAAATTAGTAACTTAATATATGCATTATATAGATTATCAAATAAACAGCTAAAGTTTCAGAAAACATTTTAGTAAATTAGCACAAAACAAAATAGATTAATGATTTCAGAAGAGCAGTTTCAGAAAGAAATAGACCTAATTATAAGTAATGCAATACGTGAAGATGTTGGTGATGGTGATCATAGCTCTTTGGCGTGCATACCTGCTGCTGCAAAAGGCAAGGCAAAACTCTTGGTAAAAGATCAAGGTATTATTGCAGGTGTAGAATTTGCAAAACAAGTTTTTGCATATGTAGATAAGGGCTTGCAAGTAGAAACACTTATTAATGATGGTGAAACTGTAAAGCAAGGAGATATTGTTTTTTATGTAACTGGTAGCTCACAAAGTATATTAAAAGCAGAACGTTTGGTATTAAATGCAATGCAACGTATGAGTGCAATTGCTACTAAAACCAACTTTTTTGTAAAATTATTAGAAGGTACAAATACTAAAATTTTAGATACACGTAAAACGACACCTGGTTTACGTGCTGCAGAAAAATGGGCTGTAAAAATAGGAGGCGGAGAAAACCATAGGTTTGCTTTGTATGATATGATTATGCTAAAAGACAACCACATAGATTTTGCAGGTGGTGTAACCAAAGCAATAGAGAAAACAAAAGAATACTTAAAAGAATCCGATAGAGATTTAAAAATTATTGTTGAAGCTAGAGATCTAGATGAGATTAAAGAAATTTTAAAGACAGATGGTGTGTACCGTATTCTTATAGATAACTTTAATTACGAAGATACAAGAACTGCGGTTGCTTTAATTGGTGATAAGTGCTTAACAGAATCTAGTGGAGGTATTAATGAAAAAACCATTCGTGATTATGCAGAGTGTGGTGTAGATTATATTTCTTCGGGAGCCTTAACACATTCGGTATATAATATGGATTTAAGTCTTAAAGCAGTTTAATGTCGGCAGATATAGAAGCTAAACTAGCAAAAATACCAGTGGTAAATTGGATTGTAATGCTTTTAAAAAAGATTACATTACCAGCCTTTGTTGGCTTGTCCTTATACGATTTAATAGAGCTTTACCTTAATGGTATAATAAAAGGAACCCTGTCTACTAGAGCAAGTGCCATTGCATTTAGCTTGTTTATGGCATTGTTTCCGTTGTTAATTTTCTTGGTAACCTTAATCCCATTCTTAATACCTTATGTAGATTCTGGAAATCCGGACACTAATTTAAATACAGAGTTTATAGCGTACTTAGAGTATGTGTTACCTAATGCTATTAACGACTATTTTTTTGATCAGATTTACGATGAAATAATGAGTCAGAGGCGTGGAGGTTTACTTTCGTCTACATTTTTACTATCTACATTTTTAATAGCAAATGGCGTAAATGCTATTTTTAGCGGGTTTGAAAACTCTTATCACGTAGGGCTAAGCCGTCACTTTTTAAGGCAATATGCGTATGCTTTTATGGTAGGTTTATTACTGTCTATACTTATCATTGTAAGTGCAATTGTATATATGTATTTTGAGATTTATGTAATAGAAAACATATCAGACACCACGCAGGTTTACTTTGGGACTGGTTTGGAAGAAACAGATCTTTGGGCTACAGAAATTACTAAGATTATTTACTTTACATTTTTATCTTATTTATCTATTTCGATATTGTACTACTTTGGTACGGCTGAAGGTAAAAAGACTAAATTTTTCTCTGCAGGTTCTCTAATGACAACTATTTTATTTATCTTAACTTCTTACTTCTTTGGGGTTTACGTAGATAAGTTTGCAAGGTATAATGAATTGTACGGGGCATTAGGAGGATTATTAATTCTGATGGTTTATATTTGGTTAAACGCCAATATCCTTTTACTAGGTTTTGAGTTGAATGCAACATTAAATTCTCTAAAGAAAAAAATTATAAAGAATGATGAAGAATAAAACATACTTAAGCATAGCAATATTATTTTTTGTGGCTCATATTAGTGTAGCGCAATCTGTTTTTGGTAAATGGAAAACTATTGACGACAGAAACGGTAACGAAAAAGCCATTATTAACGTCTATGAGAAAAATGGCAAAATGTATGGAGAAATTGTTAAAATTGTTGATCCAAAACGAAGAAATGCTGTTTGTGAAAAGTGTGAAGGTGACTTAAAAAATGCTCCAATTTTAGGTTTACATATTATTAAAAATGCAGAAAAAACAGATAAGAACGAGTACAAAGGAAAATATCTTTTTGATCCAGAGCAAGCAATGACTTTTAGATGTAAAATTTGGTTAGACCCGGAAGATAGTGATAAACTAAAAGTACGTGGTTATTTAGCTTTTATCTACAGAACACAAACTTGGATTCGTGTTAAGGAGTAACACTTGTTATGCAGCATTTTATAAATGTAATTTTACCAATTCCTTTAGAGAAGTTATTTACGTATAGCATTACTAAAGCGGAAGCCAATTTTCTAAAAATAGGAATGCGGGTTGCTGTGCCATTTGGCAAATCTAAAATACATACTGCCTTAGTTGCAGAAATACACACTACCGCACCAATAGTATACGAGGCTAAAGAAATACATCAAATATTAGATGATGACCCTATAGTAACAGAACTACAAATTAAGCATTGGTCTTGGGTAGCGTCTTACTATATGTGTTCTATTGGTGAAGTTTTTAGAAGTGCCGTTCCTGGAGCTTTCTTATTAGAGAGTGAAACTTTAATTTTAAAAAATCCAGAGAGCATTGTACAAGAAGATGCTTTAACGGATGAAGAGTTTTTGGTGTTTGAAGCATTAGAACGCCAATCGATGTTAAAGGTGCAAGAAATTGCTGCTATAATAGATAAAAAGAACGTGCTTCCGATTCTTAAACGTTTATTAGAAAAAAATGTAATTCTAACCAAAGAAGAGGTCTACCAGCAGTATAAACCTAAATTGGTACGCTATGTTAAGTTAGGAGAAAAGTATCAATCAGAGGATGCTCTAGGTGCTCTATTAGACTCTTTGTCAAGAGCTCCTAAGCAAAGCAAAGTAATTTTATCTCTTTTTCAGTTACAAGGTAGAAATCAGAAAAAAATAACAGTTAAAGAATTAGAAGAAAAAAGTGAGTCTTCGGCATCAATAATAAAAACACTAATAGATAAAGAAATTTTAGAAGAGTTCTTTGTTAGAACAGATAGGGTGGTTTTTGATGCCGCAAAAAAGCCTTCACTTTTAAAAGAATTAAACGAATATCAAGAGAAAGCTTTACAGGATATAGAGGCAAGTTTTGCAGAAAATAAAGTTACATTATTACATGGAGTAACTTCTTCTGGTAAAACAGAAGTATATGTAAAACTTATTGCAGATTGTTTAGCAAAAGGGGAGCAGGCTTTATATTTGTTGCCAGAAATTGCTTTAACAACACAGTTAATTGCTAGACTTCAGAATTATTTTGGACAACAGGTCGCAGTCTTTCATTCTAAATATACCGTACACGAAAGAGTAGAGGTTTGGAACAATGTTTTAACGAACAAATCTAAGGCTCAGATTGTAATAGGGGCAAGGTCTTCTTTATTTTTACCATTCTCTAATCTAGGGTTAATTATTGTTGATGAAGAGCACGAGTCTTCTTTTAAACAATATGACCCCGCGCCAAGGTATCACGCAAGAGATAGCGCTATTGTTTTAGCAAACTTTAGTAGTTGTAATATTCTTTTGGGTTCTGCAACACCAAGTATAGAAAGTTTTTACAATGTAAAACAACAAAAGTATGGCTATGCACAGATAAACAGAAGGTTTGGTGATGTTCTAATGCCAGAAGTTGAGCTTGTAGACATTAAAGAACTTACGCGTAAAAAACGTATGAAAGGTCATTTCTCCGAGCGCTTATTGCAAGGTATAACTGCTGCTATTGAAGAAGGGGAACAGGTAATATTGTTTCAGAATAGGAGAGGTTTTGCGCCAATTGTAGAATGTACAACTTGTGGTCATTCTCCACAATGTCCTAATTGCGATGTTAGTTTAACCTATCATCAATATAAAAAGCAAATGCGTTGCCATTACTGTAGTTACCATATGGCACTGCAGCAAAGTTGTTTGGCTTGTGGTATGGCAACTCTTAATACTAAAGGTTTTGGTACAGAACAAGTAGAGCAAGAATTGCAACAAATAATGCCTAAACTTAGAATTGGTCGTATGGATTTGGATACCACAAGAGGTAAGCATGCGTACGAGAAAATTATAACATCTTTTGAAAAACACGAGCTAGATGTTTTGGTAGGTACACAAATGCTAACCAAAGGATTAGATTTTGGTAATGTTAGTTTAGTGGGGATAATGAATGCAGATAACCTTTTAAACTTTCCGGATTTTAGAGCGCACGAGCGTAGTTATCAATTACTGGCACAGGTGTCTGGTAGAGCAGGTAGAGCAAAAAAGAGAGGAAAAGTATTAATACAAACATACAATCCATACCATCAAATATTACAGCAAGTATCTGCTAACGATTATGAGGGCATGTACACAGATCAAATTAATGAGCGCAGAGAATTTAAGTATCCGCCATTAAATAGAATAATAAAAATTACATTTAAACACAGGGATTACGGCAAGGTGGAAGATGCTTCTGCTTGGTTTGCTAAGTCTTTACGTGTTTCCTTTGCTGATAATGTTTTAGGACCAGAATTTCCTTCTGTTTCGAGAATACGAAATCAGTATTTAAAAAATATAGTTCTAAAAATGAAAAAAGATCAACCTTTAGGTAAAACGAAGGCATATATTAGAAAAATTGAAAAATCTTTTGATAGTATAGGGCAGTTTAAAGGTGTGCGCGTTATTTACAATGTAGATTATATTTAGAAATAACCAATAAAAAAAGCCGACATAAGTCGGCTTTTTTATTAAGAGTATATAATTGTTTAGACGTTGCTTAGCGCTTCTGCAAGCTCGGTCTTTTTATTTCTACTTAAAGGTATTTGTCTCCCATCAACTTCAACATTTTTACTATTAAATTTTTCAACTTTTTCTAAGTTTACAATGTAAGATTTGTGAATTCTAAGAAATTTATCTTCTGGTAATTGCTTTTCAAAAGATTTCATTGTTGATAAAATTACAATGTTAGCTTCATCAGTTACCAGTTTAATATAATCACCTAAGGCTTCTATCCACTTAATATCATTTAAAATAACCTTGCGTTTCTTAAGGTTACTTTTAACAAATATGTGCTCTTCGTCCTCAACTACTCTATGTAATTGCTCGTATTTAGCAACGGCTCTTTTTACAGAGGCGTCAAACCTACTCATTGTAATAGGTTTATGTAAATAATCTGTTACGTCGTAGTCAAAAGCCTTTAAAGCATAATCAGGTTTTCCTGTAATTAGTATTACTTGCGGAGGATTTTCTAGAGACTCTAGTAAATCAAAACCGTTAATTATTGGCATTTCAACATCTAAGAAAATAAGATCAATTTCGTTGTTCTTAAGTCCGTTTTTTGCTTCTATGGCGTTGCTGTACTCAGCTACCATAGCTAAGTTGGGATGATTGTTTACCAGCTTTGCAACGGCCATACGTTGCATAGAGGAGTCATCTACAATTATACATCTTAGTTTCATAAATAAGTTGATTTGTGGGGTTAAATCTCGGCTAAAGTACTAAAAATGTCAGATGAATTGCAAGAAAAGATGTGAACATGCACTATTCTGTTGTGTAATTAGCATTAAACGAGTTATGATTTGGGTTTTGGGTTTGGTTTATTCATAGGTATTTAAAGTATAACGAAGTTTTTTCTATTTTCTTGTGAGAACAGAAAAAAATAAGTACTTTTGCGAACTGTAAAAAAAATATATATAATATGAATCATTACGAAACTGTTTTCATTTTGAATCCCGTTCTATCTGATGTACAGATAGAGGAAACAGTTAAGAAATTTGAAGATTTCTTAATTAAAAAAGGTTCCAAAATGGTTGCCAAAGAAAATTGGGGACTTAAAAAGTTGGCCTATCCTATTCAACACAAGAAAAGTGGTTTTTACCATTTGTTTGAATTTTCTGCACCTGGCGATGTAATTAATGGCTATGAGCTAGAATTTAGAAGAGATGAACGTATTATGCGTTTCTTAACTGTAAAACTAGACAAGCATGCAATTTCTTGGGCAGAGAGAAGAAGAACAAAATTAAAAACTAAAGCTTAAGGATTATGTCAGCTATTGAACAACAAGCAAAAGGAAAAAAAGACGGAGAAATCAGGTATTTAACTCCGTTAAACATTGAAACTAACAAGCAGAAGAAATACTGTAGATTTAAAAAATCTGGTATCAAGTATGTAGATTACAAAGATCCAGACTTCTTAATCAAGTTAGTAAACGAGCAAGGTAAATTACTTCCAAGAAGACTTACTGGAACTTCATTGAAGTATCAAAGAAAAGTGGCTGTTGCTGTTAAAAGAGCACGTCATTTAGCATTAATGCCATATGTTGGCGATTTATTAAAATAAAAAAAGCTAAACATGGAACTTATATTAAAACAAGACGTACAAAATTTAGGTTTTAAAGACGATCTAGTTGAAGTTAAAAACGGATACGGAAGAAACTTTCTTATACCTAAAGGTTTAGGTGCTCTTGCTACACCATCTGCAAAGAAGGTTTTAGCGGAAAACTTAAAGCAAAGAGCTCATAAAGAGAAGAAAATTGTTGATGAGGCTACTAAAGTTTCTGATGCATTAAAACAATTAGAAATTAAAATACCTGCTAAAGTTGGTGTTGGTACTAAATTGTTTGGATCTATCTCTAATATAGATTTAGCTGCAGCTATTGAAAAAGCTGGTCAGTCAATTGACAAAAAATTCATTACTATTAAGGGTGGTGCTGTTAAAAGAACTGGGCCTTATGCTGCTCAGATTAGATTACACAGAGAGGTTGTTATTGAATTTCCTTTTGAAGTAGTAGCAGAATCTAAATAAATAGTTAATATATTGTTAATAGAAAAAAGAGTTATGCGCGCATAACTCTTTTTTTTTGTTCTAATTTTAGTGCATCTAAAAAACTAACATAGAACAATATGAAAAAGTATTTATTTTATTGCTTATCGTTTTTACTTGTAAGCTATGCCGCCAGTGCACAGGTTACAACTTCTAACATCAAAGGTTTAATAGTAGACGACCAAGCAGTTCCTTTAATGGGGGCAAATGTTATTGCCATTCATACTCCTACAGGGACAAAGTATGGTGGTATTTCTAATGAGGAAGGCAGGTATAGCCTTTTAAATATGAGGGTAGGTGGTCCTTATACAATAACTGTAACTTATGTTGGTTTTGAAAGCCAAGGAAAGAATAATGTTTACCTAACTCTTGGTAAAACATTTAATTTTAATACTACTTTAGCAGAGTCTAGTCAAATGCTAGACGAGATTATTTTGATACAAGACCAAAGTAGTACATTTGGTAGTGGCCGTACAGGAGCAGAAACAAGTGTTGGTCGTAGAGAACTTACTAGGCTGCCAACTATTTCTAGATCTGCGGCAGATTTTACAAGATTAGAACCAACGGCAAGTGGTAATTCTTTTGGAGGTCGTAACGATCAATTTAATAACTTTTCTTTAGATGGTGCAATTTTTAATAATCCCTTTGGATTAGATTCTCCAACTCCAGGTGGACAAACAGGTGCACAGCCAATTTCTTTAGACGCAATAGAACAAATACAAGTAAGTACAGCTCCTTATGATGTTACTTTATCTGGTTTTACAGGGGCTTCTGTAAATGCAGTAACAAAAAGTGGTACTAATGAATTTCACGGTACAGTTTATGGTTTTTATAGAAATGAAGACTTAACCGGTGGTAAAATAAAAGGTGAAGATGTAATAAAACCTAAATTATCTCAAAATCAATACGGTATTAGTATTGGAGGACCAATCATTAAAAACAAACTATTCTTCTTTGCTAATTTTGAAAAAGATGAAAGAGAAGACTTGGGTACTAACGGATGGATTCCTAATACTGGATCTGGTGCAATAAACGAATCTAGAGTTTTAGAGAGCGATTTATTAAGTGTGCAATCTGCGTTAGCTGGTTTAGGGTATGATACTGGTCGTTATGAAGGTTTTACTTATGGATCTGAATCTACTAAAGGTATTTTTAAATTAGATTGGAATATAAATGATAATAATAGATTGGCTGTTATTTATAACTTTTTAAATGCGTCACAAGAAAAACCAGCGCATCCAACAGCAATAAATCAAAGAGGCCCTAATTTTACAACACTACAGTTTCAGAATTCTGGTTATGAAATTAATAACAACTTAAAATCTTTTCAGATCGAGTTGAATTCTACTTTATCAGAAACTATGACCAATAAATTGCAAGTTGGGTATTCTCATTTCGATGATTTTAGAAATTCACTTTCTTCTCCAATACCTGCAATTACAATACAAGATGGTAATGGTTCTAATTATATTATTACAGGTCATGAACCTTTTTCAATTAATAATACATTAGATCAAAAAGTATTTCAGTTTACAAATAATACAAATATCTTTAAAGGAGACCATACATACACTATTGGTTTCTCTTTTGAAAAGTTCGATTTTAAAAATTCTTTTAATCTTGGTTCATACGGGTTTGCAGACAATAGAGGTTATGTAGGTGCATTTGGCTCTTTTCCAAGTTTAGCAAACTTTCAAACAGCAGTAGATAATGGCTTAATTGGTGATGCTATTTCTAATGCGCAAGCTACTCAAACTACAAATAATGCGAATGATACTTGGAGTTTGGCAGAAACATCAGTTGGTCAAATGGCATTTTATGTTCAGGATGAGTGGAATGCAACAGAAGATCTTAAATTAACTTATGGTGTTCGTTTTGATAAGCCTTTGTTTTTTGATACAGCAGATAAAATACGTGAAAACATAGCAAGAAAAGGAACTTATGTTCCTAGTATTCCTTACTTTAATCCAGAAACAGGAGAAGAAGTTCTTATAGATTCAGAAAAATTACCAAGTAACCAATGGTTGGTTTCTCCTAGAGTTGGTTTTAACTGGGATGCTAAAGGAGATAATTCGCTACAGTTGCGTGGTGGTACTGGTCTATTTACTGGTAGATTACCATTTGTTTGGTTAGGTAACCAAGTACAAGGTGTAGATGATTTCTTTTATCAAACAGTAGATCCTGACTTTAAGTTTCCACAGGTATGGCGAACTAACTTAGGTTTAGATAAAAGATTTGATAACGGAATTGTAGGTACTTTAGATGTTTCTTATACAAAAGACTTAAATGCTGCACATGTACAAAACTGGGGTTTAAGAGAGCCAACAGGTACTTTAGTTGGTCCTGGTGGAGATAGACCTGTTTATTTATCTGGTGATACAGGTAATAATGCATATGTATTTACAAATTCTGATAAGGGTAGAGTATTTAATGTTTCTTTAAAAGGACAAAAAACATTTGATAACGGTTTGTATGCAATGGCCGCTTATAGTTATTTAAATGCGCAAGATGTAAACTCTATTGAAGCGGAGATTACAGGTGATGCTTTTGATTTTAATCCTAACTTGGGTAATGCAAATGCAGATGTTTTAAGTCACTCTAAGTATGGAGATACGCACCGTTTTATTGGAGTACTTTCTCAAAATTTTGAATACGGAAAAGGAAAATGGAATACAACTATTTCAACTTTCTTTGAATATGCTAAAGGTGGTAGATATAACTATACATATGCAGGTGATATAAATGGTGATGGTTCTGGTCAGAATAATGATTTACTATATATACCAACTTCATCAGAACTTAGTCAAATGCAATTTTCAGGAGCAGGACAAGCTGAAGCTTTTGAAGCGTACATTCAACAAGATGATTATTTAAAGGATAATAGAGGTGAATTTATGGAGCGCTACGGAGCAGTTGCACCTTGGAGAGGTCGTTGGGATCTTAAATTATTGCAAGATTATAAGTTTGCAAATAATAATAAAATTCAATTTAGTGTAGATGTTCTTAATGTAGGTAACTTAATTAATTCAGATTGGGGAGTTGTTCGTCAGCCAAACAATACTAGTCCTGTTGGTGTTAGTTTCCCAGATGCTAATCCAGCTCCAGATGTGTACGAGGCAGATCGTACTCAGGAGCCAACGTATACTTTTGACCCTAGTCAGACTAAAACAAATGGTTTCGATTCTAGTTTATTGTCTAGATGGCAAGCACAATTTGGTTTACGTTATATTTTCTAGAAAATAAAATAATTTTAATTATTAAAAGGCTATGCTTATGCATAGCCTTTTTTTATTTTTGCAAAATGAAATATGCAAGACTAACAAAACAACAACTAGAAGAGTTGCAACCAGAGTTTGTAAACTTTTTGGCATCGCAGACTATAACAGCAGAGGAGTGGAGTGCTTTAAAAAAAGAGAAACCAGAAGTTGCAGAAGATGAGTTAGATGTTTTTAGTGATTTAATTTGGGAAGGTGTATTAGGTAGGGTAGAGTATCTAGAGAATATATCTGCACAACAAATGCACTTGTTTCATTTAGAAGAGAAAGAAATGAAACTACTTTCTGTAAAAGTGATGAATCCAGATGTAGACTTAACAACAAGTATTGGTTTTTCTTGGTTTAAGAAAAACTGGCAATCAGATTTTGTGGAGTACCTATCAGCATCTAAGGTGTATACCGAAGATAGAAACTTAGATAAGTTTAATCTTATAAAACAAGGTGCTGCTATAACTAAGGGAGATTTGTACAAGTGGTTTGATAATATCATAAGTTAAAACGATATTTACGCTTGACAATAACAGTTTAATTTAATAGCCTTTGTTAAAGGCATCAGGAATGTTTATCATTCTACATATTTATAAAATTTATGGCACAAAAACCATCAATACCAAAAGGAACAAGAGATTTTTCTCCGTCAGAAGTTGTAAAACGAAACTATATTTTTGATGTAGTAAAAAAGCATTTTCAAACATTTGGCTTTCAACCTATAGAAACACCTTCTTTTGAAAACTCACAAACCTTAATGGGTAAATATGGTGATGAGGGAGATCGACTTATTTTTAAAATTCTAAATTCAGGAGATTACTTAAGTAAAGTAAACGATGAAACATATACCCAAAAAAACTCAACTTCTTTAACGGCTAAAATTTCAGAAAAAGCATTGCGTTACGACCTTACTGTACCGTTTGCACGTTACGTAGTAATGCATCAGAACGAAATTGATTTTCCTTTTAAAAGATATCAAATTCAACCCGTTTGGAGAGCAGACAGACCGCAAAAAGGTAGGTTTAGAGAATTTTTCCAGTGCGATGCAGATGTTGTTGGTTCGGATTCTTTATTGCAAGAAATAGAATTGGTGCAATTGTACGATGCCGTTTTTACAGATCTTAAACTTATAGGGACAACAATAAAATTAAATAACCGTAAAATACTTGCAGGTATTGCAGAAGTTATAGGGGCAAAAGAGCGCTTAATAGATTTTACCGTTGCTTTAGATAAGTTAGATAAAATTGGAGTAGATGGCATAACCAAAGAAATGCTAGAAAAAGGTATTTCTGAAGAAGCTATAGAAAAAGCAACACCTTTGTTTTCTTTGTCTGGTACAAATACAGAGCAGTTGCAAATTTTAGCAGAATTACTAAAAGATTCTAAAGAAGGTGCAAAAGGAGTAGAGGAGCTTACTTTTATTATTGATGCAGTTGAAAAGCTAGGATTGCAATCTGCAAACTTAACTATAGATGTTACCTTGGCTCGTGGATTAAATTACTATACAGGGGCTATTTTTGAGGTTGGTGCACCAGCCGGAGTAAAAATGGGTTCTATTGGTGGTGGTGGCCGTTATGATGATTTAACCGGAATATTTGGGTTAAAAGATGTGAGTGGTGTTGGTATTTCTTTTGGTTTAGACCGTATTTACTTGGTCTTAGAAGAATTAAATCTTTTCCCAGAAGAAATAGACAAGTCTTTAGAGGTGCTTTGTGTAAATTTTGGAGATAAAGAGGCTTTTGCAGCATTGCAACTGGTAACGGAATTACGTAAAAACGGAATTAAGGCAGATGTTTATCCTTCATCAGTAAAAATGCAAAAACAAATGAAATACGCTAATAAGCGTAATGTTCCTTATGTTGTTATAATAGGAGAACAGGAATTGGCAGATGGCAGCTTTGTTGTAAAGAATATGGAAAAAGGAGATCAGCAAACATATAAGTTATCTAAAGTATCAGAATTTATAGCAGCGCTATAAAGATTACAATAGATTCTAATTTTAAAACTGCTATTCAATTTATTTGGGTGGCAGTTTTTTTATGATAAACCTTTATTTTAAACGTATAGTTTAGTAATGAGTTTGTGAATCTAGATTTTTTTGGTTCTTTTTTTTATCAAAAAAAATGAATAGAGATTTAGTATGCAGTAGGTTTTTTAATGAGGTGTTTTAGTGGTATGTAATGCTTAAAGTTTGAGTGTCTTCTCAATGGCTTTAAAAACTAAGTTGTAGTACTCTTTACTATGTGGAACATAAGTTTTCATCAGTTCAGAATCATCTAAATCTTTTTTAAATTCAGAAATAGATTTTAATTGTAAATCTTCAACCTCGCTGTCTTGTTTCTTTAGTGATGTAAAATCTACATTTAGTTTGCTTATAAAAGTATGATTGTATTCGCAGTCAATTAAAGTAACAGTGTGTTTTTGGATAGATTTAAAGCATCCAATTTTGTGTAAATCAGTTTCAAGAACTAGAACTCCAATTTCTTCTTCAACTTCTCGTAGGGCAGAAGCTTCAATTTTTTCTCCTGCACCAATATGTCCGGCTACAGATACATCCCAAAGAAGCGGGAATACGGCTTTGTTTTTTGCTCTTTTTTGTAATAACACTTCATTGTCATTGGTGTAAAACCAGATGTGTACAGTTTGGTGAAACCATCCATTTTTATGAGATTCAGATTTTAAGGCTGTTTTTCCAGTCTTATTTCCGTCAGAATCTAAAATATCTATAAGTTCATCCATATGGTTAAAGTGAAAAAAAAAGCCTCTTTTAATAAAAAAAGAGGCTTGGTTGTATTAATCAAAGTAACTAAAAGTTTCTCCTTCTTTAATGTTTAAAAGTGTTTCGTAAATTAAACGTATTACATTTTCAACATCATCTCTGTGGACTGTTTCTACAGTTGTATGCATATAACGTAATGGCAAAGAAATTAATGCAGAAGCAACCCCGCCATTGCTATACGCAAAAGCATCGGTATCTGTACCGGTAGATCTTGAAGCTGCCATGCGCTGAAAAGGTATTTTGTTAGCTTCAGCAGTTTCTATAATACGTTCTCTAAGTTTGTTTTGTACAGCCGGAGCATAAGAAATAACAGGTCCAGATCCAATTTCTGTAAAACCTTGTATTTTTTGTTCAATCATTGGAGTAGTGGTGTCGTGACAAACATCGGTAACAATAGCAACATTTGGTTTAATGGTTTGTGCAATCATTTCTGCTCCACGTAAGCCAATCTCTTCTTGTACAGAATTGGTAATGTATAAACCAAAAGGTAATTTTACTTTGTTCTCGTGTAATAAACGGGCAACTTCAGCAATCATAAATCCACCAGCTCTATTGTCTATGGCTCTACAAACAAATTTATTTCCGTTTAACACCTTAAAAGTATCAGGATAAGTAATAACGCAACCAACGTGTACACCCATCTTTTCAACTTCAGCTTTATCTTTAGCGCCTATATCAATACAAATATTATCTAATTTAGGAGCTTCTTCTTTTCCTTTATTTCTAGTATGTATTGCTGGCCATCCAAAAACACCTTCAACAATACCATTTTTAGTGTGTATGTTTACCCATTTAGATGGTGCAATCTGATGGTCACTACCGCCATTTCTAATAACATATAACAATCCGTTATCTGAGATGTAATTCACATACCAGGAAATTTCATCAGAATGTCCTTCTATTACAACCTTATATTTTGCATCCGGATTAATAACACCAACGGCAGTTCCGTAGGTATCCGTAATAAAAGTATCTACATAAGGCTTTAGGTAGTCCATCCAAATTTTTTGCCCTTCCCACTCATAACCTGTAGGAGCAGCATTATTTAAATATCGTTCAAAAAAATCTAGAGATTTTTCTGTAATAATCTTCTTTGCGCTCATAAACGTATATATTTAAATACAAATTTAATAATATTCACATCCAATTAATAATATCATCACGTGTTTATCGTTAATTTTACGAACTCTATATATTGTATGAAAAGCATAACGAACATATTATTTTTAATCCTTGTCCTAATTAGTGGCATTGGTAATGCACAAATTGAGCCCGAAAAAGACTCTGTAGACATCGAGTTATTTAAGATACAAGGAGATTCTGTCTATGATACTTCTATATCATTAAACGAGGTATATGTTTTTGGACCTTTAAAATTTGCTTCTAAAGAAGAAAAACTACGTTACTATATATTAAGGAGGAAAACATTAAAGGTGTATCCGTATGCAAAAATGGCAGCAGAAAAGTTAGTTGTATTAAATGATAGTCTTCAAAAAATTAAGAAGAAGTCTAAAAAGCGAAAGTACACGAGACAAGTTCATAAAGAAATTGAAGAGCAATTTTCAGAAAGATTAAAGAAATTAACACGAACAGAAGGTCAAATTCTTATAAAACTAATAAACAGACAGACGGGGGATACTGCTTTTGGGCTGGTAAAAGAGTTGAGAAATGGTTGGAGAGCCTTTTGGTATAATACAACAGCTAAGTTTTTTAAAATAAGTATTAAGGCAGAATATCACCCAGAAAGTGAGCATGAAGACTACTTAATAGAGGATATTTTGCAACGAGCTTTTGCTAAAGGAAGATTAAAAGAGCAGCCTACAGTCTTAAATTATGACTATACTTCGTTGACAAACAAGTGGGTAACTAATAAAAAAGAATAATTGCATCTTGTTTCGTTAAGCGTTTTGCATTATATTTATTCCCCTTTTATAAAATACTCTTTACTATAGGTTGATAACAGCCTTGACTACGACAAAGAACCTGCGATAAAGTGTGTGGTTTTGGGAGGGTTTGTTATTTTGTTTAAAAAGTGATAAAAAAGATGCTTGTTTAAGGTGTTGATAAATAGGCTTGTAAAGGTGTGTTTAGAAATACTTTTAAAAAAGATTTAGAAAAGGGTTGTTATATCAGATAAGCTCTGTATATTTGCACCCGCTAAGGGAAAAACATAGA
>NZ_JAMCOJ010000020.1 GCF_023476645.1 Cellulophaga sp. 20_2_10
ACCAGGTTTTACTTGGCTTTAGATACAACGACCCTAACAGACCATTTGTATTAGGCAGCCTGTTTAACGGGCAAACAGGAGCTGGTGGAAAACCTACCAACACACACAAAAGCATTATTACACGTAGTGGGCACACACTAGAGTTTAATGATAAAGGAAACGCAGAAAGCATAACAATAACAGATAAAAAAGGCAATCATTTTATTATTGACACGGCGAATGAAACCATAACAATAAATGCCCTTAAAGACATTAATATTAATGCAGGTGAAAACTTAAATATTACTGCAGGAAAAAATATTACGGTTAATGCTGGTGAAAATATTGATGAAAATGCAGGGAAAAATATAACTACTGTGGCAGGTACTAATATTAGTCAGATTGCAGGGGCAGATTTCACTAAAAAAAGCACCAATATGAGTGAAGATATTGATGAAAATATGAATGTTTCCGCTAAGCTCTCTCAAGATATTGTTGGTCAATTAGATTTAGCTAGCACAGTAGAAAATCTAAATTTTAATAGCGCAAAAGAAGTTAAGAGCAATACTAAAGAACAATCTAACTTTCAATAGTATGGGATCTATTATAGTAAAAGCAAAAAACCTGCAAAAAATTGTAGAAGAAAACTACATAACCAAAGTTGGTAATAAACTAACTAAAACAGCAGAAGAGGTTAGCATATACACCACAGAAGGTAGTATAAATATGTATTCTAACACCTCTATTGATATAAAAGGGGAAGAAGGAACAACTTTAGGGGAATATCAAGAGCCACCAGCACTTGAACCTGAAACAAAAACAGTAGTAAATTTTAGACCAAAAACAGACTGGAAGGGTGATAATTATGGTTTTGATTGGATGAGAGCAGATATCGATGAAAAAAGACTTAGAACTAGGGCGGGTACAAAACCTCAAAAACCTTATAATGATATTGTAGGTAAATATTATGAAGAAGCTGCTTTTACAACGCTAACAACTGAAGATGCTTATAAGGGTAAACATTTTAAAACAGTATTAACTGAATATAATACTTTAAAAAACACTGAATACAAAGGGGTTTCTACAGATATTTTAATGAAAGAAGCTGATAACACAACCCCTTTGGCAAATGGCAGTAAACAAAATCGTTATGAAGCTTGGTTATCCCTATATCCAAAACAAATAAAGGACCCTTCCGATAATAGTAAATTAATAGCATCCGGCTACACAAAAAATACTAAGGCTTTACTTTCATTAGTAGTAAATACAGACGAAGCACCAGATCGTTACGCTTTTGAAGCTAATGATAATTTTACTATTAATCTAAATACAATACCTACAAGTATAGGCAGGCAAGTACTTAATGATCACCTTACTATTGAATGTGAAAAAGAGTTTGATACCGATCAAAAATTAGAATTATACGCCTACCAAACCAAAGAAGACGGCTCTGAAGATAAAAAATTAGCAGGTGTAATTAAGGTATGGGCAAATGACAACACTAAATGCAAAAAGGCTAAAATAGTTTTAGTTGCAATTAAAACTCCTATTTTTAACACAAACATAGAAAATGAAGCGGTAATAACTGATCAAAAAGATTTAATTGAAAATTACACCTTACAAGCATTGATAGAAACTGAAGTAGTACAAGAACGCTTAGATTTAAGTACCGACCCAAAATTTAATCCCCAAAATACAGTAACAATACCTTCATTAAACGGAATTACACCTCCTATTAGTGTACCAACACCTGGTATTTACACACATAACACAGGTTCTTCCAGCTTACCTTCTTATAGTATAAAATGTTATTATTCGGACAAATACACCCCATCCTATCAAGTAAACCCAAATAAACCTACTGGTTTCATATCTGTTCATGATTATTTATTTGATAAACTAAGGGATAAATTAGAATTAGAGTATCGCTTGCGTAACCCAAAAGCATCTTCATTAGAAATATCTAATGAGAGAAAGAAATATGATAACCAATATATCGCTTTCTATTTTGGAGAAAAAGGAGGTAATATTAAATTTGATAATAGCTATAGTGGTTTAAACGGATATGCTAGTGGTAAAAAAATTGTATTATTTTCCAGTAAAAATAACCAAACTACTGCTCATGAATTCTTACATGCATTTAATTTACCACACACACACGTAAATAAAGAGGCAGATTCTGATGCTAAATACACCTATGAATATAGCGAAACTGATAATTTGGTTGGTTACGCACACCATAAAGGAGTAGAACGCCGTAGCTTATGGAAATGGCAATGGGAAAAAGCGAATAATTCAATAGTATGAAAAAAATAATTTTATTAGTACTTAGTAATCTGTGTTTTTATCAATGTAAAGCTCAAAAAGTAATCATAATGCAACAAAACAACATCCCAGCAATAACTAAAGAATTTGAGGTTTTTGATACGGCTACCTTTAATAAATACAAAACAGATAGTACATCTTTTTATGTAAGTATTAAGTTAGATGAAAAAAAATATTTAGAAATGGCGAAAGGGAAAAATCAACATCATTCGTCAGAATATAATAAAGATTCCTATTTTTTTATTAATAAAATATTTTATCCTAATAATAATATAAAATTCAAAGGTGTCTACTTTAATAGTGCCTTTCCAAAAGGCATTTGGTACTATTACAATGAAGATGGTAGCTTTAGCCATGAAGTAAATTACGATGCTCCATACAAATTTAAGTGGAACGATATTCTAAAGTACTGTAAAGATCATAATATCATACTAGACAAAGGAAATATAAACGGTGGTTGGCACACCACTATTAACAGAGTTAGTGCAGAAAAAATTAAGGCATCGTTAAACGTAAAACCTATGTGGACTATTGAACATTACATATTAAACAATGAGAATACTCCTAACACTGGTAATGGCAATGTAGAAACAATTTACTTAGACGGCATTACAGGCAAAGAAATAAAACGAGAAAACAAACCTCTACCTAGAGAATAAAAGGATTCTATTTTAATAAGAACTAAAGAATGGGGGAAAACAGTTTTATAGAAAAAAACAAAACAGAAAATAACATTCTGGATAACCAATTATATACAGACCAAAAAATAAGGATAAAAAAAGAACCTTTTACTCTTTTGTCTGGACATTTATACACTCGTACTTATGGTGTAACTATACATATTACAGATGCACAAAAAGAAAAAACATCTAGAGTGCAATTTGAGACAGAAATAACATTACGTAGGTATCCAGATGAAGAATGTTTTGAATATACCATAAAAAGAGATAAAATATTTATTAATAAAAGAGCTCCAAAAAAAATAGTAGAAATATTATCTATTAAAACACAAGCTGTTTTATACCCTTTACAACTAAAAACAACGTTTAGTAATGAGCTGTTAGACATTATAAATTACGAAGAAATAATAAGGCGTTGGAAAAAAGTAAAACAGCAATTACAAAAAGAATACACAGGAAAAGCATTTACTCAATACATAACCAAATTTGAAACTAATTTATTGCAAAAACACTATTTACTAAGCTCATTTAAACAAGAGGTTTTTTACACATTATTATTTCATAATATCTATAAAGGCTATAGTACCTCTTTAGAAAAAAAAGTAGAAATGCAGTTTCCTATACTTAGCTTTAAAAACCCTTTAATTTTTAAAGCAACGCAAAAAATAAACAAATACAAAACCTATTACAATACAGCACACATAACCCTAGACTCTAAAGTGAAAAATAACACAACAGAAGCCATATTAAAGGTAGAATATGATTTAGACAGCACCTCATTTTTATTACAAAATACAATTGCAGAATGTAGCATAATACACCAAGATACACTTATAAAAAAAATAAAAGCCACAGTATATCACTTAAGAGAAAAGCCAACCGTAAGGCAATCTTTTAATGATATGGAAGACGATTTAAAACGTAGAAAAAAAGCTCAAAAAAAAGAAGAAAACAAAAGTTTAACCACTAAACAACGCTTTTACAAGTGGTTAAATAGTTAAAATAAACAGTATGGGATTAACAGGAACACTAGTGTGCCAGGGAGCAGAATGCGAATGTATGCATGGCAATATGCCAGACAAACTAATTGTAGAAACACAAAGTAAACGCTATATTAACGACCCAGAAAATAGTAATAAATTAATGGCAACCAACAAAGAGATTGGGCAACCTTTTGAGGCCAAAACCTTTGGGCAATGTAAATTACAACCAACACCAAGTGGTTACAAACCCTGCCAGCCTAATATTACAGAATGGACAGACTTTTATGATAAGATAAAACTAGAAGACAATGGTGGTTATCCTTTACTAGAAGGCAGCAAAGCTACCTGTGCAATATCTGGTGCTCCTTGTGTTAATATTACTTTTCACGGACAAACTGGTGAACCATCAGAATCTAGTTTTGAAGAAGCAGAAGAAGATGTACTATGCCAAGTAAATCCTTTGGTTAATCCTACAGAAATAAACAAAAAAGATATTTATAAGGGTATTAGTGCAGGCAAACATGACGATAATATCTATGGTTATTTTTAAAAAATAAAAAAGGATGACAAAATTAACATTACGAAGAATATTTGCTAAAAGAGAACCTGATAAAATAATTGATGACTTTCAATATTTTGAAATACCTTTAGGTGAAGAAGGCATAGTACTATATGTAAATAACCGATCTTATCTTACTGAGATTCTACGTAAGTTTGCACATGCCCCTAGAGTTCTTCAGGCTAATAAAAAAGACATTCCACATCCTGTAGATGGCGCTAATGCCATTGAAAATGTAAAATGGAGCTACATAGATCATGAATATATAGAAAACATTAAAAAGAACCCTAAGGGGATGTTTAATGACCAATGGGGTCCTTGGAAAAATGAAGGCGGCAGTTATACGGTAGCGGAATATGGTATTTTAAAACAATACGTAAAGGCTAAAAAGGTAAAAGTTGCTTTTAATAATAAAGCTCATTTAGGAAAAATATACTGGATTGAGGCCTACAATTATTATCCCGAATTCACTAATCCAAATCTAGGAGCTTTTGCTGCAATTATAGGAGATTCACAAGTACTAAATACTACTTTTTCTGCAAATAAAAATGACCCTTTTGAACAAGGTACATATAGGTATGGAGATACCGTATCTTTAACTATAAAAACACACTTAATACCAAATGTAAATACTAACTATCATGATTTTGCCATTTTTGAAATAGATATTTATGAATATGATTCAGATATAAAAGTTAATAAAACTCCTATTAGATATGTGCAAGAAAATACAGATAATCAAACAGCATATAATACAAATAATACAATTGAAATAAAAATTGAGAAAAAATGGAGAGATAAAGCAAAGCATGATAAAAATCAACTTATAAAATACTACTATGCAAAGGTAAAAGTATTACATTATAAGAATAAAGATGGAAAATTAGGTAATGAGGCAGACCCTATTAATGATGGAATTTTTTCTTCTCACTCAATAGGTTCTAAAGTACCTGTTGTTGCTCCAAATGGAGAACAAGTTGTAGTGAAAATTGAAAAAGAAGATTGGGATAAAAAACATTTTTTTCAAATAAGCATATCACATACTGAAATAGAGAACGCTGCCAACACATATACTGAGACTCTAGTTACAGAGTATAGCACTAAAGTTACAAAAGAAGAACTTAAAGGAATGCCGTTTTTTAG
Organism: Cellulophaga sp. 20_2_10; assembly: GCF_023476645.1. Lineage (GTDB taxonomy): Bacteria > Bacteroidota > Bacteroidia > Flavobacteriales > Flavobacteriaceae > Cellulophaga. The sequence goes on from NZ_JAMCOJ010000020.1 coordinate 5,670, forward strand.
CGTATATTACAATACAACTTCTGAATTACTTGACCTTCGCAAGTTAGAAGTAGAAAAAATGATAGCAGAGGTTGTAAAAAATGAATATACCATTAAAAATGACGAACCCTGTAAATTCTCTGCTATACAAGTAAAAGTAAAAGGAAGAGAATTTATTGAAATTTTTAATGAAAATACCATTACTACTAAAAATTCTGATAACTCCATTAACCTATTTGAAATTGTAGCGGGAGATAAAAAAAAGAAAAAAATTACTATTACCTTAGATTGTTTAGAAGCACAACATTACCAAAGTGAAAGTAAAACTAAACCTAGATGTGATGGTGTTGGCCTTGCTGAAGGACAAAAACATAATAAAGAAAATATTTTTGACACCCAAAATTTCCCTGTACAATGGATAAGTGAAGAGGACTACACAATTAAAGATAATTCTATTGATGTGAATTTAGGTTATGAATATAACAAAGATTATGCAGACCGTATACTTAACTACTTAGCCTTTGAGCAAGACTATTTAAAAGATGGTGTTTTTAATAAAAATTTAAAAAACATATGGGTTGTAGACTACCTATTAAAAATTATAAATAAAGAAACATTATACCAAAGTTATGCTATACCTGTAAGCACTTGTAGGTATAGTAACCAAGTAGTAAAATTAAATGTGTACCCAGATATGAAATGGGTGATAAACTTTACCTATAACATAAAAGAACCCTTATATTACAACGAAACACCAACTTTATTAGCCCACAATGCTCGTAGTAGCAATGAATTTGATGACTTTTCTGGAAACATAAAACGGCAACAAGAGAAAGCCACAAAAAAACATATAGCCTCTGCTTACCAAAACCAAAAAGGTAAATTGGGCATATATGTACACTGTGAGGTTAACGGAAAAGATACTATAAAATTAGGAGGACAATTTTGGGAAAAATACCGCAAAATGCTATCACCTATTACAAGTATTATCGAATTTTTGGATGGTAAGTTAGGGGTATCTGAAGCCAAATCTATTAATGATACCAAATTAAAAACAGATTTAAACTTCAAAAAACGTAGTATTGCAAAACAATCAGAATTACCTGTTAGCTTTGAGTTAATGGCACCTAGTATAGGTTTTGGAGTAGGTATAGGCTATGGCGAAAGTAATGGTGCTATAGTAGATTGGGAATTAGAAGGTCGTATTATAGCAGACCCAGTTATAGGCGCTAAAGTAAGGTTAGATCTGTTGGCATTGGGTAGTAAGTTAAAACCTTGGGGCATTATTTTAGATGTTTTGGATCTTACAGTATGGGCAGCAGAAGCCTTTTCTAGAGGGAATTTAGTGGTAGATTATAGAATAGATATTGTTTTTGAGTCGCAAATAAAGCTGGTAGGCAAAAAAACAGGGACAGACCCTAAAACGGGCGAACCACAATATGAGAAACACGCTAATCTAAAGTATAACTTTACCAACGGTTATCTAGATCCTAATTTCTCTTTACAAGGAAGAATTGAAGGAAGTATTGAGATGAGTGCTAAAATTAAGGCTAAAGCTAATATAAAGGATTCAAGACTACAAGTTCAAGCAGAACTTGACATAGGAGTAAAAGGAACCTCCTATGTAACTATGACTGCACCAACAAAACTAAATAATAAAGGCAACTTAGATGTAGATTGCCATTTTTCTGGAGTTCAATTCGAAGCGTGGGTTAATATAGGGTTGTCCATAGAAATTAATGCAGATGAAGATAAAAGTAAAAAGCCATATATTTCTAAAAAAATAATTGATGCTGCTCCACTTAATTTTACAATTGAACTTTAATCAATATGCGACTAAATATTTTAACTTCCATAATAGCCTCAATACTAATGTATAGTTGCGGTAATAAACAAGCAAATAAAAATTTTCAAATAAAACAAAAAACAAATATGAATAATAAAATATATGCCATAAATTATGATTGCTTTATGCCCTATAGTATTTATGTAAATAATGTAAGGCTTCGTCATAATAAAGATTGGTATGTGCAATCAAGTGGTTTTATATTTTTAAACCCATTTATTGCTGAATCTGGAGATCAAAACATTTTGATAAATTTAAGAAATCCGCTAAATGACTTTGATGCTATTAAAGATTTAAAAAAATATAATCTAGAGTTGTATGAGACGGATAACATCAAAAACATAGATGGTCTTACTTTAATCAAAAAAGTAAATTTTACCGAACAAAAATTCATTAATGAAGGAACCGTTTACAATTTAAATTTCAATGCTGAGATTTCATATAACAGTAAAGAAATAGATTTGAGTACTTCAAAAGATTTAACAAAAATAGACTCTGATGTATTACTAAAGAAAGTAGTTGCATTTTATAATGATTTTGGAAAAATCATTAATAATGGTAATATAGAAGCCTATAAAAAACTGTTTGATAATGCACACCAAAGAGAGATTGTTTCTATGTATTATAATGAAAAAGAAGCAAATGAGATGATTGATAAATTGTCAAACAGAATAGCACTAAGTAAAGGAAATCTAATGCCTTTAGAAGATTATCAAATGTATGTTCACCCAAATGGGAAAATCGTAGAATTACGGACATCGGATAATAAATCTCCTTTATACAGTGAAGATGATAAAAAAGTAAGACGGTTTGGAGTCTATCTTCATATGCCAAAAGATTCTAACAAATTAGAAGTCTATTAAATGTTTAAACCAAAACATATTATGGCGAAAGTGATAGTGCTATAGTAGATTGGGAGTTAGAAGGTCGTATTATAGCAGACCCCGTTATAGGCGCCAAAGTTAGGCTATGTTTTCTGGTATTAGTACAGTTAAAGGCGAACCCATAAGGGCTAGCAAACAAAAAGCCAAACATAAATGCCTTAAGGATAATCTTTTTAATAAAAAAAAATTGCTATTTGGTACTGGCAAAGAAATTAATTTAAGTGATGAGTTTGTTGCCGCTGTAGAAGAAATAAGCAAATTTACTCGTGAAAATGACACAACATACCCCTATAGTGTTATAAATCCAAAGATACAAGAGTTTGACACCATAAGAACAGCTATAGGCTTAGTATCCAACGCATTGCCCATATCTAAAGCATATAAAATGACACAAAGTTTAATTAGCTACCTAGCAGATGCGTTTAGCGGTTCTGCTTTGGTGGTACCTGCCTCAAATTTGTATAATTTAAGAGGCCCAGTTAACCTCTCTAAAGTAACATATCAATTGTATGAAAATAAGCAAGGACAAAATGGTCTATATTACTATAAAAAAAGTGATGATAAAATAACTTATGATGAAATCATAATAAAAATATAATGAAAAAAATACTACTTATATTCTTAACTCTACATTTAGTTGCCTGTACAAGTTACCCAGAAGAACCACCATATTTAGTGGGCAAGGAGCATTTTACACTAGACACTGTTACAAAAATAGCACCCTATACGTATACAAATACTGTAGCAACAGAAGACAGCTACTTTACCCATTACTTGCCCCAAGATCTAGAATATAGCAAGAGCTCTAAAAAATGGGATATTATTGATGAAAAATATAAGGCACTAATGTTTTATGGCATAGATACAAAAGGAAATAAGGTATACATCAACAGAAACATTACAAAATGGCATTATAAAAAAGTGGAAGGAATAATGGAAATAGCCACATTTTTTGAGATTCTAAAAAAAGAAGGAGTGCTAAAAAAGGAGTGTGAGGTGCTTATCAATAACGCTGACAAAAAACTTAACTCTAGGTATATTTTATTGCGCTATAAAGGTGTAAAGCATGATATAACTTTAACTAAAAAAGAAATTCGTATAGCATCCTATCCAGAGGTAGACCAACCCTATTGGGAAAGTCAAGGGCAATTTATGCCAGATACCCCAACAGAAAAAGTAAAAAAATGGTTAAAAGAAAATAGGTAAGCTATTATCTTTTTAAAAAAAGTTACTATGAGTAGTATAAAATTTGGCATCTACACTCCTCCCGAGGAAGAAAAAAAGGAAAATAAAATAGATGTTATTGTTAGTGTATTTTTTGATGGTACTTTAAATAATAAAGCGAATACTACCTCTAGAATAAATGATGATAGTAAATACACTTGGCTTAATACAAAAGGTGACACAAGCTATGAAAATGACTACTCTAACATAGCTCGTCTAGAAATGAACTATAACGCGCAAGTTAAACCACAAGAAACAAATAGTGATCATAAAATTATTGCTTACGAAACTCATAACATAAATGTGTATGTAGAAGGTATTGGTACAAGAGATGGTGGCGATGACCTAGATGCTAAATACGGTACAATAACAGGTATGGGACTTTTTGGTGCTAAGGCAAAAGCTGAAAAAAGTTTTAAATTGATTTTAAAAAAATTAAATAAAATAAATCTAAATGAAGGTACTATTATCAACAAAATTAGTGTAGATGCTTATGGTTTTAGTCGTGGTGCGGCGGCTGCACGCCATTTTCTAAATAGTTGTAATGGCAGAAAAAAAGCAACATTAGAGCGCAATTACAAAGAAGAAAATGGACAAAAAGTATATACTGATGAAGAAAATGGTTGGTTCGATGGAATTAGCACCGAAGAATACCAAGAATATACTTATGGTGGTGACTTAGGCGTCTATTTAAAAGAAAAAGGAATTAAATTTAGCAAAGTAGAATTACGCTTTGCAGGACTATTTGATACAGTACCATCCATCGGAGTTTTTTCTCATGAAAACGATCACAAACAATTACAATTAAGCCTTCCATCAAAATTAAAAAAAGCAGTACATATTACAGCTACTGATGAACACCGTAAAAATTTTGAATTACGTCAAATTTCTGGCGCTAGCTTAACTTCATCAAAACGAGTAGAAATTAATTTACCAGGAGTGCACTCAGATATTGGAGGTGGCTATAATGATGCTAAAGAAGAAAAGATTCGTTTATCATCAAGCAGAAGTGAAGCAATTATTTTAGATGATAAAAATTGGCTAATTTCTCAAGGCTGGTATACCAAAAATGATTTAAAAATTACAGAAGTAGACACCTCTTATGAATCTGAATTTCTAGGTAAAGTAGAACAAAAAAATTACACATTACACGGCTACAAAACCCGCATTAGTAATAAATATTCATTTATTCCTTTACATTTAATGAAGGATTATGCTGAAAAAATACATAAAAACCTATTTAAGCCTAAGATTAATACTAGTTTTAAAATTTCTGGAGATACATTAAGCGCAGCAAATGAACGTATAAATGATTACATAAAGAAAAGAGATGAAATTCCGCATGATTTAACTAGTTCTGAGGTTGCACAAAAAGATATTTCATTAATTAAAAAGTTACGTTATCATCATTTTCATTTTTCAGCATCTTTAGATATGGGTATGGCCCCAGAAGGCTATGCTAATAACAGAAAAAGAACTATATATTAACAGAATGAATAAAATAACGCTAATTGTTTGCATACTAATAAGCTTAACAAGTTGTATGAAAAAATATGAATGGATGCCTACAGAGTGTGCCCCAAAAAATTACCCTGTAGAGATTTATAAAGGAGAATTTTATTTAGACGATGCTAAAACCAATAGTATTTATATCCCATCTGGCAAAGTAGTAAATAATAGTTGGGGAGAGGGGTTATCTACTCATATTTCTGGTGACCTAGAAAAGCAAGTACCTAAACATTTACGAATTGCTTGGTTTTCGTATACCGAAAACAAATTTTACCTTTTAGACACTCCTTTGCCTTATAAAAAAATAGACTCTATTTTTAGTAAAGGCAGCTATAATTGGACAGAAAAAAAACAAGATTATTCATTTGATTTATCCGTAGGTATGGCTCCTGGCGGTAAACTAGCTCTTTTTATGCTTGCCCCTGGCTACAACGTAAATGTTGCTAGCTTTTTAGCAGAAGAAACTAATAAAATACCTTGGATTCAGTTTTTAAAAATGCAAGGTGGTAATACCGATATTAAAAGAGAAGAACTTTTAAAAGTTGTTTTAGATTTTGAACTTACCCCAGAATTTAGAGAACAAATTAAAGAAAAAGGTATTCCTTTTGGGTTATGGGATGCATATGAGACAAAGTACACTACACAACTACAATTTAAATCTCCTAGCAGAAAATTAAAATATTTAATTACACACCACCTTAACGGTGAGTTAAATACTTATAAGAATCAATATTTAAATACTTTACAAGATAAACAGTCCTGGGCAGGTGTACATAAAATAGGTTTAGGATGGCAATCTCCAGAAGGAGAAGACTATGGCAGCGTGTTTACATTTAAAAAAGAACAAGTATTAGATGCATATAATGAGACTAATACAGATAATGTATCATTTGTTATAGATGTAAATTCAGAAAACAGAGATAGTGTAAAAATTTATATCAAAAGTGGAGAATATCAAAAATTATTAATCCCTATAGATACCAAATTTTGGAAAGAATAATTCATAAAAAATGAATACAGTTAAAACTAAAAAAACATACAATACCTATACGCTGCAAGCTAATGATAGCCTAGAGATTCTTGCGCACAAGTTTAGTTTATCTGTAAATGAAATCTGTAATTTTCACAATAAGCAATCTGGTTCAAAAAAAAATATCTCTGTTGCAAATGGTATTCCTTTTCACGTTTCTAAAATATTTTTACCTGTAACAGCAAAAATTAGTAAAACAAAAAAAAATAATATATTAAACTCACCTATTTCGTTAAGTAACCAAAATAGTTTACGTTGTAATTTTAATATATTAAACCACAATTATGGCATAGTTTTATATATAAAAACACACAAAGAAACAAAAAGAATACATTACACTGCTGCTATAAATTATGATGAAGAACATGATTATACATATGACCTTGTATTAAAGAAAAATGAAGTATACGTAGATTGTAAAATACCCAATTTATTAGCCGAAGATTTTGCTATAAGTTTAGCAAAACCATTATACCCAATTAACACTAAAATAAATAAAAAAGGAAAGTTAATAGGTGTAACTAACCAGAAATAAATTTTTAAACGTTGGGAAAAAGCAAAACCAAAAATTTTAAACTATTTTAAGTCTCCCTTTGCTGATGAGCAAATACAAATAGCTAACAAAGCTTACCAAAGTACTATTGCTATAGAGAAAGCTATACAACGAGATATTTTTTTTACACTTTACTTTTCTGGAGTATATAATAAATACCTCTCTAAATTAGAAATATCCAACACAGTAAACATACCTTTTTACCCTTTTATAACAGCTATACAATACCAAGTAAAGCAAACAATACAACCATTTTTAAACGCAAACAATAATATTGTTATGCAACAATTTGGTACAGTATGTGACAAAAGATCTAGTAAGGACATAGAAAAAAATAAAGACCTACCCTACTTTAAAGGCACACCCTTAGAAGGAGATTTGGATGTTACCTATGAGTTTTGCAATAAAAATTACACCATAAAGAGTATAATTGGTACAATAACATTGGTATTAAATAAGAAATTAGATAAAAAAATAACCATAGAAGCCTACCACTTAACATAATATATAATACTATGAGCGAAAAACATATAGTTTGCCACCAAGCTTCTTGTAAGTGTATGCAAGGTACTATGCCAGATAAATTATTGGTAAACACGCAGACAAAACATTATATAAATGATAGTAGTATGAGTAACAAACTTATTGCCACTAACAAAGAAATAGGCCAACCTTTTGAAAAAAATACTTTTGGCCAATGTAAATTACAACCAACACCTGGCGGGTACAAGCCTTGCCAACCTACTATTACAGAGTGGACAGGTTTTTATAAAGATATTACCCTAGACGAAAATAGCGGTAACCCATTGTTAGAAGACAGTATGGCTACCTGTGCAATTGCTGGGGCGCCCTGTGTAGAAATTACAGACCATGGACAAATAGCAGAAGTTGTAGCGCAGAATATAAGCAATGCTAATGAAGATACACTTGCGCAAATTAATCCTCTTACCCCAATGAGTAGTGATAATGCCCAAAACATTAACCTTAAAGTTAGCTAAGTATGCACCTAAAAACAATTATTAATGGTAAAGTTGTAAAAAGTTCTTCTACAGACGCAAACAAACCTACTATTGTAGATTTACATTTAAATAAAACTACCACTATAGACCTAGAAGTTAAAAACATACCAAGTACTTTTTGGCTTAAAAAGGCTAAAAAAGAATTTAGATGGGAAATTACAAACAATCATAATTGTGTAGATATAGATGATTATACTGGTGGTGTAAAAGCAGAACTAAAACTTAGCAAAAGCAATGCAGGCTCAAAAGAAAACCCCTCTATAATAACTGTTTGTGCAGACGATTTAGAAGATAACTCTACTGTGGGCAACATTACAATTAACTGTAGTGCAGATAGTAAAATTACAAATACAGGGTGGACGGTAAAAGAGTGTAGAAGCCACCAATTGGTATACTTAACAATAGACCAAGAAGGGTTTTATGATCATGATGTAATTGTAAAAGTATACAACCAAAAAGACACTGCAACACCCATACATACTTTTCCAAAGTTATTGCTAAAATCTGGCACCAATAGTCTAGATCTTAGAGTAAGCAATACCACTAAAGAACCAAAAATACTTTACTATACTATAACCCACTTAAACAGAGTTATTTATAGTGGTAGTGATGCCAATATGCTACTTACTGTTGCTGTTATAGACTATTTAAATAATGACGACAAAGAGTACCCTAGCAACCTTACCCCTGTTACCATACATAGCGAAGAATATTTTACTCAAAAATATGAACCTTGTAAATACTCTAAAATAGAAGCAGAGTATGGTAATGAAAAACCATTTATAATATTTGATGAGGAAGAAGCTTGCTCTAACCCGTCTGATAATATTAAAAGAAGAATATTAGGCGGTAACAATATAAAAAAGTTAAATATTACATTGTCAAAATTAGCAACAGACCAATGTAAGTTAAACTTAATAGAAAATAGAGAATCTCATAAATTCAGAGCTTTTGATGTATCAGAACTAGATAAATTAAACGTTGAGTATTGCCCTAGTGAACAAATTGAAGATCAGTTAGAGGTTAGTTTAGCCTATCCCTACAAACATCTAGATGATTTATGGGAGTTCTTTTTAAAATATAATCATTATACATTCATGGTACCAGAGCTACATACTATTCTGGTAGATTTACCTATAAACACCTGTCGTTATAGTAAACGTATAACGTTTGACTTGGTTCCTGACGTGTCATGGGCATATAACTTTAAATGGGGTGATCCAGAAAAAGAAAGAATTTCTGAGGATAGAAAAAAGGAACTTGTTAAAAAATACGGGAAAGAAATAGTTTCCAACTTACAGAAAAATAATGTTTATTATGAAGACCTAGAACTTCCGCTTTATGATGGTGGCTTTGACAGTGATATTGAAATAATTGTAAACTGGATAGATGAGCAAAACTTTTTTATAAAAGATTTACTTAATCACCTCCACATCAACAAAACCACAATAAATATTGTAACTAGTTACGTTAGAGTTACTGCAAAGGATTTTAAGTTTGGTTGTTATGCACTGTACAGCTACGATGATAAAGGAAAACATCCATCCGTTTTAAACTATACAGAGAAGTATCCTTCAATAGGAAAAACAGTTGTTGCAGCTTCTGTGGCTGTAGCTCTTTTAGTAGATATATTATTATTAGTATTTACACGAGGTAAAAATTTACCAGCGTTGTTAGATAAGGCTCAAAAAGTATTTAAAATATCTAGAACAATAGCAGGTATGGCAGGGGCTAACACTTATAACAAAAATGAAGAAGGCTTAAAGCTTGTAATGCCCCAAATAGCCATATCTAGTGGCTCTGGCTATAAAAAACAAGAAGATGGCTCTACAAACCTAATCTCAGAAATTACAATTACAGGCGCCCCACTTTTTGCTATTGGTGACTACCAAAAGTACACTATAGGAAAGTTTGTTTCTAGCATTACTGGTCTTGGAGGTTTTTTTAAAGATTTTCATGGTATTGTAGGAACTATCCAAACTGTAAAATCAATAGTTAGCCCAATAAAAGGGAAGCTTATGCCAACAAAGCAAGCTAAAGGAAAAATCTCTGTTGGTTTTGATTTAAGAGACCTAAGAAACAAAGTCTACGAAATACAAGATGATATTGAAGAAAGTATCAGTGAGTTTATTCAAAAACATTTTGGCCCACAAATAGAGATGATTGTTGGTTTTGAAGGTTATTATGACGCGCATATAAATTTAAAAACAAACATAGACACACAAGCTTTTGATCTTTTTGATGGCATTAACCATTACCTAGATAAAGGAGAAGTAACTTTTGGAAAAAAACAAGGAATAAATGCCTACATAAGAATTGATGCCACATTAGAAGACAGAGAAATAGCATACAGTAAACTAAATAGATATATTCCAGATTTTTTAAAGGATTGGACTGGTAAAGAATTTGCGGATATATCTGCAGAAGCAGAAGTAAGTGCCGCACTAACTGGCAACCTTTATTTTGAGCGTACTTATAGTTATAATATTGTTACCGCCGCTGTTGCCGCAGCAGAAAATATTGTAAGTCAGTCATTTAAAACACCAAAAGATGTGGTAACTGGACCTGGTGCAAAAGCAGGACTATTAAAAATGCCACATTACCGCGATAATTATATCTTTACAGGCTTGATTGGGGAGGTAATAGTTATAATAAAAGTAGAGTATGAGAAAGAAAGAGATTACAAAAAAGATGTATCTAACGGTACAGATAATGATGGAAAAACTAAACCTGTAGTACTAAAACTAATTCCTGAATTTGTAATTCCAGGAAAACTTATCCCAGTGTTTGATACTGCAACTAAAACAATTTAATGATGATTTTTAAAAAATATATAATATTACTATTATGTGCTACAACCTTAACAAGCTGCGCACAAAACACTAAAACTACCAAAAATATGAACACTGCAGACCAAGACAGTATTACCATACATAATGTTACAGATAAAATGTGGCAAGCTATGCCTAATTATAATGAGCAACCTATGTATTTACTGCGTATAAATCAAGAGTATTGTACCTACGAGATTTTGGTAAATGACATCCCCATAAAAGAATATTACAGAAGTGGTAAACTGGCTACAGCCATAAAAATAAACAGAGGTATATTAAAAAGTGGTACACAAAAGGTTACCATACGCATGTACCCCTATGGAGATTTACTACAACAAGAATTTGGAGAAGATCAGCCTTATATGAACACCTTAAAAAAAGGCAGCGCTATGCTTGTAGAGGTTGTAAAAGTGCCAGATTGGAAAAATTACAGCATATCTAAAGAAGAATCTATTA
>NZ_JAMCOJ010000021.1 GCF_023476645.1 Cellulophaga sp. 20_2_10
TCATTTGTGATCATACTAAACAACCAACGCATAGAAGATATAACCATAAAAGTAGCAAATTCGCTATCCATTTGCCTAAGAGCCCCTTGGTTAATTCCGTCTTCTATAATATTACTTACGGTACTGATGTAGCCAGACCTCTTTTGTTTAAATTCTTCTAGCTTCTCACCTTTTAAACTTCTCCATTCGTATACAAAAAGAGAAACCTCATATGGTTTTGCTAAAGTATATTGCACGTGCTTAGAAATTACAAATTTTAATTTTTCAACTGGTGAATAAGAAGAGTCTACAATATTATCTAAATAGATTAAAAACTCATCTAACGTACCAAAAATATATCCCTCTAACAAAGCCTCTTTAGAGTCTATATAATTGTACACATTTGCTACTTCAAAATTTAGCTCATGTGCTATATCACGCATTGTTGTAGCCTTAAAACCTTTTTCACTTATTAGTTTTAAAGTCTTCTTAAAAAACAATTCTTTTTTGGTTGTATTTTTCATAGGATTTGGTTGTTGGTCAAACTTGGGGGATTCTTATTTAATATGGCTAACAATTTTATATTATATGTCAAATATATGAACAAACGTTAACTAAACAAGGCTACTTGTAGAAAAAAAGTCATGAAACTACAGCTCATTTATTATATTGAATGAAATTAGAAAAATTAAATTTTTAATCCCTCCTTTTAATAACAGCAAATACCGAGGTTTTTTACAAAAAACAGGAATATAAAATCATTATGCACTAATGCTATTTTTTGCCTATTTTTTTAATATTTCTGAATTTAACTGCCAATAAATTACATATTTAATTAAATAACTTTATATTTGGTAAACCAATCTGGTTAACCAATTTATAATGATATGCAAAAAAGTATAATATTAGTAGCGTGTTTAGTACTGTTTACACTAACGTCTTGTTCTAAAAAGACCTCTACAGTATCTACTGTAGGCGAGTTTAATACAGCAGTAAAAAACGCTAAACCTGGAGACGTAATAACATTAGCAAACGGAGTTTGGAATAATACTGAACTAATTTTTGATGCTAAAGGAACTGAAGAAAAACCAATAACATTAACCGTAGAAACTAAAGGAAAGGTAATTTTAGAGGGCCAATCCAATTTAAGAATTGCTGGAGAGCATTTAATTATTAGCGGACTAGTCTTTACAAATGGTTTTACTCCAACCAATGAAGTTATTTCGTTTAAAAAAGATGCTAAAACTTTAGCCTACAATACAAGACTAACAGAATGTGTCATAGACAATTTTAGTAATCCTGAACGCCATGAACCAGATACTTGGGTTGCTATATATGGTAAAAATAATAGAATAGACCACAACCATTTATCGGGTAAGAAAAATAGAGGTGTTACTATGACGGTTAGGTTAAACACAGTAGAGAGTCAAGAAAACAACCATAAAATAGATCATAATTATTTTGGCCCAAGACAAAACTTAGGCTCTAATGGAGGAGAAACGTTACGTATAGGTACTAGCCACTACTCTAGAAGCAACTCTAACACTATTGTAGAAGCTAACTATTTTGATAGATGTAATGGTGAACACGAAATAATCTCCAATAAATCTTGTCAGAATACTTATAAAAATAATATTTTTTATGAATGTACCGGTACGTTAACTATGCGTCACGGCAACAGAACTATGGTTGATGGTAATATTTTCATTGGTAATAACAAGCCTAGTACTGGAGGTATTCGTATTATAAACGGAGAACAAACCGTTATAAATAATTATGGTGTTGGTTTAACTGGTTACAGATTTAGAGGTGCATTTGTTATTATGAACGGAATTTACAATTCTCCTATTAACAGATATGACCAAGCTAAAGACGCTGTTGTTAAAAATAATACGTTTGTTAATTGTGATAACATACAATTATGTGCTGGTAGCGATGAAGAGCGTAGCGCTCCGCCTGAAGATTGCGTAATGGACAACAACATTTTCTATAATGAGAACAATGATAAAATCTTTACTGTGTATGATGATATTACTGGTATTGCTTTTACAAACAACATTATTAGTAAAAATAATATTCCTATTACCGAGACTGGTTTTAATCCTCAAAAAATAGAATGGATAACAAACGCAAGTGGCTTATTAGTTCCAAAAGATGAAACACTAAAAGCTGGTGCCAAATTACCTTCTAACATTTTAACTAAAGATAAAACGGGTACAAGCTGGTACTCTAAAAATAACACTAACGTTGCTTTTGGATCTGGAGAAACGATAATAGTAGAGCCAGGATTAAATACATTATTTGAAGCAGTTAGCAAATCATCAGCCGGAGACGTTATTGAGCTAACTTCTGGAGTACCTTATACTTTATCTAAAACTATAGCAATTAATCACCCACTTAGTTTTACATCAAACTCTAAAGTAAAGCCAACTATTTTATTTGAAAAGAAAACGTTGTTTGAAATAAATAATGGAGGTAGCTTAAAACTAGATAATATTAATTTTGATGGTAAAAACGCTCCAGATAGAACAGGAAACTCTGTAATTACCACGAGTAAATATTCTATGAATAAAAACTATAAGCTATTTGTAGACAATTGCGATTTTATAAACCTAGATGTTAATCATTCTTTTGATGCAGTAGTGGTTTACAAAAATACATTTGCAGATACTATTAGTATTCAAAATTCTAATTTTAAAACTATTACGGGTAATGTTTTAGCCTTAGACAAGGAAACAGATGATATTGGAATTTATAATGCTGAATATGTAATTTTAAAAAACAATAGCTTTAGTGATGTTAACAAAGCTGTACTAAGTCTACATAGAGGAGGAAAAGACGAAAGTACTTTTGGTCCGTTTTTAGAACTAGATCACAATACATTTACCAATATTGGCCACGGAAAAAGAAACAAATACAATGCTGCTATAAACTTATATGGTGTGCAAGTAAACGAGATTACAAATAACATTTTTAATAATACCAAAGCGTTAAAAATGCATTTAGTTGTAGGTGAACCAATGGTTGACATTTTAAACAATAATTTTTATAAATCTGAAGGCTTAGAAGTTTCTGGAGATCAGAAATATACTGTAGAAAATTTATGGACATTAGATCCTAATTTTAATGATGGTACTAACACACTATCTGCTACATCTCCTTTATTGGCAAAAGGAACAGATGGTAAAAACCTTGGTCTAATTTTAAATAACTAAACAATGGTTCTTAAAAAATATGTTTTTATTATTTCTGTTTTAATATTATCCGCATGTAAAAATGATAAAGTTGAAACAATTGCTGAGAACACAAGTAATAAAAACTCTAATCACCCAAGTTTAATTTTAACAAAAGAAGGGGTTAAGAACATTAGAGCCAAACTTGGTACTATTCCCTTATTTGATAAAACTCTAGAAGCTGTTAAACAAGAAGTAGATGCCGAAATTAGTGCAGGAATAGAAATTCCTATTCCCAAAGACTTTTCTGGAGGATACACACACGAGCAGCATAAAAAAAACTTTTTAATATTGCAAAAGGCAGGTGTGCTTTTTCAGATTTTAGATGATGAAAAATATGCGATCTATATTAGAGATATGTTTATGGGCTATGCTAAACTGTACCCTACTCTACCATTACACCCACAAGAAAGATCTTATGCTAGAGGTAAATTATTTTGGCAATGTTTAAACGATTCTAATTGGTTGGTATATGCTAGTCAGGCCTATGATTGTATTTACGACTGGCTTTCTAAAGAAGAAAGAGAACATTTAGAAAATGATCTCTTTATACCCTTCGCTGATTTTATATCAAAAGAGAATCCTCAATTTTTTAATAGAGTACACAACCACAGCACGTGGGGCAATGTAGCTGTTGGAATGATAGCACTTGTGATGGATAATGATAGTCTTTTAAATAAAGCTTTATATGGTTTAAAAACAGATTCTATCGCTGCAAATGTAAAGGATGATGATGGAGGCTTTATTAAGTCTAAAAACCAGAAAGTTGGTTTTTTAGCAAATTTAGACGAACCTTTTTCTCCTGACGGATATTATACTGAGGGTCCATACTACCAAAGATATGCTATGTATCCTTTCTTAATTTTTGCACAAGCATTAGAAAATAAAAAACCCGAACTTAAAATATTTGAGTATAAAGATGGTGTACTTATTAAAGCGGTAGATGCTTTATTAAATTTATCTGACAAGGATGGAGATTTTTTCCCTATTAACGATGCACAAAAAGGAATGTCTTATTACTCTAGAGAATTAGTTACAGCAGTTGATATAGCATATCACTACGGAGGAAAAAACCCAGAATTATTAAGTATTGCAAAAAAACAAGACAAGGTAAATCTAGATGATACAGGTCTTTCCATTGCTTTAGGGATAAAAAACAATCAAGAAAAACCTTTTATTAAAGAATCTATAACTTTAAAAGATGGTCCTAGTGGCAAACAAGGTGCTATTAGCATAATACGTAATTCCAACCTAGAATTGGTATACAAATACACCTCTCAAGGTTTAAGTCACGGCCATTATGATAAATTATCCTTTTCTCTATATAACGATGGCAAAGAAGTTTTACAAGACTATGGTTTAGCTAGATTTGTAAACATAGAACAAAAAGGAGGTGGTAATTACCTAAAAGAAAATACTACTTGGGCAAAACAAACTATTGCTCACAATACGATTATACAAAATGAAACTTCTCATTTTAAAGGCAAGTATGAAATTGGTAGTAAAAACCATTCTAATGAATACATTTTTAATGTAGAAAATAAAAAAGTACAGGTCGTAAGTGCTAAAGAAGAAAATGCTTATCCAGGCACGGTCTTACATAGAACTATGCTACTTGTTAATGATACTACTTTTATAAATCATTCTTTTGTTTTAGATCTATACAATGTTAGTAGTAATACATCAAACCAATACGATTTACCCTTTTATTATTCTGGTCAGTTAATGCAAACTAATTTTAAATACAAGCAACAATCAGAAATTAAAACATTAGGTAACTCTAATGGATATCAGCATTTATATGTAAAAGCATTAGGAGAAGCTCCTAAAAACAATTTACAGTTTAACTGGTTAGACAATAATGTTTTCTACACTATTACATCTACCACGCTACCAACAGACAAAATTATTTTTGTAGAAACAGGAGCAAATGATCCTGAGTTTAATTTAAGAAGAGATCCAGGCTTCATTATTAGAAAAAGCAATACTAAAAATGCATTATTTGTTACTGCAATAGAGCCACACGGAACCTATAGTCCTGTATCGGAATTTTCAGTTAACTCGTACAGTAGCATTGCAGAAATAAAAACAATCTTAAGTACTAAAGACTATTCCGCAATTAGTATTACCAACATAAATAAGGAAACTAAAGTTTTTATTCTGTGTAATACAAATGCTCGTAAAGATGCCAAACACACATTAGTAATTAATAATAAAGATTACAATTGGGAGGGACCATTTATCTACAAATAATTAAAATTAGAACAATTAAACATATAGAATAAGAAATATTATTTTAAAACAGATAACTAGCTCATATACATTGATTTGAATCTAAATTAATTCTAAAAATGAATATAATTAGTTAAAGGTGAGTGTCATTTTTATATATCGACACCTATTATACCGGGAGCTGTTTGTGTTAAAGAAGCTTTCTTAAATAAGATTTTTTGCAGCACCCCTATTTTTAAGGATTTATTTTTTTTTAACAAAACTTTTGCATATATTCGAACATCTTTAACTGGTTAACCAGTTTGGTTTACCAGTTAAAGTAAGCACAAAAAAAAAGGACAGGTGCACGCCTATCCTTTTTAGTATCTACTTCTTTGGAGGGAAGTATTAAATATGTAGTATAAAAAAACATATTCTTTTACAAAAGTAATAATATTTTGCTTTAGGCCTAGAGAAAATGGTTTTTTAAGTACTACACCATATTAACTCAATTAAACTAAACAATTAATTATGAACTTAAAAACAAAGCTAATTTTAGTTATAACACTCTTTTATAGTGTAATAACTTTAGCACAAGAAAGTTTTTCGGTAAAAGGAAAGGTCATTTCTACGGCAGACAACTTACCTATTCTTGGTGTTAACATTATTATTAAAAACACTACTGCAGGAACTACAACAGATTTTGATGGTAATTATGAACTTAAAGTAAAAAAAGGAGACATATTACAGTTTTCTTATATAGGGTTTGTAACAAAATCTATTACAATTGCAGATCAAAAAAACTTAAACGTATCATTAGAAGAAGATGCTAGTAAACTAGAAGAAGTAGTAGTTATTGGTTACGGAACACAAAAAAAATCTCACTTAACGGGGTCTATATCTAAGGTATTAAACGAAGATTTAGGTCAGATTGCTGTTTCTAGGGTAGATGATGCCTTAGTAGGTCAAGTATCTGGTGTTAACATACAAGCTACAGAAGGTGAAGCTGGTTCTGACCCTACTATTAGAATTAGAGGTACAGGTTCTATTACCGGTAACTCTGGTCCTTTAGTTGTTGTAGATGGTGTTGTTGTACCAAACGATTACTTGGGATCTTTAGATATGAATGATGTAGAATCTTTTGAAATTTTAAAAGATGCTGCTTCAGGTGCAATTTATGGTTCTAGAGGTGGTAATGGTATTATTCAGATCACAACAAAATCTGGTAAATCTGGAGAAACAAGATTTAGTTATTCTACTTTAACTGGTGTTAAAACTGCCAGACAAAGTGATGCCTACTACTCTACTGTTGCTGCTACTGCTGCTGCAGAATTACAATTTACACATGGTTTATCAGACCGTACAAAATACAAGCAATTAATTGGTGTAGATACTAACTGGCAAGACATCATTTTTGATGGCGGTGTTATTACAAATCATTCTTTAGGTATTAGAGGTGGTAATGAAAAGTTAAGATTTAGCACAAACTTAAATTACAATCATGATGAAGGTGTTTTACTTACAGATGATTTTAAAAAGTACAGTGTAAAACTTAGGTTAGATTATGATGTTACAGATGATTTAACTATTGGTCTTAGTGCTACTCCTTCTTACACAGAACGTAGACGTTTTGATGGCTCTACTCACGATATTTTAAGACAACCGTCTTGGTTACCTGTATACCACGATGCTAACACAATACAATTTGTAAACAGGGTACAAGATGGTGGTAAATGGGCAGACGTACAAGTAGGAGATTATGCATTGCAATACCATTTTGATGGTTATGATTTAGCAAATGGAGCTCCTGTTAATGCAGATAGTGGTGGTACAAACATTAGTAATACCTCTAACACAAACCCTGCTGCTAAAGTATTAGAAAGAGACAGACGAGATTATAGAAGTAAAATTTTAGGAAGCTTCTATGCTAAATACAAAATTAATGATGATTTAAGCTTTAAAACAACCTTATCTGGGGACTACCAAAGATACAGACAACAAAGATGGCAAGGTGTAGAATCTAACAGAAACGGGGCTAGTGCTGCTCAATTAGATAGTACAAATACTAGAACACAGCATTTAGCATTAGACAATGTATTATCTTATAACAAGACATTTGATAAACATGATCTAGGTGTAGTTTTAGGTGTTTCTGGTGAAAAATACAAAACAGAATTTGAGACTATTAGTTCTCAAGGATATACAGATGATAATTCTCGTTACATTAACCAAGATGATATAACAAACGAGTATAATGAGGATTATGAAAGTACATTACTTTCATTCTTTTCAAGGATTAACTATGCCTATGCAGATAAATATCTAGCTTCATTTAGTTTTAGAAGAGATGGTGCTTCTGTATTTGGACCAAACAACAAGTATGGTAACTTTTTTGCAGGTTCTGTAGGTTGGAATGTTTCTAGAGAAAACTTCTTAAAAAATAGCGATGTAATTAACAACCTTAAATTTAGAGTTAGTTACGGTGTAACGGGTAACAATTCTTTTAGAACAGGTAACAATTTAATTAACAACTACCCCTATTTATCTTTAATAGATAACTCTATTGCTTCTGGTGTAACTGGTGGTGTTGTTACAAATGCAGCTAACCCATTAAACATATCTAATCCAGATTTAAAATGGGAAAGACAAGTGGAATTTAACCCAGGTATTGATTTTGGCTTCTTTAGCAATGTTTTATCTGGTTCTATAGACTACTACAAAAGAACTAGTGATCAATTATTACTAAACAACCCTATAGCTTCTACAACCGGATTTACGAATGCTTTAGTAAACATTGGTGAAGTAGAAAACTCTGGAATAGAAGTAGAATTAAGAACAAGAAACGTTGCTGGTCCTAAATTTAAATGGACTACAACCTTTATTACATCTACAAACAAAAATGAGTTAACAGATTTTGCAGACTCTAACGGACAAATACAAAATGTAGATTCTAAAAGAGCATCTGAATGGATTAACTTAGAAGGTAACCCAATTTCGTCTTTTTATGGATGGGTAGTAGAAAGAGACATTCCATTAGAATTTCTTAATAATCCTTTTCATCCAATTGGAGGTGAAGCGCAAGATGTATATGTAAAAGATTTAAATGGTGATGGTATTATTGATGATGATGATAAAACCATATTAGGAAACCCTTATCCAGATTTTGTATGGAGTGTTTCTAACGATTTTAAAATAGGAAACTTCGACTTTAGTTTTATGTTTCAAGGAAGTCATGGTGCTGAAATTAGAAATATGGGAGATCAATACATTTTTAACCATTTTAACAGCTCTCAAGATTTTGTTACTGGCCCAACAGGAGATTACGTTTTAACAACGCCTAATCAAGAGTTCATCAAGCAAAAAATATTCACGAACGATATAATTCAAGATGCATCATACATCGCATTACGTAATATTAATCTTGGATATAACTTTAGTAAAGATGTTGCTTCACAATTAAAAATTAGAAGCGCAAGAATTTATGTGTCTGCACAAAATATTATGTACTTAACAGCAGATGACTATACTGGTTTTAATCCAGAGTCTATTAACACTACTTCTGCAACCACTTATGGTTACCAAAGAGCTGGTTCTCCTGTTTTTAGTACAATTTCTGCAGGTCTTAACATAGAATTTTAAACTACTAATTTAAAAATATACAATCATGAAAAAACTAAAATTTTTAACATTAATAGTCATTACAATTTTATCTGTGTCTTGTGAGGATTCATTTTTATCACCAGAATTAAAAACTGGCACAAGCGGCGATGCATTTTATTCTAATGATCAGGAACTAGAAGCTGCGGTTATTAATATATACGATGGTCTACAAGGAGTAAATGCTTCAAAAATTACAAGTTCTAATTTAAATCACGCAACACAAGTAGAGTTTTATCTAACAGAAATGCGTAGCGATAACACAAGAACAAAAAGTCAAGAAGGTGAAGCTGCACAATTTGAAAGCTTTTCTATAGAAGCTACAAACGGTATTGTTGCAGATTATTACAGAAGTTTTTACGATGTAATTTTTAGAGCAAATGTTGTTTTAGACAACATTGATGCCGCTTCAGAAACCGCTGCTGGTAAAATAGAAGGAGAAGCTAAATTCTTAAGAGCATATGCTTATTTTAATTTAGTTCGTTTGTACGGAGACGTACCATTAATAACTAAAGTTATTGCTCCATTAGATACAGAAACTGCTTTTACAAGAATAAATTCTACAGAAATTTATGCGTTAATAATTGAGGATTTACAAACTGCAATAGACAACTTAGATGATTCATTTAAAGACAGAGCTTCTAAGGCAGCCGCACAAGGACTCTTAGCAAAAGTATACCTAACACTACCAACTCCTAACTATGCACAAGCACAGTTGCTATGTGAAGAAGTATTAGATCCTGCAAGAGGTTTTGAGTTGTTAAGTAATTACAGTGATGTATTTTTCTCTGAACGAAACGATGAAATCCTTTTTGCTATTGGTTATGAACAAGGAGACAATAATAACAGTCAAAATTTTTCTGCAGAATGGCTAAATTCTGTAGGTAGAACTAGTGGTGTAAATTATGCTACTACAGATGTTGTTACTGCATTAGAAGAAATGGGCGGAGAAAGAACACAACACACATACAGAATAGATCCTTTTCAGCCAACAGAAAATCAAGCAATTAAATATTTACCAAATGGTGAAAGTGGTGGCGATAACGGAAGAACTTTTAGTTCTGATGCTCAAGCAGCTGGCAACGATTGGATTGTATTAAGATATGCTGATGTTGTTTTATTACATGTAGAGTCTATCTTAGGTGGTGGTGAATCTACATCTAATAGCAATGCACTTACTTCTTTTAATTCTATTAGAAATAGAGCTGGTTTACCAAACGATGCCGATGGTGTAATTACCAAAGAAGAATTATTAAATGAGAGACGTGTAGAGCTTGCTTTTGAGAATAAGCGTCTGTTCGACTTAATTAGAATGGGTGAAGCAGTAAATGTTTTATCAGAATTTGCTACAACAAACGGCTATAGTTTTTCATCTACAGATTTGTTATTACCTATTCCTCAAAGAGAAATAGGATTAAGTAAAGGTGTATTAACACAAAATCCTGGATACTAAAAACAATAGTTAAAACATATAATTATGAAAAATAATAGAAACATTAATAAAATAAAAAGTACTGCGGGGCTATTGACTGCAATCTTTTTGCTAACAATATCTTTTTCATCATGTGATTTAGAATATGATGTAGCAGGCACAGCATCAATAGAAGATTTAACACCTCCAAGCGCTTTTTTTGCGGCTACCCAAAATTCTGGATCAGACGAAGCTTGGAAAAGTTATACATTTAGCAATCAATCTAATAGTGCAACACAATACAACTGGGAATTTGCACATAGCTCTGGAGAAATAATTACATCTTCGGAAATAGAACCAGAACACACATTTCCTGGGGAAGGTGATTTTGTTGTAACACTAACCGCTTCAGATAACTTAGGTGTAGAGAGTGTTTATTCAGAAACAATTACAGTAGTAATGCCATTGGTACCTACAGTAATTACGCCAGTAATATCAGAATGGGCTTTTGAAGATGGTACAGAAGATGGTGGAGATACACTTGGTTGTGTATTTATTCAGGAAGACGGTACTCCAAAAACGCCTAAGAACGATGGAACAAACTGTTGGAGAATTCTAGGTGCAACTGTTCATAATACAAGTTCAGATGGTGCCTATACTGTTCCTTTTGACAATACTTCCGGTAAAACACAAGGAGCTAAATATCCTGCAACTGGCGAAGGTAATGATAGAGCTTCATACCAAGCATTAACAGTTACACCAAACATTAAATATGTAGTTACTTTTCATTATGCTCTTAAAAATGAGGGTGATAAAGTAAGAGTTGGTATTTTAAATGGATGGATGGATAATGCTAGTGAATTAGAAGCTACTGGTTTTATAGCAGAAGCTGATGGTGCTGTTTCTTTAGGAAAAAATAATTTCACTGAAGTAACATTTGAATTTGAAGCAAACGCTACTGGTGAAATAGCTATTTGGATAGACAATGTTAGTACAGGAGATACTTATCTAGATAACATTAGCATTGTCCCTGCTCCATAAAAATTAACTAATGAAAAATTTCAGAAAAGAAATTATAACAATAGTATCAATTGTATTTCTTACTACTAACGCTGCTTGTCAAACAACCAAAAGTAGCGTGGTAGAATCTGATACAAAAGTGTCTAAAAGAAAGAAAAAGAGGAAAAAATATAAGCTTTCTAAAATAGACTTAAGTCACTGGAAAGTAACATTACCAATTGGTAAGCCAACAGAAATAGAGCCACCAGAGATATTAGATTATGCTACCAATAAAACACTAATGCCATTTATGTATAATGACTCTGTGTCTGGTGCGCTTGTTTTTTACGCCTACCCTACTGCTGCCACAACTGCTAATACTAAATATTCTAGAACAGAATTAAGAGAGCAAATGGTTCCAGGTGATAATAATGTAAACTGGACCTTTAAAGATGGTAGATCCTTAAAAGGTAAACTTGCAATAGAAGATATTTCTAAAGATAGTAATGGTAAATATCATAAGACCATTATAATGCAAATTCACGGTAGGCTTACAAATGAACAAAAAGAATTAATAGGAGAAAAAGATAATAATGCCCCACCAATGCTAAAAATTTATTGGCAAAATGGTAAAATAAGAGTTAAAACTAAAGTTTTAAAAAACTTAAATACAACTGATGCAGATATGTTACATGAAAGTGCTTGGACAGATGATGATGGACACACTTTTGAAGAGAAGGTTGACTTTAATAAATTTACATTAGAAGTAAAAGTTAGCGAAGGAAAAATGATTGTTTCGTTAAATAATAATGAGTTCAAAGTGTATAAAAACATACATATGAAAAAATGGGGTGTTTTTGAAAATTATTTTAAAGCCGGAAATTATTTTCAATCAAGAGATAAGAATTCTTTTGCTAAAGTTAAGTTTTATGAACTTACAGTTTCAGAATAAAAACAATATTAAAATAAGTAAGTAGAGTTAGTTGTTATAATAGACTTTACTGGTATTAATTTAAAAAACTGGTAAAGTTTATTTTACTAATTGATATGCTTTTTATAACATAATATAGATATATTTTTTATAAATTGTAAGAATATAAAACTGGTTAACCAATTTGCATATCATAATATGTCAAAAATATGAAGATAGAACTACTTACTAAAAATGATAATTTATCAATCCAAAATACAATTATATCTCAAATAAGAGATTTAATTAATATTAAAAATTTGGAACCTGGTGATAAATTACCTTCTGAAAGAATGTTGTCTGAAAAATTTGAAGTAACCAGGAGTACTGTTAGAGAAGCTATCCAAAAGTTAGAATTTTTTGGATTGTTAAAATCTATACCTCAGAGCGGAACTTTTGTTGCCAATATTGGAGTTATAGCTTTAAATGGTATGATTGAAGATATATTACGTTTAGATACTCCTGATTTTAAATCACTAGTAGAGACAAGAATATTATTGGAATTAAAGACTGTAAGATTGGCTTCATTACGAAGAACAGAAGAGGATTTAAAACACCTAAAAAGTACTTTAGATGCGCATGAAAAAAAGGTTTTAAACGGAGAAGATGCTGTACAAGAAGATTTATTATTTCATCTAGCAATAGCAAAAGCAAGCAGAAACAGTAGTATGAATACTTTTATGCTTACAATTACTCCTGAAATTATTACCAATTTTGAAAAACATCATGTATGTAGTAAAAATCAAGTAATGTCAAGTATCAAAGAACATAAAGATATATATGATGCTATAAAAAATCAGAACCCTAAAGAGGCGAAAGATAAAATGAAAGCTCATTTTAAAATTTTATATCAATATTGTTATAATATAAAATAAGAATAAAAAAAGGTAATAATGCACGCATTATCTTTTTAAATAAAAATAAATATAAAGGAGGGAAGTTTTACTACTATAGCAATGCTATTACGTTATAAAATTAACGTGAAGCATACTATTACTAGTCTTCTATTGTACTCCTTTTTCTATATAAAACATATGAAAGTAAAGGGATTAAGATGGTGGGTAGTAGGACTTGTTGCTTTGGCTGCAGTTGTTAACTACATAGACAGACAAGCTTTTGGAGCACTATGGCCTGACATTGCCAATGACTTATTTCCAGAGATGGACAAAGATGGACATAAAGTTATTTTTGGAACAATATCTACAGTTTTTATACTGTCGTATGCAGGTGGTCAAGCACTTTTTGGCAAAATATTTGATTGGATAGGCACTAGAATGGGTTTTGCTCTTTCTATTGGAGTGTGGTCTATTGCAACTATGTTGCATGCCTTTGCTCAAGGAATGCTTAGTTTTTCAATTTTCAGATCAATCTTAGGTTTAGCAGAAGCAGGTAATTGGCCTGGTGCAGCCAAGGCTAATGCAGAATGGTTTCCAACAAAAGAAAGAGCGCTAGCTCAAGGAGTATTTAACTCTGGAGCTGCAATTGGTGGCATAGTAGCATATCCAGTTATTGGATTATTATCTGCTTATTTAGAATGGAAATCAATATTTATAGTTGTCGGTGCGCTAGGGTTATTATGGTTACTACCTTGGTTGTTCATTGTAAAATCTGGTCCTAAAACACATCCTTGGTTATCAGAAGATGAAAGAAAATATATTCTCTCTGGTCAAAAAAATCAAGATGTTGATGAAGATGGTAATTATGATGATGGATATGTACCTGATACCGCAGAGTTGCTTAAACATAAAGAAAGTTGGGGAGTAATAATTGCTTCAGCAGCACTTGATCCTATTTGGTGGTTGTTTATCGTTTGGATTCCTATATATCTATCTGAGGTATTTGGTATGAATGTAAAAGAAATTGCATTTTCAGCTTGGGTTCCCTATGTAGGAGCAATGATTGGCGCTTGGTATGGAGGTTTACTTGCCCAAAAGAAGCTTAATTTTGGGTGGACCGTAGACAAGACTCGTAAGTATGTTATTACGTTGGGCTGTATACTAATGATTCCTTGTTTTATTCTATTAAAATTTCCTGGGGCACCTCAAGTTTTAGGGGTTTTTGGAGTTGAGGAATCTGCAGCTGTAACAATGGCTAATCCACAAGTTAAAAAGATAATGGATAATGACGCATTCAAAGATTTAAAAGCGGATAAAGGTTTTATTGAAAACATTGCAGGAAAAAGTACTAATGAAATTAAATCTAATCCTAGATTTAAGAAAGCATATCAATCTGCTGTTTGGAAAACACCAAAAGCAGAAGCAACAAAAGAAGAACGTTTATTACCAAAATATGGACCACCTTCAGATTCTGGAATTGCAGCGCTTGCCTCTTTATCAGAAATTAATAATGCTAGAAATACTGCTGCATTAATTGCAGTTGTAATTATGGCTATACTATTATTTGGTTTTCAAGTAGCAATAGGTAATATTCAAACACTACCAAGTGATCTTTTTGGAGGTAAAATTGTAGGTACTTTGTCTGGTTTTGCAGGTATGGCAGCTAAACTTGGTGCTGCAGGCCTAACACTATTAGTGACTTTCATAACTACTGGTGGTAATTATACACCTGCATTTTTGATAGGAGGTGCATTAGCAATAATAGCACTATTATCTGTTTGGATACTATGTCCAAAAATAGAACCACTAAAACCTAAAAATTAATTAAGCAGATTCAATAAAGTCCCTAAAAAAATAAAACACAATAAATCAAAATAAAACACATAACAAAATGAGTAAGAATAAAGGAAAAGTAGCAGTAGTTACGGGTGCCACTGGAGGTATCGGTTTTGAAGTAGCAAAAAGATTAGGAAAAGATGGTTATACTGTCATATTAAATGGTTTAGATGATGTAGCTGGCGCAGAAAGAGTTAAAGAGCTTTCTAAAGAAGGTATTACAGCAGAATATCTAGGTTTTGATGTTACAAAAGAAGCACTCGTAACTGAAAACATTGTGAAAATTGGTGAAAAATATGGTAAAATAGATGTACTTGTAAATAATGCAGGTGGTTTAGGAGGTAGATCTCGATTTGAAGAAATGACAACTGAATTTTACAGATCTGTTATGGCTTTAAATTTAGATTCAGTTTTCTTTGCTTCAAGAGCAGCTATACCCTACTTAAAAAAAGGAGAACATCCATCTATAATTAACTACACATCTAATGCAGGATGGACAGCAGGTGGACCTGGCGCTGGAATCTATGGAACTTCTAAAGCTGGTGTACATGCAATAACTAGAGCTTTGGCTAAAGATTTAGCTGAATACGGCATTAGAGTAAATGCAGTATCTCCTGGTACTATTGACACTCCATTTCATGCACAAATTAAAGCGACTAAGCCAGAGGTATTTGCTTCATGGGCAAATAATATTATGTTAGGCCGATTAGGTCAGCCAGAAGATGTTTCTGGGGTAATATCTTTCTTAGCTAGTAAAGATGCTTCTTTTATAACTGCTGAAACTATACAAATTGGTGGTGGTCAAGCTCTAGGTATATAATACCCAACTAAGTAATTGAAAATAGAGTATTAGATTAACAATAATATTCTTAAGTAGAAAAGGGCTAGAAACATATGTTTCTAGCCCTTTTTCTTTGTAGTAAACTCTATGATATTCACATACTAGTACCTATGAATACATCACCAATAACAACAAATAGTACCTTAATTACTAGATAATCTATATTCTATTTAGAGTAAAATCTACTTTTAAAGCAAGTTAGTACCTCTAATACCCCTACAAAATAGGTATTCTAATGCTGTATACTAGCCTATATAAATATAACTAAACCAATTTTGGATATACACGGGTATACTCCTTTCTAAATAAAAAAAGGCCTAGAGTATATCTAGGCCTTTTTTTTGTTTCTGTGTGTATGTGTTTCTGTTAGTGTTTCTGTTAGTGTTTCTATAGATTACCACCTATAAATCTACACTAATTTTTAAATTTAGGGTATAAAAAAAGC
>NZ_JAMCOJ010000022.1 GCF_023476645.1 Cellulophaga sp. 20_2_10
ATATTTCATAAAACAATTGAAAGAATGGTAGTTGCCAAACCAGTTTATCAAAATCAAATAAAACAGAAGCTAAACGTATAACTCAATAAGTTTATATTAAAATAAAAAGAGGACATTACTATACGGTAGAACATCCTCTTTACCTGCTAATTATTCAATAGCATTTTGTTCTCCTTTGATACCAAGCAATAGAATTTCATCTGCTACCACTTCCGTAACATATCGTTTTTCACCTTCTTTGGTTTCGTAAGAACGGGACGTTAATTTACCTTCAATTGCAACTTCTTTTCCTTTGCCAACATATTCCGCAACTATTTCAGCAATTTTCCCCCATGCTACAATAGCATGCCATTGGGTATTTTGTACTTTTTCTCCATCTGAGTTTTTATAAAACTCATTCGTTGCCAATGAAAAATTAACAACTTTTTTCCCATCCTCTAGGGTCTTAACTTCGGGTACATTTCCTACATTCCCGATTAACTGTACTTTGTTTTTTAGTGTGCTCATAATAATATATTTAAAGATTAATTAAACCCTATCTGAACTATTCAGACAGTTTGCTATTATTTTTTTTTGAAGTGATTTACTTATTATATCTAGAGCGTTTTCCTTTTTTGTTTTTTTTGGTGCCGCTTCCTTTTTGATGTTTTTGTATGATTTCATAAGTTTTCATTTTGATTTACTTCCCATAGTGCCTTCGCTGTTTCCTTTTTTTGTTGCTGATACATTTTCATTATTTTGAATTGAGAAAGACTTATAAAAAGTGAGGCGCAGCAAAACGGTTTATGCAGTCTGTTCAACTTCAAAATCTTGGTATTTTGCTGTCAAAAAAGGAAGAAATAGTGAGGTCTGGACTTTAATCGAGATATCTATGTGAAGTACAAAAACATAGGAAGTGGCTCCAAATGATAAAATAATATTCCTATGTAGCGGAGGCATTCATAATTTTTGCTCAGGAATGAAGTGCACCATTCAGCGGTAGCAGAATGGGTAACGAAATGGAAAGCGAGAATTATGAATTGTGTCCAAGACTTTTTTAGAGAAGCTTTTTTTACGAAATGAAGCTTTTCGCGAAATGCAGAAAAATGTGCTGAACGAGGTCTAAAACAATAAAAATGTACTTCAATGGGTCTTGAATACTTACAAAGATATCATCCGAAAAAAAATAACTAACATTATTAAACACCAAGTTTTTAAAATTTATTTTTTTTTATAAATAATATGAAAATTAGCCGATTCTAAGTATTATATCAATTAAAAAACTCATCTTTTCACTAGAATTAAACTGTACAAACACCTAAAACACTTCCTTTATTAATATAAATTTATTTACTTGTAGAGAGAATAGTTTTAAACATGAATAACAATCTATTACACACTGTAATACAAAAGATTAACACTATCTGTCAAGTTGTATCTGTACAACACTAAATTCTATAATTATATTAAACCAAAGCAAATATGAAGGGAAAATACAATCTTTTTAAAACTGTCAGAAAATTGTTAATGTTAACATTTATTTCTGTGGTATTTTTTTCATGTAAAAAAGAAACTACACAAAATGAAGTTTGGAGTTCAAAATCAGATATCTTGTTTTTAGATTTCGAAAAAGAAGACATTAATAACAATTTCATTGACATAAAAGGAAGTCACAAAATTGTTAAAAATAATAGAAATCATGCATTAGAAATTTCCTTTAAAAAAGATGAAAAAATTACAGGAGTAAAATTAACACCGAAAAATAATTTCAAATTAAATAAAAGCAAAAAATATAGTTTAGTTTTTGATGCTAAAAGTTTAGGGGACGAAACTACTTTTTTAACAGTTTATGCCGAAAACGGAAATGGAGAAAGAGTAAGAAGAATTACAAACATTGATACAGGTGAATTCAAATCATATTTCTTTGAACTCACCTCAAATAAAACTGACATAAATAGTGGTTTAAGAGATACTCCTAAAGCTTGGGAAACCGAAGCAACTCATATGAAAATTAGTGGACTTCTATATAATATGGATTTTTCTGAAATAGCAGGAATAGACTTTTTTAGATTAGAAGGTTTAAAAGACAAAACTATTTTAGTTGATAATATTAGAATTGTAGAAAGCCCAGAAAGAGATCCAAATTTTTTAAAAGGAATTGTAGATAAATTTGGGCAAAATGCAAAAAGAGATTTCCCTATAAAAGTACATTCTGATGAAGAACTAAAGAAAATTGCTGATGTAGAATTAAAATCTTTAGCAGAATATACGTTAATGTCAGATAGAAGCCAATATGGTGGATGGAAAGATGGTCCTAAATTAGATGCAACGGGTTATTTTAGAAAAGAAAAAGTTGATGGAAAATGGGCTTTAATAGATCCAGAAGGTTACTTATATTTTTCAATTGGTTTAGCAAATGTACGTATGGCAAACACTACAACGTATACAGGTATCGATTATACAGATGAAAAATTATATCATAGAGACCCGGAAGATGTAACTCCTGAAGACTCTAAAGGTATTATAGAAATACCTATAGAAACTATGAAAACAGCTCATGTAGTTAATAAACTTAGAAATGACATGTTTCTTGAATTACCAAAAATTGATGATGCTCTAGCTAATCATTATAGTTATAGAAGAGAATCTCATTTTGGGCCTATAGAACATGGACAAACATATAGTTTTTATAGAGCGAACTTAGAACGTAGATATGGAGAAACAAGCAAAAATTCTTTTTTTGATAAATGGTTAGAAGTTACAGAAAACAGAATGCGTAATTGGGGATTCACGTCCTTTGGAAACTGGATTGACCCAGCATTTTATCACAGAAATAACTTACCTTATTTTGCTAACGGATGGATTATTGGAGATTTTCAAAAGGTATATTCTGGTTCGGATTATTGGGGACCAATGCCAGATCCTTTCGATCCAGAATTTGAAAGAAGAGTAATAAAATCAATTGATGTTGTTTCTAAAGAAGTCGAAAACAATCCTTGGTGTATGGGTGTTTTTGTTGATAACGAAAGAAGTTGGGGGAATGAAAGTTCTACAAAAGCACATTATGGATTGGTTTTAGATGGTTTATCTAAAGGAAAAGATAGCTATTTAAAGCAACAGTTTATGACTATTTTAAAGACTAAGCACAAAACTATTGGAAACTTAAATAAAGCTTGGAAAACAAATATAGCTAGTTGGAAAGAACTTGAAAAAGGTGTTGATTATAAAAAACAAAATGAATTTCCTGAAGGTATGGTGGCAGATTTTTCTGTAATGCTCACAGCTTTTGCTACCAAATATTTTAAAACTGTTCATGATATTTTAGAAGATAAAATGCCAAACTATATGTACATGGGATGTCGTTTTGCTGTTTGGGGAATCACAAAAGAAGTTCGTGAATCTGCAGCTAAATATGTTGATGTTTTTAGTTACAATCATTACAAAGAAGGTATTGGTACTAAGTACTGGAAATTTTTAGAAGAAATAGATATGCCAACCATTATTGGAGAATTTCACATGGGAGCACCAGATTCTGGGTTATTTCATTCTGGTTTAGTTCATGCAGCAGATCAAAAAGATAGAGCTAATATGTGGGCAGATTATGCAAACTCTGCAATAGACAACCCATATTTTGTAGGAGTACATTGGTTTCAATATTTAGATTCTCCACTTACTGGTAGAGCCCACGATGGTGAAAATTATAATGTAGGTTTTGTCTCTAATACAGATATTCCTTATCCACCAATGATTAAAAAAGCAAAAGAAGTAAATTCAAATTTATATACAAGAAGGTTTGGTAAAAAAATAAAAAAGTAATTAAAAAATGAAACGTTTACTTAAAACAAAATCGAAACAATTATTAGCCCTTGGGTTTCTATTAATTTCTCTTATCAGTTGTAATAAAGGTAAAGAGAAAAACAATCCTATAAAATTTATAGACGTAACTAAAGAAGTCCATTTAAATACAGAAAAAAACTGGAAATATGGCGGACCAACTATCGCAGACATCAACAATGATGGAAAATATGATTTACTTTTAGGTAATCATGACAACACACCTATTCAATTATTTTGGGCACAAGAAAACAATACTTTTAAAGAACAAAAAGGGCTTTTCCCAAAAGCAGATTTACATGGAATGGCTGCAGGTGATTATGATAAAGATGGTGATTTAGATTTGCTAATTTCTTTAGGAGGCGGAAACGGGTCAACACCACAACCTCAACGCTTGTTACGTAATGATAATGGGAAATTTGTGGATGCTACAGAAGAAACTGGGTTATCAGAAATGGGAGCTCGTGGTCGTTCTGTAAGATGGATAGATTTAGATAATGATGGTGATTTAGATTTTCTTCAAATTAATGCAGAACAAATGGTCAATGAAGAAATTCCAAGAAATCTATTATTCGAAAATAATGGAAACGGAACATTTACTTATAAAAAGAGTGAAGCTTTTGAACAAATTAATGCAGAACGTTTACTAATTACAGATTTTAACAATGATGGAATACTAGATTTACTAACATTTTCTCCTTATGCTGCCGCAGAATTTTGGAAAGGAAATAACGATTTTTCATTTACCAACTTATCTAAAGAATGGTTACCTAAAGAGTTACAGAATATAGACCAGATGAGTACTGCTGCACAGGCAGACATAGATAATGATGGTGATTTAGATTATTATTTAGCAAGAGGTAAAAGTTATTATCAAATTGCAAATAATTCTATTTCTTTTGATGAAAAACTGAAACGATTAGATTTAAGAGATGAAGGAAACAAAAGTCATGATGGTATAACTTTTTATGCGGATGCAGCTATACAACTTTCCGATTTTTATCGTTTTCCTAGAGGCCCTGAAAAACCAAGTATTCCGTTGTTTATTGGAAGTTCTAAAACCGAACATAAAATGCCTTTTGACATTCAAAAAGTAACGCAAAATGAAGCGAATGGATTTCCCGAAAATTTAGACAAAAGCGGATGGTACTTAGGCTATTTGGGTGAAGGAAAATGGCGTTTAGAATGGTTATTAAAAACCAATTTAGCATGGGATGTGAGAGCATCTGTTGTTGGTGTTACAAAAGTAGTACCAGATTGGACTCCTCAAGACTTGGGTGTTCCAGATGTTTTGTTGATTAATGAAGGAACTCATTTTATAGATGGGTCTAAACATTTGCCTAAAGAAAGCTTGGAAAACAATTGGGGAATAACTACAGGAGATTTTGACAACGATGGCTTTAATGATTTCTTCTTATATCGTTTTGGTGGTTTAATCCAAAGAAGTGAAGACGTGATTTTTAAAAATAAAGGAAACTTAGAGTTTGAATCTATTTTAACACATGGAGCAAACAATATTCCATCTAAATCTCATGGAGATATGGGGGCAACTTTCGATTATAATTTAGATGGTAAAATAGATATTTTAAGTGGAGATGATGATAATGGACAATGGCATTTATACGAGAACGAAACAGTTTCTGTAAACAATTATGCCCTATTTAGAGTTGGTAATTCTAAATCTAATGTAGATGCTTATGGCGCTAAAGTTTACATCACAACAAAAATTGGAAAACA
Source organism: Cellulophaga sp. 20_2_10 (assembly GCF_023476645.1). Lineage (GTDB taxonomy): Bacteria > Bacteroidota > Bacteroidia > Flavobacteriales > Flavobacteriaceae > Cellulophaga. The sequence goes on from NZ_JAMCOJ010000022.1 coordinate 5,551, forward strand.
ATTCAAACTTATTGGTTCTAGTAGTGCTTCTCATGCTCAAAGCTTTTTAAATACTGTTCATTTTGGTCTAGGAAAAGAGAAAGTAATTGAGAAAGTAGAAGTGGTTTGGAGAAGTGGAGAAAAATCAACTCTTACCAATTTAAAAGCAAACAAAATCTATCAATTTTAAATAATAAGATGAAACAAATTAGACTAGAAATAGAAAACAAAGTTGGCTATATCGTTATTAACAAACCAAAAGCCAACAGTTACGACCTTGATTTTATGACCTCTTTATCAGAAATTATTGATGAAGCAAATCGTAATAACAATGTAAAAATAATAGCCATAAAAAGCGAATTAGAAAAGTTCTTTTGTGCAGGAGCAGATGTAAAGGTTTTTCAACAAAATTCTGTTGCTGAAAACAAAAAGATGGTTATACAAGCCAACTTGGTAGCCTACAAAATTTCTAAAAGCCCTAAAATAGTAGTTGCTTTATTAGATGGTCATACTTTAGGTGGTGGTTTAGAACTGGCATTAGCTTGCGATATTCGTTTGGCAAGTGATGGTCAATATTTAATAGGGTTACCAGAAATCAATTTAGGATTGATGCCAGGAAATGGTGGAACTCAAAGATTAATCAGAATTGTAAACCAAAGTAAAGCTTTAGAAATTTTAATTTCAGGAGAACCAATCATAGCAAAACAAGCTTTTGATATTGGATTGGTAAATCAATTATATGCTAAAGAAAATTTTAAAGAGCAATCTAAATCTTATTTAGAAAAATTAGCAAAAGGACCATTATTGGCAATGATAGCCATTAAAGAATCTGTTCATAAAGGAATAGAGCTCTCTCTTGAAGAAGGATTAAAATTAGAGACACAATTAGCAGATGGATTGTATGATACTCCAGATGCACAAGAAGGATTAAAAGCCTTCGTAGAAAAAAGAAAAGCAATCTTTAACTAAAAATAGTATTTATGGAAACAACAGTATACAGATGTTACATTAACGGAGAGTGGATTGAAAAAAGTTCAGGAGAAAAGATTGATGTAGAAAACCCAGCAAATGGAGAAGTATTTGCTGAAATTTACTCGAGTAGTTTAGACGAAGTACAACAAGCATTAGAAGCTGCTGATAAAGCGCAATTTGCTTGGCAAATGTTACCAACTCAAGAGCGTGCAACTTATTTGTATAAAATTGCAGAGAAGTTAGAAGAAAGAAAAGAGCATTTTGCCAAGTTACTGGTAATGGAACAAGGAAAAACTCTTGTAGAAGCTCGTTACGAAGTTGATGATACTATAAGATATATGACGTATTCTGCTGAAGCAGGAAGACGTATACAAGGTGCTATTTTTCCTTCAGACCAACCTAACGAACAACTTACTATACACAAAGTTCCTTATGGAGTTACGGTAGGTTTAATGGCTTTTAATTATCCGTTAGCTTTAATTGGTAGGAAAATTGGTCCCGCTTTAATTACAGGAAATACAATGGTTATAAAACCATCTGAATTAACACCAATAACTGCATCTGAATTTTGTAAAATAATTGATGAAGTTGGCTTACCAAAAGGAGTTATTAGTATGGTTGTTGGTTATGGACATACTGTTGGTGCTGCATTAGTAGAAAATCCAATTACGAGGTTAATTTCTATGACTGGAAGTACAAGAGCAGGACAAGCTATTTACAAAGGTGCTTCGCAAAACGTAGCAGGATTAGTATTAGAATTAGGTGGAAAAGCGCCTTTTATAGTTTTAGAAGATGCTGATATTGACAAAGCTGTTGAAGCTGCTGCTATATCTCGTTATGCAAATTGCGGACAAGTATGTATTTGTAATGAAATGGTTTTTGTTGATGAAAAAATTGCAGACGAGTTTACAGAAAAATTAATAAAAAGAGTTCAAAAAATTACAGTAGGTAACCCAATGACAGATGTAAACATGGGACCAAGTTTAAGCGCTGCTGCCTTAAAAAGAATCGATGAAGTTGTTCAAAAAAACATAGCACAAGGAGCAGAATTAGTTTTAGGTGGTAAAAGACCAGAAGGTAAAGAATTTGAAAAAGGAAATTGGTATGAACCAACCATTTTAACAAATGTAAAACCAGGTGATGCAACCGTGCAAGAAGAAATGTTTGGACCGGTTTTACCAATTGTTAAAATTAAAGGTTTTGAACACGCTAAAGAATTATTAAATAAACGAGATGATAGTTTATCTGCTTATTTATATACAGAAAATCATAAATTAATAATGCGATCTATTCAAGAGTTTGAAATAGGAACCATTTTTATTAACAAACAAATTGTAGGCTACATTCAAGGGCATCATTCTGGTCATAAAAAAGCTGGTATTGGTGGTGAAGATGGAGTTTACGGTATCGAACAGTATTTACAGAAACGAACAATTTACATGAGTTACGAATAAATTATAAACCTTCCATAACTAACGTCAATCAATAGGAAATGACTCAATGGAAGCCACATGTAACCCATAAAAACAAATAATATTAGTACATGAAACAATTAAAAGGAATAACTTGGAATCACAGTAGAGGATTTACATCAATTGTAGCCGCTGCCCAACGTTTTACAGAATTAAACCCAGATGTTGAAATCGTTTGGGAGAAAAGATCATTGCAAGCATTTGCAGATGAACCAATTAATGAATTAGCAAAACGCTACGATTTTTTAATTATTGACCATCCTTGGACTGGCTTTGCTGCTAGAACAGAAGTAATTTTACCATTAAATAAATTTTTATCAGATGAATACTTAAAAGACCTAGCAGTAAACACTGTTGGTAAATCTCATGAAAGTTATTCTATAAAAGGAAAACAATGGGCTTTAGCTATTGATGCTGCTACACCTGTTGCAGCGAGCAGACCAGATTTGTTCGAGAAATTAAATTTAAAATTCCCAGAAACTTTTGATGATTTAATAGAATTGTCAAAAACAGGAATGGTTGCAATTCCAGGAATCCCACAAGATACTTTAATGAGTTTCTATATGATTTGCTCTACTTTAGGTGAAGATGTTTGTACTTCTGATAAAGAAGTTATTTCAGAAAAAACAGGAATAAAAGCACTTCAAATATTAAGAGCTCTTGGTAAAAATATCAAAAAGGAAAATTATGATTGGAATCCTATTAAAGTATATGAAGCAATGACTTTAACGGACGATTATATTTATAGTCCTTTCGCTTATGGTTACACCAATTATTCTCGTGAAGGTTATGCTAGAAAGCATTTAAAGTTTCATGATATGGTTGCAATTGATGATCAAAAATTAATAACAACCTTAGGAGGAACAGGATTAGCTATTTCTGCAAATACGGAGCATCAAGAAATTGCTGGTAAATTTGTAGAATATGTAGGTTCAGAAGCAACTCAAAAAGGTGTGTTTTTTGATAACGGAGGTCAACCAGGACATAGACAAGCTTGGTTAGATAAGCGTGCAAATGATTTAACAAATAATTTCTTTAAAGATACTTTACCAGCGTTAGATAGAGCTTTTTTACGCCCAAGATATCATGGTCATATGTATTTTCAAGATAGAGCTGGTGCGCCAATTAGAGAATATATGATGAATGGAGGAGATGAACAACAGCTATTAAAAGATTTAAATGAGTTGTATTTAAAATCATTAAAAGAATAACTATGAAATTACCTTTAGAAGGCATTTTGGTATTAGAATTCTCTCAATTTATGGCTGGACCATCTGCAGGATTAAGATTAGCTGATTTAGGTGCAAGAGTTATCAAAATTGAAAGACCTGGTTCTGGTGAAGCAGGAAGAGGTATTGCTTTAAAAAACTTATTTTTAGATGGCAGTAGTTTGGTATTTCATACCGTAAATAGAAATAAAGAATCTTATACTGCCAATTTAAAAGATGCAGATGATTTAGATCGTGTTAAAAAATTAATAGAACAAGCTGATGTTATGACACATAATTTCCGTCCAGGAGTTATGGAGAAAATTGGCTTAGATTATAAAACGGTTCAGAATATAAACTCAAAATTAGTGTATGCATCTGTTACTGGTTATGGTACAGAAGGTGAATGGGTTAAAAAACCAGGTCAAGATTTATTAATTCAGGCGATGTCTGGTTTTGCAAAGTTAACAGGAGATAAAGATGATAATCCAACTCCTGTTGGTGCTGCTGTTTCCGATTTAATTACGGGAACACATTTGGCTCATGGAATTTTATCAAGTCTTTTAAAACGTATCAAAACGAATAAAGGGGCTTTGGTTGAAGTGAGTTTATTAGAATCTACACTAGACCTTCAATTTGAGGTTATTACCGGCTATTTAAGTGATAATAATCAAAAACCAAATAGAGCTAAACAAGGAAATGCACATGCATATTTAGGCGCTCCTTATGGCGTTTATCAAACAAAAGATGGTTATTTATCTTTAGCAATGGGCTCTTTAACAAATTTAGCTAACATTCTTAACATTTCACAATTAGCATCTTATTCTGACCCCAATTCTTGGTATGAAAAACGAGATGAAATAATGGATGTTCTTCGTGCTTTTTTAATCGAAAAAAACACACAAGATTGGTTAGATATTTTAGAACCTAAAGGAATTTGGTGTTCTGATGTTTTTGATTATAAAAAATTATTGAACCATGAAGCATATGATCTTTTAAAAATGGATCAAAAATTACCATTAATTTCTGGCGAAGAAATACACACAACACGCTGCCCAATAAGATTAAATGATGAAAGGCTTTTTAATAAAAAAGCAGCACCAAGAGTTGGACAAAATACAGAAGCAATTATTAAAGAATTTAATCTATAAATAGGATGAAACCATTAGAAGATATATTAGTTATAGATTTAAGTCAGTTTTTATCTGCACCTTCTGCTACTTTACGTTTAGCAGATTTGGGAGCAAGAGTTATTAAAGTAGAGCGCCCTAAAACTGGAGACATTAGTCGTCAATTACATGTTTCTAATCTAAAGATGAATAATGAATCTCCTTTATTTATAGCTGTTAATAGAAATAAAGAAAGTTTTGAAGCAGATTTAAAAAACGAAGTAGATAAACAACGTGTTTTAAAATTGATTGCAAAAGCAGATGTTTTAGTTCATAATTTTAGACCTGGTGTTGTAGAACGTTTGGGTTTTGATTATGAAACTATTAAAAAAATAAATCCAAAAATTGTTTATGGAAATATTTCAGGTTATGGAGATGAAGGTCCTTGGAAATCTAAACCCGGACAAGATTTACTTGTGCAATCATTATCTGGTTTAACCTGGTTAAATGGGAATGATGGAAGTGGCCCTACACCTGTAGGAATTGCTATTGCAGATATTTTATCTGGCTCTCATTTAGTACAAGGTATTTTGGCTGCTTTAATTAAAAAAGGCAAAACAGGTATCGGTACAAAAATTTCTGTAAGCATGTTAGAATCTATTATAGATTTTCAATTTGAATCTATTACCACGTTTTATCATGATGGAGGAGAACCAACTGTTCGTCCAAAGAGTAATAGTGCACATGCTTATTTAGGCGCTCCTTATGGTGTTTATAAAACACAAAACGGCTATTTCGCTTTAGCAATGGGCTCTATTCCTTTTATTGGAGAATTAATTGGTTGCAATGAATTAGCCGAGTATCCAGAACCAGCAAGTTGGTTTACAAAACGTGATGAAATAAAAACGATTTTAGCCAACAAATTAAACACCAATACTACAGAACATTGGCTTTCAATTTTAGAACCAGCAGACATTTGGTGTGCTAATGTTATGGATTGGGAAACACTTTTTAATCAAGATGGATTTAAATCTTTAGACATGATTCAGAATGTAAGAATGGGTGATGGATATGAGTATAAGACAACAAGGTGTCCAATAAAGATTGATGGTGAGTATTTTACATCAACCCTAGGATCTCCAAGTTTAGGTGAACATACAGATAAAATATCTCAAGAATTTTTAGCCTAAAATTACAGACATTATTTTATTTATTCGAAAAAGTAAACCTCTCTATAAATAAGAGAGGTTTACTTTTTTTTATTACTTAGAAACTATTTCTAAAGGAAGAATTTCATCTTCATACATATCTCCATCGCTAGAAGTAAAAGTGACTCTAAGTTGATAAAAATGGTTTTCTTGTAATTGGTTAGACGGAATATAATCTTTCAATGAAAAAGTCATATTTGCTGTTCCACTTGTTGTTTTTAACGCTTCTTTATTTACAAGAACCACATCTTTTACAGGTATCCATTTACTTTTAAAATGACGTAACCAAAAACGAATTCCGCCTTCATCTGCCGAAATCACTTTGTTTCCAGATCCTGCATGATATTTAACAGTCACTTTTAAATTATCACTCACTTTTATCTGGTGATTCCCGTACTTTTCCTTGTTTAGTATTTTAACATAAGGTGCAGTATAAGGAGCAACCGTAACTTTAATTTCTGATGAAATAGAATTGTCTTTTGAAGATGCTTTTACAATTGCTTTTCCTGGTTTAATTGGGTTTGCATTACCATTTTTATCAACAGTAAGAATATTTGTATTACTAGATGTCCAAATAATTTCAGAATTGGTCTTATTTTTTGGTAAAACGCTTACGTCTAGAGTTTTATTTTTCCCTTTATATAATTCTATTTTTTCTGTTTTAAAAGAGATTGAAGTAACTGGTGAGTTTTTATTAGAATCAATATTTACATAATCAGTATTGTAAATATTGTTCGCTTCTTTGTTTTTAAACGCTACAGTTTCTCCATTTCTCCATCTAACTTTAATACTTTTTATTTCAGATTCATTTCCCAATCCAAAATGTACAATGTTCATTAAACTTTGGGAAAATATTTCTCCTGCAGAACCAACTCTTTTTCTATATTCATTATCAGCTGTTTTTACAATAACTTCTGCAGAAATAGGATCCACATTAGATTTTGGAGAATAACCTACTTTAATAGTTACATGCTTGTTGTCTGACTTTGTTTGATTATTGTACAAATACCATTCTCCGTTTTCACTACCATTTAATAAATCTAATTGCCCATCTAAATCAAAATCAAAAGCTTGCCCCATATCTCCATTCCCTGGTCCACCAACATCATTTGCTCCATGCATTGTTGTTGTTTCAAAAGAATTATTACCTGTATTTAATAACATATAATCAGAAATTCTTGCTCCTACTCTACCCCAACGATACACAAATAAATCTTGATGACTGTCATTATTAAAATCTCCAGTTGTAACACCTAAAGCGTTTCCTCCTTTAGGAATATTCCAAGCTTTAGAAACATCTGTAAATTTATCTCCATCGTTTCTTAATAAAACATCGGCATTATTTCTGTTTTGCGGAATAAAATCTGGAGTAACACTTGTTACACCAGAAAGACTAAATCTGTATTGCCAAAAGAAATTACCATCACGAACCAAAGTTGCCTTCCATTCATTGTTTCCTAAATAACCGATATAGAATCCATTTTTAGAAATATCATCTGCCCATCCTTTTGCTTCTTCTGGGCTAATTTCTAACTCATCACCAGAATTTACAATTTTTGAGACCTTATTTTCCCCTAAAAAAATAGGATAATCTTTACCTAAAATAGCTCCTTGCGCCAAGTAATAATATTTATGTAATTTAATTTTGTTTTCAGCTGTAAAACTAAAAACATCATCACCTTTATAACCTCTAGTTTTTATGGCTAATTCTTTTGTAATAGGATTAAAATCTACGGAAGGAGTTTCTCCTTTTCCATGTTCAAAGATCATTCCTTGAGCCAAATACAAATCTAAATCTCCGTCATTATCAATATCAATGTCCGTAACAGCCATGATTTGTTTTGAAGAACGAACTTCGTCTGGAATTAACGCTGATACATCTGTAAATGTAAAATCTCCATTTCCTTTCCACAACGTTAAAGGGCCGTAAAAAATAATATCGTCAATATTATCGTTATTAAAATCGGTTACCAAAACTCGTGATTCGTCAACATCTTCGAGTCCTTTTACAGATCTATATTTAAAAGTTCTATCTCCGTTATTTTCATAAAAAAAATGTTGTGGTTTATCAAATTTCAAACTCGACTCGTTAATGATTAATAAATCAAGATCCCCATCTAAATCTGCGTCTATCCATCTAGTACTGCGCCCTCTACCTCCTTTTTCTACACCTACATCACCAGTGTACATAATAAATTTATTATTTTCATTAAGGTAGAAATTAAGCCTAGTAGGAATAGCTCCATTACCACCTCCTTCTTCTAAAACAAGATCTAAATCGCCATCATTGTCATAATCCCCAAGAGAAGTACCATGCAAATCATGTTTAAACCATCTTGCAAGGTCTTTGTTATGTTTTGTTACTGTACCATCTCCATTATTCCAATATATCTTACTCGTTTCTGCATTATGGTTGTTTGCAATAAAATCATAATCTCCATCATTATCTATATCTGCTATTGATGGTCCTCCATATTTTAATGAACTCACTTTATCTAATCCTGCTTGTACAGAAATATCTTTAAAAACAGGAATTTCTAATGCTGACACCTCTTCAAAATACAGACTGCTTATCGTTAAATTTTCATCTAAAGCTTGAAAACGAATTTTTACATCACCAATTTTAGGAAAACGAATTACACTCGTTAAATTCTGAATTCCTTTCTTTGGTATATTAAAGTCATCCATTAAAAGCTCATCATTTACAAAAACACTTAAACTTGCATATGCTGATGGATTATTAATAGTAAGAATGATTTTTTTTGTTAAGTTTCCTTCAACTTTATAATTTAGAATTTCTGGATTATCAGTAGAGACTTCTATTGAATTTGAAAGAATGTTATTGTTTTTACAAGAAGTAATAACACTAAACGTAAATACAAATAAAACTAGTAATATTAAATTTTTCATAATGTTTCTTTTAAGTAATAAATGTATCAATTTATTAAAAAAATGATTGATTTACAACTTGACAAAAACTTGAACAAAACATAAAACGTTAGTAATTAAAAGATTATTTCATTATTAAAAAACAGGAATTTCATTTAGGTCAATACCTAATAGTTTTTTTGAAATTAAATTTAACTCAACAAAATCTGCTTCTATATGATAAGTAGTTTGTTTATGATATATTTCTTCTTGTGGTTTTAATTCTTTGGATGATGATAAAGATTCAAACTCATAAAATGGCCAATTGTAGCCCAAAGATTTATTTACTTCGCCATTAAAAATATTAATTACATCTCCATCGTAAGGAGCAGTGTTTTTTGGAAAACAATTTAAGTAATCACCATCATTTTTAAAATTGAAAGTAACAATGGTTAGCAAATTGTTTTTACGAGAATAACTTCCCATAATATTCTTAGTATTTTCTGGTGGAATTCCTATTTTCCCTAATAATTGAGCATCACTCTTGTAAAAAAGTGTATTATTTTTTATTTGATATCTAGTTTTTTCTTTGGTACCGAAATATGTTTTTAAACTATCTAAAGGTTTTTCTAAAGGAATAATAACTTTGGTATCTACAGATGTTAATATACTTCCTATTTCCCAAATAGATAAAAGCCCTTTGTCTTTAGTCCATTGAATGGAATCGATATTTTTCAACCAAGTTTCTGCACTAAAACCTACTACAGAAATATCAATATCCGAAGATATTTTTAAATCAGTATTAATTGTTTTTCTATCTAGAATAGAAATTTTTCGTTTTGTATTTATTTTAAATAGATAATTGTTAGCATTTACAATCTGTAAATCAGCTTGATATGTTATCGCTTTTTTAGAACTACTTACTTTTTTAAATTGCTTAGAATTTAAATCTTCTTGCACTTTTATATCCTCTCCTTCTTGCCTTTTATTCTGCTCAAAGAAAGTAGCAAATTTACCATATTCAGGGCCAAACCAAACTCTACTTTCACCACCCAATCTTGCCATTGTTATTTGGTCTTTTTTATCAGTAATCAAATCCCAATTAATCCAACCATAACTTTTACCTTCTAAACCATTAGAAGAACTTGTAAATATTCTTCCTTGGTATTTACCAGAAACAGCAATCATAGATTCTCCAGATTGTAAAACTTCCAAACCTTCAATAGTTTGTAATTTTTCTAACGCTTCTCCAAAATTTCTTTCTTTAATATTTTCTTTACAATTCATAACTAATATCATCAATAAAATAAATAATAAAACCCTCACAGTATTTTTACCACTTTGTAAAATATCCATCTTTTTTAATTAGTTGTATTATTTTGCCCTCTCAAAAAAGGTACACATTATTTTTTTATCCTCATGTTTAAATTTATTGAGTTAGTCATTTAGTTTCCGTATCTTATAGCTTTAAAACATTGATATATGGATAATTTTGAAGGTCAAGATATACTA
>NZ_JAMCOJ010000023.1 GCF_023476645.1 Cellulophaga sp. 20_2_10
TCATTTGTGATCATACTAAACAACCAACGCATAGAAGATATAACCATAAAAGTAGCAAATTCGCTATCCATTTGCCTAAGAGCCCCTTGATTAATTCCGTCTTCTATAATATTACTTACTGAACTAATGTAGCCAGACCTCTTTTGTTTAAATTCTTCTAGCTTCTCACCTTTTAAACTTCTCCATTCGTATACAAAAAGAGAAACCTCATATGGTTTTGCTAAAGTATATTGCACGTGCTTAGAAATTACAAATTTTAATTTTTCAACTGGTGAATAAGAAGAGTCCATAATGTTGTCTAAATAGATAACAAACTCATCTAATGTAGCAAATATATAATCTTCTAATAAGGCTTCTTTAGAGTCTATATAATTGTACACATTTGCTACTTCAAAATTTAGCTCATGTGCTATATCACGCATTGTTGTAGCCTTAAAACCTTTTTCACTTATTAGCTTAAGTGTCTTTTCAAAAAATAATTCTTTTTTTGTGATCCTTTTCATAAAAGTCAATTTGATCTTGTTTTGATTGAGCTATGTTTATTCATAAAAAAACAAGACTCAAATATATGAACGAACGTTAACATTCCAACACAAAACACAATACTTTAGTATTCCTTTAACGTTTAAAGAGGACTACAATAATTAATTTATTATCAAACGTTAGTTAATAAGCAAACCACAGAAAAAACGAAGATAACATACATAAAAATAACTTTCACATACAAAACTGTGGTAACTCACAACAAAACTTCAGAGTTTGTCTTTTTTATTTATAAGTTAACAAATTGAGACATAATATACTGTGAGAATAAAAAACAAAAATTAGTATTGAAATAATATTATAAGCAGTATTTTTACTACAACCATTAAATAACACTAAAACACTATTATGAAAAATCCTATACCAAATTCTTTAAAAGTTTTAGAATAAGTCACACTTTTTACTGTTCTTATTACTGACTATAACATATAACTATAGTCGTACTAAAATTTACATTCAACTACATTAAATCTTTAATCATCATAAAAGTAATTTCAAAAAAATGTTTTGAATTATTTTACAGATATATTAAAGAATAAATAATTTCATAAATACCTCCAAATGTCTAAAAAATTTCACATTTTTTTAAACGTAGTTTTTCTATTTTTTGTTTCCTTTAGTTTTGGGCAACTAAGTGATTTGCATTATATGCCACCACTTACATCTGCCAGAGCAGGATATATAAAAGAGCAATCTGTGTATCTCTCCACTCCAGAAACAATACCTTTTAATGTAAATATATACATTGGTACTTCATTAACACCGGCAGCAACTGTTTCTGTATCAAATACAAATCCGTTTACTTATGTTTTACCCATACAACAAAATGGAATAACACTACTTCCTTCTGCCGAAGTTGGTTTCGTAAGCACCACGGGAGGCTTACGTTTTGAAGCCCCTGGTGGAGAAAAATTCTATGCAAATTACAGAGGTCGTAGTAATTCGCAAGGTGCATCATTAACCTCTAAAGGTCGTGCAGCGTTAGGAACACATTTTAAATGGGGAGGTATTCCTTTTGTACATGATAGAAGTATTTACAATTCTGCTTTAGGGATTATGGCTACAGAAGATAATACAACGGTAACCATTTCTGATTATGATACAGACTGTGTTTTTAGATTAGGTGCAGACCCTACTGGTTTAACAGATGACACCATAACAATAATCTTAAATAAAGGAGAATCCTATGTTTTAGAAGCTTTAGGTAATAATGGTGATGCCAATAGATATGGTTGGGTAGGTGCAGATGTAACATCAGATAAAGATATTGCCATAAGTAACGGTAGTATACTTATAGGAGTTCTTCCTGGATCTAATTTACAAGATGCTGGTATAGACCAACCTGTGCCAATTGATATTATTGGTCGTGAATATGTTTTTATTAGAGGTGGTGGTACAGATGCTTTAGAGTTTCCTGTTATTATTGGTACTGCAAGTGGTACTGATATTTTTGTGAATGGATCTGCAACACCAATAGCAACCATAAACGAAGGGGAGTATTTTATAGTGCCAGGATCAAATTATTCTGGTTCTACTGCTGGTAGTAATTTAACCGTTGTAACATCAAAAAACGTATATGCATACCAATGTTTGGCTGGTAGTACTTCTGCAGCTACAAACGGAATGAATTTTATTGCTCCTGTAAACTGTTTGTTACCTGACAATGTAAACAATATAAGTGCTATTGAAGATTTAGCAGGTAAAGCAATTAGTGGAAGTCTAACGATATTAGCTTCTAATAGTACTCCCGATGCTAATATTGTAGTAACAGCAAATAATATCCCCGTTACCTTACCTGCTTCTATACCTGCTACGGGCTTACCTTGGAAAAGTTTTTATATTCCTAATTTAACAGGTAATATTAAAGTACAATCTACTGGTGCAATTGCTGTAGGGGTTGTTGGATTAAGTGGAGCATTGGGTACAGGAGGGTATTTTTCTGGTTTTGATACCGTTCCTGTAGTTGATTACTCTATTTCAGGATCTGGTTGTTTAGGAAGTACAATAACGCTTACTGAGGCTTTTGATTCCTACCAATGGTATAACAATGGCGTGGCAATTGCTGGAGCAACAAATAATAGTTATACTCCAACAGAAATAGGAGAACATTATGTAAACGTTTCTAAAAGTGGCTGTGATTACAATTCTAACGTAATAGAAGTATTTTTCTGTAATCCAGACATATACATTAACAAGACTTCAGATAAAACAACAATATCCGAAGGTGAAACAGTAACATTTACAATTACAGTAGAAAGTCTAGGATTAGATAATACAACTGGTTTAGTAATTACAGACAACTTACCTGCAGGCTTAACACTTATTAGTGCTACGCCAAGCAAAGGTATTTGGTCTGCTCCAAACTGGAATGTAGGCACTATGGTTAAAGGAGAAAAGCAATCTTTAGTTCTTGTGGCTAGTGCCGATGATATAGATGCGCCAATTGCTTCTAGAAGTATTACAAATACCATTTCTAACACTCAAGATCAAACAGATTCCAATTCGTCTACAGATGACACAACAGAAGTTATTACTATAGAAAATTTAGATGATGACAATGACGGCGTTCCAGATACTGCAGACATTTGCGAAGGATTTGATGATACTATAGATTCAGACCTGGATGGAATTCCTGATGGTTGTGACAGTGACGATGACAACGATGGTATTTTAGATGTAGATGAATTTAATAAAGACTGCGGCTTAGTTGCTACAAATAACATTCATTTTACAAACTCTTCATATAATATAATTCCGGCAAATAGTAATGATGGCAATTTAATAGCATATATAAAAGATTTTGATAACGATATAACCGCCGTTGCAACTACTACAATTGGTACAGGTACTTTTCCTACTGGAAATCCAAATTATACAGATGGTACTATACAAGTAGACATGCAGACACGTAACTCTAATTCTAATGTTACAGGTACAACCACAGAAATTGTTTTTTCTCAGCTTATTTTATCTACTGAGTTTAACGTAAGAAGTTTAGCCAGAAATGCCTCTGGTAGTTATAATGAAAGTCAAAATATTAAATTTTACAACAATAGCGTTCAAATACAGTTTCCTGCAGATATTTATGCTAATAGCGGAACTATAGGTACAGGAGCTTCTTATGATCCAGTAACTGGAGAAGCTGTAGCTGCAATAGTCGGTGGTACTGCTCAAGAAGCAAATTTTAGATTTAATATAAATGAAGGAATTAACAGAATTGTAATAACACAATCGGCAAATGCCAATGCAGATAATATTGGTTGGAGAGTAAATACGTTATGCTCATTGTATCTAGATACTGATAACGATGGTATTTGGGATCATTTAGACTTAGACAGTGATAATGATGGTTGCCCAGATGCTTTAGAAGGTGATGCAAGTTATGATTATGGAGATTTAGATGGGAATTTTAGACTAACTGCAACAGTAGATGTTGCAGGTATTCCTGGAGGAGTTTCTCAAGGTATAGGAACTTCTGTAAATAATTTACTGCAAGCTGATGAGTGTTCAGAATGTAATCCTAATCATCCTTTATTTAAAGATGCAGATGGTGATACAATTGGTGATGTATGTGATGATGATGATGACAATGATGGAATAGCAGATGCTTTAGAATGTACGCCCGCAAAAGGTTCTATTTTAACTGGAGATGATTCTTTATTACTAACAGGAGAATATGATAATGGCGATGGAGTTGATCAACAATTCACAATCACCTCTACAGAATATAATATTTTAGATAAAACTGGAGGAGCTAATAATGGTTTACAAGTGAGATGGAATCAAGGTACAGATCCAACGGTACAAATGACACTTACCTTACAAGAGCCTGTAAATGCAGTTCAACAAGCAATTCGTGTTTCTTCTTATGAGGCTAATAGCGCCGTTGGTGCGATACAAAATGCCGATAAAACAGTTACAATTACATGGCCAGGTGGCGGTACTGCTGTTTTATCAGATCCATTGGGTGAAACAGATTTAGGTAATGGAGCAGTAATAACTTCAGGTACACCTTTTAAAGTTGCGCCTGAAGCAGCCGGACTTTCTAGATTGGTACCAGATTCTCAATGGTCTTTATTGATTGATACCAGTACAGGAATAACTTTCCCTATGGATATTGGGTATTATGCAGATGGTACTATAAATTCAAGTGCGAATCACGTAAATGAAGGTTTTGCCTTTAGATCGGTTTTAGCATGTGATATTGATAATGATGGTGTCGCAAACATATATGATCTTGATAGCGATAATGACGGAATTTATGATGTAGTAGAATCAGGTGGTACAGATGCAGACGCCAATGGTATTGCAGATGGCGCTGTAAGTGCAGATGGAATTCCTAGTACTGCTGGTACAGGTACAGTTCCGACGGAAACAACAACAGGAACTCCAGACTATTTAAATTTAGATAGTGATGCAGATGGTTGTTCAGATGCTAATGAAGCATATGAAAGTAGTACTGCAGATAATGGTGATGGTTCTGAATATAATGATGCCGATACCGCAAGCGCAAGCGATGGTTCAGGAAAAATATTAGCCAACGGATTGGTGGCTTCAGCTGCCTATAATACAGGTACTGTAACTGCAGTTACCACAGTAGATACAGATTTGGACGGCGATGGTTTAGTGGGTATTTGTGATCTAGATGATGATGGCGACGGTGATCCAGATGCTACAGATACAGATCCTTTAGATCCTTGCGTATACAGTACAAATCAAGTTCCAACTAATGCAGAAGCAAGCTGGAATGATTTGGATTGTGATGGTGATGGCGAAACCAACGGTTTTGAAATTACAAATGGTACAGATCCTGCAGATCCTTGCGAAGTTACCGTAGCAACAGTACGTGCTCCAAGCGATGAAAATTATGCAGTTTGGGCAGCTGAAGATTGTGATGGTGATACTATAGATAATGGTACAGAGGTTACCAATAGTACAGATCCTTTTAATACAGATACAGATGGTGATGGTGTACCAGACAATACAGATACTGATCCTTTAGATCCTTGTACTCCAGTACAAGCTGCCGGGTATACTGGTTACGATGCTAGCAATGCCATTTGGGCAGCGGCAGATTGTGATGGTGATGGTGTACTAAATGGTACAGAAGCTACAAATGGTTCTGATCCTTATAATACAGATACTGATGGTGATGGTGTACCAGACAATACAGATACTGCCCCATTAGACCCTTGTACTCCAGTACAATCACCTGGGTATACTGGTTATGACGCTACTAACTCTATTTGGGCAGCAGCAGATTGTGATGGTGACGGTGTACTAAATGGTACAGAAGTAACAAATGGTTCTGATCCTTATAATACAGATACAGATGGTGATGGTGTACCAGACAATACTGATACTGCCCCATTAGACCCTTGTACTCCAGTACAAGCGGCTGGTTATACTGGTTACGATGCTACAAACCCTATTTGGGCAGCGGCAGATTGTGATAGTGATGGCGTTATAAACGGCACAGAAAATATGAATGGTACAGATCCATATAGTTCAGATACTGATGGCGATGGTGTACCAGATACTACAGATATAGATCCATTAGACCCTTGTGATCCAGTACAAGCTGCAGGGTATACAGGTTACGATGCTAGCAATGCTATTTGGGCAGCGGCAGATTGTGATGGTGATGGGGTACTAAATGGTACAGAAGCAACAAACGGTTCTGATCCATACAATACAGATACAGATGGCGATGGTGTGCCAGACAATACAGATACTGATCCTTTAGATCCTTGTACTCCTGTACAAGCGGCTGGTTATACTGGTTACGATGCTACAAACCCTATTTGGGCAGCAGCAGATTGTGATGGTGACGGGGTACTAAATAGTACAGAAGTTACCAATGGAACTGACCCTTATAGTAACGATACAGATGGCGATGGTGTTCCAGATAATTTAGATACAGATGCATTAGATCCTTGTAGTCCTAGTCAATCTCCAGGATATATAGGTTACGATGCTAGCAATGCCATATGGGCTGCGGCAGATTGCGATGGCGATAATGTTACCAATGGTACAGAAGATACTTTTGGTACAGATCCTTATAACACCGATACAGATGGTGACGGTATTCAAGATGATGTGGACAATGATCCACTAGATCCTTGTGATCCAGTACAAGCTCCTGGTTATACTGGTTATGATGGTAGTAATGCTATTTGGGCAGCAGCAGATTGTGATAATGACGGCGTAATAAATGGTACAGAAGTTACCAACGGTACTGATCCATATAGTACAGATACTGATGGCGATGGTGTTCCAGATGATATTGACACAGACCCGTTAGATCCTTGTACTCCAGTACAAGCAGCAGGTTATACAGGTTACGATGCTACTAACCCAATTTGGGCAGCAGCTGATTGTGATGGTGATGGAATAATAAATGGAACTGAAGTTACCAATGGTACAGATCCGTATAATCCAGATTCTGATGGTGATGGTATTGATGATGGTCAGGAAGATACAGATGGTACAGACCCTTTAAATGATTGTGAATCTATAGGTGGTACTCCGCTACCAACAAGTGATTGTGATGGTGACGGTGTACAAAACTCATTAGATGCCTGTGAAGGTTTTGATGATGCTATAAATGCTGATGGTGATGCCTTACCAGATGCCTGTGATGACGATGACGATAATGATGGTATTCCAGATGCTGTTGAAGGTACGGGAGATTTTGATGATGATGGTATTCCAAATAGTTTAGATTTAGACAGTGATAACGATGGTATTCCGGATCTTGTTGAAACAGGCAATGGAAGTTTAGATACCAATAATAATGGATATATAGATAGTTCTGAAAGTGGTGTGGGTACCAATGGTATTCCAGATATTTTAGAAGATGGTGGTGTAGATGGTGCAGGTGTATCAACTGTTCCTGTAAATTCTGACGGTACAGCTGGTCCAGATTATTTAGATATCGATTCTGATAATGATGGTATTAAAGATTTAGTGGAAGGGCAAACTGACGCTGCTTTAATGCAATTAACGGGCAACGATGCTGATAATGATGGGATTGATGATGCTTTCGATGTTGATTTTGATCTTAATAATAGCCTTATCACTTCACCAGTAGATACAGATGTAGATGGTCGACCAGATTATTTGGATTTAGATAGTGATGCTGACGGAATCATTGATAATATAGAATGGCAATCAACTTCAGGTCACCTTTTTCCATCTTCAGATTCTGATGGTAATGGATTAGCTGATAATTATGAAGTTGCTCCTGCAGGCTCAGGAGAGTCTATAAACGAACCAACAAACACTGATGGTGCAGGTAAACCCGATTATAGAGATATAGATTCTGATGGTGATGGCGTTAGTGATTATGTAGAGGCATATGATCTTGACAAAAATAATACTGCAGATACGGCAATATCAGGAATAGATTCGGACAATGATGGTTTAGACGATGCCTTTGATTTAAGTATCTCGGGACCAAATGGTATCGCAGATCCAAACGGAGCATCAAATAATAATCAAGATGTGAACACTTTTCCAAATGATCAAGATTCATTTACAAGTGAGGTCGATTTTAGAGATGACAATGTGCACTTAGATCCCATAGATACCGATGGTGATGGGGTTGATAATCTTTTGGATATTGATAATGACAACGATGGTATTTTAGATTACGTAGAATCTTTAGGTTTCCAGCCTACAGACACTAAAGGAGTAGATTGCGGCATACCTCCTGGTTCTTTTACAGGTGGTGCATATATTGCAGGTACAGGTACTGGAGCAGGTACGTTAAATGCGGAATATAGATTCTCAACGGTAGTCACATCTTCTTTAGGTGTTCTAGATGCTATTGTAAAAATTACAGAAATAAATAATGCTACGTTAACATCTATAGATACAAATGCATCTGGTGTTAACGAGGCTTGGCAACCTACTTTTGATATAGATGGAACTAGTGATACAGGTTATATCTCTTTTAATATTCGTTTGGTAGCTACAACTACCGATTTTCAAGTAAACCTAATAAGATTTGGTGGTGTTATTTATGATATTGATGGAGCAAATACGAAAGAAAGTGTAACACTTCAACGTCCTGGTTTATATGCGGTAGATAGTAATTCTTTGCTTACGGTAACAGAAAACAATGCAACAGGTACGGCTACTTTTAGCGGTCCTGAACAAACATGGAATGGTGTTGATTTTGGACCTAGATTAGCTGCTTATTTTAATTACTATGAAACGTCTAATCTTAACATTACATTTACAGGAAAACTACTAACTGGTTTTACTTCAAGAGATTATTTAGGTTCTATACTTTTTAGAACTTGTGATATAAACGGGTTATTTACGCCTTCAAATACAGTATCAGCAAATAATACCGCTGGTACACCTCTTAATACTCCTTCCGGTCCAGGTACATCACCTAAGTATACAATATATCAAGGT
Source organism: Cellulophaga sp. 20_2_10 (assembly GCF_023476645.1). Taxonomy (GTDB): domain Bacteria; phylum Bacteroidota; class Bacteroidia; order Flavobacteriales; family Flavobacteriaceae; genus Cellulophaga. The sequence goes on from NZ_JAMCOJ010000023.1 coordinate 8,971, forward strand.
ATTGATTCTGATAACGATGGTATCGAAGATCATTTAGATATTGATTCTGATAATGATGGTATTCCAGATAATGTAGAAGCGCAACTTACTTCATCATATATTCCTAGAGGAACAGTTGATTCTGATACCGACGGGTTAGGAAATCCATATGAAGGTTCAGGTAACGAAGGTTTAACAGCTATAGATACAGATCTTGATGGAATTCCAGATTACTTAGATTTAGATTCTGATGAAGATGGTATAAGTGATAGAGTTGAAGCTGGTTTCACTTTAGCATCAAACAATTTAGATAATGATAATGATGGTTTATTAAATGATTATGATGATGTAGATACTCCAGGTACTCTTTTTGATACTAATGATGATCAAAATAATGGAGCTATAGATTTACCTAACATAGCGAAAACTACAACTCCAGAAGTTGATTATCGTGAAGTTGGTATTGATGATAATGATTTAGACGGAATTGCAGATTCTGTTGATTTAGATGATGATAATGATGGTATTTTAGATACTCTTGAAACATCGGGTACTAATCCAAGTGCCGATGATGATGATGATGATATTCTCAATTATAGAGATACTGATTTTGGTACTGATGCCAACGGAGATGGTATCGTAGATATTTTTGATGCTGATGGTGATGGAGTTCCGAATCACTTTGATTTAGATGCCGATAATGATGGTATTTATGATGTAGTTGAATCTGGAAGCAATCAAGCATTTACAGCTGGTGTTGTAGATGGTGCCGTTGGTACAGATGGTATTCCAAATACGGTACAAGCAAGTGGTCAGCAAAATAGTGGCGTTGTAAACTACACAGTGTCAGATTCTGAAAGTACATCAGATGGCATAGCAGATTTTCTTGAATTGGATGCTGATGGTGATGGATGTAACGATGTTATCGAAGCAGGATATACAGATACCGATGGTGATGGATATTTAGGAGACGCTCCTACCCTAGTTGATCCCAACGGAATAGTAATAGGAACTAGTGTTACTGACGGTTACACGACACCAAACAATTTAGACAGTACAACTGATACAGCATTCGATTTTCAGCAACCAGGTGTTGTACCTACAATAGCTACGGCAGCTGAACAACCGCAAGATGTATTAACAAATGGTAGTACTCCAGAGACATTTACAGTAACTGCTACAGGTACAGATCTACTGTATCAATGGCAAGTAGATGACCAATTAGGTGGTGGTTTTGTTGACATAGATGATGCAAATGCAACCGATATTTATTCAGGAAGTAGTACGGAAACACTGACATTAACAGGTATAACAACTACAGAAAACGGTTTTGAATATAGAGTGATAATTACAGAAACTAGCTTTGTATGTTCTCCTTTAACTTCAGATAATGCACTACTTACGGTAGATGCAACTCCGCCTGCTGTTCCTACAGTAGTGAGTCAAATTACAAATGATACTACTCCTGTTATTACCGGAACTGCAGAAGCAGATTCTACTTTAGAAATAGAAGTTGCAGGAGCAACATATACCATAATTACGGATAGCTCAGGCAACTGGACAATTGATACGGAAACAGCTACACCAGAAAGTGGAATATTTACACCAAATGTAAATGGTACAAATGAAGTAGCGGTAACGAGTACAGATGCAGCGGGCAATAGTACGGTAGATGTTACAACTTTAGAGTTGACGATTGATACTACGAATCCTGCGATTCCTACAGTAGTAAGTCAAATTACAAATGATACTACTCCTGTAATTACAGGTACTGCAGAAGCTAATTCTACGGTAACCGTAGAAGTTGGTGGTGCCATCTTTACAATTATTGCAGATGCTTCGGGCAACTGGACTCTAGATACTGAAACAGTTGCTCCAGATAGCGGAACTTTTGCTCCAAATGTAAACGGTGTAAATGAAGTTGCGGTAACAAGTACAGATGCAGCTGGTAATAGTACGGTAGATAGTACAACCTTAGAGTTGACAATAGATACTTCGGCGCCAACAGCGCCAACAGTTGAAATTACTGAAGACACCAATAATGATGGTTTAATTAGTGATACTGAACTTACGGGACCTATTAATGCTGTAGTAACGCTACCTGCCGATGCTGTTGCTGGTGATACGGTAACTATTACCGATGGTAATGGAAACTCACAAGACGTAGTGCTTACAGCAACTGATATTAGCAATGGCGATATAACAGTTATCATCGCTAATCCTGGTGAGAACGGGACTATAGTCGTAACCGCGAACATTACAGATGTTGCTGGTAATACAAGTGCAGACAGTGCTACAGATACTGCAGTACTTGATACAACCGCTCCATTAGCACCAACAGTAGTTATTACTGAAGATGTAAGTAATGACGGACTAATAAACGAAGATGAACTTGTTGGTGATATTGATGCTCGTGTAACGCTACCTGCTGACGCAGTTGCAGGCGATACCGTGACCGTTACCGATGGTAATGGAAACTCTCAAGATGTGATTTTGACAGCAACTGATATTACAAACGGATTTATTGATGTAGTAATCGCAAACCCTGGTGATACAGGTACAATTGTTGTCACCGCTAATCTTACAGATGTTGCAGGCAATGTTGGTCCTGATAGTGCTACAGATACTGCGGTACTTGATATTACGGATCCTTTAGCGCCAACAATACAAATTACTGAAGATGTTAATAATGATGAATTAATTAATGGAGATGAATTAGTAGGTGATTTAGATGCAGTGGTAACACTACCAGCAGGTGCAGTAGCTGGTGATACGGTTACGGTAACCGATGGTAATAGTAATTCACAAGATATAATACTTACGGCATCAGATGTTGCAACGGGTACTATAGATGTGATAATCATCAACCCTGGTGAAAACGGTACTATTGTATTAACTGCTAACCTAACGGATGTTGCGGGTAATGTGGGTCCTGATAGTGCAACTGATACTGCTACTATTGATACGACAGCTCCTGTTGCACCAATTATTGTAATTTCAGAAGATACCGATAATGACGGTTTAATAAACGAAGATGAATTGGTCGGCGATATTGATGCCCGCGTAACTTTAGTGGGAGCAGTATTTGCAGGAGATATAGTAACGGTAACAGATGGTAATGGAAACTCTCAAGATGTAGTATTGACTGCAACAAATATATCTGATGGATATGTAGATGTTGTAATTGCCAATCCTGGTGATAACGGTACTATTGTGGTAACTGCGAACATAACAGATGTTGCCGGTAATGTTGGTCCTGATAGTGCTACAGATACTGCAGTACTAGATCTTACGGATCCTGGTGCGCCAACAGTAATTATTGTTGATGATGGTAATGATGATGAGTTAATTAACGAAGATGAATTAGTTGGCGATATTGATGCAGCAATATCACTACCAAGTAATATAAGAGCAGGTGATACCGTAACCATAACAGATGGTAATGGAGGCTCACAAGATGTTATACTTACGGCAGCTGAAGCTACTAACGGATTTATAATTGTTGTAATTCCTAATCCGGGAGACGGAGGTACTATTAATGTTACCGCTTTTGTAACAGATGTAGCCGGTAATGTTGGTCCTGATAGTAATACAGATACGGCATTACTTGACCTTACAGATCCAAGTGCACCAACAATAGAAATTACCGAAGACACAAATAATGATGGTATCATTAGTGAAACTGAATTAACGGGCGATATTGATGCTCGTGTTTCTCTTCCTTTAGATGCCGAAGTTGGTGATACGGTAACGATTACAGATGGTAATGGGAACTCACAAGATGTGGTTTTAACCGCAACTGATGTCGCTAACGGATTTATTGATGTTGTTATTACTAATCCTGGTGATACGGGTACAATAGAGGTAACAGCTAACCTTACGGATGTAGCTGGTAACGTAGGTCCTAATAGTGCCACAGATTCTGCTTTAATCGATATTTCAGCTCCAAGTGCGCCACTGGTTGAAATTTCAGAAGATGTAAATAATGATGGCTTAATCAGCGCAAGTGAATTGTCTGGCGATATTGATGCTATAGTGACATTACCTATTGATGCAATTGCTGGTGATACGGTAACCATTACAGATGGTAACGGAAACTCACAAGATGTAATTTTGACTACGACAGATATAACAACTGGTTCTATAGAAGTTATTATCGCTAATCCTGGTGAAGCAGGTACAATAGTATTAGGAGCATTTATTACAGATGTTGCTGGTAATATTGGTGATGATAGTGTTACAGATACAGCAGTACTTGACACAACGGCTCCAACGGCACCAACTGTGGAAATTACAGAAGACACCAATAATGATGGTTTAATTAATGAAGATGAATTAACGGGTGATATTGATGCTCGTGTTTCGCTTCCTGCAGATGCTGAAGCTGGTGATACGGTAACCATTACAGATGGTAATGGTAATTCACAAGATGTGGTCTTGACTGCAACTGATATTACGAATGGATATATTGATGTTATAATTGCTAATCCTGGTGATACAGGTACCATAGATGTAACTGCAAATATTACAGATGTTGCTGGTAATGTTGGTCCTGATAGTGCCACAGATACTGCAGTACTTGATCTTACAGATCCTACGGCTCCTACTGTAGAAATTACAGAAGACACCAATAATGATGGCTTCATCAGTGAAGATGAACTGGTAGGTGATATTGATGCTGTAGTTACACTTCCTGCAGATGCAGTAGCTGGTGATACGGTAACGATTACAGATGGAAATGGTAACTCACAAGATGTGGTACTTTCTGCTGCAGATATAGCTAATGGAAATATTGATGTGGTTATTGCTAATCCTGGTGACGCTGGTACTATTGTACTAACAGCAAACATTACAGATGTTGCTGGTAATGTTGGCCCTGATAGTGCCACAGATACTGCAGTACTTGACCTTACAGATCCATTGGCTCCGACAGTAGAAATTACTGAAGACACTAATAATGATGGTTTCATTAGCGAAGATGAATTAGTAGGTGATATTGATGCACGTGTAACTTTAGTTGGACCGACATTTGAAGGAGATACGGTAACGATTACCGATGGTAATGGTAACTCACAAGATGTTATTCTTACTGCAGCTGATATTGCGAATGGATATATTGATGTTGTAATCGCCAATCCTGGTGATACAGGTACCATTGTTATAACAGCAAACATTACAGATGTTGCTGGTAATGTTGGTCCTGATAGTGCTACAGATACTGCGGTACTTGATCTTACAGATCCTACAGCGCCGACGGTGGAAATTATAGAAGACACCAACAATGATGGTTTCATCAGTGAAGATGAACTGGTAGGTGATATTGATGCTGTGGTTACGCTACCTGCTGATGCAGTCGCTGGAGATACGGTAACGATTACCGATGGTAATGGTAACTCACAAGATGTAATCTTAACTGCAACCGATATTACAAACGGATCTATTGATGTAATAATCGCAAATCCTGGTGATGACGGTACAATTGTTATAACAGCGAACATTACAGATAGTGCTGGCAATGTTGGCCCTGATAGCATTTCAGATAGTGCAACTTTTGACACTACAGATCCTACTGCACCAACCGTAGTTATTACAGAAGACACCAATAATGATGGCTTAATAAGTGAAGATGAGCTCATAGGTGATATTGATGCTGTAGTTACACTTCCTGCAGATGCCGTTGAAGGAGACACAGTAACTATTACTGACGGTAATGGAAATTCACAAGATGTGGTACTTTCTGCTGCTGATATAGCTAATGGAAATATTGATGTGGTTATTGCTAATCCTGGTGACGCTGGTACTATTGTACTAACAGCAAATATTACAGATGTTGCTGGTAACGTTGGTCCTGATAGTGCTACAGATACTGCAGTACTTGATCTTTCAGATCCTACAGTGGACAGCTTTAACACTATAGATAGTACTCCGGTATTAACGGGTCAAGGAGATCCTAACGAAATTCTTACAATAGAATTAGATACAAATGGAGACGGTGTAATTGATGTTACTTATTTAGTAACTACTGATTCAGCTGGAAACTGGACTTTAGATACTGAAAATCAATCTCCTATTAATGGATCTTTCCCTGTACTTGCTGATGAAGACGCAATTAATATTACAGCTACTGATCCTTCTGGAAACTCTAATACAGGAATTGTTACTATTTCTGTTGATACTGATGGGGATGGTATAAATGATAATGATGAAGTTACTTTAGGGACTGATCCTAATAATCCTGATTCTGATAATGATGGAATTAATGATGGCCAAGAAGTTACAGACGGTACAAATCCTTTAGATGATTGTGAATCTATTGGTGGTACTCCGCTACCTACTAGCGATTGTGATAACGATGGTTTAACTAATGCAGAAGAAGAAACTATTGGTACGGATCCTAATAATCCTGATTCTGATAATGATGGACTTTTAGATGGTGAAGAAGTAACTTTAGGTACTGATCCTAATAATCCTGATACAGATGGTGATACTATTCTTGACGGACAAGAAGTTACCGACAATACCAACCC